>NZ_OZ248350.1:0-1409984 GCF_965234675.1 Planktophila warneckei (SeqCode) | reverse complement strand
CAAGGCCTCATTTCGGGGTAGATATTCATCCACAGGGTTATCCACACCCTGTGGTCTAAACCCCAGGTTGAGCCCTGCTAATTCCCATCAAAAGCGGTTTGCCTGTGGATGGGAGTGAAAAGTAGAGGGGATTGGCGGAAAAAGCAACTGGTTATCCACAACTCTGACCAGCCCTTCCGGTATTGGGGGCCAGTTTGACCCGCTTATCCCCAGACCCGTACCGTTACCTCCTTGCTTCCCCCGTATTTCTGGCCCGCAGTTGATTTTCATTATTAGGAGTTTTCAATGACAAAGCGCACCTTCCAACCAAACACACGCCGTCGCGCCAAGAAGCATGGCTTCCGCGCTCGTATGGCTACTCGCGCAGGCCGTGCAGTTCTTTCTGCTCGCCGCGGCAAGGGTCGCGCAAAGCTTTCTGCATAAGGGTCTATAACCGATACCCGTGCTTGCAAAGAGCGCACGTCTTACAGAGAGCGCCGATTTCGCGCGCGCAACAAAGAGTGGATTGAGATTCTCAACCCCAAACTTTGTCGGATATCTCTACCCAACCAATCTAGATCAACCTGCTCGCGCGGGATTGATCATCAGTAAGAATGTTGGTGGATCTGTAACCCGTCACCGAATTGCTCGCAAGGTTCGTCACACATTGCGCGATATCTACCCACAACTTCCAACCGGCGGTCTGTTGGTGATCCGAGCTTTGAATAGTGCGCACGATGCAGATGCATCACAAGAGGTAACAAAGATTGTCGGACAACTTCTAAAAAAGTTTTCCGAGAAGGCAGAGCAGAAGTGAGATCGATCCTTGTTGCACCAATCAAGGTGTATCAAAAATGGATCTCCCCAATGTTTGGGCCACGCTGTAAGTACTACCCATCATGTTCATCGTATGCAGTCTCTGCAATCGAAGCATATGGATTAAAAGGAGTTGCAATGAGCGCCTGGCGTTTATTGCGTTGCAATCCGTGGTCACACGGTGGTGTTGATTACGCAGTTCCGAAAGAGAAGGTAGTTGTTAATGGATAGCATCCTAAAACCCTTATATATCGCTGTTTCTTGGGTTATCGTCACAATCCACGATTTACTGTCCCCATTCTTTGGAACAGATAGCGGTGTCTCATGGTCACTTGCAATTATCGGTCTTGTAATCATCATCCGTATTATTTTGGTTCCGCTTTTTGTTAAGCAGATTAAATCTCAGCGCGCATTAACCGCACTTCAACCACACATGAAGGAGATTCAAAAGAAGTACAAGGATGATCGCCAAAAACAATCAGAAGAGATGATGAAGCTCTACAAAGAGCACAAGACAAACCCTCTTGCATCATGTTTTCCAATTTTGGCACAAGCACCAATCTTCTTCGCACTCTTTACAGTTCTAAACGGAATTGGAAAGAACCCGCCAGTTAAGCACGGTGTTCTATCTCAAGAAGATGTTGTTAGCGCAGCACAAGCAAAGTTCTTTGGTGCTCCAATTTCAGATACCTTCCTTGGAACAGATATCACCACTGTAAAACTTGTAACAATTCTTTTGATCGCATTAATGTCATTAACAACATTTACAACCCAGCGTCAGTTGATGACAAAGGGAATGCCAAAGATGGATGCTTCAAACAACATGATGTTGCAACAGCAAAAAATTATGTTGTACGCATTCCCAGTTATTTTCGCTATCTCTGGCGTTAACTTTCCAATTGGTGTTTTGATTTACTGGTCGACAACAAATATTTGGACTTGGGGACAACAGTTCTATGTCATTAAGAGAAACCCAACACCGGGATCTCCTGCATATGAAGAGCTACAGCGAAAGCGCGCAAAGAACGACGGCGTTGTAGAGGGAACGACTGAGAACTCTGAAGGCGACACCATTGAAGAAAAAGGTCAGCGCCAACAGCCAAAAAAGAAGAAAAAGAAGAAGTAGATAAACGGACATATAGGACAATAAGGTTTAATTCACTACAAACCCGACAAAGGGGGCATCATGGCAAAGGCTAAAGAAGCGGTTGTTGAGACAGTGGAAGCTGTTGAAGAAAAGGTAGCGAAGGCGCCAAAGGGCGTAGCAAAGCTTGAGGAAGAGGGCGATATCGCCGCGGATTACCTTGAGGCGCTGCTGGATATCGCAGATCTAGATGGTGATATCGATATCGATGTGGAAAATGACCGCGCCGCGCTAGCGATCGTGGGAGGCAAGCTCAACCACCTCGTAGGCCGCGATGGCGAGGTTTTGGATGCGATCCAGGAGCTCACCCGCCTAGCGGTACAGACCTCAACAGGTGACCGCAGCCGTCTAATGCTAGATATCGATGGCTTCCGCGCAGGCCGTAAAAAGGAGCTGAAGAAGCTCGCACAGGATATGGCTGAAGAGGCAAAGACCACCGGCAACTCAATTAAGTTGAAGCCAATGAACGCCTTTGAGCGCAAGATCATCCACGACACAATTCAGGATCTAGGTCTAAGCAGCGAGTCTGATGGAGAAGATCCAAACCGCTTCGTAGTTATCTACCCCGCGTAAAAGGTCTGGGTAAAGCCATGGAGGTTTCACGTGAAACCCTTATCGCTCGACACTTTCCAGATGTTGAGCGGGTTCACGCCTACGCAAAATTCCTAGAAACAGCGGGAATTGAGCGTGGATTGATCGGTCCCCGCGAGGCGGATCGCATCTGGGAGCGCCATATCTTTAACTGCCTGCCTGTCACCACCCTTTTTACTGAAGGAGCCACCGTCTTTGATATCGGCTCAGGCGCAGGACTTCCTGGAATTGTGATCGCTTTAGCCCGTCCAGATCTCAAAGTTACCCTGATTGAACCCCTAGAACGCCGCGTGGAGTTTCTACAGGAGGCGGTTGTTGGGCTTGATATTGAGGTTATCCGTGGTCGTTCCCAGGATGTGAAGGCAACAGCCCACTATGTAACCGCCCGCGCTGTGGCTCCCCTAGAGAAGTTGAAGAAGATCAGCTGGCACCTTTTAAAGACCAATGGCTCATTACTAGCGATGAAGGGCGAAAAAGCCCAAGAAGAGATGAAATCTGTGCCTAAAGCGATCCTCCATGAGGTAAATCTGGAGGGAATTGAGCTCGGACGTATAGTTGAAGTGAAAAAAGGTGCTTAACTACCCACGTGAATGATTCACGTGAAACCAAGAAGGTCGTAGGCACCCGCCGCCTCAAAGAGGCGATGCCTAAACCCGCCTCCCTTCGTATCCTCACCGTGGCCAATCAAAAGGGTGGGGTCGGCAAGACAACCACCACAGTTAACCTGGCAGCAGCCCTTTCTATGGGTGGGTTGAAGGTTGTTGTTATCGATCTTGATCCACAAGGAAATGCATCAACCGCATTAGGTGTTGAACATCTTGATAATGCAGGAATTTATGAAGTGTTGATGGGTCAATCAACAATGTCACAAGTAATTCAAAAAGTTGCAGGCTTTCCATCACTTGAATGTGTTTCATCAAATACATCATTAGCGCAAGCTGAGATTGAATTAGTCCCAATGGTTGCACGTGAAATGCGATTAAAGGAAGCGATTGAAGAGTTAGTTGCAGATCGCGCAGCAACAGGTGAATCAATTGATTACATCTTTATTGATTGCCCACCATCACTTGGTTTATTAACTATCAATGCATTTACATCTGCAAAGGAAGTTTTAATTCCAATTCAATGTGAGTACTACTCACTTGAAGGTTTGTCACAACTATTAAAAACATTTGAGTTAGTGAAGAAGCGTTTAAATCCTGGATTAAAACTTTCAACACTTGTATTAACAATGTTTAACAATACAAACCTTGCTAATGATGTTGCTAATGAAATCAGAAAACATTATCCAAATGAGTTAATTGATATTCCTATCCCCCGCACAGTTCGCGTATCAGAGGCACCAGGATTTAAACAAACAGTAATGACTTACGATCCTGTATCACCTGGTGCGGTTGCATACATGTCAGTTGCCCGCGAATTAGCAGAGCGTGGAAAACCTTTTGATTCAAATGTTGTTTCAATTAATTACAAACGTGAAGGCGAGATTGCTTAATGGCACGTCGCGGTGGATTGGGTACAAACCTTGATGCATTAATTCCAACATCATTAACAGTTGGAAATAAAGAAGTCGGTCAACAAAATGAAGTTGCTATCTCTTCAATCTCGCCAAACCCACGTCAACCACGCACACACTTTGATCCAGTTGCACTCGAAGAGTTAATTGCATCGATCAAAGAGATCGGCATCTTGCAGCCACCTGTAGTGCGTCAAACAAAGCCTGGTAAGTATGAATTAATCATGGGAGAGCGCCGTTTCCGCGCAGCAAAGGCCGCTGGGTTAACAAGCATTCCTGTCATTATTCGTCAGACTCCAGATAATGAATTACTTCGTGAAGCGCTCATTGAAAACATTCATCGCAGCCAACTCAATGCACTTGAAGAAGCTGCCGCATATTCACAACTGTTAACAGATTTCAACTGCACCCATGATGAGCTTGCACAAAAACTTGGACGTTCACGTCCATTAATTTCAAACACAATCCGTTTGATGAACCTGCCAACATCTGTTCAGCAAAAGGTTGCATCTGGAGTTTTATCGGCAGGTCATGCCCGCGCATTATTGGGTTTAAGTGATGCAGCTTCAATTGAAAAGCTAGCTGCACGAATTGTTGCTGAAGGTTTATCTGTCCGTGCAACTGAGGAAATAATTTCATCTGGTGCACCAAAGGGACAAGCTGCAAAGAAGCCAAAGGGTGCAAAATCAGCGAGCCCAGAATTACAAGAGATCGCCGATCGAATTGGTGATGCTTTAGATACCCGTGTAACTATTCAGGGCAGCGCTAAAAAAGGAACAATTGTTATTGAGTTTGCAGGGGCACAAGATTTACAGCGAATTACAAAGGCGATTGAAAACTAACCCTTTAACTCAAAACCTTTTCTGCTTGCCATCTCCTGCTTAATAACTCCACCAAGCGCCTTAACACCTTCGCGAATACGTTCAGGTGTTGGGTAGCAATATGACAAACGCAGTGACCAGGAACCAAAACCATCTGCATAAAACGCGGTTCCGGGAACATATGCAACCTTTGCAACAATTGCCTTTGGCATCATCGCTGTTGTATCAATTTCAGGTGGCAAGGTAACCCAGACATAAAAACCTCCGCCAGGCTTTGTCCACTTTGCAGTTGCTGGAAAATGCTCATCAAGTGATTCCAACATCGCATCGCGACGAACCTTGTATAGCTCGCAAAATGATGCGATCTGATCGCGCCAAGGCTGATCCGCCAAGTAGTTAGAGATTGTTAATTGCGTGAAGTTAGATGGACACAAAATCGATGATTCGCTGGCGATAACAAGCTTTTCCTTCAATGAAGGCGGCACTAACGCCCAGCCCACACGCAATCCAGGCGCGATTGTCTTTGAAAAGGAGCCTAAATAGATCACATTCTCTGAATCCTCAGCACGCATCGCATTTGGTGATGGCTTATCAAAGCCCAACAAACCATATGGATTGTCTTCAACAACAAAGATGCCAGCCTCGCGACAGATATTTAAAATCTCTGTGCGGCGAGAAGCTGGCAATAAAACACCACTTGGGTTTTGGTAATTAGGAATCGTGTACAAAAACTTAATTTTGCGACCAGCAGCACGCACAGTTTTAATCGCTTCCTGCAAAGCTGATGGAACTAAACCATTTTCATCTGTTTCTACGTGCACAACAGATGCTTCATATTGATGGAATGTTCCAAGCGCACCAACGTATGAAGGTGCTTCTGCAAGAACTACATCTTGTGGATCTAAAAAGATGCGTGAAATAAGGTCTAAAGCTTGTTGTGAACCGGTTGTAACTAAAACATCATCTGGATTAGCGCGAATTCCTTCAAGCGCCATAACCTCACAGATTTGTTCGCGCAGCTTTGGATGACCTTGGCCATTTCCATACTGCAAAGCCTCTTGGCCATTGTCGCGAACTAAGTTATTAACAACATCAGCCATCATTCCCATTGGAAGTGCTGAAAGATTTGGCATTCCACCTGCAAGTGAAACAATTTCAGGACGTGACGCAACAGCAAAGAGAGAACGAATCTCACTTGGCTTCATGTGCGCGGCTCGAGAGGCAAATCTTTCTTCAAGATTTTGTGGAGCACCTGTCGAGAAGCGTTGCGTGATATCGGACATGGCGTAAGTCTCCCATACCCAAGCGATTGCTTGAGTGTTATTTAGCGGCGAATGCCAGCTTTACGAAGATCAGAGATGCGCAAAGTTCCTGTTTTTGCATCATCTTCAGCGGCTAAATACAACCGTTGAATAGCAATTACAAGCGCCTCGGCAATTACATCGCGAAAATCGGGACGTGAAAGACGAGCGGCATCACCAGGATTACTGAGATACCCCAAATCGATGCGAACCGTCGGGGCCATTGTTAAGCGCAGTAAATCCCATGTTTTTGCATGGATACGACAGTTTGTTAAATCGGTACGGGCACAAATTTCTCGTTGTACTAATGATGCAAATCTTTCACCAACAATTGAATGAACACCATGTGCATCACTGCCATAAAAATATGTTGCGGCGCCATGTGCTTTTTCATTTACATATGAATCAACATTTAAAGAAATCATTAAATCAGCGTTGCTCTTATTACTAAATTCAATTCGATCATGCTCTGATGGATTGTTATGTGCACCGCGTGTTAAAAAGACAGAAGCACCAAGTGCTAATAAACGTCCTTCAGTACGAACCGCAACATCGTAAACAAGTTCATTATCGCCATCAGGGTTTAAAACAATAACTTTATTGGCAAGTGCAGGTCCGCGACTTTGTTGTGTTGCATTTTGACGAAGAGTTGAAGGAACTCCCCCAGAAACAATCTTTGTTAAACGAATCAACGCAATAATTGTTGCCGGTCCACACTTTCCATCAACCGTTGCACCAACAGATTTCTGAAACTCTTTAACCGCGCTTTCGGTGCGGGGACCATAAATTCCATCGACGCGACCGCAATCAAAACCCATTTCAGTTAAACGAGATTGCAGTGCAGCGACATCATCGCCACGCATCAATGGTGGCTCTTGCAGATACAGCGAACGATCACCGAGCTTCCAACGCGCTTCTTCTAGTGCGCGAGCGGTCACCGCATCAACAAAACCCGTGACATCAAGGCCACGGGCTTGTTGAAATGAGCGGATCTCCGACTCAGTTAAATCTGACATGAACTTACGCTAGGAAGCTTTCAAGTTCCTTCAGTAGCGCAGGCTTTGGCTTTGCACCAACGATTGTCTTTACAACCTCACCGTTGACATACACATTCATTGTTGGAATAGATGTAATTCCATACTTAATCGCAATCGCTGACTCTTCATCTGTGTTCAGCTTTACGATCTTGATCTTTGAGCCGTACTCATCTGAAATATCTTCAAGGATTGGGCCAACCGCACGGCATGGACCACACCATTCAGCCCAAAAATCAACCAAAACAGGGGTGCTGCTCTTGAGAACCTCTGCATCAAATGTTGCTGTCGTTACCTTGCTCGTTGCCATCATGTACTCCTTGTTTGTGTTTGTTGAAGATTACTAGTGAGCTAAAAACTTTTCAGCATCTAGCGCTGCCGCACAACCTGATCCTGCAGCGGTGATCGCTTGACGATAGGTGTGATCCACTAAATCGCCACATGCAAAGACACCTTTTTGGTTTGTTCGGGTTGAACGACCTTCGCAGATCACGTAACCCTCATTATCCAAATCAATTTGTCCGGTTAATAGTTCGCTGCGAGGAATATGTCCGATCGCAACAAACAAACCTGTAAAGGCGCGCTCTGACTCTGTTCCATCAACAGTGTTGCGAAGCTTCAACGCTTCAACCTTATCTGCACCAAGAACATCAATTACTTCTGTGTTCCATAAGAACTCAATCTTTGGATTTGCTTTTGCACGATCTGCCATGATCTTTGATGCACGCAATGAATCACGTCGGTGAATCAGGACAACCTTTTCTGCAAAACGAGTTAAGAATGTTGCTTCTTCTACTGCGCTATCTCCACCACCGACAACTGCAATTGTTTGTCCACGGAAAAAGAAACCATCACAAGTTGCACACCATGAAACACCATGGCCAGATAAACGCTTTTCGTTTTCTAAACCAATTTCGCGGTAGGCACTACCGGTTGCAAGAATGACAGCCTTTGCTTTAACTGTATTTCCAGAACCATCCTTCAAAACTTTAATGTCGCCAGATAGATCCATTTCAACAATGTCATCTGTAATTAGTTCGGCGCCAAAACGCTTCGCCTGCTTGCGCATGTTGTCCATCAAATCAGGACCCATCACACCATCGGTGAAACCAGGAAAGTTTTCAACCTCTGTTGTATTCATCAGCGCACCACCGGCTGTAACAGAACCTTCGTAGATGATTGGATCTAACTGTGCACGTGCTGCATAAATCGCAGCGGTGTATCCAGCTGGACCAGATCCAACAATTACTACATTTCTAACATCACTCATGGTGCCCCCTAGACCCCGAAATCTATTCGTTTTCCGACGGTTTTGCCGAACGTCGGGTAATTGATGAACCAAGGTGGCGCACCATAGAGATCTCCTCTACACCCACCGCCTTTGCAGTTAATAAGTAGCCGAAAAATGCGATGACCATCACAAGCAATAACTCACCAGCACGGCCGGCACGAGTCATATCTGGCGCAACCCACGAGATGTACTTAGTTAACGCATACAGTGGCAACATTGCAAGAAGTGATGCAGAAAGCAAGCGAATGTGTTGAGCCAAAAATTCTGAGATCGCTAACTTTCCTACATGCTTTTTGAGTAAGCCAAGGGTGACAAACAACCCAACGAGATAACTAACAGAGAATGCAACACCAAGACCAACAGTCACCCATTGATTCTTCAAGAAGTACAAGAAGAAGTAAGACATAGCAACTGCGATGATGTTAATAACAAAGATTGAAACAACTTGAGTCTTTGTATCTTCAAAGGCATTAAAGCCACGAATTAAAATTAAGTTAATCGAAAAGGCAACTAAACCAAAGCTCAGCGCTGATAAAACATAGCCGATATACCGTGAATCCTCAGTTGGAATTCCAATAAAAATACTTTGTGTAATTAGCGGACCAAACAATAAAAATGCAACAGCACTTGGAACTGTAATTACTCCAACTAAACGAATTGCACGCACCAACTGCGCTTTAACCTCATCACGCTTTCCATCAAGTGCCAACTTCGAAATGTGCGGCAAGATCGCGGTGATAATAGAAATTGTCACAATTGAATATGGAAGCAACATGACAAAGTATGCGTATGTGTATGGTGTGTAACCAACACCAGTTTTAATTCCCTCTTGCGCACTACGCACAGCTGCAGATGTCGCAACATTGACAGTTACTAAGTAACCAAGTTGTGAGATCAAAACGTAAACCAAGGTCCAACCAGCCAAATTAAATGATTTACCTAAACCACGCAGACCAAACTTCGGTTTAATCGTGATTCCAAGTCGCTTAACAACAGGGACTAAAACCAGGGCTTGAACAACAACGCTAAAAGTGGTTCCCCAGCCCAGAATTTGAACCTGAGTAGAGGTAATGGATGAGATATCTACATTGGGCGAGAAGGCTAAAAAGCCACCAAATAAAGCGATTCCAACGAGGTTGTTGGCGATCGGTGCCCACATAAGAGGCCCAAATGAGCCACGAGCGTTAGCTACCTGGCCCAACATTGTAAATAAACCTAAGAAGAAGATTTGTGGCAAGCAATAACGAGTAAATGCAATCGCAATCTCTTGTTCAGCTTCAAATCCAGTTGTAAAAAACTCTGGCGCATACAGTCGAACCAATGCAGGCGCAAAGACCATTCCCAGAGTTACTAACACCAATAAAATTAAAGAGATTGTTGTAATTAAACGAGATGCAAAATCATCGCCGCCATCATCATGTTCAAAGGAACGTACAAGCTGAGGAATAAAAATCGCGGTAAGCGCTCCACCAACAAGCAAGTTGTACAAAATATTTGGCATTGTGTTTGCAACGTTGTACGTATCTGCAAGCAATGTTGTTCCAAGAACAGCAACAATTAAAATTCCGCGGATAAATCCGGTAATTCTGGAAATTATTGTTCCAAGCGCCATAATTCCTGAAGCACGGAAGAGATCGTTGCTTTTCACTTAGACCTCTTTCTTACTCGACGAACGCTTTGAGCAACCGCTGCCAATAGAAGAAGTATGGCCGCTCCAGTTGTAAACCAGGTAACACGTGAGTCAATTACCGTTGAATTTAAAGTTAATGTCGCTTCAGGTACTACATCGTTGCCCTTGCTATCGGTGATGTACACGCCAACCGCGGTCTGACCGGGCGCAACAACCTCTACCTGCATTTCAAGTTGTTTTTTGGATTGTGCAGGGATTGTTACCGCTTCAAAACTATCCACGATTACACGTGAGTTAATGGGAAGCATCGCAATGTCCACAGTTACATCTGATTCAAAATCATTGATAACAGTGACAGGCAACTTCACGCTAGAGGTTGTAATTTGATACTTACCGCTATTAATGCGAAGTTTATGAACCAATGAATCCACTGCAGCTCGTGCGCTGTACGAAAAGTATTCGCGAGAATCCTTATCTAATTGCGGTGATAACAACTTAGAAAGTTGAGCTCTGGTAGCTATCAATTGCGGGTCATTTACAACCTTTGATAGACGGGTTAACGCCTTACGGTTATCGCTATACCCCTTGCGTAATTCATTGCTTAAACGGGATTTTCCGGTACTCCAACCACCGCTAGGTTCACTTCTAACTGTGCGACCAAGTGCAAGTTGCAACTGAGTTTTTCCGTACGCGTAATAATTTTTCAACTCACTTGGTGCTAATCGCTTAGCAAGTGTCACATCTGGATTTCCATAGGCAAGTGCAACCACCTGTTGTCCATATGTAATTTGTCGTAACTGCTTTAACCAAGCTGCAGCGATCTCCTTTCCGATAGTTGAGGTTTTGCTTGCCAACTTATAGTCGCCGGTCATTGCAATAACTTCATCAAGCAGTGCAGCATCAATTACCCAGGTTGTGTTTGCAACCCGCGGTGTAAACACCAAAGTTCCTAAACGACCAGATGGCGTTAACTCTTGAGCTAAATCATCATTACGGAATTCGCCATTAAATGTTTGGTGAGCAGCTGATGTAATTCGCACAATTCGATCAGCAGCGTGTGCTGGTGAAAGTGGAAGCACAACTAATAAGGCAACAAGAAACCCAATAAACCTTTTCATTCTGACAACTCTGCAGTTCGGGCGATTAACTTCTTTTCATCGGGATACGCCAAACGATCTACGATTTCATTAAGCGGAAACCAGGAGACCTCATCAACTTCACTTTCCTGCGCGGCCAAAGTTCCACCAACTTCTGTAAATTGAAAGTGGTGAACAGTTTTATGAATTCGCTTACCACCGGCCATAAACCAAAAATCGATCACACCTAAAGATTTTGTAATAGCAGAGGTAATTCCAGTTTCCTCTGCAACTTCGCGGATCGCAGCTTGCTCAGGGGTTTCGCCCTCTTCAATATGTCCCTTTGGTAAAGACCACAACACACGTTTGCCGGTTGCATCTTTATGGTCGTAACGACCAATTAATAGCCCCATTGTTCCGGTTGTATCGATGACTAAACCGCCAGCACTAACCTCATCAACGCGTTTGGCATACGGACGCTTTGCTTGTGGGCTCTTCTGTGCAGCCGCTTGAGTCTGTGGTTGTGGACCGCGGGGTTTGCCGGAACGCTTACGCTTCCGCTTTTTCTTCGTACCTTCGCTGCCCGCACCAGGTGCAGGGATCATGGAGCAAGGGTAGTGCTTTAACCTTACTTATTGTGAGTAATGCATTAGGCGCCGCAGGAGAGTTAGCGATCCGTTCATTAATTGAACGCGCACCGTTAGCAAGCTCCCTTGCCCAGGCTTTTAAAGCCAAGGGCTTTACCTTGGCATTGGTCGGCGGTCCTGTGCGCGATGCAATATTAGGTCGACTTGGAAATGATTTAGATTTCACAACAAATGCGCATCCACTTGAAACAAAAAAGATTTTGCAGGTGTGGGCGGAAAATGTTTGGGATACCGGAATTGAATTCGGAACAGTTGCAGGAAAGCGTGGCGATACAACTGTTGAAGTAACAACATATCGCACCGAAAGTTACGATCCAGATTCACGTAAACCAGAAGTTGAGTATGGAACATCTATTCACGGAGATTTATCTCGTCGTGATTTCACCGTTAATTCCATGGCACTTGAATTAACTGGTGATGCACCAGAGTTCATCGATCCTTTTAATGGCTTACAAGATTTAGCTGCACGCGTTTTGCGAACACCAGGTCGCCCCGGTGATTCATTTAATGATGATCCATTGCGAATGATGCGCGCTGCCCGTTTTGCAAGCCAATTAGATTTTGAAATCGATCCCGAAGTAACCGCATCGATTAAGGATTTAGCACACCGCATCAGCATTATTTCTGCAGAACGCGTACGTGATGAGTTCACAAAGATGTTGATGTCTAAGAATCCGCGCACCGGAATTACTATTTTGGTTGACACAGGTCTTGCAGATTTAGTGTTACCTGAAATTCCTAAGCTACGTCTTGAAGTTGATGAGCACCATCACCATAAAGATGTATATGAGCATTCAATTACTGTGTTGGAACAAGCGATCGCACATGAAGATCGTTTAGGCGGTCCAAACCTGGTAATTCGTCTTGCCGCTTTGTTGCATGACATCGGCAAACCAAAGACTCGCGCATTTATTGAAGGCGGAGGTGTCTCTTTCCACCACCACGAAGTTGTCGGTGCTCGACTTTCAAAGAAGCGTTTACAAGCGCTGCGCTTTGATAATGAGACGATCGATGCTGTTGAACTATTAACAACTTTGCACCTTCGTTTCCATGGATATGGCGAAGGCGAATGGACTGATTCAGCGGTACGCCGTTATGTCCGTGATGCAGGCGAATACCTGACACATTTACATGTTTTAACACGTGCAGATTGCACTACCCGCAACAAGGCAAAGGCTGCACGCTTATCTGCAACTTACGATTCTTTAGAAGCACGTATCGAAGTGTTGATGGAACAAGAAGAGTTATCAAAGATCCGTCCAGATTTAGACGGTCAGCAGGTAATGGAAATTCTTAACTTAAAGCCATCTCGCGAAGTAGGACAAGCGATGGATTTCTTAATGGAGTTACGTCTTGATCAAGGTTCAATTGGTGAGGAAGCAGCTAAGGAAGCTTTATTAAAATGGTGGGTTAATAGATAGCTTTAAATTTTGCTGAACGCAGTACAACTACTGCAACCAGTAAATAGGCACCAGAGACACACAATGGAACACTTGCTGTTAATCCAGATGTTGGAAGTAACAACGCCGCAATTAACCCACCGCTAACAATTGCACCATTAACAACAACATCGTAAACAGCAAAAACTCTACCGCGGTAGTAATCATCGATCTTTGATTGCACAAGCGCATCATTTGTCACCTTGATGTTTTGACCAAAGAAAGATGCAAGAAATGCCGTCAGTGACAATGTTATTTTTGTTTGAGATGCCGCCAAAATTAATGGTGCTGCTGCACTGGCAAACATTGCAAACTTAATCCAGCGATGACGCCCAAAACGTGCGACACCGTACGGTGCTAAGAAAGCTCCAAGAAATACACCAATACCTGCAACGCTTAATGCAATTCCGAAACCTTGCAAGCCATCTTCAGGACGGGATGGATCATTAAACGAGTTTCGTTCTAGCAATAATGCGGTCAGTGTTAACGCTGTTAAACCACCGCGATGAACAGCTGTTGCGACGATACCCCTGCCCGCATCAACATGGCGACGTAAGAAGGCAAGACCTTCGCGCATATCTGTAAATCCTTGAGCAAAGGATGCCGCCGCCTTTTCATGTTTCTGAGGACCAATTTCATACTTACGTAATCGGCTAGTAAAAAGCGCTGCTGCAAAATAGCCAGCTGCAGCAAGCAATATAAGTAGTGCATCAGCGTGATCTGCAAGGGCGGCGCCATCTACTAAGGCGCGAACCCCTACGCCAATTCCTCCACCTACAACAACAAGCACTGATCCACCAGTTACTGCGATCGCATTTGCTGTAATTAAAGATTTAGCATCAATTAATAAAGGAAGACCTGCAGATAGCGCAGCAAGGATTAAACGGTTAATTCCAAATGCAATCAGCACAACTATTGTTAACTCAACACCTGTTGTTCCACTGAAAACCAGAAGTGCAACTAAAAATAAATTAATACTGCGAGCAAGGTTTGCGTAAAACAGTGCACGTTGACGTGAAACACGATCCAAGATGGTTCCGACAAATGGTCCAACGATTGAATACGGCAACAAGACAACTGCAAAACCAATCGCCGCACTTAATGCATTTGCTTGGCGTTCGGGAGAAAACAAAACAAAAGAGGCAAGTGCGCTTTGAAATACGCCATCGGTCATCTGCCCCGTCCAACGCACAGCAAGCAGGCGAGATAGTCGGGGGTGGCGTATCAACCCAACAAAACTCATAAGAAAGAGCGTAGACCTGAATTTAGGATTATTCTTCTCCTTAATGAAATCGCAACGATCATTCATCGATTATTCACTCGATAAGCGCGCAACCTTGATGGCGCTCTTTCGTGGAGTCGTTGATGCTTGCGATGCTGACCCATATTTAATGCGAGCTGCCAAATGGCATGGTGACAAAGTTGCACGTAACTGCCCAGTATGTAAAAAGGAGGAGCTGGTTGAACTTCGCTATACCTTTGGCGAACAACTTGGTCAGTACTCAGGCCGCATTAAGACTCCTCGAGAATTAATTGAAATGGAGCGAGAGTTCGGTGAGTTCACCGTCTACATCGTTGAAGTCTGTAAGAACTGTTCATGGAATCACCTGTGTGCCTCATACATCTTGGGCGATGGCGTCGAACGAAAAGCACCGCGCAAGGTACGCACCCTGGAGGATGAGGATTACGCAAAGGGTTAGCATTGCCACATGGCGCGTAAATTACTGATTAGAGCAGCTGTCTTCCTTGGTGGCTTTGGATTTGTTGCCGGCTCTGTCTTATTCGCCCTGGCCTATTTCACCGTTGATATTCCAGATCCCAACGCATATGTAAATAGCCAATCAACAATCATTCAGTACTCAAATGGTGAAGAGATCGGTCGCGTTGGAACACAAAACCGCCAGATCGTTCCCCTTGCAAAGATTCCACTGAATGTTCGTCACGCAGTATTGGCTGCAGAGGATCAAAACTTTTATTCAAATAAAGCATTTTCTATTAAAGGAATTGCACAAGCGGTAATTGATAATATTTTGAAGTTAGGTAAAGGCCGTGGTGGTTCAACAATCACACAGCAGTATGCAAAGACCGCCTTCTTAACCTCAGAACGTTCGATTCAACGCAAGATTAAAGAGCTTGTTATCTCTATTAAATTAGAGAACCAGCTATCTAAAGATCAGATCTTTGAAAACTACTTAAATACTATTTACTTTGGTCGCGGGTCTTATGGCGTGATGACAGCATCACAGCAGTACTTCAACCGCAACGTAGATCAACTTACTAACTCACAAGCAGCTGTTATCGCATCAATCTTGCGCTCACCTGGTTTGTACGATCCTGTCTATCAAAAGGGAAATGCAGAACGTCTTGCTAACCGCTTTGAGTATGTAAAGAACAACATGATCGAAGCTGGTTGGTTAACTAAGGCTGATGCCGCAAAGATGAAGGTTCCAACGGTTGCGCCACGTTCAACATCTGGTCAGCTCAGCGGTCCAAAGGGTCACATCATTGAAGCTGTACAAAAAGAGTTAGCAAAACTTGGCTTTAGCCAGGATCAATTACTTGTTGGTGGTCTTGTAATTAAGACAACCCTTGATCAAAAGGCCCAACAATCTGCCGTTGATGCGGTTAACAAGTTCTATCCATCCAAAGCGCCAGCTGATCTTCGAATTGGTTTAGTTGCAATTCGTCCTGGAACCGGCGAAATACTTGCACTTTACGGTGGTCGCGATTACCTAGAGCGTCAATTAAATGATGCAACTCAATCAATCGCACAAGCTGGTTCAACATTTAAACCATTCGCACTTGTTGCTGGTTTAGAACAAGGAATCCCACTGACATCAATGTGGAACGGTGATTCACCACAAACATTTGATGATGCCGGAAAGCCATATGAAGTTTTCAACTATGGCAACGAGGGTTGGGGCCAAATTGATTTGTTATTTGCAACAAAGCACTCTGTTAACACAATCTTCGTTCCACTTGGAATCAAGGTTGGTCCAGACAAGGTTGTAGATGTTGCACGCCGCGCAGGAATTCCTGAAAGTGTTGCAATGATGCCAACACCATCAGTTGTACTGGGAACTTCAAGCCCCCATGTAATCGATGTCGCTAACGCTTATGCAACCTTTGCTGCTCAAGGCATTAAGTCAAAGCCATACCTAGTAACGCAGGTACTGGGCAGCAACAAGGGCGTGCTCTTTGAAGCTAAACCTGAAACCCAAGAGGTATTTAATAAAGATGTAATGGCTGATCTGACATATGCACTTAAGGGTGTTGTCACCGGCGGTACTGGTGCTGCAGCTCTTGCACTAGGTCGTCCAGCTGCAGGTAAAACTGGAACATCCCAATCAAATGCATCTGCCTGGTTCAGCGCATACACACCACAGATTGCAGCCTCTGTCGCCTTCTTCCGTGACAACGCAACCCAATCTCTAAACGGAATTGGTGGAATGACATCTGTAACTGGTGGATCATTCCCTGCGCGTATCTGGACTCAGTTCATGAAGGGCGCACTAAAAGGCGAACCAGTTATGGATTTCCCAGCACCAGCAAATATCGGTGGGCTTGATCCGGTCACAATAACTTCGGGCGGAAAGCAAAAGCCGAAACCTTGATGAAAACAAGAGCGCTCATTGCACTTGCACTCTTTGCTTCTCTGATCTCCTTTGCCAAGTTCAGCCACTGCGAAAACAGCGGCTGGGCAACGCCAGATCAATATATTCACGCCTGTTATAGCGATCTTCCCGCCTTATTTGGAACTCGCGGTTTAGATAACAGCGTGTGGCCATATGCAAGCGACGAGAACAGTGTCGAGTATCCAGTACTAACTGGAATGGTTATGTACGCAACTAGTTTTATTGCTAACTCCCCTGTTTCTTACTTCAATGTCAATATTTTCTTTTTAGCTCTGTTATTTCTTGCAACTGTTCTTGTTGTACGAAAGATTCGACCAGAGTTTGCCTATATAGTTCCAGTTGCACCAGCGATGATCGCTTCGCTGTACATCAATTGGGATTTATGGGCGATTGCAACAATGATGCTTGCTATCTATTGGTTTGATCGGAAGCACTACACAAACAGCGCATTGCTAATGGCGATTTCGATTTCAACAAAGTTTTTACCGATCTTTTTGTTAATCCCAATCGGATTTATTTTATGGCGCGATTCAAAGGTTAAAGAGCTGATTAAGTATGGCGCGGTAGTTGCCGGATCATGGATTGCAATCAACGCACCGTTTGCATTAACAGCCCCAACTGGTTGGTGGCGCTTCTACAAACTAAATTTGGAACGCGGCGCAGACTGGGGTTCGATTTGGTTAGCGTTACAGCAACTTGGAATTAACTTTACAAACCTTAATTACCTTTCGATCTTGTTATTACTGATCGCACTTACATCAATTGCAATTTTGTTATTTGAATTGAAGTACACACCAACCTTGGCATCGGTCGCATTTTTAGTGTTGGCATCTGTCATGGTCGCAAGCAAGGTGTATTCACCGCAATATGTTTTATGGTTAACACCATTGGCCGCAATTGCATTAACAAACAAAAAAGATTTGCACGCATTTTGGTTGTGGCAGGCAGTGGAAACGATTTATCACGTAGCAATTTGGCAACACATCGCATTGGTGACCGATGCCCACTTTGGCCTGGCATCCACCCCCTTTGCCATCCTGACCCTGCTGCGGATCGCCGGCACGATCTACCTGATGGCGGTCCTGGCCCGCAGGGCGCTGCAGGCTCGAAATACGCATAGCCAGCTGCTGGATTTACTGTTTGAGGGCTCTAAGGCTTACCCTTAGCCCTCTTATTGCCTAAGGTTTTCCTTAGGAAATAAGGAATTTAACCCTCCTGTCACGGAAATACCGTGGCCGTCTTAGTCCAGAGGAGGTCGGGTTAACACATGCGTCATTATGAACTTATGGTCATTCTTGATCCAGAACTAGAAGAACGCACAGTCACACCAAGCCTAGAAACATACTTGAAGATCATTAAAGACTCAGGTGGAACAGTCAACAAGCTCGACTTGTGGGGCCGTCGCCGTATGTCTTTTGAAATTCAGAAAAAAGGCGAAGGTATCTACGCAGTTATCGATATGAACTGCGAACCAGCAGCGATTAAGGAATTAGATCGCCAGCTTAATTTGAACGAATCAGTGTTACGCACAAAGGCAATGCGTCTAGACGCATAATCTTTTTGTGTGCACGACAATGCACGGACTCCACGAGTAGAGATGAGGAAATAAAATGGCAGCAGGCGATACAACAATCACGATGATCGGCAACTTAGTTGACGATCCAGAGCTACGTTTCACACCATCAGGTGCGGCCGTTGCAAAGTTTCGTGTTGCATCAACACCACGCTATTTAGATAAGCAAACTAATGAATGGAAAGATGGCGAGAGCCTTTTCCTTCAGTGTCAGATTTGGCGTCAAGCAGCTGAAAATGTTGCAGAGTCACTGACAAAAGGAATGCGCGTCATCCTTTCGGGTCGTCTTAAGCAGCGTTCATATGAAACTAAAGAGGGCGAAAAGCGCACCGTCTTTGAGGTAGAAGTAGATGAAGTTGGTCCATCACTACGCAATGCAACAGCGAAGGTCACAAAGGCCCAGCGTGCAGGCGGAGCTGGCGGATACTCTGCACCAGCTGCAGCGGATTCATTTAACGAAGACCCATGGGCAGCAGCATCATCGTCAACTCCAGCTGGTGGTGGATGGGGAACATCTACTACCGACGAACCACCGTTCTAAAAACTAAATCAACCGTCCATCCATTCCTAATTTAAGTTAAAGGTTTTTAACAAGAAATTAGGGCCCGAAAAGGAGCACCATAATGGGAGCAAGAAATAACAAGGCTCTACGCGAGCCTAAGAATAAGAATGCAAAAGCTGCAGCCTTAAACAAGAAGTTTAAGAAGAAGCCTTGCAGCTTCTGCCAGCAGAAGGTCACATTTATCGATTACAAAGATATTGCGACACTTCGCAAGTACATTTCAGATCGCGGCAAGATCCGCGCTCGCCGCGTTACAGGTGCATGCACACAGCACCAGCGTTCAATCGCAACAGCGGTAAAGAACAGCCGTGAAGTAGCACTACTTCCTTACACATCATCAGCACGATAAGGGGATCTGACTATGAAACTAATCCTTACCCGTGAAGTTGCAGGCCTAGGCGCTGCAGGAGATGTTGTAACTGTTAAAGATGGATTCGCCCGTAACTTCTTAATGCCACGTGGAAATGCAATCGCATGGTCACAAGGCGGAGAAAAGCAGATCGAAAGCATTCGTCGCGCGCGTTCAGCACGCGAAGTTCGCGATATCGATCACGCTAAGGAGATCAAGGCAAAGCTTGAAGGCGCATCAGTAGTTGCTAAGGCAAAGGTTGGCGCTAAGGGCGCACTCTTTGGTTCAGTAACTGACAAAGATGTTGCACAGGCAATCAAGGCAGCAACTGGTCTAGATATCGATCGTCACTCGATCGCTACTAAGGGCCACATCAAGAAGCTTGGTAACCACGATGTAAAGATCTCACTAGGTCACAACGTGATTGCAAAGGTTTCAGTGTCAGTAGTTGCTGACAAGTAATTCAATAAATTCCGGCTTCTAAATGAAGCTAGGGGCCCGTCACTTATGTGGCGGGCTTTTTTATTTCTATCGTTAAATCTCACGATATGAAATCTGAATAATTACTTTGTTCCACACCCCTGTGTGATTGGAATACGGTTCTGACCTGCGTATTCAGTAGTTGAATACCCAACTATCCACAGTTATGCACAATTCATCCACCGGTGTTTACACAGGAAAACACCCTTATCCACCTACTTATCCACACCCTTGTCCCCAGGCTCACCGCAGCTTTCTCGCTTGAGATAGGGGCAAAGCCCTAAGTTACGCACGCAGGTAACTCACTTGTCAGTGTCCTATGGGAGGTTTTACGCGTGAGCATCGCCGAACTTCCTAACAACCGCCCTCCTCGCGATCCCAATATCAACTCTGTTGGCGCCGAGTTTGAGCGCACACCACCACAAGATTTAATCGCAGAGCAATCTGTTCTCGGTGGAATGTTGTTATCCAAGGATGCAATCGCAGATGTCATCGAAATTATTCGCGATCGCGATTTCTATCGCCCTGCACATGAATTAATTTACGATGCAATTATTGATTTGTACGGCCGCGGAGAACCCGCAGATGCTGTAACTGTTTCCGCCGAACTTTCAAAGCGCGGAGATATTGCACGCGCAGGTGGTGCTCCATATCTGCACACATTGATCTCATCAGTTCCAACAGCAGCTAACGCTGGGTACTACGCAAAGATTGTTCGTGAACACGCGATCATGCGTCGTTTAGTTGAAGCTGGTACAAAGATTGTTCAATACGGTTACACAACTGAGGGTGAAGTCGACGATATGGTCGACATGGCACAAGCAGAGGTGTACGCAGTTACTGAACGACGTTCATCAGAAGATTATGTTCAACTATCAACGCTGTTGCCACAAGCACTTGATGAGATTGAAGCGATCTCAAAGGGAATTGGTGTTGAAGGTGTTAAGACTGGATTTAAAGATCTTGATGCGTTGACTCATGGTCTGCACCCAGGAAACATGATTATCTTGGCTGCACGTCCTGCGATGGGTAAGTCAACACTTGGTTTAGATATTGCACGTCACGCATCAATTCATGATGGACAGACATCAGTTATCTTCTCTCTTGAAATGTCAAAGAGTGAAATCACAATGCGTATGTTGTCCGCTGAAGCACGTGTTGGTCTCAACAATATTCGTTCAGGATCTTTATCTGATGATGAATGGTCTCGTCTTGCACGTCGTATGGGTGAAATCTCTGAAGCACCTTTGTTTATCGATGATTCACCAAACCTTTCAATGATGGAGATCCGCGCAAAGGCACGTCGCCTAAAGCAGCGTCACGACCTTAAACTCATTGTTATTGACTACTTACAGCTGATGAGTAGCGGTAAGCGTGTTGAAAACCGTCAACAAGAAGTTTCTGAGTTCTCTCGTCACCTTAAGCTGATGGCAAAAGAGTTAAACATTCCGGTTATTGCAATCTCACAGCTAAACCGTGGACCTGAACAACGTACAGATAAGAAGCCAATGCTTTCCGATCTTCGTGAATCTGGTTCTATCGAACAAGATGCTGACGTAGTTATCTTGTTGCACCGTGATGATATGTACGATTCACAAAACCGTACTGGCGAAGCAGATCTAATTGTTGCTAAACACCGTAACGGTCCAACTCGAACAATTACAGTTTCTGCGCAGCTTCACTATGCACGCTTCTATGACATGCCACAGAACCCAGGTGGCGGACAAGACTGGACGCAACAACGTGAAGCTACAAATACCGCACCTGACGATAATTTCGGAGCTTAAACAGTTTTACTGCGGGCTTGATCAGCCATATAAATACCAGCGATAACAATTACTCCACCAATTAATTGGATGATTGTCCAAGATTCGCTAAACCAGAACCAGGCGATTCCGCCAACAAAGATCGGCTCCAACATTCCAAAGGCACTTGTTGTAGATGCGCTTAGATTTTTTAAGGCAGCGATGGTGCATAGGTAAGGCCCGATTGTTCCGATACAAATGACATAAAGGATTAAAACCCACCCAGGAACATTGGTTGAATCAAACGGCCCGCCAAGCGGAATTGAAACGGTGAAAACATCCGTTGGGAATTTCCAGATCGGCATCACTAAACACCAGGTAAGGGCTGCGAAGAAAAATCCCCACATCGTTAGCGAAACTCCATCACGTGAATGTGAAACTCCTTCGCCGATAACAAAGTAGAAGGCAACAGCGAATGCAGATGCAAAGGCTGCGATCACGCCGATGCCATCAAGGGTTAATCCATCCCAAACCTGTGCGACAAAAGCTAAACCTGTTAGCGCCAAGACCAGTGCGATCCACATCTGGCTTGGCACGTACTTACGTTTAATAAACCGCAAATAAAGCACGATCCAGACAGGGGCGGTGAATTCGATAAGCAGGGCAATGCTTACATGCATGCGGGAAATCGCTAAAAAGTAGGTGCCATTGACCGCTGCGATACCCAATGCGCCCATCGCAGCTAACCGTGGGATTTCAGCCTTAGTTAAGCGCAGCTTGGTGCGCGCCTTCACTAATAAATAGAGAAAGAGAATGGTTGTTGCGCCAATTGCACGCACCTGCGCTAAACGCCAAGCGCTGATATGACCGGTAAGCAGCAACTTTGATGAAACACCATTGCTGGCAAACATCAACGCCGAAAGAATCAGCAGTAATTCATTGCGGCGGTGCTTAAGCATCTAACAAGAGTAACTTATTAGAAGGCGCTTTCGGGGAGATCCATGATTGATCCATCGGTACCTTCAACGATCTTACGATCTGCGGTGATATGTGGCAGAAAGTTGTGAACGAAGAACTTCGCTGATGCAATCTTTCCTGTGTAGAAATCAGTGTCCTTACCAGCGTTAGGCAGTTTATCAACTGCGATATCTGCTTGGCGTAGCAACAACCATGCGGTGATGATGTCACCAACGGCCATTAAGCAACGTGAAGTATTAAGTCCAACCTGATAAATCTTTACCGGATCTGATTGTGACTCCATTGCATGTCCAACAAGCACGCCAACGATTCCATTGAGATCACCAAGTGCCTTAAGCAAAGCTTGCTTCTCTTCAGCGTTTGCGCCACCGGCTTCTGCAAACTTCTGAATCTCTTTTCCAAGTAGACCAAGTGCGCGTCCACCATCTTTGACAACCTTACGGAAGAAGAAATCCAAACCTTGAATAGCTGTTGTGCCTTCATACAAGGTATCGATCTTTGCATCGCGAACATACTGTTCTAGTGGCCAATCTTGTGTGAAACCAGAACCACCAAATGTTTGTAGTGATTCAGTTCCAAGAAGTGTCCAAGACTTTTCTGAACCGTAACCCTTAACAACTGGAAGCAGAAGATCATTCAATGCAACCATGTCAGCTACGCGATCCTTATCCCCTGCCTTTTCAGCAAGTTCAATCTCATCTTGAATAGAAGCGGTGTACAGCACTAGTGCGCGCATACCTTCGCTATATGACTTCTGAACCATCAGCGAACGACGCACATCTGGGTGCTTAATAATGGTTACACGAGGAGAAGCCTTGTCATTCATTACCTTCATATCGCCGCCCTGCACACGCTGCTTCGCGTATGAAAGTGCTTGCTGATATCCAGCAGAAAGTGTTGCAATCGCCTTTGTTCCAACCATCATGCGCGCGAATTCAATAACCTTGAACATCTGCGCAATACCTTCGTGAACATCACCAAGCAGGTAACCGACAGCTGGCTCATGCTCTCCCAAATTCATTTCACAGGTTGATGAAACGTTAAGTCCCATCTTGTGTTCAACATTTGTTACATACACACCGTTGCGCTTACCCATTTCGCCAGTTTCAAAATCAAACATGAACTTAGGAATTAAAAATAGTGAAAGACCCTTTGTTCCTGGTCCGCCACCTTCGCGACGTGCAAGTGTGAAGTGAACAATGTTGTCGTATAGATCTGCATCACCAGATGTAATGAAACGCTTTGTACCTGTGATGTGCCATGTTCCATCTGGCTGTTGAACAGCCTTGCTGCGACCTGCACCAACATCTGAACCAGCATCTGGTTCTGTTAGTTGCATCGTTGCACCCCAGTGCTTATCAACCATTAACTTTGCAATCTTCTTTTGCTCATCTGTTCCAAGCACATATGCAACCTGTGCAAATGCATAACCAGATGCGTAGATGTGAATTGCAGGGTTTGAACCCAACACCATTTCCGCCATCGCCCAACGAACTGATGGAGGAACCTTCATTCCACCAAGCTCAACCGGTGCATCAAGACGCCACCATTCACCATCAACATATGCTTTGTATGACTTCTTAAAACTTTCAGGCAGCTTTACATCGCCAGTTGCCTTATTGAAATCTGTTCCGATGCGATCGCCTTCTACAAAGGATGCAGCAAGATCGTTTTCGCATAAACGTTTCATCTCTTCCAGCATTCCCATCGCAGTATCGCGATCGACCTCACCATAAGGATCGGTGCCCATAACTTTTTCGCGACCCAATAGGTCGAAGAGGCAGAATTCAATGTCACGGAGGTTTGCGATGTAATGGCTCATGGGGCAATAGTGCTACCCACCAGTAACTTACGCAAGATCTATGAGCGTATTTCGTTGCCCAACCCAGCCCCTTTCTGCGTATAGGCTCGCGCCGTGTTACTTAGCGATCGCGATATCCGCGCAGAGATAGAGGCAGGCCGAGTCGGCTGCGAGCCATTCCATGAAGCGATGATCCAGCCATCATCAGTTGATGTGCGCCTGGATAAGTTTTTCCGCGTATTTGAAAACCATAAGTACAGCGTCATCGATCCATCAATTGAACAACCAGAGCTAACACGCGAGGTTGTTGCTGAAGGCGATGAACCATTTATCTTGCACCCAGGTGAGTTTGTTCTTGCAAGCACCTACGAAGTGATCACCTTGCCTGATGACATCGCAGGACGCCTAGAAGGAAAATCATCACTAGGTCGCCTTGGCTTGCTGACACACTCAACCGCCGGATTTATCGATCCAGGGTTTAGCGGTCACATCACCCTTGAGCTTTCCAATGTTGCCAACCTTCCAGTGAAGTTGTTCGCTGGAATGAAGATCGGCCAACTATGTCTCATCAAACTCTCATCTCCTGCTGAGCATCCTTACGGCTCAGAAAAGTACGGTTCTAGGTACCAAGGTCAACGTGGCCCAACCCCTAGCCGTTCATTCCTTAACTTCCATAAGTCGAAGATCAACTAGTCGTCGGAATAAACCGACGGAAAGCGCGGTTTAATTAGATATGAAAACAATTATCGTTCTTGGCGTCATTGCTCTTATCGCTGTCTTTATCATCGCTCAATACAACCGTTTGGTTCGCTTGAACATCACAGTAGATGAAGCATGGGCGCAGATCGAGGTTCAGTTAAAGCGTCGTGCAGATTTGATTCCTAACTTGGTTGAAACAGTTAAGGGATATGCAAAGCATGAGCAATCAACATTTGATGCCGTTGTAGCAGCACGTGCAAAGGCAACATCGGCTTCATCTGTTGCAGACACAGCAGCAGCTGATGGAATGGTTACACAAGCGTTGCGTGGATTACTTGCAGTCGCCGAGGCGTACCCAGATCTAAAGGCATCATCAAACTTTTTGTCATTACAAGAAGAGCTTTCAACAACTGAAAACAAGGTTGCCTTCTCACGTCAGTTCTACAATGACAATGTGCGCTCGCTCAATACAGCTGTAAAAACAATACCTAGCAGCCTTTTTGCTGGTCTTGCAAAGGTAACTGAGCGCGAGTTCTACGAGGTGGAAGATCCTCAAGATCGCAACGCACCAAAAGTTACTTTCTAATTACCAATGAACTTTAGAACGATGCAAGCGGCTAATCGCCGCAAAACAATTGGCTTGCTCGTTGGTATGGGCGCACTTGTGTGGGTTGTTGTGTATGCAGCACTTACCTACTTCGGTCAAGGTACTGCGGGCATTGTTCCAATCGCAGTTGGTATCGCGCTAATTTCAGTGTGGGGTTCGTACTACGGATCAGACAAACTTGTATTAACAATGACTGGTGCGAAGTTAATTCAGGAATCAGATAATCCAAAGTTATTTAATTTGATTCAGGAAGTCACAATTGCATCTGGTTTGCCAATGCCAAAGGTTGCAATCGTTGTTGATAGTGCGCCTAACGCATTTGCAACGGGACGTAATCCTGAGCATGCATTGATCGCATTTACTACAGGTATTTTGGATGTAATGGATCGCGATCAACTGCAAGGTGTAATCGCACACGAGATGGCACATGTTGCTAACCGAGATACCTTAGTGAGCGCGGTCGCGGCAACCACCGCGGGGGCGATTGCGATCTTGAGTGACATGTTGACCCGCATGATGTGGTTTGGCGGCGGAAGAGATCGCAACCGTGAAGGAAATGGCAATCCGATTGCACTTGTTATCTCACTTGTAATTTTAATTTTGGCACCGCTTGCTGCGATGATGCTTAAATCGGCTATTTCACGTAAGCGTGAATCACTTGCTGATGCGACAGCGGTTTCCTTTACCCGAAACCCCGCTGGTCTGCGTTCTGCTTTGGAAGTTTTAGCATCTGATTCAACTGTTGTGCATCAACGTTCAACAGCTGTTGCACATATTTGGATTGAATCTCCACTGGATGCGAAATCCGTTTCAAAGTTGTTTTCTACCCACCCACCGATTGAAGAACGTATTGCGGTTCTAAAATCTATGGAGTCCCTGAACTAAATCTTGAAATGCAGCGTGAAAGTAGCGCCATTACCTGGTTCTGAGGCTACCGAAACAGTTCCGCCGTGGGCTTTCATGACCTCATCAACGATCGATAGGCCAAGTCCGCTGCCTTCGCGGCTATTGCGTTGGCGTGAAGTATCCACACGATAGAAACGTTCAAAGATTCGCTCTTGATCCTCAAGAGAAAGGCCAGGACCGTTATCTGCAACGGTTACAAAAGAACCATCTTCATTTGAATAGGTTGCAACATGAATCTGTGTGCCATCAGGTGTGTGCGCACGTGCATTTGCAAGCAAATTGGTGACAACCTGATAAATCTTGTCTGCATCACCGTGTGTGTGAACATCGTGTGCGATGTCCATAGTGATTGGGTGATCAGGTCCTGCCGCTAAGGCGGATGTAACAGCTTCAGTGACTAAATTAGAAAGATCAACATCTGTCATAACTAACTCACGTGATTGATCCATACGAGCAAGCATCAATAAATCTTCAACTAAGTACCCCATGCGCATTGATTCCTTTTCAATGCGACCAATGAGTTCACGAGTCTTTTCACCTTCAGGAACAGCGCCTTGGCGATGAAGCTCGGCAAAACCACGGATCGATGTAAGTGGTGTTCGTAATTCATGGCTGGCATCTGCAACAAAACGGCGCAACTTATCTTCTGATTCGGTGCGCGCAGCAAAGGACTCTTCAATGCGCGAAAGCATTGTGTTGAGTGATGTACTTAAACGACCTACTTCAGTATCTGGTTCAAAGTTTTCAAGACGTGCAGAAAGATCGCCCGCTGCAATCTGTTCAGCGGTTTCTTCAATCTTCTTCAATGGCTTCATGCTGAGCTTAATAACTTGGCGTGAAGCAAATGCAATGAAGAGCAAAACAATTCCACCGATAATTAAAAAGACAACACCAATTTGATGAGTAGTTCGATCAAAGTCACGAAGTGATTGCGCGACGATTACTGAACCTAGTGAGGATGGCAAAACAGTTGTTGCAACCCGGAAATCTGCACCCGGTGCTTGAACAGTGAAAGGTTTCGATCCAAAGGCAGCGACCTGCCCAGGTAGTAAACCCTTCACATAATCAGTGATTTGATTGGAGTTTAGGTCTCCTCCGATGCCACCAATTAGATTTCCAAATGGATCTAAAACAGTTACCGAGATCGTTGTTGGTACGCGATTAAGTGGTGTGACAGCGCGTGCAGAGGTAGCTGAGGTGTCATCATCGTCATGGGCAATTCCAGCTTGATCAAGCCGTTGCGCTGTTCCGCCAACAACACTGAGTAACTGCTCATCTACTTGATGAATTAAGTAATCACGAAGTAGAGCTTGCGCACCAACACCAGCGCCGATAAATCCGATTGCAGAAAGTACAAGTACGCCAATCGTTAAACGATTACGTAAACTTGAATTCGCAAACGGACTCTTCATCTTCTATTTAGGCGGCATTCTCAAGCGGTAGCCGACTCCACGAACTGTGTGAATCAGTGGTGGTTCAAAAGCATCAACCTTTTTGCGAAGGTATGAAATATAGGTTTCAACGATTCCCATGTCACCACGGAAGTCGTATTGCCACACGTGATCAAGGATCTGTGCCTTTGATACAACACGGTCAGCGTTAATAATTAAATATCGCAATAGTGCGAACTCGGTTGGTGAAAGATCTAGTAGTTCACCTGCACGACGAACTTCGTGTGTTGCTTCATCTAATTCAAGATCGGCAAAACGCATCTTTTCATCATCAATTGCAATTGCATCAACACCTGTGCGACGGAGAAGTGCGCGCAAGCGTGCAACAAGCTCTTCTAATGAAAATGGCTTAGTCATGTAATCATCGCCGCCAAGTGTTAAACCCTTGACCTTGTCATCCATGCCATCTTTAGCTGTCAGGAATAAAACTCCTGTTTCAACACCTTCATTACGAATCTTCTTACACACTTCAAAGCCATCAAGATCAGGCAACATGACATCGAGAACCATTGCATGTGGTTTGAACTCTTCAGCTACACGAAGTGCTTCAGCACCATTTGCTGCGGTGCGAACATCAAAGCCCACAAAACGAAGGCTTGTAGAAATCAATTCGCTGATGCTTGATTCATCATCAACGACCAAGATGCGCTGTAATGTCTTTTCTGCGGTTGTTGTCATAGCTAGAGAATGCTCTCACAGCCTGAAAGTTTCCTGAGAATGGGTGGTATTTACGCCTAAACTTCTTTGACGGAGCGCAGCAAAACCTGCGCAACATCTAAGACTTCAACCGTAGATTCCTTTGCATTCATTCCATCGCTAGTCATCACGCGGCAGAAGGGGCAGGCAACTGCAAGCTCTGTTGCACCAGTAGCGATCGCCTCTTCAACACGATTGATGTTGATACGAGTACCAATCTTTTCTTCCATCCACATACGTCCACCACCTGCACCACAACAAAATGAGCGTTCCTTGTTGCGTGGCATTTCGGTTAGCTGTGCACCAGTTGCTTCAAGTAATTCTCGTGGTGGTTGGTAGATCTCGTTGTGACGACCTAGGTAGCAAGGATCGTGATAGGTCATTGCAGTGTGAGACATCTTGATTGGTAATAACTTCTTTTCACGAAGCAGTTGATTGAGCAACTGAGTATGGTGAACCATTTCTAGTTCAAAACCTTGTTGTCCATAATCGCGACCGATTGTTGTAAAGCAATGAGGGCAGGTAACAACAACTTTCTTCTTACCCTTTGGTCGATCACCGAACGCTTCTTTAAAGGTTTCAATGTTCTCGCGAGAAAGAATTTGATACAGGAATTCATTTCCGGCACGACGTGCAGGATCTCCGGTACATGTTTCTTTCTTGCCCAACACCGCAAAGTTAACGCCAGCCATGTACAGAAGTTCTGCAACAGCCTTTGTAGTTTTCTTTGCACGTTCTTCATATGCACCAGCACAGCCAACCCAGAACAAGTACTCGACCTCATCAGGAAGTTGGCCATCAATTACATTGATTGGGAAATCACATTCAGCGATCCATGCTTCACGATCTGTGCGGTTAGCTCCCCAAGGGTTTCCAGCTTTTTCAAGATTTCTAAAGGTTCCACCAAGCTCTGATGGAAACTCTGATTCAACTAATACTTGGAAGCGACGCATGTTGACGATGTGATCTACGTGTTCGATATCAACTGGGCACTCATTTACACAGGCACCGCATGTTGTACATGACCACAAAACATCCAAACTGATTGGTGAATTTTCGCCAACTAACGCTTCATTTTCAACGGTTTTAGCAAAGGCGTGATCGCGCATGGCCATGATTAAAAGCTTTGGTGACAATGGTTTTTCAGTGTGCCAAGCAGGACATTGTGATTGGCAACGACCACATTCAGTACACGATGTCATATCCAACAAACCCTTCCAGGTTATGTCAGCACGTGTACCTAAACCAAAGACATCATCTTCCTTAGGATCTTCAAAGTTAATTTCCTCGCCATGAGACAACATTGGTGGCAATGCACCTAGTGAAGATTTTCCATCAGCGTTGCGACGGAAGTAAATATTGAATGGAGCCAAGAAGCGGTGCCAGGCAACACCCATTGTTAGATTTGACGCAATAACAATGAACCAGGCCATTGATCCAACAATCTTGATTGTTGCAATGATCTGAATCCATGAACCAAGTTGTGACAGTGTCATCGACTTAAACATCGAAGCGATGAACCAAGTGGTGATGTAGTGGCGGTTCCACTTTGTTTCATCTGACAATGCACCTTCAAGACCGCGCAATGCGATTACACAGAAAACAATTAGAAGAATTGTGAACTCGACGTAGTACGCCTTACCCATTCCTGATCCTGCAAAACGTGAACGCTTGTTGCGCAGACGCGTAACTTGGCGAATTCCAATTAGGGTGACAATTCCGATACCGGTTGCCCAGGCAATTAATTCGGTGATGTATTCATAAATCCAAAGGTGTCCAATGATTGGCAGCGCAAACTTTGGATTAATTAACTGCCCATATGCGGTTACAAGAGTTCCGAATAAAACTACAAAGCCGACCATCACAAACCAGTGCGCTAATCCAACGACGGTGAAGTTGAACATCTTTGTGTGTCCAAAGATTTCGCCAGCTGCCATGCGCAAACGCTGCGACTTATCGTTGCGACGCGTTGGATCTGGTTGTCCTTTCTTATAGATACCGATCAGCGCTTTGGTGCGAACGGCGAGAAGGACTAGAGCTACAACTGTGATGCCATAGGAAAGGCCTGCGAGTGCGAGGTTCATGGGCTCAGGTTATGGCCGTACCGGGGAATATTCACCCACCCTCCTGTGTTCCACTAGATAGAAACCTGAGTCGCGACGACTCAACCTTTTAGGTAAGATCGACTCAGGTTCAGCAGGCCTCGACCCTAAATCAGGCTCGAGAGGGACAAAAGGAGCACACACAATGGCTAGAGCAGTCGGAATCGACCTCGGTACAACTAACAGCTGCGTATCCGTTCTTGAAGGTGGCGAGCCAACAGTTATCGCCAACGCAGAAGGTGCACGCACAACCCCATCGATCGTGGCATTCGCAAAAAATGGCGAGGTCCTTGTTGGTGAGGTCGCAAAGCGTCAATCAGTGACTAACGTCGAACGCACAATCCGTTCCGTTAAGCGTCACATGGGTACTAACTGGACTATCGATATCGATGGCAAGAAGTACACATCACAAGAAATTTCTGCACGCGTACTACAAAAGTTAAAGCGCGATGCTGAAGCGTATTTGGGTGAGACAGTAACTGATGCAGTTATCACTGTTCCTGCTTACTTCAATGATGCGCAACGTCAGGCAACAAAGGAAGCTGGCGAAATTGCAGGTCTTAACGTTCTTCGTATTATCAACGAGCCAACTGCTGCAGCGCTCGCATACGGATTAGATAAGGCTGATAAGGAACAAACAATTCTTGTATTCGACCTTGGTGGTGGAACATTTGACGTTTCACTGTTGGAAATCGGCGATGGTGTTGTTGAAGTTAAGGCAACTAATGGCGATAACAACCTTGGTGGAGATGACTGGGATCAAGCACTTGTTGATCACCTAGTACAAACATTTGGTTCTGCAAATGGAATTGATTTAACAAAAGACAAGATGGCGATGCAACGTGTTCGTGAAGCTGCCGAAAAGGCAAAGATCGAACTGTCATCATCACAATCTGCTTCAGTTAATCTTCCATACATCACAGTTGATGCTGAAAAGAATCCACTGTTCATGGATGAAACAATTACACGTGCACAGTTCCAGCAGTTAACTGCAGGATTACTAGAGCGTTGCAAGAAGCCATTCCAAGCTGTTCTAAAGGATGCTGGAATTCCAATTGCAAACATTCATTCAGTTGTACTTGTTGGTGGATCAACTCGTATGCCAGCAGTTGTAGAGCTAGTAAAGGAATTAACTGGCGGCAAGGAGCCAAATAAGGGCGTAAACCCTGATGAGGTTGTTGCAGTTGGTGCATCACTACAAGCTGGTGTTTTGAAGGGTGAAGTTAAGGATGTATTGCTCCTAGACGTTACTCCGCTGTCACTTGGTATCGAAACCAAGGGTGGCGTGATGACAAAGTTGATCGAGCGAAATACAACAATTCCTACAAAGCGCAGCGAAGTATTTACAACAGCTGATGACAATCAGCCAGCTGTACAGATTCAGGCATACCAAGGTGAACGTGAAATGGCTGCTTACAACAAGAAGCTAGGAATGTTCGAGCTAACAGGTTTGCCACCAGCACCACGTGGAATTCCACAGATCGAAGTTACCTTCGACATCGATGCAAACGGAATTGTTCATGTTTCTGCAAAGGATCTGGGAACAGGTAAAGAGCAGAGCATGACCATCACTGGTGGATCTGCACTGTCTAAGGAAGAGATCGAGCGCATGATGGCCGATGCTGAATCACACGCTGAAGAAGATCGTCAGCGCAAGGAAGAGGCAGAGATCCGCAACGCAGGAGATTCACTTCTGTACTCAACTGAAAAGTTCATTAAGGACAATGAAGAGAAGTTGTCACAAGGTGAAGCACTTGAGAAGAAGACAGAGACTGAAGAGGCTCTTGCAGAACTTAAGACCGCACTTGGTGGTTCAAACTACGAAATGATTAAGTCAGCAACTGAAAAGGTTGCAACTGTTAGCCAAGCATTAGGTGCAGCGTTGTACGCAGCTGGTGCAGCAACTGAAGGCGAAGCAACTCCATCTGAAGATGGTGTTGAAGATGCTGAAGTAGTTGAAGAAGACACTAAGTAATGACTGAAGAGACTACTGAACAAGTAGTTGAAGAGGTTGTTGAGCCGGGTCAGGAAACTGACCCGGTTGCAACGCTGACAGCTGACTTGCAACGACTTCAAGCAGAGTATGCAAACTACCGCAAGCGTGTAGAACGCGATCGCGCAGTTGCACATGAAAGCGCAGTGGGTGCTGTTCTTACAGAGCTACTTGCACTGCTTGATGATGTCGATCGCGCAGAACAACATGGCGAGCTAACCGGTGGCTTTAAAGCCGTTGCAGACCAGCTAAATTCAATAGTTTCACGCATCGGGCTTGAAAAGTACGGTACCGAAGGTGAAGCCTTCGATCCACAGATTCACGAAGCACTAATGCATGATGAATCAGCAGATGTTGCAGTACCTACTGCATCAAAGATTTTGCAACCAGGTTACAAGTACAAGGAGCGCGTACTGCGTCCTGCACGTGTAGCTGTAACAGATCCAGCGGGAGCGTAATTTCACATGGCAGCGAAGGATTTATACGAGAAGGACTTTTATAAGGTCCTTGGCGTAGATAAAAAAGCGCCTGCCGATGAGATTAAAAAGAAGTACCGATCTCTTGCTCGCGATCTACACCCAGATAAAACAAAGGGCGATGTAGCAAAGGAAGAACAGTTCAAAGCTGTATCGGAAGCCTACGAAATTTTATCTGATGCTAAAAAGCGCGCTGAATATGATGAAGCACGTTCACTCTTTGAAAAGGGCGGATTCCGTGCACCACAAGGTGGCGGATTCCAAGGTGGAGATTTCGGAGATATTTTCGGAAGCGGAAATCCGCAAGATATCTTTTCCAACCTCTTTGGTGGTGGTGGACGTCGCGGTCCACGCAAAGGACAAGATCTTCAAACTGAAGCAACGATTACCTTTCGCGAATCTGTTTTCGGAACAACACTTGACCTTCGTTTAGGAATGGAACGTGGCGGATCGCAAAACATTTCTGCACGAGTTCCAACAGGTGTTCATGACGGTGCAAAGATTCGTGTTAAAGGTAAGGGTGCACAAGGAGAAGCAGGTCCTGGCGATCTGTTTATTCAATTGCATGTAAAACCTCACCCAATCTTTGCTCGCAAAGGCGAAAACTTAACAATTACCTTGCCAGTTACATTTACCGAAGCTGCACTTGGTGCAGATATCAAGGTTCCAACTTTGTCTGGTGATGATGTAACAGTTCGTATTGCTCCCGGAACCCCTAACGGTCGAACATTGCGCGTTAAGGGCCGAGGGGTCACAAAAGGCAGTACTACAGGCGACTTATTAGTCACCGTAGAAGTACAGGTGCCACAGCGCGTTGATGGAAAAGCGCTAGATGCATTGAAGAAGTTTGCAGAAGAGACTGCAAGTGAAGATGTGCGTTCAGATTTTGCGAATAAGGCGAAGATATGAGCGACGAGAAAAACGCTTTGCCAGATGATGATGCTGGCGTTTATGTAATTTCAGTTGCCGCTGAAATTTCAGGGATGCACCCACAAACTTTGCGTCAATATGACAAGTTAGGTTTGGTTTCACCTTCACGCACCGAAGGTCGTAACCGTCGTTACTCACTTCGCGATATCGCCCTGCTTCGCGCAGTTCAAAAACTTGTCGGAGAAGGAATCAACCACGCAGGTATCAAGCGCATTATCGAATTGGAATCTGCAATAGCAAATATGGCTGTTGAGGTCGCACAGTTGCGCATCGAAGTAGATGCGTTGTTAAAACAAAATCCACCAAAAGGTTTAGCTGCTCGACGTAAATCTGAAGTTATTGTTTACAAAGAAGAGAATTAATTTAAACAGTTAACTCGGCCGGTCCAGGTTCCAAGTGTTGGACCAGTTGGTGATTTCAAGACTTTTTCAATAACCGTTGCATAGACATCACGGAAATCTGTAGTTACCGCTAGATCACCCTTGTATAAATTCTTTAACGATGGTTGTTCTCCGTAGAAGCCACCCTTCACATTGTTTCCAATAACAAACATTGGTCCCGATGTTCCGTGATCTGTTCCTTGTGATCCATTACCTGCAACACGACGCCCGAACTCGCTATAGACCATGATCGTTACATCATTGCTGCGAGTAGTTGCCTTTAACTGACCCATGAAACGGGACAACGAATCTGAAACAACACCCAATAATTCTGCTTGCGCATTTGCCTCGTTAGCGTGGGTATCAAAACCACCTAATGAAACAGACCACACCTTTGTCGGCGATCCGGCGGCAATGAGCTTGGCAACCACATCTAACTGCTGGGCTAAATTGCTATCTCCGCCAGCGTTTCCGCCATTAGTTGTAGGTAGATCAGGTGAAACAGGAGCAGGTGCTTTAAGCACTGGCTGAACATTTCCGGAAATACTAAATAGGTTTCGCATCGAGGTTGCCGCAGCTGCCATCAACTTTGAATCCTTCTTGGCAGGCTTTGATAGCTGCGCACACTGCGAAGCCAAGGTTCCCTTTGGAATAACTAATCCACCTAATGGAAGAGCCGAACCACTTCGCTTTGCACCTGCAAGCAGCGGAGGCAAAACAGAACCTAATGAGATTGCCAGCATTGGATCTTCGGTTTGTGTATCCACCCAACGACCAAGCCATCCAGTGGAAATATGTTTTGCAGGAGATGCTGTTTGCCACTTAGCCATTGAAGAAAAGTGCGAATGATCAGAGTTTGGATAACCAACTCCACGAATGATCGCAACCTTCTTTTGATCCCATAACTCTTTCAAACCCTTCATCGCAGGATTCAAAGCAAGCTCTGCATCAAGTGGCAAAACATCTGCAGCCTTATATGAAATATCTGGACGTGATGAGTAATAAATCGGATCGGTAAATGGAATGACTGTGTTTAACCCATCGTTACCGCCGTACAAAGTTACAACAACAAGAATTGGAGTATTAGCTGGCAATGGTCGATCAATTGCTGCTTGTGCAATCTGATCAATACTCAGCAACGGAGCTGCAGCACCAACTGCAACAGCGCCAGATGTCATTTGTAAGAATTTTCTGCGAGTGACTGTATCCATTGATATCTCCTATGCACTCACTATGTATTCAGGGCTGCACAACGCTAACAAGGCAAACTGCGCAGGATCATTTATAGATTCACGCAATGCAGATTGTGTGCGGCTGCTCCATTCAGGAACACCTAACCAATCCGCACTCTTTAACACTCGTGAACCAACCGGAATTGAAGTTAAAGCTGATAAATCACTTTGCTTAATTAACCAACCCGCAAAAGCGATTCGATACTGCGCTGTTGCAGATGACAACCAGGCTTCAGCAGCGGGCCAACCACCCACATTTGGCGGGCTAAATGGCACCTGGCCAAGCTTGTCCAGGTAGTTCAGTAGCTGCGCTGGAGTCTTAAGCGCGGATGGAGTTAATCCTAAAGCGCGGCAAGCAGAGATAAACCACTCAACAGGAGATTTCACCATCGCATATGTTTCATCCCGCATAGCAACATCATTTGCCATCGCATTAACAGCTGCTGATATTTCGCGGTTAGCAAAAGCTGATTGTGCAGAAAATGTTGCAGGCATCGTTTCAGTACTTGAAATAAATCGGTACCACAAACGTTCTGCGATAAATGTTGCATTGTCATTTCGAGCAACTAAGAAATCAGACAAGGTTTCGCCGGTGAATGCCTGCGTTGTTCCCAAAATAGTAATTGGATTTGGATCATGTCGTTTTGCATTAAAGGTAACCGCTCCGCTGCTGCGCGTTACTTGATATCCAGTTAATGCACGAGCCGCAGCTTTAACATCATCTTCGCTATAACGGTCAACACCTAAAACAAAAAGCTCCATTAACTCGCGACCAAGATTTTCATTGGGCTGAACTAATGTGCTGTCCTGACCATCTAACCAAAATTGCAACGCACCATCATTAATCATTGCGCGGGACATCGCTTTAAAGTTTCCTAAACAATGTGTGCGCAAGGTGTTGTTTTGATTAAACATCGGCATTGCGTAATTAAGTTTTTGAACCGAAGTTGCCCAATGTCCATGCCAAAACCAGGTCATACGTTCTGTTAAACCATGATCGCTTAGCGCCATGCGATCTAGCCACCACATAACCATTTGCTGAACTTGGAAACGCATTTCAATTGCAAAGGGAACAATCTCTTTACTGTTCGGTGCAGGTCGTGGCCCTAAATTTGTAATTGTTGGAACCACCACCTTTGCAGCACCTGCATCAACAGCTGGAACTGCAAGCATCTTTGTTCGGGTTGCACCAACCCCATCTTTAATCGCTTGTGCGTACTCCCCGGGACGTGGCCCAAAGGCGAAGCGATGAAATAATCGCGATGTTTCAAGCCTTTGTGCGTTCATGTCCTGACCATAGAACGGATTCATCAACAAGGTAAGGTTCTCGCATGAACTCACGCGAAACTCTCAGGGAACAGATTCTTACGAAGGCCGTTGTGCACGGAAAGGTCATTCTTTCCAGCGGAAAAGAGGCTGATTACTACGTAGATCTACGTCGCGTGACATTGGATTCCGAGGCCGCTCCACTTGTTGGTCAGGTCATGCTGGATCTAACAAAAGATCTTGATTACGAAGCGGTTGGTGGTCTAACACTTGGTGCAGATCCTGTTGCAACAGCAATGATGCACGTAGCTGCCGCGCAAGGAAAGAAGATTGATTCATTTGTAGTTCGCAAAGCTGAAAAAGCACACGGACTGCAGCGCCGCATTGAAGGCCCAGATGTAAAGGGCAAGCGTGTTCTAGCTGTTGAAGATACTTCGACAACAGGCGGTTCTGTTCTTACTGCTGTCGAAGCGTTAATCGAAGCCGGTGCAATTGTTGTAGGCGTTGCAGTAATTGTTGAACGCGGAGCAGAACCAAAGATTAAAGAGGCAGGGTATGAATACCGCGCCGCTTATCAGTTAGCAGATCTTGGTCTTTAGTTTTTAAAACGCTTTGATTGCCACTCTTTAAAGAGTTCAATCACAACTGGAATCAAGCTAATTGCAATGATTAAACCAATGACTGGCAATAGGTATTTATCTACCGAACCCTTTAAAACATCACCAAGAATGTAACCAAGGCCGATAACTAATTCAGTCCACAGAATTCCGCCGACGATATTCCACGTGCGGAACTGCTTTTTATCTAAACCAATAACACCGCACATCGGATTAATAAGTGTGCGAACAAATGGAACAAAGCGTGCAAGTACTAACGCTTTGCCTGTTCCATATTTACGTAACCATTTTTCTGTTGCTAAAACCTTTTGATGATTAAAGACGCGACCATCGGGACGATCAAATAATCCACGGCCATACTTTTTTCCGATCCAATAACCGGTTTCTCCACCAGCAATTGCTGCAATCGGTGCCAACGCAAACAACAACGCAGCGGGTAAATGCGCATCGCCAAGAATCGCTGCACCTGAACCTGATGCTGCAACACCTGCAATAAATAGAAGAGAATCTCCAGGAAATGCGAGGCCAATCAGCAAGCCAGTCTCGGCAAAAATAATCGCCAAGACCCCAGCCAGGCCTAATTCCGAGACGATCGAGTGGGCATCGAAGAGGTTCATGCGGACGAGGCTAGCCTATGATTCCCGCGTGTCACTAGATCGCGAGTACAGGCCTGCATCACATTTCACTCCTGCTCAAAATTGGATGAATGATCCAAATGGATTGGTCTGGCACAAAGGTGAATACCACCTCTTTTATCAACATAATCCCTATGGAACTAAGTGGGGACATATGTCATGGGGTCATGCAGTTTCTAAAGATTTATTAAATTGGGAACACTTACCGGTAGCAATCGCTGAAGAAGAAGATGGAATGATTTTTTCTGGAAGCGCAGTAAGCGATGGCGATGACATTGTTGCTATTTACACGCGTCACACAGAGACACATCAATCACAATGCATAGCGCGTAGTACTGACAATGGACGTACTTTTGTTAAGTATGAAAACAATCCGGTACTCGATGAGAACAAAAAAGACTTTAGAGACCCAAAGGTATTTCGTTATCAAGATTATTGGATTATGTGTGCAGCACAACCACAAGATCACCAGATCTCTTTTTATGAATCCAAAGATCTAATTTGCTGGAAGCACTTAAGTGATTTTGGCCCCGCAGCAGCAGTTGATGGAGTTTGGGAGTGCCCAGATTTATTTTCATTAACGTTTGATGGTGAAGAGGTTTGGGTGTTAATCGTCTCGTTAAACCCAGGTGGGTTATATGGATCGGGAACTCAATACTTCATTGGCGATTTTGATGGAACTAATTTCATTGCGCGTTATTCAACTGAGGAACCCCGTTGGATCGATTACGGAAAAGATAATTACGCAGGAATTACATTTAACAATGAACCAAACGGAAAAAGAATTTTTATAGGCTGGATGTCTAATTGGAGTGATGTAAAAGACCACCCAGAAACAACTTGGACAACGCAGATGACAATTCCGCGTGAACTTGGATTAGCAAAGGTAAAAGGTGAAATAGTTTTAACACAACAACCACTTGGCAAGCCAACATATGAAATCAAAACTCTAGTTCCGGAAAAAGGGTCAATTGGATTAGAAGGTTTTGTTCGGGTTGGATATGACGCTGACAAAAAGGTAGTTTTTGTTAATGATTACGAGGCACCCTATGAGCCATCTGGGCAACTGCTCAACCTGAAGGTGCTGGTGGATCGATCATCCGTGGAGCTCTTTACAGGGGATGGAATCTGCAGTATCTCCCTGGCTACCTTCCCAACACCCAGAACTAGCCGTGAACTCAGCCCGTTTGGCCTTTAACTAGGTGCATTAACCCAATTTCACGCTCAGGTCCCACTGCAAAAAACTGCAAAAAACCTGCAAATCTTTCGCAAAGCGTTACCGCGTACCTCTTCACCAAAGCCCACCCCAGGGGTAATTTTTGACCCACACAAGGCGTGCTCTCGTGCGTCTAGTAACCCCTTTCGAAAGGAAACACATGAAGAAGTTCGCAAAGTTAGGTGCAGTTCTTGCTGCATCGACAGTTGCAATTTCTTTGACAGTAGCTGCAGTTCCAACTGCTTCAGCTGCAACATGTTCAAAGAAGACAACTGTAGAAATGCTTGGAACAATCAAGACAGAAATCAAGGATCAGTTCCTTGCAGCAGTAAAGGCTTACAACGCTAGCCAGAAGTGCTACACACTTAAGTCAATTCCTGGCGACGCAAAGCTCACATTCCTCCAGAACGTAACTCCAATGTACGCTGCGAAGAATGCTCCAACAATCATGTACACACTTCAAGAGATTCCTGACATGGCTGACAAGGTTATGGACTGGAAGGGTACAAAGCTTGTAAAGCTTGTATCACCAGGACTACTTGCTGCAGCTAATGTTGGTGGAAAGCAAGTTGGTGTTCCATCAACTGCTGAAGCTTTCGGTCTTCTTTACAACAAGAAGGTACTTGCAGATGCAGGTATCGATCCAGCAAAGATCAAGACACGTGGCGATCTAGAAGCTGCATTCAAGGTACTTCAGGGTAAGGGTAAGAAGGCAATTCACTTCTCAGCTATCTGGTGGTCACTTGGTGCACACTTCACAAACATCTTCCATGCAAACGCAGGAAAGACACACGAAGCTCGTCTAGCAGTTCTTGATTCACTATCAGATGGAACAAAGGATCTTTCAAAGGATGCTACTTTCCAGAACTGGCTATCAACATTTGATCTACTAAAGAAGTACAACGGTTCAACAGTTAACCTAACTGATACTGAATACGATGCTTCAATTGCAGATCTTTCAAGCGGAAACTACGGATTCTTGTTCCAGGGTAACTGGACAGAGCCAAACTTGATGACCGCTGCTCCAGGAACTGATTTCGGAATCATGCCTCTTCCAATCAGCACAACAGCAACAACATATGGAAATGATTCAATTCCAGTTGGTGTACCTGGTTACTTCATGATCGATGCAAAGCAGTCAACTAAGGCAGAGCGCGATGGCGCAATTGACTTCCTTACATGGCTATACACATCAGATAAGGGACAGCACTTTGTTGCTGACCCAGTAACTAAGGGCGGCATGGGATTCATCCCCGTGTACAACGGCTTCAAGGTTCAACCAGCTACAAACATGGCTCGCGATATCGCAAAGTTTGTTGCAGCAGGTAAGACACTTGAGTGGATCAACACTTACTACCCAGCTGGTCTCCAAGAGACAGTAGGTAAGGTCTCTATGCAGCAGTACTTCACCGACAAGATCAGTTCAGCAGATCTTGCTAAGGCGATTCAGGATGCATGGAAGGGCTCAGTAAAGACTTGGCGAGGAGCGAAGAAGTAATTTCTTCGAAACTTTTTCAAGTTAACAATAAGTAATAGAATCATCCTGAGGCGGAGCAATTCGCCTCAGGATGATTCTTCTTAAAAGAGATTTAACTAAGTAACAGATATTGAAGGAGTCACAAATGGCGTCAGCTAGAGCGACCAAGAGATTTATGAAGCTCGCTTTTACGCCCTTGGCAATTTTCAGCTTGGTTCTTGTTGTTCCATTCGCGACAGGTTTTTATTACACCTTTACCGATTGGGATGGATTTGAATCTACAAAGCTTGTTGGATTTGATAATTACATAAAATCTTTCAAAGATCCAACCTTTTGGAGCACACTTCGTTTCACCACACTTTTTGTAATCGTCTCACTTGTTATCGTCAACGTTGTCGCCTTTGGATTGGCGCTTATCGTTACCTCTAGTCTTCGCAGTAAAAATATTCTGCGCACCTTCTTTTTCGTCCCAAACCTCATTGGTGGTGTAGTTCTTGGTGTTATTTGGCAGTTCATCTTTAACAGCGCAATTGTCGCTCTTGCAAATAAATATAACTGGGAAATTTTTAAACAGTCATGGCTGCAGGACACAAATAAAGCTTTTTGGGCATTAATTATCGTTACGGTATGGCAATCATCTGGTTACATGATGATTGTTTATATCACCGGACTTATCTCTATCGAACAAGATGTGCTTGAAGCCTCTCAAATCGATGGTGCTTCACCGCTTCGTACCTTATTAACAATCAAAATTCCATTGATGGCACAAGCCTTTACTATCGCGCTCTTTTTGACGCTTCGCGGAGGCTTTATGGCCTACGACGTAAACGTGGCGCTAACCGGCGGTGGGCCATTCCGCACCACAGAATTGATCTCACTGCATATCTTTCAGGATGCCTTTGCCAATGGAAACTTTGGAACCGGCCAATCAAAGGCGGTTGTGATGTTCTTAATTGTTGCTCTCGCAGCTTTAGCCCAAGTCACTATCTCGAAGAGATATGAGGTCCAACGATGAGTGTTAAGCGCAGCGTAGGAAAAAAAGTCACCTTTATCGTTGGCGTGATTTTGGCCTTTGCCTACATATTTCCATTTTTCTTAGTATTTGTTAACTCATTGAAGTTAAAGCCAGATATTCTTGCGAACCCGCTTGCACTGCCTTCGCACATTACCTGGGACAACTTCAGTCAGGCGTTGACGAAGATGAACTTCTTCAGATCTCTGACTAACTCAATCATTATTACGGTATTAAGCGTTTCGATGTTGATTGTTTTCTCATCAATGCTTGCGTACTACTTAGCTCGTACAAAGAACAAACTTTCTAAGTACATCTTTTTGATTCTGGTAACTTCAATGATTGTTCCATTCCAAGCGTTGATGATTCCATTTATGGCTCGCTTCGCCCAGTTTGTTTCCTGGAACAACCGCGGCGCATTGATCTTTTTCTATATTGGTTTCGGTACAGCGCTTTCGACATTCCTGTATCACGGCTTTATTTCAAATATTCCAACCGAGATCGATGAAGCGGCCTCAATTGATGGCGCATCTGACATGGTTGCATTTTGGCGAATTATCTTCCCAATGATGCGACCAATTACCGCAACAGTTGCGATTATTAATGCTTTGTGGATTTGGAATGACTTCTTGTTGCCACGCCTAGTGCTAACAAATGAAACTCAAACTTTGCCACTGTCTACCTACCTGTTCTACGGTCAGTACACAGTTGAGTACGGTCAAGTGATGGCCGGACTTGTTCTTGCCGTTATTCCTATTGTGATCTTCTACCTGATCCTACAAAAGCAGTTTATTTCAGGCATTTCACAAGGCGCTGTTAAGTAACTAGCCTGCAAAAGTGAGCGATTTACAACGCTTTTCCCGTGCCCGGATAGCAGTAACTACCGCATTTATTATCAACGGCTTTACCGTTGGTGCTTTCTATGCGCGAGTCCCTGATTTCAAAAAGACACTCAATGTTTCAAACAGCGCACTAGGTACCGCTCTTTTGTGTGTTGCTATTGGAGTTTTGCTTGGACTTGGGTTTTCGGGAAAGAAGGCAGCACAGTACGGAAGTGCACCGATAGTTCATTACGCAACATACGCACTTGGCGTAGCCTTACTTGTAGTCGGACCTGTAATTAATTATCTAACACTGTGTTTGTCCTTTATTGTTTTTGGATTTTGTTTATCAACACAGGATGTGGCGATGAATTCACACGCAATTGTTTTAGAGCATGAAGCAGATAAGCGATATATGAGCACATTCCATGCGATGTTTTCATTAGGTGCACTCAGTGGTGGTGCGATTGGTGGCTTCATCGCTCAACAGAACAAATCGATCATGTGGCAATGTGCATTTGTTGCGATGCTAATTTTCTTAGCCAACTTTTTTGTTCGTAACTGGTTCCTACCGGCGGAGCTAGACAAGCACGCAGCTGAAAACAAAAAGAAGATTAAGCGGCCAATGCTCTTTCTAATAGTTGGTTTACTTGGAACCTGTGCTGCAATCGGTGAAGGCTCAGCTGGTGACTGGGGAGCAATCCTTGCTCGTGACACTTTTGATGCCACACCATTTGTTTCAACACTTCCATTTATCTGTTTCTCAGCAACAATGGTGATCGGTCGACTATTTGGAGATCGCCTTGCATCAAAGTACGGTCCAATGAAGTTAATCGTGGGCGGCGGATTAATCGCAGGTATCGGGCTTGGCTCAGGATTATTAGTTGGTGGAATCGGCGGAGTGATCTTTGGTTGGTTAACTCTGGGCATGGGCCTTGCAACTGTGATTCCAATGTTGTTTAGCCAAGCTGGTGAGATCGCTAAGACAAAGTTCGCCGGCCAATTCGCAGCATCTGAAGGGGTGGCCATGGTTTCCGGCATCGCCTACTTCGGCTTCTTGGTCGGCCCCCCAACCCTGGGCTTCCTTGGAGACACCATCGGCCTTCGCTGGGCCATGCTGGTTCCAGCCGGATTAGCCCTCATCATGGCGCTGGGCTCACGCCCAATCCTTGGCTCTAAGTAACGTAATAGATAGGTGTAATTTGCCCGTTCGGGGGCTCCCTCGCTTACACTTCACCAGTCTCGCGCCCGACTCTCGAATAAGGCGCCACAAACTCCAACGGAGGAGAACCTATGAGTGCTGAGAGCACCGTATCCCTGGTCCAAGTAACTGGATCCAATCTGACATATGCCTACATCGTTCTAGGAATTTCCCTAGCCGCCCTCGCCATCGCGTACGGATTACGCGCACAGGTGTTGGCAGCAAGTGATGGCACAGCAAAGATGCGTGAAATCGCAGAAGCGATTCAGGAAGGTGCAGCTGCATTCTTAGCTCGCCAGTTCCGCACACTTTCATACTTTGTTGTAATCGTATTTTTCCTTTTGTTTGCACTTCCCGGCGATGCTGAAATCCGCATCGGCCGTTCAATCTTCTTCTTACTAGGCGCAGCATTTTCTGCACTAGTTGGATACAACGGTATGTGGCTTGCAGTGCGCGCAAATGTTCGCGTTGCAGATGCTGCTCGTAACAAGGATGGCGAAAAGGCTGTACAGATCGCATTCCGTACAGGTGGCGTCGTTGGTATGACAACTGTTGGTCTTGGACTAATTGGTGCATCACTTGTTGTGATCATCTACCGCGAAAACGCACCTGCAGTGCTTGAAGGCTTCGGCTTCGGTGCAGCGATGCTCGCGATGTTCATGCGCGTTGGTGGCGGAATCTTTACTAAGGCAGCAGATGTTGGTGCTGACCTTGTAGGTAAGGTTGAAAAGCACATTCCAGAAGATGACCCACGTAACGCAGCAACAATCGCTGACAACGTTGGTGACAACGTTGGTGACTGTGCCGGAATGGCTGCAGACTTGTTCGAGTCATACGCAGTAACACTTGTTGCAGCGCTAATTCTTGGAAAGGCTGCATTTGGTGATGCAGGTCTGATCTACCCATTGATCGTTCCAGCAATCGGAACAATCACTGCAGTTATCGGAATCTTCCTAACAAAGCTTCGCAGCACAGATAAGTCAGCAATGACAGCGATTAACCGCTCATTCTTCTTGTCAGCAATTATTTCTGCAGGTCTAACTGCGCTCGCAACATTTACTTACCTGCCATCTGATTTCAAGCTACTAACAGGCTTGTCACCAGAAGCGGTTGCAGCAGCAGGAAACACAAACCCACGCGTACTAGCTATTGGCGCAGTATTAATCGGTATCGCACTTGCAGCAGCAATTCAGCTATTAACAGGCTATTTCACTGAGACAGGAAAGCGTCCAGTAAACGATGTAGCAGCTTCATCTGAAACAGGTGCAGCAACAGTTATCTTGGCTGGTATCTCAGTTGGTTTCGAGTCAGCTGTTTACTCAGCACTACTAATCGCAGCAGCGGTATTCGGTGCATTCTTGCTTGGTGGTGGAAGCATTGTTCTTTCACTTCTAGCAATCGCACTTGCTGGAACAGGTTTGCTAACAACTGTTGGTGTAATCGTTGCGATGGATACATTCGGTCCGATCTCAGATAACGCACAAGGCGTTGCTGAAATGTCAGGCGATGTAACTGGTGATGGTGCAGCAATCCTTACAAGTCTTGATGCCGTTGGTAACACAACTAAGGCGATCACTAAGGGAATTGCAATCGCTACTGCAGTACTTGCAGCAACAGCATTGTTTGGTGCATTCACAGATGCAATCAAGGAAGCTGTCATCAAGGCAGGTAAGGCATCAGCAGATGTTGCACTTCAGTTCCAAGGTGTTCTCGATGTTGCAGATCCACGTAACTTGGTTGGTCTGATCATCGGTGCAGCGGTTGTGTTCTTGTTCTCAGGACTTGCAGTTAACGCTGTATCTCGCGCAGCGGGTGCAGTTGTTGTTGAAGTTCGCGAACAGTTCCGCCTACACCCAGGAATCATGAAGGGAACAGAGAAGCCAGATTACGCACGCGTTGTTGATATCTGTACTCGCGATTCACTTCGTGAACTTGTAACTCCAGGATTGCTTGCTGTTATGGCACCAATCGCTGTTGGTTTCGGTCTTGGTGTTGGTGCACTTGGTGCATACCTCGCTGGTGCGATTGGTACCGGAACACTTATGGCTGTATTCCTTTCTAACTCAGGCGGTGCTTGGGATAACGCTAAGAAGATGGTTGAAGATGGCCATCACGGTGGAAAGAACTCAGAAGCTCACGCAGCAACAATCGTGGGTGACACTGTTGGAGATCCATTTAAGGACACTGCAGGCCCTGCAATTAACCCACTTATCAAGGTTATGAACCTTGTTGGTTTGTTGATTACACCTGCAATTGTTTCTCTTGCACTTGGTGGAAACTCAGGCAAGAGCACATTGATCTCATTACTTGCAGTTGCAGTGATCATCGGTGCGTTAATCCGTAACCGTCGTCAAGCAACCTCAATTACTGTTTAATCCATAGGAACTTCCCCCTTATGGCGAAAGCAAAGACCGACCTGATCAAGCTGGTGATCGTTGAATCACCAGCGAAGGCCAGAAAAATTGGTGGATACCTCGGCGACGGATACGTCGTCGAGGCATCTGTCGGTCATATCCGCGATCTACCTCAGCGCGCAGCTGATATTCCTAAGGAATATAAAAAGATTGCGTGGGCTAAAGAGGGCGTAGATATCGAAAATGATTTCGCACCGTTGTATGTAATTAACCCAGATAAAAAAGCCAAGGTTGCTGAACTTAAAGCCTTGATGAAAAACGCCGAAGAATTAATTCTGGCAACGGACGAGGACCGCGAAGGCGAAGCTATCGCGTGGCACTTAGTAGAGGTTCTTGAACCAAAGATTCCTATTAAGCGAATGGTTTTCAATGAAATTACAAAGGAAGCAATTCAAGCTGCTGTAGAAGACACTCGCGATTTGGATTACCACTTAATCGATGCGCAAGAAACTCGTCGTGTATTAGATCGCCTGTATGGATACCGTCTTTCACCTGTGTTGTGGAAGAAAGTTATGCCTCGTATTTCAGCAGGACGTGTGCAATCTGTTGCAACCAGACTTATTGTTGAAAAAGAACGTGAACGCATGGCATTTATCTCAAGCGCATGGTGGGATCTAGCCGCAGTAACCGCACTTGGATTTAATGCACGTTTACTAGAAGTAGATGGTAAGAAAGTTGCAGCAACATCAGATTTTGGTGCAGATGGCGCGGTTAAAGAAAAGTCTCTTGCAAACATTCTCTTGCTAGATGAAGCAGGGGCCAAAGGCCTTGTAGATAGCCTTAAATCAAGTGATTTAACAGTTAAGTCGATGGAGGAATCTCCACGTACTGAACGTCCAAAGCCACCATTTACAACTTCAACTATGCAGCAAGATGCAGGTAGCCGACTTGGTTGGGGCGCACAGATCACGATGCGCGTTGCACAACGTCTGTACGAAAACGGTTACATCACCTACATGCGTACCGACAGCATCAACCTGTCACAACAAGCGATCACCGCAGCACGCAACGCAGCTAAAGCTCTATACGGCGCAGACCATGTTGCCGATGCACCACGTGTGTACCAAGGTAAATCTAAGAACGCACAAGAAGCGCACGAAGCGATTCGACCAGCAGGAGACACCTTTAAGACTCCTGGCGAGTTAGCACCAGAACTTTCACGTGACGAATTCGCACTGTATGACTTAATTTGGAAGCGCACCGTTGCTTCACAAATGGCAGATGCCAAGAAGATGCAGATGCGCGTTGACTTTGATGCAACAACAAATGACAACAAGAAAACAATCTTCCGTGCAAACGGTTCTGTTATTACCTTCCCTGGCTTTCTTGCTGCATACGATGACATCGTTACCGAAGATAACAAGGATGAAGAGTCAGCAGATAAGCGTTTACCTGCGATGTCCGTTGGACAAACCGTTAAGGTTGATGAATACACCTGCGAAGGCCACGAGACAAAGCCTCCTGCCCGTTACACAGAACCAACACTTGTTAAGAAGTTAGAAGAATTAGGTATTGGTCGTCCATCTACATTTGCATCAATTATTCAAACAATTCAAGATCGCGGATATGTGTACAAGCGCGGCCGCGCACTTGTTCCGACCTTCTTGGCATTTTCTGTAACAGGTTTGCTAGAAACACATTTCACAAAGTTAGTTGATTACGAGTTCACCGCATCAATGGAAGAGGATCTCGACAAGATCGCAGCGGGAGAAGCGGGCCGCGTTGATTGGCTAACGGACTTCTTCTATGGCGTAGATGGCCAGCCTGGACTTAATGAATTATCAGCGGATTTAGGCGTTATCGACGCTCGTGCCACCAACACCATGAACCTATCCCCTGAGATCGAAATTCGCGTTGGTCGTTACGGTGCATACCTGCAACAAAACATCGAAGGCGAAGATCGCAAGCTTGCAAACATTCCTGAATCACTTGCACCTGATGAGTTAACACTTGCGAAGGCAATTGAACTATTAGAAGCACCTTCAGGTGAACGCGAACTTGGAATTGATCCAGCAACTAACCTGCCGATCATTGCAAAATCAGGACGCTTTGGTCCTTACATCACGGAAGTTTTGCCAGAAGAGCCAGTTGAGCTAACCGCATCTGGAAAGAAGAAAAAGAAGAAGGCTGATGCTCCAAAGGCAAAGACCGCTTCACTTCTTTCAACAATGACCTTAGATACCGTTACATATGAAGATGCGTTAAAACTTCTTTCACTACCTCGCACACTTGGTACAAACAGCGCAGGCGATGACATCACTGTGCAAAATGGTCGCTACGGTCCATACCTAAAGGCTGGTGCAGATTCACGCACACTTACATCTGAAGAACAATTGTTCACAATGACTTTAGATGAAGCACTAGAAATTTACTCAAAGCCAAAGGAACGCCGTCGCGGAGTAGCAAAGCCACCTGTTAAAGAACTCGGCATGGATCCAGAAACACAAAAACCTTTGATCATCAAGGACGGCCGCTTCGGTATGTACGTTACCGATGGCGAAACAAATGCAACTTTGCGTCGTGGTGATACCGCTGAAGGAATGACACTTGAGCGCGGATTAGAGCTGCTTGCAGGACGTCGTGCCTGGGAAGCTGAAAACGGACCATCACCAAAGAAGTCACGTAAGAAGGCTGCAGCCAAACCTAAAAAGGGCGACACCGCACCAACTTTGACCAAGAATGTAGTTAAAAAGGCTGCCACTAAAAAGGCTGCGAAGAAAGCAGCAACCGGCAAAGCGAAGAAGAAGGCTGAATAAAGCCTCTTTTAGGCCTATTCACGCTCACCGATAGACTGCCGCCATGGCTAAGACGCTCCCTACCCCTGCCGCCCCGGCGCAGGAAGTAACCCGCGGAGTTCTGGCGATCCGACCTTTCCGCAAACTGTGGAACTCGATGCTCTTCTCCTCCCTTGGTGATTGGCTCGGACTTCTAGCCACAACCGCGATGGCGCAACAACTATCTGGCGGAGATTACGCAAAAGCTAACTACGCAATCGCAGGTGTGTTCATCGCTCGTTTGCTACCCGCAGTTTTCCTCGGCCCAATCGCAGGAGTAATCGCCGACAAATTAGATCGCCGAAAGTTAATGGTTACCTGCGACATCTTGCGCACCGCGCTGTACATCTCTATTCCAATCTTTCACAACTACCTGTGGCTCTACACCGCAACAATTTTGGTTGAGTGCATAACGCTCTTCTGGTCCCCCGCAAAAGAGGCATCAGTCCCCAACCTTGTTCCCCGCGAAAAGTTAGAGAACGCAAACCAAGTTTCATTACTGGCCGCATACGGCACCGCACCAATCGCAGCGCTGTTGTTTACCTTCCTTTCACTTTTCACATCAGCGATCAACGCAGCATTCGGAATTACCTCAACCGCAGTTGATTTAGCACTGTATGTAAATGCACTGTCATTTGCCTTCGCTGCATACACAATTTGGGGATTGCGCGAAATCCCTAAAGGCGCAGCCGCAAAGCACGCCGCCGAAACCGGAATTCTTAAATCCCTGCATGAAGGTTGGAAAGCTGTTTCAACCAGCAAATTAATTCGCGGACTAATCGTTGGAATGGTCGGCGCATTTGTTGCAGCCGGCGCAGTCATTGGCTTAGCCCGAACATTTGTTGGCGACTTAGGCGGCGGAGAAGCCGCATACGGCGTGCTGTTCGGCGCAGTCTTCACCGGCCTTGCGTCTGGAATCGCATTGGGCCCAAAGGTCTTCGCACAATTTTCTCGCCGCCGACTTTTCGGTGCATCGCTCACAATCAGCGGCGCATTCCTTGTGGCCCTTGCCGCAATTCCAAACCTTGTCCTTGCCGTCTTTATCGTTGTAATCCTTGGTGCATTCAGCGGAATCACCTGGGTCACCGGCTTCACCATGCTGGGCATGGAGGTCCAGGATGATGTCCGCGGCCGTACCTTCGCCTTCGTGCAAAGCCTGATCCGGGTGGTTTTAGTCGGCGTTCTAGCCGTCGCCCCACTGATCGCCGCAGCCGTTGGCCAGCACACCTTCAACTTCCAAAACACACAACTAAGCTACAACGGCGCCGCAGTAACAATTCTTCTCGCCGGCCTATTCGCATCACTGATCGGATTTATCTCATACAAACAAATGAAGGACCGCCCCAATGTTTCACTGTGGTCTGACATTGTTAACGCATTCAAAGGTGAACTCGGTGGAATTACCGGCGCACCAACTAAAGGAATTTTCATCGCCTTTGAAGGCGGCGAAGGAATTGGAAAATCAACTCAGTCGCAACTCCTAAAGCAATGGCTGGAACAAGAAGGTGAAACAGTAGTTCTTTCTCGCGAACCCGGTGGAACAGATCTCGGAATTGAAATCCGCCGAATTCTTCTTTCCCATTCCACCGGTGAAATCTCACCTCGCGCAGAAGCTCTGCTGTACGCCGCAGATCGTGCGCACCATGTTTTCTCTGTTATTCGCCCCGCGCTTGCAAATGGTGATGTTGTAATTTCAGATCGCTACTTTGATTCATCCATTGCATACCAAGGCGCAGGCCGCGTTCTGGAACCCGGTGAAGTTGCACGAATTTCACGTTGGGCAACTGAATCACTATTCCCAACGCTAACAATCATCATCGATCTTCCTGCCGAAATCGGACTTGGCCGCATCAAGAGCAAAGACCGTCTTGAATCACAACCAATTGATTTCCACGAGCGTGTGCGCCAAGAGTTCCTACAGCTTGCACTGCTTGACCCTGAGCGTTACTACATCGTCGATGGCAACCAACCGATCGAAGCGATCCACACCTCAATCATTTCTCGCGTTAGCGAAATCCCTGCCCTTAAGCGCAACGCAACTGAAGACAAGGGCAACCTTTTACTTCGCCCAATCCGCGCAGTTAATAAATCTGTTAAGAAAAGCGCAACAGCTGTGAAAGCAAAGGCGAAGACAACAACAAAGAAGCCAGCTAAAAAGTGAGCGTTTACACCGACCTTGTTGGCCAAGCCCACGTCGTTGAAGTTCTTCAAAAAGCAGTACAGGCCACCCGCACAGGCGAAGAATCACAAGAAATGACCCACGCCTGGGTATTTACCGGTCCACCAGGATCAGGTCGATCATCTGCTGCAATCGCATTCGCACAAGCTCTTGTCTGCTCACACGATGGTTGCGGAACATGCAACGAATGCAGATCCGCAGCAAACGGCGCACACCCCGATGTTGAAATCATTCGTACCGAAGGTCTTTCAATCAAGATTGATGAAGTCCGCGAACTTCTTACACGTGTTTCCTGGGCACCATCCATGGGAGGTTGGCGCGTAGTTGTGATGGAAGATGCAGATCGCTTAACTGAATCTGCAGCTAACGCATTATTGAAAGCAATTGAAGAACCCGGCAACCGCACAGTCTGGCTTCTCTGCGCACCAACTCTGCATGATGTTCTTCCAACTATTCGCTCACGTTGTCGCCACCTGCAACTCGTCACACCTTCAACAGAGGCCGTTGCACAAGTGCTTCAAAACAAAGATGGAATCTCACCAGTGATGGCGGATTTCGCAGCCCGAGTTTCACAGGGCCACATTGGTCGCGCACGTTACTTAGCAACCAATGAATCAGTACGAAACACCCGCAACACAATCATGAAGTTGCCATTAACCCTTCAAGGAATCTCATCCGCATTTGCTGCCGCACAAACACTGGTTGATCTTGCAACAGAGCAAGCAACTAACGCAGCCGAATTAAGAAATGAAAAAGAAACAGATGGCCTCGCTCTCGCCTACGGCAAGGGTGCAACCGGTCGCGGAATGGCAACTGGCGGAAGCAAAGCAATTAAAGAGTTAGAGAAAGAACAAAAGACCCGCCAAACCCGCATGATCCGCGATGGTTTAGATGCAGCACTTCTTGATATCGCTACCTATTACCGCGATGTCATGATGGTTCAAGCCGGTAGCAGCGACGCATTGATCAACAAAGAATTAGAAACTGAAATCAACGCCGTGGCCGCCAAGACCAAGCCGCAAAACACTATCAAAAAGATCAACGCAATCATGGAAGCCCGCACCAACCTGGGCCATAACGCAGCACCTTTGCTGACCGTTGAAGCACTTATGTGCGTCCTCGCCCGATAGCCCGCAAAACCCCATTTCACGCCCCTTTTCCCGCACAAATCTGACCGCCACCCACCCCAAACTTGGTAATCACCACCCCCTTTCATAGGGCAAGATTTCCCCATGCGCTTAGACCATGTCTCATATGTAACTTCCCATGATCAACTAGCCGACACCGTCCAACGCCTTGGCTCACGCCTTGGCAGCACCTTCGTAGATGGCGGAGTCCACCCACGCTTTGGCACTCGCAACTTCACACTGCCTCTTCAAAACGGCCAGTACATCGAAGTTGTCTGCCCACTAGATCACCCAGCAACAGAGCAAACCCCTTGGGGCAAAGCTGTTAGCAAGAAAGCACAAGAAGGCGGAGGCTGGCTCACTTGGGTTTTTGCAACTGAAGATATTTCAAAGGTTGAAGAGAAGTTCGGACGCAGCGCAATCGAGGGTCACCGCACACGTCCAGATGGAAGCGATCTTAAGTGGAAGCAAATCGGAGTTAATGAAATCACCGACTCGCGCGAACTTCCATTCTTTATTCAATGGTTAACTGCAGATCACCCTTCACAAGATGGAAAAGCTGTTGCTTCAATTGAGAAGATTACGATCGCTGATACTGATCATCTTTCGGACTCTTGGTTTAAGACAGAGATCCTTGGTGGATTAAACGGTGCAGATGTTGAGTTTGTCGATCCATCAGCAAATGATGGCGAGTACGGAATTGTCGCGGTGCATTTAACGACGCCGGGTGGCGTTGTAAGACTGGACTAAAGTGGAGAAAATGGCGAAAGAGAACGAATATGGTTCGCGCAAGATTTTCTATGAGTGCTTTTACGGTTCAGTAATTTTTGGCAAGGGTTTCGGTGCAAATGCAGTTAGGCGTACTCACTTGACGATGGAAAGGCAATGGGGGGGACATTTCAAGAAAGTCCTGGAGATAGGTTCGGGAAATGGTGAGCACCTAGACTTTATAAAGCATGGTTTTGATGAGTATGTGATGCTTGATTTGGTGAAGACTGTTTTGAATGCAAAATGGAGTTCGGATGGCCGAATTAAAGCATTAGAAGCGAACGCAGAGTCAATCCCCTTCAACACAGGTGAATTTGATCGCGTTGTGTCAACATGTTTATTGCATCATGTTGATAACCCAGAGAAAGTCTTGAATGAGATCAGCAGAGTGCTTTCACCTACTGGCGTATGTACAATCTTCTTGAGTTGTGATCCTGGTTTAGCAGTTAGAACTTTGAGAAAAATTTCCACTGCTCGAAGTGCAAAGAGAAAAGGGTTTAAGGGTTACAACCTGATGATTGCTCGAGAACATAGAAATCACTTTGCGTCATTACTGGAAATCGCGAAATTTGTATTTCAGGACCGAGAATTTGAAGTGAAGTATTATCCGTTTGGCTTAGAAAGCTGGAATCTAAATGGCTACGCAATACTTACAGTTGGAAAAATTCTTCCTAAGCACCCTTAAATCTAACTGCCATTCCGGATCTGTTCGCTTATTTGTCCACTAGACAGTTGATTGAAAAATAATTGCGAAGGCCGTCAAAGTTAAGATTGCGAAGGAATCAACTTATATTTGATAGGGACTCCGAAGGTAACTAGCAGTGCGGTTGAAGTTGCATAGTTTCAACTTAGTGAAGTTGATGGCAAGTCAGGGATTGTTGTGTTGCATCTGATGACCCCGAGTGGTGTTATGCGGTTAGGCTGGGCGAAGTTTTTAGAATGATTAGTCATAGAAACTAAAAACTTAGAGGAAATTGCCATACTTCTTAGTCTTGTCAAGCAACTTGGTATAAATTGAACCCCATGAGAAAGAAAAATAACTCAAAAGTCTCGATTCAAAACTCAGAATCTCAAGGGTATACAGGCACTCAAGAGTTGCTAGATTCTGAGATCGGATTAATTGGGTATAGCACGGAAATAGTCAATAAGTTTTTCTCCAAGATGGATTTACAAGATCGAATTGTTACAAAGAACAGCAACCTTCTTGAATTTGGAGCAGGAACAGGCTTTCTTGCTGAAATATTTAGAAATCGATTTGAGATAACTCCCGATTGCGTGGAGCTGGATCCAAATCTTGTTGCTCTGATAAGAGAAAAGAAATTTCACTGTTTTCAATTTCTAAGTGAAACCACTCGTGATTATTCTGCGATTTACACATCAAACGTACTTGAACATATTGAAGATGACACTTCAGTCCTTAGGGAACTTTTTCATGCATTGGAGCCTGGTGGCGTAATCGGCATATATGTACCTGCTCACCCAATTTTGTATTCGACAATGGACAAAGAAATTGGTCATGTTCGTCGGTACACACGCTCTGAACTTAAAATTAAAGTGCAATCTGCAGGTTTTGTTATTCAGACATTAACTTATGATGAATTTATAGGGTTTTTTGCGTCCTTGTTTGTAAAAATCGTTGGATACAAAAATGGTGCGAATTTAGGGTCAAAGAAGAGTCTTGTAATTTACGATAAAGTTGTATATCCAATTAGCCGTAGATTAGATTTCATCGGCTTTAGACACATCATCGGGAAGAACTTAATTTTAATTGCAGTGAAGCCAAGTCCATGATCGAATCACAGCGAAAGCAAAATTTCTAAGCTTCGGGCTTTATTGGCTTAGTCATCAAATGGCCGATCTTAGCAATGAAGGGGTTAAAGCCTTTGTAGGCCATTTCTATAATTATACGAAACCCTTTGGTAGGCTTAAATAATGACAAGGACCTCGCCAACGGAAGTCGACTTATCTATCGTAATCCCGGTGTTTAAAGAAGAGTCCAACATCTTTCCCTTTTTGAATCGATTAATCCCGGTATTAGAGAAAATTTCAAAAACTTCTGAAGTCATTTTTATTCTTGATCCTAGTCCTGATAACACAGAACAGGTGATCATCGAGAGTTCAAAAACCAACTCAGGCATTAAGCTTATTAAAATGTCGCGCCGCTTCGGGCAACCAGCGGCAACCATGGCGGGTCTTGTCTACTCGACAGGAAAGCGCGTGGTTGTGATTGATGTTGACCTTCAAGATCCCCCTGAAGTCATTCTTGAACTTAATTACAAAATGGATGAAGGCTTTGACGTTGTTTACGCAACTCGCCGAACTCGCGAGGGCGAAACATATGTCAAAAAAATATTAGCAAAATTTGGTTATAGGGTAATTAATAGTCTTAGCGAGGTTCAAATACCTAAAAATACGGGTGATTTCAGAATTATGTCACGTAGAGTCGTTGACCAAATTTGTGCCTTGAATGAAAAACATGGATTCTTGCGTGGTCTTGTTGCTTATGTGGGTTTCAACCAAACAGGAGTTTATTATGACCGCGATTCTCGCTATTCAGGAAACGGAAATTACAATCGCTACTTGGGATCGCTTCGAATAGGCATTAATGGGCTAGTAGGTTTTTCAGCTAAGCCCCTAAATTTTATGTCAGTCTTTGGTGGCGTGATAGCCGGATTTAGTTTTCTTCTGGGTGGATGGTACGCAATTCAAAAGATATTTGGCGTAAATCTAACCCCAGGGTTGTCGACAAGCGTGATCCTTATCAGTTTTTTTGCTGGGATTCAATTACTTTCTCTTGGTTTATTGGGTGAGTACGTTTCGAGAATTTATGATGAAGTGAAAAATCGCCCAATGTACATTATCGAAAAGACTACGGGTTTTAATGAGTAATAGTCCGATTAAACGTGTTGTCATTACAGGGGCTGCAGGCTTTATTGGGAGCAACCTTGTCGATTCATTTCTAAAACAAGGCATAGAAGTTGTGGGAATCGACAATTTAAGCACCGGAAGAATTGAATTCCTCGAAGGTGCACTTATTAACCCTGGATTCAAATTAATAAAGCGCGACCTATATTTGGGAGCCTCACTGGTTGATGAGTTTAATGGTGCTGATGCAATTTTTCACTTGGCAGCAAATGCAGACGTTAGATTTGGGGCGGATAATCCAAGGAGAGATTTAGAACAGAACACAATAGTTACCCATAAAGTTTTGGAGGCTGCACGGCAAGCAGGAGTAAACAAATTCATATTTTCTTCAACCGGATCTGTCTATGGTGAGGCCGAGGTAGTTCCAACTCCAGAGGATGCACCATTTCCAATTCAGACGTCGTTATACGGCGCATCAAAACTTGCTTGCGAAGGGCTGATTGCTGCATATGCAGAATCATTTGGAATGCAAACATGGATTTTTAGATTTGTGTCCATACTAGGCCCTAGATACACCCATGGGCATGTCTATGATTTTTATCAACAGCTGATCCAACATCCAGACAAGTTGACTGTCTTAGGAAACGGCCACCAAAAGAAATCTTATTTGCACGTTTCGGATTGTATTGAAGCAATCCACACATCACTTGGAAAGTCTTCGAACGGTGTAAATATCTTTAATTTAGGTGTCGACGGATACTGTGAAGTTCGAGATTCAATTGGTTGGATCACAAGTGAAATGGGTTTAGATCCAGAACTAACCTTTGGAACAGAATCCAAAGGTTGGATTGGAGATAATCCGCTTATACATTTAGATACTCGAAAGATTCAAAGTCTTGGGTGGACCCCCCAGTATTCAATTGAAGAGGCTGTTCGAGAAACTGTTTCGTTTATGGATGAAAATCATTGGATATTTGAAGGTAGCACCAAAAAATGAAGATTGGCATTGCCGGTCTTTGGCATCTTGGCGTTATGTATGCAGTAGGTTTTGCAGAACTTGGGCATGATGTAGTCGCCTATGACCCTAACCCTGAATCTATTTCAGACCTGAATCAAGGTGAACTGTTAGTTTTTGAGCCTCAACTGCGAGAGATGCTCCTTGGAAATGTTAAAACGGGAAATCTAAAGTTTACGAATCAAGAAGTTGATTTAGAAAACACTGATGTACTAGTCCTAGCTTACGACACTCCAGTAGACATGGAGGACAACGCAGATGTTGACTTTGTGTTGTCTGAATTCACGCGCATTGTAGGTAAATTAAACACAGTCGGACATATCTTAGTAAGTTCACAACTTCCTGTCGGGTCGAGTGATCTAATCGAGAAAATTGTGGAAAAATCTGGTCATAAAGCAAACGTGACAGTACAACCCGAGAATTTGCGCCTTGGAAAGGCAATGGAATCGTTCTTTAGCCCAGAAAGAATTGTAGCTGGAACGATCGACGGAAAACCAGATCAAACTGTTATCGCTGTATTTAGTGGGATTGATGCCCCCATTATTTGGATGCACAGAAGATCTGCAGAAGTGACGAAGCATGCATTAAATGCTTTCTTGGCAACAAGTGTCACCTTCATGGGAGAACTCTCAGAGATATGCGAATTAGTTGGAGCCGACGCCAAGGAGGTGGAAATTGGCCTTAAGTCAGACCCGAGAATTGGAACCCGCGCATATTTAAGTCCCGGCTTAGGTTTCGCAGGTGGAACACTTGCAAGGGATGTACGTAAACTCTCGAATCTACAAAACGGTATTCGAAGCGAGCCAGCGATTTTTACTTCTCTGTTAATTTCGAACCGTCACAACAACGATTGGATTTCTAGATGTCTTGCGACAATCTCTGCAAGAATGGAGGGGGTAAAAATTTGCTTTTGGGGTGTTTCATACACTGACAATACAGATACCTTGCGTCGATCCGTAATATATGAATTGATGAAAGATTTAGCTATGCAGAATGCAAAAGTAAGTTATGTTGAAAATTTGATAATTAAAGAAGAGATGGATTCGAGAATAGTTTGTGTAGATAGCATCGAGGGATCATTAAAAGATACTGATATTCTTGTTGTGTCCAAGAAGCTAAGGCACCTTGGAAATGGCGCAGATGTTTTACCGCTATTACAACAAGAAAATATCTGGGTACTAGATCCTTCGCGAATTCTAATTGACTTAAACAAAGATATTGCGAAGAGTCCAAAGTATTTAACTGTCGGAAAAGGCAAGTAAATGATGTCGAATAATTCCAAAGAAGTAGTCTTCATAAGCGGTGGCACCTCTGGCTTAGGGCTTCAAATAGCTCAACACTTTGTAAATTCTGGTAAGTCAGTTATTTTCTGTGGACGCAGTGAAGAAGCAGTGAAGTTTACGACCGAACTTCTAAAGAATATTTCATCAAGAGAGCAATTGATCTCCGGAATTTGCAACGACGTTTCTAATCGTGGTTCAACAATAGAAATGATATCGAAATTACACGAATTAGAAATCTGTATTGATGTTTTAATTTGCAACGCGGGAGTGATTGGCCCTATAGATAAATTTCTAGATAATGATCAGAAAGATTGGGAAGATGCATTCAACATTAATCTCTATGGCACCTTGAATTTGGTACTGGAAGTACTACCCTCAATGATTTCTCGAAAGAAGGGAAAGATCATCCATATTTCTGGTGGAGGAGCTACTGCACCATTGTTTGGAATGTCTAGTTATGCTGCTTCGAAGGCTGCTGCAGTAAGATTTATTGAAACTCTTGCATTGGAGTATCAGGATTCAGGGGTCTCATTCAATTCAGTCGCACCCGGTATGCTAAAAACTAAATTATTGGATCAGATGTTGGATGCCGGACCAGATCGAGTAGGTGCTAACCTCTTTTCAAAATCTTTGGCAAAAGCAGAAGGTTCTATCGACACATCGCCACAAGCTATTAAATTGATTGATTTTCTGGCTAGTGAAGACAGCGTCGGTATCACGGGTAAGTTAATTAGTGCCGAGTGGGACAACTGGATAAAGTGGCCAAGCCAACTTGAGGAAATTGTAGATTCGGATGTTTACACGCTCCGCCGTATTACAGGGCGAGATCGTGGGCAAGAGTGGGGGGATATCTAGGTGAAAGCAGCAGTTATTGGATGCGGGCTAATCGGCAGAAAAAGAGCAAAGGCATTTCCGGAGTATGTTGAATTAGTGGGCTGTTTTGACGAAGATACATTGGTCGGAGAAAGTTTTGCAACAGAATTCAAGACTACTAACTTCACGTCACTTGGAGAACTGCTTAAGATTCGAGATCTAAATTTTGTCATTATTGCCACCAGGCATGATTCATTGCATTCCTTGGCAATCGCAGCTTTAAATGCTGGTAAACATGTTTTTATTGAAAAACCTGGAGCAATCAATTATTTTGAGTTTAAGAAAGTCTGCGAATTAGCCCGCAAAAAAGATTTAAAGGTTCACGTTGGCTATAACCATCGCCACCACCCTGCTCTAAGGAAAGCATTTGAGTTATCGGGCGAAGGAATGATTGGCGAAATTATGTTTTTACGTGGCCGGTATGGTCACGGAGGAAGACTTGGATATGAAAGGGAGTGGAGAGCGGATAAATCAAAATCAGGCGGGGGTGAACTCATTGATCAAGGCACCCACCTCATAGATCTTTCTATTGGGTTCTTAGGTGTACTCCAGGTCGACTATGCAGCCACCCCTAATTACTTTTGGGATACGGCGGTCGAAGATAATGTGTTTATGTCACTTAAAAACAGAACTGGCGGTATTGCCTTTCTTCAAGCTTCATGTACCGAATGGAAAAATATGTTCTCGTTAGAAATTTATGGAAAAATAGGAAAAATTGAGATTTCTGGTCTTGGACGCAGTTACGGGGTTGAAGCTTTGACTTTTCATAAAATGCTCCCAGAAATGGGCCCACCTCTTTCAGAAACGTGGAGTTTTCCAGAGCCAGACGAATCCTGGGTGATAGAAATGGGTGAGTTTCTTAACGACCTCCAGACTGGAGCAAGTAGGTCAGATAACCTTGATTCATCACTTGAAGTTCTTCGAGTGATAAGTGAAATCTATTCGAGGACAGGCAGATGATAATTGCACGAAGCCCATTGCGGATTTCTCTCGGAGGTGGCGGAACTGATGTCCCTTCGTACTATGAAGAGCACGAGGGATTCTTGTTAGCAGCCGCAATTGATAGATACGTGTATGTAACTGTGATGCGGCCCTTTACTGAAGGTATTTTTCTGAAATACTCAGAAATTGAACATATAAACAAGGTGACAGAGGTGAAGCATCCGATCATTCGTGAAGTTTTGGCGGAACTTAATCTAAAAACGCCACAAATTGAGATTACGACGCTAGCTGACATCCCGTCTGGGACCGGATTAGGCTCTAGTGGTAGTTTTACCACCGCCTTAATCAAAGCACTATTTGCTCATTACAGAAAGAATATCCACCCAGAGCAATTGGCGGATTTGGCTTGCCGGATTGAAATCGAGAAACTAGGCGAGCCTATTGGTAAGCAAGATCAATATATTGCGGCTTATGGCGGAATCACAGAGTTTAACTTTCATAAAGATGGTTCAGTTTCTTCCTCACCGCTAAATCTGAGTGTACCTACTGTTCACGATCTTGAAGACAATTTACTTCTTTTCTTTACTGGAATATCGCGTTCCGCAGGATCTATTCTCAAAGATCAGGTTGACAAGTCAAAAAGGAGTGATGCCAAAATGGTAGAGAATTTACATTTTACAAAAGACTTGGGGCTTAGAAGCAAAAAGGCACTCTTACAAGGTAATACCAAAGAGTTTGGTGAATTAATGCATGAACATTGGGAACACAAGAAATCAAGATCCAGTGGCATGACGAGTGACTTTATCGACAATGCATATACACAGGCTATTCAATCTGGTGCTGTGGGTGGAAAGCTCGTAGGTGCAGGCGGTGGTGGATTTTTGATGTTCTACGCAAACGATAAAGAGAAGCTTCGAAATACAATGCTCGAACTTGGATTGGAAGAAGTGAGATTTCAGTTTGACTTCGAAGGGACAAAGGTAATTCTTTAATAATGTTACCAATGGCCATTCTTGCGGGAGGTTACGCAACCCGTTTAGGCCCTCTGACAAGGGACACCCCAAAATGCTTGATTGAAATCAATGGGCGACCATTCGTTGACTGGCAATTAGATTTACTGATAGACAAGGGTTATTCGGATTTCATTTTTTGTCTATCTTATAAATCGAACTTGATCCAAAACCACTTAGGTGACGGTAGTGAGAGAGGCGTAAGAATCCAGTATTCATTAGATGGGGAAACACAATTAGGCACTGGAGGCGCGATTAAAAAAGCACTTTCAATGCTTGGGCCGGCATTTGGTGTTCTCTACGGAGATTCTTACTTACCAATGAATTATCAGCAGGCAGAGCAGCTTTTTTTGGCCAATCAATCCTATGCACTTATGACAGTTTACAAAAATCAAAATCAATTTGATAAGAGCAATGTTGAATTCGTTGATGGCAAGTTGTTGAATTACGAAAAAGACACAGATAACCAGAACTTGCACCATATTGACTACGGCCTTACCTTTTTTAGGGAGGCTGCGTTTCAACCATGGGCAAACCAGTCATCTTTCGATCTTTCAAAAGTTTGTCACCAGCTGGCAAAGGACAAGCAATTAGATGGATTTGAGGTTCATGACAGGTTTTATGAAATAGGATCTATTTTGGGAATTGAAGAGATTGCCCAGTATCTAGGAAAGGTCTCCAATGAGCTATAGCAAAGAACATCTCAATGAGTCGGTTGAGATTACAAATGCAATCGACCCAGAAATCATCGAAAAGATTGTTGATTTACTTTGTGACGTTAAGTCGTCGGGCGGACGATTGTTCGTATTAGGTGTTGGAGGTAGCGCTGCAAACGCTGGGCATGCCGTTAATGATTTTAGAAAATTAGCAGGCATTGAAACTTATGCTCCAACAGATAATGTTGCAGAATTAACTGCACGAACCAACGATGAAGGATGGCAAACTGTTTTTTCAGGGTGGCTGCGAGTTAGTAAGTTAGGTTCCAAGGACTGTCTGTTTATTTTATCCGTAGGTGGTGGTAATAAAGAGAAGAATGTGAGCCCTAATTTGATTGAAGCCATTGATCTAGCAAAAGAAGTTGGTGCACGAGTAACAGGGATTGTTGGTCGTGACGGAGGTTATACGGCGCAAAAAGCAGATGTCTGTCTAGTAATTCCAACAGTCAACGCTAATACAGTGACGCCTCACTCAGAATCCTTTCAAGCTGTCGTGTGGCATTTGATGGTCTCGCATCCTAAACTTAAAAGCAATCCAACAAAATGGTAAGTAAATTTTACGCATGAAAGCAGCAGCTTTTCTGGACCGTGATGGTGTCCTTAACGCCAGCATAATGTTGGAAGGTGTACCTTGCCCACCCAGAAGCATTTCAGAAGTTGAGATTCTCCCAGGGGTGCGGAGCGCTGTTGAGCTGTTGATTCATAATGGTTATTTGCCGATCGTAATTACAAACCAACCCGATATAGCCAGAGGGAGTAAATCCATTTCCGAAATCAAACAAATAAATGAACACATCGGAACAGAAGTTGGTCTTTCAAACTTCTATATTTGTCCCCATGACGACGAAGACGGATGCAAATGCAGAAAACCAATGCCAGGGCTCATACAGTTAGCTGAAAAAGAATTAGGAATCGACCTTTCAAAAAGTTTCCTAGTTGGCGATCGATGGAGAGATATTCAAGCCGGACAAGCGGTAAAGTTGCCTTCATTTTTCATTGACTATTCATACCCCGAATCTCAGCCAAAACTGCCTTTTACAAGAGTAAACTCTCTACTCGAAGCAGTCTACATCAGATTAGGAGTCAGTAATGGATTCAATAATTAGTGGACTTAAGGTTAAATTGTTTGCAGATGGGGCTGATTTACCGGGAATGCTCGAGATGGCAACTAAGCCTTTCATTTCAGGTTTCACTACGAATCCGACATTGATGCGAAAGGCAGGTATCAATGACTATGCCACTTTTGCAAAATCCGTGCTTAAGGAAATCAAGGATAAGCCAATTTCATTTGAAGTCTTTAGCGATGATGTTGAGGAGATGAAAATTCAAGGTGAAAAGATAGCCTCTTGGGGGGAGAATGTTTTTGTAAAGATACCCATTACTAACGCTCGAGGTGAGTCAACCCTATCGACGATCAAGCATTTGAATGAGCAGAATGTTAAATTGAATGTCACAGCTTTAATGACGGTAGAGCAAGTAAAGGAAGTAGCTGGTGCCTTGAATTCGGAGAATCCAAGCTTTGTATCAGTTTTTGCCGGACGTATTGCGGACACCGGGCGTGACCCAGTCCCGATCATGACCGAATGCCTTAAAATTTTAAGTGATACGGCATCGACTGAGTTAATTTGGGCTAGCCCACGAGAATTATTGAACATAATACAAGCTGATGAGATTGGCTGTCAGATAATTACAGCGACCAATGACATCCTGTCAAAGTTACCGCTGCTCGGCAAAGACCTAAGTGATTATTCCTTGGAAACGGTTCAAATGTTTGAGCGAGACGCAAGATTATCAAATTTTAAAATCTAGTCATGAATTCAATTTCACGATACCTAAACATGAAAGACTTATCGATTGGAAATAGTTTTAGAAAATCATCATCGCTTCTAATCCCCATATTTTTTTGTATTTCGATAACCGGGGGCATACTTTCTCGCTGGCCTTTACAGAATGGTGACAGTGCCTCATATGTAGATTTTTTTTCATTCAAACAACCTAATGACTTTCTTCGAAGTGATATGACGCTTTCAGTTTGGCCGCTGCTTCAGTTTATACAGTCTGGGAGTCAGGATTTTCAACAACTCTTGACGAACACAAATGCAGGAACAAGTAACTTTGCATGGCATGCGTATGTTTTAACGGGCTTGTTATCTTTACTTGGTGTTTCCAATTTTTCATTCTTCCCAAGCTTGATTTTTTTCCCAGTAGTTTTGATGTCCATCTCTTTTGTGGTGGGTTTGAAACTGATTTTTCAGTACTTGGCCTCTAAACTGAGCTTCCCGCAAGCTTGCATTTTTGTAGGCATCTTGATAACGAACCCCATCTTCTTTCAGAGCATTCTTGGTCAAACCTATATAGACCGGTTATTCTTCGGTCCTGCTATTTACATCTTAATACGAATATTTGACCAAAAGAGATTAACATTAGTAGATTCCCTGATTGCATTCATCACTATCTTGATTTCAGAGAGAACTGCTCTATATTTGGGAATTACAATAATTTTATCTTTGGTTTTCTTTAGATTTAGTGAGCTAAAGTCAGATCGCAAGGTTCAAGTACTGGCTATTGTAGGACTGTCCGGGTTTTGCTGGTTCCTTTTTTGGAACATCCATTTTGCAACAAGTGATTACTACTCTGCCATAAGTTTAGAGGGAATTATTTCAAATTTTAACTCAGCCATGTTTGGAAACCGAAGTCCTTTGCTTGCGGAGTTACTCCTTGTTCTTTTACCATTCTTGATATTAATTTCTACGAACATTTATTTGTCAATTTTATCAGCAGCATTGATTTTGCCGAATATTTTTTTTAATATCGGTGGTGCGGAACTTGTTGGATTCTATACTCATTACCATACTGGGTATTCGCCGCTGATTTTTACACTCGCAGCTTTTGGTTATGTGAATTTGTCATGCTCCACTATTTTCAAGGCAGGATCTAAGCGCATGTTTGATGCTTTCATTGTCTCTTTCGTTTCTATTTGGATTCTAAGTTATTGGCAATTTTCGAGCCCTTTTACATCTCTAAATTCATTTGTATCAAATCAAATTGCTGCGAAGTCATTTGACGCCTTGGGGATATTGCCGAACGATATAAGATTGACACGAGAACAGACGGCCAAAGATCTTCAGAATCTGTTGACAGGAATAACCTCGAAGGACGCATTAATCAGTATGCCGGAGTATCTTTTTCCAACCGCTGTTTCGTTAGGGTTTTCTAAAGTCTCTTATTTTCCTGTCGATGTAGGTATAAGCCAGTATGTAGTCGCTCCATATACTCCGACAAGCAATGATTACCCTGACGTCGCAATTTATGGTCTTACTCCGGAGTCACACAGAATTCCTTGGGGGCGGGAGTTACAGAAGGTTTTGAATACTAAATATGATCTTTTGTCAGAAGGCATGGCTCAGGGTTCAAAAGTGATTATCTATAAGTTAAAGAAGGAGTAATCCAAATATTTAGCCGAAAATACTTGCAAAGGTAGGACGGTCCGTTTCGCCCGTTATTTAGCTTCCAAATGCCTTTTCTCTGCTTTCCGATCCATGTTAAGTTCAGATTATCGTTACAATGTCGCTATGACTCGCAGGATAGCTGTAGTAGGAAGTGGCCCCTCAGCTTGGTCTGCGTTCAAGACTTTAGAATCACTTCACGTAGGTTGTTGCACGATCATAATATTAGATGCAGCAGTCAGAGAATCGACATCGAGCATCTCACCAACATTGGCGTCAAAGAAAAAGCTGGGATCTTCACATATGTATGCTGGAAACAGCGGAGGGATAACCTTTTCTAACCCAAGTAATTTTTCTTTAGCAAACGGTGGTTTTTCTACTGTTTGGGGTGCTGGAATTAGGCTTTGGGATTCAAAAGTGCTTGAGAAATATTGTCATATCGATGACATCTATGATGCGGCAAAGGAACTACTAGACAATTTACCTTATTCAGGAAACTCAGGGACCATAAATATCCCTGAGAAATTTATGGTTAAAGAAACTCCACGGCCACCCAATTCAAATGATTTCCGTGAAATAGTGGGCTCAGTTTCTAAAAATGTTTGTTCATTCGAAACGGCGCTAGCACTTGATGTTGTCACGAACCTAAAGTGCGTTGGATGTGGAAACTGTCTTACTGGATGTCCTTATGGAGCTATTTTTGATTCGGGGAATGCTTTTGATAAGTATTTTTCTGCTCATAAGTCGCGTAGAAAGCAAGTTTATGTGGAGAGAATATCCTCAAACCAAGAAGGCCTAATGGTGTGGGGCCATTTGAGAAATGGCGAATCGTTCAATGAATTATTTGATGAAATTCATTTGTGTGCTGGCGCGATTGGGACACCTTTAATTCTAATGAAATCCAATTTGATTAGCGATCAACAAATCACAGTCTTGGATAGTCAAGCTTTCTACTTTATTGGTCTTAAGTTTTTTAGGAAAACAAATTCTCCATCGTTTGCTTTATCACAAGTCACGCTTTCCTCGACTGACACTAACAAGATAGATTTTAAGGCTTCGCTTTATCGATCCAACATTGAGACACGTCTAAGAATTTCACAGCTATTGAAAAGTAAGTTGAAATTCGATATCCCTATTCCAAGTTGCATCGACCGAGTGTTATTCTTGGGTATTGGGTTTCTTGATTCAGGAAATAGTGGAATAATTGAAGTGAGAAAGATTGATAAAGAAATCTTCGTCCGACCTATCATAGCTGGGAGGAAGCGGGTTAAGGTTGCCTTACAACAGATACGTAAATACCTTTCAGTCAAGGGATTTCATGTCATTCCAGGAATCTTTATTAAACCTCTTCCAGGATTAGGGTTTCATAGTGGAGGTGGATTACCGTTAGGATCAACTCACGTAGATGATTTTGGTCGACTTAGGAGTGATGTTCGGATTCGAATCAGTGACGTCTCAATTCTTAGGTCAATTCCCGCCGGGGCCCACACTTTCACATCAATGGCCCTTGTTAGTTCCATAATCAAGAGTGAATATGAAAATAGCAATCACGGGGCATAGTGGGCATATCGGCGCCCAGTTATTGTCCAGGATGCCCTCTGATATCGAGTTCATAAAGTTAGGACGAAGTGATTCTGACACTTATTGGAAGTTGGGGATTCTTCCAGATCCATCGCAACTCGTTGATATCGATGCAATTGTGCACCTTGCTTGGGGGACAACTGATCGAAAAATGAATTTTCATACTAACGTTGGTGGCACAATTCAGTTGGCCAGCCTAGCTAGGGATTTAGGATGTCCATTTTTGTTCATTTCCTCGATAGGCGTGAATAGTGAATCTCTCTACGGTGAGTCAAAATTCTTAGCAGAAAATGGTGTCATTGAGGTTGGTGGTCAAGTCGTACGGCTGGGACTTATGCGAACAACTAATCGTTATCTAGGGTCTAAAAAGAAGTTCTTTACCGTCTACCCACGGTTCAAGAATTTGATTCCAATTACTGAATTTGACTCATTTACAAAATTTTTGCTTGAGTGGATAAATAGCCGTCCTGGTTTGGGCATGAACGATAAGGCCACTGTGACATTAGTTGACGATTATTGTGCCCTTAGTAATTTAATTGACTCCAAATTTAAGGTCTCCATCTCTGAAAAAATTGTTGGATTGTCACTGAGATTCTTGAGCAAACTCGACTATCGTATTTCAGATATTTATGACGGTTTTAAAACCATCGCAACCAGAAAAGACTTTAATTAGGATCCTCAAGTAGTTCTATCCTCAATTCTAGTTGCGCTATCTTGATTGCTGCTGCTTCAAGTCGTTTTTCAGATTTTGTTAGCTCCATACTATGGTGGAGATCTTGAATCAATGTAAAAATGATGAGTAAAACCAAAACAAAATTTGAAGGTAATGCAAATCCGAGAAAGTTGGAAATATCAGACAGCAAGCCGGTATTTATAGTGCAAAAAAATGCAAAACAAAGAGATAAAGCCCAAATCACAATGTACTTTTCACGTAATTTTTGCTTACTAACAAGCCTAATAAACACAAATGAGAGTAATAGGCAAAGCAGGACCAGCGATATTTGTAATCTATTCATTCTTTTTCCTTGGGCTTTGGTACATAACAATAGAAGAAATTGAACGAATCAAATAAAGAGCGGATTTAACGAGACCCGTTGAAGGTTCCCCCGCGCGTCGTTTATTCATTTTAACTGGGGTTTCGGCGACCCTAAATTTGTGTGAATGAGCTACAACTAGAGAATTTAAAGTATCGCCCAGGTACTCAGTGGGGTATTGATGTGCAAATACTTCGATAGCGCGCGAATTTGTTAATCGAAATCCAGAAGTTGGATCAGAAATCCTAAATCCAGTTCTCAACCTAATTGCTCCAGACAATATGTGCATGGTAAATCGTCGAAACCCACTCGTGAATTTTTCCGATAACTGAAATCGTGATCCAACTACTATGTCGAAACCTTCTGATACTTCAATCAATTTCGAAATCCAGAACGGATCGTGCTGACCGTCAGAATCAAATTGAACTACTGAGGAGTAGCCGCCATTATGTGCCCAAGTGAAACCAGACCTCATAGCCCCACCAACTCCGCAATTGAAAGGCAATCGCATCAGCGAGATGTTAGCGAGTTTGTTAGTTGATATAAAATCTTTTGATACCTTATATGATTCATCATTAGATCCATCATCTACAATCAAGATATCGTATGAATTATCTACGCAAATCGGAATTAGTCCCCTTAAAGTTGAGACAATTGAATTTTCCTCGTTATACATCGGTAGAACAATCAGAATTCTCTTGGCCATAACTAATTTATTTCTCTGTCAATAGACTCGACTTTTTTTACGAACTTAGCAGGTACCCCAGCCCATATTTCATCTGGCCCCGTATTTTTTAGCAAAACTGAATTTGCCCCAATGATGCATCCCGGACCAATGATGACGCCAGGCAATATTGTTACGTTTGCACCAATCCAAACACCAGATCCAATTGTAACTGGGAGTTCTAGTACTGGCGTCTCTAGAATGCTTCCAAAATCAGCTCCTAGATAATGTTTACCTGTTGAGATTACAACATTTGCACCTACCAAAACATTATCGCCTATTACAACATCACCGACAGCATTAATGTAGGTCCCAGAATTGCATGAAAAATTTATACCGGTTCTTATGCGACTCGCATATATAATTGTGACATTATGTTGAATAAATGATAATCCGCGAAGTTTTGCGAATAAGACTTTGTAAGCGACAGTTCGCAAAAGGAATCCAATACCGCCGGGTATCCATCGCAGAACCCACATTACCCAGGATTCGATTTCCTGTCGTAGTGCTACGCGGATAATACCCTTTGGGAATTTATTACGAAGAAGTCCCACTTATCCCCCAAACCGCCCAATCAAAACTCTATAGTTTCTCACGGACGTAAGTTACTACAAAAGCACAGAAATGGCGGGGACCCGGTGAACTTGATCCTACTCGCAGGTCTATTGGGAACTTTAATTTGGCTTGCTAGTCACGGGTTGCCCAGAAGCAAACAGATTGAATTGTTTCTATGTTTTCAGTTGGCCATGATTTTTGTTGGATGGATTGGTTTTAATAACTTTTACCTCATTCCTATTTTGAGGGTAATCTTCCTAATACTTGTCATTCAATTGATAAGAAAAGTTTCTTGGAAAAGAACTAAAGTTTTTAGTCTTATATCAACTGTAATTTCCTTTTCACTTCTAGGTTGGTTAATTCTTGCTCACGTAAAGAAATTCTTTTTTGTTCTTGCACTCGGATATGACAATAGCTCTCACCTGGCTTTCTTATATAGAACATGGGTGAGCGGAAAATTTGAATATGGACTTGGCGACACTGATGGCTACTTGATTCCCTACTCTAATTTATTTAATGCTTATCCTTCTTTGCAAATGGAAACCTGGGCGTCGATAAACAAATTGGCAGGTTTCAATATTGGATCAACTGGTGAACTAGTCGGTTCTTTTATCTTGTTGCTATTCACGACAATCATCATATTAGCCTTAGCTATTTCCTCTTTCGCTAGAATTTTAAACTTACGCACTCAAATCCTCACTTCGATTGCTGTAATAATTTTCCTTATCGGGGGAACTTTTTCATCAATTGTCTGGTCTGGATTTCCTCCAACAATTTGGGGGATAGTCGTTTCTGCCTTCATTTTTAGGTATTTTTTACTGGAGGATGTAAGCGCCAACCGTCGATTCCTATTTGTTTGCCTTGGGTTAGTAGTCTTACTGTATTCCTACCAGATATTCTTTTTTCCATTTTTGATCTTACCCGCAATTTTACATTTAAGCGATCGCAAAAAGTTCACGCTAGGCCGTTACGGCGAAAATCTTATTGCAGTAGTTTTTTTGATTTCGCTTGCAAGTGTCTTTCTATTTCAAACTATAAAAATTAAAAGCTATATGTTCGCACTTGGCGGTATTCAATTTCCTTCACCTACTTTATTTTTCGGATTACTTTCACTTCTAGTATTTTTGGTCTTAAATCGCAAAACTTCAAAAGTACTCCATTTTAGAGAGTCGCTGTTGCTCTATTCAGTTCTACTCTTTGGAGGGGTACTAGTTATTTACGGAAAAGTTTCGGATCGTGGTGCGTATTACCCTGTCAAGGTGCTCTATTTATTCCTAACTTTAATGTTGTGTTTCATTATCTACTTGGTTACTAACGGAACACAACGGACGTCATTCAAATTCACCACATCCAAAATTGGCGCACTAGCACTAATAGTAATTTTGTCTATCGATCTAATTCAGGGTCAAACCTACAAGTTTGCATTTGGTGGGAATTCCTCAAACATCCTGCGGGAATGGCGCCTAGTCCAAAATGGCGACTTTTCTCCATTCGGAAATAATTGCTTAGATCAAGTTTTTCAGAGTGCGAACAGTTCGAACCACTTCGGATATAAAGACAAGAAGAGACTGAACTACGTTCCTGGAACAGGATGGCAAGCCGATTTGCTTTCGAGGTGGTCGAATTCTCTTGAGGGAAGAATTGATGACTTAGTTCTTGAACTAACTATTCCATTGGGTTCAAATAATATACACTCTGAAATTATTGCGAATTTTAAGGCGAAATATCCAGATGTAGAGGTACTGCCAGTTAAACTGTTAAAAACAAGCGCATGCTCCTATTAGTAAGCGTTTCCATTGAGTAAATAGGCATCCACCTCATTCTTTTGTTTCACTAAGAGGTTTTCTGCAAATTCAAAGCTCAGGTGATGGCTGTCCCAAGTAAACGGAATGTTTGAATGCCAAAGTGTGCAATTTGAAAGGCTACATAGTGCCCTTATTTTGCTGATGTAGAAATAGCCAAGACTACTCGTAGGATTCTCAAGCATCGAATCAGAGTCACTGCCAGGAACAATTCTCCTCAAAATCTCGCTTCTATCGAATCCAAACTCATTAATCAAAAGCGGTAATTCTGAATTAGTTTCAATGTATCCACCAAAAACGATTACCTTGCTGATTCCTGACTCCTTTAGAAAAGCCGCATAGCTACTCAATTCCGCTGGTGGATACCAGCCAAAGAGAACGTTTAGAACAATTGCATCGAACTGTTTCAAATACTCAATGTTGAAGCGCGTTTTATTTAAATCCACACACTTATCCAGGTTTGGGAATGTGCGCGGAACGAGCTCGTTCATACGTTTAGTTGGGGGGCAACCGCCAAGCTCTGACATGGAGTAATCAAAATCAGGATAGACCGCATACATGGCGTTTAAGGCATCAACAGCGTGGCTGTCTCCCATTATCAGGACATTGAATTTCTCGCTTAGTGGGATATCGCACTTTTCCCAACCTTTGCTTTCGCATATTTTAATACGCGTACTAAAGCGCAACTGTTTACCGGAATCAATGTCAGATTGCGTGTAGATCAGACTCCTTTGGTTAGTGAGGGGCTTCTTATTCATTATTAAAGTTGGTACACAAACTGCTACTACAATTAGTGACATTGTGAGCATCGAAGTCCAAAGTGATTTGGAACCACTACGAGAATTCCTTAATGGAAGCTCGTAAAATCGGTGAAGAATATGTGATGTTAAAAAGATAAACATCGTCAAGATAATACATTCAAAAGCACTCAACTGTTGTCTATTATTACTTTCTAAATAGAATACAATTATCGGCCAGTGAACTAGGTAAATTGTGTAGCTTCTTTTTCCAATGTACTTAAAGAATCTCATTTCAAGAATGTTTAATCTAGATTTCATTCCACCATTAGAAATTAAGTAGGCAATTGGAAGAATGAATAGAAGAGATATCGGACCTGGTAACAATGAAGAAGCGTCGAGGGTTAGAAAAACACCTAGGAGGGCAATTATTGATGCAAAAAAGTAGGTTCGTGAATGTTTGAGAGAAAACCCCTGCCTCCATGGAAATAGAGCCAAACCTACTCCGATTAGAAATTCATAGAAACGAAATAATGGCAGATAGAAAGTAGCTACTGGGTGATTCAAATTGAAATAAATTGATGAAAAAAATAGAAAACCTAGTATGATAAAAAAGGTTTTTGAATTCCGAAGAAAAAATTTATAAGTAGTGAATAGCAGGAGTGGCCAGATGAAATAGAACTGTTCCTCGACACTTAGTGACCAAATATGTAGCAGAGGCTTTTCGATCGAGCTCAAGTCGAAGTAGCTTGACGTCTTGTAAAAGTATAGATTTGAAATACCAAGAATACTGACTAAAGCGGTTTTTGCCACTGAAATAAATTTTTGTTGATCGAACAATAAATATGCAGAAATAATGGTCAGGAGAATTACCAGGATAAATGAAGGGAATAACCTTTTAAATCTCCTGAGGTAGAAATGCGAAAAATTTATGCGGCCACCGTTCTGAATCTCATCAATTAGCAAACTCGTAATCAGGAAGCCACTGACGATAAAGAAAACATCTACACCGAGGAATCCCCCTGGTAGCAAATCCGGGCGTAAATGGAAAGCCAGAATTGCGAGAACTGAAATCGCTCTCAATCCATCTAAATGTGGAATGTAGGTAAACGCTATTTTCTGACCATCCATAATCTCCAAGAATAGATCCATCTCGCGGTGTTGCAAGGCGTCATCCCAGAGATGTCCCAAGCAATATTTCTATAACCGACCCTATTCACATCCAAGTTAGTTATGATGAGAGGGGTGAAAGAGAGGAGTCATAAATTGAGCATTGCACTTATTACCGGTATCACTGGCCAAGATGGTACTCATCTGACTAAATTATTGCTAAGTAAGGGTTATGTTGTCCATGGAGTAATAAATGGGCAGAAGAATGCGCCGCATATTGCATTTCAAACTCTGTTTCCAGATGTAATTCTCCACCATGCCGACCTAACTGATCTCTCAAGCCTTATTCGCGTCTTAGATAAAGTCCGTCCGGTTGAGATTTATAACTTAGGTGCAATAAGTTTCGTCGGGCTTAGCTTTTTGCAGCCTGAGCTCACTGCGGATGTAACGGGACTTGGATGTTTAAGACTTCTTGAAAGCATCCGACAGTTACATATGGAAAATTCTATAAAATTTTATCAAGCATCTTCTTCTGAAATGTTCGGCAAAGTTAGGGAAGTTCCTCAGACAGAATTGACACCTTTCCACCCGCGCTCACCATACGGCGTAGCAAAGACATTTGCGCATTACACAAGCGTTAATTATCGAGAAGCATATTCAATGTTTATTGCGACTGGAATTCTTTTTAATCACGAAGGTGAGCACCGAGGTTATGAATTTGTGACAAGGAAGATTACCTCCAATATTGCTCGGATCAAGCTTGGCAAACAGTCTCGTTTTTCTTTAGGTGATTTGAATCCCCAAAGAGACTGGGGTTATGCGGGAGACTACGTGGAGTCAATGTGGAGGATGTTGCAAAATCCAACCGCAGATGATTTCGTAATTGCTACTGGCAAAATGCATTCTGTGCGTGATTTTGTTGAAGCGGCTTTAGCGTCTGCTGATCTAAAGGGTGATGTTGAACAGTACGTCGACTATGACCAAAATATGAAGCGACCTTCAGAAGTAGATTTATTGATCGGAGATGCTACTAAAGCAAAAACCATTCTTGGATGGGAGCCATCTACAAGCTTTGACGAGTTGGTGGACATTATGGTTCAAAATGATCTGAAATTAGAAAGTCAGAGGTCTTAGTGCTATTTCTCCGAGAAGTCACTAGTAAAAAATGACCTTTGAAATTTTCGAAGCCAAGCCATTGCTTCCCATTGATCTAGTAGAAATCTCTCGTATTAGGGCCGTCCACCAAACGGAGAGTATGGCCATTAATTTTTTGCGACCCACAACTGGGACGCCTCAAAAGAATAAGAAGATTAGAAACTTCATTGTTTCTGAGATACTAAAATTTGCTCCACGAAATAGCAGCCGGCGTGAGTTCTTAAGAAGGTTCTGGAGATTCGTCCCAAACTCATTCAAACTGACAATCTTGGCGAAGAATGGTTGGTTATCTGATACCCGAGAAAGATTTGCAATTTCTTCCTCCTTTAATATTGATCGCGGTTTTGGAATTAGAACATCGGATGCACCATTGGTATCGGTGGTTATTCCGGTGCATAACAAATACCATCTAACACTCCAATGTCTACGTGCTTTACAGAGTAATTCAGACATTACTCCTTTTGAAATCATTGTAGTTGATGATGCTTCAAGTGATTGGACAGCGTCGGCACTCTCAAACATTAGAGGAATACGAGTCTTTAGTGTTCAGGAGAATCTTGGTTACCTTCGTGCAACTAACCTAGGGATTTCGGCGACACGAGGAAAATATGTAGCGTTACTAAACAATGACACCATTCCAATTAGTGGTTGGCTTGATCGTCTAGTGAACGAACTCGAGAGTAATTCAAAGATTGGAATCGTCGGCGCGAAACTCCTTTATCCAAACATGCAAGTGCAAGAATTGGGTAGTCAGATATTTAGTGACGGTTCAGGATGGAACTTAGGGAAGTACGCAGACCACTTTTCGCCGGAGCATTCATTCACGAGAGAAGTTGATTATGTAAGTGCCGCGGCCATACTTGTGCGATCAGATCTTCTCGCTAAGACAAATGGTTTTGATGAGCTCTATATTCCCGCGTACTATGAAGATGTTGATTTAGCAATGCAAGCCCGCAAGAATGGCTTGAAAGTTGTCGCCGTACATGACTCTTTTGTGATTCACATCGAAGGCGGGAGCCATGGCTCGAGTACAAATCAAGGAGTTAAGCAATTCCAAGTAGTAAATAAGTCAAAATTCATCGAGAAATGGAGGGATGAATTAGTCCAACATTGGGATTCTAATATTGGGCCGAGGTTAGAATCTAAGCGGAATTCAAAAGGTATTGTCTTGATTTACGACTCTCAAATCCCACAGGGCTTACGTGATGCCGGTTCTCAGCGTGCCGTGCAAATTGCCAAGGAGCTGTCAGATGAAGGATTTCATGTAATTTATTTCTCACCCGATCAATCGGTATCTATAATTGATGTTTTGCAGTTTCGTGATGAAGGAATTGAAATTCATACAAATCACGATTTGTTAATTGCAAGTCTAGCAAATCGTGAGAATCGTATCCGAGGATTCTGGATTCAGCGAATAAGCATCGCGAGTTCTTTTTTTGATTTGATCCGTAAGAAATTTCCAAACGCTCCCATCATATTCGACACGATCGATTTAGTGTCAAGTCGAGTTCGGCAAGAAAATCTAGAAGGCATTCAATCAGAGATGACATTGAGCGAGGCAACTAGATTAGAAGATAAGTTTACATCCCATGCATCAATAACGTTGACAGTCTCTGAGGAAGAGAAAAGACAATTACAATCGCGAGTCCCTTCAGCGAAGATCGAAAATTTATGGATGTCATATGAAACAGTTAAAGATTCAACGTATAAAGACAACTTGGAAAATATTGGCTTATTTGTGGGAAATTTTCGACACACACCAAACAAAGTTTCTGTAACTTGGTTTATTAAAGAGGTGCTTCCAAGAGTACGTGCGATAAACCATGATTTTATATTAAATGTGATCGGAACTGGATTAAGTCCAAATGAAATCGCTAACCTAAGTTTCGAAGGTGTTAACTTTCTTGGTTTTGTAGATGACTTAGGACCAGCTTATGAGTCAGCCAAAGTAGTTGTTATTCCTTTGCAATATGGTGCAGGAATCAAAGGCAAGACCTGCGAGGCACTAAGTCATTCATCGGTTGTTGTCTCCACGACATTTGGCGTAGAAGGGCTTAGCTTAACGGATGGCGTTGAATATCTTCTTGCTGATAATGCCGATGATTTCGCACATCAAGTAAACAGGGTTTTACATGACGAAGAATTGAGAAAGGAAATGTCACAAGCGGCTTTGAATTATGCCTATTCCAAACTTTCTCGCAATTCCTTTTCTGTGAAAGTGAAGAAAATTGCACAAATCTTCCAATAAACCCTTCGTGGATGTCCTTCTGGCAACATTCAATGGAGGTAAGTATTTAGAGGAGCAACTAGAATCCTTAGTTTGTCAGGAAGGTGTGACCGTTAGGGTCTGGGCTAATGATGATGGTTCAACCGATGAAACATTAGCTATTTTGAAAAAATGGCAAAGAAAGGGATTAATAAAGGATATATCTAAGTCTCAAGGTGTTGGCAGTACTGGAGCCTTCCTGAGATTGCTCTCAGAACATTCAGATTCAGAGTATGTTGCCTTTTGCGATCAGGATGATATCTGGGAACCAAAAAAATTAGCGATGCAGTTACTAAAGATTACGAACTGTATGCCCGCCTGTGTCACATCGCAGAGACTTTTCATTGATAACTCTAACAGGATAATTGGTGTCTCAAAGAAATTGAGGAGAAGCCCAAGTTTTGAAAATGCAATGTTTGAAAATATTGCGCCAGGAAATACCTTGCTCTTGAACAATCAGGCTATAAATGCGATTAACAGATATCAGGACGCTCCCATAAAGTATTACGACTCCTGGATTTATCTGCTACTCACTTTTGTTGGAAAAGTCGAATACATTCATCAGCCGTTGATAAGATATCGAATTCACGAAACAAATCTTGTTGGTCTACGGAAGTACAACGTCGGTCGGTTTATAGATTCAGCTGAAAGCTATTTGAGCCAAATAAGGTTTTTGAACGAGATTAACGAAAGAGATCTCAAGCAAGGCCAAAATTCCGCTCTTACCGAATTGAGATTAATAAGTGAGTGTAAAGGTAAAATAAAGAAGGTAATCTCAATTCTAAAGTACCCCTTAGAGCGCCAGCGCAGAATTGATCAGGTCGGGATCAAGTTGACACTTCTAGTATTGGTTTTGAGTTCCAGATTCTAGAAATTACTTGATTAATGCAAGCAGATAACTGCCATATGGATTTGTTCCGTACCCTTGAGCTAAAGTTTCTAGATCTGAGTCTGAGATCCAACCATTGGACCATGCAATTTCTTCAAGGCAGGAGATTTTGCTTCCTTGTCGTTCTTCAATAATCTGTACATAGGAGGAAGCAGCATGGAGAGTTTGAATAGTTCCGGTGTCTAGCCAGGTAGTCCCTCGTTCAAGGATCATTGTATTAAGTTGGTTCATATTTAAGTAAAACTCATTAATTGAAGTAATCTCTAGCTCGCTACGTTTGCTCGGCTCAATATTTTTAGCGATCTCCACTACTTGAGAGTCATAAAAATAGAGTCCTGGAACTGCAAAGTTGGACTTTGGAGCTAGGGGTTTTTCTTCGATAGATAAAACTTTGCCGGTTTCTGCAAACTCAACAACGCCGTATCTTTCCGGATCGGCTACTTTGTACGCAAAAATAGTTGCACCTTCATTTGTGTTTATGGTCTCCAATTGACGACCAAGACCAACTCCATGAAAGATGTTGTCACCCAAAATAAGTGAAATACTCTTGCCGCCGATGAATTCTTCGCCAATTAGGAATGCTTCAGCCAAACCATTTGGTTTATCTTGTGTTGCATACTCAAAAGACGCTCCATATTGCGATCCATCCCCCAAAAGTCTTTGAAATGAGGCTAAGTCTTCGGGAGTAGTAATAATCAGAACTTCTCTGATTCCAGCGAGAAAAAGAGTTCCGAGAGGGTAGTGAATGAGAGGTTTGTCGTATACAGGAAGAAGTTGTTTGCTCACACCTTTTGTGATTGGCCAGAGTCGCGACCCGGTACCTCCTGCAAGGACAATTCCTTTCATATATTAAGCCTAGCGGGTAAAGTGGATATATTGAATCCGTTCCGAATGAGGTGAAATGCGTTTATTAGTAACTGGCGCCGCAGGGTTCATCGGGTCAAATTTCGTGCGAATGATCGCTCATGGCCGAATCGAGGGCATCTCAAGTGTCGTGGTTTTGGACAAACTAACCTATGCAGGGATCAAAGCGAATTTAACGAAGGCCGAAAGCTTCGCAAAATACTCGTTTTTTGAAGGTGATATTTGTGACTCCAATTTGGTGGCGAGTCTTTTGGATCAAGTCGACGCCGTCGTTAACTTCGCCGCAGAATCTCATGTAGATCGATCTATTTCAGGGGCAGCCGATTTCGTACAAACAAACATAGTTGGCATTCAGGTCTTATTAGATTCGATAAAAGCTTCAAAACGAAAGATAAGGTTTCTGCAGGTATCCACAGATGAAGTTTATGGCTCTATCGAGTCAGGTTCATGGAGTGAAGAATTCCCGTTACTACCAAACTCACCCTATTCAGCCAGTAAGGCAAGTGGTGAACTATTGGCGCGTTCCTATAACAGAACGCACGGGATGGATGTAGTGATTACTCGTTGCAGTAATAATTACGGAACACATCATTTTCCAGAGAAATTGATACCTCTGTTTATAACAAATTTAATAGAAGGAAAAAAAGTTCCTGTTTACGGTAGTGGTAAAAATGTGCGGGATTGGCTTCATGTCGACGACCACTGCCGAGGAATTTATTCAGTTTTAATGAATGGTGGCTCCGGTGAGGTTTATAACATCGGTGGTGGACGTGAGTTAACAAATATTGAGATTACTGGTCTGATCCTTGAAGCCATGGGTGCTGATAAATCTTCAATTGAATATGTTGAGGATCGGAAAGGTCACGATCTTCGTTACAGTGTTGATTGGACTAAGATAAACCGAGAACTTGGATATGAGCCACATGTTAAGTTTGAAGATGGTTTAAGGGAAACAATTCAGTGGTACCGAGACAATGAAGAGTGGTGGAAGCCACTCAAGAATCGTTGATGGACAAATGTCTTGGTTGATCACTGGTGCAAATGGGCAGCTAGGTCGAGCCCTGTCACTTGTGCTTAATGAACGAGGCATAAACAATATTTGCTTGGGATCTAAAGATTTGGACATAACGATTTCAAATGATGTGGTTGCAAAGATGTGTTCAATCATACCTAGTGTGATCATAAATGCCGCAGCTTGGACTAATGTGGATGGAGCAGAGTTAGACCCAGCTGGTGCACATGCAGTAAACGCACAAGGAGCTGCGAATCTCGCAAGAGCTGCGAAGTTACTTGGGGCTGTTTTTGCACACATCTCAACAGACTATGTGTTTTCAGGCATTCGAACTCAACCTTGGCAAGAAGATGACTTGCGCGCGCCAATTTCTGTGTATGGCGAGAGCAAAGCTGCAGGCGAAGTGGCTGTACTAAATGAGTATTCTGATAGAACGTACGTTTTCCGTACCGCATGGCTATACAGCCCGTGGGGTAGAAATTTTGTGAAGACTATCATTAAAACAGCATTAGAAGAAGACAAGATATCTGTTGTAGATGACCAGTTTGGACAGCCAACTTCTGCTATTGATTTAGCTAATCAGATTGTTGACTCAATCTTGAGTGAAATACCGTTTGGAATTTATCATGCAACAAATAGTGGTGAGTGTTCATGGTTTGATTTAGCTAAAGAAATTTTTCAGTTAAGTGGTATCTCTGTTTCAAGGGTAGTTCCAGTCTCGACATCAACTCACACCCAAATGGCAAGGCGGCCTTCATATTCTGTACTAGGACATGATTCATGGATAGATTTACCACCAATGCGAGATTGGCGAATTGCGCTAGTAGAAAGCTTTGATCAGATTCTACTCGCCGTAGAAAATGAAAAGTGAATCGGCGATTAGAGTACTGAGAAAAGCAAAACTTAAATGATTATCAAGTAGAATCTGTATCATGAATTCTGCAGACTTTAATGATTGTTCTGATTTAGAGAGTCGTGCTGAAAACTCACTCGACTACCACTTTTTTAAGAAACAACTTCGAAGCATTGGGATTTATCGATTGAGTCGATCAAATTACTTTTCTTTCTTTATTCAAAATCCTCGTTTAGAGATTTCTCCAAATAGGCATTTCAACACTTCATGGTACCTAATGCAAAATCCTGAAGTACGTCAGTCAACTGAGCATCCGTATTTAACTTATCTCGATACCGGTTTCAAAGAAAATAGGCTTCCAAATGAATTGATTAGTTTAGAAGAAGTGCGAACTCTTCGGTTCGGTTCCATCTATTCACCAGTTGAAGTATTACAAGAAAAAACGACAAGTAAACTTTATGAATGGTTAGAAAAAAGTTTACATCAGAAGTTTCTAACAATTAAATCAATTTGTAAAATTATTTGGAAAACTCGTCATGATTCTGCTCAAAGAAGAAAGACAGTATTTAAAATTGATTTATGCGTCACACCGGGAAAAACTTATCGAAGTGCTTATGAAAACTATTCGCGAATTTGTTCTGCAATTGGAAACTCAGGTCCCTTGGGAAGAGTATTGAAAACTGATGCTCACAATGAATCTGGTCGATATTCGATTAGTATCCCATTGACCCCAATTATTTCTCAGTTCGCCGAAAAAGTTGACTGTATTGAGATAGACGCCGATGTTATTGCAGAAGCAAGGTTGCATACAAAAACTCCTCAAAATACCGAGATAACGCAAAGTACGATTACACAAATGCCTTTTAGTAGGGGTGAGTTTGATTGCATTTTAGATTTTTCCACGATCGATCATTTAAGTTTAGAAGAGTCGAAATTAGCTCTAAGAGAATATGAACGAGTATCAAGTTCTGATCCACTGATTGTTATAGTCGTCTGGACTAGCGACCAGTACCTTGTCGATCAAGTAAATTTGCAGACGTATTTTTCAAAAACAGATTTCAGGTTTAACCTAGAAAATGTCTTCAATGTATATTTTGAGAAGAATCTGCTAATCGTCGAAAACGGAACCCTTGTTTTGTATGTTTGTTCAAAAAAGGTGTCACGTGGCTAAAATAGAGAAAATCTTTGATAAGTCAATTCTGATTCAGAGTTCAGGAATAAGAGGTTTATCTCTTATTCCCACACATCTTTTGTATATAGTTTACTTACTTAGGAAGTCTTGGCACACTTTTGAATGTTCAAGAGTTTTTTATATGCCTAGATTTGTAGAGGAAAATCCAAGATATAGTTTTCTGAGACATGGAACTCCAAGCTCTTATTTGAGAAAAAGGGGTCAAACCACTTACCTTTACCCGTATTTGAAAAATTTGAACCAAAGATACGAAGATCTCGTCAATCTGATTGACGTGGATGGACTCAGTATAGTTGATGTTAATGCCGGACATGGGAATCTAATTTTTTATCTACCAAAAAATACTCGGTATCGTGGGAATGACATCTATCCCCAAGCGCGGCATGTAGAAAGGTTAACGGACGAAATCTTCGTTAAGTCAATTGAGGAAGTTGACGTGCTGTGTATTTTTGGATGGAGCACAGGGGGGGCGTTTGTTGAAAGTGAAACCCAAGATGATTCGCTTGAATATTTGTTGGAGAAATATCAACCCCGCTACTTTGTCCTAGAATCTATTTCAGAATATCAAGACCTGATGATTCGTCGTTTTGATCGAGCTCTGCAAAGATATTCTAAACTGTCAAGCTTTCAATATGATGTTGGAGGAAGACATCCACACAGAATAATGTTGGTATTTGAGTTCAAAGGAAGCGCGTTGTGATTATTGAACCCCTGGCAATCGTAGGGACTTGGATAGCCACTTCGCCGATTTTAACTGATGATCGTGGCTATTTTCGTGAGTGGTTTAAGTTCGGTGAATTGCAAAAAGCAACGGGAATGGACTTCAGGGTTGAGCAATCAAATATTTCACTTTCATCGGCGGGGACTCTGCGAGGGATCCACTACAGCATCGCGCAACGAGGGCAGGCAAAGTGGATTACATGCATATCGGGTTCAATACAAGACGTGATTGTGGATATTCGCCCAGAATCCATAACATTTGGCAAGTGGATTGATGTTGAGTTAAAGGGTGATTCGGGAAAAGCAGTTTTGATTAGCGAGGGCTTGGGCCACGGCTTCCTGGCACTCGAAGATAACACCACAGTTGCTTACTTGGTCTCGACTCCCTTTTCACCAACAGATGAATTCGAAATCAATCCACTTGATGAAAAAATCGCAATCAAGTGGGGTATGGATTTGAGTTCACTAAAGATTTCAGTAAAAGACAAGATTGCGCCAACTCTTGCTGAGCGATTAGCTGAAGGAAAACTTCCGAAGTAATTTGCAATGTGGCTTGGGCCGGGATCGAACCGGCGACCTAACGATTTTCAGTCGTTCGCTCGTACCAACTGAGCTACCAAGCCAAACAAGGTTCTGATATCGGCCTTAAATAAGTACGACATCAAAACCTTTGCGACCCGGACGGGACTTGAACCCGCGACCTCCGCCGTGACAGGGCGGCGCGCTAACCAACTGCGCTACCGGGCCTTAAGTGATTGATAAACATAAGTGGCTCTTATGTCACTCTCAAAGCCTTTACTACTTTTACTGCAGGTAATGCGTGCCCCCAACGGGATTCGAACCCGTGTTACCGCCGTGAAAGGGCGATGTCCTAGGCCCCTAGACGATGGGGACGTTCTAAGGCTTGGCAATCTTACCCGTGATTAAGCGTGCGACCAAACCCGATTATTAAGCGCAGAAAGGGGTAATTTCGAGCATACAAAAAGGTTGCCAGCCAAGTTTCCTTGGCCGACAACCTTTTTGGGAATTACTTTTATAGAGACCAGCGAACGGTTACTGAAACTGTGATCTTCTGCTCGCCAAGATCGATCTGAGTTGATGCATCCTCTGCCTTAGCTGAAGCAACGTAGACAGGGTAAACAGATGGTGATGAATCTTCATTCAGGAAAACAACCTTGCCAAGCTTTACGCCTAACAACTTCGCGTATGAAGTTGCCTTTGCCTTCGCGCGCTTTACTGCGAACTCGCGAGCGATCTCAGTTGCCTTATCTGAATCCAAAACAAATGGTGAAGCGTTGTTGATCTGAACATTGTCGCCACCTGCGGCAACAATTGCATCTACTACTGCGCCAGCTGTTGCAGCTGCGCGAACAGTGATACTAAATGTTTGTGTAGCGCGGTATCCGCTTAGTACAGCACCACCATTGTTTGGGTAGGTGTACTCAGGGTTTACAGAAATTGATTGTGATGAAACATCTTTAGTTGAGATTTTGTTTGCAACAAGTGCTTTACGAACTTCAGTTGAAGTTGTTCCAGCTGTTGCAAGCGCTTCCTTTGATGTCTTGCCAAGAACAGAAACTGTTGCGCTTACGCGTACTGCGTCAGGCACAACGGTAGTTGTTCCTGTTGCGCTAACAGTGATGTAGCGAGTTGCCTCAGCTGCATTTGCAGGCATCGACAATCCGACACCTCCGATTAGGGCGATGGCTACGGAAAGGATGGCGATGATGCGAAGTTTTTTGGATTTCATGTTCTAAGTATCTCCTATTTTCTGTGGTGGGCGTTAATTAATGCTGGGAATAGTGAGAGAATCGGCGGGTGAGCCAGTTCATGTCAAAGTGCAGCGCAGATGTGATGTCGGGTGCTGCTGAAAACTTATTGGCTGGAAACCTTGTCGCATTTCCTACAGAGACTGTTTATGGATTAGGTGCCGATGCGACAAATGCTGATGCGGTTGCGCGGATTTATGCAGTAAAAGGCAGGCCTGCAGATCACCCATTAATTGTGCATGTTGCATCGATGGATGCGATGGGTGAATGGGCGGCGGAAGTGTCTGGATATGCGATTGCGTTGGCGCGTGATTTTTGGCCAGGGCCGATGACTTTGATTATGAAGCGAAGTGAGTTGGCCGGAGATTTTGTAACAGGTGGGCAGGAGACGGTTGGGGTTCGTGTGCCGGCGCATCCTGTGGCATTGGGATTGTTAGAAGCTTTTGCGCGGGTGGGTGGCAAGGGCGTTGCTGCACCAAGTGCCAATCGATTTGGAAACGTTTCACCAACAACGGCGCAAGCGGTGGCAGATGAATTGGGTGAGTATTTGGCAGATGCGGATCAGATTCTTGATGGCGGTGCGTGCGATGTGGGTGTTGAGTCAACGATTATTGATTGCACTGGGGATGTTCCAAGAATTTTGCGTCCGGGGGCTGTCACTATTGCAATGATTGAAGAGTCCACAGGGCTAGAAGTTGTTGGGGCTGTGGAAAGCGCAGAGATCCGTGTCAGTGGTTCATTAGAGAGTCACTACGCGCCGGTGGCAACAGTTGTATTGGATCATTCCCCCGTTGTAGGTCAAGGATTTATTGCCATGGCAGATGTGGTGACACCCGAAGGGGTTGTGCGATTGGCTGCGCCGAAAACGCATGATGAGTTTGCGCGGGTTTTATATGCAGCACTTCGCGCCGCCGATGAAAAAGGTTTGGAGACAGTTGTTGTTGCACAGCCACAGGGCGATGGAATTGCGATTGCAATTCGTGACCGGTTAAAGCGAGCCGCACATTCTGGTTCACAGAATTAAGTGATTAGGATTTTCCAATGAGCATTAGCGCTAGCCAGTTTGCGATTTTAGGTGTAGCAGCTTTTGCGTTAACTGGTTTATTAACCTGGCCTGTAAGGGCTTTAGCGATTCGTTTAGGTGCAATGGATGCGCCGAATTTAGCCCGTAAAACACAGGCAGAACCTGTGCCTTACTTGGGTGGCGTAGCGATTGCATTTGGTATTTCGATTGTGACATTTGCTGCGGTCTTTGTTGGAGGAAGTGATTATGCATCTGATAACAGCGACCAGCTTAAGGATTTAGCTTTTACTGTTTTGCTACCGGCGTTGGTGCTTGGTGCAATAGGTTTGTTTGATGATCTGCGCTCGCTATCACCGTGGCCACGATTGATTGCACAAACAGTTGTTGGAACAACGGTTGCGTTTGTAATTGTTCAAAACGGAACGATAGGAACACCGTTTGGTTCTGGAAGTTCGGCAGATTCTGGATCGTGGATCAATACATTGGTCACGATTTTGTGGATCGTTGGAATTTGTAACAGTATTAACTTCTTTGACAATTTAGATGGGGCGGCATCGGGTGCGGTAGCCATCGCTGCGCTGGGTGTATTTGTTATTGCGTTTGATCGCGGGCAGGAATTGGTAAGCGCGCTTTCAATTGTTACAGCTGGTGCAACTATCGGATTTTTAATGTGGAACAAATCCCCCGCAAAGATTTATATGGGCGATGCAGGCGCGCTGTTTTTGGGAATCATTATTTCTGTGGCAACTATTCGATTAAATCCAGGGATTGTTCCAACGTGGAAATCTTTGGCGATTCCGGTGATGTTGTTAGCGGTGCCATTGCTTGATACATGTGTTGCTGTTTTCTCGCGTTTGTCTCGTGGATTGTCACCGCTGACTGGTGGCAAGGATCATCTGTCTCATCGTTTAGTGCGCGGTGGATTAACCCGACCTGTGGCTGCTATTTCATTGTGGGCATCTGCAGGTGTGTGCGCGGTAATTGCAGTTGGGGTTTATATGTATCCAGATTCTTGGGGTTCCTTATTAATAGGTGTATTCGGCGCTGGCTGGTTGCTGGCTTTGGTGCTGTTTTTGCGCACCCCATCTCACGACTAAATCCATCTCTGCTTTGATTTTGGGCATGGCGCCAAGGCTCTAAATCTCCGATACGATTGCGCCCGCAGCAGTGATTTACGCGTAAAACCCGTAGAAACTGCGTGCAGTGGGGCCTATAGCTCAGTCGGTAGAGCAACGGACTTTTAATCCGTGGGTCGACGGTTCGAGCCCGTCTGGGCCCACAATTCTTTCTCGATACCCCGCCTATGTGCGGGGTTTTTTGTTGCGCAGGGGACTTGCCTGCAAATATGTATGTAATAAAGAGGTGTAAATGGTCATTTATGGTCATTGACTCGGGTAATCTTCGCGACTGGTAAACCCCTTCCCCACGCTCGCAGCATTGATTTAAGCGTAATACCTTAGAGATATGTCCGTTTTGTCCGTTCTCCGCTACAAATGACCGGTCAATGCGTAGAAGCAGATAGAAGGACGCTTCTACGAACGGGGATTTATTCATGGCAACAACGAGCTCGACTCCACACGCGTGGACTGTCGGCGACCTGGGGGCTTTTTACACCCAGCACCGCGCTGAGCTCATGGCCCATGCATCTCGTGTTCTCAAGGATTCAATCAAGGCTGAGGAAATCACTCAGGATGCCTTGATCAAGTTCATGCTCGCGGCCCCCGAGCTTGAATCAGAGGATCACGCACTCTCCTATCTGCACCGGACCATCGAAAATCTTTGCATTGATCTTTTCCGTGCCGAAGGCCGTCGCCCAAATTTGGTTGTAATCGATGATGCAACAGCTGAAGTTGAAGCTGCTTGGCAAAACAATGGCGATCACTCAGCTGCGATGTCAGCTGCAGAAGATGCCGCAATTATTCGCCAGGCACTCGCTCTTCTTTCTCCTGCAGAGCGCGCAGCACTTGTGATGTGGGAAATGGAAGGCCGCTCAACGGGGGAGATTGCGGCCGAACTTGGAATCAAAGAATCTGCCGTGCGTCACACAGTTTCACGCGCTCGCGCTTCGTTGCGCAAGGTTCTTTCAACACTTGTTATTAATGAAGAAACCGGTCTTACTGCGCTCGATGCACTTTCGACTACATACAAGAAAGCTGCAGAGCTTGCACAAAAATCATCTAAGGCGGCACTGTCATTACTTTTGGTAATCACTGCATTCCTGGGATTCACATCTTTGACGGGGAACGAGGGGGTTCGGGTTCCAGGTGTAGTCGACGTATCTACGACACCGGAAACATCCCCGTCATCTATTTCTAAGCAAACACCAGCAGCGCTTGCTGCCACTAAGGCTGCGGCTGCACAAGCTGCTGCAAAGAAAGCCCAGCAAGCCGCAATCAATATCAAAGCTGCAGCACTTTCATTCTTTGGGCTAGATAACCAAGGAGTGCCAACTGGTTTCACAGTTACAGATGCAAACAATGTATTTGGTAAAGCACGCGTAACAAAGGGTTACTCAACTGTTAATGCAAACGGATTAATTGTTGCAAATCAATTCATTACCGGTTCAGTTGGTCCAAATGTCTTGATCGATCAGCAAATCACAGTTGACGGAACAGGCACTAACTACACAGCAAATACTGTGAATGTGGGCTTTGCAGGTAACTGGAACTCAGTTGAAATCAACAGTATTGATTCAGTTGTAGAGCGACTTGCTAATGGCCAATACCTAGTAACAGCAACTATCCATATTGGTTACCTAAATCCAACGACTTTCAGCATCGCTACAGGTGCTCGTGGATATGACATATCGGATGCACCAAAGAGCATCACAACTCGAATTTTATTGAACTCAGGAAAAACCCAAATCATCGCGCAGGCAGCGCAGGTATTGGAGAAGTAAAAAGAATTCCTTCGTTTCCACCGGAATGGAACGAAGGATTTGGTGAATCAGCACGTGCGATTCATCGAAACGAATCAGAGATATCTGATTCAAGCCGAACTAGGGAAATTCTCTAGATCGACTATCGAAAGGAAACAAATGTCTACAAAGACAACTTTCAAGCGCATCGCGCTTGTTGCAGTTGTTGCTTTGACACTGGGTTCATTCTCAGCTGTTTCAGCTTCAGCAGCAGCAGGTCAGGCAGATACTCTGACTGCTGCATCAGCAACGTCAACAGCAACAGTTGGAACGGCAGTAACAAACATTGTTACTAGCTCATCTGTAGCTGCAGCTTCAGGCGACACAACATCATTCACAGTGTCACTACAGAGCTCACCAGCAACAAGCTCAGCTCTTCCAACAGTCACTGCTGCTGGCGGAACACTTGTTAACGCAACTTCAGCTGCATCAGGACTAACAGTTACTGTTACTTCAGCTGCCGCAGGTCGTTCAACTGGTTTCGGAACAATTTCTCTCAACGCAGATGTTGCGGGAACTTACGTTGTAAAGGTAACTCCTGCTACAGGAGCTAACTCTCCTGCTCTTCTATGGACAGTTACAGCTTCAGCAGTTGGTGCAGTTACAGCAGCTAACTCAACATCATTCATCAACCTAGGTGAGACAACAACTGCAACAGCAGATGTAGCAGTCTCAGTTACACGCGCTACTGATACATCAGCGCAGAAGGCTTCAATTGTTGTAACTTCAAAGAACGCTGCAACAACTGACCTAACATCTTCAACAATCTTGACTGCAACAATCACGGGTCCAGGAACACTTGGAATCGATACAGCTGCGAACGTAGCTTCAATCGTTTCAACAGGTCGTGGAATCACCGGTACAGCTGGTCAGAACACAATTGGTGTTTTCTCAGACGGTACTTCAGGTGTCGCAACTGTAACTATCTCAGCTGGTACAACAGTACTTGCAACAGAGACAGTAACTTTCTACGGTGATGTAGCTTCAGTTGTAGCAACAGTTGTTAACTCAGTAATTCCTGCGTCAAACACAGGTGCATCAGTTGGTGCAGTTACTGCAGTTGCATACGATGCAGCAGGCGTAGTTGTAGGCGCAGGTAACCTATACGCAACTTCATCAGTAGCAACAGTTGCTTCAAACTCATACACATCAGCAGCAATCACTTCAGGTAAGGCAACATTCACACTTGTTGGAGTAGCAGCTGGAACAACAACAATTACAGTTGGAACTGGATCATCAGCTACTGCAACAACAAACGTTGCTTCAGCTCCTGTAACAGTTCGTGTTGGTTCATCAACACCTGCATCAGTTTCTGTTACATGGGACAAGTCTTCATACGTTCCAGGTGAAGTTGCAACTGTTAAGGTAACTGTTTTGGATGCATCAGGACTTGCAGTTCCAAACGCTACATACGCAAATATCTTTGCAGCAGGTGGATTAACACCTACTTACGCATTGGGTTCAGCGTCAGCAACAATCTCAGGTACAGATGTAGTAGCAGCAACTTCAACAGGTTCAGCTACATACACAGTATTCGTTCCTTCATATGCAACTTCACTTCAGTTGAAGTACACAGGTGGAACAGGACTTCCAGTAGCAGCACAGATCGCCGGAACATCAGCGACTGTTGCAGTTGAAGGCGGTCAGGCTGTAGATACAGCTCAGGCAGCAGCAGATGCAGCAGCGGAAGCAACCGATGCAGCAAACGCAGCAACTGATGCAGCAAACGCTGCAGCAGAGGCAGCAGATGCAGCAACAGCAGCAGCACAGGATGCAGCTGATGCAGTAGCAGCACTTTCAGTATCAGTTGCAGCGATGATCGATGCTCTAAAGAAGCAGATCACAGCTCTAACTAACCTAGTAATCAAGATCCAGAAGAAGGTAAAGGCTTAATTAGCCTCGACCTTTAACAGGTTCTAACGGGCGGTGCACTCTCATAACGAGGGTGCACCGCTTTACTAATTCTCAGTTCATTATCAACTTCAGAATTGTTATTAATCCGAAATCAAATTGGTAAAAAGAAGAAAAAAGCGAGAGTAGATTGTGAGAGTGAACAAGCCAAATGTCCGTGATGTTGCGAAACAAGCAAAGGTTTCAGTTGGAACAGTTTCAAATGTTCTTAACCGCCCTGCGCATGTTTCTGAAGAAACACGTCAACGTGTTCGCGAAGCGATCGACATGCTGGGCTTTGTTCCAAATGCGCAAATGAAAAATAGTAATCGCGAACCAAAAGTTATTGGCTTGATTTTGCCTCTAAGCGATAATCCTTTTTACACCGAACTTGCACAAGGGGTTGAAGACTCGGTTGCTAAAGGTGGTTTAAGAGTATTGACGGGCTACAGCCGCGAAGATGAAGCGATAGAACTTCACCTTTTAACATCAATGGTGGACGCTGGTTTTAAAGGTGTAATCGTTACCCCAGTGGGTCCACGCAATCAGGTGTTTGAGAAGTACATCGATCAAAATATCCGCGTTGGATACATTTCTCAATCAGATGAAGAGCCAGAACAATGTTCAGTTTCTATTGATCAAGTTCGTGGCGGTTATATCGGCCTTGAGTATTTACATAAGTTGGGGCATAAAGATATTTTGTGGATTTCAGGCCCGTCTCACCACCACCAAAGCAATCAACGCTTTGTAGGCATCACCTTGGCATCCCAAGAGTTTGATGTGAATCTGCAGGTCATGAACTCACCTTCGCTGGACTTCATTTCAGGCGAACAAATTGCCCCATCGATCCTGGCCCTGCCCAAGCTGCCTGATGCGATCTTTGCGGGAAATGACGCCTTGGCCTTGGGAATCATCAACTTCTTGCTCAAGGAGGGAATTAAGGTCCCTGATCAGGTGTCTGTGTTGGGCTACGACAACGTCGCGTACGCTGAATCTGCCCTTGTGCCCCTGTCTACGGTTTCTCAAACCCCGTATCAACTGGGGTACACGATGGGCGAGCAGATGTTGGCCGAGCTTTCAGCTGATGAAAACCATCTTCACCAGCATGTGGTCTTCCAACCACAGATTGTGGAGCGATCTTCAACTAAAGCTCGCTGACCACCAGTACCCATTTCTTCTGCAACTTTGTGAGTTCATTTCTGCAAATACGCTGCAACTGACCATCTAAACCGTGACCAGTCATTTATACAAACCACTTCCAAAACCTCACCCTTACCTCTTACCCTTCTGCGTAAGAAGTTCAGCTGGAGATTTATCTCGTCCCTCAATTCCTGAAGATCAGGGGGGGGGGGCGCTAACCGGCGGATCTTTTTTGTGCGGGGGAATCCCCAATTCAAAAAGATCGCGCGCTCCGAACAGCTGCGGGATCGGTAGCAACCTTTGGACAGGAAGGTTACTAAGTTATTTGGAATTGAATTTGAACAGTTCAATGAACAAATAGCGACATCGACATGAGTCAGATTAGAAAATTTATTGAGTGGATGAGTTTCCATCCATCAACAGAAGAGATCGCACGCGCTCTTGCAACTGATTACCTATCTGATTATTCAGTCCAAGGTATTCGCTTTGGACGTATCAATAGTGATGATTCCATACATGTTTTAGGGCAGTACGGATATCCCGACGCTGATGCTTGGCGCAATCGTGTAATCCCAAGTGCTGAATGGCGCGCAGTTGATTCACCCGATGTGAAACTAATTGCGAGCGCATCAAAAGAAAAGTGGACTCCAAACTCTTTGATGCATGTAAATAGCCTGCGCGATCACGGCGTAATTCAAGGTTATTTAATTGTCGAATTTGCCAATCCCGTAAGTGATTCCGAAAAACAAAAAATTGCAGATGCGATTGATGATCTGTGTGTTCCAATCGCTTTGTACCTGTCATTCCAAAGCCGTGGAGCCTCAGTCAATATTCCTGGAATCGCTGCGATCAATGACAGCCGTGATTCAGGTGCTGGCCAGCTTTCTGCCCGCCAGCTATCGATCCTGCGCGGCATGGTCGAGGGCAAGACCAACCACGAATTAGCCACTGAAATGGGCTTTTCAGTTTCCACGATCCGCCACGAGACCATGCGCATCTACCAGGCGTTGGCCGTTAGCGATCGTAAGGAAGCTGCCAAGAAAGCGTTGATGCTTTCTCTGATCTAACGATCAGGCTGGACCCGCGGTGTGATCTAACCCTTTAAAGGGTGACTGACAGTGACCGCTTATGACCGTAAATCAAGGGCCTTATTTTGCGACCCTATCTACCTGCACTTCCCCCATTTGTACGCTGATTTAAGCGTGCCCACCGGCGAAAGCCCTGCGTTCTATTCCCAATACACGCTCAATCCATACCGCTAGAAATCTTTCTAAAGAAATATTTCATTTGGGCACAACATTTGGCCCCCAGCGGTGTCTTAACTATTAGAGGGCAAGACGTTGCCTTCATTATGAAACTCGCGGGAGTTACACACATGGCACTATTGAAGTCGAAAGCGGCGAAAGCAGCTGCAGCGACCGATGCCGCCCGCCTACTGAGCGCAAATCCCGCAGACGCTCTAGAAGCAACAACAACTCCAGGCTCAACCGCTGATTGGTCTATCGCACAACTGTCAGCGATCTACACCGAGCACCGCACACAGCTAGTCTCACAAGCACGCCGCATCACCCGCGATGAGGCAGAAGCAAATGAGGTCGTACAGGAAGCATTCTTGAAGTTCATGCTTGCAGCCCCTGACCTAGACACAGCTGATCGTGCAATTGCATACCTACGTACATCAGTTAACAACCTTGCGCTAAACGTAATCCGCGCACGTGGTGCACGCCCTAACTTGGTAGCAATCGATGCAGATACAACTCAGGAGCGCCTGAACGAGATCGCATCTGAAAACCACATTGATCTTGATATAACTATTACTGCTGCAGAAGATGCCGCGATTATCCGCGAAGCTCTTTCACGCCTAACTCCAGATCAGCGCACAGCGCTTGTTATGTGGGAAATGGAAGGCCGCACAACAGAAGAGATCGCAACCGCTCTTAATACAACTCCAGCAAATGTTCGCCACATTCTTGTGCGCGCTCGCAAGTCAATGGTTCGCGTTCTTGGCGAATGGATCGTTGATGAAAAGACTGGCCTAACAGCACTTGATGCTCTTTCAACAACATTCAAGAAGTCAGTTGAAATCGCACAGAAATCATCAAAGGCTGCGCTTTCACTACTTTTAGTTATTACAGCTTTCCTTGGCTTTAACTCAATGACTGGAAATGAATCTCCAATGCTTCCAGTTGTAGCCCAGGTAGAAACAGATGCACCTGCTGCATCAACTCCAACAGCTTCTGCAACAGCAACTGCTAAGGCACAAGCTGCAGCAACAGCTGCTGCGAAGAAGGCTCAGCAAGCAGCTGTGTACGCGAAGATCGCGGCACTTTCATTCTTGGGTCTTGATAAAGACGGAATCCCAACAGGATTCAGCGTTACTGATGAAAACTCAATCGCTGGTGTTGGCCGCGTAACAAAGGGCATCACAACTGTTGGTACATCAGGACTTCTAATCAACAACCAGTTCATCACAGGTTCAGTTGGTCCAAACGTTCTAATCGATCAGCTAATCACAGTTGATGGAACAGGTACTAATTACACCGTTAACAACATCAACGTTGGCTTCGGTGGTAACTGGCGTTCAGTTGAAATCAAGTCAACTGATACATCAATCGATCGCCTAGCAAATGGCAACTACTTGATTACATCGACATCAAATGTCGGTTACCTCAAGACATCAGATTTTGTGGTTCCAACTGGTTCACGCGGCTACGACTTAGGCGATGCACCAGCTTCAATCACAACTCGAGTTCTTATGAACTCTGGCAAGACACAGGTACTAGCGCAAGCAGTGCAGGTGAAAAACAAATAAATAGGTTTCCTCGCCGCGTCCGGATACACGGTGGGGAATTTGGTGAATCAGCACGTGCGATTCATCGAATCGGGTGAAAAAGACCCTCTCATGACATATGAGAAGGCACTTATTACCCAAAGCCGACCGGGGGAAATTCCCTCGATCGACTAATCGAAAGGAAACAAATGTCTACAAAGACAACTTTCAAGCGCGTAGCGCTTGTAGCAGTTGCTGCGTTGGGATTTGGTGTTCTAACTTCAGTTGCGCCCGCAAGTGCAACTGGTGCAATTACTCCAACTGCAATCACTGTGGGTACAACTCCAGTGGCTCAGGTTGGCGTAGCGAACATCACTCCAATCACAGTTGCAGCACCATTCGCTGACACAGTTGACACGTTCACAGTGAACGTAAAGATCACCTCAGCTCCTACTGGTTCTGCATTTAAGTCAATTACAACTGCAGGCAAGGCAGCAGACGGCACAGCCGGTGCTTCATTTGTCACTGGTGTATACGGTGCTTCAACTGTTCCTGCTCAGATTGATATCCTAGATAACACATCTACATGGGGTACAACTGGATCTGCAACACAGAATGCAACAGATAAGTTAACAGTTGCAGCTTTGTTCACTTCAACAGGTTGGACAACACAAACTTCAGCAGGGTTCAAAATCTCAATCACTCCTGATGTTGCTGGTACTTACACAGTACTTGTTTCAACTCGTGCAGGTTCAACTCTGACTAACTCATATGCTGCAGGAGATGCTTCTGCAACTTACACAATCACCACAGGTGGAGCAGTTTCAACAGTAGCACTCGCTGCTGTAACTGGTGCAACAACTGGTGGTACTACTTCAGAGGGCCAGATCTACAAGGTAACTTTGAAGGATGCTTCAGGAGCTGTAGCACAATTAGCAGCTGGTGAAACAATCAACATCACTTCAAGTGCGACTACAACAAATGTTGGTGAAATCGCTGCAGCTTGTGCTTCCGCATGTACACCGACTTACAATGGCGCTGGTGTAACAGCTGGACTCGATAGCTCAAACTTCTCAAACGGAGTTGGATACATCCAGGTAAAGGATGCAACCGATGCAGCTGTTGATGCGATCCTAACTGCAACTGGAAGTGGAATGTTGAGCTCAACTGTTTCAACAACAGCTACCTTCTCAACTGTAAAGCACTTTGAATTTACATCACTCACAATTGCCGACCCTCTACTTTCAGTTCGTCCAGGTAGCGGTCACAAGGGTGTAGCTGGCTCAGGCGCTTCATACACTGAAGATGTCTCAACTTCTACAACTTCACATTCATACCTACTTACATTCACAACTGCTAACGCAGCGGCGAAGTATGTAACTGTTGATATGACTGATACTTCAGGTCAAATCACTGGTCTAGTTGGAGCCACATACTCAACCTATGTTGCACCAGCACTTTCAACTGCAGCTACAGGTGCAGGCACAGCAACACTTTCTGTGACTACAGCAGCCATGCTTAACGGCTACTCATTCACAGCGAGCGTTGTAGCTGGTACATCATCAGCAATCGTTGTAACGTCACGCACAGCTTCATCTTCAGGTATTGCTGTAACAGTAGAGCCAAACTCAGTTGTTAAGGCTGCATTTGGTGCATCTTCTGTTCTTTCAGCAGTTGTGAAGGATCAATTTGGAGCAGCTGTTGCAAACCATGTTGTAACAGTTACAACTACAGGTCGAAATGCATCAGTAACAGGTACAACACTTGCTACAGATGCAAACGGTCGCGTAACTTACACACGTACAGATGCTGGTACATCTGCAACAACAAACAAGCAGGACGTTGTTACATTTACACCAACAACTGGAACAGCAGCGACTGTAACAATTAACTACACAGATTCAACACTTGGAATCTCAACTGTTGAACTAGAGACACCAACCACAGATGACACAGCGGCATCAGGTATTACATACACTGATATCAACGCTGAATCTTCAGGTGCTACAGGTTCATCTACTGCACGTACTTGGACTGCCGTAACAGCAACTGTTACAGATGCAAATGGAGCACTACTAGTTGGTGTGCCAGTTGTATTCAAAACTACCGATGCAGGTGCTGCAGTAGCTTCAACATACGTGACTGTTTACACAGGAACTGATGGAACAGCAACTTCATATGTCTATGGTTGGACAGCTGGAGTAAAGACATTCACTGCAACAGCAGGAACCAAGACTGGAACTGGAACAGTTGCATTCCGTCAAGGCGGAGCGACAGGTTCAACTTCTGGAAACGGTGAAGTACGATCAATCGCAGCAGTACTTGATGGAAACACCATCACAGTGACTGCAAAGGATCGTTTCGGCAACGTTGTTCAGGGTGTGCCTCTATGGGCAACTCGCACAGGTAATGGTCTATTCGGTGGAGGAAACAATGCCGCTGGAAAGATCACTGATGCAAACGGTAAGGCTGAGTTCATTTTCAACGCTGGTTCAGCTGATTCTGTTGTAACAATTCAGGCAGGCGGAGATGGTGCAAGCACTGCACCAACTAATGCTTGCTACGGCCAGACAGGCGCAAAGGCTGGAATTGCTGTTTGTTCTACAGCAACAACTCAGACTGCGTTCACTGCATACGTTGCTGGAACAACAACATTAGCTGAGGTTGGCGTCGGTGCTTCATTTGCTGATGCTGGTATCAACTCAGTAACTGTTGCAGTTGCTGCAGGAGCAGATGTTGCACAGGCAGCAGCAGATGCAGCAGCAGAAGCAACTGATGCAGCAAATGCAGCAACTGATGCAGCTAACGCTGCAGCAGAGGCAGCAGATGCAGCAACAGCTGCAGCACAAGATGCTGCAGATGCAGTAGCTGCTCTATCTACTCAGGTTACAGAGATGGTTTCTGCTCTAAAGAAGCAGATCACAGCTCTAACAAACCTAGTAATCAAGATCCAGAAGAAGGTAAAGGCTTAATTAGCCCGAGCTTCTCTGATCTACAGTGTTAAGCCGGGATCCGGTTCTTAATTGAATCGGATCCCGGTACACACAAAGATTTAAAAGCCGGTTAGTTCTTTCGGGAGCTAACCGGTTTTTAATGGCAGATGAATGACCAGTCTTGTCCATAATTTGATTTAACCAGTTAAAGAAATTGTTTGCCTCGTTATGAATGAATATGTCCGCGATATTGCAAAGGATGTTAGTTCACAATTCTTGCAGAGCTAACTCCTTTTGATTTCGAACTATGAAATGGAAAGGAGCAATCGTGTTGTTTGAAAGTTTTGCATTACAAACTATAAAACATTTACCAATTCGTCAAAAAACATTTGCTACCTACCATTCAATGTTGCGTTTGCACGTTTTTCCTACTCTGGCACATCGTGATATTCGAAGCATTAAGAGATTAGACATTCAAGGAACTATTCAAGGGTTGCCGCCACACACCAGCGCAATGTCATTGGCGGTGATTAAAACTGTCTTTAGAGAGGCTTTGGCTCAAGAGATTATCGATGCATCTCCTGCTCATGGAGTTTCAGGTCCAAAGATTATGGTTAAGCCGCGTGAATTCTTAACATGGGACGAAGTTGCTTCTGGGGATTTTGGTCAGTACACCGCGCACATAAGATTCCTCGCACTACATGGTTTGCGTTGGTCAGAGGCAGTCGCATTAACTCTTGAAGATATTCATGATGATCGCGTTTGGATCAATAAATCGATTCACGGGGAGACTAAGAGCAAGGCGGGCATTAGATCAGTTCCTTTGGTAAGTCCTTTTAAAGTATTTCCAAAAAGCCCTAAAACGCTTCGTAAGGTCCTAAAACCCTACGGTGTAGATATTCATTCTCTACGCCATACATACGCATACTTACTAAAGCAACAAGGTGTCCATGTAACTACTGCTCAGCGCCTACTTGGGCATTCTGATCCTCGAGTAACGATGAATGTTTATACCCAAGTCCTTGATAATGAAATTGATGATGTTGGTTTATTGCTGAGTAAAGTAGCTGGCTTTTAGTTCTTATTTTTGATTCTTCTTTAGCAATGCCGAAACCCGGCCCCCTCTTTCGAGAGAACCGGGTTCCGGACTAGAGCTAACTCCTAAGAGTTAAATCCTTTAGAAGCTCGGGCTAATTAAGCCTTTACTTTCTTCTGGATCTTGATTACTAGGTTAGTTAGAGCTGTGATCTGCTTCTTTAGAGCAGAAACCATCTCTGTAACCTGAGTAGATAGAGCAGCTACTGCATCTGCAGCATCTTGTGCTGCAGCTGTTGCTGCATCTGCTGCCTCTGCTGCAGCGTTAGCTGCATCAGTTGCTGCGTTTGCTGCATCAGTTGCTTCTGCTGCTGCATCTGAAGCTGTCTGTGCAGCAGATGTTCCGCCGTCTACAGCAACAGTTACAGTTGCTACACCAGCTGGGTATCCAGCTGCTGCCGTTGTACCAACGTAGCCAGCAAGATCAAGTGACTGACCACCTGAGATTGTTGCCTTAACAGAACCTGAACCAACGAATGCAACAACAAGTGTTCCATCTGCTGATGTTGTCTGTGTAGATGTCATTGGTAGACCCTGGAAGTATCCACCTGTTGCAACTAGTGAAACTGATGCAGCAGATACTCCATTGCCATTTGCGTCTGTTACAGAAATTGTTACAGGTACTGTTCCTGAATCAGCAGTTCCTGCTGTTACTGAAACAACGCGAGCTGTTCCTGCAGTCCACTTCACATAGCCAGTCTTTGTTAGACCGCCACCTGCGAATGAGAGTGCATATGTTCCAGCCTTAGTTGTGTAAACAGACCATGTTGCAACACCTGACGCATTTGTGTAAGCAGTTGCTGTTGAAGTTGACTTCAATGAAACGCCTGCTGGAAGTGTGATTGTTACTGGAAGACCAGCAATCGCAACTCCATTTGCATCCTTAACAGTTGCTGTTACTGCATCTGCACCAGCTGAAGCTGTTCCAGATGAATCAACTGCACCAAGATCCTTAGGTGCTGAAGCAGTTGTCGTAGTTGCAGATGGTGAAGTTGTCATTGTTGATGCTGTAAGAGCTGAAACATAAGTAATTGTTACTGTGTTTCCGCTTGCAGCGCCACCTGAGAAAGTCACTGTATCTGTGAGTGTTGCAGATGTTGGAAGAGCATCAGTTACTGTGTATGAAACAGTTCCTGTTGCATCTGTTACAAGGTTAGTTGCAGCAGCTGAAGTGTTACGTCCAGAAACTGATGCAGTGATTGCCTTGCCAACGGCTGCTACGCCGTACTGATCTACGAATGTAGCTGTTACAGTGATTGATCCACCATTAACAACCTGTACAGCTGCAGCTGGCTTGATTGTGATTTGGCCGGAACCAACAGCACCAGTTACACCAGTTACGGTTACAGCAGATAGACCTGAAGGTGTGTAAGTAAATGACTTCTTTACTGTTGTATTTGCCTTACTTCCTAGGGCTGCGTGAGCAACATCAAATGTAGCTGAAGCAAGTCCAGCAGCTGGATCTCCTGCTGCAGCTGCTGTATCAACAGCACCAAATGTTACTGTGATGTCCTGTGTGAATGCTGTCAAAGCACCGAAGATAGTGAAATCGGTGTCAGTGATAGAAACATATGTAACAGCATCAGCAACATTGTCAAAAATCTCGAATGTGTCTGAAGTTGATGTTGTTGAGACGCTGTTTGCAGTTGTAGATCCTGTAATACCTGTAACCGCAACACCATTTGCACCTGCAGGGATATCAGTACCATCTGAGTTACCGGCAGTTCCAACTACACCAACAACAGGAGTTCCAGCAGAAGCTGCATAAACCAATGATAGTGAAGATGAAGTTGCACCATCAGAAATCTTGGCAGTTAATGCCTTAGTTCCTGCAGTACCTGTGAAGTTCAGCCATGCATAACCTGATGCATTGAAGTTCGCTGCACCCAATGCGTAAGTTGTTGCAGTCTGAGAGACGGTTGTTGTAGTTGAACCGTTGCTAACACCAACAAGAGTTAGACCTGTTGGAATTGTGAACTGTGCCATCTGTGATGCGTTTAGGCGTGTTAGTGCGCCTGCAGAGTCTGCAGCGTTTACACGTACCCAAAGACCGTTAGTACCAGTTGATGAACCTGTTCCAGCTAGTTGCTGCTTCATCGCAACTGTTGCTGCTGCTGAAGTAACAGCAGTTACAGTGATGTACTTAACTGTATCTGAGCCCTTTAGAGCACCAGTTGCAGCCACATCGGAACCACCATCAAGGAAGTAAGCGATTGTGTATGAACCGGCTGCTGTTGGTGTGAATGTGAATGTATTTGCTGTTGATAGTGGGTAAGTAGTTGATGGAACAGCAGCTGAGAATGTGAATGTTGCTTTGTTGTCTGCCGCTGCCCATGAACCTGCTGCTGTGTAACCTGTACCTGCAGTTACTGCAGCTCCTGCGACAGCTGTAATTGTTGGTGCTGATGCAGAAGCATAAGCACTAACCACTGCAGAAACCACATAGGTATCTGAAGCGCTACCTGTTACAGAAACAGTTGTTGGAACTGTAATTGTTGATACTTGACCAACAATTGCAGCGTTAGCTGTAGCTGTTCCTAGGGAAATTGTCATACCTGTCGAGCGCGCACTAGCTGGCGCAACAGAAGAGAGAACCCCTAGACCCAAAGCTGCAACTGCTACAAGCGCTACGCGCTTGAAAGTTGTCTTTGTAGACATTTGTTTCCTTTCGATTAGTCGATCGAGGGAATTTCCCCCGGTCGGCTTTGGGTAATAAGTGCCTTCTCATATGTCATGAGAGGGCACTTTTCGAAAGATCAGGGTCATTTGGGGTCTCCGTTAGTACCCTTAGGGAGTGCAAGAGAAACTAGAGAGCTCACTCGTTCGCATTTTGGGTTGGGGCTTGATTGCCACGACGCTGCTGGTTACCCCTTTGTGGGCTTTAGATCCGATAAATCCGATCAAGATGCTGATTGCTGTTCCAGTGGGATTTATGTGTCTGGGATTAATTCTGGCAAATCGAAGAAGTGTTATCTGGAATAAATACAGAGTTCCCTTCGGTTTAATAGCAGGGTTTGTGATTTGGCAGTTATTAGTCGTTCTCTTGAGCGGTGGTGAGATCTACCAACAGTTATTTGGCACAAACGGTAGGAATACCGGATTCATAATTTATTTTGCCTTTTCATTAATTTTTGCTGGATCGATGATTGCCTCCAGCCCTGCCGCAATTAAAAACCTCGGCAGAATTATTATTATCGTTGGTACTGCATCAATTGCATACGGGGTGGTTCAAGCAAATGATGGCGATCCCTTTAAGTGGGTGAACCCATATTCACCAGTATTCGGGTTCCTAGGTAATCCAAACTTTCAATCGTCTTTGGTTGGCGTATTGGGGTCAGTCGTTTTTGCACAATTCTTTGCGAAAGGCTTGAAGATCCAATTTAAGGCATTAATCGGACTGTATTTATTGATTAGTTTGTATGTAATTAAAGAAACTGCTTCACAGCAGGGTTTTTTAGTTTTAGCTTTAGGTATTGCGATCGTTCTTGGACTATTTGTATTGAAATTGAATCGCAACTTGGGAGTTGGTTACGGGATACTTTCTATCCTTGGTTTCTTTGTCGTTCTCTTTGGAACCTTGAACAAAGGTCCACTAGGATCAGTTTTATATAAGGACTCAGTTACTTATCGTGGTGATTATTGGCGTGCTGGCTGGAATATGACCATCAGCCATCCAATATTTGGTGTTGGTATGGACAGCTACGGAGATTGGTATCGACGCAGTCGCACGTTGACCGCAACTTTAAGACGTGGGCCTGATACAACTAGTAACGCCGCACACAATGTTTTCTTGGATATCTCTTCTTATGGCGGCTTCCCACTGCTGATTATTTATGTGACGTTAATGGCTTTAGTCGTTATTTCTGGGGTAAGAGTCTTTAATCGCAGCACAAAATTTAACCCTGTATTTGTCGGAATCTTTGCTGGATGGGTTGCTTTCCAGGCGCAATCAATAATTAGTATCAACCAGATTGGTCTTGCGATCTGGGGTTGGGTTTTCTCTGGTTTGATTATCGGTTATGAGATTAATACCAGAAATACTTCTGTCGAAGCGCCGACCGTTAAGAAAAGCCGAGTAACTGGTAAGCCTATGCAAACATCGGCAGGTTCAGTGGTCGCTGTATTTATTGCCTTTGTATTAGGCATACTCGTTGGAATGCCGCCATATCTTGCTTCTGCAAAATATAAGAGTGCACTTGAAACAAGTAACCCACAGGTTATTCAAGAAGCCGCATATATTTGGCCAGTTGATTACTCAAGGATGATTCAAGTTGCAAGCACCTTGAACGATAACAAACTAGGGGCACAAGGACTTGAGGTTGCTTTGGATGCAACGAAGAGGTTTCCAGACAACTACTTAGTGTGGGCAACGTTGGATTCAATGAAGAATGCTTCGGCTGAGCAAAAGGCTCTGGCGCAGAAGGAAATGAAGCGCCTTGATCCTTTGAATCCGAATCTGAAATAACTCGGTAATCTAATCCTATGCGCGTTGCAATCATCGGTCAGGGCTATGTCGGCCTGACTATTGCTGTCAGCGCAGCAGGTGCAGGGCATTCAGTGGTGGGCTTTGATGTTAATAATGGATTAGTTGCCGCACTAAATGCTGGCACATCTCATATCGAAGGCATTACAGATAAAGCTTTAGGCGACTTTGTTGGCAGCGGAGCATATAAAGCAAGTACAGATGCAGCAGTTCTAGATGGCAGTGATGTCATTGTTATCGCCGTGCCAACACCACTTGATGAAAAGCGAAATCCAGATCTTTCATTTGTTCATGCTGCAGCAGATTTGATTGCACACAATGTGAAGACCCCAGCACTGATCGTGAATGAATCAACCTCTTACCCCGGTACTTTGCGCAAGGAAATCGCAGCCCGGATTACTGGTGTGGCTCATATGTACGCCTCTTCACCAGAGCGAGTGGATCCAGGTAATGCTCAATGGGGAACAAAGAACACTCCACGTTTAATTGGTGGATTAACGCCAGCTGGGGTTGCAAAAGCCCGTGAATTTTATGGCAGTTTCTGTGACACCATCATTGAAGTTTCATCACCCGAGGTAGCAGAAGCAGCAAAGATCTTTGAAAATACCTTCCGCCAGGTAAACATTGCATTAGTAAATGAGTTCGCACAGATTTCAGATGCATTGGGAATTTCAAGTCGTGAAGTGATTGAAGCAGCTGGTACAAAGCCTTACGGTTTTATGGCATTTAATCCTGGTCCAGGAGTAGGTGGCCATTGCATTCCAGTGGATCCAAGTTACTTGGCGCATGTTGCAAACGAGCTTGGTATCCCTGCCACATTTATTAAGCGTGCAAACGAGGTAAACCTTGCAATGCCTGCTTATGTGGTGAAGCGAGTGATCGAAGGGTTCGGTGGATCGATCGCTGGTAAATCAGTTGTTGTAGTTGGAGTTTCTTATAAGGCCAACGTTGCTGATACTCGTGAGACGCCAGCGGCAGCGGTTATTGATGTACTGCGCGAGCAAGGTGCAACAGTTGTTTGGCATGATGAATTAGTAGGTTCATGGCGCGGTGAAAAATCTTCGCCGTTAGCTGCTCATGAGATCGCCGTTGTTGTTACTAAGCATGATGGTGTTAGCGATGCAGCAATTAAGGCTTCTGGGTATGTATTTGATTGCACCGGCACAGTATCCGGCGTAGACGGCATTTAAAGCGCAGCTATATCGCTGATTATTTGCATCAAATCCTTGGTAGGCGCCCAGTTAATAGCTGATTTAATCTTTGAGATATCAGGGACTCGGCGCTGGATATCTTCAAACCCTGCTGGGTATGCATCTGAATATGGTGTGTAGGTAATTTCGGATGTTGAACCAGTTGTTGCTAGAACCTGTTCTGCCAGCTGCTTGATGGTTACTTCGCCGGTTCCGCCTACGTTATAGACATCTCCGATTGTTGATTCAGTTGCGGCAATAATTGCAATTGCTTGAACTGCATCTGACACATGGCAAAAGACTCGTGATTGGGTTCCATCGCCGTAGATTGTGATTGGTTCATTCTTTAGCGCTGCTTGAACAAAGCGGGGAACAACCATTCCGTAGCGCCCTGTTTGACGACGACCAACTGTGTTGAATAAGCGAACAGTTGTCACAGGTAATTTCTTTTCTTGGTGAAGTGCAAAAGCCATTGCCTCTTCAATAGCTTTGGCATCGCTGTATGTCCAGCGGATCTTTTGTGGAGCACCGACTACACGATCATCAGTTTCATTTAATGGTTGCTTAGGGTTCTTGCCGTAAATTTCAGATGTGCTTGCGATGATAATTCGCTTATTGAACTTAGCTGCTGAGTTTAAAACAACTTCGCTACCAGTGATGTTGGTGCTCATTGATTCAAGTGGAGATTCAAGAATTGTGTTTACGCCAAGGGCTGCTGCCATGTGAAGAACTAAGTCGGTATCTTTGGTCAGGGTTTCGATTAATTCGATGTTGCGAATATCGCAATCAACTGTGGTGATCTTTCCATCAAGGTGCGCGATGTTGTTTTTTGATCCAGTTGAGAAGTTATCAAGAACTGTTACTTCGTGCCCTGCTGCTACGTAATGGTCGGCTAAGTGGGATCCGATGAATCCGGCTCCACCAGTAATGAATACGCGCATGGGTAAACCTTATTTCACAATCGATTTATACAGGTCAATGTGAGCGTTGATCATGCGGTCAACAGAGAAAAGAGCGTGTGCGCGGGCGGTGGCTAAGGTGCCCATCTTTGTGCGCTTCTGCTTATCCAGCAATAGAGATTCAATTGCGGCTGCGATTGATCCAGCATTCTTGTTGGTCACGATGCCGGTCTCGTGATTGAGCAGTACTTCAGAGACTGAGCCAACATCGGTTGCAACAACTGGTTTGCCAGCCAATTGTGCTTCGATTAAAGCAACGGGCATGCCTTCATTTTCGCTGGTGGACAGGATGATGTCGGATGCACCAAATAGATCTTCTGCCTTTGCCCAGCCAATAACGCTGACATTGGAGGGCGCCTTGGCTTTGACTTGATCGAGTAGATCGCCACCGCCTGCCATCACAAAGTGGGTATCTGGCATTGCATCAGCGACCTGAAGGGCAAGCATTGGGTTTTTAACACCGGTAACGCGAGCGATCCATCCAACAATTGGTTGCCCGTTGTCGGTGAGCCCCAAGTTCTTAATCGCCTCTTCTCGCGGAGTGATGTTAAGTGCAACAACCCCGGGAGGAATATTTACATACTGCTCTTTTGTACCGATGTGTTGTTCAAGTAGTTCTTCAGAAACTCGACGACCAACTGTCACAAGTTTGCGTGATTTCTTTGCAAGCATGCGCTCGACTTCGATGATCACCTTTGATTTAAAACCTGAAAACTCTGGGTCATCCAGCAAGTGGCCATGAAAAGTGTGAACAACAGGAATAGTTTGCTTTTTCATGCGGGTGACGTACCCAGCTTTAAATGTATGGGTATGAATGATGTCCGGCTTTACTTCGGCAATAATCTTTTCTAACTGCTTGCGTGCAAAGTGATCCTTGATTGGATTGATCGTACGTCCCATCGAAGGGATTCTGATGATGTCAATTGATTGCGCGGATTCATCTTCAACTTCAGCACCTTGAACAAATCCAGTTGCAACAAAGGTTTCGATCCCGTGCTTAGGTAGTTCGTTTGCAAGCTGGGTGATGTAACGGGCAGTGCCACCAACATTTAGACGAGCGATTACATGCAGAACGCGCATTGTTAGTTTGCTTCGTAAGCGGCAACAACCTCTTCTGGGTTGCCAATCATTTTTACATGGCCGTTTTCTAGCCACACTGCGCGGGTTGCTAATTCGCGAACCGCTGACATGTCATGTGAGACCAGAACAACCGCAGCACCGCTGTTGATCAGTTCGTGCATGCGAGCCTTTGATTTTGCTTGGAAATCAGCATCACCAACGGAAAGAACTTCATCTACTAGAAGCACTTCTGCTTGCTCATCTGTTGCGGTTGCAAAAGCTAAACGGGCAACCATTCCTGAAGAGAATGTGCGAAGGGGAAAATCCATATGGTCTGAAACGCCAGCCCATTCGCCGATTGCAGGGGTGCGTTCTTTAACGTGCTTAACCTCGCGGCCCATCAGCGCTGAGTAAAACAGCACGTTTTCAGCACCCGTCATCTCGGGATGAAAGCCTGCGCCAAGTTCGATCATCGGTGCGATCTTTCCGTTGACCTGTGAAGTTCCCTTTGTTGGAGGCAGCACACCAGCTAAAACTTTAAGCAGTGTTGATTTACCTGCGCCGTTGCGACCAAGGATCGCAACAACTTCACCCTTATCTACGGTGAAGGAAACATCTTGAAGTGCAACGTAATCAACTACGCGGGCTTTGCCCTTAATGGCATCGCGGAAGAGTTCTTTCAGCGATCCTGATTTATTCATCAGTACGCGATAGGTCACGTTTACGTTTTTAACTTCGATAACGGCCATTAGAGCATCGCCACCGTTCTTGGCCAGTACTTTTTAAAGACATAAGTACCAAGCAGAATCGCAAAGGTTGACCAGATAGTCATGTAGATCCAGCTGAAAAGAGTTGGGGTTGCGTTGTTTGAAAATGCCCATCGGAAAATATCTAAGTAACTAGTTAGTGGGTTCCAATGGATGATGCGCTGCATCTTTTCATTCATTACCGTTACTGGGTAGAAGATTGGTGTTAGGTACATCAAGATCATCAGTAGGACGTTAACGATGTTGCGAGTATCGTCGAAGCGGATGAACATGATCGAAAGTGCAAGACCTAGACCTGCTGTTAGGAGTGCGAGAGCGATTCCAACAAAGAAAACCAATGGCAGGGTTAGTGCCAGAGATTGTCCTGAAATGAAGCAGACAAGCGCCAGTGGAATCATTCCGATAAAGAAGTTTGCAAGGCCGGCTAATGCTGAAGAGATCGCGAAGATCTGAGGCGGAACATAAATCTTGGTAAGGACTCCGCCATTACTTGCGATTGAATCTGCGGCCTGCATCAGACCTTGATTAAAGAATGTGTTCATCAAGATTCCGGCCATTAGATATGGCGCGAATTGCTGACCGCTGGGCAGGCGTGATGCGAATACAAAAGAGAAGACGTACCAAAGAACCGCGCTTGTAAGAATTGGGTTCAACAAGGTCCAGCCGATACCGATAACACTGCGCTTGTAGCGAAGGGTTAGCTCGCGATTAACTAGCAAGCGAATCAGTTGGGCGTACTTCATGATGGGTTAAGGGTATCGGGCTTCATAGGCGGCTCAGCGTTGCTGCTCACCCAGTTCTCAGGGTTCTGAGGTGTAATTGAGCCATGACTCAGCCAACCCGCATTTATAAGCACTCAGCCGCAGGTACCGATTGGGCAGCGCTGCTGCTTGGTGCGGGGTTGGGGCTGACGTTGGCGTTGCAGCTGACTACGGTGCGGCTTAGCGATTTCAATACTTTCTATTCGGTTGTTGTTTCACTCAGTCGCTTGTTGGCATTGGTCGGAACCTATTTTGCAGTTGTCGGAATGTTTTTAATTGCACGTATTCCATGGGTGGAACGCGGAGTTGGTCATGATCGATTGGTGACATGGCATCGCAAGTTAGGTCCATGGTCTTTGTATGCAATCGGTCTGCATGTGTTCATGATCGTTTTGGGATTTGCTGGTCAAGATTCAATTCCTTTGTATAAGGAAATGTGGCAGTTCTTAACTACCTATGACTGGATGTGGTTTGCACTAGCGGGATTTATTTTGATGGTGATGGCTGGTGTTACTTCTTATAAGAAGGCACGAGCAAAGATGAGTTATGAAACCTGGTGGTTGGTTCACATTCTGACCTATGCAGCGGTTGCTGCATCATTTATGCACCAGGTAATTAATGGGCAGATGTTTATTGGGCATCCATTAAACCGTGCTTATTGGACTGCGTTATATGTTGCGATGGCTGGTGCGATTATTTACTGGCGCTTCTGGGTTCCTTTCTATCGTTCCATGCGAGTTAACTTAAAGGTTGAAAAGGTTGTCGTTGAAGGACCTGGAGTTGTTTCAGTAATCATGAAGGGGTATCACTTAGATACTTTGAATGCGCAAGGCGGACAGTTCTTTGGATGGCGCTTTTTAGCCAAGGGTCATTTCTTGATGTCACATCCATATTCTTTATCTGCAGCTCCAACTGAAAAGCATTTGCGAATCACAGTGAAAGATTTAGGTGATCACTCACGTTCATTGGCTTTCTTAAAGCCGGGCACGCGAGTATTTGTTGAAGGTCCTTATGGTGCATTTACAGCAGGGCGTTCGACTCAGCCGCATGTGGTGTTGGTGGGCGGAGGCGTAGGTATTACGCCTATTAGAGCGCTTATGGATGAGCTTTCTGGTGGCGTGCAGATGGATGTGTTGTTCCGTGCATCAAAGGAAGAGGATCTAGTTCTTAAGAAAGAAATGGATTACTTGGCTTTCAATAGCGGTGGATCGATTCGGGTTCATTACCTAGTGGGACCGCGCAAGAACCATCCGATGGATGCGAAGTCATTGAAGGCGCTTGTGCCGCAGGTTGCAGATAGCGATATTTACATCTGTGGGCCAGAGCCATTGGTGACGCAGGTGCGTAAGGCAGCTGAGGATCTAGGTGTGCCGAAGAATCGTTTCCACGACGAGGCGTTTGCGTTCCATAAGGAGTAAAGCTTTTAAAGGGTAAAGACTCTGCGGGGGCTTTGCGGGCGTTCTCAGAAATCATTCAGGTTAGTAGGCTTTTATACAGGTGTTGATCCATTCGAGGGGATCTACACAAAATATGCAAGAAGTGAGGGTATGAGATGAAGCGGGCGCTGCTGATTGCAGGAGGCACTGTGGGGGGTCTTGGTGCTGTCTTGGCGATTACGCCACCTCAGCTGGGTTCTAGCGGTTCAATAAATATCGCTGGAGGCTCTGCGATTGGTTCCACTGGAACTAGTTCATCAGCGTCTGCTTCATCATCAACTTCTACAAAGGCTGTTGCAACTGCCAATGCGACGAAGACTGCTAAGCCGGTTGCGACGAAGAAGGCAACGCCTGCTGCGAGTGCGACAGCGGCGGCTACGAAGAGTGCAACGCCAACTGCTGCTGCAACAACTGCGGTGGCGACTCCGGCTGCAAAAAGTGGAACATTTACAGGGCCTGCGGTTTTTGTTAACTACGGAACTGTTCAAGTAAAAATTACTGTGCAAAACGGAAAGATTATTGATGCCGTTGCAGTGCAGGCACCAAGTGGACGTAATGATCGATACACAAATATGGCTGTGCCGATTTTGAAGCAACAGACATTGGCTGCGCAGAGTGCCAATATCAAGGGCGCATCTGGTGCTTCGTACACAAGCTATGGCTGGTTTAAGTCATTGCAGGGAGCGCTCGCAGACGCTGGTTTGTAAGGTGTTTGTGTAGGGTTGCTGAATGAATCAACTGCGTCGACAGTTTCCTGTGTGGGGAACGATTGTGGATGTGGATTGTTCTGGGGCGAATGTCAGTGCGGCGGATTTAGATCGCGCTATGAATTCAGTGATTTCTTTTTGCGAGGATGTTGATCGCGATTTTTCAACGTATAAAAATCGGTCGTGGGTGTCGCGGTTGCGTCGCGGAGAAGTTGCGATTGAGGAATGTCCAGATGATGTGATTGAAGTCTGGGATTTATGTGCACAGGCAAAGTGGTTAAGTGATGGGGCTTTTGATCCGTGGGCGGTTGATGGAGGATTTGATCCATCAGGGTTAGTAAAAGGTTGGGCCGCCGATAAGTGTGCCGATATGTTGGTTGCAGCAGGTGCTGCGCATGTGCAGGTAAATGCAGCTGGGGATTTAACGTTGCGTGGTGGGTTTGTAGATAGCGATGGTGTTGTTAAGCCGTGGCCGATTGGTGTTGTAAATCCCGATAATAAAATGGAAGCTGTAAAGGTATACGAAATTATGGATGGTGCGATTGCAACATCGGGGACATATGAACGCGGGGCACACATCAGCGATCCGCACAGCGGGATGATCGCAATTGGGGCGAAGTCGGCAACCGTTGTTGGGCCACAGGGTTGGCTGTGTGATGCCATGGCAACTGCGGTCATGGTTGGCGGAACAGACTCAGTTGCTTGGTTTGGACAGGAAGAGTTGATGGGTTATCAGGTATTTGCGGTCAATCGACATGAACAAACAGCGTGGGAGATTTAGGATGCTCACCATGCGCAGACGGGTTTCGATATTAATCGCTTTTGTTTTTGCGATCGGTTCATTGGGGCTTGCTCCTGCTTACGCAGTTGATGAGCGAGTGATCGATGTTGTTGCAGTTACCTGGCCGGGTGCGGTTGCACCAGCTGGTGATGTAAACAAGGTTGCCGCGGTAATTGATTCCGAAGTAAATGCTGATTGGCTGAAGTTCACCGCGATGTATGGCGACACAAAAGATCGCGGAGTTTCATTTAAATCAGGCAAGGTTTTAAAGGAAAACATTGATCTGCTTTCAAAGATGGCGTGCCAAGGTATTGCTGCTTCAGATTTCATGAATCAAATTCGCCCCGAGGCGTATAAGCGTTTAGGAATTACAGATTATTCAAAGCGCTACTTAGTTGTTATTGCACCAAAGGCTGGCTGTGTGTGGTCGGGCCGTGCTCAAATGGGTGGACCAAAGAGTGTTAGCGGCACATTGATATTGCATGACAGCGCTTCAAGTTTTGTAATCTCACACGAATTAGGTCACACCTTTGGTTTAGGTCACTCAAACTTTTTGCGTTGCGATAACGCGGCAAATGATGGCGCCTGGTCAGATACCTGCAAGGCTGTTGAATACGGCGGAACGATCGATGTAATGGGAAATGTTGATACAACATCTCCGTTAAGTACCTACCACCAGTGGCGCATGGGGTATTTAGATGATTCACAAATCAAACAGGTGTGGCAATCAGAATCAGTAACTTTGGCGCCAAGTGATTTTGCAAATGGCGTTAAGGCGATCTTTGTTCGCGATGGAAAAGCTGCGTACTGGATTGAATACCGTCGCAAGAGCGATGGTGCTGGATACAAGCCAGGGCTTGCGATTTATCGTTTAGATCCTCCACCGATTTCATCTGTTGTTTCACCTAATCCTGAAGATGCAGCTGCATCGGAATTTGGTTCTGTTTTAGGAACTGATGTGTGGATGTTGAATTTAGACACCTATCAATACCGTGATTCAAGATCTGTTGGCGGATCAATGACAGCGCTGACAGCAACAACCTATTCAGGGAATGTTTCCTTTAGCGCTGTCGCCTCTGAAACTAGTGCAGTTGTCACCATTAAGAAGAAGGCTGATACGACGCCTCCTCCGACTCCGGTTTTGGTACCGGTGGCACAGTGGAATTCGCCGAATATGGTGATCCTCAAAGAGGGATCAGAGGATGCAGATACCGCGATTACCGGCTTTGAAGGCCAAATAGACGGGGTTGTGCAGACACTTAAGGCTTCAGATATCGATGGCTGGATGCCGACGTACCTAAGCCCATTTGTGGCGCCAAAGACTATGTATCTGCGTGATCTGCCTGAAGGTAGCTACACCTTTGCAATGCGATCCGTTGATGTAGTTGGCAACAAGAGCGATTGGTCTGCGCCGGTAAAGGTTGTAATTGATCGCGCACATCCAGTTGTGACAAATGATTTTGTTTTAACCGGTGTTAGTGGCAACGAACTGTCACTGCAATGGAAGGGCGCAACAGATGCAGGTGCAGGAATCTGCCAAGCAAATGTTGTCGATGAGGATGGTTGGGTTTTGCAATCTAGCAATATAAAGAATGCGCCTGCATTTAAGGTAGCTAGTGGAACATCAGTCGTTGGTACCGCGCAGGTCTTTGACTGCGTTGGTAACGGATTAACTGGCGATATCAGCATTGCAAATACATTTGTAACCGCTGATAAGAGTTCAAAGACCGGAAAATGGAGCCCAGCAGGCAGCGCATATGGAGCAGGAGCAATTAAATGTGTGGGTAAGTGCACAGCATCGCTAACTGTTGCTGGCAAGAATGATGTTTTAGTTGGTGCAGGTGCTGCAACTGTTGCGGTTGGAAATAAGACCGTTGCAACCATTGCTGATAGCAAGGCTGCAAAGCTTCGCATTGGTGCAACTGTTGATGTTGGAACAACCAAGAAGGTTGTTCGTGTAAGTGGATCAAACTTTGTTTTAATTGGTTTAACTTCAGTTACAACAACACTTGGATCCCTGAAGGAAGTCGATCGCGCACCTGCAATTAGTGATCCATCCTTGACTGATGACAAGCAGGTAAAGCTTGCAAAGCTCGGATTCCGCGCTGAAGATTTCAGCCAGGAATGGACTGTTTTACCTATGGGTGGCGGAACAAAGCTTGATGATCCATCCCTTGATTTGTGTAACGGAACTTTCGCATCTGAAAAGGATCGTGTTGAACGCCGCCAAGTAACTGCAACAAAGGTTGGCTCAACATTCTCATTCTTATCAACTGAGGTTGTTAAGTACTCATCTGCTGCAGCAGCAAGTGCTGCGCAGAAGGAGCTTGTAAAGGTTTTGGCTCAGTGCCAAGCAGATAAGGGATACAAAGATGCAACGGGAGCCTTAGTTCCTTACGACTTTAAGACGCTAAAGAACATCCCCGCTGGCGTTGTTTCCGAAGGCAATCGCGTATTTGTTCACGCAGTTATTGATAGCGGAGTTCGTGCGCGTACCTTGCTTGGCTTCTACCAATTCAATGGCGATACCTTCACAGGTCTATACGTCATGAACGCTGAAGGCTTCAGTGATGCTCAGGTTGCTAAGTGGCTCAAAGTCGCCGTGACAATGAGCCAGCGCCTTCAAGCGAAGTCATAACCAAACGATCATTGATTGTTTTGCGGTAGGTACTACTTTGTCTGTTTTGAAATAATTTCGGCAAGGATTGGAGCTGCTGCAGCCCACTCAATGCCATATATGTTTTTAAAGGCTTGATTAAATGGAGTGCCATTCACAGATTGATTAACCAGGGTCATTGTGGAATCGATTCCGCCAATTGCAGTAAGTGCCTCAACAGTTGCATAACCCAATGAAAATACATACCTATAAAAGGAAGGATTCGTTAGGTATATATCCGGATTTTTTCCTGGTGTAAGAAGTTCATAGAATCGTAAAATTGAATCGCTAGAGAAATCCTTCAATGTCGCATCGGGTGCAAACTTCTTAATTTGATTTGCCTGAGCAAAATTATATGAATACAAAGTCTTATTGCTGCCTAATACTTGAAATAGTGTTGCCTGTCCTTCAGAAAGCCACACAGGGATTTTGCTTAACCAATCGCCCGTCGATGGTTTTTGTTGATAAGACTGAACAACGTGTGTGTATTCGTGAATGTCTTGCCCCGCATATTGACTTCGATCAGTCCACCAAGGATTATTCGGTACCGCGGTCTCAACATAACCTTGCCAATTTCGTAAATTACCTCCGCCTGCGACTTCACAATCATTTTCACTGGGACATGAATAATCAATCTTGGAATTAAAATATGGCGCTCCATCTTTTTCTTGGAAAAATTTCTTAGCCCAATCCTTATCAATGTAGTTGTAATAAATCGCCCAAACTTCATCGGGCTGTTTAAAGTTTCTCAACATATTTGATGCCAGGCTAAAGGCGGCAGTGGGTTTGATGACGCTTGGTTTTGTATTTGGCCCCACCAAAACAGTTAACTTGATTTTCGATTGAAAATTAATATCTACGTGGCTCTGGCTTTTGTTGTAGACATCTGTAGAAATCTGATCAAAGTTGGCCACAATGTTGTCCCACGTAAGGATTATCGGAGCGGGCGGCAAAGTTGGAGTCGGTGTTGGTGTGGCCGAGACAGTAGGAGTCGGTGTTGGAGTTGGAGTGGGTTCAGGCGTTGGAGTAGACGTTGGTGTTGCAATGGGTGTCGGTTTAACTATCGCAACGCCCTTATTCCAAAGTAACTTCTTGCCCGATTTAACGCAGGTGTAGGCCTTGTTTAAATAAGTAGCTTTTTGATTTAAAACTTTGCAGGTAGATCCAGGGGTTATTTTTTGGGCAGAAACAGCACTCACTGGAATAAGCACAACAGCAAGTGCAATCAACAAGCCCTTTATAAGGCTGCTCCGAATTCCCATTCCAAAAGGGTAATAGGAAGTTAGAAAATTTTAAGGTCTTGAGTAGTCATTTTTCTCTTAACCCCAAAAATTCATTTTCAATTAAGCAGACAGGGCGCTTAGTTTTTCCACTTCTGCACCACTAAGTTCAACAACCTGAATGATCTCTTCAAGCTGAGCAACTGTTCTCGCAGATGCAATTGGCGCACTAACTGTTGGTTGAGCACGTAGCCAACCAAGTGCAATCGCACCAAGTGGCGCGTTGTGAGCCTTTGCGATTTCATCCATCGCAGAAAGAACTGCGTAATTCTTATCTGTTGCATACTCGCGAGCACCAGCCGCGCGCTTTGAATCTACTTCGGTGACTCCTGGGCGATACTTTCCAGTTAAGAAGCCGCGAGCGATTCCATAAAAAGGAATGTTTGAAATACCTAGATCGGCAACAGTTGCTGCCATCTCGGTTTCATATCCTTTGCGATCTACCAAGTTATAAAGATCTTGAACTGCGATGTATGAAGGCAAGTTATTATCTTCGCTGAACTTAATTGCTTCACGAAGGCGCGCAGGTGTGAAGTTAGAGGCTGCGATGTAACGCACCTTTCCTTCTGCAACTAAATGGGCGTATGCGCCAAGTGTTTCTTCCAAAGAAACTGTTTGATCGTCTTCGTGGCTGTAATACAGATCGATGTAATCGGTTTGCAAACGATCAAGAGATTCTTCGCAGGCGGCGAAAATATTCTTCGCAGACAATCCTGGGCGACGATCCATCTTTGAAACCTTGGTTGCGATCACCATTTCGCTGCGATTTCCGCGAGCTTTCATCCAAGAACCGATGATTGCCTCGGACTCTCCGCCCACATGGCCTTCAACCCACTGGTTGTACATATCTGCGGTGTCGATGAAGTTGCCGCCATGGCTGCGATAAGCATCCATTACTAGGTGGCTTTCAGCCTCAGTGGCGTTGCCGCCGAAGATGTTGGTGCCAAGGCACAGTTCGTGAACGACGAGGTCGGATTCTGGGATAGTGATCATGAACGCAGATTAAGGCACAATTACGCACATGGCGACTACAACGGGTGGATTTTCAAGTGAAGGCTTGGCGCTTGAGGCCAAGACACTTGAATTGGAATCGCTGTCGCAAAAAGAGGCGATTGAAATCGGTGAGATCGCGTTGGATCTGGGTTTTGATCGCGGAGTGCCAATTGCAGTGGAGGTTCGCTTAAAGGAGTGGACTGTTTTTCATGCATCGTTGCCGGGATCAACGCCCGACAATGATTCGTGGATTGCGCGCAAAGCTCGCGTTGTTTTAGCAACTGGCAATTCAACGATGTATGAAAGAGTTTTAGCTGAAGAACAAGGCATCGATTGGTATGCGGTTAAAGGTTTGCCTGAAGAGACACATGCGATTCATGGTGGCGGATTGCCATTAAATGTTAAGGGCATGGGTTGTGTCGGAATTTTATTAATTAGTGGTTTGCCACAAGTGCAAGATCATTTGTTGGGTGTTGAAGTGTTGACTGAATTCTTGGCGCGAAAGGGTGAGTTAATTTGAGCATCTGGGTGTGCGGTGAAGTTCTGATTGATATTTTGCCAACCGGTCCTGTTGTTGGTGGCGGTCCTGCAAATACTGCAAAGGCGTTAGCGCGTTTGGGATACGAGGTTGATTTCATTGATGGAATTTCAACTGATGCATATGGTGTTAGCGCGCGCAAAGAGTTAGAGCGCGATGGCGTTGGATTGTCATTGGCGCTAAGTAGCGACAAGCCAACATGCACCGCAACAGTTACGTTGGATGCGAATGGTTCTGCGTCGTATGAATTTTTAATTGATGGAACTGCGACCTTTGAGTTTTCACCATCATGGTTACCGGATCCAGAGCGTTTAAAACCAAGTGTTTTACACATCGGAACGCTGGTAACAATCGTCGAACCTGCATCAACAACTTTGTATGACTGGGCTGTTAAGTGCACCGAATTCGCACCTGTTGTCTTTGATCCCAATGTGCGTTCATCAGTTGTGGGCGATCGCGATGCTTACCGAGCAGCGGTTGAAAAATGGGTCGGAATTTCAAGCGTAGTAAAGCTTTCCGATGATGATATTTCCTGGTTATATCCAGATGACTCAATGGATGAGGTCGCAAAGCGTTGGATTGCAAACGGTGTTTCACTAGTTGCTGTTACTCGCGGAGCACATGGAATCATCGGTTACACCGAACATGGTTTTGAAGAGGTTGACGGCGCAAAGGTTGTTGTCGTAGACACTGTTGGTGCAGGTGACACAGTGGGTGCGATTTTGGTTGAAGGAATTATTAAGCACTCTGTAAATGGTTTGCAGGGACAGGTTCTAAACGCGGTGTTACATCGCGCGGCAATTGCAGCAGGCATTACCGTTTCACGTGCTGGTGCTCAACCTCCACGACTGCACGAACTAGTAGAAGCGTTGGATGCCTAATGCAATTTATTGATGATGCTGAATTTCAAATCGCAATCGATGATGACAATGGTGCGCGAATCACTTCGCTGAAATGGCGCGAGATGGAGTTCGCAGTTCCATTCCGCGGACAGGTTCACACATCGGGTTGGTACTCGATGGCACCGTGGGCTGGGCGAATCAAAGAGGGTTTAATTACAAATAGCGCGGGGCAACAGATTCAGCTTCCTGCAACTATTGATCCACCACATGCGTTGCATGGTTTTGGTTTGATCTCTTCATGGCAAGAAATCGGTCCCGGACGTTCTTTGTTACACCTGCCATCTCCATACGGTGATGCAACTGTTGAACAAACAATTGAAGTTTTAGATGATGCGATTCGCTGGTCTTTGGAATACGAACCAAATGGTTGCGATCTACCTGCATGGTTAGGTTTCCATCCTTGGTTTGCCCGCGATCTAGAACGTGGTGGCAGCGCGGAAATTGAGTTTGATGCAACGGAGATGTTGATCCGTGGCAGCGATGGAATTCCAACAGGAAAACGAAGCGCTCCAACGCAGCCGCCTTGGGATGATGCATTTACCGGCATTAAAGGCACCCCGGCTGTTGTTTGGGAAGATGTTGCCCGCGTTTCAATTGAATGTGATGCGCCGTGGTGGGTTGTTTATAGCGAGGATTCCGATGGAGTTTGTTTAGAGCCACAGACTGCGCCACCTGATGCGCAGAACTTAGGAATTAGTGGCGAGAACTACATCGAAGCGTTGTTTGTTTTCGAATCGCTCGAGTAAATACGAGGGTTTCAAAGATAAGATGGTTGCATGATTAATCGCGACCGTTTAGCTGCATTACGTAAAATCGAAGATGAACGCTTTTTAAAGCTGCACCCAAAGAGTGGTGAGATGTTTAAAGCGGGCCAAGCAAATATGCCTGGCGGAGTTCCAATGTCATGGATGGCTAAGTGGCCTGGTGCGTATCCGGTTTTTGTACAAGAGGCTAAAGGTGCGCGCTTTACCGATGTTGATGGAAATACCTACATCGATTTTTGTTTAGGTGACACAGGGTCGATGACAGGCCATTCGCCAGATGCAACTGTGGCTGCTATTCGCGAGCAGGCAGGTAAGGGAATTACCGCGATGCTTCCAACTGCAGATGCTGCAATTGTGTCGGCCGAATTAGCGGCCCGCTTTGGTTTGCCGCTGTGGCAATTTACAGTGTCAGCAACTGACGCCAACCGTCACGTTATTCGCTATAGCCGAATGATTACAGGGCGCTCAAAGATTGTTGTGATTGATCGTTGCTACCACGGTTCTGTAGATGAAACCTTTGCAACGCTGGATTCTGCTGGAAATACAGTAGCCCGCGAAGGAAATATCGGTGCACCTGTTGCGTTGGATCAGACCACACGAGTTGTTGAGTTCAACGATATTGCTGGCATGGAAAAGGCGTTGGCACACGGAGATGTTGCAGCGATCTTGATGGAGCCTGCAATGACCAACGTTGGAATTGTGTTGCCACAAGCTGGTTACCTTGAAGCGGTTGCTGAATTAGCAAAGAAGTACGGCACGATTTTGATTATCGATGAGACCCACACTATTTCAGTAGGTCCTGGTGGAATGACAGCGGATCGCGGATTGAAGCCAGATTTCCTAACAATCGGTAAAGCAATCGGTGGCGGAATTCCAACGGGAACATTTGGAATGACTCAAGCGATCGCAGACAAGATCAAATCGATGGTTGAATTAGAAATCATCGATACCGGTGGAGTCGGTGGAACGCTGGCAGGAAATGCGTTGTCATTAGCTGCGATGCGTGCGACATTGACGCAGGTACTAACTCAAGCAAACTTTGATCGCATGATTGATTTAGGAACCCGTTGGTCAGATGGTGTAGATGCTGCGATTGATGAGTTTGATCTGCCATGGACGGTAAATCGTTTAGGTGCACGTGGTGAATATATGTTCGGCAAGGTCGCGCCAGTAACGGGTGCCGATGCCAACAACGCCGGGGACTTTGAATTAGAGCAGTACATCCATTTGCGTATGTTGAATGATGGCTTCTTGATCACGCCGTTTCACAACATGGCGTTGATGTGCCCGGATACAACCGCGGCCGATGTCGATGCTCATACCAAGGCGTTTCATAAGATGTGCGCGGAGCTCATTAATCCTGCATAAAAGATAACGGCCCAAGCGATTTAGCTTTCGCCAGTGATCTCTCTTGGGCCTACGAGAAAAGCATACAACAACGTACTGACATGTGAATAACATTTTTCTTTTGTCAGACCCAAATTTGAAGATGGGGTCATGAAGAAAAATGACAAAGAGTTTCTTGTTCGGTTAAATGACTATGGTGTTCTTTACTATTTAGTAGGCGTGATCGAAGTTAGATTACGGCGAAAGATGATTATGACTCTCCGTAATATCGCAAAACGAAAAAATCGCGGAGAGTGGTTTGCAGTAATACCTGAGGAGCGTCAATTCAATAACTTTCTCATGCGTGCCATCAATCAAAATAATGGAAAAATCGATGGACTTGAGATTTATCTTCCATTCTTATTCTGGCGAAATCTATTTGTGAGCCGCAATTACACACGTCTCTGGACCCCTGTGGCTCATGAGGTTTTTTCCGGACTCGATGATGCAATTTCGCGCAGTAGTTTTGAAGCGGTTCAGGAGCGAATATTTATAATCCATAAAATCAGAAATCGCGTCGCACACTATGACTTTGAAGGCGCTGATGAATTTGATGACGAAAAAGAGGTTTTGCTGTGGTTTATTGAGGCACTTGGAAAATAGAGTTAACTGGAACCTCACCTGATTATGACCATGTATATCTTGATGTATGTCATGTATCTGTCTTAAAATCATTGTATGAAGAGAGCTTTCGGGGTTCTGCTAGTTATCGCTCTTTTCCTGTTTCCATTTAATGCGTTCGCTGTTGTTAAAGCGGGAGCTACCTGTACAAAACTTGGCGCAACTTCAACTTATTCAGGCAAGAAGTACACATGTATTAAGAGTGGCAAGAAGTTGGTATGGAACAAGGGTGTCGCAATCGCAAAACCTGTTCCAACAATTACACCAACTCCTTATCCAACACCGGAGGCAACTCCTACGCCAACCCCTACGCCAACCCCGACAGTGGCCCCCACTCCAACGCCAACTCCCGTCCCGGTTGTATTACCTACCTCATTTGCAGAGTTGTATGGAAATTTCGAAGGGGTAGGCATTGCGGCATGGAATTCGGCTAATGAAAAAATTAAGAAGTCGGCTGCCGTTCCCGTGCGACAAGACATATATACGGGTCCGAACACGACAGTGCCAAATCCAAATGTCAAAGAAATTTTCGAGAATGCAACGCGACTTTTTGCTGGTTTCAACCAGCCTCAAAGTTTCTTCGGTGTCTATTACCGATTCCAAGATAAAGATTGGGCTAAAGCAAAACTTGTCGAGCTAAATCAACCTAATCGTGTTCAAGAAATTGATGGCTCATGCACATCTCTAGCCCGTTGCAACGGAGCTAGCGCAGGAAAAGCTTCTAATACAGTTGGATTTTCACAATATGGAGTTACTGAGCCCGGAGCGCAAACAGATACCTATCACACAGGTGGCGGTCTCGAAATTCACGAGTACACACATATTGCGCAAGCGATGCAGTTCATTGGAAAGCAAAAAGATGATCGTAACTTTGGCTACCTTCCAAATTGGTTTATTGAAGGCCATGCACACATTGCAGGAATTACAGGTTCTGCAAAGACACTTGAGGAGTACCAAAAGAATCGTAAAGATTGGTTAATTACCTATCCAAACTCTGAAATTAAGAGCTTTGAACCTGAAAACATCGAGCGTTTCTATGCATCATTAATGCCAGGTAAGTACAACGCTGAAATGTTCGGTTATGTGTACACAATTGGTTATTACACAATCGAGAGCCTTGTCGCACTAAAGGGCATCGATTCACCTATGGAGGTAATCGTGCAGGTCTCTAACGGTGCTACTTTCGAAGAAGCATTTGCAAAGGTTTATGGAATTACATGGGCAGAAGCAGCGCCAATTTTGGCTAAGTCGGTGTCGAAGATCTTTACCTTCGGAAAATGACTATGCTGAGACACTTTTTGTCCAAGTTGGCTGCATCAGTAATTCTTGCTTCACTCATAACAATGCCAAGTGCACATTCAGCGGTCAAAGCGGGGGATAGCTGCAAGAAAGTAGGAGTCACTTCAACGGCAAATGGCAAGAAATACACATGTATTAAGAGCGGGAAGAAGCTCCTCTGGAACAAGGGGGTGACGGTTGTTAAAGCCACCGCTCCAAAGACCATTGCGGAGGCGTTAGCAAATTACAGCCAAGTGCCTAGTTGGGCCTTCAAAAAGAGCGCAGAGACGATTTCCAAGTCACCATCGAAGAAACTTCTATTTACTTTTCTAGTCGGACCGAATACAAATCCAATTTATGAAGTTCCTCAAATCCCAACCGGCTTGGTCTCAAAGATGTTTCCAAGTTATGAATTAACCAAAGAATTCGTCATCATTTATTACAACTTTCAAGATGTGAAGTGGGCCGAAGTCAATTTTTCTGCCTATATTGGTGAAACAGCTGGATACGACACAAGTGGAGAAGTAAAGAAACATTGTCAGAGCGCAAGTCTCTGTGAGAGCGCATCAGCTGTAACGAATTCAGTAACAGGAACTACTGTTCTGCTCATTACATCTGCGGATTACAAGAAGTCAGATCGCCATTTTAATAGTGGAACTATGGAAGCGCATGAATTTTTCCATGGCTATCAGAACGCGCAATTCACGGGTAACGGAAGAAGTAACGCGATGATGCCTCGCTGGCTCGTTGAAGGATCTGCTTCATTCGTTGAAATGGCCTCTGTCTATTCAAATGATTTCACTAAGTATCTTGGCGCTAAGGGAAGCCTTCTTACGCAACTCCAATATCAAAAGAGTTTCCGGGAAGAAGATCTAATTAAGTTTTTAGATGCGCCATCGCTTGGAACAAATTGGAGTTCATGGGATTCATATCCACTGCAAAGGGTCTACGACATCGGAATGCTTGTGTCTGAGATGATGGTTGCCGTGGCAGGACCGGAATCTCTTCTTGAACAATTCAAACTTGTAGCAAGCGGATTGAGCTACAAACAAGCCTTTGAAAAGGTCTTTGGCGTGTCATGGGAAGAGGGCGTTAAATTAATTGCGAAAGCTATTTCTAGAGAAACTTCTTAGTTAAACCCTAACGAGTCATACAGCTTCAAACCCTTGTCATTGTCGGCATCGACATACAAAATCGCGTGCTTAAGTCCTTTATTTACAAGGTAATTGATCGCTGCCACAGATAGGGCTCGGGCAATGCCTTTTCCAGCGTGATCTGGGTGGGTTCCAACAACATATAGCTCGCCCACTGGATCATGGTGAATCAGGTCCTGGTGGATCTTGGTCCACACAAAGCCTTCAATAACGCCGTTTTCTGTGGCCAAAAAGAAACCCTTTGGATCAAACCAGGGTTCTGCCATGCGGTTATCTAAGTCTTCCATTGCCCAATTACCTTGATCTGGGTGATGAGCAAAGACGTGATTGTTTAAATCAAGCCATTGTTGTTTGTGAAGAGCAGGATCAAAGGTTTCGATTGTGTAATCGTGGTCTGCTTGTGGAAGCGAATTAGTATCTAAATCGCGATGCAGTTTAAGTATGTGGCGCATTGTTAAGCGTCAACGGTAAAGCGGTATCCAACATTTCGGACGGTGCCGATGATCGCTTCAAACTCAGGACCAAGCTTTGAGCGAAGGCGACGAATGTGAACATCTACTGTGCGAGTTCCACCGAAGTAGTCGTAGCCCCAGATCTCTTGAAGCAGTTGAGCACGAGTAAATACGCGACCAGGATGCTGAGCTAAATACTTCAGTAATTCAAACTCTTTAAAAGTTAAATCAAGAACATTGCCCTTTAGGCGAGCGGTGTAAGTGGTTTCATCAATAACAACTTCACCGGTGCGAATTTCTCCTGCATGTGGATCTGATGCAACCATTTCAATTGCATGCTTTCCAAGTGCAATGCGAATACGTGCATCAACTTCTGCAGGACCTGCTGTATCGAGAATGACATCATCAATTCCCCAGTCGGCGTTTACTGCGGTTAATCCACCTTCAGTTGTGATTGCAATGATTGGGCAACCAACACCTGTAGAGGTTAAAAGTTTTGTTAATGATTTCGCAGCAGGTAGATCGCGACGTGCATCAATCATCAGAAGATCTAACTCAGGAGCATCAACTAGAACGCTAGCTTCGGCAGGCAAGATGCGAACTTGATGCTGCAGCAAACCAAGTGCAGGAAGCACCTCTGCGCTAGCGCCAAGAGTGTTCGTAAGTAGAAGAACTCTCGCCATTGGTACAGACTACCCCTGTGAAATCTCTGCTTCCAATTGTGATCGTGCTGGTCTTAGCCAGTGGATACGGCTTCTGGCATAAGAACACCCGAGGCAAGGTTGTCGTGAAATCAGACAAGGGATTAATTACTCCAGCGATGATCGGGGCGGATCTGGGCTCACGAGCCACTCTGCTGCAGTTCTCATCAGCCTTCTGCGGCCCATGCCGGGCTACTCGTTTGCTGATTGAAGATGTCACGGCAGATATGGGCGATGTGGCACATGTCGAACTAGATGCGGAAAGCCATTTGGAATTGGTACGTCAGTTAGATATCCGCAGCACCCCAACAACTTTGTTTATTAACGCCGCTGGCAACGAAGTGGGCCGTGCTGTTGGTGCACCAAAGCGCGATCAAGTATTAGCTGCTATCTCTGCAATCAGATAGTAAGTGCGAATAACTCGCAACTCGCTTATCTGCTGTAACAACTTTAGAGTTCTCACATGACTCAGGTAATTGATGCAAAGAAATTCACAACAATCATTGATGCACGCGGCCCACGTTTTGGTGCGGTCATCACAACCTTTGTTCTAGCTGCTGCACTTGCAACTAACAATGTGTGGTTCATCGTTGCGCAAGCAATTGCATTTGCGATCGGTGCATTCAAAGGTCCTCAGTTCACACCTCAGGCATTCATCTACAAAACTTTTGTGAAGCCACGTCTTAAGGGCGAAGTTCCTGCAGAGGATGTTCGTCCACCACAATTCGCGCAGAGTGTTGGCTTGCTCTTTGCATTGGTTGCAATCGCAGGAGCTACAACTGGCGTGGATCTTCTCTTCACAATCGCGGTTGCCTTTGCGCTAGGCGCAGCGTTCCTGAACGCAGCCTTTAACTTCTGCCTTGGATGCGAGATTTACCTACTTCTACTTCGCGCTCGTAAGAACTAAGGCGGTACAGTTCTCTTATGGCTAACAAGCATGAATTACATGAAAAGGGATTGCGCTTAACACCACAGCGCGAATTAGTGCTGTCTGCAGTGCGCGCACTTGGACATGCAACACCCGAAGAGGTTGCAGAAAAGGTCCGCGAAACACATCCTGGAATCAACCTTTCAACTGTGTACCGCAACCTTGAAACCCTTGAAAATGTTGGCTTAGTTCAGCACACACACTTGGGTCATGGTGGTGCGACATATCACGCAGCTGAAGAGTTAACTCATCTGCACTTGGTCTGCGGAACATGTGGATCAGTAGGCGATGCACCTATCGAGGTTGCAGCTAACTTTGTTAATACATTGGCTGATGATTACGGCTTTAAAACAGATGTCACGCACTTTGCGATCTATGGCACCTGCGCTGCATGCGTTAAGCCCTAGTAGTAGATTGGGCGCATGAGCGCCGTTCTAGTTGAAGATGGTCCCGATAAGGGTGCTGTGTGGCATTTCGGCGAACCAACCAAAGAACAACGCGCACTAGAAGCAGGAACTGCGTGGGCCGATCTTTCACACTTGAATATCGTTGCCGTATCTGGCGCTGATCGTTTGCAATGGCTGCATGATTTAACAACTCAGTTTGTTAGCGATCTTCAACCTGGTGCATGGATGCCTTCGCTGATTTTGGATGCGCAAGGACATGTGGAATTTCAATTTAACTTAGTTGATGATGGCACAACCACATATTTGGTTTTAGATCCTGGCTACGTTGAAAAACTTGTTGAGTATTTAACAAAAATGAAGTTCATGCTGCGCGTCGATGTTCGCGATGCAAGCAGCGAGTTTGTTGTGCTTCGTGCACCAGGAGCAGCAGATTCAATCGGTGGACCATTTGCTTTGGTACCGCGCGATGAAGTTGATCAGATGAAGCAAACTTTTGGTGGAGTAGCAACACAAGTTGGCACCTGGGCGCTAGATGCAGAACGCGTTGCTGCAGGCCGCCCACGTATTGGCTTTGAAACAGACCACAAATCAATCCCTAATGAATTAGGTGTTTTAAACACTGCGGTACATATGAAAAAGGGTTGCTACCGCGGCCAAGAAACAGTGGCAAAGATCTTTAACTTAGGAAATCCACCACGTCGTTTAGTAATGCTGCACCTTGATGGCAGCGATGTTGGTTTTCCAGTAGCGGGTACAAAGATTGAAAATGATGGCGTTGTTGTGGGCTTTGTTGGCACAGTGGCCCGTCACCATGAATTAGGAACAATCGCGCTGGCAATTGTTAAGCGCAATACTCCAACTGATGCGACCTTAAAGGTCGATGGAATTCCAGCAAATCAAGAGGTAATCGTTTAACCGCTATTCTTAGCCCATGGAGCTGTTCACCTCGATAATCCTTGGCCTTGTTGCCATAGCTTTAGGTGTAGCGCTAATTATTTATGCGTTTAAAGGTCGCCAATCACAAGCGCGACGTATTACTAACTGGAGGCAGCGTCGCTAATGGCTTTTACAATCCCTGAAGGTTTGCATCCAGACTTGAATCCATTGGCGTGGATCGTTGGAACATGGCGTGGAAAAGGTCGCGGCGAGTATCCAGGCATCGAGCCATTTGAATTCGCTAGCGAAGTTGTCTTTAACCATGATGGTCGTAACTTCCTTAATTACTTTTCACGTTCTTGGATCATCGATGCCGAAGGCGAAATCATTCGCCCAGCAGCATCCGAAGCTGGTTTTTGGCGCATTAAGCCAAACAATGTTTTGGAAGTTTTGATTTCTCACAACACCGGTATTTCTGAAGGCTGGGTTGGTCAGTTTGATGGTCCAAAGATCCAATTAGTTTTGGATCAAGGGTATTCAGCACCATCTGCAAAGGTGGTTACAGCTGGTGTGCGTTTATACGGACTTGTTGAAGGCGAACTTTTCTACGCCTACGACATGGCAACAAATGGACATGAACTTCAGGCGCACATCTGGTCTTCACTAGAACGTCAGTCTGAATAAATGTTGGGTGAAGTATTAGCCGAAGTAACTCGCAGCGAAGAAGTTGAATCTGTTCACGCAGGTCACCTAGTACTACTAAACGCTGATGGATCAATCCTTTTTCAAAAGGGCGATCCGACTTTAAATATTTATTCACGCTCATCTCTTAAATCAATTCAGGCAGCTGCAATGGTGCGAGCTGGACTAGAGATCGAGCCACGATTGTTGGCCTTGGTTTGTGCTTCACATGCAGGTACTCCGATGCATCAGCAAGGCGCACAGGCGATTCTGGCTAAAGCTGGTTTAGATGAACATTCCTTAAAGTGCATTCTTGATCGTCCATTGGATGAGGAACTTCGTCGCACATCTGAACCAACACGACTTGCGATGAACTGCAGTGGAAAGCATGCAGGAATGCTTGCAACCTGCGTAATTAATGGCTGGCCAACAGATTCTTACTTAGATCCAACCCATCCTCTGCAGCTTGCAATCAAAGCTGAAGTTGAAAATATGAGCGGTGAAAAAGTTGCGCTAACAAGTGTTGATGGATGCGGTGCACCGTTGTTCCTATTTTCATTATTAGGTCTTGCTCGCGCAGTTCGTGCATTAACAATTAGCGCAGATCCTGTTCATCAATCAGTTGCGCAGGCTTGCCGTGACTTTCCTGAAATGGTTTCTGGTCCTGGTCGTCTTGCTACGCGCATGATGCAAAACATCCCTGGTTTATTTATGAAGGATGGGGCAGAGGCAATAAATGTTGCTTCTTTGCCTGATGGCCGCACACTTGCAATCAAGATCAGCGATGGTAATCAACGCGCAATGCCTGCAATCACAGCAGCAGCCCTTGCTCACTTTGGCGTAGATGCGCATGAAGTACCTGTTGTAACGCTCGGTGCAGGTCAGCCAATCGGCACCATTCGCGCAACCTTCTGATCACGCGTACCCTTAACAATATGAACGGCCGCATTGCAACTGTAATGGTGCATACCTCGCCCCTGGATCAACCAGGTATTGGCGATGCTGGCGGCATGAATATTTATGTTTTGGAATCAGCACAACGCATGGCCGCAATGGGCGTGAAGGTAGACATCTTCACCCGTCGCACCGATGCATCACAAGCGGACATCGTTGAAATTTCTCCAGGTGTTCGAGTTCGTCATATTGATTGTGGTCACGGCAGCCTGACAAAGGAACAACTGCCGGCACATATCGCTGGTCTTTCAAAAGAGTTTCTGCGGATTTTAAAAACAGATAATTACGATGTTATTCATTCGCATTACTGGATTTCAGGCAAGGTTGCGATGCAAGCAGCTAAAGAGCTTGGAATACCTTTGGTGCACACCATGCACACCATGGCGCGCGTTAAGAATTTGAACTTAGCTGAAGGTGAAACACCTGAACCAATGATCCGTGTTCAAGGTGAAACTCAGGTTGTGGCTGCTGCAGATGCTTTGATTGCAAATACTGATGCCGAAGGTGCAAGCCTGGTATCTCTGTATGACGCATGTCCGGATATCGTGCATGTTGTTAGCCCAGGTGTAGATCTGTACACCTTCACACCAGGAGAAAGCCGCAGCGCATCACGAGCAGAAGTAGGTCTGCCACACGATGCAATCGTTGTTTCCTTTGTTGGTCGCATTCAGCCACATAAGGGTCCAGAAGTTTTAATACGTGCAACTAGCGAATTGGTAAAGCACTCACCGCTGCTTCGCCACAAGTTAATTGTTAACGTAATTGGTGGAGCATCAGGTGCAAACACCGAAGAGGTCGATCGCCTGAAAGAGTTAACAAACTGGCTTGGCATCGATGATGTTGTGCGCTTTGCACCACCTGTATCCCGTGCTGAATTACCACAGTGGTATCGCGCAGCAGATTTAGTTATTGTGCCTAGCTACAGCGAAAGCTTTGGTTTAGTGGCCCTTGAAGCACAAGCCTGCGGAACACCAGTTGTAGCAACTGCTGTTGGTGGGCTGCGTACAGCGGTTGCTGACGGTATTTCAGGTGTATTAGTTGATGGACATGATCCAAAGGCGTGGTCATCTGTTATTGCACGTCTGCTGCAAGAACCACAGCGTCGCGTACTGCTTTCAATGGGAGCAATCGAACACGCATCGCACTTCGGTTGGGATGCAACGGCCCGCGGAACGCTAGATATTTACGATCAAGTGATCGGTGCCGTACGCAAGTCAATGGAAGCGTAAATGGCTGCGATCGACCCACGCATCACAATTGAAGAGTTTCTAGATTCACATGATCTTGAATATGAACGCAATGATGACAATACATTTTTAGTATCACTTCCAGGTGAAAAGAAGTTACAAACACATTGTGCGCTAATTGTTGGAGATCATTCTTTAAGCATCAACGCCTTTGTTATTCGCAAACCCGATGACAACGCTGCAGCTGTTCACGCTTGGTGCATGTCAAAGAATGCCGGTATGTACGGAATCGCATTTGCAACAAATGAATTAGGGGATATTTTCTTAGTTGGTCGCCTGCCACTTTTTGCTGTCACAGATCGCGAGCTGGATCGTCTTATTGGATCTGTCTTGCAGTACAGCGATAACTCATTTAACCCACTTCTTGAACTTGGCTTTGCAAATGCAATTCGCCGCGAATGGGCCTGGAGAGTCTCACGCGGAGAATCCTTGGCCAATTTAGATGCCTTCAAGCATTTGATGTAACCAGCAACATTTGGTTTAGACTGCAGCCATGACTAACTTCGAACTCGTACTTCTGCGCCATGGCGAATCTGAATGGAATGCTAAAAACCTTTTCACTGGCTGGGTGGATGTCCGGCTATCTGACAAGGGAGAAGCAGAAGCCCGTCGTGGTGGTTCAATGTTGGCCGAGCGCGGATTACTTCCAGATGTAGTTCACACTTCATTGCTTCGTCGTGCGATACACACATCGCAGTTAGCTTTAGATGCATGTGATCGTCACTGGATTCCTGTGCACCGTTCATGGCGCCTGAATGAACGCCATTACGGCGCGTTACAGGGCAAGGACAAGGCTCAAACATTGGCTCAGTACGGTGAAGAGCAGTTCCAGTTATGGCGCCGTAGCTTTGATGTGCCACCTCCAGCAATTGATGACAATGATGAATTTAGCCAGGCAAAAGACCCACGCTATGCGGATTTAGGCGCAGCAGCACCAAAGACTGAATGCTTGAAGGATGTAATCACCCGCATGCTTCCTTACTGGGATGAAGCGATCGTGCCTGATCTCAAAGCTGGAAAGCGTGTATTGGTAACAGCTCACGGAAACTCATTGCGTGCATTGGTAAAGCACCTTGATGGAATTAGTGATGCTGATATCGCAGGATTAAACATTCCTACAGGAATTCCGCTGTACTACAAGCTAGATGAAAACTTTAAGCCAGTTGTAAAGGGTGGCGAGTATCTAGATCCAGAGGCAGCAAAGGAAGCTATTGCAGCTGTTGCGAATCAGGGTAAGAAGTAATTAGGGCGTAACGTTTGCGTAATCGTCGCGAGTATCGCGAACAATTGCATCAACAGTTACAGCACCAGCATGTGCGAAGAACAAGCCAACCTTCACACGTGAGCCAGCAGGTGCACCAAAGCCACCTAATACAGCCTTAGCGTTTGCGCTTGGGCCTTCAAAAATAATTGGTGTGTTCTTTGGCAAAACATTGTTGCCTGTGTAGGTAGCTGTTGTTCCATTAATCGCTACACCTAGTAGTGCATCCTCTTTATCGGCGTTATTAACAACGGTTCCGACTAAAACTGCGTTTCCGCCACCTGCAGCAACTACAAGCAGGTTAACAATCTTGATGTCATTGCCATCTTTAGTAATTGACGCTTCAACACCATCTGTTACTTGTCGTACTTGGCGCGTTGAAGCGTTGTTACCAGCTCCGCATCCAGTTAATGAGACGGCTAATGCTGTAATTACAACTGCTGAAAGTGTGCGACGCATAGGCGTAATTGTCTCACATCAAATTAGCAGTGTAGGACGCTACTTATTCGAGGTTTCCTGAAGTAAATAATGCTGGTAGAATTGACCCTCTAGCGAAGGGCATCACATGACATTTAAGGTCGGCGAAACCGTTGTTTATCCTCACCACGGGGCTGCATTAATCGAAGCTATTGAAACTCGTGTGATCAAGGGTGAAGAAAAGACCTACCTAGTGTTGAAGGTTGCTCAAGGAGATCTAACTGTCCGCGTTCCTGCAGACAATGTTGATCTAGTGGGCGTTCGTGATGTTGTTGATTCAGCTGGCCTAGATCGCGTATTCAGCGTATTGCGTCAGCCATACACAGAAGAGCCAACAAACTGGTCTCGTCGCTACAAAGCTAATCTTGAAAAGCTTGCATCAGGTGATGTTATTAAGGTTGCCGAAGTTGTTCGCGATCTTTACCGTCGCGATCTAGATCGTGGCCTATCAGCTGGTGAAAAGCGTATGCTCGCCAAGGCGAAGCAGATCCTTGTGTCAGAGCTAGCTCTTGCAGAGCGCACTGATGAAGAAAAGGCTGCAGTAATCCTTGACGAGGTTCTAGCTTCTTAATTTCATGAGCACACCTTCTCTGAAGGTTGTTGTGGCGATTACATCGCCAATCGCTTTCGAATTACTTAACAAAAACTCCATTGTTCACACCACCTTTGGTGTTGCTCGCGCATTTTCAATGGAAACATCAATCAATACCCATTTAGCAATCGCCGTAACCGAAGGCGATGCTCATCGCGTTGCAGACTTTGGCTGCGAAATATTGATCTGTGAACCCAATTCACCTGCATCGTTGGCAGCAGCGTTAAAGGATTCCAAGGCCTTTGATCTGGTTTCTATTCATGATTCTCAGCGCCCGCTTACTCGAACTAATCAATTCCATCGCACCGTAGAAGCGATGATTGGTGATGTTGATGCGGTTCGTCCAGCTGCAGCCTTTACTGAAACGCTCAAGGCTGTCACACCTGATGAAATGATTGAAAAGACAATTGATCGCACATCGATGCTTCGTATCTCAACCCCTGAAATGATTCGTTACAGCGCAATTGATTTCGGTGGCGCGGGATCAACCTGGTTTGTTCCATTAAAGACCGACGCGAAGACCGCTGTCGTTGATGCTGATCCTGAAAGCCTGCGGGTTAATTCCGCTGCTGAAATTGCCTTGATGGAATCGTTTGTTCACTGGCAACAAACAATCGCCCGTTAATTATCCTTCTTCAAGTTTTTATACTCTTTCAGCATCTTAAAAGGCTTGCCAAATGTAGCTTTTGGAATAGCCCACATTGATTTGGTGGGTGAATGCCAGAAGCGCTTCCACAATCTAATGGGCTTAGTTGCAATGCGGTGTGGCAGATCCTTGATGTAGTTATCCCACAGGTCATTGCTTTCGTGTTCAACGCGGGTATTGCAGACAGAACAGGTCGTCGAAACAAGTAAGCGACCCGCATAGACAAGCTCGTGCACAGTTTCTTTACGGCAGTGAGCACAGTTAAGTTCAGCTTCTAAAACTTCTTTACTCAATCTTTGTACCCCCTTCGCGCTAGAACATGTTCGGCAATCGCTAAGTCCTGCGGATAAGTAATCTTCACATTTGAAACATCTGCCGTAATCGACATCGTTTTAATGTTCGGAAAATACTTTTCCATACAAGCCGCGGTGTCTGTTCCTGCAAAACCATCGATAGCTGCCGAGTTATAGGCCTCTAGTAATTGTTGTGCAACAAATCCTTGCGGTGTTTGTACTCGTACAACTGTATCGCTGCGAGCTGTGTCCATCTCGCGTGGATCAACGGCGATTGTTGGAATTGCACCTCCGTGACGATGTGCAGCCTCTGCGATCTCAACAAACAGCGCAGGAGTTGCAAGAGGGCGAGCACCATCGTGAATCAGTACAACTTCGATCTCGCCCGCTGCAATGGCAGGAGCCAGGTGCTGCAACGCGTTGTACTCGCTTTCATGGCGTGTGGCACCACCGTAAACAATCTCAACATCAAAGCCGCGTACCTCGCGTTCAAGGGTTGCGCGTGCCAGCGCTTCATCATCAGGGTTAATCACCAAGATGGTGCGGCCATGCTTAAAGTTCTTTGAGGCGTTAGCAAGGGATCTAGAAATAATGCGACGACCACTTAGAGGCAACCACACCTTGTTAGTCGTGTGGCCGAAACGAGTTCCAGAACCAGCAGCTAGCACTACTAGCGCCGCTTTGATTCCTGACTTCATAGCGGTAATTGTGTCATGCTTGCCCACATGTTGGGTCGCCGCAAAAAGAAGGATCACGTTGAAAAAGCGGCTGAAATCATTGCTAAACACCACGCAAAACGTGATCGCAATAGCGGATTGTTCACAGAATTGCAGGAAGAAAAGCGTCGCCAATTAGGGCTGCATCCCACCTTAAAGCCAGATCCCAAAGAGGTGCGGGCGGAGAAAACAAAAGACCCGCTAACAAAACGTCAGCGGGCGCTTTTGGAAGAGCTAGGGCTAAACCCTAAGGATAAAAATCAAGAAGCGTAGGTAAGTCCCAGCGCATCTTGTTCACGACGAAGCTTTACGATTAATGAATCTTCCTTTAGTTCAACGTGATCATAGGTAAGAAGTTCACCAACACCGATTGGCTTGATGATCTTTGCGCCAGCAACTAATCCAATTGGAACTAGGTTGTCGCGCTTTGCATCAAGTGCATTATCTGCATAACCACGAACTGTGTAGCCACCGATTCCGTCAATTAAATCGCCAGCTGCAAGATCCTTCTTAGTCATACATACAACTTCAGCGTTTAGGTGTGGTGCGAACAAAGATGATTCACGATCCAAGATTGCGCGGTACACGGTGATTGGCGCTTCAACAGATGCCAAGTGGTACGGACGGTACAAAGCAAAGTACGGTCCAGGCCCCATTGATAGGTAGCTCATTTCGTGTGCGATGTAAGGATCGTTGTGACGAACTACAACGAATACACCAGGTGCAACATCGCCTGTGCAGTAATCAACAACACCTGGGCGATCCAAAACTCCACCATCTGCCTGCAGTGCGAAGGTGTCCTGCAATGTCTTAATGGTTGATGCAGGTCCGTACATTCCACGCTTTGAAAGCTGCAATCCAGTTGTGTTTGCAAGTGCAACCATTTCAGTCATTGTCTTTGAACCATCTGTAAATGAGCACAGCATCTTTGGATTCATCTTCTTTGCTGTTGCGCGTTCACGAACTGAATCAGGGTTACTCAAAGGCTCAAATGGGTTGTTCTTGCCCTTACCTGCAGCAACGATTTCAAAGTTCAAATCACGTGCGTAATCAACTAACACCTTGGCCTCAACAGGCTCATCACCGTGGCAGACCGCGTACACAACGCCGTTGTCCTGAGCGATCTTGTGAAGCAGAGGCCCGATAGTGACATCCATTTCAACGTTCAAAACAGCTACATCCTTCTTTGCAAGCAAGGAAGAGTGAGTAATTCGAGCGCCAATATCTGGAATTCCAGTGCCTTCTACAACAACATCAACTGGAAGCTCTGAAACGATTTCAGAATTAGAGGTTCCCGTGTGCTTTCCTTCAAGGATCGCCTTTGACAGTACATCCTTATCATCGCTAAATACGATGTCGGTAATACCCAAATCCGCATACACAATCTTGATGCGCTCTGGATCAATATCAATCACAACAGATAGCGCGATGCCATCCATGTGACCTAGTTGATTACCGAATCCGCGACCCATCTGGCCTGCGCCAACAAGTGCGATGCGGGTATCGCGACCAATCTTCTGTGCGTGCTCTCGTAAACGAGTTGAGTAAGACACCGTGAGCTCTTTTCTAAGGTTGTGAGATCACGATTAAGCGATCTCCGATTTTTACAACTGGAAGCGACACTGCTTCAACATTTACATCGCCAGGCATTTCAGGTTCTGTTAACCCATTTGCCTTGAGATCTAGATGGCCAAGATTTAAAAGGTTGTCGCTGGCAACTGAGCCAACGGCTAAAACGTTGTAAGTGTTATCTGCAAGTGTGATCGTGTCTCCCACTTGTGGTGCTCGAACCTGCACATCTGGCGTATGAATAATTGAAAACTCATGCAGCTCAGCTGGTGCATTCTCGCCGAAAAATACAAGGACTCCTTGTTCGGCAAAATCAGGAACTAGCTCACCAACGGCTGTAACCGTTGTTGAGTAAACGATTTCTGACATTACTTTGGCTTGATGTCGTCAGCTTTTACGCCAGAAACAAATAGTTCAGGGGTAATGAACATCGCAAGTGGGCCTGCTGGGCTTGTTGCGTGAATATCAACTGTTAATACCTTCTTCATTGGGTACACACCAACGCGCGCTGTTCCACCACAGTCGATAACTGCAACTGCGATCTTGTCGAAGGGAACGCTGCTCTTGAAACCATCAAATGGTGTTCCGCCTGTTAGCTCTGCAATGCGAGCTGCTACCGGGTGAATTCCACCGCCAGTAACTGAGTAAATGTATGGGCGATCATCTGTAGGTGTGATTGTTAAAGGTCCGCCCCAACCACCTTTGCCTGCTGCAATTACTACTGACTTGTATTCGCCCATTTTCTTCTCCTTTTGATAATTCTGAAATTTACTTCTTTTACTTAGAGTATTAAACCCCAAGGTGCAGTTACCCACACCTTGGGGTTTAAATTCACTACTACTTGCTGCTGTAAAGGCCGAAGCTTGCGAAGTAAGCGATTACAACTGATAGAGGACCGGTTACTAGACGGCTAAATAGAACCGCTGGTACACCAACTTCTACAGTCTCTGGCTCTGCTTCACCAAGTGCGAGACCTACAGGGATAAAGTCGCAACCAACCTGTGGGTTGATAGCGAATAGCGCTGGAAGTGAGTATTGAGCAGGGATGTTTCCCTTACCAATCTCTACACCAAGAAGTGTTCCAACGATCTGTGCAATTACCGCTCCTGGTCCAAGCAATGGAGAGATAAGTGGAATTGCACAAACAACTGAGATAAGTAGCAACCCTGGAAGAGTTGATGCAGATCCCTTAAGTCCCTTAGCGATCCAGTCACCAATACCAGTTGTAAGAATCAAACCGATAATGAATGAGATGAACGCCATAAATGGGATCACGTTGCGAATTACTGTATCTACAGAATCGCGACCTGCCTGATAGAGAGTTCCTACTACTCCACCAACAGAACGACCGACCTTAACGATGAGGTTATTGATTGCGCTCATGTTATGCACCCTTCTTCATCATTCGAGCAGTAATTGCTTCAGTAACAATTCCGCGAATGAAGATAACGACTAGACCGACAAGCATGTAACGAACAGCTAGGTCACCAAGACCGTAACCGAGTTGCTGGATACCTGTTGCGATACCTACGTATACGAAGAGCTCGCCTGGGTTTGCGTGAGGGAAAATTCCCAAGATTGGGTGAACAAATGAAACCGCTGAGTCATAGAACGCTGGCTTGAAGCGTTCTGGTAAAAAGCGTCCCATTGTGTATGCCATTGGGTTTGTTAACACGAAAACAGATACGAATGGAAGGACGATGTAACGAACTGGGTACCACTGTAGCCCTGGACGTGCAGCTGCCTTACCTAGATTTTCGATCTTCTCTGCACCAATCAAACGAACTAGTGCGTTTACTGCGGTTAGCAGAACGATAAGTGTTGGAAGAATTCCGCCCATAAGTGAGAGAAGAACTTCGCCACCCTTATTGAAGACTTTAATAAAGTCTTCTGCTGCTGTTGCTAGAGAGCCGAGAAAGCCCTCTGGCTTATCAACCGTTACATCTGCTGACAAAAGAATCAGTGAATGTAGGTTCAATGCACACCTCCTAAGTGTTTTTGGGTTGGTTGTACAACCGTTAAATGACCACCCGTACGGATTGTTTGGTCATTACTCTCCACCAGCTTTGATCCGCTCAAAGTGTTCGATGATGTGCTGAGCGCTGCTTTGTGCAGCCTCTTGCACCTTCTTCTTTTCACCTTCAGCGATTCGGTTTCCCGAAGCGATCTCTTCGATGGAGAATCCTGTGTATGAGCTCAGTGGCTTTGATTTAGCAAAGATGGTGAAGCCCTTAAGGACCATTCCATCTTTAACGATTCCACTGTCATCGCATGTCAGCGCAACAAAAGCGCGACCACCGCGGTATCGACGTCCACCCATGCCAATTGCCATGGTGCCTTGCTTGCGCAGGCCGCGGATATCTTCTTGGAAAATTTTTGCTTGCTTATAGGCGAACCACAATTGGAAGAGCCACATAATGCCAATGAGAATAAATAGCTTCGCTAGATTGCTCATGCGCTCTTCACCGCCGTTGGTTGAAGTGACTTAACTACGGAGTTAGCACACGCTAAATCCACTATTAGGGTATCTATTAAGCCTGCTTTAGCGGCCCCAACCACGCCCAAAACCTTCTCAGCACCTGAGGCAACCCCGATTACACGCGGGATATTTTTGATCTCTTCGAGGGTCAATCCGATGACTCTGTTATCCAACTTGGCCGATAGTGGGGTGCCATCCTTCTTATAGAAGCGGGCTGCGATATCTCCGGCGTAATCCTTGGCCAGCTCATCGCGCTCTGCCTTGGTGGTCTTGAACTCGCTGAACACCATCTCAGATGAGGATGAACCGGCAGAGCCGATTCCTACTAGGGCAACGTGGGCACCACGTGCCAACTGAAGTGTCTTAGCGATGCTGTCCTCTTCCAATAATGAATCGCGAACCTTGGCGTTGCTCACAACAACAGGGGATAGGAATGGAACAAATTGAGCGTTTAAGTTCTTAGCTAAGTTTCGGCCAACCTCTTCGGCGCTAACCGATGTGTTAACTGATGAAAGCGAACCCATGACCTGTGTGACCTTTAGACCTGACAAGGTTTCGCTATGAGTATTTACAACAGTTGCTTCAAGGCCACGGCCCCAAGAGATTGCAATAGTTTGGTTATCTCGTAGGTGCTTTAACAATGCGCTCGCAGCTGCACGGCCTACGGTGTTAAGTGTTAAATCATTTGATTCGCTAGCAATTACCTGAACATCTTTAATCTTTAATAACTCTGAAAGCTGTGCTGACAATGCTTCGTGCTTATGCGTGGGCGAAACGATTTTAATTTCGACATAACCCATGCGCTTTGCATCAGACAACATGCGCGAAACATTTGATCGAGATGTATTTAATTTTGATGCGACCTGATCTTGCGAATAGTGGCCCTCGTAATACAGGCGTGCTGCGCGAAGGATTAGCTCCGTCTCGCGCTGCTTCACAATCATCACATCCGTTCAGTCGTTGAACATTTGCATAAGTGTGCTGTTTTCACTACCCATAAATCAAGGACATTTGTGAATTTATTTATAACGATTAAAGGCCGAGATTTACCAGTTCAGATAGTTGTGCGCGGGCCGAATTCTTAGCGTCCTGCGCTGTGTTTGCGGCAATTGCGACATTACCGGCCAGTACTAATTGTTGTAAAGAATGTGCGGTTACTGCTTGCGCAACATCTGTAAGTGTGGCAACGCTGCACGAAAGTGAAGATACTCCCAAACCAACTAATACCGATCCCAACGCTGCATCTGATGCGGCTTCACCGCACACACCTACAGGACAGTTGTTCTTGATACCGGCTTGTGCGACCAGATGCACTGCGCGCAACAGCGCTGGCTGCCAAGGATCGTTAAATCCTGCCAGTGGCGCAGATTCACGATCTGCGGCATGTAAGTACTGTCCTAGATCATTTGTACCAATTGAAACAAAGTCACACACCTTTGTAATTTCATCGGCATGGAAAATCGCAGCTGGAACTTCAATCATTACACCAGCTTTATTTAAACCATATTCCCGTGCCATCGAAACAAATGCTGCTGCCTCACCCGGCAAAGTCACCATCGGTGCCATAACCCAAACCTCAGCTGTTGTTGCTTTGGCAGCATTTGCGATTGCTTGCAGCTGTGTGCGCAATAAATCTTCATGTCCACCAATAGTGCGATATCCACGAACGCCAAGTGCTGGGTTTGGTTCGTGATCAAAATTAATAAATGCCATTGGCTTGTCTGCGCCAGCATCTAATGTGCGAATTACAACCTTCTTGCCATTAAACGGTGTGAAAAGTTCGGTATAGATTGCGGTTTGTTCTTGCAACGTTGGAGCATCGTTGCGATCTAAGTACAAAAGTTCTGTGCGCAATAAACCAACGCCATCGGCACCAGCAGCAACTGCTGCAACTGTGTCTTCTACGCGACCGATGTTTGCATAAATCGGAACTACCTTGCCATCTGTTGTTACATAACCTTCGGCAGAACGTGCAATAACCCTTGATTTACGCTGCTTTATCTTCTCGATAGTGCTGGCAATCTCGGCCTTTAATGCTAAATCTGGGTTGAAAGTGACCTGACCCTTTGTTGCATCAACTGCAACGGTGCCACCAGTATTAACGGTTGCAGCATCTACAACTCCTGGGCAGGCAACGATCGCAGCAATTCCATTTGATCGAGCAATGATCGCTGTGTGACTTGTTGGTCCACCACCTACTGTGACGATTGCAAGGATCTTGTCAGTTTCTAAATCCGCGGTATCTGCAGGTGAAAGATCCTGAGCAATCAAAACTGTTGGAACTTCAAACTTTGGAATTTCAGGGTATGCAATGCCAGCAATTTCACACAACACTCGATCACGAATATTTGCAACATCGCTTACGCGCTCTGCCAAGTAACCACCAGATGCGGCCAGTAGCTCTTGGAAAACTTCTGCTGCCTTCACCATGGCATAACTTGCGGTGTGACCACTTGCAATAAAACCTGCAGCCTCTTCAGCAATTGCAGGATCTGTTGCAATCTCGGCAGTGGCTAACAAAATCTCTTGTAGCTCGCCCGTTGTTCGGGATGCGCGTGCTTCTAAATCTGCGCCAACGGTTTTGATTGCAAGATTGAGGGCATGGCCTTCAGCTTCAAAACCTTTATCTGACGGTTGACCGGTTGCAACTGGAATATTTGTATTAAGAACAAAGAAGGGACCAACAGCAGCGCCTGAACTTGCAGGTATGCCAGTAAGTGTTGTCACCGATTGTCCTTTAGTTAGGTGCTTCTACAAAGAAGCGACGAGAGCGTCTAGAAGTAGTGCACCATCATAAAAGTCGCAGAAGTTAAGATCAATAGTCAAGGAAACAATCTTTGTTGTTGCGCTTTCATATCCAATCGTCACCGATGTAACTTGATTTGGAAACAGCAGTGGTGTTGCAGAGCTCATCGAATATGAAGTTAGATCAAAAACAGTGGTTGTGGCCCCTGAAAGCATTGCTACAGGCACCTTTCCGTTCTTTGCAGCATCTGTTGTTGACGCTACTAATGCAGCTAAATCAGCGATCGATGATTGATCTGGATCTCTAAATACTGGCAATGCGCTGCCGTACTTCGATTCGATAATCAGAGCAACACCAATATGTTCATGTGCTGCTAAATCTGGACGACCACGCAAAACCTTCGCCCAGGCAGCGATAAATGTTGCATGATCAAAGTTAGCGTTAACGCTGCGAGTAAATGAAGCTTGGGCAATACCGCGGGTCATCTCGATGCCCTTGGCAATCAAAGCCTTGTTTGCTTCTTGGCGCTTGATGATTGCAGGATCTAATTGCGCGCCGTTCACGTCTTGCATCGTGATTGTTCGATCAGGTCCTGTCGGATGCACAGTGCGCAGATCGATTCCGCGGTTTGCTGCCTCTACTCGTGCCTTTGGAACCGCCTTCACACTGGTGTTAACAATTATTGGTGCAGGTGCGGCAACTACTGGTTTTTCTACAAGAGGTGTAGGTGCCACAACTTCAACCGCTGCAACTGGCTCGTTGTCATCACCAAAATCAAATGCCATAACTTCTGTTTCAGTCAGCATGATCAAAACAGGCTTACCAATTTCAACAACATCGCCTGGGTTTGCAACTAAGGATTCAATAACGCCATCTGCAGGTGCTTCAACCTCCATGTCGATCTTGTCTGTCATAACCTCAAACAGAACATCGCCACTTTTAACCTGGTCGCCAACAGCAACATGGAAGTTGATTAGCTCGCCAGTTTCCATAGTCATGCTCATCTTCGGCATAACAACTGGATATTTGAAACTCATCGCCAGTTCTTAACAATCTCGCGAGCAGCAGCTTCAATATCCTCAATTTGTGGAACCGCAGCCTTTTCAAGCTGTGGTGCGTAAGGGATCGGAATATTCATACCTGCAAGGCGCTTAATTGGCGCTATTAATGAGCCAAATGACGAGGAACCAGCCAGTTGAGCAATTACCTCATTGATAAAGCCTGCGTGTGCTGGACCTTCTTGAACAACCAATAGTCGACCAGTTTTTTCAACTGATTCAAATACAGGGCCCATATCAAGCGGAGAAATTGTGCGTGGATCAATCAGGGTAATTGAAATGCCTTCTGCTGCTAATTTTTCAGCAACTTCGTAAGACTTATTCACCATGATGCCGGTTGCAACGATCGTTAGATCCTTACCTTCGCGAACAACCTTTGATACTCCAAGCGGAATACGCGCTGAACCTTCTGGAACAGGATCGCGACCAGGAATCTTGTACAGCAGTTTGTGCTCCAAGAAAATAACTGGGTTTGGATCATCAATTGCTGCAAGCAATAAACCCTTTGCATCTGCTGGGTTTGATGGAACAACAACCTTCAATCCCGGAACCGATGCAAACCATGGTTCAAGATTTTGTGAATGCTGCGCAGCAGCACCGGTTCCTGAACCTTGCGGTGTACGCAAAACCATTGGTACGTGCAAAGCGCCACCTAACATGAAGTGAATCTTTGCTGCTTGGTTTGCAATCTGATCCATTGCTTGTGCAGTGAAATCTGAAAATTGAATTTCAACAATTGGTCGCATACCAGAAAGTGCGGCACCAACTGCGGCGCCAACAATTCCAAGTTCTGCAATTGGTGTATCTAGAACTCGGTCTGCTCCGTAGCGGTGGTACATATCGCCTGAAACACCAAATGCTCCACCGTAAATACCAACATCTTCACCTAACAAGAAAACTTCTGGGCGTTCATCAAATGCAATAGACATTGCTTCACGAACAGCTTCAGCCATAGTTAACATGCGATCGCTCATGCTGACACCGCCTTAAAAACAGCATCTAATAGCCCTGATGGCTCTGCAGATTCAGCCTTAACCGCCTCATTTACAGCGGCTTTAATGGCTTCAATCGCTTCATTTTGAATCGCATCGCATTGTTCTTGACTCAATAAGCCAGCTTCAATCGCACGAGAAATGAAACGTGGAATTGGATCTTTAGTGCGCCATTCCTCAATCTCTTCCTTTGTACGATACAAATTCTTGTCAGAACGTGAGTGACCCTTCCAGCGGTAAGTCTCAGCGATGATTAGCGTTGGACCTTCGCCAGCTTTTGCGCGATCTACAGCAGCTTGAGCAACTTCATACACTGCAACAACATCATTGCCATCAACGTTGACTCCTGGGATTCCATATCCCTTGCCGCGATCTGCCAAGTTATCAATTGCAAATGCCTTTGCAGTAGATGAAGACATTCCGTAGCCATTGTTTTCACAGAACAAGATCATTGGCAGCTTCCAGATTGCCGCCATGTTTGCTGCTTCGTGGAATGCACCTTCATTCATTGCACCATCACCAAAGAAGGAAACAGCAACAGTTCCGCGGTTCATCATCTTTGAAGCAAGTGCTGCGCCAGCTGCGATTGGCAATCCACCACCAACAACACCATTTGCGCCAAGATTTCCAGTTTCAACATCTGCAATGTGCATTGAACCACCGCGACCACCGCAGTAACCAATCTTCTTTCCAAGTAATTCTGCGATCATGCGAGTTAAATCCGCACCCTTTGCAATGCAGTGACCATGTCCACGGTGTGTAGATGTGATTTGGTCCTGCAATGTCATCGCCATACACATTCCAGTTGGAGATGCTTCCTGTCCGATCGACAGGTGCATAGTGCCGTGCATCATTCCGCGACCGAAGAGATCTTCAACAGCCTCTTCAAATTTGCGAATGCGCCACATATACAGAAGTGCGTGACGGGCATGCTCGGTCGATGACAATGGATGACCCATAAGCAGGGGATTGACGCTCATATTCCAACTTTCACATTTGTGCAGCGGCTTGAATGGATGTTCATATTAAACACTACTGTGAGTGCCGTTACGCTACGGGGTATGAAGGAATTTCGCTCAGTAGTCGCATCTGCCGTTGGCCTGCATGCCCGTCCAGCAGCACTTTTTGCATCAACTGCAAAGGGCTCTGGAAGCACAGTTCGCTTAGCAAAGATCGTTGATGGTCAGGCAACCGCCGCTGTTGATGGTGCAAGCGTGCTTCGCGTTATGACTCTTGGAGTCAAGTGCGGCGATGAAGTTGTTGTAACTGTTGAAGGCGATACCGAGGAAGAAACAATCGCGAAGCTTCAGGAGATCGTAGAAAGCAACGATCATTGATTTCTAAATTACGCACCGGCGTTGGAGTCGATGCCCATCAATTTGGCGATAGCGGACCATGTGCGCTCGCAGGTTTGTCATGGGATAACGCTCCACGTTTAGTTGGTCATTCAGATGGCGATGCTGCAGTGCACGCGTTGTGCGATGCGGTGTTATCTGCCTGCCAACTTGGTGATGTTGGAACTTTCTTTGGTGTCGATAAGCCCGAAATGGCTGGCGCATCTGGCGTTGCAATGATTGAAAAGCTGCGTGATTTTGTAACTGGCAAAGGTTTTGTCATTAACAATGTTGCATTACAAATTGTCGGCAACCAACCAAAGATCACACCACGTCGCGAAGAAGCACAAAGCGTTTTGAGTGCGGCACTTGGTGCGCCAGTTTCAGTTGCAGCAACAACATCTGATCAAATGGGATTTACCGGTCGCGGTGAAGGTATTTATGTAATTGCAAATGCATTGGTTGTTGCCCCATGACATTAAATCTTTACGACACAGCAACTCGCGAAATCAGCGAGTTCAAGCCACTAGTTGATGGTGAAGTTTCTATCTATGTGTGTGGTGCAACTGTGCAAGCAGCACCACACATTGGCCATGTTCGCAGCGGAGTTAACTTTGATATTTTGCGGCGTTGGTTATTAAAGAGCGGCTACAAGGTCACTTTGATCCGCAATGTCACTGATATTGATGACAAAATCCTGCAAAAGGCTGTTGTAGAAGATATGCCGTGGTGGGCGCTAGCGATGAAGTACGAGCGTGCTTTTGCCGCTGCGTACACATCTCTTAATGTGATGCAACCAACTTACGAGCCTCGCGCAACAGGTCACGTAACGCAGATGATTGATTTAATGGAACTGCTGATTGAAAAGGGAGCTGCTTATGCACCAGGCAACGGCGATGTGTACCTCGAAGTTCGCAAACTAGATCGTTACCTAACTTTGTCACGTCAGCACTTGGATGATTTACAACCAGCCGCAGATGCCGATGAAACGTACAAGAAAGATGTTCGCGACTTTGCATTATGGAAAGCTGCAAAGCCCGGAGAACCATCATGGCCGACACCTTGGGGTGCTGGACGTCCAGGATGGCACTTGGAATGTTCTGCGATGGCGCATGCATACCTTGGAGAAACATTTGATATTCATGGCGGCGGATTAGATTTAGTTTTCCCTCACCACGAAAATGAAATCGCACAATCCGAAGCTGCTGGTTATGGATTTGCAAAGCGTTGGTTACACAATGCATGGGTTACACAATCTGGCGAAAAAATGTCCAAATCACTTGGAAACACTTTGCAGGTTCAGGAAATCCTAAAAGATTTCCGTGGAATTGAATTGCGTTGGTACTTAGGCGGTGCGCATTACCGTTCGATGTTGGAATACTCACGTGAAGCGTTGCAAGAAGCGGCAACAAACTTCCGCCGCATCGAAAACTTCTTAACTCGTGCAACTGAACTTATTGGCGCACAACCAACTTCAACAATCAGCGCAGAATTTACAGTTGCAATGAATGATGATCTTGCGGTGCCTGCGGCGCTTGCAACTATTAGCGAAAACCTTCGCTTAGGAAATCAAGCGATTACCGATAATGACAAGGCAGCGATTTCAAAGAACGCTAATGAAATCCGTGGAGCTCTTGAAGTATTGGGTTGCGACCCATTTGATGCTGCATTTGCTTCATCTGGTGGCTCAGATCTAACGGAAGCGCTCGATGGCGTCATTAAATTAGCTCTTGCAGAGCGCGCATCTGCTCGTGAGCGTAAGGATTTCGCTGCATCAGATGCCATCCGTGATGGGCTTGCTGCTTTAGGAATTACAATTGAGGACACTGCTCAAGGGCCTCGCTGGTCTATTAATTAATTACTGAAACGAGACTGACAATGGCTGGCAATTCATCCCGTAAAGGCGCTATTCGCCAATCAAAAAAGGGACCATCTGCCGGTACTGGTGGAAATAACAAGCGTCGTCTTGAGGGTAAAGGGCCAACTCCAAAGGCTGAGGATCGTCCGTATCACGCAGCTGCAAAGCGTAAGAAGGCTGCAGAAAAGCGCGAGACTCGTTCTCCACGTATGCCAAAGGGCGATCGTCCCCGTGGCGAAATCGTTGCAGGACGTAACGCAGTTTTGGAAGCACTTCGCGAGAATGTTCCATCGACAGAGTTATTAGTTGCGCGCAGTATCGATGTTGATGATCGCGTTGCCGAAAGCTTAAAGCTTGCACTACACCACGGACTTCCAATCCGCGAAGCACACCGTGCTGAAGTAGAAGGCATCTCACCAAATAGCCAAGGAATTATTCTTGCTATTAAGCCATTCCAGTATTCAAGTTTTGAAGAGATTATGGAACGTGCAAAGTACCCATCATTGATCGTGGCACTAGATGGTGTTACAGATCCACGTAACTTGGGTGCAATCATTCGTTCTGCAGCAGCATTTGGTGCAGCAGGTGTGATCATGACCGAACGTCGCGCAGCAACAATGACAGCATCTGCTTGGAAATCATCTGCAGGTGCAGCAGCACGTCTTCCAATCGCACAGATTACAAACCTTGCTCGCACAATTGATGCAGCTAAAAAAGCTGGCATGTTTGTTGTTGGTCTTGATGGAGAGTCTGAAGATGACATCAGCAGCATGAAGGTTGCAACTGAGCCTTTGATGATCATTGTTGGTTCCGAAGGTAAGGGACTTGCACGTCTTACAAAAGAAAAGTGTGACCTCGTTGTTTCAATTCCAATCAGTGCAACAACTGAATCACTTAACGCAAGCGTTGCGACCTCAATCGCACTCTTCCACGTAGATCAGCAGCGCCGCAGCAAGTAAGGAAAAGCAGTGAAATTCAGCCGTTTTATCGCACTTGGTGACTCATTCACCGAAGGTATGTGCGATGAGAAAAAGTACGGTCAGTACCGCGGTTGGGCTGATCGTGTTGCCGATGTCATGGCGCAGAACTATCCAGATTTTAAGTATGCAAACCTTTCAATCCGTGGAAAGCTGTTAAAGCAGGTTATCGATGAACAAATCGAACCGGCACTTGCACAAGTAACCGGCAAAGACACATTGATTTCTTTTCACGCTGGTGCAAATGATGTGATTCGCCCTAAGTACAACCCAAATTTGGTGTTGCCTTTGTACGCCGAAGCGGTTCGCAGAATCGCTGCATCCGGTGCAACTGTCATGTTGTTTACAGTTTTGGAAGATAGCGGAAGTGAAGGACGCCTTGCCGAATCATGGAAGGTTCGCTTCGCAGATTTCAACAACAATGTTCGTGCGATTGCCGAAGAAGTCGGCGCAATTTTGTGTGATGCCAATGAAGAGAAATCCTTTAAAGATCCACGCTTCTTAGCTTTTGATCGTCTGCATTTAAATCCAATGGGCCATGACCGTGTTGCTCAAGCAGTGCAAGAAACCCTTGGTCTTCCCTTTGATCCATCATGGCGTCGACCACTTGCACCTGCCGAACCAACACCTAAGTTTGTTCGTGCAGCGATCACAACAGTTTGGTTTGCAACATTTGCACTGCCATGGATGTGGCGACGTGCACGTGGAAAATCTTCAGGAGATGGCCGTACCTGCAAATATCCAATTGCAATTACTTGGCCGCTCTCACATTTAGATTAAAGGGAAGTAACTGTCCACTCCCAGGTATGTACACCAGTTTTAATAATGTACTTATCTAAAGTATCTGGGCCACACGATGCTGTACCAACTCCGCGATGTGCGGTATCGATATGAACAACTGTGTTTCCACATGCTGTTACCTCAACATCGTGGGTCGCATCAGCTAAATCCCCAGCTCTGTTAGGGGTTACAGACACCTGTGCGGGCCTGCTCATCGCAAAGCGAAGACCGCTTCCAGCAGCGTTTGTTACCTCAAACCAACGAACCGCTGCATGTCCACCATTTTCTTGTGGTCGTACATATGGAATGTACTGAGCAGCAACAGTTGAAATGTAACGACCGATACGTCCAATCTTGCGATCAGGGTATGACTCGTGTGCACCAGTACCAAAGTATGTAAGTTCATTTAGCGATCCATCGAGTTCAAACACAGTTCCAACTCGTGCAAGATCATCAAATGCCTTTGGAACAGTTACAGATTCCTTAACTGTAAATCCATCAGCAACAGGTGTGATCAGTTGCGTGTGCTTAAATGAAATACCAGTACTTGTCTCCCAGTTATTTACTACCTTGATTGATGTTGGAGACTGTGTGACTACGCAATCGGTGCGTGAGATTTCACGAACTCCGTAACGCTCCCACTTTGCAGCGATATGTCCGATGCGATCATTATCAGTTGGCGCGCGCCACAATGAAACAGATGGTGCAACGATTCCGTACGGCAAAATTATTTGTCCGTGCTCATCAACGACATCGCCAATTTCTTTAACCTTCTTTGGCGCAGTTAACGCCGTTGAAGGAAGAGCGATCTGGCTCCAACCAATTTCTGACATTGGTAACGCCCATGGAGTACTTGCAACGCGAACAAGGGTGAAGGTAATAAAGCGCTCACCACGAGCTGTTCCCTTAGCTAGCTTCTTTGATGAAACCTTGAAGTTAACCTTTTTGCGAGGTGCAACCTTAGGAAGCTTTACAACGCCACCATCTTGGATCACACCATCGCAGGTGATTGACCATTGCAGTTGATACTGACTTAGGTCGGTGAAGAAGTTCTTATTAAAGATTGCGAACTGACCTGTTGCCGGCTTAACCCCAGTCACTACCGCAGGGGCCGCAAGTGCCTTAAATTCATGCATTGCAGGCTTAGCTGTTCGATCCGGAAAGACCATTCCATCGCAGCAGAAGTTGCCATCATGCTTTGTTTCGCCGTAATCGCCACCGTATGCGTTGCGCTTTGAACCATCTGGCAATGTTTGAACAGGACCGTGATCCCACATCTCCCAGATAAATCCACCTTGCAAGCCACGAGTTGATTCAATTACTTCCCAATACTCGGCAAGTGTTCCGTTGCTGTTACCCATTGCATGCGAGTACTCGCACATGATTAATGGACGATCAGCCTTTGCAGACTTTGCATACTCCTTGATGGCGTTGATCGTTGGATACATCGGTGCAATCACATCTGTTAATGAATGACTTCCCATCCAGTTTCCGCGGATTCCACCCTCGTAATGCAATGGACGTGTTGGATCAAAGTTACGAGCATATGCAGCAGCTGCTTCATGATTTGTTCCGGCACCAGATTCATTTCCGAGTGACCACATAACAACTGATGGATGGTGAATATCGCGCTGAACCATGCGACCAACACGATCAACAAATGCTGTTAAGTATTTAGTGTCATTACAGATAGATGAAATAAATGCGTGTGATTCGATGTTTGCTTCACCTATTACATAGAAACCGAGTTCATCGCATAAATCCAAGAAGGCAGCATCATTTGGATAATGAGATGTTCGAACAGCGTTGAAGTTCCAACGCTTAAGTTCAAGCAAATCTTGACGCATGTCATCGCGGGTTAATGCGCGACCGGTAAAGCGATTGAAGTCGTGACGGTTAATTCCGTAGAAGATTACTGGCTGACCATTAACAAGGAAATCTTGACCCTTGATAACAATGGAACGGAATCCAATGCGCTGCTGTGAAACCTCAATAACAGAACCATTTGGATCTACTAATTCAATGTGCAATGTGTACAGGTTTGGCTCTTCCGCAGACCAAGGCTGCACCTTAGGAATTCGAGTGTTTAGCTGGACCTTTCCATGTGGCCAAGGCTCATTTTCCATGATGGCAGCCTTCGCATCAGCTGGAAGATTTCCATGCCAATACTTACCGTGGAAGTAATCATCACTGCGCTTCTTTAGATTTGCATCGCGCTCAGTCCACTTTGGTGATGTGAAATTCTTGATTGTTTGAGAAAGGTTTGCAGCCTTTACCTTCGGAAGCTCTGTGATGGACGCACGTAAGGTGTAGCCATCAGTTGAAAGATCATCAAGTGAACCAAGATCGGCTTCAATCGAAAGCGTTCCAGTAGTTCCATCTTTTTCTAAACCTGAAATTGTTTTGAAGCGTTCGATAAAGACCTTATTAGTTGCATACAACTTGATTGAGCGGGTAATTCCACCGTGCCACCATTGGTCTTGGTCCTCAATAAAGGTTGCATCAGACCACTTGATGACATCAATTCGCACAACATTGTTTCCGCTACGAACAAATTGAGTTACATCAAACTCAGCTGCAAGACGTGAATCCTTTGTAAGTCCAACCTCTTGGCCGTTGATGTGCACAAGTGCAACAGATTCATATCCGCCCACCTGCAAAACAATTCGCTTGCCATTCCAACTTTTCGGAACTTCAAAGTCGCGCTCATAAATTCCTGTTGGATTTTCCGCTGGAACAAAGGGAGGTTGCTGCTCAAAAGGCATCTGCGTATTTGTATAAATCGGTTTATCAAAGAAAACATCGGATGGTTCCTGCATCGTCCACAAACCTGGAACAGGGATTGAAGCCCAACGCTTGCCTAACTTTTCAGTTGGCGAATGCAACAGCTGGAAGCGCCATGTTCCATCCAATGAAATCTGCTCAAAGTGCTCAATGTTGAGCATCGGCAAACGGTTGATGGAGGTGGTCTCAGGGCTCATCCAATAGTTGTTAATCACGAGGGGAAGTCTCTCAGGAAACCACGCTCAATTCATAGTTGAGACCGACCCCCATTCAGGTGGAAGTCGTCTGCTGGCTACTTGTTGTTCACATTTACTCGTGACAATAGGGGCATGAAAGCCTTACAGATCACCGATCGAGAGATTAGTTGGCTCTCCTTTGATCAAAGAGTTCTTGAACTAGCCGAAGACAAGACTCTTCCTCTTTTAGAAAGAGTCCGTTTTCTGGCAATCTTTTCTTCTAACCTCGATGAGTTTTACATGGTGCGAGTCGCATCATTACTAAGCAAGATCGAAAACAATATCTCAACAGTTAACGCAGCCGGTCATACGCCAAAAGAGTTGCTGAAACTTGTCTTTGATGAAACCGAGCGCTTAGTTGAGCGCCAATCAGATGTTTTGCAAAATGACATTTTGCCAGCGCTGAACAAAGAGGGAATTACTTTTGTTAGCTGGGATGATTTAGATAAATCAGAACGTCTGTACGCCTCCAAATTATTTGAAGATCGTATTTTTCCTGTTCTTACACCGCTGGCAGTAGACCCATCTCACCCATTTCCGTACATTTCAGGTTTGTCCCTAAATCTTGCTGTGATTGTTCGCAACCCAAATACCAATGATGAGTTTTTCGCGCGTGTAAAAGTTCCCTCTAACCTTCCACGTTTTATTGCAACAGCAAAACTTGGCTCTACGCGATTCCTATTGTTAGAAGATTTAATTGCTATTCACCTACAAGAGCTATTTCCGGGCATGGTTATTGAAGACCACTACACATTTCGAGTAACCAGAAATCAAGATCTTGATTTAGATGAAGAAGAAACTGAAGATTTGCTGTATAGCCTTGAGCAAGAATTATTACGACGTAAATTTGGGCCTCCAGTTCGCCTTGAAATTGAAGAAGGTGTGGACGAAAAACTGATTGAAGTCCTGGCAGATGAATTAGGAATTGATTCAGAAACAGTTATTAAAGTTCCATCGCCCTTAGATCTAACAGCTTTCCATAAGATCGCTGATCTAGATTTTCCAGCGCTCAAATACCCTGCCTTTAGATCACGGACCGCAAAAGCATTAGCCGAAGTAGATTCTGAGGAGCCTGATCTATTTTTCTCGGCGATACGCCAAGGTGAAATTTTGCTTCACCATCCATATGAATCCTTTACCTCTTCTGTCGTAAAGTTTCTTGAAAATGCTGCTCAGGACCCGTCAGTTCTGGCAATTAAGCAAACTTTGTATCGCACATCCGGTGATTCACCAATCATTGAAGCGTTGATCGAGGCAGCAGAAGCTGGTAAACAAGTGTTGGCTGTTGTTGAAATTCGAGCACGATTTGATGAGCAGGCAAATGTGCGGTGGGCAAGAAAGTTGGAAGCAGCGGGAGTCCATGTTGTTTATGGCTTGATGGGCCTAAAGACTCACGCAAAACTTTCACTTGTTATCCGAGATGAACCAAATGGGATTCGAAGCTACTGTCATATTGGAACTGGAAATTACAATCCAAAGACTGCACGTATGTATGAAGATCTTGGAATCCTGAGCGCTGATAGCGAACTTACGGATGATTTAACAAAACTCTTCAATCAATTATCTGGATTCGCCCCTCAAAGCACATACTCGCGCTTGTTGGTTGCCCCCAAGACTTTACGTCCAGGAATCATGGAGCGCATCGATCGCGAAATTGAAAATGCCAAAGCTGGCAAACCTTCTGGAATTCAATTTAAGCTAAATTCAATTTTGGATGAAACCTTTGTCGAAAAACTGTATGAGGCTTCAAAAGCCGGAGTACAGGTTGATTTATTAATTCGAGGAATTTGCGCCGTTCAACCAGGCATTAAAGGCGTATCAGAGAATATTCATGTGCGATCAGTACTTGGTCGATTCCTTGAACACTCAAGAATCTTGCATTTTGTAAATGGCGGTAAGAATGAGTATTGGATTGGCAGCGCAGACTTAATGGCGAGAAATCTTGATCGCCGAGTCGAGGCGTTAGTGCGAGTGGATAAAAAGGAACATCAAATTCGCCTACAAGACCTCTTAGATTTAGGTCTTTCCGATGAGGTTTCTAGCTGGCACTTAAAAGGTACTCAGTGGGGCAAGAGCGGCAAGAATCTCAAGGATTTACATTCAGAGTTGGCTAACAAATACTCAAAGGATCGTTAATTGGAACAAGAAGTAATTCGTGCAGCAGGAGCAGTTTTGTGGCGTCGTTTAAGTGATGAGCTGCTACAAATCGCTTTGATTCATCGACCAAGATATGACGATTGGTCTTTTCCCAAAGGTAAAGCTGAAGAAGGCGAATCTGATATTAGTTGTGCGTATCGCGAAGTGTTAGAAGAGACCGGATATGAAACTTTATTCGGCCCCGAACTTGGTGACATTAAGTATGAAGTTGAAGGCGTTACAAAGAAAGTTAAATACTGGTCCGCGCAAGCGATCGGTAATCCATCAAATATCATGGATCAGAATGAAGTAGATCAATTAATTTGGGTCACTCTAGATGATGCAAAAAAGAAATTAACTTTAGATAGCGATAAGAAAATCCTAAAGAATTTCGAAAACTTTGGTGCTGATACCCATCCACTCGTTCTCTTGAGGCACGCAAAAGCTATTGCTCGCGAGGAATGGGAATCAGATGATGGTGATCGCCCACTTGCCCATATCGGCCAGATGCAAGCTAAGCGCTTTCTTTCACAACTACTTCCATTCGCTATCTCTGAAATTTACACATCTGATGCGGTTCGTTGCTATGAAAGTATCGAACCAATTGCTCGGTCTTTGTCTCTGAATCCGATTTTCTCTCCAACGTTAAGCGAATACGCTTACAACAAAGATAAGAAATCGTGGAGCCCTTTGATCAAGGAAATATTGGAAAATGATTCAAGCACATTGGTATGTAGTCACAATCCAGTGATTCCCGAAATTGTTAAGAAGCTGATCGGCAAGAAGAATTTCAAGGAACTCGATCATGATTTGTTGCCGGGTGAATCCTGGGTGCTCCATCACCGAGATGGAGAAATCGTTGCAATTGACTGGATTTCTGCGCCTACTGTTTAGTTGCTGAGCCAATCTAGGCGGCGTAACACAATGCCTTCACGCAATGCCCATGGGCAAATCTCTACTTCGCTGACATCTAAGTAATCCATTACTGAAAACGCAACAACTGCGCCAGCAACTATTTGACGTGCACGGCTTGTTGAAACACCCGGTAAGTCCGCACGACCCTTATCTGTCATTTCAGCTAAACGAGGTATTGCTTTTTCCAGTGAATCCTTTTCGAGGAATTTAGGATTATCTCCGTACCAGTTTGCAGTAATTCGAGCCAAGGTTCTGAATGTTTTACTCGTTGCTACAAAGTGATTTGCATCGTGCGACTTCAATATTTTTGGAAGTGATTTCGAGAGTGATTCTTCAACATGCTTTTCTAGGGACTTTAATGATTTGGATGAATATGGGTCGCCGCTGAGAAATTCGCGAGTCAATCGCGCGGCACCTAATGGCAGCGAGAGGGTAGCTTCAGGATTTTCATCAACGCCTGCTGCAACTTCTAATGATCCTCCACCAATATCGAGCACAAGAAGTTTTCCTGCAGACCATCCGAGCCAACGACGTACCGCCAAGAAAGTCATCGTTGCTTCTTCATCGCCTTCAAGAATCTCTAATTCGATTCCATGCTTTTCATTTATTTCAGCAATTATTGCCGTTCCATTTTTTGCATCGCGAACTGCGGAGGTTGCAAAGGCTAAGATTTCATCTGTTTCATTTTCCCGTGCGTGTGCAACAGATTCACCAATAGCTTTATGTAACAACAAAATTCCTTCAGCAGAGATTGCACCTGAGGTATCAAGGTATTCCGTAAGGCGAAGTTCAACCTTGTAATTGGTTGCAGGGGTTGGACGTGCGCCGGGATGAGCATCCATCACTTGAAGATGGATGGTGTTTGAACCCACATCTAGGACGCCTAATCTCACCTGCCAAACCTAGCGGTGAGCGAGCAAATAGCCTTGGATTTTAAGTTTTGGCACATGACTGCCATAATTGCCCCTGCTGTATTCGACGAAAGTTGAAGAGCAGGCCTCTCTAGCTCAGTGGTAGAGCAGCGCACTTGTAATGCGCAGGTCGTCAGTTCAATCCTGACGGGGGGCTCCAGTACTACCTTTCAGCGAGGGGAGTAGAAATGCTAAACAACTCTTTTCCGCATGATGCATTTTCTGAAGAGCTCGCAGCAAATAATGAATACATCAAAACCTTCAAGTACTCCGGTTTAACAGGAGTTGCTCAAAAGGGATTAGCGATCGTTACATGTATGGATTCGCGTATTAACCCATTGTCAGTAATGGGCATGAAATCAGGAGATGCAAAGATTCTTCGTAACGCTGGAGCTCGAGTCACTGAGGACGTTCTTCGCACATTAGTTCTTGCAACATATTTGTTAGGCGTAAAGAAGATTCTTGTCATGCCACATACAAACTGCCGAATGGCTTCGGCCGAAGAAGCAGATATTCACGAACACATTGAAAAAGAGTTCGGGGTAAATACTCGTAGTCTTGAATTCAGAACCGTGTCAGATCAAACCGCAGCGTTAAAGACAGATGTGAACAGAATTCGTTCATACCCATTCTTTAAAAAGGATGTTGTTGTAGGCGGAGCAATTTACGATGTAGCGACAGGAAAAATTACTCCGGTTGATTGCTAACCGGATTTGTTCTGCGAATTGGCATACGCGTTACCGGATAACTTAAATCTTCAAGAAATTCAGTAATTATCAAGTTCACTAATCCAGCTTTTTCCTTTGGCAAGATATGTGAAGTTCCGGGAACAATCGCCAGCTGACCAAGTGGAAGCGATTCAAACAGTTCAATTGTGTGTGCATGACGAATAACATCATCATCACCTGCCATAACTAATACAGGGCACTCAATTTTCTGAAGATCTGATGCAGGGATATCGGGCTCGCTCTTCCACATCTCGCGGAAATGTTCATGGATTCGATCCATAGTTTCTGGCGAATCAGGAGAATAAATAGCGTATTCAGCGCGGTCTTCATCGCTAATGGGGCCCATCTCAAATGAATCTACTGTGCCCTTGTAATGGAAGTTTGCACCGATTGCGACAAGAGATTTCACTAAGTCAGGACGCTGGATTGCAATAAACAAACCAATGATTCCGCCATCGCTCCAACCAATTATGTGTGCAGGTTCTTTTACAACTGTTTCTAGGTAAGCGATCGCTTCACGCACTTGGTACTTAAAGTTAATGCTCTCTTGGCGATATGAAGTAAATCCATGTGAGGATCGATCGTATGCAAAGACGTGGTAATCCTCTAGCGCCGGAACAATGTTTGCTGCCCAATGAGCTGTCTGACTTAAGCCGCCGTGAAGCAATACAACAGCTTCGCCTTCATTTTCCCATTCGTAGCAGTACAGATCATGTCCATCGACCTTGATGTATTCGCTCATGTTTAAAGGGTATCCATGATGTGACGATTTCCGCGATCAAATGTCAGGTAGTTCCAGGTCCAATCAGCCATGGTGCCGATCTTGTTGCGTCCACCCAATAAATAAAACAGGTGGAGCCATAACCATGCATACCAAGCAGGTATACCCACCATGCGAAGATTCTTTACTTCAACAATTGCTTTGTGACGGCCAATCGTTGCCATAGAACCTTTATCAACATACTTAAAGTTTTCAAGTGCTTGTCCTTGTGCAAGTCGCTTAATTTGTTTTGCAACAAAACGTCCTTGCTGCATTGCAACGGGTGCGACCATCGGTAGAAAACGACCGTTTTCTCCAACAAAACCAGCGATGTCACCGATCGCAAAGATGTGCGGATAATGCTTTACCTGCAATGTTTGATCAACATCAATGCGTGTATTAACGAGCGGAAGATTTAACTCTCCGCCAGCTGGTTCGCCCTTTACGCCGGCAGCCCACACTGTTACCTCAGATGGAAGTGCATCTCCGCCCTTGATCAGAATTGAACGAGGCTTAATCTCTGCAACTGCGGTATTTAAGTGAACTGTTACGCCAAGTTTTTCTAAATCCTTCTTTGCGCGAGCTGAAAGTTTTTCCGAGAACATAGGCAGAATCCGAGGACCTGCTTCAATTAAATTAATTTTGATGTGTGCTGCTGCATGTGCCTGATCGTTCTTTAATGGCCCACGAACAAGCTCGGCAAATGCGCCAGCCATTTCAACACCGGTCGGTCCACCACCAACAACTGAAATTGAAAAAATAGTGTCATCTTCAAAACGGCACAGATCTTCAAAGCGGCGCATGACCTCTGCGCGAATAGCGATCGCTTCATTAACGCTCTTCATGCCAAGTGCATGCTCTGCAACACCCGGAATACCAAAATCTGCAGTTGCTGAACCCAACGCAACGATTAATTGATCAAAATGCAGGACTTCGCTGCTATCCAATTTAATTGTCTTGTTCTTGTGATCAACTGAAATAGGTGAACCCATTCGAAACTGAACACCTGTTTTACGTAGCGCGCCGCGAATAGGGTGTGCAACGTGATCTGCTGCTAATCCAGCTGTTGAAACCTGATAGAGCAAAGGCAAGAAAGTTTGAAAGTTGTGGCGATCCACAACGGTGACATCAGCGGTGGCAGCCATGGCGCGAGCCGCTGTAAGCCCGCCAAAGCCGGCGCCGAGTATTACTACTCGTGGCTTTTGAGATGTCTTTTGCATGGAGTAAGTCTAGGCTTCACAACATGTCCGCGCCCAATCAAAATCGCAAGTACCTGGTTACAGGTGCATCTGGCTACGTTGGTGGGCGTTTAGTACGTGCATTAATCGATGAAAAAAGTGATGTTCGAATCTTGGTTCGCGATAAAAACAAGATTTTGGGCCAACCTTGGGCATCTCAGGTAGATATTTGCGAAGGCAGTGCTGAAAATATTGCCGACCTGGATCGCGCATTAGCTGGAGTCCATACCGCCTTTTATCTTTTGCACTCAATTAATTTAGGTCCTCACTTTGATGAGATCGAAAGTGAGATGGCACAAAACTTTGCTCAAGCTGCAGAACGTGCTGGAGTTTCACAAATCATTTACTTGGGTGGAATTGCTAATGATAAAAATATAAGCAAGCACTTAGCTTCACGAGCGATGACAGGAAAATCACTAGCTACGACTTCTGTTGCGGTTTTAGAACTTCGCGCCGGAATCATTATTGGCTCAGGATCTGCAAGCTTTGAAATGCTTCGCCACTTAACACATCGACTTCCGATCATGACAACACCAAAGTGGGTAATGAACAAAACCCACCCAATAGCTATTCGCGATGTGTTGTATTACTTAAAAAATGCCGCTCACCTTGAAAAACCTGTTAATCAAGTTTTTGATATTGGCGGCCCTGAAGTTCTTTCATATGCCGACATGATGCAGAAGTTTGCCAAGCTTTCTGGATTGAAAAAGCGCTGGATCATCCGGGTTCCAGTTTTGACACCTGGGTTATCGAGTTTGTGGATTGGTTTAGTAACGCCAGTTCCAACCGCGCTTGCACGTCCACTTGTTGGTTCTCTCATCAGCGAAGTTGTTGCAGATCCTGCCAAGAGTATTGATGCGCTGATTCCTAAACCTGCTGAAGGTTTAATTGATGTCGAAAATGCCATCAAGTTAGCTCTTTCAAAGATCACTACTCACAACGTTGAAACTCGTTGGTCTGATGCAACGATGCCAACGGCGCCGTGGCAAAAAGCGCAGGGAGACCCTGACTGGGCTGGAGAAATGGTGCTGCGCGATCGCCGCGAAAGATTTACTGATGCATCAGTTGAAAGTGTGTGGCGCCAAGTCGAACGCATCGGTGGCGATAACGGTTGGTTTGGTTCAGATTTATTGTGGTGGGCACGTGGAGTTTTAGATCGCTTCTTAGTTGGCGGAGTTGGTCTGCGCCGTGGACGTCGCGATCCTGATTTCTTACGCGTGGGAGAAAGTTTAGATTTTTGGCGAGTAGAAGAGTTAGAGCCTGGCCACCGCTTAAAGCTATATGCAGAAATGGTTTTGCCCGGTAAAGCCTGGCTTGAATTCACAGTTACAGAAGAAAACGGAAAGACAAAGATTGTTCAAGAGGCAACATTTAATCCACGTGGATTGGGTGGCCAGCTGTATTGGTACGCGGTTTCTCCTTTCCACCTATTTGTATTTCCAACGATGCTTCGAAATATCGTAAAGAAAGCAAAGAAAGATGCATGAGTTCACTCCTGAAGTAGAAGCGTTAGCTGCAGAGGTTTTGAAGTACAGCCTTGAACGTTTAAAGGATGATCCACCACTAGACGGTCCACGCACCGCTGAAGATTTATTTGCTGAAGTTGGAAACACAATCACCGCCAAAGGTTTAGGCGGACATGAAGCTCTTCAAGTCTTTACAAATGTTTTAGCAAAAGCATGTATCTCTACCGATCACCCGCGCAACCTTGCATTCATTCCATCTGCGCCAAGTGAGTACGCAAACCTTTTTGATTTAGTAGTTGGCGCTAGTGCTTTGTATGGCGGATCGTGGCAAGAGGGTGCAGGAGCTGTCTTTGCTGAAAACCAAGCGATTCAATGGCTAATTGATTTAGCAGGGTTACCAACAACAGCCGGTGGTGTATTTGTTCAAGGCGGAACAATCGGAAATCTTTCAGCGCTAGTTGTAGCCCGTGCAGAAGCACGTAAAAAGCACACTCCCGCTGGGCGTTGGGTGATTGCCTGCAGTGAAGAGGCTCACTCTTCAATCCAATCAGCGGCAAATGTGATGGATGTTGATGTTTTAAAGGTTGCTGTTGATGAAACCGGCAAACTTCAAGGCGCAACAGTTGCTGCAGCAATTGATCAATTACATGCGACCACAAACAATCGAGTATTTGCAGTCGTAGCAACTTCTGGAACAACAAACTTAGGAATCATTGATGACCTGAAGGGCGTTGGCAAAGCAGCGCACGATCGCGGAATTTGGTTCCATGTTGACGGTGCTTATGGATTAGCAGCCTTGTGTGCACCATCTGTTCGCAAAGATTTTGATGGAGTAGAGGAAGCTGATTCATTTATTGTTGATCCACACAAATGGTTATTCGCTCCATTTGATGCCTGCGCACTTGTGTATCGAAATCCGGCGCTGGCAAAGGAAACACATTCACAACATGCCTCGTACTTAGACACCTTAAAAGATGATCAATGGTCTCCAAGTGATTATGCAATTAACTTAACGCGTCGCACCCGCGGTTTGCCATTTTGGTTTTCACTTGCAGCACATGGCACCGATGCGTATTCAGAGGCGATGGAACAAACGTTAACGATTGCTCGTGATGCAGCCGAACTTGTTCGCAAACATCCAAATCTCGAATTACTACGCGAACCAGAACTTTCGATCGTTGCATTTACTCGTAAGGGTTGGGCGGCCGCTGATTATCAAAAGTGGAGCGATCAATTACTTGCCGACCAAGTTGGATTTATTCCACCATCGTCACATCATGGCCAACCAATCCTGCGATTTGCGATTGTGAATCCTTGGACCAAAATCAGCGATATTCAAATGATTTTGGACAGGCTCTAAATCCCACAGTTTTTGAACCAATTGACATAAGATTTCAGCCATGTCTGCACAAGAAGAGTCAGCGATCAACACTGGTCTAAGCGACCTCGAAGTCCGCATCCTGGATTTCGAAGGCAACTGGTGGCGCTACGCAGGCGCCAAAGAGGCTGCAATTAAGGATCTTTTCGATCTGACCGCACCTCGCTACTACCAACTTCTCAATGATTTGATTGACCGCGACGATGCCCTAGCTGCCTCACCAATGCTAGTTAAGCGTCTTCGCCGCCTACGCGAGGCGCGTATGGCGACTCGTACAGCTCGCTAAAAAGCCATCTCTCGAGGGCTCGGCTACGAAAGCCGCCTCAACCTTTCTACGCCGACCCTCTTCAAGAAGGCTTTCCTCGTTTTGCGCCTCGGAAATAAAGGCTCTAGATTTGGCGTTAGCACTCTCGGGGTGCGAGTGATAAAGCCCCCGACCAAGAAGGACTAACACAAGGAGCACAACTCATGGCAAAGCAGATTGCCTTTAATGAAGAAGCACGTCGCGGTTTAGAGCGCGGCATGAATATCTTGGCTGACGCGGTCAAGGTAACCCTTGGACCTCGTGGACGTAACGTCGTTCTCGAGAAGAAGTGGGGCGCCCCAACAATTACTAATGATGGCGTTTCCATTGCAAAGGAAATTGAACTTGATGACCCTTGGGAAAAGATTGGCGCAGAGCTAGTTAAGGAAGTTGCAAAGAAGACTGATGATGTTGCCGGTGACGGAACAACAACTGCAACTGTTTTAGCTCAAGCACTAGTTCGCGAAGGTCTACGTAACGTTGCTGCGGGATCAAACCCAATGGCGCTAAAGCGTGGAATTGAAAAGGCTGTTGCTGAAATCGTTGCAGAGCTTCTATCAATGGCAAAGGCTGTTGACTCAAAAGAACAGATCGCTGCAACCGCATCTATCTCTGCAGCAGATGCAACTATTGGCGAGATGATCGCTGAAGCGATGGACAAGGTTGGAAAAGAAGGCGTAATCACAGTTGAAGAGTCAAATACTTTCGGTCTAGAGCTAGAGCTCACAGAAGGTATGCGCTTCGACAAGGGTTACATCTCTCCATACTTTGTAACTGATCAGGATCGTATGGAAGTTGTTCTAGAGGATGCTTACGTATTGATCGCTAACTCAAAGATTGCAAATATCAAGGATCTAGTTCCAGTACTTGAAAAGGTAATGCAATCAGGTAAGCCACTATTGATCATCGCTGAAGATGTTGAGGGTGAAGCGCTCGCAACTTTGGTAGTTAACAAGATTCGCGGAACATTCCGATCAGCAGCTGTTAAGGCACCTGGCTTTGGAGATCGTCGTAAGGCGATGCTTCAAGACATTGCAATCCTTACTGGTGCAACAGTTATCTCAGAAGAGGTTGGACTTCGTCTAGAGGCAGCAGAGCTTGATCTTTTGGGTAAGGCTCGCAAGGTTGTTATCAGCAAGGAAGAGACAACAATTGTTGAAGGCGCTGGAGATGACGCACAGATCAAGGGTCGCGTACAGCAGATCCGTAACGAGATCGAGTCATCTGATTCAGATTACGACCGCGAGAAGTTGCAGGAACGTCTTGCAAAGCTCGCTGGTGGCGTAGCTGTTATCAAGGCGGGAGCTGCAACTGAGGTTGAACTCAAGGAGCGCAAGCATCGCATTGAAGATGCAGTTCGCAATGCAAAGGCTGCAGTAGAAGAAGGAATCGTTGCCGGTGGTGGCGTTGCACTTCTACAAGCAGGCGCTGCAGTGTTCAAGCGTCTAACTGGTTTAACTGGTGATGAAGCAACTGGTGCAAAGATTGTTGAATACGCAATCGAAGCTCCAATTAAGCAGATCGCAGTTAACGCAGGACTTGAAGGCGGAGTTGTTGTTGAGAAGGTACGTCACCTTCCTGCAGGACAAGGTCTTAACGCAGCAACTGGTGAATATGTAGACATGATCAAGTCAGGAATTATTGATCCAGCAAAGGTGACACGTTCTGCATTGCAAAACGCTGCATCAATCGCTGCGCTATTTATTACAACAGAAGCTGTTATCGCTGATAAGCCAGAGAAGGCAGCTGCTGCCCCACAAGGTGGCGGAGATATGGACTTCTAAGTTCAAAAGCAGAAAAAAGAGTAATTAGCACGCTTAACGCCGTCTCTGATTAACACAGAGGCGGCGTTCTGCTTTACCCTTAGTCCATGGCCAAGAAGAAGAGCACCACTGCAGCATTTGATGCGCAGGATCTTGCCCGAAATGCTGCCCTTGATCAGGCGGAAAAGCGCGATCAAGTTGGCGGATTTGTTTCAGTTGAGTTTGATGATGAGAACCGCGTTGCAACATATTTATTTGAAGCAAACCTTGCAGGCTATAAAGGTTGGCGTTGGTGCATCACAATTGCAAAGGTTGATGAAGATTCACAACCAACAATTTGCGATGTAGTTGTTCTTCCAGGTCCAGATGCATTACGTGCACCTGAATGGATTCCATATCGCGATCGCATTCTTCCTGGCGATGTTGGTGTTGGTGACATTGTTCCAAGTTCACTCGATGACACTCGTTTAGTTTCAGGACAACAAGCGTTGCCACAGGATGAAGAGTTAGATACAGCGATGGCTGTTGAACTTGGTTTAGGTCGTGCGCGAGTTATGTCTATCGAAGGACGTGATCAAGCTGCAAAGCGTTGGTATGAAGGTGAGCGCGGACCTAACGCGCCAATTGCCCAGTCATCACCAAAGCCATGCCACAGCTGCGGATTCTTTATTCCAATTGCAGGTTCATTGCGTTCAACATTTGGCGTATGCGCCAACGCAATGGCACCTGATGATGCACGCGTAGTGAGCGTGGATCATGGCTGCGGAGCACATTCCGAAGCGACCTTCACAGAGCCGGTGTTAAACTAAGCACCTGCTATCGCACCCGCGATACCTATTTACATACGAGTAAAGAAAACTAGCAAGGAGCCCTCCCCATGCCTACAGGACGCGTTAAATGGTTCTCATTAGAAAAAGGTTTCGGCTTTATTGCAAATGATGAAGGCGAAGATGTTTATCTAGCGGCAACTTCACTTCCAGAAGGTGTTGCAACAGTTAAGCCTGGAACAAAGCTTGAGTTTTCAATTGCTGACAGCCGTAAAGGCCCACAAGCACTTTCAGTACACATCATTGATGCACCTCCATCACTAGTAGAGAACTCACGTGTTAACAGTGATGATCTTGCAGCGATGATTGAAGACACAATCAAGATTCTTGATCGCGTTGGAAATGGTTTGCGCCATGGACGTCATCCCAATGCACAAGAGGCTGATCGTCTTGGTCGTGTGCTGCGCGGTATCGCTACTGCGCTGGGTGCATAAACCTTTTCTTAAATACCGCTTCGTCGATCTCGACGAATTGTGTAACGAATACCAATTAAGCCAAGCACGGCTCCGCTTACGCATGTCCAAATAATCTTTGCATCAGCGCCCATTGCAATAGCAATCACACCAGCTATCACCCAGCAGGTACTTCCAATAGCGACTAGAGTTACTGCATTGCGTAGTCGAGTAGTCATGGAAGAAGAGTAATGGGATATCAGGTTAAAGAGGATGGTAATTGGCGGTCATTTCGCCATCGTAATTACCGAATTCTTTTCCCTGCCAACACTGTTTCCAATATTGGCAGTTGGGCTCAACGTATCGCTCAGGATTGGTTAGTTCTCGAACTTACAAATAACAACGGAACGTACTTAGGATTGGTAACCGCAGTTCAATTTGCACCAGTTCTTGCATTCTCATTACATGGCGGAAAATTGGCTGATCGCTTTAACAAGCGCAAGGTTTTAATCCTGACAAACATCATTGGTGGAACCGCATCCCTTGCACTTGGCGCATTAGTAATGACAGATCTGATTGCGCTGTGGCATGTATTTGTTTTGGCGGGAATCTTAGGAATTTCAACGGCAATTGATGCTCCTGTGCGTCAAGCATTCACAACAGAAGTTGTTGGACAGACAGATTTACCAAATGCGGTATCGCTGAATTCAGCTAACTTCAACGCTGGCCGGTTGGTAGGACCTGCTATTTCAGGTGGTTTGATCGCAGCTTTTGGCACTGGGCCATCATTTATCGTTAACGGGCTTTCATATCTCTTCGTCATAGCGGCATTAGCAAACCTTAATGAAAAGGCGTTTTTCCATTTAGATCGACCAAAATCAGATGGAAGTATCCGCGAAGGAATTGCTTACGCAAAGGCCCGTCCAGATATTTATGTTGTCATGCTGATGGTTTTCTTCTTAGCAACCTTCGGACTTAACTTTCAGATCTTTAACGCGCTCATGGCAACACAAGAGTTTGGATTAGGACCTGCAAACTTTGGTTTGATGGGAACCTTTATCGCTATTGGTTCGCTGTCAGGTGCGATCGGTTCTGCACGGTTAGAGCGATTTAGAAACACAAAGTTTGTAATCCGTGGCGGCATTGCCTTTTCGGCATCCATCATGGTGCTGTCGATCTTGCCTAACTACATTAGCTATGTAATTTGGTTGCCAATCTGTGGCGTCACAGCATTAACGACATTGGTTTCAGCAAACTCCATCGTTCAAACAAGTACAGACCCAGCTATACGTGGACGTGTAATGGGACTTTATTTGTTGATCTTTATGGGTGGCACTCCATTTGGTTCACCACTAATTGGCGCAACAACAGACATCATCGGTATTCGCCCAACGATTGCTGTGTGCGGTGGCATTTCACTTGCTGCTTCGATGTTTATTTGGCTTAAATATAAAAACCGTGTGGCATTGCCTGCCGATATTTCAGTAGCTTCAGTATTAAAGACTGTTAATCGCAATAACGATTAAAATTCCAACCAGCGTTAGTAATGTAACTAAACGACGAACTTTGTAACTCATTACGCAGCCTCATGTACCTTTGATGGAATTGCCTTAACGATTACAAAAGCTACGGCAATCAGCACAAAAACCATGATGTACGCACGTGAAATACCAAAGCTATCGCCCAAGATTCCCAGCAAGAATGGGGCTCCTGCGATAGCTGTTCCCGCGGCTAATGAAGCGCGGCCAATAGCTAAATCTGGGCGTCCTTCGCTCAAGCCGATAAGACGAATAGATGACAAGGCGAACTGCATCGAAATACCCATGCCAACTGCCAATAGACAGAAGAGTGAGACAAACATGTTGTGCGATAACCAAAAACCAACAAAGCCGACAAACTGCAACGCAATGATTGAAAGTAGTTGAGTATCTAACTTCAGGTTCTTAAGAACTAAACCACCGTACCAGCGACCAATTCCCATTCCAGTTCCGAGCGCAACGATTGCAACGGTTGAAATCGCAGCGGTAGATCCAACGCGATCCTTTAACAGCGCTGCAGCCCAGAAGGATGTTGCAAACTCACTTGAGATACATGCAACGAAGCCGATCCATGCAATCCAAAAGCTACGTGAAAGTTTTCCACCTTGTGGGCCATCTTCATCAGGAACATGCTCATCTTCATTTTTTTCACGTCCAACTAAGAACAAGACCAAAGCGACTGGCAAAGCAAGAAGTAAACCAAGGCGCCACACATCTGGAAACGCGATAGCGATCGTTCCAATTAATGCGGTTCCGGTAACAAAGCCAACTGATGCAATTCCATTTGCTTGAGGGATTGCAACTTCAGCAGCCTTTCCGTAGTGATGTGACATCTTTGTAAGCATCGTGTTGATGACAACTGATGTTCCAAATCCGGTAATAAAAGTTGCAGGCAAGGTGATGTACACAGGGGGAGAGATAACAAAGAGAGTTAAACCTGTAATAAAGATTGATAAACCAATCCAACTTGCCTTTGAACGACCATAACGGTGTGCAATTCGTGGATTAGCCCATCCTGCAAAGATTGAAGCAACGCCCATTGCTGTGCCGTGTAAACCAGCGATAGTTAACGAAGTTCCTTGATCTGCGCGCAATAATGATTGTGCAGGGCCAAATCCACCTAAGTAAAAGTTAACGACAGCGGTTTGAACCGCTACGACCCAGAAAAAGCGATCGCGGTGAAAGCCCTTTGGCATTAAAGCGCTGCTACAACGTGGTCAATGCACTTAGTAAGTGCTTCAACATCACTTGGATCTACAGCAGGGAACATACCGATACGAAGCTGGTTCTTGCCTAGCTTGCGGTATGGCTCTGTATCAACAATTCCATTGGCACGAAGTGCTGCAGCAATCTTTGTTGCATCGATTGCATCATCAAAGTTAATTGTTCCAACTACCTTTGATCGCATCGCTGCATCTGTCACAAATGGAGTTGTGTAACTTGTCTTTTCAGCCCATGAGTACAAGAAGTCTGAAGACTGCGTGCTTCGACCTGCTGCAAATGACAAACCGCCATTTGAGTTCATCCACTCGATCTGTTCTGCAAGCAACATCAAAGTTACAAGCGCAGGAGTGTTGTATGTCTGATCTAAGCGTGAGTTCTCGATAGCGATTCCAAGATCAAAGAACGCTGGAACCCAACGACCGCTTGCCTTGATCTTTTCTGCGCGTGCGATTGCCGCTGGAGACATGATTGCAATCCACAGTCCACCATCTGATGCAAAAGACTTCTGAGGTGCGAAGTAATAGGTATCAAACTCTTTTGCATCAACCATCAAGCCACCTGCAGCTGATGTTGCATCAACGAGTACGAGTGCGCCATCTGTTCCTGCTGGGCGAATGATTGGCATCGCAACGCCAGTTGATGTCTCATTGTGAGTCATTGCGTAAACATCGATGCCAGCTTCAGCGACTGAAACAGGATGTGAACCAGGCTCTGCCTTAATAACTGTTGGCTCACCTAGGAACGGAGCTTCCTTTGAAGCAGCTGCAAACTTTGATGAAAACTCACCAAAAACAAGGTGCTGTGAACGCTCTTCAATCAATCCAAATGTTGCAATATCCCAGAACGCTGTTGATCCGCCGTTACCAAGAACAACTTCATATCCTTCTGGCAGATTAAATAGAGAGGTAAGTCCTTCGCGAACACGCTTCACAACATTCTTAACAGGCTTTTGTCGGTGCGATGTTCCAAGAATTGTGTTTCCACTTGCCGACAATGCAGCGAGTGCTTCTGGACGAATCTTTGATGGACCGCAACCAAAACGACCATCAACCGGCTTTAAATTGGAAGGAATAACAATGTCTGCGCTCATGGGCTAAGACTACGGGTAGTAGCGAGAGAGTTCCCAATCGGCAGCGGTGTTACTCCGCTCATACCTCAAACGGTCGTGCAAACGTGAGTATCGACCTTGCCAGAACTCAATATTTAGCGGAGTAACGCGATATCCGCCCCAATGGGGAGGACGTGGAACAACACTTCCTTCGGGCCACTTCTGCGCAGCACCTTCATACCGTTGCTCTAACTCGTCACGAGATGCAAGTGGTGAAGATTGATGACTTGCCCAGGCACCGATTTGTGAACCCCATGGTCGCGTTGCAAAGTAATCATCTGACTCTTGTCCGGAAACTTTTTCTGCAACACCACTAATTGAAACTTGTCGCTCCATTGCATACCAAGGAAATAGCAATGAAACATTTTGATTCAATTCAATTCCATGTGCTTTGCGAGATTCGTAATTTGTAAAAAAGGTAAATCCACCTTCTGAAATATCTTTTAACAAAACTGTTCGTGTAGTTATTTGTCCATCACTTGCTAAGGTTGAAAGCACCATTGCATTAGCTTCAACAATTACTGAATTTTCATGTGCTTGTTTTAACCACAGTGCAAAAGCTTCAAAGGGATGGTCTGGCAAGGTTTCTAAGCCAGCATCACTGTAAGAACGACGCATCGCTCTGATCTCTTCGCGGGTAACAATCTCGTCGGCCATGGCTCTATCGAACCCCACTTCAGACGATCGTGCACTCTGGTCTGCAAGCGTTTTCAGTCCCTCGTAGCCTTTATAACAATTTAGTAAATGACCACTCAAAAGAAGGAAACAAGCGCCATTTGGTTTGCTTACCCACGCACAAAAGGGTGGAATTACCCCAACAGCGCACGCCCTCGTGTGCGCGAATTCCATCCATGGAGGATATAAATGAACAAAAAGCGTCTCGGCATCGTAAGTGCCATAGCTACCGCTGTTCTTGCAGCCTCTGCATTTGTGGTTCCAGCATCACATGCAGCAGGAAAGTCTCTCGTCATCTGGTCTGATGAAAGTCGTGCAAAGACACTTCGTGAAGCAGCAGCTTCATGGGCGTCAAAGAATGGCGTAACTCTTACAGTAGTAATTAAAGACTTCGGTAAGGTTAAAGATGAACTCATTACTGCAGCACCAAAGGGTCTTGGTCCAGATCTACTAGTTGGTCCACATGACTGGGTTGGTCAGCTTGCATCTTCAGGTGTTCTTGATCGTATGGTTAACATCGACAAGGGCGCATATGCAGCTTCTTCAATTCAAGGTTTCTCATACAAGGGTCTTCTATACGGCCTTCCATACAACGTAGAAAACATTGCGTTGATCGTTAACACAAAGCTATCTCCAACAATCCCTGCAACTTTTGCTGATCTAGAAAAGACATGGGCAACATTGAAGGCAGCTGGAACAGCTAAGGTCGGTATCGAAGTTCCTTACGGAGATCCATACCACCACATGCCATTGTTCTCAGGTCTTGGTGGATATGTATTCGGTGTTGGATCCGGTGGAATCAACGCAAAGGATCTAGGAATTAACTCAAAGGCTCTTGCTGCTAACGCATCAAAGATTGATGGTTACTTCTCAAGCGGACTACTAAGCAAGTCATCAAATTATGACTTCGTACAGTGGTACGCAGGTAAGGCTCCATACATGATCACTGGTCCTTGGAACCTTGCAAACATTAAGAAGTCAGGAATTCCTTACGCAATTGCATCAGTACCTGCAGTTAACGGAACTCTTTCACGTCCATTCGTTGGCGTTAACGGCTTCATGATGAGCAAGTTTGCAGCGAACAAGATCGTTGCACGTCAGTTCCTAACTCAGGTTGCAGGTTCTGATGACTTCCAGCTAGCTCTTTACAAGCTCGGTGATCGTCTACCAGCTCTAAAGACAGCGGCAGCTAAGGTTGCAGATAACAAGGATGTAGCAGCATTTGGTGCATTCGGTTCAACTGGAACTCCAATGCCAAACATTCCTCAGATGAACTCAGTATGGGATTCATGGGGAAATGCTTGGAAGAACGTTGCTGATGGAAAGCAGACTGCAGCAGCAGCATTTGCTCAAGCAGCAGCAAACATCAAGAAGGCAATTAGCTAATTACCTCGTAGCTGAAAAGGGGCGTCGGAATCCCGGCGCCTCTTTTCATTACAGTTAAATTTCAGGAGAATAGATAAGTGAAGTTCAGCAATAAGACTCCAGCACTACTGCTGAAGATCATGCTGCTTGGAGCGCTCAACGCATTTACTGTGTGGTGCGTTCCAATTTTGATTTCACATAAAACCTGGTTCTTCGCGATTTACTTTGTAATTTCAACATTAGTTTTGGATTTCATTTTCTTAAGTAAGAGACGAATTGCACCAAAATATATTGTTCCTGGTGTCGTCTTGCTATTGATGTTCCAGGTTTACCCAGCACTATTTACTGGTTATGTAGCTTTCACTAATTATTCCAATGGTCACTTCTTAGATAAAGAGACCGCTATTGAAGTCATGGTCTCAAACTCATTTGCACCAGTAGGAGACACCTCAAATTACATGCAGGTTGTGCGTGATAACACCACACAAAAGATTGCACTGATTATTCAAGATTCAAATGGCTATGGTGTAGGTACTCGCGACGGCTACTCCGCTCTTCCGTCATCTGATTTATCGTTGACAGCAGATGGAAAGGTCGGATCTGTCAAAGGATTTACAACACTCACCGAAGATGAAGTTTTTAATATCCTTGATGAGTTTAATGATTACAAAGTTCCGATCGGCGGAGGAAAGTTTTACTCTGTTTCAGATGTAAATGCAGTTGAGCTAGTCGCTCAGAATTTAAGTTATGACCCAAAGAAGGATCAGGTCACAGATAACCTCACTGGAACTATTTATTCTCCAAATGACAGCGGATCTATGGTTAGCCAAGCTGGTGAAGAAATCGAACCTGGTTGGACTACAACTGTTGGCTGGCGTAACTTCTCAAAGGTCATCAATGATGATCGCTACCGCCAACCAATGCTTCAGGTGTTGGCATGGACCTTTATTTATGCAGGATTAGTAGTACTCAGTACCTTCTTCTTAGGTTTGCTACTTGCTTTGGTTTTAAACCACCCCCGCATGAAATCTCGCAAGATCTACCGCACTTTATTGATTGTTCCTTATGCGATGCCATCGGTGTTATCTACTTTGGTGTGGGCGGGTATGTTCAATGTTGATAACGGTGTCATTAATAAGATATTAGGAAGCCCAATTCCTTGGCTTTCAGATCCATGGCTGGCAAAGTTTGCAGTACTTCTAGTTCAGTTGTGGGCAGGAACTCCTTACATGTTCCTTATTGCAACTGGTGCAATCCAATCCTTATCAACTGAAACCATCGAAGCTGCGCAAGTTGATGGAGCATCACCTTTCCAGGTTTTCTCAAAGATCAAGTTGCCATTAGTTTTAATGACTCTGGCACCACTTTTAATTGCAAGTTATGCCTATAACTTCTCTAACTTTGGTGCGATTTACCTTTTAACAGGCGGTGGTCCAACAATTATTTCTTCAGGAGGAATCGCAGGTCATACAGATATTTTGATTTCCTATACTTACAAAATTGCGTTCGCTGCGGGTAAGGGAAATGATTACGGACTGGCCAGTGCGGTTTCATTCTTTAACTTCTTACTTGTTTCATCTATGTCGATTTATAGTTTCAAGAAATCTAAGACAATCGAGAACATGACATGAGCACTGAACAGATTTTAAAGCAGCGTCCTCTGACTCCAGCACAGTGGGGTAAGAAGATTGCTTGGCGACATGCGGTAGGAATTGTTGCTGTTGCATTTGCACTTTTCCCACTTGTCTGGATGATCTCTGCTTCTTTTGACACACTGGGCTCATTAAGTGCACAAAAACTGATTCCAGACAATCCTGGTCTAGAAAACTTCCGCACCTTGCTTAGTAATCCAGATCAGCCTTACTTAAAGTGGCTTCGAAATTCGATCGTAATCTCAGCCTCTAACGCTGTTTTGCAGATGTTTATTGGTGCGACAGCAGCTTACGCGCTAAGCCGTTTCCGCTTCAAGGGTCGCAAGTTAACGCTAATGACTATTTTGGTTGTTCAGATGTTTCCTCAGCTGCTCGCTGCAACTGCAATCTTCTTGATGCTTGCCGATCTTGGAAAGAGCATTCCATTCTTAGCATTGGGTCAAACATCAGCATTGATTATTGTTTTTGCTGGTGGCGCACTCGGAATTAACGCATGGATGCTGAAAGGTTTTTACGACACCATCCCTGCTGAAATTGATGAATCTGCCAAAGTTGATGGTGCATCCCATGCCCAAATTTACTTCCGCATTATTTTGCCTTTGGCACGCCCAGTGCTTGCTGTTATTACTTTACTTTCCTTTATTGGAACCATGAATGAATTCTTGATCACCTCAGTTATTTTGGGTGGAAATCAAAACTCAATCACTTTGGCGGTTGGTATGCAGCAGTACATCGACGGTCAATACAACGCTCACTGGGGACCATTTGCTGCTGGCGCACTTATTGCATCAGTACCTGTCATGATTCTCTTCCTATACCTACAAAAGCATGTTGTGTCCGGCTTAACCGCTGGTGCAAATAAGGGCTAATGAAAAATCAACCTCACCACGACGGTAGCGATCTATACGTAAGTAATAGCGCTCCCGCAATCGGCGATTCAGTAACACTCAAAGTACGCGTTCCTAACGATTATCTTTTTGAAAAGGCGATGCTTCGCATCTATCACGATGGTGAGCCTCGCATCTTTGAGATGAAGTTGAGTTCAAAAAACGAGGTTGAAAGCTGGTACCAAGTGAAGGTTGAGATCCTCAACCTTCAGAACTCATATCGTTTCGCCTTTATCGGTCATGGCAAGTATGAATGGCTCAATGGTCGCGGTTTATTTGATCATGATGTTCACAGCAATAGTGATTTCCAAATTGTGGCTATTCCAGGTAACCCAGAGTGGATTAAATCCTCTGTTTTTTACCAGATTTTCCCTGATCGCTTTGCACGATCTGGCAAGGTAAATATCACTCCCGATTGGGCGTATCCACGTGAATGGAATTTGTTGCCTCGTGGTCGCGGAAAGTTCACCGGTCAAGAGCTCTATGGTGGCGATTTGTACGGTGTTCAAGAGCATTTAGATCACGTTACCGAGCTTGGTGCTAATGGAATTTACTTCACACCGATTTTTCCTTCGCAATCAAATCATCGTTATGACGCAACCAGTTTTGATCATGTTGATCCAATTCTTGGTGGAGATAAAGCTTTTCAATCGTTAATTAAAGTTGCAAAGAAAAATGGAATTCGAATTCTTGGTGATTTAACCTCTAATCACTGCGGTGCTGGACACAACTGGCTTGCAAAGGCTAAGAAAGATAAGAAGTCCAAAGAGCGCACCTACTTTTTCTGGGACAAATCAATCAAGTGGGGCTATGTCGGTTGGTATGGACTTGAGTCACTTCCAAAGTTGAATTACGCATCAAAGGCGTTACGTAAAGCTGTTTACGAAGGCAATAACTCCATAGTGAAGAAATGGATCTCTCCAAAGTTTGGCATGGCTGGTTGGCGCATTGATGTCGGCAATATGACTGGAGTGCAAGGTGCAGAGAATCATCATGTAGAAGTCATGCAAGGAATTCGACAAGCCATGCAGGAAGTAAATCCCGACACATGGCTTGTTGCTGAAAATGGCGATTTCATTGCCAGCGATCTAAATGGTTTAGGATGGCAGGGAGCGATGAATTACCAAGGATTCATGCGTCCATTCTGGAATTGGATTAATCGAAACCCTGAGATTACTGGTGGATTTCAAGGATTGCCTTTTGCGATGCCAAAGATCAACGGAAAGCAGTTGGTCGAATCAATTAGCGAGTTCAATGCATCAATTCCATGGCGCTCATTAACCGCCAGCATGATGTTGCTAGATTCCCATGACACCGCACGTTTCAGAACAGTTGTTTTAGGGGATATTCAGGCTCATAAAACAGCTATGACAATGATGTTGTCCTATCCAGGTGTGCCTTCAATCTTTGCCGGTGATGAGATTGGGTTAGAGGGATCATGGGGCGAGGATGCTCGCCGCACTATTAATTGGGAAGATCGAAGCGGTTGGGATACTGAATTCTTCGCAGAGGTAAAAAAGCTTGTAAAGCTTCGCAAAACTCAGGATGCACTTATTAATGGCGGATTGCGCTGGATTGCTGTCGAAAATGATTACATCGCCTACCTTCGTGAATCCAAGAAACAATCGCTGCTTGTTTTAGTTTCACGAGGACCAATAAATGCAACCATTGATTTAAGCACTTTTGGTTATGAAGTTATGAAAACGCTTTATGGTCATGAAGTAAAGGGTGCAATCTTCTCGATTAAATCAGATTCTGCGATTCAAGGAGTATGGGAAGTTAAATGAAAAAGATTTTTTCAGCCTTTGCACCAATAATAATTGCAACTGCAATGATTACTCCAACGCAAGCAGCTGAGGATCTCACTTCTCTTTCTCGCCCGATTGCACGCGGTCCACTTGCAGGTGAATCTGTTTACTTTGTAATGACAGATCGTTTTGCAAATGGTGATACATCAAATGATGGTGGTGGTTTAACTGGTGGACGACTAGGTGGAGGAGATGATCCAACCGATATCGCTTTTTATCATGGTGGAGATTTCAAAGGATTAACTGAACATCTAAAATACATTGCAGGCCTTGGCTTTACCTCTATTTGGATCACTCCACCTGTTGTCAATCAATTTGTGCAGCAAGGATCAGCTAGTTATCACGGCTATTGGGGAACTGATTTCACAACCATTGATCCGCACTACGGAACTGAAGCGGATTTCAAAAACTTTGTATCTGAATCTCATAAGTTAGGCATGAAGGTCATCGTAGATATCGTTGTTAACCACACAGCCGATGTCATCAAGTACACAATTGGATCAACCTCTTATCGCGAACCAGCGGATTTCCCTTATAAAACCTGTACTGGAAAGGTCTTTGACCCTGCAAAAGTGGCTGGTTTGGCCTCTTTCCCACAGCTCTGTGCCAAGAACTCTTTTGCATATGTTCCTCGCACATCTTCATATGACAAGAGCATTAAAAAGCCGGCATTTCTCAATGACTTAACTAATTACCACAACCGCGGAGATTCAATTTGGTCTGGTAGTTCTGTAACTCAAGGAGATTTTTCAGGGCTAGATGATATTTTCACCGAAAAGCCCGCGGTTGTTAAGGGCATGACAGATCTTTGGTCCAGTTGGATTACACGATTTGATATTGATGGGTACCGAATTGATACAGCTAAGCATGTGAACCCAGAGTTTTGGAAGGCATTTTTGCCTAAGGTCTTAGCAACGGCAAAAGCAGCCGGTAAAACAAACTTTCCCATCTTTGGAGAGGTCGCAGATTCCGATATTCCATTTTTAGCAAGTTTTGTGACTGAGCAAAAATTCCCAGGCGTTTTGGACTTTCCTTTCCAAGCAAAGGTTTCGCGTTTTGCAAAAGCTGGCGGTGGAGCTGCTGACCTCGTTACTTTGTTTAATGCAGATGATTTATACACGACCACCAATACCAGTGCATACTCTTTGGCGACTTTCTTGGGTAATCACGACATGGGACGCATTGGCCGATTCATTGCAATTATTTCTGAAAGCGATGGCCAGAAGGTTTTGGTTGAGCGCTCTGAATTAGCAAACGCACTCTTATTTACATTACGTGGTGGCCCAGTTCTTTACTACGGTGATGAAAAGGGAATGACAGGGGACGGCGGAGATCAATTAGCTCGTCAAGATATGTTTGCGACTCAGGTTGAAGCCTGGAAGAGCGAACTTCGAATAGGTAACTCACCGATTGGAAACGCTTCTGCTTTTTCTGTAAAAAATCCTCTCGAAGACAATATCTCGGCTTTGCAAGGTTTATACGCGAAAAACCCAGCCATACGCCTTGGTTCTCAGCAACTTCGATATGGTGATGGTTCAGTCTTTGCAATCAGTCGCTTTGCTGAAAACCAAGAGATTGTTGTTGCCTATAACTCCAATGATGAACCTCAGAAGGCAACATTTACTGTCTCTACAAAGGGATCACAGTGGAGCACTTTGTTAGGCAAGGCCGAAGTTGCGGTCAAAGATCAATCAATGACAGTTTCTCTGCCATCGCGTGGATGGGTAATTGTGAAAGCTGATTCTGCATTTGCACCCCAAACCCCACTGTCAATCTCTTTACTGAACCCAAAGCCAGATTTCTCAACCCCGGGTTGGAGCGCGCTATCTGCAAAGGTTCCGGGTGATGATTTTGTTGAAGTTACATTTGCAATTCGCCAAGCCGGAAAGAGCTGGCAGGTTCTTGGAACTTCCGATCACCGCACATTCAAGGATGACAATGTCGCTGGTGGATTACATAGAGTCTTCTTACATAATCGCTTATACAAATCAGGTACAAAGTTTGAAATCGTGGCTATCGCCAAGAACACCGCAGGGGAAAAGGTTAGTTCTAAAGTTATCAACTACACCGTTAAGTATTAAGCCAAAACCTTAAGGGTTCATGTAAGTACTTTGCCCACGATCTTTCATTATGGCCGCTTCGTTTGTACACATAGCTCTGGTAATTACTGGTAAATCCTCTTTGCTGCATCAAATCATCCACAAAACACTGTAGGTGTACATACTCTTTATCTAAACCTTTATCGCCACGGCTCATCCAGATTTTGTGATGTGTTGGGAGTGCATCAACCATCGCCTTTGCAAATTTCTCATCACTAATAACCCAATGCGGTGAAAGCGCTAAAGCGATCGAAAACTTTTCGGGATGCTTTATCGCTGCATATAAAGTGGCTAGCCCACCCATACTTGAGCCAATAACAGCGGTTTTTGCTGGAGTTGCAAAGGGTGCAATTGCAGGCACGATCTCATTAAAAATGCTCTGCAGATACTCGTCGGAGTGAAGCTTTACAGAGGGATCAGAAATCCTCCAACGAGGATCAACGTATTCGCCATTGGAAAAGAATTGTTGCGGAGCTAGATCCTTTGCTCGTCCCCAAGGATTCTGCTTATTGGAGCTGTGCCATACAGCGATAATCGCTGGGGGATTGATCCCTAACTCATCGCTTACATGAATAGCGGATTGAGCCATCTTCCAGGTCTGTCCACGGTGGGTTGATGTCTTGCCATCAAAGACATTTTGGCCATCGTGAGCGATTAAAAGACGATCAGTACCTTGTTTGGGTAACCAATAATCAACGATTCGCTCCCCAAATTGAGCACGCACAACCTCGCCGGGAACCCCACGGACTTGGATGCGCTTTATCTCCTGCATGATGATTTAATCATCCCATGTCACAGCCGAAAACTTCAATCATCTGGTTTCGCCGTGACCTTCGAATCAATGATCATCCAGCGTTGTTAGCTGCGATTGAATCTTCAGATCAGATAATTCCACTTTTTATTCTGGATAAGAAACAGATTGAGGAAGCAGGCTCTAAATTGTTGGCGTACATGAGCCAATCTCTGCGCAAACTCGATGAATCATTAGGCAACAAACTTCACATCATCGAAGGCGATCAAGTTGAAGTCTTATCAACTTTGATCAAAAAGTATGGCGTGGAACAAGTTCATGTCTCTGATGAGTATGAGCGATATGGCGCGGCCCGTGATGCACGCGTTGAAGCCGCTGGAATTACCTTAGTTCGAACTGGTAGCCCATATGCGGTTACACCTGGACGAGTTGTTAAACCTAGTGATGGAACTCCATACAAGGTGTACACGCCCTTTTACAAAGCGTGGTGCATACATGGTTGGCGAGCACCGGCGGTGACTCCGAAGAAATTTAATTGTGTAGAACCAACCTCGGAATATCGCGCCTTTCCGGATTTTGTAATGCCTGACGGGGTTTCGGTAATTGAGGCGGGCGAAGAAGCAGCGCTAAAGCGTTTCAAGGCCTTCACTAAAAACGGTTTAGATTCCTATGATGAAAATAGAAACTTTTCTGCCATCGATGGAACTTCAAAGATGAGTACCTATTTAAAGTTTGGCGAGATCCACCCACGCACACTTCTGCAAGGTTTGGGCGAGAGCAAAGCACATGACACATTCCGTAAAGAGATTGCCTGGCGTGAGTTTTATGCAGATGTCTTGTTTAACAACCCAATGACAGATGTGCAGTATTACTCTGAAAAATTTGCACAGATGCGATACGACAAGCCAGGTGCTCAATTTGAAGCCTGGTGTGAAGGGAAAACCGGCTACCCATTTGTAGATGCAGCGATGCGACAGTTGGTTCTTGAAGGTTGGATGCATAATCGAACTCGCATGGTTGTGGCCTCATTTCTTGTTAAGGATCTGCACCTGGAATGGCAGTTAGGCGAAAGATTCTTTTCTGATCACTTAGTTGATTACGATGTTGCTTCTAATGCACATGGGTGGCAGTGGACCGCAGGTACTGGCACCGATGCATCCCCGTATTACCGTGTCTTTAATCCGATTGAACAAGGTCGTCGTTTTGATGAAAACGGGGATTACATTCGCAGATATGTGCCAGAGCTTGCACATCTTTCAGCCTCTGAAATTCATGAGCCATGGTTGTACCTCGATGGCTACAGCAAGGGATACTCAGAAAGAATTGTCGATCATGCAGTTGAACGTGTGGAATCACTTGCACGTCTGCAAGAGATCAAAGCTGATAAACCCCTAGGCCCTCACGCTTAGCCTTGTACATCGCGTTATCTGCTCGCACTAGTAAATCTCTCTCGCCTTTATTTTCTGCAACACCAACACTGACGCCTAAGCGAATTTCTTGATTATTGATGTGAAATGGATATGAAAGCGTCGCCTTGAGCGCTAAAGCGACCTCTATAGCGCTTTCATGCCCACCTTCATACAGAACTCCAAACTCATCCCCGCCAAGTCGTGCAAGCAATGCACCTGCAGGTAACGCCCGCTCAAATCGCAGCGCCACCTGCTGCAAAACCTTGTCTCCGGTTTCATGTCCATGCAGATCATTTATTGGTTTAAAGCCATCCAAATCAAGCAGCAGAAGCGATCCCTTTTTATCAATGAAGGTATCGATTTCGCTTACCAATCGTCTGCGGTTAGGAAGTCCGGTTAATTCATCTGTGCGAGCAAGAATTCTCTCTTCTCCGATATTTCTAGCTTGAGTCAAAGCAATGGCCATGCGAGTAAATGCAAGAACCAGAGTCGCAATTGCTGGAATCAATACAAAATGTGGAAAGTATTGTGGCTGCAATGCAATGAGCGCCAACAAGGTAGCGCTCAAAGAGACTGATAGTGAAACAAGGATGGGACTTAATCCATTACTTTGAACTTCATCGATGCCTGTTTGCCAGAAGCTTTCCGCAATCAATACAAGCCCCAACAGCCAACCAACATCAACAATCGAACCAAGTGAATATTGGCTATTTGTCTGTTGCCACAGAAAGAGAAAGTCTGTTACTGCATAGATCGCAACACCAATCAGCAAAGTAACTCCGCGTTTTGAAATACCTTGGGTTGCTATCACGGCAAGAACAACTGCCAGCAAAATCAAATCTGAAATCGGAAACATCACCGCGAAAAATGTTTCGCTCAAACTTCCACCAAAGTGGGGCATTAAGGGTTTCAAAAATATTGCTGATCCAAGTGTTCCTAACCCCAAACCGACTATCGAAGCATCAATGATTTCAAGCATCTTCAATTTTCTAGAGGCAACTAACAACCTTGGTAAAGAGATCACGGCTACTGGATAGAAGAGCAGGTATAACAAGTTCGCCGTTAATTCTGCGCTTGAATTGAGAGTTATCAAGCTTGAAGAGGAGGCCAGAAGGGATCCGGTTGTCCACACAGCAATTGCGGTGGCTGTAAATGATTTAGCTACTGGATCACTTATATGAGGGGCTATTAATACCGTAACAATCGCAGCAACGGCTACACAGTTGTACCCGATTAATTCAACCCAGGGATTGGCAAGAGTTTGATGCAAAGTGAGGTAGCTGCCTAAGCATCCGAAACCCATCCATCGCAGTGGCTGCATGTAACGAGCGTAGGAAGAGAGTTACGCCAATGTAATAGGGGAACCCATAGGCATAAAAAATCCCGCTACCAACCGGCAGCGGGATTTTTTGTAAGAACCTTTAGAAGCCATTAGTGCAGATTAACTTTGCGCTTTCGCGAGCATCGGCAACGTTAGCTGCAAGTTCTGCTGGCTTATTTGTAGCTGCAAGCTTTGCTGCTTCAAGCTTCTTGATCGTGATATCAATGTTGCGAATCTTGCTTGCATAAGCACGTGTTGCAGAAGTCCATGAACCAACAGCGGTTGTAAGAATCTTCTTATCTGCATCAGTTGTTGCAGCGGTCAACTTAGCTTGCGCCGCAGTCAGTCGCTTATTTGCTTCATCAAGCTTGAGCTGAATCTCTGCCTTATTAGCAGTTTCAGTTGCAATACCTAAATCGATAACTGGAAGCTGGGCTTTGAAATTAGCAGCTGTTGTAACCGCTGACTTCTGAGCCTTCACTGCATCATTTGCTGCAGTTACGCAATCAAGTGAAAGCCAGGTTAGCTTCGTGTTTGAAACCAAAGGATTCTTCGCACACTTGTATGTGCCACCACTTGTCTTAGTTGTTGCACCAGACTTAGTACATGCAACACCATTGGAGATCTTGGCAGCAGCATCTGCAGGAACAGCAACCATGACGCCACCGGCGACTACGAGTGCTACTGAGATTGACGCGATTTTGCGAAGCATGAAAGAACCTTTCGTTGTAATGCGGTAATACTAGCGATTGGGTGCTTAGAGAAGGCTGAAAACCCGCCGAGAGTCGGTAGGTATGACCATTACTTTCGTTGCTTGGCCCTTAAATTCATCCCAACTTTTCTTACAAGAGTTCGAGGAAGAGTCTGAATTACAAATACCAAGAGTTGGTATTGCCAACCCGGTACGGAAACCGCCACACCCTTCAGCGCATCTCTCCATGATCGTGCAACCAGCTTGTCGGAGTTCAGCCACATAAAGTTTGGCAGCCCCTTCATCGACATGCGTGCCCGTTGATGGAACTCAGTACGAGTAAATCCGGGGCACAGCGCGCTCACCTTTACATTTGTTCCAGAAAGTTCGGTATTTAATGATTCAGAGATCACAGTGATGTATGACTTGGATGCGCTGTAAGAACCACCCGCAATGTAGCCAGCTACTGATGAAACGTTGATCACAACACCTTTATTGCGCTCCTTCATACCCGGCAAAGCGCTGTGCATTAAGCGCATTGGGGTGCGCACCAAAACATCGAGCATTTGTTGCTCCGCCTCAAGTGATGACATGGTGAAGGCTTTGTTAAGTCCAAAACCAGCGTTATTGATCAGCACATCGATCTGATTGCTGGTGATGTACTTCTCAACAACTGCGCAACCGGCATCTGTTGCAAGATCAGCTTGGATGACATGAGTTGAAATTTTGTACTGCGCCTCAAGTGCGCGAGCTCTCTCTTCAAGACGTGGAAGATCGCGAGCCACCAACACAATGTTGTAATTATTCTCGGCAAGCAAGCGGGTAAAGCTTTCGCCAATACCTGCAGTTGCACCTGTTACCAACGCCCATGAAGTCATTGCTATCTCCTAACCAATTCGAAGTTCACCGTGTGCTCCTTGCGGAACAAATGGTGCGTGCGGTGCAACAGGGGAGAGGGCTTTATATGCCTGACCTTGAAGAGGACGCGGATCTGCCTCACCCTTATTTGGCCACAACGATAAGGCACGTTCTGCTTGAGCGGTGATTGTTAATGAAGGATTTACTCCAAGATTTGCGGTGATCGTAGATCCATCAACAATATGTAGCGTTGGATAGTTCCATACTCGGTGATACGGATCGATTACGCCTTTGTTTTGATCTTCACCGATAACACAGCCGCCAACAAAGTGAGCGGTAAATGGTGCATCAATTAAATCTCCGACATGGCCTGCACCGACGCCGCCATGTTTTTCTGCGACTCTCTTTACAACCTCATTTGCTGCCGGAATATAGGTTGCGTTGGGATGCTCTGGATCATTTGTAGATGTCAGATGCCATCCAAACCAGGATCTCTTTGGTCGAACGGTGATGAATGAATCAACATTTTGCATAGTTAAAGCGATAACTGTTCTTTCACTCCACTTGCGAACATCCATAATCTTCTTAAGTGACGATGGCTTAGCAATAAATATCTTCCACCACTGCTTACGTCGCTCCTTCGATGTGTAACCATCGGTCATCAGAGTTTGCAGTAGCCCCATTAAATTGCTGCCCTTGCCATAACGAACAGGTTCGATATGCGTGTGCTCATCTGGGAAAAATGATGATGTGATCGCACTTCCCTCGCTGAAATTAATGGATGCATCAGCCATGATTGCTCCGGTTAGCGCCTCACTATTCGTTCTAGACAAATCACCCAGGCGATCAGAAAGCTTTGGCAAAACCATTGAATCCTTCATTTTGTGCAGAAGTTTTTGGGTGTTGTATGCACCGGCGGAAATTATGAGTTCTTTCGCATAAAAGACATCACCTTTTGAACCAAAGGGATCAGAGGTTTTCTTCGTTGTAATCTTCCAGTCGCCATTGTCTAGTTGTTCAAGCTTTGTTGCAGTTGTCATTGGAAATACTTGTGCGCCAGCTGATTCTGCAAGTCCCAAGTAATTCTTAGGCAAAGTGTTTTTAGCGTTGAACTTACATCCAGTCATACATGCACCACATTGCTGGCAACCATGTCGATCTGGGCCGACACCACCAAAGAATGGATCCTTTGCAACTACACCTTTTCCTTCACCGAAGAAGACACCAAGGGGTGCCATTTGAAATGTGTGCCCAACGCCCATCTCATCGGCAACATCCTTCATCGCCTTATCGCTGTTAGAAAAGTATGGATTTTCGGTAACACCTAACATGCGGCGTGCTTGATCAAACCAAGGCTCTAACTCTTTCTTCCAATCAGTAATTGCTGCCCACTGCTTGTCATTGAAGTAGGCATCACCAGGTTGGTACAAAGTGTTGGCGTAAACCAATGATCCGCCACCAACACCTGCACCACACAAAATCAAAACATCTGGAAGAACATGGATACGTTGGATTCCGTACAAACCTAAAGCTGGGGCAAAGAGAAACTTATTAAGTCTCCATGAAGTTTTAGGAAAATCCTTATCTTTAAATCTGCGCCCGGCTTCAAGTACTGCAACGGAATAACCTTTTTCGCGCAATCGAAGCGCAGAGACCGAACCACCAAAACCGGATCCGATCACTACGACATCGAATGTGCGTTTAGCCATTTACAACGCCAAACCCGCTGGATCTTCATCGCGAATTTGCCAGCTACTTCCGTATTGCTCGATTAAATCCAAGAATGGCTTCGGTTCCATCCATTCAGGACCAACAACACCACGAGGCTTCCATGTGCCATTTGCAATCAATTCCATAGCAATAACGGGGTTAATCGCCGTCTGCCATACAACAGCTTGATCACCGTAGTTATCCATGGACCATTGATTATCTACAACGTTATAGATGTAACAGGCGTAGGGCTTTCCTTCTTTATCAAGACCCTTGATATGTGCGCCTGCACAAGTCTTACCGTGCATAAGCGGACCAATCTTTGCAGGATCTGGAAGCAGTGAGGCTAAGAAATCACGTGGAGCAATCTCCATTCCACGGTAATTAACCTTTTCCTTTTTGGATAAACCAAGTGCGTGAATAGTTTTCAAGGTGTTGATGAAATCAGCCCCGAGTCCATACTTAAATGAAACATGGTTCGCTTTAACCTTTTTAGGAATCAGAACAACTTCTTCGTGTTCAACATCTACACACTCAACTGGGCCAATTCCTTCTGGGAAATCAAAAACAACCCCACCTGAAAATGGTTCCGATGTGTGCCACTTGCCGTTGTCCCACAACAAAGGAGCGTTCAAGCATTCTTCAATTGTGGTCCAGATTGAAAATGATGGCGCGAAGTCGTATCCATCAACAGTTAAGTTGGAACCATCCAAAATAGTTACAGCATCAATTTCGCTGAATAAATAATCTTGGGCATACCGAGCAAAAATATCGCTCATACCTGGCTCGATACCGATTCCGATAAGTGCGTACTTGTCGTTTTTCTCCCAAGCAGCAGCTTGAGCAAATTGTTCATCACCCAGCATGACACCGGTTTTATGGAATGGATCAGTTGGGTGTGCCTTAGAAAGAGACATCGCCATATCTATGTAGTTAACGCCTGTATTTTGTGCAGCGGTAAAGATCTGCATTACAAAACGTGGATCTACTGCGTTGATTACCACGTCGGGATTGACCTTCTTGATCAATCCTTCGAGAGCCACCAGATCGCCGGCATCCACCTCCACTGATGTAAATCGAGGGTCTTGGATTTTCTGGGTGACAGCGTGCGCCTTTGAAGCATCGTAATCAGCGATAACTAATTCAGTGATAAATGACTTGTGTGATGCGATATTTGCGATTGCACTGCCAACTCCGCCTGCGCCGATAACGAGCGCTCTCATGGTTGGCCTTTCGGTTCGTTTTCAAATCCAACGTGGATTCAAGGGAAGGTTATCTATACCGCTAACCTTTGCCAAGCACCTTTGGTGTGAAAGTCCCCGTAGCTCAGTGGATAGAGCAACCGCCTCCTAAGCGGTAGGTCGCAGGTTCAACTCCCGCCGGGGACACACAATTAAAGTTAAGAAAAAACTACGGTGCGCTTTCCAACAATAAAAACTTTGTCATCTGCATAGAACTTCACAGCCTTTGCAAGAACACGTCGCTCGATATCGCGACCAATTGCAATTAACTCCTCTGGAGATGCAACGTGGGTCACATGAGCAACATCTTGCTCGATGATTGGTCCTTCATCTAAATCTGTAGTGACAAAGTGCGCTGAAGCTCCGATGATCTTTACGCCACGGTCATGTGCCTGGTGATATGGCTTTGCACCTTTGAAGCCCGGCAAGAAGGAGTGATGAATGTTGATTATTTTTCCAGGCAGTTTGTTGCAGAAATCTTCAGACATGATTTGCATATAGCGAGCAAGGACGACAAAGTTGATTTTTAGTTCATCAATCTTTTTTAAGATTTCAGATTCTTGGCTGGCCTTTGTATCTGTCGTAATTGGAAGACAGAGAAACTTAATTCCATGGGATTCGACAAGTCCACGTAGATCTTCGCGGTTTGAAATAACTAGCGGGATTTCAATGTTGAGCTCGCCAAGTTCTTCAAGGTACAAGAGATCACGCAGGCAATGACTTTCTTTTGTCACCATGACAAGTGCGCGAGGCTTTTGCGCTGTTGGTCGAATATGTAGAGAAGGATTGAACTTTGATAAACCCTCATTCAGGCTCTTGTTTGCACCTTCAATACCCTGAGAACTCTCAAATCGGGTACGCATCACAAAGGTATTTGTCGTTGGATCTGTGAACTGTTGGTTCTCAATAATGTTTCCACCGCAGGCAAGGACAGCTGAAGTCATCGCATGAACGATGCCAGGCTGATCTGCACATTGCAGGGAAGCGATTAGATCCATGTGCTTAGGGTACGCGAACTTAGTGGTGCAGAGTAAATCGCTGCATCCACTTAGGTGCCCACCAGTTGCGCTCACCAAATAAACGCATAAGTGCCGGCACCAGTAGACCGCGGACGATCGATGCATCCAGGATTACAGCAAGTGCCACACCAAAGCCCATCGACTTGATTGATGTAACACCGCTTGTAATAAATGCGGCGAACACAACAGCAAGTAGAACTGCCGCTGCGGTAATGATTCGAGCAGATCGTTGTAGCCCTACCGCCACTGATTCAACATTTGATTTACCAGCAAGGTGTTCTTCTCGAATACGAGACAACAAGAACAACTCGTAGTCCATAGATAAACCAAACACAACAACGGCAATCAAGATAACGATTGATGTATCTAAAGTTCCTGTCAACGTAAATGAACCGACTAGCCATTGCAGGTGACCATCAATGAATACCCAAGTAAGCGCTCCCATAGTTGCGCCCAACGACAAGAAGTTAAGGATTACTGCCTTAATCGGCAAGATGATTGAACCGGTAAAGATAAAGATCAATACAAGAACACTCAAAATGATCCAGCCAAGTGCCCATGGCAATGTCGCTGAAATTCCATCTTGTGAATCTGTGTAATCAGCTGCAACTCCGCCAATCAAAGTTCCATCAGGTGCAGGAATATCTCGAATCGTGTGAATTAACTTCTGCGCTTCTGGAGTTCGAGGCAACATTTCTTGATATGCAACTACGCGGACATCTTTACCAATAGTCACAGGTGGAACAACCGCCACGATTCCATCTTGCAGTCCAACCTTCTCGGCGTATGCATTGATTTGGTCTAACTTGTCAGAACCATTGCGAATGATGATTTCAATTGGATTTCCTGTTTGACCCGGAAAGCGTTCTGCCTGAAGAGCTGTTGCAATCGCTGCCTTATTGCTAGCAGGCAACATACGTGAATCACCTTGTGAAAACTTAATGTTTGTAATTGGTGCAGCAAGAATTCCAAGAATCACAAGTGAAAGAACTACAACGGCTGTTGGACGCTTCATGACCATGCGTGCGGTCTGTGCCCAACGGCCATCTTCCTTAGGTGTAATTGCTGATTTACGAATCACGCCTTTATCAATTTTATTTCCAACTAAAGCAAGAATTGGTGGCAAACCAAACAGTGCGCCAACTACCGCAAGTGCAACAACGGATACTCCTGCATAACCAAAAGACTTAAGGAATGGAAGCGGGAAGAAAGTCAGTGAGAACAAGGTAACTAGAACGGTTAATCCTGAATAGAAAACAGTCTTTCCGGCAGTTGCCATGGTGTTTACAACTGAATCCTCAACACTCTTTCCATGATGTAGCTCTTCACGGAAGCGGTTAACAATAAGAAGTGCGTAATCGATTCCAAGACCAAGGCCCATACCTGTCGTTAGATTCAGGGCGTAAATACTGACATCTGTAAATAAGGTAAATAAGAAAAGAATAAAGAAAGCGCCCAAGATGGCTGCGACTCCTACGATTAAAGGCATCGCTGATGCAACCATTGCGCCGAAAACAAAGGCCAGCAAAATAAAGGTCAGCGGAATTGAAATCGCTTCAGAGATAGTTAGATCCTTTGAAATCTTTTCAGTGATTGCATGCCCGATAACACCAACTCCACCGGCGTAAAGAGTTAAACCATCATATTCGCCATCGTAATTCTTTTGGAAAAAAGCACCGAGCTCTTGGCTCTTTGGAGTAAATGCTTCACCTGTTCCATAAACCAAAATGTACGCAGCTTTTCCATCACTTGATTTAAATGTTGGTTGTTGCCCAGAACTCCAGAAAGAAAGTGTTTTTGTTACATCTTTTTCTTTCGCAATCTTTGCTTCAAGAGCAAGCGCCTTTTGCGTTACAACGGGATCTGTGACATCTGTCTGTCCGGCATCAACCACGATGACAACCGCAGGATCTGAAAGCTTTAGTTCATCCTTCAAGTACTCATAAACCTTGTATGAATCACTATTTGGATTTGAGTAGCCACCTGAATCGAGGCGATTGAAAACCATTGAACCAACACCACCTGCAACCAAGATTCCAACGATAAAGAGAATCACGGCGCTCTTGCGACGCTTAACTAGTATGTGGCCCAACTTCTCAAACATGATCTGCTCTTTCCTTTAACGATGTAGAATTACCTGCATGAGCGATCTCTTTCCTAACGTAACTTCAGATGAGATCGATCCTGAAGCCGCCGCCGAGCAAGCTAGGCGCGAAGAAGAGATGAAGTCAGACAAGCCGCCTCACCACGAGAATTAATCAGCTTTCGGCGTCGCTGCCGGTGCGGTCTTTGCTGAATCAGTTTTATAAAACCCGGAACCCTTAAAAACAACTCCCACAGCGGTGTAAACCTTTCGGATCTCACCTTTGCACTCAGGGCATTCGGTGAGCGAGGCATCAGAAAAGGATTGAATCGCCTCAAACTCGTGGCCGCATGCGTTACATGCATATTGATATGTAGGCATCACAGGCTCCAATCGAATTAAGGCTAGGCAGTAAGTGTAAAGAAGTGAGACGATAGGAGCGAATTGAGGCGCTTCCCAAGCGCTTGTGAAAGGTAGTTGTGATCCGTTTCCGTGTCGCAGGTGTTCTCCTTCTAGCTGTTTTGGGGGTTAGTTCAGCCTCTGCAAATACTTTGGTGAGCACTAATCCAATTAGCGGCTCCACTTTGTCGGTTTCACCTACGAATGTGACAGTTACTGGTCAAGTTACTTTGTTAGCAGATGCACCTGATGCCACTTCAATCACAGTTACAGATCCCAACGGTGTTCGCGTTGATGATGGAACTATCACTATTACCGATATGAGTGCAACTGTTGGTGTTAAACCATTAACTGAAACTGGAATTTATACAGTTGCTTACTATCTTGCTTCCGAAGGTGATGCTCCGCTTGAAGGAAGTTTTACTTTTAAGTACATGGCACCAAGCAGCATTTCTCCGACTGAACCAACACCTCAGCCATCTGAGCAACAGACACCTGCAAGTAGCAGTTGGGGAACAAATGTTTTTGTAATCTTGCTACTAGTTCTGGCTGTCTTCGTAACCGTTGGATTGTCACTATACGCACGCAAATTATTCTCTGAGCGATGAATTTTCTTGCAGTAAGTTTTAAATTTCTTTCGCTCCTAGGCGCCTTTGCAACTATCGGTTCATTGCTTGCCATGGCTTTTTTGCTTCTCGACGAAGAAGGAAAGCTATCAACCTCAGGTGAAAAACTCCGCACCTTTCTAAAGTGCGCCTCAGCAACATGGTTTATCGGCTCTATCGGTTCGATTATTTTCACCCTTGCACAGATTTTGAATTCATCGTTGTCAGTGGCACTGGATGCAACGGTGATTCGCTCATTTATTACCCAAATAACATTGGGCCAGTACATGGCATTTCAAGTAGTCATTGCCGCCAGTGTTCTTATCAGTGCATTTAGAGCGAACAAAATTCTTTCCCTGATTACCTTGCTTATTATTTCAATCGTTGGATTAGTGGCTCCAGTTTTTCAAAGCCACGCAGCATCAAGCGGATCGCACTCACTAGTCATTGGCTCATTAGTTATTCACGTTGTTGGATTATCAATGTGGGTCGGTGGAATTCTGGCAATTGCGATGTTGTCACAGACCGATCGTCCCATCGCTGTGCCTAGATTTAGTCAATTAGCTCTGTGGTCAGCGATTGCAGTAGTTATTAGTGGTGCTGTTAATGCCTGGGCACGTCTAAATTTCGCTGCTGCATGGAGCTCAACATATGCCTACATAGTTATTGCAAAGGTTATTGCAACGATTGCTCTGGTTGGTTTGGGTTACCTTCATCGCAAAAACCTTGAAAAGAAAGCTGCAATCAATTGGATTGGTTTTGCAAAGCTACTATCAACAGAAGCGATCATTATGGTCGTAACAGTTGCGATGGGTTCATGGCTTTCATCAACTGGTTCTCCTGATCGACCAGGGTTGCAAAAGTTTGATCCTGCTCTGGCGGTAGTTGGAATTGCAACACCACCAAAGCCTGACCTTTCAAGAATCTTGTGGAGCTATGAACCAGATGCTCTGATGATCGGAATCTTGATCACGATGGTTGCGCTGTATGTAAAGGGCGTCATGGTTTTAACTAAACGTGGAGACAAGTGGCCAGTAGGTCGCACCGTTTCATTTGCAATTGGAATAGCTGTCACAGATTTTGCAACAAGTGGTGGTTTAGGTTTGTATGCACACTTTTCATTTTCGTATCACATGATGGCGCACATGCTTTTGGGAATGATTGCGCCAATTTTCCTAGTGTTAAGTGCACCGATGACCCTTGCTCTGCGAACGCTTCCGCAGGGTCGCACTAGCGCTGAACGCGGCGTGCGAGGCTCACTTTTGGCTGCGCTTCATTCAAAGATTGGAATTTTCTACACAAATCCAATTGTTGCCCTTTTGATTTTTGATGGCTCGCTGTTTGGTCTGTACTTCACTAATTTGTTTGCAGATTTGATGCAAAGCCACATCGGTCATTTGATTATGAACTTACATTTCCTTGCAGCTGGATTCCTATTCTTCTTTGTGATTATTGGCGTAGATCCAAATCCACGCAAGATTCCACACTTAGTTCAGATGGTTGTTTTATTCGCCGCAATGAGCATCCACGCATTTTTCTCAGTTGCACTAATGTCTACGACGACATTGATCGATCAAGGTTACTTTGCTTCACTTCGAACTCCTTGGCTCACAGATTTATTAGGTGATCAAAAACTCGGTGGTGCAATCGGTTGGTCAATGGGAGAAATCCCTATTTTGATCGCACTGGTTGCGACATTCATCAATTGGCTTCGTGATGACACCCGTGAAGCTAAGCGAATTGATCGAAATACAGCGCGCCAAGCGGCCATGGGGCAACCAGATGATCTAGCTAACTACAATCAGTATTTACAAGAGCTGGCACAACGCGATAAGAATGAGTCCTAATGGAAAATTTATTTGACCTACCGTCTGAATACAAAGAGCTTCGGGCAAGCGTGCGCGCTTTAGCAGAAAAAGAGATTGCGCCTCATGCTCAAGCAGTTGATGAAGAACATCGTTTTCCGCAAGAGGCTAAGAACGCACTTGTAAAGAATGGTTTGTATGCAGCACATGTACCAGCCGAGTTCGGTGGTGACGGTGCAGATGCATTAGCAACTGTTTTGATTATCGAAGAGGTCGCACGCGCATGTGGTTCTTCATCTCTCATTCCAGCTGTTAACAAATTAGGTTCAGTTCCATTGATCCTTGGTGGAAATGATGAGCAAAAGAAGCGCTGGTTACCCCGTTTAGTGAAGGGTGAAGGCTTCTCATACTGTCTATCAGAGTCCGAAGCCGGTTCAGATGCATCTGCATTGCGCACAAAGGTTGAGCGCAAAGGCGATGGTTGGGTTCTTAACGGAAGTAAAAAGTGGATTACAAATGCTGGTGAATCAGAGTTTTATTCAGTAATTGCACAAGGGGATGCATCCCTAGGCTCAAAGGGCATCACAGCTTTTGTAGTTGAAAAATCAGATCCTGGAGTTTCATTTGGCGCACCTGAAAAGAAGATGGGTATGCGCGGTTCGCCAACTCGTGAAGTTTATTTCGACAATGTTGAACTCGGTGATGATCGTCGCATCAGCGAAGTTGGTCAAGGTTTTGCACTTGCTATGAACACCCTTGATCACACCCGTATAACTATTGCTGCACAGGCACTCGGAATTGCTCAAGGTGCATTTGATGTTGCAACAAAGTATGCGCACGAACGCCATCAATTTGGAAAGCCAATCTTTGATTTCCAAGCTGTTCAATTTATGTTGGCAGATATGGCAATGAATATTGAAGCTGCTCGATTGCTTACATATTCAGCGGCGGTTAAAAGCGAAAATGGTGAACGAGACCTGCGCTTCTTCTCAGCTGCTAGCAAGTGTTTTGCAAGCGATATCGCCATGAAGGTAACTGAAGATGCTATTCAGGTGCTTGGTGGCTATGGCTATGTGACTGATTATCCGGTTGAACGCATGATGCGCGATGTGAAGTTAACTCAAATTTACGAGGGTACTAATCAGATTCAGCGCATTGTTATGGCGCGTAACTTACTTAACGGTTAAAGCGCACAACAATCGAAGGTGAAGCTGCAGCATCCAATGGGATGTCATGTGCTTCATGTGGCAACGCTTCGCTATTGAGTTCACCGGCGTACACCAAGCCAATTTTCCAGGCGTTTAAATGTGGCAACGCACGGTCGTAATAGCCACCGCCTTGTCCTAAACGATAACCAGATTGATCAATTCGTAACGCTGGAACAACAATCGCTCCGATACTGGATAGATCTTCAAGTGCCGGACCGATTGGTTCCGAAATCTTTTTCTTAGTCACTAACTTTTCTGGATCTCCATCCCACTTAACCCATTCAAGATGTTGGCCATTTATTCGAGGCAAAACAAGAAGCTTTCCATCTCGCAAAAAGGCTTCATTGATCTCTGTGGTGCTTGGCTCAAACTCATATGAAACATAGGAAGCGATCGTCGATGCAGCTGCAATTTCTGGAGCTTTAAGAATCACGTTGAAGTTACAGGAAATGAACTTTTGCTGGCGTTCGCGGCGGGCTCGATCACGTAACGCGCTTTTTTGATCTGTCATTTAAATCTCCCGCTAAATCCCAAAGATCAAACTGTTCAACAAGTAGGGTTCGATTATGTCAGAACACACACGGGTAGATGAGTTTCTAACCTCCTTACTCGCCATCTGCAAACCCCTTGAACCATTTGAGATGCCGCTTTTGGATGCTCATGGCGCAACCCTTGCCGAAGATATTTATGCGGGTGATCGTTTAGTTCTCAAAGCAGGAGCACGCATTCGTTCTACCCAAATTGGATTAGCAGCATCAATTGGCCGCGATCATCTTCCAACCCGTCCGCATCCGCGCGTAGTTGTGCTTTCTGCTGGACCTGATTTAGTTGAACCAGGGCAGCCGCTTAAGAATGCAAGCGATGAGTATGAAACTAACTCTTGGTTGCTAACAACTGCAGTTCGTGAAGTCGGAGCAGTTGCATATCGTGTTCACTCAATTCCAGATGATGAAGCTCAGCTTCAAAAGGTAATTGAAGATCAATTAGTGCGCGCAGATTTAATAATTATCAGCGGCGAACGTCACGATGATTCATTTGATTTGATCACCCGAACACTTTCAGGACTTGGCGAGATCACCACCGTTGATATGGCGATTGAGGCAAGTGGCCGTCACAACTTCGGCACAATTGGCCCTGACAAGGTTCCGGTCGTGACGCTTCCGGGAGATCCAATCGCTTCATATATTTCCTTTGAACTCTTTGTTCGCCCAATGATCCGCACAATGCTTGGTGCATCAACCATTCATCGCCCATCGGTTAAAGCGGCGCTAGAAAAGCCGATTGAATCTGCGACCGGAATGCGTTCCTATATCCGAGCAATTTTGGCTGAGGATGGAAAATCTGTGACTCCACTTGCTAATCAAGATGAGCAATCAACCTTGTCTGATGCAAACGCCTTTATTGCAATCTCCGAAGGTGAAACTTCGCTGAAGACCGGAGATCAGGTAACTGTTGTCGTTCTAGAGCGTCGTTACATCTAGTTTCATGAACAATCGTTGGCCCGTTGTTTTACAGGACAATGAGATTTATCTAAGACCTCTTCGTTTTCGAGATCGAGTGCAATGGAATCGTGTGCGCACAGAAAACCGCGAGTGGTTATCGCCGTGGGAAGCAACGATCCCGCCCATTAGCGCAGAAAGCTACAAAGAGCTCCCTTCCTTCTTTGAGATGGTAAAGATTCTCAATCATGAAGCCCGCAACGGCCGGTCCATGTCATTTGCCATCTGGCAGGGCAAAAATCTGATCGGGCAGATTTCCCTGGGTGGAATCATTTACGGAGCGATGCGTGGTGGCCACATTGGATATTGGATCGATCGAAACTTTGCCAACCGCGGGTACACGACAAAAGCTGTTGAAATGCTTACTCAGTATGCCTTTGATGAGCTAAAGCTGCACAGAGTCGAGATAAATCTGAGACCTGAGAATGCATCCTCTCGACGGGTTGCTGAAAAAGCGGGTTATGTTTTTGAAGGCGAACGTCCTCGGTACCTGCATATCGATGGCCAATGGCGTGATCACATCTGTTTTGTGAAGGAAAATTCCGCGATCAAGTAGCGCTTAAATCCCAAGAAAACATCACCCCTTCCTTAAGATTTACCCATCATGGCTTCGGGACTTATTTATATTGCGATCATCGGTATGTGGGTCGCTTATTTCGCACCCCGTTGGATCCATGACCGAAATGAATTTTCTGGAAAATCAGTTGAACGTTTCAAGAGCGCACTTCGTGTTGTAGCAAATCAATCACCGCAGGATTCAACTTCTGGCGGAGCAATTCATATTGATTTAGATCGCGAAGCAAAGATTCGCCAAAGCTTGTTACGTCGCCGACTTACATTTCTATTAATTGCATTCTCACTTGTCACAACAGTTGTAGGTGGAGTTATGAAATCAATGCCATTTATGTATGCATTAGTTCCAGCATCAGGAATGTTGATCTACATCGCAAATGTACGTCGACATGTAATTACTGAACAACTTCAAAAGCGTCGTGTAACTCAACTGCACCGACGTAGCTCAGGTGTTTCTGCAACTAATTTGGCTGAAGTTATTCAGCCCAAGCCATCAACTGAACATTGGATTCCATTGTCAGAGCGCGAACTCAAAGGTGTAGTTATTTTGCCTAAGGGTTCTGCAGCTATGCGCAATGAATGGCAACCAACTGAAGTTCCTGTTCCAACATATGTAAATGCACCTAAAGCTGTAGTTCCTAAGCGTGTTATTGATTTAACGATTCCGGGACAGTGGAGCGAAGAGCAAGAGCGTCTTGAGCGCGAAGCGCTGGCCGCTGCATCACCATCACGTGATGAAATCTTTGATCAGCAGCTAGCTGATGAAGCGGTTGAGCGTCTTAACCAAGCTCGCGCCGCTAACGAATAATTAAATCCAGGATTCAAACCACATACGAAGGTGCCAATCTTCATATGTCATTGCCTGCCCTGTAAATAAAGGTAAAAAGAACAGGAAGCAAAGCAGTACAAGGGTAAATACGCCAGCAACAATCGCCTGAGATACACCGGCCTTTAAGTGACTATCCAGCATCAACTTTGCACAATAAACAATTGCAAGAATCATAAATGGTTCAATAATGATTGCGTAGAAAGAAAAAACGGTGCGTTGCTGCATCGCAAACCACGGTAAATACCCTGCAGCGATTCCGAGAACAACGATATTTGCAGCTGAATCACTTGTGCGAGCTGCCAAAGATTTAATCCAATAGCCAATTACAACTGCTAACGCAATACATCCAATCCACCACAACAGTGGGGTTCCCAAAGCCAGAACTTCTTGTGCGCAATCCTTTGCACCACAATCTTTAGGTGTTGCATAGAAAAACGAGGTTGGTCTACCCATCACTAACCAGCTCCAAGGATTTGCTTGGTAAGGATGCTTTTCAGTTAAACCTGTATGAAAGTTAAGCATCTCTTGGTGGTAGTGCAACCACGAAACAAATGGATTTGCTGACCATTGACGATCCCAGCCACGATCAGAGATAAACCAACCGGTCCAGGTCAAGATGTAAACAGCGATTGGCAATAAACCATATTGCGCAAACTTTTTTGCAACTAATGTAAAAGTATCTCTAACATCATGATTTACCAAGATTCGATACAAGGAAATTATTGCAATGATTGCAACAAAGTAAACAGCGCTCCACTTGCAACCAAGAGCTAAACCAAATGCAAGGCCAGCCCACCAATGCCGATTGCGATGCCACAGCAATACGCCGACAAGTGTGAAGAAGGTTAAAAATAGATCTAATAGTGCTGTGCGGGAATGAACTAAGAGCAAACCATCGACAGAGATCAACGCGGCACCCAGCGCAGTTAAAAATGGTGAATAAAACAAAACATGGATCAAACGGGCAAAGACCAATATCAACAATGTTCCAATGACCGCTGAAGCAAAACGCCAGCCAAACTCATTGTCTCCAAAGAGCCTAATTCCGCTTGCTATAAGCCATTTGCCGACCGGGGGATGCACGATGAATTCTGGTTTAGCACCATCAACTTCAACACCATATTTCAGAAGATCTCGGGCCCCATCAACGTAATAGACCTCATCAAATACAAATCCCTTTGGTGTGCCCAGATTAAATATGCGCAACACAAAGGAGATCACTGCGATCACTAAGGGTGCGATGGCTGCCATGGGACAAGAGTATGCGCGAATGACACAAATTACTGAGAGGATTAGCCCATGACGCTCATCTTGGCAGCTACTCCATTGGGAAATCCCGGTGATGCCAGCACTCGATTAAAGAGCGCAATTGAATCAGCATCAATTATCGCGGCTGAAGATTCACGCCGTTTTCATCGTTTGTGCGCAGATATCGAAGTGACTTTCACAGCCAAAGTACTTTCCTTCTTCGAAGGCAATGAAGAGGACCGAACCCGCGAATTAATTGCTGAACTAAAGAGCGGTGCAACTGTTCTGGTTGTGTCAGATGCCGGAATGCCAACAATTAGTGATCCCGGTTTTCGTTTGATGCGCGATGCAATCGCTGAAGGAATCGAAGTCTCAGTGATTCCAGGACCAAGTGCGGTCACTATGTCAGTTGCGCTATCTGGGTTACCGACAGATCGTTTTTCCTTTGAAGGTTTTCCTCCTCGCACTGCAGGAGCGCGTCTTGCAACATTTGAAAAGCTTCGCTTTGAAGAGCGCACGATGGTTTTCTTTGAAGCTCCACATCGTCTAAGTGATTCGCTTAAAGATGCGGTGAATGTTTTCGGTACAGATCGTCGTGGTGCCATCTGCCGCGAAATGACAAAGCGATATGAAGAAACAATTCGTGGATCATTAAGCGAACTTTCTGCGTGGGCTGATTCCAATGAAATTCTTGGTGAGATCACTCTTGTCATTGCAGGTGCTGTTACGGATTCAGCCTCGCTGACCGCTGCAGATATGGTGGGCAGAGTTCGTGAATTTGAGGCCGCTGGAATGGATCGAAAGTCAGCGATTGCAACTGTTGCCGATGAATTTGGCATCTCAAAGCGCCTCGTTTATGCCGCAGTCGTTGATGCGAATAAGATGAGTCAGTGACTAAGTCTTTCTACCTAACGACGCCGATCTATTACGTCAACGATGCCCCTCATATTGGGCATGCCTACACAACCGTTGCCGGCGATGTTCTCACCCGTTGGCACCGTCAAAAAGGTGAATCAGTCTGGTTCTTAACGGGAACAGATGAGCACGGTCAGAAAGTTATGCGTACCGCGGAGCAAAACAATGTTGCACCTCAAGCGTGGGTCGACAAGTTAGTTCAAGAAGCGTGGAAGCCAAATTGGGAACATCTCAATATCGCTAATGATGATTTCATCCGCACCACAGAAAAGCGTCACACAGAGCGGGTTCAAAAGTTTTTACAATCACTTAAAGATTCTGGCCATATTTATGCAGGTAAGTACGAAGGTCCTTACTGCGTTGGTTGTGAAGAGTTCAAGCTTCCTGGAGATTTGATTGATATCGATGGAGCTAAGTGCTGTCCGATTCACAGCAAGCCAATTGAGTTAGTAAATGAGAACAACTGGTTCTTCAAGCTTTCTGCTTTTGTGGAACCATTACTTGCACATTACAAAAATAATCCAGATGCATGTCAGCCTGAAAGTGCGCGCAATGAGGTTGTGTCATTTCTTGAAGGTGGAGTTTCAGATCTTTCGATTTCTCGTTCAACATTTGATTGGGGTATTCCAGTTCCGTGGGATACAGATCAGGTTGTATATGTTTGGTTTGATGCACTTCTCAACTATGCAACCGCTGTTGGATTAACTGATGCACCTGATTCAGAAGGTGGCAAGAAGTTTGCGCAAACATGGCCAGCAGATGTCCACTTAGTAGGAAAAGATATTTTGCGTTTCCACGCTGTTATTTGGCCAGCGATGTTAATGGCTGCAGGCCTAGAAGTTCCGAAGAAGGTTTTTGCACATGGTTGGTTGTTAGTCGGCGGCGAAAAGATGAGTAAGAGCAAGTTGACAGGTATTGCTCCTAAGGACATCACCGATCACTTTGGAATCGATGCATTCCGTTACTACTTCCTACGTGCGATTCCATTTGGAACAGACGGTTCTTTTTCATGGGAAGACATGAGCGCTCGATATACATCAGAGTTAGCAAATGACTTTGGAAACCTAGCTTCACGAAGTGCTGCAATGGTTGAAAAGTACTGCGCAGGCTCACTTCCAGCGGTTAGCCATGATGCTGGCCTAGAAGATGCACTGAAAGAAACTGTTGCAAAGGCAGATGCTGCAATGTGCGCACTTGATTTCCAAGGCGGCATTATGGCGATTATGGATTTCTGCAAGCAGGTAAATGGTTATGTAACTATAAAAGAGCCTTGGATTCTTGCAAAAGATCCTGCAAACCAAGCTGTACTTGAAGAGGTTTTGTACAACACCGCTGAATCACTTCGCGCACTTGCTGTTTTGCTGCATCCAGTCATGCCACACACCTGTGAAATCTTGTGGCAGAGCCTTGGTGCACAAGCAGCACTTGGTGATTTATCGGCGCAAAAGATTTCAGATGTTGCAACCTGGGGACAGTTACCTCAAGGTGCAACTGTTACCAAGACTCCAGTTTTGTTTCCTCGTCTAGAAACTCCTGCTTCGTAACACATGGCTGATCGCCACAACCGCGATATCGATCGACCTCGCGCACCACTGCCAGAGCCACTTCCGGTTCCAACAGTTGATGCACATGCTCATATGGAGATCGTTACCGATGCAGCCTTTGATTCACAAGAGGTTGCTGATGTAATTGCCGAAGCCAAATCTGTAAATGTAGATCGCATCGTCCAAGTTGGTTATTCAGCAGAACAATCCAAGTGGTGTGTTGCGGCGGCAGAAAAATGGAACACATCAGTACTAGCTGCAGTTGCATTGCACCCTAATGAAGCACCAGTTGTGCCTGATCTTGATGCAGATTTAAGAATTATTGAGGAGCTGGCACAACATCCACGTGTTCGTGCAATTGGTGAAACCGGTTTGGATTACTTCCGCACCCTGCCAGAACTGCGCAAGCGCCAGCAGGATTCCTTTAAGTGGCACATTGAATTAGCGAAGAAGACCAATAAAGCACTTGTGATCCATGATCGTGATTCACATGATGATGTTTTATCAGTGCTACTTGAAGTTGGTGCCCCCGAAAAGACCGTCTTTCACTGCTTTTCCGGCGATGTTGATATGGCGAAGATTTGTATTGAACGTGGCTACATCCTGTCCTTTGCCGGCACTTTGACCTTTAAGAATGCTCCAGCTTTACGTGATGCGGTAAAACTTGTTCCAATCGATCAACTGTTGGTTGAAACAGATTCACCATTCTTGGCACCTGCTCCTCATCGCGGCGCTGGCAATACACCAGCGCAGATCGCAAATATCGTGCGAGCCATGGCAACGGAGCGCAATCAAGATTTAGCAGAACTTGCAACAGCGCTTAGCAATAACGCTGAACGAGTATTTGGGTCATTTGCACCATGACATTGCTAGGTGCGGCACAGATCCGCGAACTTGCAGCGAAGTTAGATTTAAAGCCCTCAAAGTCCTTAGGCCAAAACTTTGTGATTGATTCAAATGTATGTACCAAGATCGTACGCACCGCAGGTGTTACAGCAGATGACATCGCACTTGAAATTGGACCAGGGCTTGGATCGCTAACCCTTGCGATGTTGGAAATTGCTAAATCAGTTGTGGCGGTAGAAATTGATCCACGCTTGGCACAACAACTTCCACTGACAGTTGCCGATCACTTTGATCATCCAGAAAACTTAACGGTAATCAACAAAGATGCATTAGCGGTTAATGATCTGCCAATGCAGCCAACGGTACTTGTTGCAAATTTGCCGTACAACGTTTCAGTTCCAGTACTTCTTCACCTGCTTGAAAGGTTTCCTTCAATCCGTACCGGTGTTGTCATGGTTCAAGCAGAAGTTGCAGATCGCTTAGCGGCAAAACCGGGCGGCAAGGAGTACGGAATTCCGAGCGTTAAAGCTGCTTGGTGGGCAGATGTTAAGAATGTGGGAACTGTTTCACGTTCAATTTTTTGGCCCGCTCCTAATGTTGATTCAAAGTTAGTTGGATTTACCCGACGCGAAACTGCGGGCAGCGAAGATATGCGCGAGAAGGTTTTCACAATCATCGATGCAGCCTTTGCCCAGCGCCGAAAGATGCTGCGATCAGCACTTTCTAGCCTGTATGGCTCATCATCTGCAGCTGAAGAGATATTGGTAAAAGCAGGTATTGACCCAACACTTCGCGGCGAAGCTCTGCAAGTTGAATCTTTTTGCAAGATTGCAGCCGTTGCACCTGACATTTTCTAATTGCAGTTATAGGGTCGCGACATGCCAGTAAAGAGTGTGACCGTGCGCGTACCTGCAAAGGTCAACCTTCAATTATCTGTCGGTCCTAAAGAAGCAGATGGGTACCACAACCTAGTTTCAGTTTTTCAAGCTATTTCAATCTTTGATGATTTAACAATCAAATTAGCTGAACCTGGTGCGGGTTTAACTATTGCGATCTCTGGTGATCAAACACATGGCGTGCCGGCAGATGCGAATAATTTGGCGGCAAAAGCGGTTGCGCTCATTTCAAAAGAGTATGACCTAGTTGTTGATGCGCATATTGAAATTAAGAAATCTATTCCGGTTGCTGGGGGAATGGCAGGCGGTAGCGCAGATGCGGCAGCAACAATCGTTGGCATCGATTACTTGTATTCACTGGGAATGACCCGTGATGAGATGACCGAAATCGCTTCACAAATTGGAAGCGATGTTCCATTCATGCTCAGTGGTGGAACAGCAATCGGTCGTGGTCACGGAGATCAATTAACGGCCGCACTTTCTAGAGGCACCTATCACTGGGTACTTGCATTAAGCACTCACGGATTATCAACACCTGCTGTGTACGCCGAATGCGATCGCTTGCGTGCAGAACTTGAAATTGTTGAACCACAAACTCATGAAGGATTAATGCAGGCACTTCTTGCCGCCGATTCTGCTGCCGTTGGTGCAGCACTTGTAAATGATCTTCAACCCGCTGCATGTTCATTGCGTCCAGCACTTCGTTTAGTTCTGGATGTAGGTCAGGAGTACGGAGCCCTTGGTGCAATCGTTTCTGGCTCAGGTCCAACAGTTGCATTTTTAGTTGCAGATGAAGAAGCAGGCCTTGATTTAACGGTCGCTCTGACCTCTAGTGGGGTAGTAGGCAGCGTTGTACGGGCGTATGGCCCTGTGGCAGGGGCGAAAGTAATCTCGTAATCCCTCGTTAATTCAGGGGCGATGGTCGTCAGCACCACCATTTATGAGGGAGAATATGCGTTCCGCCATTGTGTAGTGGCTAGCACATGGGCCTTTGAAGCCCAGGGTCCAGGATCGATACCTGGTGGCGGAGCCACCGATAGACTTCACTCGTGACCGTACAAACCGTGATCGTCCTCGCCGCAGGTGAAGGCACACGTATGAAGTCGGCAACTCCCAAGGTACTTCACAGCGTTGCAGGTCGTTCGCTACTTGGACATGTACTGCACGCAGTTCACCATCTTTCACCTAATGAAGTGCGCATCGTTGTCGGCTCAGGTCGCGAAGCGGTTGAAGCGCACATCGCACAGATCGCTCCTAAGGCAACAACTGTTTTTCAGGAACACCGCGGTGGTACAGGACATGCTGCGCAGTTAGCGCTCGCAGGCAACGCACCTAAAGGCACCGTTCTAGTTCTTGCCGGAGATACTCCACTGTTATCTGGTGATTCATTGGCGCAGTTTGTTGCAGCACATGCAGCAGGAAAGTTTGCAGCCTCCGTATTAACAGCTGAGCATCCAGATCCAACTGGTTACGGTCGCATCATCCGAGATGACAGCGACGAACTACTTCGCATCGTTGAAGAAAAAGATGCAACAGATGATGAAAAGTTCATCTTTGAAATTAACAGTGGTGTGTACGCATTTGATGGCGAAAAGCTAGCGGCTTCAATTGGACAGTTAACCAATGCAAATGCCCAAGGCGAGCTTTATCTAACTGATGTTATTGGAATTCTAAAATCTGCTGGCGAATCAATTGCAGCGATCATGATCGATGATTTCACTGAAACCCTAGGCGTTAACGATCGCGTCCAGTTAGCTGAAAGCGCCGCAATGCTTCGCGATCGCATTAACGATCAGTGGATGCGTGCCGGCGTAACTATCATCGATCCGACAACTACCTGGATTGATTCAACGGTCGAACTTTCAAATGATGTAACACTCCATCCAGGAACTGCATTACTTGGTTCAACAAAGGTAGCCACAAGCGCTGTTATTGGACCTCGCTCAACCTTGACTGATTGCCTCGTTAAAGAAGGCGCCTCAGTTCTGGAATCAATTGCGACCGAAACCATCATCGGTGAAGGCGCATCAGTTGGTCCATTCACATATTTACGTGCTGGCACACAGCTCGGCGATTCAACAAAGGCTGGCGCATTTGTTGAAATGAAGAACGCAGTTGTCGGAACAGGTTCAAAGGTTCCACATCTTTCATATGTCGGAGATGCAACTATCGGAGAAGGCAGCAATATCGGCGCTGCAACAATCTTTGTTAATTACGATGGCGTTGAAAAGCACCACACAACTGTCGGAGATCATGTCCGAATCGGCAGTGATTCAATGCTTGTAGCCCCAGTAAATATTGGAGATGGCGCATATACAGCCGCTGGTTCTGTCATTACTGAAGATGTTCCGGCAGGCGCGATTGGCGTTGGCCGAGCAAAGCAGAGAAATGTATTAGATTGGGTTCTGCGCAAGCGCGCACATACGAAGTCCGCACAAGCCGCCGAAGCAAGCAATAAGAAGGGCTAGATACATGAGCGAGATCCGTTTATCTTCTGAAAAGAGATTGCGCCTATTTGCAGGCCGCGGATTTCCCGAACTAGCTGAAGAGGTCGCTACCGAACTCGGCATCCCGCTAACACCAATGTCAGCATATGACTTTGCAAATGGTGAGATCTTTGTGCGCTTCGAAGAATCAGTTCGCGGTTGCGATGCATTTGTAATTCAAAGCCACACAAACCCTGTTAACAAGCAGATCATGGAACAACTCATCATGGTTGATGCTCTGAAGCGCGCATCTGCAAAGCGCATCACAGTGGTTACACCTTTTTATGGTTACGCACGTCAAGATAAGAAGAGCCGTGGTCGTGAACCAATTACAGCTCGCTTGATGGCAGATCTTTTCAAGACAGCTGGCGCAGATCGTTTAATGTCAGTAGATCTTCACACCTCGCAAATCCAAGGTTTCTTTGATGGTCCAGTAGATCACTTATTCGCTCTTCCAATGCTTGCAAACTATGTTGGCAGCAAGGTTGATCGCACACGCTTAACAATTGTTTCTCCTGACTCAGGTCGTGTTCGCGTTGCGGAGCGTTGGTCAGATCTTCTCGGTGGATGCCCAATCGCATTTATTCACAAGACCCGTGACCCACGCATTCCTAATGAATCAACAACAGGTCGTGTAGTCGGAGATGTTGTTGGTCAGACATGTGTAGTTATCGATGACATGATCGATACAGCCGGAACAATTACAAAGGCAGTGGACGCACTCTTTGATGCAGGTGCTGCTGATGTAATCATTGCTGCAACACATGCTGTATTTAGTGGTCCAGCGGTTGATCGACTAAAAGCCAGCCGTGCATCAGAAGTTGTTATTACAAATACGCTTCCAATTTCTGAAGATCAGAAGTTCGACAATCTGACAGTTCTTTCAATCGCTCCACTTCTTGGTCGCGCAATCCGCGAAGTATTTGAAGATGGATCGGTTACCAGCCTGTTTGATGGTCACTCCTAAGCGGGGATTTGGCGCTTTCTCCCTAATCTCATACACTTCAACCATTCTGGCGAGGGTTTCAATCGGAACCGTTATCGACGGCAAGGTATCCAACTCCTGTCAGACTCATGTATTACTGAGATGACAGGAGTTTTTTCATGGCAGAAGTAAAGATCGTCGGAACCACTCGTACTGAATTTGGTAAGGGCGCATCACGTCGTGCACGTCGCGATGGTTTAGTTCCTGCAGTTATCTATGGTCACGGAGAGAAGCCTCTTCACATCACTCTTCCTGCAAAGGAACTTGGCGTTGCGCTAAAGCAGTCAAACGTTCTTTTGGACATCACAATTGATGGCAAGAATGAGCTAACACTTCCAAAGGTGATTGTTCGCGACTTCCTAAAGCAGATCCTTGAGCACGTTGACCTAGTTTTGGTTCGTCGTGGCGAGAAGGTTGTTGTTTCAGTTCCGGTTCACACAGTTGGCGAGCATGATCGTGATGGAATTCTTGAGCACGTACACAACACAATCGATGTACGCGTTGACGCATCTGCTATCCCAAGCTTCCTAGAGGTAGACATCCAAGGTCTTGCATCAGGTACTTCACGATACGCATCAGATGTGAAGTTGCCAGCAGGTGTTGAACTTGAATCAGATCCAAAGACAATCGTTGTTCACTTGTCTGAGAAGGCAACTGCAGCAGCAGAAGAAGCAGCTGCTCCAGCAGCAGAAGCAGCACCTGCTGCAGATGCAGAGAAGAAGGACGCTTAACCCGTAGGCTTTGTTGTTATGACGTGGTTGGTAGTGGGCCTGGGTAATCCAGGAGATAAATACGCTGCCACCCGTCATAACATCGGCCAGATGGTGATCGATGAGTTAGCTCGTCGCCATTCAGTAAAACTTTCAACACATAAATCCCGTACAGATATCGCCGCCTTTAAATTACAGGCGGGTGAACATTCAGTAATTATTGCTAAATCAAAGAGCTACATGAATGAAACTGGCGGCCCGATTAAAGCTTTAGCTAATTTTTATTCAGTCGAACCGGCAAAGATCATTGCCTTACATGATGAGTTAGATATTCCATTTGCAGCGATTCGCACAAAGATCGCTGGCGGAGACAATGGCCATAATGGTTTGAAATCAATGACTTCTGCTTTTGGTGGCCCTGATTATTACCGTGTTCGCTTAGGAATTGGTCGTCCTATGGGACAACAGGATCCTGCAGATTTTGTATTAAAAGCGTTTTCAAAAGAAGAGCAAAAATCACTCGGTGATTTTATTGATCGCGGTGCAGATGTTGTTGAATCACTGATTACAAAGGGTTTAGAAGCAACACAATCGGCCCATAACAGCTAAACAAACCAGAATAGCTAAATCAGCCAGTATTACGAAGACCTGCTGCAACACCATTGATTGTTAATAGCAAAGCACGTTGCAAAACAGGATCAGCTGAATCGCCAGCTTCACGTACACGCTTCAAAAGGTTAATCTGCAATAACTGAATCGGTGATAGATAAGCATCGCGAACCTGCAAGGTACGAGCCAAAATCTCTTGATCTCCCAGCAAGCTCTGCTTGTTAGTTAACTTCAAAATCTCTGCAACTGTTAAATCAAACTCTGCTTGAATCTCATCTAAGAAGTGATGAAGTTCTGCAGGAACAAGTGTGTCAACGTAACGCTTTGCCATTGCAAGATCTGTCTTTGCTAATGTCATTTCAACGTTGCTGATAAATGTTGTGAAGAAGTGCCAATCTTTGAGCATCTGCTGTAGCAAATCTGAATGGCCAGCCTCGCGTGCAGCCTTAAGGCCTGAACCCACACCAAACCAACCAGGCACGATCTGACGTGATTGCGTCCAACCAAATACCCAAGGAATCGCACGCAGTGAATCAAGGCCACTGGATGCATCTGGGCGACGTGATGGACGTGATCCCAAGAAGAGGTTTCCAAGTTGCTCAACAGGTGTTGAGGCATAGAAGTAGGCAGGAAGATCTGGTTGCTCGATCAATGATCGATACTGCTTGAAGGAAGCATCACTGAGCAACTGCATGCAATCGCCCCACGCAGCAAGCTCTGCAGGTGTTTGGCGTGGTCCACGGTTAAGCACAGTTGCTTCCAATGATGCAGCAAGGGTTAATTCAACATTTTCGCGAGCAAGTGAGGCAAGTGCGTACTTATCGCTGATTACTTCGCCTTGTTCTGTCATCTTGATCTGACCATCAACAGAACCCCACGGCAATGCGATTAATGCTTCATATGTCGGTCCGCCACCGCGACCAACTGAACCACCACGACCATGGAACAAACAAAGCTTTACGCCATACTTCATTGCAACATCGCGCAATGATCGCTGTGCACGGTGGATCTCCCACTGACTGGTTGCGATTCCTGCATCCTTATTAGAGTCTGAATAACCAAGCATGATCTCTTGCGTATTTCCGCGAAGTGAAACAACTTCACGGTATGCAGGATTACTTAAAAGCTTTTCTAAAATTTCACCAGCAGCACGAAGTTCTGCAACTGTCTCTAGAAGTGGCGCGAAACCAATACGCGCCTTCTTCTCCTTTAGCGAAACAAGACCTGCATGTTGGGCGATCACAACGGCTGCAACTAAATCATCAGCGCCCTTAGTCATCGAAACGATGTAGGTCTCAATTGCTTCTGGTCCAAAGCGATCAATCAAATCATTAATTGCTACAAAGGTATCTAAAGTTTTCTTGCCTAAAGCATCTAAACCCGAGGTATTAAAGGTAGTTGAGTCAGCCAAAACCTTGGTCAGAATTTCAAACTTCTCATCATGGGATTTTGAAAGATAGCCATCAACACCAGTAATTTGATTAAGTACATTGTGATGAGCATCTGAATGTTCACGAACATCCATCGTTGCGTGGTTGATGCCAAATGCGGCCACGGTACGAATAGTGCGCTCAAGTAAGCCTGTAGCAATCAATTCTCCACGATGTGCAAGTAGCGAATCACGCATCAAAACTAGGTCTGCAAGCAGTTCAGCTGTGTTTGCATAATCGCGGTTTGGCACATGCGCAGCACCCTGTGCATGGCGATCGCGAGTAAATGCCAAACGGTGCACGATCGCTGTTGCCTTTAAACGGTAAGGCTCTTCAGCGTTTAGACGCAAGAAACGTGGTTCAAACTCAGGGATATTGGCTAAATCCTTTTCAACTGATGCTGAAAGTTCAGGAGTTGCTCCAACAATCTTGGTGGAAACAGACAACATCTGACGCAAAGCGTTCATTGCGGCGATAGTTACACGTATTGCGTGGCCAACCTGTAAAACCATGGCATCAGTTGTGACCTCTGCGGTGATGTTTGGGTTTCCATCGCGGTCTCCGCCGATCCAGTTTCCAAATGACAGTGGGCGGGCGGTGATCGGAACTTCGACATCGATACGCTTCATCTCTTTTGCAAAATCATTTAATACTTCTGGAACTGTCTGAGTAAATAGGTCATCCAAGTAATACAAAGCGTTAAGCGCTTCATCAAGTGGCTCTGGTCGACCAAGACGCAGTTCATCTGTTTGCCATAACAAATCAATAGTTTCAGCTAATCGATCCTGCTGCGATGGATTGCGTGGATCATCAAGTAAATCCGCAATGCTTCCTAATTTATTTAAAACAGAACGTCGCGCTGCCTCTGTTGGGTGCGCGGTGAAAACTGGACGCACAGACATTGTGCTGACCCATTGTTCAATCTCTTCTTTTGTTAATTCATGACCTGGAGTCTGTGCCTTGAGCGCTTCTTCAATTCGATCAACTGCGCGTGCCAACCATGATCCGCCAGTTGCGCGAGCTTCTGCCAAAACACGTGCGCGGTGAACCTGTTCTGCAACATTTGCTAAGTGGAAATAGGTACTAAATGCGCGTACAAGTTGCACTGAATCTTCAATGGAAAGGTTGGCGAGAATTTCCGCCCCTGATCCTTCACGAACAGCTTTGCGTACCTCTTCAACCAAGGCTAGAAGCTCTGGACCTTCTTGGCGAACAAGTGTCTGACCCAATAGATCACCAAGGCGGCGCACATCGCTGCGAAGTCCTGCATCATCAGCTGCGATTGGGCTCTGGCTCATTGGGCAATCCTCTCAGGTATCAGGTGATGCGCAAAACAAATTACACTTGGCGGTATCAAGCCCCCCTCCCTTAGGAGTTGGGGCCTTACGGCATTGGAGAGTAATTATGCGCGGGTTAATTCCAGCCTTGCCACTTAATTCCGATGCATCTCATATCGTGGCACCAACCGCCATGTATCCCTTCTTACTAGCGGCACGAGCACAATCACATCCGCTCATTGTTGTCACCAGCTCTAGTCGAAGCAGTGAAGATCTTGTAAATGAACTTCGCGAGCTCTATGACAATGTTTTGGAGTTTCCAGCATGGGAAACATTGCCTCATGAACGCTTAAGTCCACGAAGCGACACCATTGCAAAGCGAATTCAAACTTTGCATGCGCTGCAAGTAAAGCAACACATAAATCCAATTGTTGTTACACCAGTTCGCGGTGCAATTCACCGAATTATTAGCGAGCTCGGTTCGATTCCATTAATGAAGTTAGAGATCGGGAAAGAACAATCACTTGATGAATTAGTTCGTCACCTTTCTGCCCTTGCATATACACGTACAGATTTAGTTGAACGTCGTGGTGAGTTCGCGGTGCGAGGTGGAATTGTTGATTTGTTCTTACCGCTGAGCAATCATCCAATTCGTATTGATTTCTTTGGGGACGAGATTGAAGATTTGAGTTATTTCGAAGTTGCGGATCAACGAACCTTTAAACCAGTTGTTGGCAGCGTTGATATTTACCCTTGCCGAGAGCTATTGCTGACTACAGAGATTAAGCATCGGGCGATTGAGATTAAAGAAGACTACCCCGCAGCCGCCGAGATGCTTGAAAAAATCAGCGAAGGAATGACCTTTGAAGGCATGGAGTCGCTGATTCCAATTCTGATTGATAAGACTGAAAGTCTTTTAACCCGCATGCCAACTAATACCCAACTTGTGTACATAGATGAGCAACGCATTAAGTCGCGTGCAGCAGACCTGCTTGCTACTAATGAAGAGTTTCTCAATGCCTCGTGGTCTAACGCAGCGCACGGGGGAGTTGCACCGTTGCACGATGGTGCAGGCACCTACATGTCATGGGATGAGTTTGATGCAGAGCTGACGCGAACCTCTATTTCGCATCGTGAATTAAGCCCCTTTGGTACAGATTTAGATCCCGAAACTACATTTTTAGATTATGCAGCAATCGATCCGATGCGCGGCGACATAGATCGAACCGTAAACACACTTAGACAAGCTCTAGAAGAACATCGCACAGTTGTGTTTGCAACACATGGTCATGGAATGTTGGAACGGTATGCAGGAATCTTTAGAGGCGCAGATCTTCCAGTTCAGATTGTCGAGAAATTACTTGCGACTCCAACTAAGGGAAGCATTCATTTAACTACTTCTGTAATTGCGCACGGCTTTGAAAGTCCGGACGATCAAATCTTCTTCATGACTGAACGAGATTTAACAGGTAGCAAGGGCAGCGTTAAAGATGGCGAACGTCTACCCTCAAAGCGAAAGCAAGCAATCGATCCACTTGAGCTAAAAAGCGGTGATTATGTAGTTCATGAACAACATGGAATTGGCCGCTATGTTGAACTTTTACAGCGCACAGTTGCTGGCGTTACCCGCGAATATTTAATTATTGAGTATGCACCAGCAAAGCGTGGCCAACCCGGGGACCGAATCTTTGTTCCCACCGATGCTCTAGAGCAGGTTTCAAAGTATGTAGGCGGCGAAACACCTACTGTGCACCGAATCGGAAGCGGTGAATGGCAAAAGGCAAAGGGCCGGGCACGCAAGGCTGTTCGTCAGATTGCAGGCGAGCTCATTCGTTTATATGCAGCGCGCACTAGTTCACCTGGTTTTCCATTCTCGCCAGATACACCATGGCAGCGCGAGCTAGAAGATTCATTTTCTTACATCGAAACACCTGATCAATTGTCGACGATTAATGATGTTAAACAAGACATGGAACGTCCCTACCCGATGGATCGCATTATTTGCGGCGATGTTGGTTATGGAAAGACAGAGATCGCAATTCGTGCAGCATTTAAAGCGGTACAAGATGGAAAACAAGTTGCCGTTTTAGTTCCAACCACATTGCTTGTTCAGCAGCATTCAAAGACCTTTGAAGAACGCTACGCAGGTTTTCCATTAAAGGTTGCTGGTCTTTCTAGATTTAACACTGCGAAAGAGAGCAAAGAGATTCTTGCAAATCTTGCGGCTGGCACCGTTGATGTAGTTGTTGGTACGCATCGAATCCTTTCGAATGATGTTCAGTTCAAGGACCTGGGCCTAGTGATTGTCGATGAGGAACAACGCTTTGGAGTTGAACAAAAGGAGTCACTGAAAAAGCTGCGCACCACGGTTGATGTATTAGCAATGTCTGCTACACCGATTCCACGAACACTTGAAATGGCGGTGACTGGCATCCGCGAGATGTCCACGATTACAACTCCACCTGAAGAACGACATCCGATTCTTACCTATGTCGGCCCGGCTGAAGAGGCTCAAATAACCGCTGCTATTCACCGCGAATTACTGCGTGACGGCCAAATCTTCTACTTACATAATCGAGTAGAAAGTATTGATCGGACCGCCGTGCGTCTGAAGGAACTTGTTCCAGAAGCGCGGATCCGCGTCGCCCACGGTCAAATGTCTGAAGGCGAGTTAGAGGATGTAATTCTGGCTTTCTGGAATAAAGATTTTGATGTTTTAGTGTGTACAACAATTGTTGAAAGTGGTTTAGATATTCAAAACGCAAACACATTGATTGTGGAACGTGCAGATCGTTTTGGGCTTTCACAACTGCACCAATTACGTGGACGTGTTGGCCGTGGTCGCGAACGTGCTTACGCATACTTCTTATATCCAAATGATGAGCCACTTTCAGAGTTAGCCCACGAGCGTTTAACAACCATCGCATCTAATACAGAACTTGGTTCAGGTATGCGGGTTGCACTCAAGGATCTTGAAATTCGTGGCGCCGGTAATTTATTGGGTGGCGAACAATCTGGTCATATTGCAGATGTTGGTTTTGATTTGTATATGCGCATGGTTGGAGAAGCCGTACAGGAGTACAAATCTGGAATTATCGAAACGGAAGAAAAGATTTCAGATTGCAAAGTTGAACTGCCAATTAATGCTCACCTATCCGCCGAATATGTTCCTGGCGAAAGATTGCGCCTTGATCTTTACCGTCGTCTTGCAGATGTGAAGTCACCTGATGATGTTTCAGCGATCGAAGCTGAGTTACTAGATCGTTTTGGAGAATTACCTGAGGAAGCTCGTGCATTGCTTGGAGTTGCAGCTTTGCGTGCACAAGCAAAGGCGGTAAAGCTGACTGAAGTTGTTGTACAAGGAAAGTTCCTTCGCCTTGCACCATTAGTACTTCCTGAATCGCGCCAGTTGCGTCTCTCACGTGTGTATCCGGGCTCGCTCTATAAGGGGGCAACAAGCACAGTTCTGGTCGCACTTCCGAAGGCGGCTAGTTGGAATCCGTCCCAGAATGCCCCTGAGATAGTGGATACTTCTCTTCTGGCCTGGGTCGTTGAGGCCGTACATCAACTTAGCGAAGTACCGAAAGCGAGCTCATAGTGAAGAAGATTCTTGCCCTTGTCGCAGTAGTAGCAACATTTGTATTAACTGGATGTTCTCAAGTTGGTGCGGCAGCAACAGTTGGCGATACAAAGATCACTCAAGCAACTGTTCAGGGAAGCATCGATTCAATCCTTGCAGAGCGCGCAAAGGTTGATACAACTCAGATGCAGCTTGAAACAGGTGAATCACTTAACCGTGGACAACTTCGTTTCCACTTGCTCAGCACATTACTACGCGAAGTTGGCGCAGAGCTAAAGCTGACAGTTTCTAAGGCTGAAATTGATACACGTCGTGCAAGCATTCTTGATCAGGTTGGTGGTGCAGCATCACTTCCAACCGCTCTTGTTAATGCAGGAATCGCACCAGCGGATTTAGATATTTACATCGAAGCTATCTCATACTCAGACAAGATCGGCCAGAAGCTTGTTGCTGCTGGTGTAACTGAAGATCAGGTTGGAACAGAGTTGCAGAAGCTTGTAGTGGCAAAGGCAAAAGAGCTTGGCGTTACAGTCAACCCTCGTTACGGCAAGTGGGATGCAACTGTTGCTGATGTAGTTGCAACTGATTCAGCATCACCTGCTGTAACTCCTGCTACTAAGTAATCTGCCAAATGCAGGGTTCACAACTTCAACGTTTAGTTGAAGTCATGAATACGTTGCGTTCTCCGGGCGGATGCCCATGGGATGCAGAGCAGACCCATGAATCTCTGCTGAAGTATTTACTGGAAGAGTCCTATGAATTTGTTGACGCGGTTCAATCAGGCAATCGTGTTGATATGCGCGAAGAGCTTGGTGATGTTTTATTGCAGGTGTACTTCCATGCGCGCATGGCAGAAGAACATCCGACAGATCCCTTTTCAATTGAAGATGTGGCACAAGGAATTGCGGACAAATTAATTCGCAGACACCCACATGTTTTTGAGGGTGTCGAAGTTCGTGATTCACAAGAGGTCTTGGAAAATTGGGAAGAGATTAAAAAGAAGGAAAAGGGTCGTACCTCACCTCTAGATGGAGTTGCGATGGCTCAGCCCGCTCTTCCATTAGTTGAAAAACTTTTGTACCGCGCAGAAAAATACAATGTTGAAGTTGAAACACCAGATTCAGTTTCAATTGAAGGCACCGCAGATGAAGGTGCAGTGGGACAAGCGCTTTTGGCTGTAATCGCCTGGGCCAATTCCAATGGAATTGATGCAGAAGCTGCCCTTCGCAAGGAAGCCATGCGCATCGCCCAACAGATTGGCCCTGCATAAGGCAGGGTAGGATTGCCCCAATAAAGACAGTGCCATTTCAGCGTTGAGGTCGGCAAAAGGTTAAGAACTCAAAGGAGATACGCAATGGCAATTATCGAAGCATTAGGTGCCCGTGAAATTCTCGACTCCCGTGGAAATCCAACGGTTGAAGTTGAAATCCAATTAGAAGATGGCACACAAGCACGCGCTGCAGTTCCAAGTGGTGCATCTACAGGTGCATTTGAAGCAGCTGAACTTCGCGATGGCGGTAAGCGTTATCTTGGTAAGGGTGTTGAAAAGGCGATTGCATTTGTAAATGATGAGATCGCTCCAGAGATCATCGGTTTTGATTCACAAGATCAGCGTCTGATCGATGCAGCGATGATCGAGCTTGATGGCACAAAGAACAAGTCACGTCTTGGTGCAAATGCAATCCTTGGTGCATCACTTGCTGTTGCAAAGGCATCTGCAGAATCTTCAGATCTCTCACTGTTCCGCTACCTAGGTGGACCAAATGCGCACGTGCTTCCAGTTCCAATGATGAACATTCTTAACGGTGGCGCACACGCAGATACAAATGTTGATATTCAAGAGTTCATGATCGCTCCAATTGGTGCGCCAACATTCCGCGAATCAGTTCGCTGGGGTGCTGAGATCTATCACGCACTTAAGGCGGTTCTTAAGAAGCGCGGACTTGCAACATCAGTTGGCGATGAGGGTGGCTTTGCTCCAAATCTCGATAGCAACCGTGCAGCACTTGATTTGATCCTTGAAGCGATTACAGCTGCAGGATTCAAGCCAGGCACTGACATTGCATTGGCAATGGATGTGGCTGCAACTGAGTTCCACGAGAATGGTAAGTACAACTTCGAAGGTGCTGTGAAGACATCTGATGAAATGATCGCGTATTACACATCTCTAGTAGATGCATACCCAATCGTTTCAATTGAAGATCCTCTGAACGAAGAAGACTGGGCTGGTTGGACTGAGATGACTAAGGCCCTTGGTTCACGCATTCAGATCGTTGGAGATGACCTATTTGTTACTAATCCTGAGCGTCTAGCTAAGGGAATCGCTGGAAACACAGCAAACGCACTTCTAGTTAAGGTAAATCAGATTGGAACTCTTACCGAGACAATCGATGCAGTAGATATGGCACACCGTGCTAACTACCGCAGCATGATGAGCCACCGTTCAGGTGAAACAGAGGACACAACAATTGCCGACTTAGCTGTTGCGCTTAACTGTGGACAGATCAAGACAGGTGCACCTGCACGTACAGAGCGCGTTGCTAAGTACAACCAACTTCTTCGTATCGAAGAGGAACTAGCCGAGGGTGGTCGCTACGCAGGTCGCGACGCATTTCCACGTTTCAAGGCGTAAGAATTAGTTATGGCACGTCGACAACTTCGCTTTGGTCGTCGACGTACCTCTAATCGCGTTTTAGCCTTATCGGCAATTCTTTTCTTTCTTGCATTAACGATTGCTCCACCTGTGAAGCATTACTTCACACAACGAGCACAGATAAGTGCATTGAAGTCGCAGCTTTCTGCAGATCAAACAGCTCTGCAGAAAGCTCGAAAAGAGTTATTGCTGTGGCAGGATCCTGAATACATAAAGTCTCAGGCACGTGAACGTCTGCACTTTGTGATGCCCGGCGAACGTCAATACATCGTTACCGAAGGCGAAACAGATGCTGCGCAAAATGGAACCACAAAGATTGCTAGCTCTCTAGCTGATGGTCAGCCGTGGTACTCACGTTTAATCGCATCAATTAGCGAGACCGGCAACTAATGCGTGAGGTAACACAAGCTGATTTGGATTGCATTCAAACTCAACTAGGGCGCACCCCGCGCGATGTTCATGCAATTGCATATCGCTGTCCATGCGGAAAGCCGGCGGTTGTTGAAACACCACCTCGGCTTGAGGATGGAACCCCATTTCCTACCTTTTTTTACGCCACTTGCCCACGTTTAACCGCTGTTATTTCAACCCTGGAAACAACTGGGTTGATGGGTGAAATGAATGAGCGTTTAGAAACCGATGCTGAATTAGCGGGTGCGTATCACGCAGCTCATGATGATTACATCGCATCACGTTCAGCGCTCGGAATCGATGTACCAGAAGTAGACAATGTTTCTGCTGGTGGAATGCCAAACCGTGTTAAATGTTTGCATTCGCTGGTTGCGCATTCTTTGGCAGCAGGACCAGATGTAAATCCGCTGGGCGATGAAGCGTTAGCAAAGCTCCCTGAATGGTGGAAAAACAACCCATGCGAGTAGCGGCAATTGACTGTGGCACTAACTCAATTCGTTTACTGATTGCAGATATTGATGGAAATAACTTCCGCGAAGTTGTTCGCGATATGGAGATCGTTCGCTTGGGTCAAGGTGTTGATCAAACAGGTCAGTTCCATCCCGACGCAATTGCTCGCACATTAGCTGCCGTCGATAAGTTTGCTGCAGAGATTGCAAAGCGTGGAGTTGAAAAGATTCGCTTCTGCGCAACAAGTGCTACCCGCGATGCGACTAACCGTCATTTATTTGTTGATGGGGTGCGCGAGCGTCTTGGCATTGAACCTGAAGTAATCAGCGGAAATGAAGAGGCTTCGCTTTCTTTTGCCGGTGCAATTCAAGATTTAGATCCTGCCGAAGGCCCGTTCTTAGTGATTGATATAGGCGGGGGATCAACAGAGTTCGTATTCGGAACCTCTTCGGTTGAAGCTGCCCGAAGTGTAAATATCGGCTGTGTTCGCATGACTGAACGCCACTTTGCTAATGACCCAGCAACGCCACAACAAGTTGAATTGGCACGCACAGATATCCAAGCCGCAATCGCACAAGCAGCTGCTGAAGTGCCTATTACACAGGCAAAAACACTAGTTGCAGTCGCAGGTACCGCAACTACCGTTGCAGCAGCAGCGCTAGATCTGCCTGAATATGATCGCTATGCAATTCACTTGACACGCATTTCCGCTGCACAAGTTCATGATGCTTCAACAATGTTTTTAACAAAAAACCGAGAAGAACGTTTAGCTCTTGGTTACATGCATCCAGGTCGCGTCGATGTAATTCCTGCAGGTGCATTGGTGCTTTCGGAAATCATTAAGGCAACGGGTGCAACGGGGTTTGTTGCATCGGAATCAGATATTTTGGATGGAATGGCACGTTCGCTTGTCCAAGGCTAAATCTTTACCACTTCTCGACAAAGAAATTGTGGGATGTCGTAAGTGCCCACGTTTAGTTGAATGGCGTGAAGAGGTAGCGGTTGTAAAACGTAAATCGTATGAAAATGAAAAGTACTGGGGCAAAGCAATTCCTGGATTTGGTTCTGACAAACCAAAGTTGCTGATTGTGGGCTTGGCTCCTGGTGCACATGGAGCAAACCGAACAGGTCGAATCTTTACCGGTGATTCATCAGGGGATTGGTTGTATGGCGCTCTTAACAAAATCGGAATTGCAAAGATTGCAACAAGTACATCAATTAATGATGGACAAAAGTTAAAGGACACCCGAATTATCTGCGCGGTTCGTTGCGCACCTCCTGGAAACAAACCATTAAATGAAGAGCGTGATATGTGCGCACCATTCTTTCTACGAGATTTAGAACTTTCGCTGCCAACTACGAAGGCAATAATTGGGCTTGGCTCATTTGCCTGGGATGCGATCTTTAAGACCCTCAAGGATTTAGGTCATCCGGTAAAGAAAGTTAAGTTCTCGCACGGTGCATCGCTGAAATACAGCCACGAAGGTCGTGATTACTTGCTATTGGCCAGTTACCACCCAAGCCAGCAGAACACCTTTACGGGAAAGCTGACCCGACCAATGTTGGAATCTGTCCTCAAAAAGGGCGGTAGATTTGCCTCCGTTGTTTAAGAACCATGGCCACGCCCCCGTAGTCCAATGGCAGAGACAGAGGACTTAAAATCCTTCCAGTGTCGGTTCGAGTCCGACCGGGGGCACCAGTTTTAAGCAGCTTCTAAGCATGTGAGCGTGCTTTCCTTTCGCCCTGCGCAACCCTTAACCGTACGATTGTCCTGCACTACAACCACCAGAACTTCTGGTGGCACAACAAAAGGAGAGAAAAGATATGCGCAGTTCAAACCCTGTTCTTGGACGGGCGTTTAATCAGCGTGGATACGCTGCATTTGATCCGAGCACAATTAACTCAGACCCAGCAGCGCTAGAGAATTTGTACAACGCACCTGCCGCATCATCATTGCGCACAGGTCGCATGACTATTGATGATGTTGTTACACGTACCGGAATTTTGTTCGCGGTTCTTGTAACTGTCGGTGCAGCGGCATGGACACTTAACCTCGGTGGCGGCGCTCTTATGATCGGCTTCATCGGTGGACTTGTTCTCGGAATGGTGAACGCATTTAGCAAGACAGTTAAGCCAGCACTTGCAATCGCATATGCAGCTTTCCAAGGTCTTGCACTTGGAACACTCAGCCATGCATACAACACCGCATATAACGGAATTGTTAGCCAGGCGATCCTTGTAACACTTAGCGCATTTGCAGGAATGTTGTTTGCTTATAAGAGCGGACGAATTCGTGTAACTCCTAAGTTCACAAAGGTATTGATGACTGCGCTTATCGGTTATCTTGTTCTTGGAGTCGTTTCACTTATCGGCTCATTCTTCGGTGCAAGCATTTACAACGTCGGTGGACTTGGATTGATTATTGCAACTGGTGGAATGGTTCTAGCAGCCTTCTTCTTGATTCTAGATTTTGATTCAATTCAAAATGGAATCGCAGCTGGTGCTCCAGAGTCAGAATCATGGCGCGCAGCGTTTGGTCTTATGGTCACAATCATCTGGTTGTACATGGAGGTACTCCGCGTACTATCGATCCTGCGTGGCGATGACTAATCAGCGTTAATTAAAGATCTTCATCGAGGGGCTTCAGGTTTTTAACCTGGGGCCCTTCGACATTTCTCGTCTCAGGAATTTGATAAACCAGGACTAGAACAACGATAAAAATAGTGGCGGAGAAGCCAAATGCAGTGCGATATGAGTACACATCAGAGATTGCACCAATAACAATTGGTCCGATCATCATTCCGGCATCGCCTGCCATTTGGAAAATGCCGATAACTTTTCCGCCTTTTCCGCGAATAACATCTCCAACAATGCTGGCAGGAGTTGTGGTTAAGAATGATCCACCTAATCCCATGATTATCATGGACAGTAAAAACATCCATACATGTGTTGAAAATGTAAGTATTAAGACCCCTACAAAAACAACATTTGCTCCAATTACAGCAGAAGCCTTGCGACCCTTAGCATCGGAAAATCGACCCGCGCGCAGTAAGAATATTCCCTGCATAACTGCAGAAATTGCTAATCCGTATCCAACAACCGCGGTTGTTGAATGTAACTCTTCAGTTACAAAGATTGGCAAAATCGATGCACGAAGTCCAAAGGTCACCCACGTTGAGATAAATGTTAAAACTAAAGCGATTACATAAGGCTTCATTCGCAAAGCTTCCGCGATCGAAGTTGACTCAACTGAATCAGAGGTTGAAACCTTAACTCCGATCTTGTCACCCTTTAAAAAGAAGAAGGCAACGATTCCTGCACACATCAGAAGAATTGAGTACACGAAGAATGGTGCACGAAGAGAAATTGCAGACAATAATCCGCCAATTGCAGGACCAGCAATTCCACCTAAAAGAAATGCACCTTGGTACACAGATTGAGCACGACCGCGGTGATTATCATCGACGGATCGCATGATTACTGAACCAGCAGCTACTGAAAACATGGATGAACCAAGTCCACCCGCAGCTCTAAATAACAGCAATTGATGGTAATTCTGCGCAAGACCTGCCAAAAATGTAAAGAGTGACACCATAAATACGCCAGAAGAAAATACTGCGCGTTCACCAAATTTATCGACCAAAGTTCCTGAAATCAGTCCAGAGCAGAATCGTGTAATGGCGAAGGCGGAAACCATTAATCCAATTGCTGCATTGTTAACGCCAAAGGATTTTGCAAAAACAGGGATCGCCGGCATGACGATTCCAAAACCTATGGCGACAAAAAAGGAAGCTGCCACGAGGATCGAAACCTCTCGCGGCAGCTCCTTAAATGGAGATTTGATCAACCTAGAGATTCTCCAGCTGCCTCTTCACGAGCCGCTGCATAATCCTTAGAGGTACGAAGTGGAGTTTCACGAAGCATTAGAGCTAACACGAAACCGAGCGCAGTAACGGGAGCTGCTGCATAGAACACGATGTGGAATGAGTTAACAAAAGCTTCAAGCGCAGTGTTCTTGATTACTGGAGGAAATGTCTTCAGTACCGCAGTGTTATTTGTTAACCCCGCAAGCTTTGATGAATCAAATCCTTCAAGTGCTTGAGGATTGCTCTTTCCAAGATCGGCGAAACCTGTTGCCATGTAATGCACAACGCGGTTTGTAAGGATTGATCCAAAGATCGCTGTTCCGAATACAGAACCCAGTGAACGGAAGAATGTATTTGAACTTGTCGCAACACCCATGTCCTTGAAATCAACTGCGTTTTGAAGGGCAATAACGATCGTCTGCATTGAAAGACCAAGTCCGGCACCAACCATGATCGCGTAGATCGAGATCTGCCAGTAAGGAGTATCAATCTGTAAACGAGTCATCAGCAAGATTCCCACAGTCATAATCGCTGTTCCCATGATTGGGTAGCGCTTGTAATGACCATGCTTTGAAATGAGCTTGCCTGAAACGATTGATGTTGAAACGATTCCAAGCATTAAAGGAATCAACTTAAGTCCAGCAGATGTTGCTGTGTATCCCTTAACAACCTGGAAGTACAAAGGCAACATAACGATTGCGCCAAACATTCCTGCGCCAATTACTCCACCTAATAGAGATGTAATTGTGAAGGTGTGGTTCTTGAAAAGGTGCAGCGGAAGAATTGGCTCAACTGCGCGCTTTTCCCACAGAATGAAGAGAACCGCTGTCAGTACACCAATAACTAGGTATGAAACTGTGCGTGAATCTGTCCAGCCATTTTGAGGGCCGTAAATAGATACTGAAAGCAGAACTAGACACACTGCTGCAACCATCAGGATCGCACCTAGGTAATCAATCTTATGCTCGCGCTTAATCTTTGGAATGTGTAGAACTGCAGAGGTAATTAATAGCGAAGCAATTCCAAATGGAATGTTGATGTAGAAAATCCAACGCCATCCAGTTACGCCAAGGATCTGCGCGTGATCTGAAAAGTAACCACCAAGAAGTGGACCAGCAACTGATGAAAGTCCCCAAACCGCACCGAAGTAACCCTGGTACTTGCCACGATCGCGTGGAGGAACGATGTCACCAATGATTACGAAGGTAAGAGCCATCAAACCACCAGCACCTAGACCTTGAAGTGCGCGTGTGGCGATGAGCTGCGTCATGTTTTGTGAAGCACCTGCAAGTAATGAACCAAGCAAGAAGGTTACGATCGCAAACTGGAAGACAACGCGTCGACCATAAATATCTGAAATCTTTCCGTACAGCGGTGTTGATGCTGTTGAAGTTAATAGGTAAGCGGTGACCACCCATGTGTAATGGTTGAGACCATCAAACTCTTCAACGATGCTCTTTAGGGCTGTTGAAACGATGGTCTGGTCAAGGGCTGCCAAAAGCATTCCAGTCATTAGGCCACCCAAGATGACCATAATTTCTTTGTGTGAGTGCTCTTTGGCTGAGGCGTTAAGTGGGCTGTTAGTAGACATAAAGGTAAGGTTACTGCGTGAAGTCAGTTATCGCAGAAAACTTGGTAAAGACCTATCGCAATGGCGAGGTCGTCGCACTCAATGGCTTGTCTCTTGATGTTGAAGAAGGCACTGTTTTAGGCGTACTTGGGCCAAATGGTGCAGGAAAAACTACAACTGTGAGAATACTCGCAACTTTGTTAAAGCCTGATTCAGGCAGTGCAACAGTTGCAGGCATCGATGTCATAAAGCATCCTGAGAAAGTTCGTGAACTCATCGGATTATCAGGTCAGTATGCAGCTGTCGATGAAACATTAACCGGCTGGGATAACTTGGTGATGTTTGGACGTTTGTATCACTTAGGACGCCAATCATCGATTGATCGCGCTAATGAATTACTTGAACGTTTTGATTTAGTAGAAGCTGCACGTCGACCAATTAAGACATATTCAGGTGGAATGCGTCGCCGTTTAGATCTTGCAGCATCACTAATTGTTAAGCCAAAGATTTTGTTCTTGGATGAACCAACAACAGGGTTAGATCCTCGTGGTCGCCAAGATATGTGGGGAGTCATTCAAGAGCTAGTTAAAGGTGGAGTAACACTTCTTTTAACAACTCAGTACCTTGAAGAAGCAGATCAACTTGCAGACGAGATAGCAGTAATTGATCGCGGAACCGTGATTGCTCGTGGAACATCAGATGCTTTGAAAAAGCAGGTTGGTGGAGAGCGTTTAGAGATCACCGTTGAAAATGCAGATGTAGCTGCAGCACAAGCGATCGTTGCAAAGATCAGCGGCCAGGCTACTCATTTAGATCTACGAACAATTAGTGCACCAGTGCTCAATGGCTCAAAGGATCTTATGGATGCATTACGTGCAATGGATGAAGCAAAGATTCACCCACTAGATATTGGATTAAAGCGTCCATCTTTGGATGATGTGTTCCTTTCCTTAACAGGACATGTTGCAGAAGAGACAGTCGCCGAACCGGTAAAGCCAAAGAGAGGAGGCAAGAAATGAAGTACGCAATCAGTGATGTCGTAACTATTACAAAGCGCCAGCTTTTGCAGCTTGCCCGAGTCCCTGAAGTTCTTGTTTTCTCAACTATTCAGCCAGTTATGTTTGTTCTGTTGTTCCGCTTTGTCTTTGGTGGCTCAATCGATACAGGTCAACCTGGTGGATATGTGCAGTTATTGATGCCCGGAATCTTCGTGCAAACAGTTGCCTTCACATTGGCATCAACTGCTATTGGCTTAGCTGAAGATATGAAGAAGGGTCTGATCGATCGCTTCAGATCTCTACCAATTTCTCGCGGCGCAGTAATCTTCGGTCGTACCTTTGGAGATGCACTTCTTAACATCTTGGTATTGGTTGTTATGGCACTTGCTGGTTTTGCAGTCGGTTGGCGTCCAACATCAGGAGTCCTACAGACATCCCTGGCCTTTGTATTCCTCTTTATGTTTGGTTACGCACTGTCATGGATCGGAATTTTGGTTGGTCTGTCAGTAAAGGAAGCTCGCACAGTTCAAAGTGTTGGTTTCTTGGTTACCTTCCCGCTGACATTCCTTTCAAATGCATTCGCGCCAACTACAGGAATGCCAAAGGTGCTTCAGTACTTTGCTGAATGGAACCCGGTATCAACAATGGTTGCCGCATGCCGCCAGATGTTTGGTCTAAAGAATCAATTTGGAGCAACCGCTAATTCATGGCCAAGTCAGCACCCGTTGGAGACTTCACTGCTTTACATGGTTCTGCTGATGGTGATTTTTATTCCTTTGAGTATTCGTAAGTACAAGAACTTCTCAAGTTAATAATTAGGCGTAAAACTCGGCGGCGACAATCTCTACAGAGATTTCGCGACCATTTGGTGCTGTGTAAGAAACCTTTGCACCAATTTCTTGCCCAAGAACAGCTGCACCCAGTGGTGACTTTTCGCTGTACACATCTAGATCACCAGATGAAATTTCACGTGAACCAATTAAAAACTTCATTTCGTCGCCAGCGATAATCGCTGTAACAACCATTCCTGCGCCAACTTTTCCATCGGCACTTGCAGGTGGTGTTCCAATATGTGCGTTCTCAAGCATCTGCTTTAACTGACGAATACGTGCTTCCATCTTTCCTTGCTCATCACGAGCTGCGTGGTAGCCGCCATTTTCTTTTAGATCGCCTTCAGCACGCGCTGCTTCAATCTTTGCGGTGACATCTTTACGACCTGGACCTTCAAGCTGGGTCAGCTCGGCCTGCAAGCGATCCGCTGCTTCTTGGGTAAGCCATGTCTGTGTCATAAGGCATAAAGGTACTGGTTACTTACTTGGCGCGACAACTTGATACATCAGCGTTAACCGCTTCGCTACGCGTAGGAACAACGGTGACCAGTTCGACTTTTGATTGGCCTGCAGGGATTTCTTCATCTATCTGACCCACGATGTTCTTGTCGTAATCGCGAGCAATGACGGTACAGACCGTTGCATTGCTAGTGCTGTGGCGATCTACTGAATATCGCACAGAAACTTCACGATCATTATCGACAACAAAGGTGATCAACTGGGTTCTGATTTCAGGGTTTGAATGGTGCAACCCAGCCCAGGTAATCCACCCCACACCAAGTACGGCGGTTATTAGCGCAACGGCAACCCAGCTACGGCTTTCCTTAACTCCGTACCGGTCGTTGTAGTCGAACGCTTCTTGCGATTGCATGACATCATTATGTCATGACTAAGAACATTGATATGGGTGCAGCTGGTTCAGTCACAGTTGCTGCTTTGATCATCGCCGTTGCATTTTTGATGCGCAGTTTTTACAAGCGATTCATGGGCGTAGATCGAAGCGATGACTCAGCAGAGTAATTTTGTAACAAAAGCTCTTCAAGCGGTAGCTGTATTACTGATCGCTGCCGTTTTTGTTGGTCTAGGAATTTGGCAGCTACAACGTGCCGCTGATTTAAAAAGTAGTTTGAAGGTTGCAACAACAATCGATACCAATGTTGTTGCGTTGGAATCTGTCACCGCACCTCGCGAAGCAATTCCGGCAACAGCGCTAAATAAAACAGTTTCAGCAACTGGTCATTACATAGCTAACTTCAAAGCACCTAATCAAATTGATGGAGCCGGAAAGTTTGCTGATTGGGAGGTTGCACTTTTACAAGTTGGAACAAATTCGGCGATCTTGGTTGTGCGCGGCCTTTGGTCGCAGCGATTGTTAAATCCAGATATTCAACAATCCATGAATATTGATGTGACTGGTTTGCTTGTTGCTAGCCAATTTGGAGATCGTGCAGAGAATGCACCCGGTGTTATTTCACGTCTTGATAGCGCGGTGGTCACTTCTCTAACGGAGCTAGATTTATATGACGGCTATATCTTGGCCAACAGCGAATCAACCCGTGACCAACAGCTGGATCGAACCCGAGTAACACCTGAAAAGCTGACCTCGAAGATCCCAGGTTTCTATTGGCAACACCTTTCCTATGTAGTCATTTGGTGGCTCATGGCGGGCGTGGTGCTGTACCTGCCCTTCTATCGCCGTAGAGTTACCCCATGAGCGGTGCGATCCTTAGATTTCGAATCATGGCGTTAATCGCCGGAACTATGTCCTTACTTCTGTGGTTTGTTTACATGCCCGCTAAGTACTTGTTGGATAACCCAACATTCCACGATTACACCATTTGGATCCCAATGGTTCACGGATACCTGTATCCGATCTACATCATCACAGCGATTCAATTTTCAACAAAGGCCCGCTGGTCTCTAACAAAGATGCTGTGGCTGATTCTTGCCGGCACCCTTCCAATCGCATCCATTGCCGCGGAGCGCAGAGTTGTTCGCCAGTATTCGTAAGTTAATTAAGTCGCTGCTGTATCCACTATATGAGTGGCGCTTAGTTCGATCTTTAGATTTTTCTAAAACCCCACACCACGTTGGCGTGATCCTTGATGGAAATCGACGCTGGGCAAAATCCAATCCAACGGTCAACGATCCTCATGGCCACAAAGCTGGTGCAAACAAGATCATTGATTTTCTTGGTTGGTGTGATGATGCCCAAGTTAAGGTCGTGACCCTGTGGTTGCTATCGACCGATAACTTCAAGCGATCTCAAGAAGAGATTGATGAATTGCTAAAGATCATCGGCAACACAGTTGATGAATTAGCGGCCACCGGTCGCTGGAATATCAAAGCTGTAGGTGCGCTAGATCTTTTGCCGCCATGGCTTGCCGACAAACTCAACGCATTAAAGCCAATTCGAAATGATGGCGTCGAAGTCAACGTCGCCATTAGCTATGGCGGCCGCCGCGAAATCGTTGATGCGGTGAAGAGCTACATGAGCGAAGAGGAAAAGGCTGGCCATTCATTAGCTGAAGCTGCAGCCACTTTGACCACTGAAGATATTTCAAAGTTTTTATACACCGCTGGCCAACCAGATCCTGAATTGTTGATCCGTACCTCGGGCGAACAACGCCTTGGTGGCTTCCTGTTATGGCAAAGCGCCTTATCTGAGTTCTACTTTTGTGAAGCCTATTGGCCAGATTTCCGTCGCGTTGATTTCCTTCGCGCCTTGCGTGCCTACTCTGTGAGACAACGCCGCTTCGGTTCATAAATCGAAACCAAAAATTAACTTTTCACTATCGCGTGTCTGCGCAAATTGCCTCGCCCTCAGTTCTACCTTTTCATTGTCCGAAGTAAGTCCGGCGATAACAATTAAATCTAGGAGCAAGCATTGGCTGCTAAGGGTCAAAAAGCTAAGAAAACCTTTGTTTTAGATACCAGTGTTTTGCTCGCAGACCCCGGGGCGCTCTATAGATTTGCCGAACATGAAGTCATCATCCCGATCGCAGTTATCGGAGAACTTGAGACCAAACGCGACCATCCCGAGCTTGGCTACTTTGCCCGTGCCGCACTTCGCGCCCTTGATGATCTTCGAGTCAGCCATGGTCGTCTTGATAAAGCTCTAACAATTACTCCTGAAGGCGGAACCCTTTCAGTCGAGTTAAACCACACCGATCTTTCAACGCTGCCCCATGGCTTCCTGCGCGATGGCACCAATGATTCACGCATCCTGGCGATCTCAAAAAACTTAATGTCAGATGGCAAGGATGTTGTCCTTGTTACCAAGGATCTGCCACTTCGCGTTAAGGCATCATCGGTTGGAGTCGAGGCCCAGGAGTATCTAGCCGAACTGGTGTCCAACAGCGGCTGGACCGGAATTGAAGAGATCAATGTCAGCCACGGCGTGATCGATGATTTGTATGCCAGCGATTTTGCCGATCATGAATCCGCCCACCAACTTCCAGTTCACACCGGGGTAGTGCTGCATTCAGAAAAGGGATCAGCCCTTGCCCGAGTCACCGAGGACAAGCAGCTGAAATTAGTCCGCGGCGATCGCCAAGCATTTGGCTTGCATGGACGAAGTGCGGAACAAAGAATTGCCTTGGATATTTTGCTGGATGAAAATATCGGCATCGTCTCTTTGGGCGGCAGAGCCGGAACCGGTAAATCCGCTCTCGCCCTTTGCGCCGGACTCGAAGCGGTTATGGAAAAGCGTCTTCACAAAAAGGTGGTTATCTTCCGCCCGCTCTATCCAGTTGGCGGCCAAGAGTTGGGCTACCTTCCAGGCTCTGAGGGCGAAAAGATGTCGCCCTGGGCCCAGGCGGTTTTCGATACTTTGGGAGCGCTAGTTAGCCAGCCGGTGATCGATGAGATCATCGACCGCGGCCTGATCGAGGTTCTGCCCCTGACCCACATCCGCGGCCGCTCTCTTCACGACTCCTTTGTGATCGTGGATGAGGCGCAGTCGCTGGAACGAGGCGTCCTGCTAACCGTGCTTTCCAGAATCGGCACCGCATCCAGGGTCGTCCTGACCCATGACATCGCGCAGCGAGACAACCTTCGGGTCGGTCGCCATGATGGAGTGGTCGCTGTTGTCGAAACTTTGAAGGGCCATCCGCTCTTCGCCCACGTGACCCTGACCCGTAGCGAGCGCTCGCCGATCGCGGCGCTAGTGACGGAAATGTTGGAAGGCCCAGCGGCAAGTTAGCCATCAAGCGGGGGAGCAAAACACCCCTAAAACAATGTCACAGTCACATTTCGGACATATCGGACATTCGCCTATCTGACCTGCGGTTTTACCCATCCACAGGGAATTCACTTCCTGAGAATTTGCGACTCATGCGGGCTTTGATTTGCCGATGAGCGCCATCTACCGCACCATAAAGCCATTCCCCTTAGACCTTAAGCCTCATTTGAGGCTGATGGCCTATGGAAAGAAACCGCGGGTGATCGCCCAAGGGTTAGAGATTGAAGGAAGGAGAACAGAACGTGAAGGCAGCAAACTTTAAAAGCTCGAAGAAGTCGGTAGCGATCTGGGGCGCAACAGCCGCCTTGCTACTTGTAGCAACAATCCTTCCGGCAGCTAACGCCCTCGAGATCGCACCTGTTTCAGAGGTTGCTTTGGATACTCCAAAGGCGGCCTCGATAGTGGAGCCGACAGATCCATCGACTTCACTATTTGCCGAAGATGATCTGTCAGCGACAGCATCGGGAGCGATCTTCTCTTCAGAGCTTGCTCTTGTATCTGCGGTCAGCCGCCAGGTCGAGCTAGCCCGCACCCCACTTGGTGCCAAGAAGGTTGCTAAATCAATTTTGCTGAACGAGTACGGCTTTAGCGAGAAAGAGTACAAGTGCTTGAACTCGCTCTGGACCAAGGAAAGCCATTGGAACTACAAGGCTCGTAACTCACGTTCAGGTGCTCACGGAATTGCTCAGGCACTTCCGGCAACAAAGATGAATGTTGTTTCAACAGATTGGCGTACTAACCCAGTGACTCAAATCCGTTGGGGACTTCGCTACATCAGCATTCGTTATGAGACACCATGCAAGGCGCTGGCAAAGCACAAGCGCTCTAATTACTACTAAGCCGGTTTCTTACCGATCATCATTGGCTTACTAGTTTCCGCAAAGAAATCATTGCCCTTGTCATCGACAACGATGAAGGCTGGGAAATCAACGACATCGATCTTCCAGACAGCTTCCATTCCTAGCTCTTCAAAATCCAGGACCTCAACCTTTTTGATGCAATCTTGAGCAAGGCGTGCTGCCGGTCCACCGATTGACCCAAGGTAGAAACCACCATGTGAATTACATGCATCGGTAACAGCCTTTGATCGGTTGCCCTTTGCAAGCATCACCATTGATCCACCATTGGCCTGGAAGTAATCAACATATGAATCCATACGACCTGCAGTTGTAGGTCCAAAGGATCCAGATGCATACCCTTCAGGTGTCTTTGCCGGACCTGCGTAATAAACAGCGTGGTTCTTTAAGTATTCAGGCATTGGCTTGCCTTCATCCATCATGGTTTTGATCTTGGCGTGGGCCAAGTCGCGGGCTACAACTAGGGTTCCGGTCAATGAAAGACGGGTCTTAACTGGGTGCTTGGAAAGCTCAGCCAAGACATTAGCCATTGGCTGGTTCAAATCAATCGCCACAACATCATCATTTAAATGCTCATCAGTTGTTTCAGGCAAGAAGTGGGCTGGATCGCGCTCTAGCTCTTCAAGGAAGATTCCATCCTTGGTGATCTTTGCCTTTGCCTGGCGGTCTGCAGAACATGAAACCGCAATTGCGATTGGAAGCGAAGCACCATGACGAGGCAGGCGAACAACGCGAACATCGTGGCAGAAGTACTTGCCACCAAACTGTGCACCAATTCCCAAAGTCCGAGTTAGTTCAAGAACCTTTTGCTCCAATTCAATATCGCGGAAGCCATGGCCAGTTGCCGCATCACCTGAAGTTGGAAGTGAGTCCAAGTACTTAGTCGATGCCAGCTTTGCTGTCTTTACAGTGTGTTCGGCACTTGTTCCGCCAATGACAATTGCAAGGTGGTACGGAGGGCATGCAGCGGTTCCAATTGAACGAAGCTTTTCATCCAACCAATTCATAAATGAGGTTGGGTTCAAGACAGCCTTTGTTTCCTGGTACAAAAATGATTTATTGGCACTACCGCCACCCTTTGCGATGTACATGAAGTTGTACTCGTTCTGGTGATCGCTATCTGCGTAAATTTCGATTTGGGCTGGCAGATTGTTGCCAGTGTTCTTCTCTTCCCAGGTTGTTACTGGAGCCATCTGGGAATAACGAAGGTTCAAAGATGTATAGGCATCATAAATACCCTGTGAAATCGCGACCTCATCCTTGCCTGTTGTTAAAACAAACTGGCCCTTCTTGCCCATAACCAGCGCTGTACCTGTGTCTTGGCACATCGGCAGAACTCCGCCGGCAGCGATATTGGCGTTCTTTAAAAGATCGATCGCAACAAAGCGATCATTAGGTGAGGCTTCAGGATCTTTAACAATATTTGTTAATTGTTGAAGGTGCTCGGCACGCAAATAATGGTTGATGTCATGGATTGCTTCAGCCGATAACTTTTCAAGGGCTGATGGTTCAACCTGTAAAAACTCTTTATCGCCAAGCTTTACAACGCTTACGCCTTCTTTGGTGACAAGACGGTACTTAGTCTTATCCTCACCGATGGGCAGAAGATCTGAGTATGAAAAGTTTGGCATCGTGGTTCCTATTCAGGTTTTACTGCATCAAGTTTTTTCTTAGCCCCGTCCAACCATTCCTGGCAGATCTTGGCTAACTCTTCGCCGCGCTCCCATAACTTCAATGACTCTTCCAAAGTCGCGCTGCCCTCTTCAAGGGATTCAACAACTTCAGCTAACTCGTCACGAGCTGCTTCATATGAGATCTTTTTTGCTTCGGCCATAGGTCAAATCTACTCTCTCTTTAGTTGCCTTGTGCTGTGGCTTTTGTCTCGCCCTTTGCAAGACGCAGCCTTAACTCATCGCCCTGCTTTAACTTCTTTGGATCTGTAACTATCTGACCATCTGCTAACTGCACTACCGAATAGCCACGATCCAAAGTTGCTTGTGGTGAAAGCGCACGAACGCGGGCTTTCACCTGCTTGAGCTCTTCCTTTGCTAACTTCAAACGGCTCGCAAAGGAACGATTAGATCTATCGCGCAGCCCAGTAATGATTTCAGCCCTTGTTGTAATTAGTACATGTGGGTCCTTCATAACTGGGCGGTTCTTGAAGTTAGTAATTCTGGTGGCCTCGTGGTCGATGCGATTAATCAGTGTGCGACGTGCTCTGTCGCGCATTTGGCCGATCATTGCGATCTCTTCGGAAATATCTGGCACTACGCGCTTTGCCGCATCAGTTGGAGTCGATGCTCGATAGTCCGCAACTAAATCCAATAGCGGTGAATCCTTTTCATGGCCGATCGCAGAAACAATCGGGGTTTCACATGATGCAGCTAAACGCACCAGGCCTTCATCGCTAAAGGGCAGTAGATCTTCAAAGGATCCACCACCACGAGTGATGATGATGACCTCAACATCTTTATTTGCCTCTAGTTCGCGCAGCGCATCTGAAACCTCTGAAACTGCAGCAGCTCCCTGAACAGTTACTTCGCGGATTTCAAATTGAACACTTGGCCAGCGACGCTTTGCATTTTCAACAACATCTTTTTCTGCATCTGTGTTGCGACCACAAATCAATCCAATAACCTTTGGCAACAATGGCAGTGCAACCTTGCGATCTGAATTAAAAAGTCCTTCGCCCGCTAATTGATTTTTCAGCGCCTCAAGGCGTGCCAACAATTCACCAACACCGACCTGGCGAATTTCGCGGGCTGAAAATGAAAGGGACCCATTCTTTGTGTACCAAGATGGCTTTGCATATAAAACAACTCGTGCGTTATCCGGTAGCGGCTTAACAGTTGCGATTACCGATTTATGGCACATCACTGAAATAGACATATCAACGCTGGTATCGCGCAGGCGCATAAATGCCATCATCCCGCTGCGCTCGTTTAGCTCGCTGATCTCGCCTTCAATCCAAATTGGACCCAGGCGGTCTACATAATCCTTGATCGCTTCAGAGACGACCCGAACTGGAGCCGGGGACTCACTTGAAGTTTCGAACATGGGATGAGCCTAATAGACTGCCCCCATGGCTAAGAGAGTTCTACTGGCGGCGCCTCGCGGATATTGCGCGGGCGTGGATCGCGCTGTGATCACAGTCGAAAAAGCATTGGCCCTGTATGGCGCACCTGTCTATGTTCGCAAGCAGATCGTTCACAACGTTCACGTTGTTGCATCCCTTGAAGCAAAGGGCGCGATCTTTGTTGATGAGACCTCTGAGGTTCCCGAGGGTAAGACCGTTGTTTTCTCAGCTCACGGAGTTTCACCGCTAGTTCATGAGCAGGCAGCCCAACGAAATCTAAAAACTATTGATGCAACCTGCCCATTGGTAACCAAGGTTCACCACGAGGTTCGTCGCTTTGCGACAGAGGATTCAGAGATTTTGCTTATTGGTCACCATGGCCATGAAGAGGTTGAGGGCACGGCTGGTGAAGCACCAGATCGTGTACGCATCGTTGATGGTTTAGATGGTGCGCGCACAATTCAACCAACACCTGGCAAGAACTTGGTCTGGTTGTCACAAACAACTTTGTCAGTTGATGAAACTATGGAAGCTGTAAATATCTTGAAGGAGCGCTTCCCTGAGATTCAATCGCCACCTAGTGATGACATTTGTTATGCAACTCAAAATCGCCAAGAAGCGATCAAGGAGATTGCACCACAAGCAGATTTAGTAATTGTTGTTGGCTCACAAAATTCAAGTAACTCAGTGCGTTTGGCTGAGGTTGCACTTGAGTACGGTGCAAAGGCATCACATCTGATTGATTACGCTGAAGAGATTCAGGATCACTGGTTTGAAGGTGTTGAAACAATCGGTGTTACAAGCGGTGCATCAGTACCTGAAATCCTTGTAAAGGATGTTTTAGCGACATTGCATGAACATGGATACCAAGATGTTCAAGAGGTTACAGCCGCTGAAGAATCACTACTTTTCGCACTGCCACCAGAGCTTCGTAAAGATATGAAGGCAGCAGGCCAGGCTTAATCTTCTTCGGCTGCTGCTTTGCGCTTTGAAGGCTTCTTCTTCGCCTTTTGATTCAAGTACACAAACCAGCCATACAAGGCTGAAAGAATCAAAAACGGTGCCTCTGATGCAAGGGCTGCGATGAAATCAATACCAACTCGTGATGGTCTAAAGCCATCTAAAACCATTGTTAAAAAGAGTGCAGAGGCAGCAAATGCCAATGGGGGAGTTACAACTGAAACATAAGTAGTTCCTGGTCGGCCAAAGCGCAAAGAGCCATACAGAGCGGCGCAGATTGCGATACCTGTAAGAACTCCAACACCGGTACGGATTGTCATCTCAATGAAGACGAAGAAACCAATGAAAGCTGTTTGCAGCACAACAATTCCAGGCTTCTTTAAACCAGGACCTTGGATCTGAATCTTCTGCAATGTACTCATTCGCCTACCTCTTCTGCATCAATGTAATCATCGGTTGCTTCAAGCTCTGCATTTTTCAGATCTCGAACCGCACCAGGTGCCTCAGGATACTCAATAGCCAACTTATCTTTATCCCCTGTAACACCTAAGTTATGAATTCTTCGCGCCGGTGCCAAAACAGTCTTTTCAGCTGTTGGCACAAGATCCTCATACGCCTTAGAAGTAGATGAGATTGCCTTACCAACTGCAACGATCTTGGTGTGCAGCAAGGTGATGTTCTTCAGAAATGTGCTGGCAACCTTTTGAATCTCATCAGCGTTTTCCGCCAACTTATTGCGGGTGAAGATGTAACCAATAGTGCGAAGCAGCGCCATCATTGATGTTGGAGTCGCAACAGTTACGCCGACTTTAAAGGCCTTTTCAAGAAACATTGGATCAAGGCGAAGTGCTTCAGAAAGCAGGGTTTCAAATGGAACAAAGAGAACTACGAAATCAGGGGAGCCTTGCGACTTGTGATACCCACGTTTTGCGAGCGCATCAACATGCTTTAACAAATCCTTTGTGTGCTGCTGCAAGTACTCATCACGTTCTGATTGATCATCAGTTCCAAAGGCTTCAAGAAAGCGTTCAAAGGGAAACTTGGAGTCGATAAACAAACGAGAGCCGCCAGGCATTGTTACGGTGATATCTGGAATTCCAGATGAGTCAGAATCAGTTGTTGATCGTTGCGCTGTGTATTCATGCCCTTCGCGAAGTCCTGCACCCTGCAGCAATAGCTCAAGTTGTGCCTCGCCAAACTTTCCGCGGGTCTGCGAATTAGATAGTGCTCCAGCGATCTTCTTTGTTTCATCAAAGATTGATTCAGATGCACGACGCATTTCAAGAATTGTTGTGTTCAGCTTTGCTTCCGCCTCGGTACGGATGCGGTTTGCTTCATTGGATTGGGTAGTCAACTTTGTAACTGAATCCTTGACCGCCATCAGTTCAGCATTTAACTTGATTGCAGATTCTGTCTTGGTGCGCTCTGCTTCTAGCTGGGCCTTGTAATCATCGAGCAGGGCTTGATTGCCCGCCGAATCCTTGGATTTGAGGGCTGAAAATAGGTATCCGATCGCAGATCCTGCGATTAGTCCTATTAATAAGGTCACTACGTATGCGGGCATGGGCCTATCGTGGCAGGGAGCACCGACAAACCCCCGTAGGCTTACCCCAGTGAGCCTCTCTATTGGAATCGTCGGACTGCCTAACGTTGGAAAGTCGACCCTTTTTAATGCTCTGACCAAGAACAATGTTCTGGCCGCTAACTACCCCTTCGCCACCATCGAGCCCAATGTGGGAATCGTGGGAGTGCCAGATGAGCGTCTAGCCAAGCTAGCAACCATCTTTGGCTCAGAAAAACTTCTTCCAGCCGTAGTTTCCTTCGTTGATATCGCCGGAATTGTTAAGGGCGCATCTGAAGGTGCAGGCCTTGGCAATAAGTTCCTTACAAATATTCGTGACACCGATGCAATCTGTCAGGTGATCCGCGTTTTCAACGATGGCGATGTTGTTCACGTCGATGGTCGTATCGATCCAGCATCAGATATGGAAACGATTAACACCGAATTAGCGCTCGCAGATTTGCAGACAATTGAAAAGGCGATTCCACGTCTTGAAAAGGAAGTTCGCATCGCAAAGGAAAAAGCGCCAGTTCTTGAAGCTGTAAAGGCTGCCAATGATTGGTTGCAATCTGGAAAGCCATTGTCTCAAAGTTCAATTGATCGTGAACTTTTGCAGGAGCTTCACCTATTAACTGCAAAGCCGTTCTTATATGTATTTAACGTAGATGCTGCTGAATTAAATGATCCAGAACTGAAAGCAAAGTTGCAGGCACTTGTTGCACCAGCTGAAGCGATCTTCTTGGATGCAAAAACAGAAGCAGAACTTGCAGAGCTCAGCGATGAGGATGCATTGGAATTGTTGCAATCAATTGGTTTGAAAGAACCAGGTCTTGCAACCTTGGCACGTGTTGGTTTCGATACTTTGGGATTGCAGACATATTTAACTGCAGGTCCAAAGGAAGCTCGCGCGTGGACGATTCACAAAGGTGACACCGCACCCATGGCCGCTGGTGTTATTCATACAGATTTCCAAAAGGGATTTATTAAGGCTGAAATCGTCAGCTTTGAAGATCTGATTGCCGCTGGATCTATGGCTGATGCGAAAGCAAAGGGCAAGGTTCGTATGGAAGGCAAGGAATATGTAATGGCCGATGGAGATGTAGTGGAGTTCAGATTCAATGTCTAAGAAGCAAGCACACCTAGCAGGATTACCTGAAAAGAAGCGCGAAGATCTACGTAACGTAGCGATCATTGCTCACGTTGACCACGGAAAGACAACACTGGTTGATGCCATGTTGTGGCAGTCCGGCGCATTCGCATCACACAAGGTTCAGGGCGAAGGCCAGGATCGCATGATGGATTCAATGGATCTAGAACGCGAAAAGGGAATTACGATCCTTGCAAAGAACACCGCTGTTAAGCGCGGCAACACAATCGTTAACATCATTGATACTCCGGGCCACGCCGACTTCGGTGGCGAAGTAGAGCGCGGACTTGAAATGGTTGATGGCGTCATTTTGTTGGTGGATGCATCAGAAGGTCCATTGCCTCAGACACGTTTCGTTTTGCGTAAAGCACTCGAAAAGAATCTTCCAGTAATTTTGTTGATCAACAAGGTTGACCGTCCCGATTCACGTATCGCTGAAGTTGTTGATGAAGCGTACGAACTGTTCCTTGATCTTGGAGCAAATGAAGAGCAGATCGAATTCCCAGTTGTGTATGCATCAGCTAAAGCTGGTCGCGCATCACTGAAGCGTCCTGCAGATGGTGGAATGCCAGAAGAAGAAAACCTAGATGTTTTGTTTGACACTATCTTCTCTGCAATTCCTGCACCGATTTATCACGAAGGTGCACCATTGCAAGCACACGTTACAAACCTTGACTCATCACCATTCTTGGGTCGTCTTGCACTATGTCGCGTACGCGAAGGTGTTATTAAAAAGGGTCAGAACGTCACATGGATTAAGACAGATGGAACTCAAGAGCGAGTAAAGATTTCAGAGCTACTCATTACTGAAGCGCTAGAGCGCGTTCCAGCACTTGAAGCTCACCCAGGAGACATCATTGCGGTTGCAGGTATCGAGACAATCACATTGGGCGAAACCCTTGCTGATCTTGAAAACCCACACGCACTTCCACTTATTACAGTTGATGAGCCATCTATTTCGATGACAATCGGTATCAATACATCTCCACTAGCGGGCAAGAGCGGAAAACTGCTTACTGCACGCCAAGTTAAGGGCCGACTTGATGCCGAACTAGTAGGTAACGTTTCATTGCGCGTTCTCAATACTGATCGCCCAGATACATGGGAAGTTCAGGGACGTGGCGAGCTACAGCTTGCTGTTCTCGTTGAAATCATGAAGCGCGAAGGTTTCGAGCTAACTGTTGGTAAGCCACAGGTAGTTATCAAGAAGATTGATGGCAAAGTTCATGAGCCAATGGAGCGTTTAACAATTGATGCACCTGAAGAGTACTTAGGTGTTCTTACTCAGTTGATGGCACTTCGTAAGGGTCGCATGGAGCAAATGGTTAATCACGGAACCGGTTGGATCCGTCTTGATTACAAGGTTCCATCACGTGGACTTATTGGTTTCCGTACTGAGTTCTTAACTGAAACTCGCGGAACTGGTTTGCTACACCACGTATTTGATGGTTACGAGCCTTGGTACGGAGATATTCGTACTCGTGCAACTGGATCACTTGTTTCTGACCGTATGGGAACAGTTACTTCATATGCACTGTATGGAACACAAGATCGCGGAACTATTTTCGTAGAGCCAGGCGATGAAGTGTACGAAGGTATGGTTATCGGCGAGAACTCTCGTTCAGATGACATGGATGTTAACTGTGTTCGCGAAAAGAAGCTTACAAACATGCGTGCTTCAGGAACTGATGAATCAGAGCGTTTGATTCCGCCTAAGAAGCTCAACATGGAAGGTGCGCTTGAGTTCTGTCGCGAAGATGAGTGCGTCGAGGTAACACCTGCGGTTGTTCGTATCCGCAAGGTTGTTCTTGATCAGAATGAGCGCGCACGTGCGACTTCTCGTCAGAAGAAGGCGAACTTAAACGCGTAATTAGTTCAACTAAAAACCCCGGACTGTTAATCAGTTCGGGAGTTTTTATGCTCGCATCCCTGATTCGTCAGTGCATTACGGTTGAATTGTGACTGTGAGTAAGCAGCCCTTCAGCCTTGTACGACAGGTACTTCAGGCGACCGCACTTACCTTGGATGCTGATCAGCACGCGGTTGTCGCTCATCGCGGATCACCGATTGTTGTGCAGGGCGGACCCGGAACCGGAAAGACAACTGTTTTAGTTGAAGCTGCTTTAGCGCGAATTGTGGATGGACAAAATCCAGATTCAATTTTGCTGCTGACCAATGGTCGCGAGCGAGCATCTGAATTACGTGATGCGATCGCGTTACGAACTACAAAGACAATGTTTGAACCATTGGCAAGAACTTTTCACTCGCTGGCATTTTCAATCTTGAAGATGAAAGCAAAGGGAGATCCCGATCCTATTTTGCTCAGTGGCCCAGAACAGGAAAGTTACATCCGCGAATTGCTGAAAGGCGATATCGAAGATGGCTTCAAAGAGTGGCCCGAAGATTTACACAAGGCGTTAACTACTAATGGTTTTGCCCGCGAACTTCGCGATTTGATTTTGCGTGCATCAGAACGTGGCATTGATGCAGATGAGTTAGCGGTTCTTGGTAAACAAGAAGGTGAAAAGTATTGGGAGGCAGCCGCTGCTTTCTGGAAGAGATATACCAATTCCATGATTATGCGTGAGTTCAGCGCACAGGATGCAAAGTTGCGTATCGATCCATCCGAATTGGTTTCTCGTGCATCGATTCATTTACGTAACAACCCTGATTTGTTGGATGAACTGCGTAAACGCTTCACAACGATCATGGTTGATGAGTTTCAGGAAAGTGATCCCGCACAACGCGAACTATTGGCGCTGCTTGCTGGCAACGATGTAATCATCTGCGCAGATGCAGATAGTGCTGTCGGTCGTTTCCGCGGTGCAGACCCAGATGGATTAGCAGCAGCGTTAGATCCATTTCGTGCAAAGGAAGTTGTTCTTAATCGCGTGTATCGCAATGCACCGGCGATCTTTGAAGTTGGGCATGAATATGTTCAGGGATTCCGCGGATCTCCAGTAACCCGTAAGCGCTCATGTGTGGCAGAAAGTGGCGGTTTTGTTGGGGTTCATCGCTTTAGAAGCGGGGCTGAAGAAGCCGCATTTATCGCCCACCAATTCCGCAGTGCACATTTGCGTGAAGGTATTTCTTACAGCGATATGGCTGTCGTACTTCGTACACCAGGAGTTCAAGCATCAGCGTTACGTCGTGCATTTTCTCAAGTTGGAATTCCAGTTGCATCTGAATTACAAGCCTTAGCTGGTAATCCTGCAATTGCGCCATTTTTGTTATTGGCACGTGTAGCTATCGGTGCGCAGCCTCTGAATTTGGATACCGCTGAACGTTTGTTAATGAGCGAGTTCGGTGGAGCAGATTCAATCTCACTGCGTCGGATTCGCCGAGCCATGATTACCGCCCGCCCTGATGGTGATGAGCGTTCAGGTACTCAGCTTTTGTTGGATGCGATCAATGATGGCGAACTATTTATTGAAGGTGCCGACAGCGTGCTTCGAGTTCATGAATTGTTAAAGGGTGCAAAGACGATCGCTCGTAACAAGACTGCTTTAGCAGATGATTTGTTGTGGTTCATTTGGGATAACGCATTAACAAGTGATGGACAGAAACTATCTGTCGCTTGGCGCAATCAAGCGTTGCGACCTGGAGTTCGCGGAGCAGCCGCAGATCGCGATCTAGATGCGATGATGCAGTTGTTTGAATCTGCTCAACGCTTCTCTGAGCGTTTCCCTCTGTCGGGTCCAGCGGCCTTTATCAACGAGATCGCAACTGAAGATATTGCAGGCGACGTGATTACAGCTAAGGGAGTGCGCCCAGATTTCGTAGAGATTCTTACCGTTCACAGCGCAAAGGGTCGCCAATGGCAGGTTGTTGCAATCGCTGGCCTGCAAGAGGGCACTTGGCCAAACTTGAAGCAACGTTCATCCTTGTTAGGTGCAGAGCGTTTAGTAGAACGAAAGCGCAATCCTGACATTCCTCGGGATCAGTTAGATGTGATTGCCGCTAACGGGCTAATGCAGGATGAGCAACGCTTGTTCCATGTCGCTCTAACCCGCGCCCAGCAATCACTTTTCGTCACGGCAGTACAGCGCGAAGATGAAGAGCCATCGCAGTTCTTTGAAGCTGTTGAAGTTATGGTTAACAAGAGCGATGAGGATGAACATGTATTAACTGATGTTCCTCGACCAATTACCGCACCTGCTTTAGTAGCTGAACTTCGCGCGCAGTTAGCTGGACCAAAGGCGAAAGAGGCTGCAACGTTGTTAAAGGCGATGAGCGCCGAAGGTATTCACCTTGCAAACCCTGACAGCTGGATTGGTTCTGTTCCGATAAGTACCGATGCACCTGTTATTGATCCTGACAAGGAAGTAATTGTTTCGCCATCAGGTGCTGAAAGCTTTGTGGAATGTGGAGTCAAATGGTTCCTGCAAAACAACGGCGGATCTGATGGCGACAGCACTGCCCAAGTTTTAGGTTCTGCAATTCACGCCTTTGCCGCGAAGATGGTGCAAGAGCCAGGCACAACTCGCGAACAGTTAATTGAGAATCTACAAAGTTCATGGAAATTGATCGATCCTGAAAGCGGATGGGTCAGTGCATCACATCTTGAATCTGCGGTCACCATGCTTGAAAAGTTTGTCGATTACCACAAGGAAACTAAGCGCGAAGTAAAGGGTGCTGAACTTCGCTTTGATGTAAAGCTGGGTCGGGCTCGAATTATCGGAACCGTTGACCGGCTAGAAGTTGAAGCAGATGGTTCACTCTTCATTATTGACTTTAAAACCGGTAACACCGCAATTAGCAAAGAGGATGCAAAGAAGAATCTGCAGCTTGCTAGTTATCAATTAGGTGTTCATGAAGGTGGATTTACCGATGGTGACAAGAGCGCAGGTGCCGAACTTGTGTATCTGGGAACAACTACTGCAGGAGCGTCTATTCGTCAGCAGTATGCGATCGATCTTGAAGAGACTAAGCAAACAATTGAAACAATCGGCGAGGGCATGGGAGCTGCAACCTTCTTTGCCACCGTTAATAAGCGCTGTAAAGGCTGCCCAGTAAGGAAATCCTGCCCTGTTCAAAGTGATGGTCGGGCGGTGATTGAGTGATGAGTACTGAATCAATCCAGCCTAAGTACACACCTGAGCAAATCATCGCCAAGCTTCAGGCACATCCAAAGTTTGGTTCACAGATCAAGCCGATTACTAAGCATCAATCAGCGATCATCAGCAGCGGTCTAGAACCAGCAGTTGTTATTGCAGGTGCGGGCTCTGGGAAGACTGAAACTATGAGCAACCGTGTTTTGTACTTGGTTGCCAACGGTTTTGCCACACCTGATCAAATCCTGGGTCTTACCTTTACTCGTAAAGCTGCTGGTGAATTATCGGTTCGCATTCGTAAGCGTTTGCGCCAACTATCGCAATTGCCAGAGTTCAAACACATCACTTCAACTAGTACTGCAGTTACGACTTACCATTCATATGCAGGCAAGTTATTAAGTGAACATGCAATTCGATACGGAATTGATGCAGACGCTGATCCACTAGGCGAAGCAGCGATTTGGCAAATCGCATCAGATGTAGTGCGCAATTGGTCTGATGACTCATATCGCAATGACAGCGCGGTAAGCACGGTGATCAAGGATTTGCTGGGACTTTCAAAGTTAATGCTGGAACATCAAGTCAAGGCTTCAGATATCGAAGCAATCGGCAACGAGATGTTGGAAAAGTTGCAGTTATTGGCAGGCAGCACCAATGAAGATACCCGCGCAGTTGCTCGTGCGATGCGTCAACGCAATTCATTGTTGCCGATGGTCGAAGCCTTTATGGAACGCCGTAAAGCTGCAGGGGAATTGTCCTTTGATGATCAGATGTCACTTGCGGCAGACATTGCGCAGAACTTTGAAGATGTTGGCACTTTAGAGCGCGGCAAGTACAAGGTCGTTCTATTGGATGAGTATCAAGATACATCCCAGTCTCAGGTACGTATGCTTTCTGCTTTGTACGGAAACTTTGTCAGCGAAACTGGCCACCCCGTTATGGCTGTGGGAGACCCGTCGCAGGCTATTTACACCTGGCGTGGAGCATCTGCCGGCACGATGGCTTCTTTCCATAAGTACTTCCCAAAGGCGGCAGGACAAACAGGAACTGAACAGTTCTCGCTGCCAACAACTTTTCGTAATGACAAAATCATTTTGGCTGCAGCAAACACCATTAGCGCCGAGATCAAAGCAGCAGGTGGTCAGCAGGTTGTTGAACTTGAAGCCCGTGATGGTGCAGGCGATGGCGAGCTTGCATACGGTGTGTACGAAACAGTTGAAACAGAGTCCCAAGCGATCGCTGAATACTTTAAAGCATTATGGAATCCAGATGACAACAAATCATTTGCGGTACTGGTACGCAAGCGCAGTCAGATCACTTCGATTGAAAATGCTTTGCGTGAACAAGGTCTGCCTGTTGAAGTAATCGGTATCGGCGGATTGATTCATATTCCTGAAGTTGCGGATGTTGTGACCTTGATGAAGATCATTACAGATCCTGATGCTGGTTCGTCATTGATGCGCCACCTGACTGGACCACGTATTAATTTAGGACCACGTGATATCGCAGCGCTCGGTGCATTTAGTCGTGAACGCGCAAAAGCAATGCATGCAGATTCCAAGAGTTTCATTAAGAAGATTGCTGCAGGTAACCCTGATCAACTAGAAGCAGATGATCAATTTGCAGGCTCGATCATTGATGCATTGGATGAAATCACCTCTGCGAAGAAGAGCGGCTTTAGCGATCTTGGATATCAACGCCTGGTCACCATTGCGCAGGATCTTCGCCGTCTGCGTTCACGTGCAGGTGGTCAGATCACTGATTTAGTAACAGAGATTGAAAACTATTTAACTTTGGAATCTGAAATTACCTTGCGCGAAGGTTCACAAACCGGTCGTCGTCACCTAGATCGATTCCTAGATGAAGCCTCAAAGTTTGAACGCAGTGGTGGATCAGTTTCGGCCTTCTTGGATTGGTTGGATGTTGCATCTGATGAAGAGGGCGGATTAAAGGTTGGAGCCCCTGAAGTACGCACAGATGTGGTCCAAATCCTTACTGTTCACATGGCAAAGGGCGCTGAATGGGATGTTGTTGCCGTGCCTGGTTTATCTGAAGGCACCTTCCCGGGCGTCAATCGCAGTGACCCTGATAACTGGTTGAAGAATGAAAAGCATGTGCCATTTGCACTTCGCGGTGATGCGCATGAGCTTCCACATTTCACATTAGATGGAATTGCAAAGAATTCGGATGCAGCAAAGGCGATCAAGGCCTTTGGTTCGCAGTGCGTTGATCAGATCAAAATGCGCGAAGAGATGCGTCTTGCATATGTTGCGGTGACACGTGCTCGTACGCACCTGCTGTGCACAACAGCATGGTGGCGTGATGGGGCAAATGCGGTTTCACCATCGCAGATCTTTAATTTGATCGCAACATCAGCAAGCGCCAACGGTGGTCGCTTGATTTCAGATGTTGCAGCACCAGATGATGATGCAGAGAATCCAACCTTGGAAAATCCAGTCACCGCTGTGTGGCCACGAGATTACCTAGGGGGTAAGCGCGCACAGTTTGATGCAGCGATTGAATTAGTAAATGCAGCTGAAGTTCATCCACTTATTGATTCGCAGGATGCTGAAGTTAATTCTTGGATCATGGATGCGCACAGTTTGATTACGGAACAACGCAATCGCGCATCAGATGTTGTTGAAGTGCCGCTGCCATCACGCATGTCTACATCGACCTTGGTTGCTTTGCATGAAAACCCACAAGAGCTTGCATTGAATATTCGTCGCCCAATGCCTCGCGGCCAAGATCAGTATTCGCGTCGCGGAACCGCATTCCACTTATGGGTAGAACGTCAATTTACTGATGCAGCCACATTGTTTGGTGATGAGTACCTGGATTACTTAGATCCACTCGATGATGATTCAAAGCTAGAAGATCTCAAAGCTGCATGGCTCAAGAGTGGCTTTGTTAATCGCACACCTGCACGGGTTGAAGTTCCCTTTGAAACAACCATTGCTGGGGTCCTGATTAGAGGCCGAATTGATGCTATTTACGCAGACGGAGATGGCTTCCAGGTAGTGGATTGGAAGACAGGTTCTAAGCAGTTAGGAAAGTCTGCACAAGTCCAGTTGGCGATGTACCGCTTAGCGTGGGCGAAGTTATCGGGATGCGACATTTCAAAGATCAGCGCCGCATTCCATTACGTTCCAACTGGAGTTACTGACCAGCCAGCTGACCTGTTAGATGAGGCTGCATTGATCGCTTTGATTGGATCTGTCGGTACGCTTCCTTAATGAGTTATGTAATCCTCTTAGCTGCAGTTATTAGCTGGGGTATCTCAAATCCTTTAGCGGATCTGGCCATAACTAAGTTCTCTCCACTCTTTCTTTCCTTAATTGAATGTGGCGTCGGTTTTCTCTTTCTGTTGATTGTCACAATCATTAAACGAGTAAAGCCAAACATTCCTTGGCGGTTGATTATCCCTATCGGCATCCTTCAACCTGGACTTGCATGGTTGTTAGGAAATACGGGATACACACATGAGACTGCAAGCACTGGTGTCTTGATTCTTACCGGCGAAACTTTGTTTACTGTCTTGCTCGGAATCATCTGGTTGGGCGATCGCCTATCTGCAACTAAATGGTTCTTTTTCATTCTTGGTTTTGTTGGCGTAATCATGGCTGGCATTTCTGCTCCACGTGAAAAGTTGGTCGAGATCGCAGGTGCGGCATCACCCAATACCTCCACCGTTGCCTTTTTCGTTTTATCTGCCATGACCTTTGGTGTGTATGCAAATGTGATTCGCAGATACTTAGGGGATTACACCGCAACTGATTTAGCGTTGGGTCAGACCTTTGTTTCAACAATCTTCTTGGGCACATTCTTTATTCTTAGCGAACAACCAATACCAACTGTCTCAACATCTATTTGGAGCTCAGCGATATTGTCAGGGTTGTTTGGCGTTGGCCTTCCCTTTGTAGCCTTTAACTACGCAATCAAAATGCTTCCGGGCTCAACACCAGGTATTTATCTCAACCTCATTCCTATCGCAGGAGTAGCGGCCAGCATTGTTTTAGGCCGTGGTGCACCCACTTGGTTGCAGGTATTAGGTGGATTAATTGTGATTGTTTCAACCTATGTAGTATCCAAAGAGGATCAAGCTTTTATCGCGACGCAACGAGAGTTAGATGCGATTGCTCGAGAAGATGCCGAAGCTGGGCGATTTACTAGAGACAAACATGATCCTGGCGTTGATGAATCACATGTGTATAGACAAACAACAAATACTTTAAAGCCGTATACCTATGGTGGGGATTTAGATGATCCTGATCCTAAGCGGTAAGTGATCGCTCATTCCAGTCACAACTGTTGGAAGAGCTTCAAACTGTTCAGGCTTTAATGTGTTGCTAAGAATGTAATCAAATTGAACTTTTGCACCCCAAGATGGGTATGAGTTCTGAGTAACCAACGAATTCCATCGTGAAGCTACTGCTGGCAATCCCTTTGGAAGGTTCATGTCTCCAATAATTAAAACTTGAGTCCCATACTCTTCAGTCAAATGTTTAGCCCAGCGCTTAATTTTTCCTAGTTGGCGATAGTTCACAAAGGGAACAAAAGAGAGATGGGTATTAATAACCGTCCAACCATTTTCCAAAGTTGCAGCCAGTGCAACACGTGGCTCATCTGCTACATAGATTGGTCTGACGGTTTGTTTTCCATTCTTACCTTCAGTTGGAATCATGATGGGCATTCCAAATGGAGATTTCTTGAGTTCTAGTCGATCCCAATGTTTTACTGGAATCTTTGAAACGATGCCGATTCCATATCCACCAACTAACTCACTTCCATCAGTTGAGAAAGAGTTTCCATGAACAACAATTGGTACATCTGTTGGATCAACAGCCCGCCATGAGTATCCAGGTGTTCCGATTAATCCTGCAGCAAAGCCCCAATGTTGCGTGCCCATTGCTTCGCCCACTAAACGTGCCTGGGAAATATTTCCTGAGCGCTCTAACTTTTCATCAACCTCTTGAATGCCAATTACATCAGCGCCGATCGCTTGAATAGCCTGCCCCAGCTTTATCTGGTCGGCGGCGACATCATTGCTGGGCGGAATGGCCATTCCATGCAGCAGATTCCACGAGGTTACGAGCACCGCCCAAGGCTAGTAGCGTTCACCCCTATGAGCGCGTTGTCACTGATAAATCGTGAAAGTGAGCTGCGCTCTGATGCCACAAAGTTGGCAGAACTCTGGAAATCAGCCCAGATTATTCACTTAGTTGATGCTCGTTTAAGCGCAGCAGAAGATTCGCTGACTTTTATCGATGCCGCTGCAGTAAAGGCTTTGCAGGAAACATTTATCGAAGGCGATCGCTTCTTCCTTGGAATCGGCCGCGATGACAATCAGGCGTACTTTGCATGGCGCACCACCTGGATCAATCAGCCAGAAGATGATGGCACTGAAGAGTTTGAAAAGCGTAAGTATGAAGGATTCAAAACTTTGCGCGAAGTTGGTGGCAATTTAGATGCCGATGAATTAGCCCTTGCAATGCACGCAGTTGGTTTAGCGAACTGGCATGCAAACCACACACACTGTGCGCGATGCGGCGCGAAGACTGTAAGTGAACTAGGCGGAAGTGTTCGCGTCTGTGTTGAGGATGCAACGCAACATCACCCACGTACAGATCCAGCGGTAATTGTTTTAGTGCGAGATAAAGATGATCGAATTCTTTTGGGACATCAACCCATCTGGCCAGATAAGCGCTTTTCAACTTTTGCAGGTTTTGTCGAAACCGGCGAATCATTTGAAGAGTGCGTATCGCGCGAAGTATTTGAAGAAGCTGGTGTGTATGCATCTGAGATCAAATACTTAACTTCACAGCCTTGGCCATTTCCTGCATCGATCATGATTGCATTTGAAGCGATTACACATCGCCCCGAAGAAGCGCGCCCAGATGGAACTGAAATCACTGAAGTACGCTGGTTTTCACGTGATGAAATGAAGGCAGCTGTTATTGCTGAAGATATTTTGCTTCCACCAACTATTTCAGTTGCTCGTCGAATGATTGAAGCTTGGTACACACGTGTTGATGGATACACCCGCGAACAGTTACGTGGTGGTGAATCGTGGAGACCGTAGGAAACCTTCGCGCAGAAGAGATTCTTGAAGCATTAGATAATGAACAACGCGCAGTAGCTCTTGCTACACGTGGCCCAGTGTGCGTAATTGCAGGTGCTGGAACAGGTAAGACCCGCGCCATTACCCACCGCATCGCATATGCAGCAGCTATCGGAACAATGGATCCGCACAAGGTTTTGGCACTTACCTTTACTGCACGTGCTGCAGGAGAAATGCGCACACGACTTCGCTCACTTGGAGTTCCATCAGTTGCAGCGCGAACCATTCACGCAGCAGCGCTCAAGCAGCTGACATTTTTCTGGCCACAGGTATTTGGTGGCCGCACACCTGATCTTCTGACTACCAAGAGTGGATTCCTGACCGAAGCGATCAAACGTGCTCAATTACAGGGCGAACTATCAATTACCTCGCGAGATTTGCTGCGCGATATCGCAACTGAGATCGAATGGGCCAAGGTTTCGCAGGTTGCTCCATCTGATTACTTGAGCGAATCATTGAAGAGAACAGTGAAGCCGCGCATTAATCCAGAACAGTTAGCCAAGGTCTACACCGCATATGAAAGCGTGAAGCACCAAGAGCGCGCTATCGACTTTGAGGATGTACTTCTTCTAACCACTGCAATGATTGAAGAAGAACGCGAAGTTCGCGAACGTGTTCAGGATCAATACCGATTCTTTACAGTTGATGAGTACCAGGATATTTCGCCGCTGCAGCAGCGATTAATCAACGCCTGGTTGGGTTCTCGCCAAGAGCTATGTGTTGTTGGAGATCCGGCCCAGACTATTTACTCATTCGCTGGAGCAACTCCGGTCTTCTTAAACTCATTCACACAGCGCTTTCCAGAAGCTGAAGTTGTTCGCCTAACAACTGGATATCGTTCAACACCTGAAATTATCTTCACCGCAAACAGCATCTTGCGAAAAGGTGCGATGGGAAATGAACTTGTTGCGATCAATGATCACGGTAGCAAGCCAACAATTAGCTCCTATAACGATGAGGCAGCAGAGATCGCCGGAATCGTTCGCGACATTACGCAGTTAATTTCAGAAGGAACTCCAGCGCAAGAGATTGCAGTTCTTGCCCGCACCAACAACCAACTCAATGGTTTAGAAAAAGCGATGAACGCTGCAAACCTTCCTTATCAAGTTCGAAACACAGAACGTTTCTTTGAACGCAAAGAGGTTCGCGATTTCTTGAAGCAGGTTCGCACAGCATCAGTTATTCCAACTGAAGGTGTTTCATGGCTGGATGAACTTCGCACTCTTGCTCAGCCATTCTTAACTGGGGGAGCAATCGATGGAATTGCAGCGCTGCTACACCTTGCTCGCGAATTAGATGGTGACAGCGGATTTACTCCAAAGAATTTGCGCACCTACCTGCGCGAAGTAGAAGATCGTGTTCAGCAGAACAACCCACCGACAATGCCTGTGACAACTCTTGCAACATTGCACGCAGCAAAAGGCCTTGAATGGGAGCGCGTATTCCTTATGGGAGTAAGCGATGGAATTCTTCCGCTGGAAAACAACAGCACCACCGGTGATCAAGCATCAATCGATGAAGAACGTCGCTTGTTCTATGTTGGAATTACTCGCGCTAAATCAGATCTACGTCTTAGCTATCGTGGAAAAGCATCACGATTCTTGGCCGAAGCAGGACTGGCTAACTAGTCTCACCCCTTAATTCAGCGCAGATATAGCCGATTTACCCTCATTTACGCGGGGAATTAATTACCTTGCCAGTACCTCAACCCATGCTTTATCCTTAAGCCTTCATCCTCATGGCGAAGATGAAGCGAGTCGAAAGGAAACGAATATGTCTAACGCATCATTCGTATCAGCAAACGCTTTGCGTTCTGCTGTGATTCCTTCTGCTCATACAACCAATAAGCCTTCTACTTGGCATACCGCAAAGCCAGCGTTTTACGCAGCTTTTTATGCCGGATACGAGGCCAATGGTGGTTCAATCGAATAACTCGATTTAGAACTGAAGCCAAGGGCCTCGAATCCACAAAGGATTCGGAGCCCTTTTTGTTTTCCCCGATGTTTATTACTAAAAAATAAATTCAGGAGAAAGCAAAGAATGCAGTACGGATATCTCCCGATAACCACTGAAAACCGAAAGAGATAGCAAGACCCAACGACAGTTGGCCAACAAGGAAAGAAGAGGTGAGAACATGAGCGTTCTCTTCAGCGAACTACTAGTACCAGGCTGGGCAGATGAGAAGATCGGTTTGGATGCCGTAACGGGCACATACAGCGATGGGTCATCATTTAATTTGCCATGCCACACTGCAGATCCTGAGCTCTATTTTTCTGAGGATGAGATGCAGGTTGCGGAAGCGAAGTCGCTCTGCGGTGGATGTCCCGTGCGTGCACAGTGCTTAGAGGGTGCGTTATCGCGCCAAGAGCCGGCTGGTGTGTGGGGAGGCGAACTATTTGAAGATGGTCGCATCATCGCAAAGAAGCGCAAAGCAGGACGACCTTCACTCAAAGAGGTTGCTGCTCGCACTGCAAATGGTGAATTGATTGAACTCAATGTTGAAAAGGATGAGCGCGAGGAAAGCGCTGCCTAAAGTATTTTGGCAATCGCAATGTGGGCGCTAGTTGCTTTCCTTAGCTAGCGAACATATTGAGGTTTGTTAAAGATGGCCATAGTGCAAAGAGTATGGAGATCGGCAGGATAAGGAATACAACTGGAATCATCATTGATATTTCAGCCTTACCAGCCGCTCCCATAACTCGATTTCTCTGATTGCCACGAGCTTCAACTGCGTGGCGTGAAAGCACTTCAACAAGTGGAGCACCGCGCAAAGTAGCGGTTATCAAAGCATCAACAAAACGGCGAATCATTACCGATTTAACTCGGCGGCCCATTGAATCTAAGGTTTCACTTAAAGGGGATCCACCGCGCACTCCCGCAACAACAACGGAGAACTCGTGCGCTAGAGCACCGTTAGCTGACTCTGCAATGCGATGCATCGCGCTCATCGGTGTTTCTCCAGCTGCAATTGCAAGCGTCAACATCTCAATAATTGCAGGAAACTCCGCCTCGATTAATTCGTGCCGCTTCTTTACGGATTTTGTTAAGTCGCGATCCAGCAGTACATACATCGTTGTCGCTACTAAAGCCGAACCAAGTATTGATAAAGCAAATGAATGTGAAAGGAGAAAGAGAAGAACTAAGGCAACAGAGCTACTTGCTGCGCTGTATCCATACTGCTTAATCCGAAACTCTTCATAATCTTTATCACTCCCTTTACCTAGCTCTTCTAGCCTTGCCCGAACAGCGGTGCGGTCATCACTCTTTTTTGCATTCTTTGCAACTACTCTGCGCGCTTCTTCTAACGGATTTACTTCATCGCCAATAACTATAAGAAATCCAGCAGGAATCACAAGCAAAGCAGTTATGAAAAAGAAGATCGTCATCGCTCAACTCCAGTGAAAACTCTCGGAGTTTGAGGCAATCGCCCTAATCGATTCATCCACACATATGCAATCGCTGTCATGACTAAACCAGCGATCAAAATCATCGCACCCGTAGGTGTTGAGTAAGCCTTTGCAGTGCTTGGTTGAGTTGAAAGCAGTAAGAGTAATATCCATGGAGCAGCAGCTGAAATATGTGCTGAGTTTTTAATCCATCCATGCTTTACATCAATCTCACGACGAAGCGCTAAATCCTGACGTAGGAAATCACCCAGAGTTCGTAATATCTGCAGAAGTTCACTTCCACCTAAGGTTTTAGAGATGAGTAGTGCTTCAAAAATCTGATCACTACCGTGATGTGCAAAGATGGTTTTTAGCTCAGCAATCGCCCCTGTTAGATCACCGCTTCCATACAAAGTGGCACGAAACTGCACAAAGGCAGGTCTCAAGATCTCGGGACCACGGGTTGAAAGCCCAGCGAGTGATTCAGATAAAGAAAGTCCAGATTGAATTCCTGACATCAAATGATCAATAACTTCAGGCCAGGCAGCGATTAGCGCAGCCTCGTTAATGTGAGTTTTTGTTCTTACAGTTACAAAGGCAATACCTGCCGCTAAAGCACCAAATGCAAGTGCAATGATTATTGATCTAGTCATCATTGCAACTAACGCGGTCGAAACCGCCGCAGATATACCAATTCGTAGTGAAAGTTTCATTTGTGCCACCATTGACTCAATGGAGCCCCGATCGCAGTAAATCTTTCAGGGTTTGGCAACGAACCAACTCCTCGCTGATATTGATTGCCATCCCACTTCCATAGCGATTCAATTTCTGCCCGATCATTCTCATATCTGCCTGTAACGGCAGCAACCTCATTTATTCTGCGAACGCCATTAGCGTCCAATGTGGCGTGAACAATCAAATCAATCGCCGAAGCAACAGTTGGAGCAATGAACTTGTGTGAAATGTTTTCACCAGCCAGTAAGGGCAATGTCTGTAATTTAACTATTGCATCTCGCGGAGAGTTAGCGTGCAAAGTTCCCATGCCCGGCAAACCAGAGTTCAATGCAATCAAAAGATCCAGGGCTTCGGCTTCACGAACTTCTCCGACGATAATTCGTGAAGGTCGCATACGAAGCGACTCTTTAATTAACCTGCGTAAAGGAATCTCCCCTTCACCTTGCAAATTCGCACTTCTTGTTTGCATCTGCACAACATCCGGAAGCTGAGGAGTTAATTCAAAAACCTCTTCGATTGTCACAACTCTTTCACTGCGCGGAACGGCGCCAGCTAAAGCATTCAGAACAGTCGTTTTTCCTGCCTGAGTGCCGCCACACACCAAGATGTTGAGACCAGCTTGGACGCTGTAGGAAAGTGCTGTGCCGATTTCAGCGCTCATAACTCCACGAGCAACCAAATCATTCACACTGAGATTGCGCATTAAATGTTTGCGGATATTTACCGCCCAGTGGTGTGCTGTAATTTCAGGGATTGCAACATGTAAACGGCTTCCATCGGGCAATCTGGCATCGACAAATGGGTGTGAAAGATCAAGTCTGCGACCGCTCCACATTAACGCTCGTTCCACAATATTTCGAACATCATCAGCGGTTAAGAGTAGATTGGTCAGCTCACTTCTTCCATTGCGAGCAATAAAAATACGCTCGGGTGAGTTAATCCAAATCTCTTCAATTGTTGGGTCGCACATAAATGGTGCAATGGCACCAAAGGTCACATTCAAATCTAGTTCCATGCCGTGAAACCTAGGTACGGGGCTGACTTACTACATGATGTCGCCAAAAGCCGTGGATAACGGATTGCTGGTGTGACTCTTCGTAATCAGAAAGAGCAACTAATGCGAGACCAGCTCGGTCCTATCAAGGCGATCTAGCAATTTCAACGCATCTTCATCGCTGTGGCTAAAAACCATTCCCATGTAGATCAATAATGAATGATTAACAGTCAGTGAAGTAGAAGTCAGTAAGCGCTGTAAAAACATCTCTGCATTCTGTTCACCATCTCGTACGATGATCACAACTTCATTGACACCTAAACGACCGACACAATCCTCATTTCTAGTTAGCTGAGTTAGCTCATAGGAAAAGTGCAGTATGTCGTGGGCTCGAACCTTCTCACTGTCAGGATTGTTAAACACGACTTTGATGAGCGCCAACGGTTTTCCAGATCTGGATGCAAAAGCAATTTCACGACGAAGTTGTTCGTAGAAGTAAGAGGGCGATGCAAGGTGTGTTTGAGAATCATGGATTCCATCATGTGAAAAGAGCATTTTTACCTCGCATAAGTTAATCTCGCCTCTATGAGTCAAGATCCTGCCAAGGCTGCAAAAGCACGCGCACTAGTGGCATCCCTACTTTTCATTGAGTCAGGCGTCATCGTCGCGTTAGCGCTGTGGTTGGTTGTTCTTACCTTTACCGCAGACTCCTTTGAACTCCTGCCATTCCTCGGAGTTCTACTTTTTGCACTTCTTGGAGCAGCAGGATTAGCAGCATCCGCACTTGGTTATAAGCGCGGGAAGTACTTTGGTCGCTCGCCTGCGGTCCTAGCTAATTTAATTGCGTTAGGTGTTGTTTCATATCAAGTTGAAGCGCATTTGTGGTTTGTGGCTATTCCTTTGGCCGCACTTGCTGGCGCAACTTTGATTTCAGCTTTGCGCGCTATTCCAACTGATCTCTAGATTCCCTAATTCATTCTTAAAAAGAGTAAAAAGCGATTACCACTCAACAATCTGATTGTCTTCCCACAGAACTCCTGTTGTATCTCCAGGATTAAATTCACGAGTTGCTAACCACAGCGCACATGCTGCACCTTCTGCAGCGGTACGAGGTGCATCAGGGCCACCCATATCTGTTTGTGAATGATTAGGACAAACAGCATCAACTAATACTCCACGAGCACCTAAACCAGTTTCATGTGCAAGGTTTCGCACAAGTGCGTTAACACCAGCCTTACTAATTCTGTATGGAGCAAGTCCTCCCGCATTTCCAGGTCCTGACATTCGACCAAGGCATGCAGAGTAAATAATGATTCGTCCATTGCGCGCCTCAACCATTGCAGGTGCAAGGCCGTTAACTAGTGTGAAAACTGAATCAAGATTGATTGTCATAACTCGACGCCACTCAGCATCTGTAGTTCTTAAAGTCTTTGACATTTTTTCGCTCATCACACCGTGCGCCAAAATCATGACATCCGGTGCCGATTGTTGTTGTGCAATCAAATCAACGGTCGTGCGAGTTGCTTCGAGATCTTCTAGATCAACTGCATAAGTGGTGAAGTGTTGAGTCGGGTAATGACGTTGTAGCGATTGCTGAGCTAATGACAGGCGGCTCTGATCCTTTGCGATCATGACAATGTCATATCCCAGTGCGGCTAATCCCTTGGCATTTTCAAAGCCCAAGCCTCGACTGGCCCCTGTGACTATCGCTATTGACATGGGTTAAGGGTGGACTAAATGCCCGCCATTTGCAGGTTGAAAGACCAGCACTTTCTTGTTGAGAAAGGTGTGGTCAATCTCGCCTAATGAGGGGCTTTTCAGGGTTTTTCATGCGGGCCGAGGCAGATAGGCTAAGCCTGTAATCAATGCAGAAGGAGATTGCCAGTGTCGGCACAGGATTTTGGTGCAAATGATTGGCTCGTCGATGAAATGTACGAGCAATATCTACAGGATCCTTCTTCCGTAGACCCTGCATGGGTTGAGTATTTCAAAACTAATAAGCCAGGTGCGCCAGCAACATCAGCTGCACCAAGCAAAGGTGTTCCACCAATTCCAAAGGCACAACAACAAGCAGCAGCTCCTGCACCAGTTGCAGCACCGGTTGCACAACCTGCACCAATAGCGGCAGCTCCAGTTGCACCTGCAGCGCCAGTTGCTCAACAACCAATTGTTCGTGAAACAGCGGTTGCACAACCAACTCCTGCAGATCCTGTTGTTCGCCCAGCACCAGTTCTCATTACTCCAGGTGCATCAACACTTGAACCAATCCGCGGAGTTAGTGCTCGCGTTGTTCAATCAATGGAGGCATCACTATCAGTTCCAACTGCAACATCAGTTCGCGCAATTCCTGCGAAGTTGATGATTGATAATCGAATTGTTATTAACAACCACCTTGCACGTGGTCGCGGAGGAAAGGTTTCCTTCACTCACATCATTGCTTACGCAATGATCAAGGCAGTTCGTGCAATGCCAGAGATGAACGCATTCTTTGGCGAACTAGATGGCAAGCCAGCAATTGGAAAGCCAGAGCACATCAACTTAGGTGTTGCAATCGACTTGGCAAAACCAGATGGTTCACGTCAGTTGTTGGTTCCATCAGTTAAGGGTTGCGAAGATTTAGATTTCGGACAGTTCTGGGCAGCATACGAAGCGGTAATCAAGAAGGCGCGCGCTGGCGCACTAACTGTTGAAGATTTTGCTGGCACAACAATGTCAATTACTAACCCAGGAACAATCGGAACTGTTCACTCAGTTCCACGTCTTGTTCAGGGACAAGGGTTGATCTTGGGCGTTGGAGCGATGGATTACCCAGCTGAGTTCCAGGGTGCAAGCGAAGAAACCCTTGTAAACATGGCTATTAGCAAGGTAATTACTCTTACAAGTACTTACGACCACCGCATTATTCAAGGCGCGCAATCAGGAGATTTCCTGCGCCGCATGCACGAGTACTTGTTAGGTGCGGAAGGTTTCTACGATGAGATTTTCTCTGCGCTACGTATTCCATACGAGCCAATTCGTTGGGCAAGTGACTTTGCATTTACTCGCGATGAAGAGATCAACAAGACTGCACGTGTCCAGCAATTAATTCAGGCGTACCGCACATTCGGTCACTTAATGGCTGATGTTGATCCGCTTGAATACATCCAGCGTTCACACCCTGATTTAGATGTTGTAACTCATGGATTAACTCTGTGGGATCTTGATCGTGAATTCGCAACTGGTGGCTTCGGTGGCAAGAAGTTCATGCCACTTCGCAAGATCCTTGGAATTCTTCGTGACTCATACTGCCGTTCAGTTGGCGTTGAGTACATGTACATCCAGGATCCAAAGGAACGCGAATGGATTCAGGGCAAGGTTGAGGTTGGTTACGCCAAGCTTCCACGCGAAGAGCAGCTGCGTGTTTTGCGTAAGCTCAACAGCGCAGAATCATTTGAATCATTCCTTCACACAAAGTTTGTTGGTCAGAAGCGCTTCTCACTAGAAGGCGGAGAGTCTGTCATTCCTCTTCTTGATGCCGTTGTTTCTGCAGCTGCTGAAAGTAAGTTGGATGAGGTGTGCATCGGTATGCCACACCGTGGTCGTCTAAACGTTCTTGCAAATGTTGCAGGAAAATCAGCAGGACAGATCTTCCAAGAGTTCCAAGGTCACTACGCAGAGAATCAAGTTCAAGGTTCCGGCGATGTGAAGTACCACTTAGGTACATCAGGTGTATTTACCTCTGAAACTGGAGCGCAGACAAAGATTTACTTGGCTGCAAACCCTTCACACCTTGAGGCTGTAAACCCAGTACTTGAAGGCATTGTTCGCGCTAAGCAGGATCGCTTAAATGTGAAAAATGCTTACTCTGTAATGCCAATTCTGATGCACGGAGATGCCTCATTTGCGGGCCAAGGCGTAAACGCTGAAGTTCTGCAGCTTTCACAATTAGGCGGATACCGCACAGGCGGAACAATCCACATTGTTATTAATAACCAGGTTGGTTTCACAACCTCACCACATGCATCACGCACATCTCAGTACTCAACTGATTTTGCAAAGATTATTCAGGCACCGGTATTCCATGTAAATGGAGATGACCCTGAAGCATGTGTTCGCGTTGCTCGTTTGGCATTTGAATACCGCCAAGAGTTCAACAAGGATGTTGTGATCGACATGATTTGTTACCGCCGTCGTGGTCACAACGAAGGTGATGAGCCAAGCTTCACTCAACCAATGATGTACAAGCTGATTGATGCAAAGCGTTCAACACGTACCTTGTACACCGAAGCACTTGTAGGTCGTGGAGACATTACACCTGAAGAGGCTGAAGAGATCGCACGCGATTACCAGGCACAGCTTGAGTCAATCTTTGCTGCAGTTAACAACATTGAGCCAGAGCATGATGCAAACTTCAAGGCTCCAGTTGCTCCAGCTGCAGAAGAGATCAACACAGCAATTACAGAACAACTTGCTCGTGAAATCGCTGCAACACAATCTGCAGTTCCAGAAGGATTCAATGTTCATCCTAAGTTAACTCCACAGCTTGCAAAGCGCGTGGAATCTTTGAACGATGCAACCATCGACTGGTCTACCGGCGAGATGCTTGCATTTGGTTCATTACTGAAGGAAGGCCATCCAATTCGTCTTGCTGGACAAGATGCACGACGTGGAACTTTCTCAAACCGTCACGCGGTCATCATTGATAAGGAAAATGGCAATGAGTGGACTCCACTTCGTTCATTAATTAGCAATGAAAATCAGTTCTTTGTTATCGACTCATTGCTCAGCGAATACGCTGCTATGGGCTTTGAATATGGCTACAGCCTTGAGCGTGAAGAAGCGCTAGTTCTATGGGAAGGCCAGTTCGGTGACTTCGCAAACGGTGCTCAAACCGTTATTGATGAGTTCGTATCATCTGCACTGCAGAAGTGGGGCGAGCGTTCATCTGTAGTACTTCTACTTCCACATGGATATGAAGGACAAGGACCGGATCACTCTTCAGCACGTATCGAGCGTTACTTGCAGCTATGTGCAGAGCAGAACATGACTGTTGCACAGCCCGCAAGCCCTGCTAATTACTTCCACTTATTGCGTTGGCACATGAAGAACCCTGCACGTCGTCCTTTGATCGTATTTACTCCAAAGTCGATGCTTCGTTTGAAGGCAGCAGCTTCTGCGCTATCTGATTTCACATCAGGTCACTTCCAACCAGTAATTGGTGATGACTCAGTACAGAACGCATCACGCGTTATTTTCTGTTCTGGAAAGATTTATCACGACCTAGTTGCAGAGCGTGCAAAGCTTGGCGAGAACTCAACAGCAATTGTTCGCGTTGAACTTTTGTACCCACTTCCAATTGATGAAATGGTTGCAGAGGCAAACAAGCATCCAAATGCGAATTTGTTATGGGTTCAAGATGAACCTGCAAACCAGGGACCTTGGTCTCACATTGCACTTCGCACATCTGATGCACATGGTGGACATGGTTTTGGTGCTCGCACTTTGCGTCGAATTTCTCGTCGCGCCACAGCATCTCCAGCAACTGGAAGCCATCACTTGCATGAGGATGAGCAAAAGGCGTTGTTGTTAGAGGCCTTTACTCGCTAAGCCTTCTTGTATCTAAACAAGACCACACCAACGATTTCATTGCCTGGAATCCATCCCCAGGTGCGTGAATCGGTACTTTCATCGTTGTCGCCTTGCACCCAATAGATGCCGCCATGTGATTTTTGTAAGCGCTTTACTAGGAAGATTCCAGGCCGCTCTTCACGTTCAACCACTACCACCTTGCCCAGAATGCGATCTCCAACGAGCGCCGACAGACCTGCATCAAACCAAGAAACGAGCAGCCAGTCACCATCGTTAAATGTGGGGGACATCGAGCCCCCTGCGACCTTGACTGTGCCAAATTTGCTCACGGGCGGTAGTCTCGCACCATAACCAGGCAATTCACTGGAAATAAGGGGAGAAGAAAATGTTTGCACCAAAGACAACTGTCTACGCACACTGCGATCTTCCATGTGGAGTTTACGATCCAGCGCAGGCAAAGATTGAAGCGCTATCTGTAAAGGCTTGCATGGAAAAGTACGCAGCAAATACAGATGCAGATTTCCGTTCACGTTCAGTGGCGATCAAGGAAGAGCGCTCACATCAGGTTAAGGAGCACCTATGGGTGCTGTGGACTGATTACTTCAAGGCACCTCACTTCGAGGCGTACCCACAGCTGCACTCATTGTTCAATGAGGCAACAAAGCTTGCAGGCGCTGCAGGTACAAAGGGAACTCAGGATGTTGCAGTTGCAGATTCTTTGATCGCAAAGATCGATGAGATTGCAGAGATCTTCTGGGCGACAAAGAAGGCGTAGTTTGTATGTAAATCGGTTCTAGTTTTTATGAGAATCGTGCACAAGATTAAGAGCAGCGGTGCGGGCGAGGAAAGATACTCGCTCCACCGCTGATCTTTTTATTAAGGCCGCTGCGATCTGGCGATCATGTTCATACACTTCACATTCAAAAGTTAATTCTTTTCCTTCGATCTCAATCACTCGAGATGTTCCTCGTAACTCAGCGCCAATGCTTGCTGGTGACAGTGAAATAAACTCAACGCTGACAGGGATAGTTGTCTCTTCAGGCTCCAAATAAAGATCCAAAGACAAGATCGCTGCATGCTCCATTAAGTTAATTAACAGTGATGGAGCGATGATCGGCAGGTCGCCAATTCCAATTGCAACAGATGTATCACCGGGGCGAACAACCATCTCAGTTAAGCCAACTGCGCCAATAACCTCTTCTGCGGGATGCATCGTTATCGCACCTGACCATTCGGATCAGTGTCATCAATATCGCCATTAAGGAAGCGAATCTCTTCGGTGTGCTCAATAGTTACTTCGCGGTGCTCAATCTGCCCGAACTCATCTATCTCAATTGAAATCTCAGTCATGCTGTATTGGGTAACAACCTCAGTAAATGCACCTGTCATTTGTCCATGAATCTGGCGATAGATCGCATCATGCAGATCTTCTGGCGCTTTTTCATTACAGCTGCGGCGTAATGCACTTTGCATTAAATCTCGCATCGCTTGTTCATGAGCGAGCTCTGCCTCACATGCAGGACAGGTAGAGATGTGAACCTCGATCATGTTCATCTGTGGCTCTTCGATATTGCCTTCAATCAGCAACACAAATGAGTTCAGGACTTCATTGCATCCAAGTGCAAAGTTGAATGTCATGGCTTAGCCCCCGATTTCTTCTCGGTGGTGTAGCCCAATTCTTTTGCATACTCTGTTAACCGTTCGCGCAGCTGTTTTCTTCCCCGATGCAGCCGTGACATTACAGTTCCCGCTGGAACACCAACGATCTCGGCAATCTCCTTGTATGAAAAGCCTTCAACATCGGCCAAGTACACAGCGATGCGGAACTCTTCAGGAATATCTTGAAGAGCACGCTTGATATCGCTATCTGGAAGGTTCTCCAACGCCTCAACTTCTGCTGATTTTCCTTGATCGCTTGTATGTGAAGCGGCATCAGCTAACTGCCAATCTTCAATCTCGCCACCACTTAACTGTGGTCGGCGCTGATCTTTGCGGTAGGTATTGATAAATGTTGTTGTTAGAACGCGATACAACCACGCCTTTAAATTGGTGCCTGGTTCAAATTGGTGGAAGGAAGCAAAGGCCTTCAAATAAGTATCTTGAACTAAATCTTTTGCATCGTGCGGATTCTTTGTATAGCGAAGTGCGGCTGCATAAAGCTGATCTGTGAAGGCAAGGGCATCTCGCTCGAAGCGGACAGCACGATCCGCTGAGCTCTCTTTAACTAGATCCGTTGACATCGCTAAAACACTATCGTTAAAAGAGGGTTTCTGGCTCTCCCAAATCGGCTTCGACGATCAACTCTTTTCCATTATTTGCCACGCTGTTGACCGCGTTTGAAACCGGGCGAGCAACCACAATCGATTCAGGGTTCTCAACGACCATCAAAGACTTCAACTCATTCACATCGGTATTACGAGGGTTGAGCCACACATCCCAACGATCCTGTGGCATAAAGACTGGCATGCGGCTGTGAATTGTTGCTAACTCGCCTTGGGCCTCTTGCGTAATGATCGATGCCGTTTCAATGATTTCACCATTAGGTGCAGACCAACTGCTCCAGATTCCGGCAATTGGAAGTTGTTTGCCGTCGCGAGCTGAAATATAAAAAGGTTGCTTAGGCGAATATCTGCCCATAGCAGTTGCCCATTCGTAATAACCAGCTGCGGGAATTAAGCAACGAGTTGATCTAAATGCATTTCTAAAGGTTGGCTTTTCATGAATTGATTCACTGCGAGCATTAATTGCGCGAGATTGCGATGCACGGGCTTCTTGCATATCTGTTAACCACGGCCCTATTAATCCCCACGAAACTGTGGTCAGCGCGCGCTTTGTTTCGACATCATTTCCGGTGCGATCGTTGGCACGAATAATGTAAATCGGATTAGTTGGAGCGATATTCCAATTCAGTGGAAGCGAGGCTTGGGGCGAAGTACCTGTTACCTCAAACTGCTCCATCAGCTCGCGCATATCTGCGGTTTGCGCATAACGTCCACACATAATTCAAGGGTATCGCAGGGTCGGCTAACGGTTAGAATAAGGCGATGACAAACAGCGCTCACTGGCCAGCGATTTATCGCGGTGCAACACCAGTTGATATCAGCGTTGTAATTCCTGGATCAAAATCAGTAACTAACCGCGCCCTTATTTTGGCTGCTCAAGCAAAGAGCCCATCTGTTTTACGTCGCCCACTAGTTTCTCGCGATAGCGAGCTCATGGTTGCAGGGCTTAAAGCACTTGGCATTGGTATTGAAGAAAAAACAGTTTCCGTCAACGGTGCTGAAGAGTTGCAATGGATTATTACCCCAGCCCCAATGCGCGGTGGAGTAAAGGTAGATGTTGGAAATGCCGGAACCGTAATGCGATTTTTGCCACCACTTGCAGCACTTGCAACTGGTGAAGTGGCATTTGATGGCGATCCCCGTTCATACGAACGCCCACTAGGGCCAGTAATCAAAGCGCTTGAAGAGCTTGGAATTTCAATTGACCACGAAGGTCGGTACAGCTTGCCGCTTAAGTTGCAAGGCACGGGATCTATTCCAGGTGGAGCGCTAACAATCGATGCAAGCGCATCAAGCCAGTTCTTATCTGCACTGCTTTTAGTTGCTCCAAGTTTTACTAATGGAATTGTTGCAAAGCATCAGGGCGGTTCATTGCCTTCAATGCCACACATTGAGATGACGGTAGAGATGCTTCGTGATTTTGGAGCAACAGTCGAGGTAGATGCTGCGAATCAAACATGGACTGTTAAGCCAGGAGATTTGCAGGGTAAAGATTTAGTGATCGAACCAGATCTTTCCAATGCTGCGCCGTTTCTTTCACTTGCCATGGTGTGTGGTGGAAGTGTGACGATTGCAGATTGGCCAAAGGCAACAACGCAACCTGGCGATCAACTACGTTCCATTTTTACTGCGATGGGGGCATCAGTTTCCTTTAGCGATGCAGGATTAACTTTGACCGGCAACGGAACAATTCATGGAATTGATATTGATCTGCATGATGTCGGTGAGCTGACTCCATCAATCGCAGCGCTTGCCGCACTTGCTGATTCACCTTCACATTTACGCGGAATTGGGCATTTGCGCCTGCATGAAACAGATCGTCTTGCCGCACTTACACGTGAAATTAACGTGCTAGGTGGAAATGTTGTTGAGGAAGAGACAGCTCTTCACATCACCCCTGCACCATTACACGGCGGCGTATTCCATACCTACGATGATCACCGATTAGCTACAGCGGGCGCTGTTTTGGGGCTAGTTGTTCCAGATATCGAAGTAGAAAACATTGCCACTACCCGTAAAACTCTGCCTGATTTTCCAGGGCTATGGAGCTCACTTTTAGTATGACACCTCGCGAATACGATGAATCAGATGTGCGAATTCGCCCATCACGTAGCACCCGCCCGCGAAGCAAAGATCGTCCTTCACATAATGATGCAATTTCTGCACTTGTAACAACTGTTGATCGTGGTCGCCAAACCTGTATTACAGATGATGGCGTCATAGTCACCGCAATGCGTGCACGCGAACTTGGACCAAAATCAGTTGTAACTGGTGACAATGTTTCTTTAGTGGGAGACACATCGGGTGCTGAAGGATCTCTTGCTCGAATCGTTGCAGTTCAAGAACGTCGCAACTCTTTGAGCCGCACAGTTGATGATGCTGCGCAGTTTGAACGCACCATCGTTGCAAACATCGATCAGTTGATCATTGTTGTGGCAGCTGCGAATCCTGAGCCACGTCGTAATTTAATTGATCGTTTTCTAGTTTCTGCTTTTACTGAAGGAATTGTTCCAAAGATTGTTGTGACAAAAACAGATATCAGTGAAGTGCCTGCATTTTTGGCAGAGTATGCAGATCTAGATGTTGAAATCATTCACACCGCAATCAAGAGTGATTCACGTGAAAAGGATTTACTGAAGCTGCATGAAGTACTTGAAGGCAAGATTTCTGTTTTGGTTGGACATTCAGGTGTTGGTAAATCAACACTGATTAATGCATTGATTCCAGAAAGTAACCGTGCAACTGGTGATGTTAATGAAGCCACCGGACGTGGCCGCCACACATCTTCTAGCGCAATTGCTTTGCCGTTAGTCGATAGCGAGGGCTGGATTATTGATACGCCAGGTATTCGTGCATTTGGCCTATCCCACATTCAGAATCAGCAGATTGTGGATGCATTTAGCGATCTATCTGAGGTTGCTGCTAACTGTCTTTCTAACTGTTCTCACTCTGAAAGCTCCTGCAAATTAGATGCGTGGGCAGCCCCTGATGGAGTTCCAAATCCTCATCGAACTGCACGCCTTGCAAGCCTTCGATCATTGCTTGCCGTTAAGGATTCACCAACACCTGCCGTAGAGGACTAATCTCACTTTTTACATGCGTGATTGGCTCTTTTTCTTCAAGAGGCAAGGCTGCTCAACGGAATAGACTGACACCACTATGAGTACAGACAAGGGTTCAATAGATCTGCTGGATGATTTAGCTCTGGCACATGCATTAGCCGATATGGCGGATGCGATCACCCTTGATCGCTACCAAGCACAAGATTTGGTTGTTACTAACAAACCAGATAACACTCCCGTGACAGATGCTGATCGCGCTGTTGAAACAGCGATCCGTGAAGCACTTGCAACTCATCGCCAACTAGATGGATTAGTTGGAGAAGAGTTTGGAAGCGATAAGGGAAGTTCTGGTCGCTACTGGGTAATTGATCCCATTGATGGAACAAAAAACTTTATGCGTGGAGTTCCAACCTGGGCAACTTTGATTGCACTTGTGAAGGTCGATGCATCAGGCGATGAGGAAGTTGTTGTTGGAATCGCAAGTGCACCAGCGTTAGCTCGCCGTTGGGCAGCTGCCAAGGGCCATGGTGCAACGGTGCGCTTTAATTTTGGTCCAAACGATCTAAGTATTGGCGATACATCAGGAGATGATTTCGCCTATGACTCTGCGGTTGATTTTGATGCAATTGCTCAATCCATTAACGAGAAGAAAATTTCTGTCTCAAAGGTTTCAACATTAACTGATGCTTCGATTTCATACTCTGATTTTGTTGGTTGGGGAGATCGCCTAGAGCCTTTCCAAAAGATGCTTGCAAACGCTTGGCGCACTCGTGGAATCGGAGATTTCTGGTCCCACATGCTGGTTGCAGAAGGCGCGGTAGATGTAGCCGTTGAACCATCACTTGCTGTGTGGGACATGGCAGCGTTGGACATAATTGTTCGCGAAGCGGGCGGAACATTTACAAATACCGCAGGCCAAGCAGGTCCCTTTGGTGGCAGCGGAGTTTCAACAAATGGATTGCTGCACAATGCAGTGATCAATGGACTTAATCCATAAGAGACGGAATAAACAATGAGCCAGCTACTAGAACCAGTAACACTGTCAGTACAGGGAATGACCTGTTCTTCTTGTGTGAACTCTGTAGAAAAGGCTTTGAATAAGGTCGAAGGCGTCAGTGCAACAATCAACTTTGCGACAGAAACAGCTCATATTTTGGCCCCAGCAGATATGAGCCCAAAGGATTTAATCAAAGTAGTTGAAAAAGCTGGTTATTCAGCAACCTTGTTAGTGGACGCCCAATCTGTAACTCTGCACAGCAAGAAATCTGCGCGGGCATTGTTCTTTGCATTTATCTTTGCAGTTCCAGCCGTTGCTATTTCAATGGTTATGAGCTGGCATCACCAGATTGATATGTGGGTTCACCAAAGGCTAGATGCTGTTGGTCTGCCACATCCTTTGTACTCACCAACGGCATGGGTTGTAATTGCGCTGAGTGCTCCAGTTGTTCTTCTTGTTGCATATCCAATTCACAAAGCTGCGATCCGAAACATCACGCATCCAACAATGGATAACTTGATTTCAATGGGATCACTCTCTGCTTTTGGTTGGTCTATTTATGCCAACTCAACCGGTGCCGGAGATGTCTACACCGAAGTTGCTGCAGGAGTTATCTTCTTTGTAATTCTTGGTCGTTATTTAGAAACACGTGCAAAGGCAAAGGCGAGTAGTGCGCTCACATCTTTATTAGCACTTGGTGCAAAAGAGGTAACAATTGTTCGTGGGGGATTCCCACTAATTGTTCCGATCGAGCAGCTACAAATTGGCGATGAGTTTGAAGTTCGCCCAGGAGATCGCATTGCAACTGATGGAATCGTTGTTAAGGGCGAAAGCGCAGTTGATAATTCAATGCTGACAGGTGAAACAAAGCCTGTTGATGTTCGCCCAGGATCTATGGTTATTGGCGCATCGGTAAACCACAACGGCCGTTTAATTGTTCGCGCTACACGTGTTGGTAGCGATACCGAGCTTGCTCGAATTACTGCGATGGTGATTAGTGCTCAAGGAACAAAGGCACCTATTCAACGTCTTGCAGATCGCATTAGCGCTGTATTTGTGCCAATTGTTACCGTGCTTGCGATTGGAACCTTTGCTGGTTGGTACTTCACCGGTTCAACTCTTACTAAATCTGTATCTATTGCGATCACAGTGCTGGTTATCGCTTGCCCATGCGCACTTGGATTAGCAACACCTGTTGCCCTTTTGGTGGCTTCAGGACGTGGTGCTTCACGCGGAATTGTTCTCCGCGAACCTCGAGTACTTGAGGTCGCACGAAATGTTGATGTGGTTGTCTTTGATAAGACTGGAACGCTGACAGAAGGCGTTATGAATGTGCAGGATGCAACGATATCTACCGCTGCAGCGGCAGTTCTTGGTCGTTCATTTGCAGATGTAGTAACACCTGCAAATATTCTGGCATCTGCTCAAGCGATTGAAGCGCTGAATAATCACCCAGTTGCTCAAGCGATTACTCGTCATGCACTCGCAAATGCAAGCTCACAATTATCTGGTGTATCTACCGTTGGCGGCGCAAATGCTCGTCCAACCTTTGCAGTAACTGATTTCTCTGTAACCCCAGGTTCAGGTGCAGCAGGTCGCGTATCAATCGGTGCGCTATCCCCAGTTGTTCTTATTGGCTCACCTGCTGCTGTTGCTCATAGCTCTACCGAGTTCCACGCAGAGATTAAATCCGCCGTTGAACGTGGACAAGCTGCAGGATTAACAGTTGCCGTTATGGCATGGGATGGCGTTGCAGTTGCTGTTTTTGCAGTTGGCGATCAATTAAAGAGCGATGCAGCTCAAACAGTTTCAGAGCTGCGCAATATGGGAATTACCCCTTGGCTGGTAACTGGCGATAGCAGCGAGGTTGCAGCATCTGTTGCGACAACAGTTGGAATCGATGCCGCACATGTTGTTTCGCATGCGATGCCTGAAACTAAGTTAGAAATTGTGGAACGCATGAAGAGTGAAGGCCACACCGTTTTGATGATCGGTGATGGAATCAATGATGCCGCCGCACTTACCGCTGCTGATCTTTCTATGGCAATGGGCACCGGAACAGATACAGCGATTAATAGCGCTGACATCACCTTGATGAATACCGGTCTTGGATCTGTTATCTCTGCACTGAAGCTTTCTAAGAAGACGCTCAAGATTATTCGTCTGAATATGGGTTGGGCGTTGGTGTACAACGTCATTGGGATTCCAATAGCTGCGGCAGGTTTGTTGTCGCCGTTGTATGCGGCTGCCGCCATGGCAGCGAGCAGCGTCCTGGTTGTTACTAACTCACTGCGCATTAAGTAAAGCAAAAAGGGCCCTCTATGAGGACCCTTTTATGCTGTTGTTACTAGTAGCGGGGGCAGGATTTGAACCTACGACCTCTGGGTTATGAGCCCAGCGAGCTACCGAGCTGCTCCACCCCGCGTCGGTGATGCAATCTTATGCGCACCAATAGATAAAGACCAAATCCATGCAATTACCCGCATGAATCTGGCCTTTATCAAAAGAAGTTTTGAAGTAAATCACTCAATTTTAGTTGTGAATGTTCACACTAACTCTGAGATCAAAACTTCTTGAGACTTCCTTACTTCTTTGATTGCGCATTGATCGCTGCATCAAGTGCAGATTTCAATCGCTTCTGTGCCTTGTCATAGGCTGCAAAGTCTCCCTTTGCAAGAGCAGCTAATCCATCTGCATACGCTTTCTTTGCACTTGCAAGAGAGTTAGCAAGGGATGAATTAGTTGTTACACCTGTTGAACCATTTGTTGATTGTCCACCAGCTGTAGTTCCGGAGTTTCCACCGAATACCTGATCAAGTGCTCCCTTAAGTGTGTCGTCATATCCGATTTGATCACCGAATGAAACGAGCACCTTTTGTAGCAATGGATACGCCGCACTATTTGCTGTTGCACGAACATACACAGGTTGTACATACAGCAAGCCGCCACCAACTGGAAGAGTCAGCAGGTTACCAAGCACAACATCTGATCCACCTTGGCGGAGCAATGACAATGAGTTAGCAACTTCAGGTTTTGCTTCAAAGTTAGATGCAACCTGTGAAGGACCTGCAACGTTTGTGCTTCGAGGCAACTGCAGAACAGAGATCTTTCCGTAGTTAGCACCTGAGTCTGAGTTAACAACTGCAAATGCTGAAAGGTTTTCACGACCACCACGTGGAACAAATGGAGTAGTCAATGCAAACTCTGGCTTCTCATCGCCAGGCATCTGAAGTGTTAAGTAGTAAGGAGGTTGTGCACCAGCGTTCGCACCAAATGTTGATGGATCGCGAGGTACACGCCAGAAATCCTGTCCGCCGTAAAAGGCTGCAGCTGTTGTTACATGGTACGAGCTCAAGATTTCACGCTGAACACGGAACATATCCTCTGGGTAGCGGATGTGCTCAAGCAGATCCTTTGAAATCTTGCTCTTTGGCTGAATCGTGCCAGGGAAGGCCTTGCTCCATGTCTTCAAGACTGGATCCTTCTCATCCCACTGATACAAAACAACCTGACCACTGTATGCATCAACCGTTGCCTTAACTGAGTTACGGATGTAGTTGATGTTCTCGTTGCCCTGCGCAGTAATAGATGATGAATTAGTAGTTAATGCATCAGTTGTCGCGCTAGAAAGAGTGGTCTGCTTTGAGTATGGGTAGCCAGCACTTGTTGTGTAGCCATCGATAATCCAAACAATGCGTCCATCAACGATTGCTGGGTATGAATCTCCATCAAGTGTGAGCCATGGAGCAACCTTTGCCACGCGATCACGAGGATTACGTTCGAAGAGGATCTTTGAATCCTTATTGATCAATGATGAAAGCAAGATGCGCTGCTCTTGATACTTCAGCGCAAACACAAGCTTGTTCAGTAATGAACCAACTGGAACTCCACCAGTACCTGAGTAGGTGTAGTTCTTCTGGCCGTTAGCAGATGCATCATCTGGATAATCAAACTCAACTGGAGAATCAGTTTTCACTCCACCAATGATTGAGTAGTTAGGAACATTCTCACCAAAGTAAATACGTGGCTCAAACTTTCCGAGACCCTTTGTTGGAGGCAGATCGCCAACAGCAAATGATGGCTTTCCATCAGCATCACGAGTATTTCCGTATGCCGCTACAAAACCAAAACCATGTGTGTAAACAAGGTGATCGTTAATCCAGTTACGTGAAGGGTTTCCTTCAATATTTAACTCACGAACCGCAACAACAACATCGCGCTTTACGCCATCGATTGTGTAGCGATCAATATCTAATGAATCTGGGAAGGTGTAGTACGGCTTGATCTGCTGCAATTGGCGGAAGGTAGCTGCAATTACATTGGGATCCATCAAACGGATATTTGCAATTGTTGCTGCATCCTTAGTCAGCTGACCAGCAGATGTAGAAAGCGTTGCCTGGTAATCACTTACGGTTACATCTTGTAGGCCGTATGCTGCGCGGGTTGCATCAATGTTGCGCTGAATGAAAGCCGCTTCCTTTGATGATTCGCTTGGCTTTACCTGGAATGTCTGGATTGCAGCTGGATAAAGTCCAGCGATCAATACAGATGAGATAACTAGAAGCGCGGTTCCCGCAGCTGGAAGTACCCATGAGCGACGAACAATATTTGCAAAGAATAGAAGCGCGCACACCAGTGCGATGCCAGCCAAGATTGCCTTTGCTGGCAGCACAGCGTTTACATCTGTGTAGGTAAGACCTGTAATTAGCTTGCTCTCCTTGAGCGCCAGCGCATAACGGTCGAACCAGTATGCAACCGCCTTCAATAGAACAACTAGACCAAACAGAACTGAAAGCTGGACGCGTGCTGCAACTGTTGTGCGATCTTCACGAACCTGTAGGCGAATTCCACCATATAGGTAGTGCACAACTGTTGAGGCAAGAATTGCCAACACGATTGTTGAAATCGCCCATGAGATCAATGTTTGCCAGAAAGGTAGGCGGAAGGCAAAAAATGAAATATCCATGTTGAACTGTGGATCTTTCACTCCGAAAGGCGTTGAGTTCTTAAAGAGCAACCATGTGCTCCACAACGTCGTTCCAGAAGTTCCTGCAAAGTAGAACAAAGCTAATGAACCAAGAACAACTACACGTCCACGGATATTTTCAATCTGCCCGCGGTAGCGCTCTAAGTTGTCTGCCTCAAGTGACATTGGAACATACAGCGGACGACGCTTGTATGCCAAGACAACATTGAGTAGAACAAATCCTGCTGTTAACAAACCTGTGATCACAAACAGTGTGGCCTTCGTCAAAAGAATTGTTGACCAGGTGTTTGTGAAGTTAACCGACTTGAACCACAACCAATCGGCGTAGAAACCACTTAAGGCTGTGAACGCTGCTCCAATGATTACAAGAATTCCGATTGTGAGAGCTAATGGGCTCTTTCGTCCTCGGAAGTTAAATGTAGGGCGTTGAAACTGGGGGTTATTAGTCATGGGGCAAAACTATCGCAACGCGATTGGGGCTACCAATCCAAGTTCAAGCCCCGCCCAAATGACCATTGTGAAACTTAATAAAGGCTTAAAAAAGTGATTTTGTTGCAAGGGGTTTGCAAAATCCCAGATGGAAATGAATTTCAATTACAGAACTGCGTTGAGCCCTAAGAAAGCTACTGTAACTTTCCTTTAACCTGCTTTAGTTGCAGTTCGCTCTAGATATGAAATAGCTTGCGCAAGAGTTGCAACGGTAACAACCTTGATTCCATCTGGAATATTTGCAATCTCTTCAGCATTTTCTACTGGTGCGAAAAATAGAGTTGCACCAACCTTTCGAGCCGAGGCGATCTTTTCATTGATGCCACCGATTGGTCCAACCACACCGCGCACATTGATAGTTCCAGTGCCTGCGATATGTCGGTGAGTGAGTAAATCCTTTTCAGTTAATAACTCCACTAAGCCGATAGAAAAGATAAGCCCACCACTTGGGCCGCCAGTTTCACCAACTTTGAACTTAATCTTCTTTCCATCTAATGCGGTTGCTCGTGCAACACCCTGGGAGCCACTGCCCATAATCTCTGGATGAGATTGCAAGTAATTAATAGCAGCGCTAATCGCTTTATCTTGCGAGCCAACCATGTCAGCTTTTGCTTGCTTGCTCTCCTCTTCAGTACTTGTTCCTGGAGGGTAGATCGCAGATTTTGGATACACAGCGCGATCAGCATCTAGCCACGAGTAGATAACTTCGGGACCGAAGATCCAGGTGTCTGGGTTGGTAACGCGGATCGACATCAAATCAATTCGGCCAGATGCTGGATAGTTTTCAAGATTTTTGATTGTGATGACATTCTTAAAGATATTTTGAGCCTCACCTGGAAGCACAATCGCAAATGGAAGTGGAGCGATAGTTGCTAGTGTGAAGAAAAGTAACAATGTAACTGTGACGATGCGGGGGAGTTTAGAAAATCGCAACATTGAAATAACTCAAAAACGCCTTTAGTCGGCAGAACTTCCTGCATCAGCACCTGCATCTGATCCAGCATCATCACTAGAACTGTCATCCCCGCCAGCTGCACCAGCAATGATGACGCCGGTGCCTGCATCGCGAGCTTGAGAATCTCTTAGAGAATCCTGGAAACGTTGGAACTGCCCAACGGAGCGCTGAGTTTCCTGTTGGAACTTTCCTTCAAACTTTGTCACCCACACAACGTAGCCAAGCGCGCCAATGAGGCCTGCTGCGGGAACTACCCACCAGATCAAAGCGGCAAATGCGTTGGACATGTGCCTACCCTACTGGTTTGGCATGGCGTCCGTGGAATGAAGGCATGTGATGAAGGCGGGAATGAATCCGCGAGCAAATTTGTTCCAACACTGGGAGGATTGAACTATGACGCCATTTGGTTTCACGCCAGGAAACTCAGACGACTCTAATGAGCCGGTTGATTTCGCTGCCATGATGCAACAGATGCAGCAGCAAATTCAAGAACAGTTCTCGAAGTTAGGAATTAATGGTCCCGGTTTCACAGGATCTACAGAACCGCTTCCAAAGAATATTGTTAGAGATACCGCGAAGAAGTTTGCAACTGCTCAAGGTTCATCTCCTATCGGTGCTAATGATGTGGCAGATATAGAACAAGCATTTTCTATTGCAGAGCTTTGGCTTAATGAAGCAACATTTTTCCCACAATCTCCTAATACCGGAAATGTGGCGTTAGCTCGTACCGATTGGGTTGATTCAACTCTTGCTGGATGGCAGACAACTGTTGAGCCACTAGCACTTGGTTTGTCCTCTGCAATTGGTGATCTTTTAAATCAAGCCTCATTTGGTGAAGGTGAAGCCCCTGAAACTCCAGTTGGGGAACAACCACAGATGCAGATTCCAGTTGGAATGATCTCTGCGCTTCTGAACTCTTTTATTGGCTCTTTGATTGCAACTCAATTAGGTCAAGCGATCGGTGGATTAGCAGGAAAGGTCACTGGCGCACATGATGTGGGCTTGCCGTTGCTTGATAACGCTTATCCAACGCTTGTCCCACAGAACATCAAGGAATGGGCAACAGATCTAGATATTCCGATAGATGAGGTGCGAATCTTCCATGCGCTACGTGAAGCAGCGATTGCACGATTGTTTGCACACAATCCTTGGTTAGTTGCCTACATTCGTACCGCGATTACCGATTACGGTAAGGGAATCAACATCGATATGGATGCGATTCAAGAACAAGCACAACGTGCATTTGAATCTGGAAATGGTTTTGATCCATCAAACCCTGAAAGCTTCTCAATCGCATTAAATGACGGCATCTTTACGCCACAAGAATCACCTGCACAACGCGCTGCGTTAACAAAGCTTGAAACAGTTTTAGCGTTAATTGATGGTTGGAGCGAGGAAGTTGTTGCACTTGCAGCTGGAGATCGCTTGCCAAATATTTCAGCGCTTCAAGAAACCTTGCGTCGTCGTCGTGCAACATCTGCACCTGCTCAACAACTATTTTCTTCAATGCTTGGATTACAGGTTTCACCTCGTCTTGCACGTGAAGCAACAGCTTTTTGGAAGCAGGTTCGCGAGATTAAAGATGTAGAGGCTCGCGATCGTGTGTGGAGTGGAATTCTTCCAACTGCAGATGATTTATTGAATGCTGAGAGTTATATGAAGAGCCTTGAAATCCCTGATGATTTGTCAGGGCTGCTCTAATCCCCATTCTCACCCAGTTCATTAACAGAATCTTTGCTATGTATTCATTGAACACTTTCAAAAACACCTTGAAATAGAAAAGCGAACTCCCCGGTCACTTGCTCTATGTCAGCCTTCCCCTTGCTGACGTAGAACTGTTATCCGAGGAGTTCGTAGTCGTAAAGTAAGTGTTTCTTGGCCGATTATCAAATGAGAAGCGCGTTGACAAAGCCGGTTTTTGTTAGGTAAAGGAGAGTTTGTTTCAAAAGAACTCGCGCCGCCAAGTGGTAAATCTCTCAAGGTTTGGTTGAGAGATGTCCTACTATTTTCTTGGTTCGGTAATGACCACTGAAAACATTTGTTCGGCAGTGGCTGGCAGAGTTGATTGGGTAAGTTGGTTAAGTTGGATTTTGGGGCAATAGAAATGGAGAGTTCGTAATGTCTGAATTTGAGAACTCCCATGACCAGATGAATCGCTTCGAACCAACCCTTGAGGATGAAACCCTGCCCGGAATCTCAGAGGGCGAGATCATCGTCATCAGATCTACCCGCCGCAAGAAAAATATCTCCGCTTATCGTCAGGGTGGACGGATCGTTGTCTCCATTCCCGCTCGAATGAGTAAGGCTGATGAGCGTGCGATGGTCCCCGAGATGGTCGCCAAAATCCGCGCACAGGAAGCAGCGGCCACCATGAGCGAGGAGAGCCTCCAGAAGCGCATCGGAGAGCTGCTTTCAGAGTTTGCCCCAGAGATTTCATCCCGTCCGGCGTCGGTGAATTGGCGGGCGATGCGCGAGCGCTGGGGTTCCTGCACAGGGATCGACCGCTCAATCCGGATCTCAGATCGCCTGAAGGGCGCTCCCGAGTACGTCCTGGATTACGTCCTCTTCCATGAGGCGATCCACCTCGATATCTTCGATCACGGCCCCGAGTTCAAGGCGATGCTGGCTAGATTTCCTCAGGAGGAGCTGGCCGAGTCCTATCTGAGCGGGTATGAGGCGGCTGAAAACGCGCTCGCCGCCCCAGAAGCCCTTAAAAAACTTCTAAATAAAGGTGCCTAGATACGCTCAAATGAGCGTGTTGACGAGTAACCTCATACACGAACGCCTGCCCCACACGGGGAGCATCCCGAAGGGATCGCAAGCGTCGATAGGAGGAAAAGAATGACTGCAGAGACATACAAAGGTGACGCTTACTGCGTTAAGTGCAAAGAGAAGCGTGAATTCGAAGGAACTGTAAAGGTTTCTGACTCTGGTCGTCGCATGGCACAAGGCATCTGCCCAGTGTGTGGCACCAAGGTCAATCGCATTCTTGGCAAAGCACAGTAATTAAATTTCGTTCGCTTAGGTGAGCTCTCGTTCACCTGCAAACGTCTAGCGTTACGAAAGGCCCTCGCACTATCCGGTGCGGGGGTCTTTTGTTTGCCAAGAAACTCCATCCAGGTTGCTTCATCCTCACGACTAAGAGATTTACAACCTCTTGCTTTAAGGCTGCGCTCTCAATCGAAAGAGAAATAGCGCACCGTGACTGGAGCCTTTCTTAACGGAAAGAATTTCTCTGCACTCCACAGCTTTTAAGGGTTCGTAATCGCAAGGCGCTCGCAATCAGCATTGTTCGCCGCATGACGACCAAACAAACAACTCAACAATCAGATTCAAGCCGCGCTCCTTCGATTAACAATCACACCACTTCACATCAAGGCCAGAGCCTTTCACCAGTTGAAGCAAGCACTCAGAAAATCACTCGTCGATATATCCGAGGTTCTCATCCCGCACGGGTGACTCGCATCTCAATTGAAACTCCTGAAATTCACAATGGAGAACTCTGTAAGCCGCGGCTCAAGCGAGGTGCGCGAATCAGTAATCCAGAAACTGAAGAAAAGAAATCTTTACTTATCACATCTGCCCATCAGGCGATTTCAATCAATCATCCAGGTGCAAGAGCGATAATTGCAAAACTAGATGGACAACATTCAGCTTTAGAGATTAGTTGTGAAATCGAAGCACCAATTGAGATTGTTGAGAAAGTAATCGAGCAGTTAAAGATTGCTCAGTTGCTTGATGTGAAAACTTCAAAAATCAAACTTCACAATCGCTTTCAATCACCGATTGCAGAACGGGCTGCACATACAGAGGATCAAAGTAATGATGCCTCTTACAAACAGCTGCAGGTTCGAATGAGTTCTGAGTTAAATCAAACAACCTGGATTGATGGTGTTGTGGATGGAGGTGTGGAACTTTTATCCGCGCGACAGAGTTTTGGCGTAGAGATACATGGGGAGAATCGTCTAGCGACCTTGATTTACGCTGCTTTGCTAGCTAGTGGAGTTACACATACCAAGTTCTCAATCTCATCTCGCAGAGTCCTGAATTCAATAGGCGATAGAGATTTAGGCACTGGGGTACTTCGAATTACCGACTTTGGACTCAATTTCTCATCACGAATTGAAGAACTCTCTCGTGAGTGGGCGCTATTCCCAACTGCATCAAAAAATGTAAAGGGAAGTATTGCAACGCCAATACCAGAGCGGAATCTGCGCGTGATCGTTGCTGAGCATTCAGATGAACTCATTACTCAGTTAATACGTGATGGACATGATCATTTATTGGTTGGCCAAAGTGCAGGGGGAGCTGCATATGTGGGCCCTATGGTTTTTCCTGGCAAATCTCCTTGCGCTAGGTGTTTAGCGCTTGGAAAACATGAGCGGTACGGAGTTCAAGAGTTAATTCCGATTTCGGCAGAGTCAGCCGACATCCCAGTTGCCCTTACATATCAAATTGCGGGCTCTGCGGTTCAGGCAATATTGCAGTTGATTGATACCGGCGCATCAGATTTCACAGGTGTGCAGTTGTGTTTTGACTACACCTCGCCAATGCATGGGCAACCAATTCGAATTGCGCGCCACCCGTTGTGCCAATGCCAGTGGGGGTCACTCAAGACAAGTGCGAAATCCACAACCCATCACCGATCTGATTCAACAAATGAGCCTCGAGACACAATTCTTTTTTAGTACTAAGCAACCACACATATCAACCACACATATCAACCACACATATCAACCACACATATCAACCACACATATCAACCACACATATCAACCACACATATCAACCACACACATTAGGAGGAGCACCAATGAACAAGTTTTCCGAGAAGGCGGTACTAGCTGAACTCTCATTTCGTAATCGTCTAATAACTATGCACGATTCATTCTTTGCACGATTGAAGGATGAGCGCGGAGATGTTCCAGGATGGGTGCTAGTTGTGCTCATGACAACAGGTTTGGTTACAGCGATTTGGACAATCGCAGCTCCACGTCTTACCGCGATTCTGAAGGACTCCTTGGATTCCATGAACGGCATTCGTTAAGAGTGCCTCATGATTATTGTGAAGAAGTTCCAAAAGTTATTTGACTCTGATTGTGATGTGAAAGCGGATTCGAACGCTCAAACTAATTCAAAGTTACAAACAAAACGGGATGTGCGTACCTGGCAAGGGTTTTTGAAACTTGTCGCGAAGGAAGAGGGAAATGTAGAAAGCGCCCTTGTGCTGATTCCGATGCTCGTTCTTTTTCTGATCGGAGTTCAGATAATCGTTGCTACAAACATTCGCAATGCAGATCTGGCATTAGCCCAAGGAGATGCAGCCGCTCGGGCTATTTCTCACCAATATCAAAGCGGCGATGAGCTATTAGAGGTCGGTGGCCGAATCGAGAAAATTCAGTTACTTGTGACCCATCGATCTCAAACATTGCCTCAATTGGTGCCGGGATTAGTGGAACTTATGGGCGGTGCACCAGCCACAGATGTTGTTGGTATCGCAGTCGTTGAGCCCACAAACAACTAGATGCCAGCCAAGAGGCAAAGTGAATTCGCAACACAGATGTATGAAGAGTTGCTAATGAAGTTACATGAAAATGGAAGCGGGTGGTTGTGAAGAGAAGGTTAATAAAGGTAATCCCTAGGCTTTTCTATGCCTTCAAATCAGAAACTGGAAGCGCAACAGTTGAATTTGTTGCCTTGGCTATTCCGTTGTTCATTCCTATTTTCATCTATTTGAACCACTTTTCCTCTGTCAGCGCCAATGAGGAGATTGCTCGTTCTATGGCCCGAGAGATACTTCGTGTTTATGTAATAAGTGAAAATGATGATGCAGCGAGAGATTTATCAGGCAAAGCGACTCAGTTGCTTGCACGCCAGTGGCACCTAACGGATTCTGAAGTTGCATCACTTCGAACTCGAATAGATTGCTCTCGATTTCCCTGTCTGACCGCCGATGGTCGCATCAAACTGACAATCTCTTTTACCGATGAACAGACTGGACGAGTCGTCAGTGCTAGCGCGCAGGAACATCTTTCACCATGGCTGTAAATACAGAAAATCTCTTGGAAATGGAACCCGCTTCTAAAGAAAGCGAAAAGAGTTTTAGATCATTTTGGTTAACGGCTTTCTTCAAAAAGTTCTCAAGCGATGAAACCGGTTCAATCGCCGTTGTTGTAATTGGACTATTTGTAATCACCGTTGCTTCCCTGATGGTGATGACAGATGTTTCAGCTTTGATCGTTGCAAAGAGATCATTGGTGCAAGCAACTGAAGCCGCCGCGCAAAGAGGTGTTCACACTCTTGATAAAGCTTCGTACTACCAAGGCAAAGCAAATATGTTCACAGTTCCCATGGCTTTAGCAACTGGACGCCCACACCCAAGTATTCCTATTGATTGCAATCGAGGTGGATTAGAAGTTCTACTAGAACTCAACTCATGGAGTCGGGATCAAGGTGATATGAAATGGCAGCAGTTAAAGGGAATTCAGCTAACTAATTATCAATGTAATGGTCAATCACTTGCTATCGGCACAAGATCTGAAGTTAATTTGCCATTCCGTGTTCCATTTACTTCAACAGATTCAGTCTTTCTAACCGCCTCCGCGGGAACTGCTAATGATGTTCAAGAGGGTTTCTACCTCTTTGGAATTCGACTTCATTAATTGCGAGGTATTTACTGGGATTTCGCCTGCACCAGTTGAGCCGAGTATCCTTGCCCTATGGCTGCACGCGAATATCAATTAGAGATAGATGCGGTTGATGCGACCCTCGTTTCAATTGAAAAGGTTTTAGATCTGCCAAAGCTTCGCAAGCAGGCAGAGGAGTTAGAGGTTGAAGCTGGCGTTCCGAATCTTTGGGATGACCCAGAAGCCGCACAAAAGATCACAAGCCGCTTATCTCGTGTTCAATCCGAGATCGCGAAGTTGTCAGGACTTCGCCAACGCGTTGAAGATCTACCAATCCTTTTCGAATTAGCCGCTGGTGAGCCAGGCGGAATAGAAGATGCTGAGAAAGAACTAGATGCAGTCAAGAAGTCTGTTAGTGAATTAGAAGTTCAAACATTGTTGAATGGCGAGTACGACGATCGCGATGCTTTGATCACCATTCGATCTGAAGCAGGTGGAGTTGAGGCCGCTGATTGGGCCGAAATGATTATGCGCATGTACCTGCGTTACTGCGAACGCCATAACTTCAAGGTGGATGTTCTTGAAACCTCATACGCTGAAGAAGCGGGAATTAAATCAACAACATTTAAAGTTTCAGCACCATATGCATACGGAACTTTGTCTGTAGAACAAGGAACTCACCGACTTGTTCGTATTTCACCTTTTGATTCACAGAGTCGCCGCCACACATCATTTGCAGGTGTTGAAGTTGTTCCTGTAGTTGAACAAAGCGATCACATTGAGATTGATGAAAAAGATATTCGTGTGGATGTGTACCGTTCATCAGGTCCTGGTGGGCAAGGCGTTAACACCACAGACTCTGCGGTTCGTTTAACTCATATTGCAACGGGAATTGTGGTCTCTTGTCAGAATGAGCGCTCTCAGATTCAAAACAAAGCAACAGCAATGGCCGTGTTGCAATCAAAGCTTCTAGAACGTCGCCGCCAAGAAGAGCAGGCAAAGATCAATGCGCTAAAGGGTGATAACTCAGGTTCATGGGGAAATCAGATGCGTTCATATGTATTAGCGCCGTATCAAATGGTGAAGGATCTGCGCACAGATTACGAAACTGGAAATACATCAGCGGTATTAAATGGCGAAATCGATGAGTTCATCGAAGCCGGAATTCGTTGGCGCCGCAGTTCATAATTACTGAGAACTCGCTGATCTAATTTCCTCGCTAAGCAATTCCTCTAAACCACCCAAGATTTCCAGCGGAATTAAGCAATTTTTGAAGGTAAGAATTCTAAGAAATCGTATCTTTGTCTTAATTGTTCGATTCCGAATATCTATGTGGCAATGGCCAGACCCAGGATTTCGAGGAATTGCTTACCTAGAAAATTGATTAAGCCCAGAATTCGAGAAATCTCACAGATTCTTCAGGCTCAAACTCGCGTTAGATCCGAGCATTTCCGCCTGGCTTCCTTAAACTAAGCGCAGGTCGAAGGTGGTTCCCCGATATTCCACCCCGCAGATGCAATGGGAGATTTAATGATTCGCTTTGAAAATGTCACCAAGATTTATCCAGGCCAGGAGCGCCCAGCTCTTGACTCTGTAAATCTTGAAATTGTGAAGGGCGAGTTCGTATTCCTCGTTGGTCTTTCAGGTTCAGGTAAGTCAACATTCCTGCGATTGGTTCTTCGCGAAGAGCGTCCATCCTCTGGCGCGATCCATGTGGCTGGAAAAGATTTAGGAACATTGGCAAAGCACAAGGTTCCAGAGCTTCGTCGCTCAGTCGGAACTGTTTTCCAAGATTTCCGTTTGCTTCCCAACAAGACAATTACTGAAAACGTTGCATTTACTTTGCACGTACTTGGATACTCACAAAAGGAAATCAACCGTGAGGTTCCTGAAGTTCTAGAACTAGTTGGCTTGGAAGATAAGGGCGATCGTTTGCCATCAGAGATTTCAGGTGGTGAGCAACAGCGTGTAGCGATTGCTCGCGCATATGTAAGCCGCCCACCAATTCTTATTGCAGATGAGCCAACAGGAAACCTTGACCCAGCAACATCTGTGGGAATTATGAAGTTGCTAGATCGCATTAACCGCGAGGGCACAACAGTTTTGATGGCAACACATGATGCTGGCATCGTGGATCAGATGCGCAAGCGCGTTATCGAACTCGATGGTGGACATGTAATCCGCGACCAGGTTCGTGGCGTTTATGGGTACACGGGTTAAGGACGGAGAGAGAACATGCGCGCACGGTTTCTTCTAAGCGAGGTTCGAATTGGCCTCCGTCGTAACTTAACTATGACCTTTGCTGTTGTTGTGACAACAGCGATCTCATTGTCACTTCTTGGTATCGGACTTCTTTCAAACGCTCAGGTAGGCGCAATGAAGGATTATTGGTACGACAAGATTGAAGTATCTGTTTTCCTTTGCGGAAACCTTTCAGATTCACCTTCATGTGCAGCTGGTGTTGTAACAGCTGATCAGCGTCTTTCAATTCAACAGGATCTTCAAGCGATGACTGTTGTTGATAGCGTTTTCTATGAATCACAATCACAGGCATACACACGCTTCCAGGAGCGCTTCAAGGATTCAGCGATCGCACAAAATGTGACTGCAGATCAATTGCCAGAGTCATTCCGTGTAAAGCTCAAGGATCCAACACAATTTTCAGTAATTGTTAGCGCCTTTAGTGGTCGACCTGGTGTTGATGTCGTTCAGGATCAACGCACAATTTTGGAGAAGTTCTTTAGATTGTTAGCGGTGCTTCGAAATGGTGCACTTGCAGTTGGTCTTGCATCTGTATTAACTGCGGCGTTATTGATCTCTAATACATTGCGTATTGCAGCATTTAACCGTCGCCGTGAAACCGGTGTTATGAAACTTGTTGGCGCATCCTCTTGGTCAATCCAACTTCCATTCTTGCTTGAAGGTGTTATCTCTGCAGTTATCGGTTGGGCGCTTGCAACTGGATTGCTTGCAGGATTAAAGAGCGTTGTTGATTCAAAGGTTGCTCCACTGCTTTCCTTTACCAAGTTCTTTGGTTGGGGCGAGGTCTGGGTTTCATCTGCATACCTACTTGCTACAGGCTTGGTTGTTTCAATCCTGGCTTCGGTAATTACGCTTCGCCGTTACCTCAAGGTCTAATTCCCACATTTTTAACAAGAAGAGCTCCTGAGAAATTGGGGGCTCTTTTTGTTGCCAATTCCTTTTAGATTTATTGGGCGAGTTTCCTGCTTACAGTAATTTTGAGTGATTCCCAATCCAAGGAGTATGAGCGCTCAAGCGATTTCAACTTAAGCGTGTGGGGAACAAGGATTTGGCGTGCCCGTACCGAACAGAGTGAGAGAATTGGCTCCTGCGATTCAATAGTTGAGTTGCTATGAACATGAGGCGGTGATGCGGCATGGTTAAAGAGGTAGGCCGCAAGGTCATTGCCCAAAATAAGAAGGCACGTCACGATTATTCAATCGCTGATGTAATCGAGTGCGGATTGGTGCTTACTGGTACTGAAGTTAAATCACTTCGTGCTGGCCGCGCATCGCTGATCGATGGTTTCGCCATGGTGAATAACGGCGAACTGTGGTTGATGGGTGTTCATATTCCTGAGTACACCGAAGGAACATGGACAAACCACACACCACGTCGTGATCGCAAACTTCTTGTTCACAAGCAAGAGCTCAACAAATTGATTGGCAAGTTAAAGGATTCCGGAACAACCCTTGTGCCACTTCAGTTGTACTTCAAAGATGGAAGAGCCAAGGTTGAGATTGCTATTGCTAAAGGTAAAAAGGCTCATGACAAGCGTGAAGCGATTAAGGAACGCGAGGCCGATCGTGAAGTCTCACGTGTAGTTTCGCGTGCAATGAGCGGCAAGGCCTCTCGCGCTGCCTCAAAATACGAGGATTAACACCTTCCCGCTTTTCTGATTTACACTTTATTCACCGCCGCTTCGATACCTCAATTTTTGAGGCAACGTTGCGACGGCGCAGAAAGTTGGGAATTAAAGTGCCCAGCTCAATGTTCTATAGATGTATTGACAATTAAATAGGGGATAAGAAATACGTTTCTTTTTCTCCAAGTTGTAAGTGTGAAATCACTTTAAATCTTGGGGGTGAACGGTCTCGACTTTGGATGTTGAGGCAGGGGAAGCGGGCCGAGGAAGCCGGAATGATCTCGTTAACCAATAATCCGTGCAAAAAAATAAATGCAGACGTTAAATCGTCTGATTTCGAACTAGCTGCATAAGCAAGTTCAAATCCGTTAGCCCAGGTGCCGCTCTCGACCTGGAATCTAGCGTCGACTAGGGGGCTTTTCACTTCATTGGTGTTGCAGACGATGAAGGAGAACATTTTTGCAACTGAGCTTGTCGGGGAAATGTGTGTAAAAACCCCGGGGCTGAGAAAACGTTAATCACACTACGCCCGTAGAAGCCCTGTTTTAATACCGAAGGACCCGGGTTCGATTCCCGGCACCTCCACAACGAAAGAGGAGTATGAAAGTGCTTGCACTTTCATATATCCGAGTGAGGCGTGATGGTTGAGCGCTTTTGCGCGAAACCTCCACAACGAACGAAAAACCGACCGAAGCCATGTCTACAAAGCTTCGATCGGTTTTATTTTCCATGAGCACCGCCCTCGATCGGCGCCTCAAGAATGGTTATTTATTGAGCCAGTTGTCGACCTCATCGACATTTAACTTTCGCAAAATTGTTTTATCGCTGCGTTGAATTACTTGAGACCCAACGGCCAAATCATGCAGCGTGCGCTGAGTGCTGGTGAGAATAAAGGCACCGTCAATAATGTAATTGGCCATAAAGAGGAAGCTGCCAAGCACCCAATGCAGTACGCCCTTAATGAGCACTTCGCGAATTACCATCTTTTTCCACCCGAATGGAATGCCTGTTTCTGAATCAACAACTACTTGTCCCATCAAATGATGACCAGGAGTCGTTCCTTTTTCCGCCAGAGTGATAAACCAAATAATCCATACCACTCCGAAACCAAGCCCGAAAATTAGTGCATCGATTATTAATGCAATCAAACGTGATTGCGGTGTTGCCAATTCTCCATGTGCAGTTGATTTATTGGGATTTAGGAGGAATTGTGAAGTTCCTGATTGGGGTTTTGAATCGCTGTGAAAATTGTCGTAGTCATGATTAATTTTTCTGTTCATGAGGGCAAAATATTCCTACCCTTTGGAGTTTAAGAACCAGCCACATTAATGTGGATAGAGGAGGCTAGAAAGTGTCTGAGAGTCAACGTTAGATTGCGAATTGGTGAGAGTTCGGTAAAGGCGTAAAGGCGTAAAGGCGTAAAGGCGTAAAGGCGTAAAGGCGTAAAGGCGTAAAGGCGTTAGTGCTGGCCTTCGGGGCCATGTCCATCATTTCCTGATGATCTTCCATTGCGCCCTTTGTATCCAACGCGCTTTAGTAGATCTCCAACTATAAAACTCTCTGGGAAGTATTCGCGACGTAAAGCAATGTAGGAAGTAACTACAGCTGTTAAGCCGACTAGTCGTGGGAAAAGTGGCAGCCCTGAAAGAATTAGAAATTGTGCTCCAACTAGAGTTCCTAGAGTTACAAGGATTATGTGTAGAAACTTTCGAGAAAAACGAAGCAGGGCAAATAGGAATCCAGATTTTCCGCTTAGTGTGCGAGTTAATACATCCGAGGACAATCCAATTGCGATTGGTCCTGCGAACATAGCAATAAGGAAAAGCACTGCAACGACTATTGCCAGAGATTCCACTCTTAGTTTTCCGAATCAGTTCTAATGGCTGCGAACATGATCATGTTCTCACGGGTGCCATCATCCTGCACACACTTATCTCGCAACACACCTTCTTGTTGGTAACCAGCATTGGCTAGAACTTTCAGAGATGCCTTGTTCGATTCCACAACCAGAGCCTCAATTCGGTGGAATCCAATAGTTTCAAATCCAAATTGAGTCATTAATTTGGTTGCAGCAGTAGCGACTCCCTTGCCGCGAACATCAGCCGTTACCCAATAACCAATTTCGGCCTTCGCATCCTCAAGATCGAGTGTATGAAAAGAAAGTGCACCAGCAAATTTTCCATCGTATTCAAGGGCTAACTGAAGCTCTGTGCGCATAGTGAATCCATTAGGGGAGCGCTCACGAACATAATGTTCAGCATTAGCCATTTGGTAATTAGCTGGAATGCGAGTGAATTTAGGAATTATTGGATCTTGAACACCTTCATACAAAGGAAGAATATCTTTCTCTTCAGGCCTGCGAAGTGTAATCAACCCGTATTGCACAGTCGGAACTTCAGTAGGCCACCAGATCATTGGTGAAGTATGACAGTTCACCTTCTAGATGGCATCAAGAATCGGGCGCGCTGGCACAAAGTAATGCTTTCCAAGGGGGGATTCCCATGAGCATGAACCATCAGCATTACTTTCAAGTTTCCAACCACCATGAGTTTTCATTCGATGATGTCGGCGACAGAGCAATCCAAGATTTGCAGGGTTTGTTTCCCCTCCACTTTCCCAACTTTGCGCATGATCAATATCTGCGAGCTGGCCCGATCTTCCACATCCAGGAAAACGACAGGTTCGATCTCGAGCTAATAAGAAATCCACAAGCTCTTGCGGTGGAATATATTTTTCTCGACCAAAATCCAAAAGATTTCCAGTAGTCGGATCACTTATAAATCTTTGCCATGTTCCATCGGCAGCTAATTTTCGTGCAACTGAAGCGGGAATCGCCCCGTAGCCAGCAAGTTGCCCTGGATTTTCCGTTAATCCCAACAATGTTGGAAGATCAATGGCGACGCTGATTGAAATTGGGCGGCGATGAGGTCGCACATCATCAGCCAGCGCACCCAATGCTTGAGATGCAATAGCTGTAAGCGCATCGGCCCGCTTCATATCAGCTGATAACACAGACCACTCTGCTGCATCTTCACGAGAATGGAATACGCAACCTTTTGAAGAGTTTAACTTCACATTGCAGGTGCAGGACTCTTCCTCTTGATTTCGCTTAACAATAAAAGCCTCTATTGATTTCATAATTGTTTGTGCATCTTCGGCCGGCAAAATAGCAACAACAGTGGCCATTCCGTCAGCCTCTGGATAGCAAGAAACTCTGCGTGAATCACGAGCCCGCTCAACAATTTCCTCAAAATCTTCTGGAGAAAACTTTGCAATAGTTGTTTTCACCTTGTTTGCAACCTGCCCAGGAGTATGGAACTCCGCATGCGCCAATGCTGCTTGCTCTACACGGAATACGCCCTCTTCACTTAATCCATTTCGAATAGCCGTGGCTGTTTCCTTTGCAATAACCGTTGCGTGTGCAGCGGAAATTTCACCTGAAGCAAGTGCAGAAATAGTATTTGGCAGATGGCCAACTAATACACGTGCCACATCAATTCGATTTTGCGCAGTCGTTGGAGACAATCGAAGCGCTGCTGCAACATCCTCTCGCTCCTCATCATCTACGCAGTTGAAAATCCCGCCATCCTCATTTGGTTCCTCGCCAGCGATTGCAACCAAAGCCTCTTGCTTCAATGAGTAGAACCAAGACTCCTGACGATCAAGCGCCGCCAAGTAATCAACCTTCGCGGAAGCGCTCAGCATTCGCGGATTGATGTCAATCAATTCACCCAGAACTTTGTAACCAGGGATAGCCTTCAATAAATCGGCAACCTCAACGTCCAGGATCTCAGTTGGAATCCGAAGTGCGGTTGTCATGCACCGAACTATTGATGTGGCCACCGACAATTTAAAAAGATATTCACATGAAGCTAAATCTTGTAAAGAAGTTCCTCGAAATCCAGGGCCTTTTATTATCGGTTTACGCTCACAATCGTGGACGCTTAAGACAAAGATACGATTTCGAAGAACTCTTTACTGCGATTTAGCGTTCAACTGGAGCTGATGCTTAGTAGCTAGAAATCTAGCTGTGGATTAGCCCTCTTGAATGTCAGTCGGCGCACCATGCACATCGAGAATTTCTTGTGCAGTCGAAGTTTCGGAAGCCGGCTTTGTATCCCCGCCCAACTTCGCACCCTCACCGCTACGGTTCAAAGGCGCCTTTGGCTTTGCATCATCCTTATAGATCGCTGGAATTGAACCCAATAAACCCTTTTGGAAATCCTCAAAGGCCTGCAGAACTTCGCGCTTTGTATTCATTACAAAAGGCCCCATCCATGCAACAGGCTCTTTAATTGGTGCTCCACCAAGAATAAATAGTTCAAGCTCTGGAGAACGCGCCTCCTGCTGATTCGCAGCGCGCACAACAATTGTGTCGCCCTCACCAAAAACAGTTAGCTGACCTGTTTGCACAGGACGTGCTTCATCGCCAACAAATCCATGTCCTGCCATTGTGTACACAAGTGCGTTGTAATCCTTGCGCCACGGCAAACGAAGCTCCGCGCCTGCGGCAACAGTTGCATGCAACAAAGTAATTGGAGTCTGCGTTGAACCTGGACCAAAGTGCCCATCAACTTCACCAGCGATAACACGCAACAGCGCGCCACCATCTGCTGATGACAACAATGCAACATCCTTTGCGCGAACATCTTGATACGCAGGAGGAGACCACTTCTTCGCAGCAGGCAAATTAACCCACAGTTGGAATCCGTGGAACAAACCACCTGACATAACCAAACTCTCTGGAGGGGTTTCAATATGCAGAATTCCTGCGCCTGCTGTCATCCATTGTGTATCGCCATTTGAAATCGTTCCGCCACCACCATTGTTATCTTGGTGATCAAAGATTCCATCAATAATGTATGTAACAGTTTCAAATCCACGGTGTGGGTGCCAAGGAGTTCCCTTTGGTTCACCTGGCGCGTATTCAACTTCACCCATTTGATCCAAGTGAATAAATGGATCCAACTCTGCAAGATCTACACCTGCAAATGCACGACGAACTGGAAAGCCTTCGCCCTCAAAACCTTGAGGCGCTGTCGTAATGCTCTTCACCTTGCGTGCACGCGCGCCAGTTACTTCGCTTACGCGTGGCAATACGGTGATGTCGCTGACGGTTACTGCAGGCATTTCGATCTCCTTAGTTCAGAATCCAAGGTTAATTGAACTTTCAACTACCAGCAACCGGAGCGCTTTCCTTGCAAAGAAGATCCTTGAAATCCAGGGCCTAAATACATTCAGTAAGCCTGAAAAACCGTGGTCGCTTAAGACAAAGATACGATTTCAAAGATCTCTTTACTGCGAAAAGCTCTCTCTGTTAGACCCTAGGTGCTTACAGGGCTTTGAGAGCAGAAACAACCTTGGTTAATGACGCCTTCGCATCACCGAACAAAAGCATTGTCTTTGGATCGTACAGAAGCTCGTTCTCGATGCCAGCAAAACCTGGGCGCATTGAACGCTTCAGGAAGATGATGTTCGCTGCATGGTTCACCTCAAGAATTGGCATTCCGTAAATTGGGCAACCAGGAGTTGTCTGTGCAGCAGGGTTAACAACATCGTTTGCACCGATAACGATCGCAACATCTGTCTGACCGAATGTTGGATTCACTTCATCCATTTCAGCCAATTGATCGTATGGAACATTTGCTTCAGCAAGCAGAACGTTCATATGTCCTGGCATACGACCTGCAACAGGGTGAATACCGTATGCAACATCGATGCCCTTTGAAATCATCAAATCTGCTAATTCGCGAACTGTGTGCTGTGCTTGTGCAACAGCAAGACCAAATCCTGGAACGATGACAACGCGACGTGCGTAGTTGAGCAAGATTGCAACATCGTCAGGTGAACCAGAACGAACAGGTCGCTCTTCTCCTGCAGCTGCAACATCTTGCGGCTTGGCAGTAAAGGCTCCGAACAAAGTTCCAAACAATGAACGTCCCATTGCCTCTGCCATCAAACGGGTCAAGATAGTTCCCGATGCACCAACAAGTGTTCCGGCAATGATCAACAATGTTGAATCAAGAACATATCCGCTGGCCGCCACCGTTAAACCGGTAAATGCGTTCAACAAAGAGATAACAATTGGTACATCTGCGCCACCAACTGGAAGTACAAACAGCACACCGAATAACAGTGATAAACCAGCAAGAATCAACAGTGGGGAAGTGCCAAGTGCATTAACAACCCAACCTCCAACGCCAATAACTGAAACTAGCGTTGCAGCGATAATAAAGCGGCCCGCTGGGAAAATTACAGGTCGTGTAGTCATCAACTCTTGAAGCTTCAAGAAGGTAATGATCGATCCGCTGAATGAAACGCAGCCAACAATCACAGTGAATACAGTGAAGATAACTTCAGCTGTTGTTGCCTCTGCGCCAAGGTGCAGGTACTCAACGATCGCTACCAAGGCAGCTGCGCCACCACCCACACCATTAAATAGTGCAACCAGTTGTGGCATCTGAGTCATCTGAACCTTGCGTGCTGCAGGTACACCAATAATCAAACCAATACCCATCGCACCAAGAATTAATCCCAGGTGGTTAAGTGGCAATGATGAACCTGGGTTTGCATAGAAAAACACAACCAAAGTTGCAAGGGTCGCACCAAATGCACCGATCAAGTTTCCTCGACGCGCAGTCTTTGGATGAGACAAACCCTTTAGCGCAAGAATGAAGGCAACGCCCGCTGCCAAACCAATGAGGTCATACAGGGTGCGGCTCATTTTTTATTTCCTTTGAACATCTCAAGCATTCGGTCGGTAACAACAAAACCGCCCACCATGTTGATCGTTGCCAAAATAATTGCCGCAATTGAAAGTCCAAGTTCAAGATTTGTTTCACTGTGATCGGCCACGATAATCGCGCCAACCAAGATAACTCCGTGAATCGCATTCGCACCTGACATCAACGGTGTGTGCAGAGTTGATGACACCTTAGAAACAACTTCAAAGCCAACGAATACAGCCAACACAAAGATCGAAAGAATCGCCATCGCACTCATTACTTTGCTCCTCTTCGTGATCCGCCATGTGTAACAGCAGCGCCGTTGATAATTTCATCCTCAAAATCAAGGTTAAAGGCCACCTTTTGATCATCCTTTGCGGGCACTGTAAACAGTGACAAAAGGTTCACAACGTTGCGTGAATATAGGAATGAAGCGTGGAATGGCAGCTGGCTAGGCACATCTTTGCCGCCCCAAATGCGAACTCCGCCAGATGTTTCAACAATCTCGCCTGGCTTTGAGCCTTCAACATTGCCACCAGTTTCTGCAGCAAGGTCAACGATGATTGTTCCTGGCGCCATTGAATCCACCATCGCTTGTGTCATCAAACGTGGAGCTTGGCGACCCGGAACCGCAGCGGTTGTAATAACAACATGAGATTTTGCAATATAAGGAGTCAGAAGTTCACGTTGCTTAGCTGCGCGCTCTTCAGTCATCTCACGTGCGTAACCACCAGCACCTTCAAGTGCTTCAAGTTCTAATTCAATAAATGCAGCACCCATTGAACGAACTTCATCAGCAGATGCAGGTCGAACATCGTATGCAGAAACAACCGCACCTAAACGTCTAGCTGTTGCAATTGCTTGCAAACCAGCAACACCAGCACCAAGTACTAGTACCTGTGCCGGAGTAACTGTTCCTGCTGCTGTCATAAGCATTGGGAAGAAGCGAGGTGAAAGTTCTGCACCAACAATTGCTGCGCGGTAACCAGCACACAAAGCTTGTGAGGTTAATGCATCCATTGATTGCGCACGAGAAATACGAGGAACTAGTTCAAGTGAAAAAGCTGTAACACCGGCGGATGCAGCGGCATCAATTGAATCCACTGCAGTTACTGGTGATAAGAATGAGATTGTGATCGCACCTTTTTTCAAGGTAGCCATCTGTTGTGGCGTAAGCGGTTGAACTGAAAGAACCACATCGGCATCTGCAAGAACATCGCCTTGCTTCACAGTGGCACCGGCTGCTGCAAAATCAGCATCAGTTGCTTGTGAATGGGTACCCGCACCAGCTTCGATAACTACATCAAGGCCTAAGCGAGTTAATTTATTGATGACATCTGGAACAAGCGCAACGCGCTTTTCTCCATCTTTGATTTCCTTCGGGACGGCTACGCGCATGCCCTAAATGTTAGTGCGTGAAGCCCTTCAAGTCACCACGTACTAGGTGGTAAAGAATCGATTGAATGGTTGTTCTGCGGTGATATGCCTCTCTCCAAATGACAGATCGAGGACCATCGATGACGGATGCTTCAACCTCTTCACCGCGGTGAGCAGGCAAACAGTGCATGAACAACGAATCCTTTGTTGTTAACTTCATTAAATTTTCTGTAACTGCAAATGGAGAGAGTGCCAGCACTTTTTCTGCGCGATCTGATTCTGAATCACCCATCGACATCCATACATCTGTATACAAAACAGATGCATCCTTGGAAGCTGCTTCTGGATCATTAGAAATTTCAACTGTTCCACCACTGTGCGATGCAATATTTTTTGCAACAGCAACAACAACAGGATCTGGTGCCCACTTTCCTGATGGAGTTGCAGCAACAACATGTGCTCCCATGATTGCGCCCATGATTAACCAGGCATGAGACATGTTGTTTCCGTCGCCAAGATAAACAAATTTGCGACCAGAAATATCTGTTCCAAAATTTTCACGAATTGTTAACCAGTCTGCAAGTAACTGAGTTGGATGATCAACATCTGTTAAAGCATTGATAACCGGAATTGATGCATTTGCACCTAGTTCATCAACATCTGCTTGAGCAAAGGTACGAATAATTAATGCGCTGCAATATCCGCTGATGATGCGAGCGGTATCAGCGATAGTTTCGCCGCGACCAAGTTGCAACTCATCGCCACGGATAAAGATTGGTGTGCCGCCAAGATGGGCAACAGCGGTTTCAGAGGCAAGACGTGTACGAGTTGAAGGCTTTGTCATGTAAATCGCGACTGTTTTATTAGCTAGCGCGGTCTGTGAACGAAGCGGATTCTCAGCAAATTCAGCGGCGGTCGATAGAAGTAATTCGACATCAGCGCGCGATAGGTGCTCGGTTCTTAGTAAGTCCTTCATTTGCGAATTCTACCCGTAGTTTTGGGGTGCTCGAAGGTATTCTTATCCACCTCATGGGCATCTTTAAGAAAATCGGAACAGACGGTGATACCGATCTGTTGACCCGCCCATCGGAAGAACTGCTTGAAGATGATGGCAGCCACGATCGTTTCTCTCACTATGTGAAGAAGGAAAAGATCGTTGAATCAGCTGTCACAGGTAAAGCGGTTACAGCGCTGTGTGGAAAGAAATGGATCCCTTCTCGAGATCCTGAAAAGTATCCAATTTGTCCAACCTGCAAAGAAATTCATGCAGGATTGAAACCACCATCTGAAGACAAGTAATTATGAAGCGGTTGTTCGGCTTCGCTCTCACACTCACACTTCTAGCAACCGCTGCTGTTCAACCAACATTTGCAGTTGATAAAGCACCGCGCAAGATTTTGTCAGGGTGGATTCCTTATTACTCAGTAAAAACAGTTTTGCCCTTAGTGCGAAAACTTCCGACTGCACAACCAACGGTTGCGGGTCAATCAGCTGTGTGTGACGCCTCCCAATATGGCCCCGCAGAAAATCAGGCGATTGAAAGTTCATACCTTTTTACTAACAAGGATTTAATGAAAGAGGTAATGCCTTTCTGGTTCTCATTAAAAAGTCCAACTCTCATTCGCGATGATTATGTAACTGGAAATCCATCATGGCCGATGGCAGACACTGTGTGTTTAATGCGTCGTGCGGGGTTACAAGTAATTCCTACGATGACTGATGGAACAGATAAGTTGGTGCTGTCTGGTTACTTAGCAAGTGCAACAACCCGCACCACGTTGGTCAAGACAATCGTTGATTTAGTGATGAAAAATAACTTTGATGGAATCGATTTAGATTACGAAGGCTTCGCATTTGTCGATGGAAATACCACCTGGAGCAAGACCGCACCTAGGTGGATTGCATTTATTAAAGAGTTAAGCGTTGCCCTGCATGCACAAAAGAAGTTGTTATCGGTCTCTACACCTTACTTATATGACCCCAAGGAAAAACAAAAAGGTTACTTTGTCTACGCCTGGGCGGATATTGCAAGCAGTATTGATCGTCTACGAATCATGACGTACGACTATTCAGTTGCAAAGCCTGGCCCAATGGGACCTTTAACGTGGACAGAAAAGACAATTCTTTATGCACTGAGCGTTATGTCTGCCTCAAAAATTTATGTGGGCTTACCCGGTTATGGTCGCGATTGGATCACCTCTGTCAATGGAAAGTGCCCAACATCAGCACCTCCTGGATTAATCGGCGGAGCAAAGGCATCTACCTTCAAAATGAATTACGCAGCAGCAAAAGCTGCAATTGACGGCGCAACTCCAACCTTTGATGAAAAATTTAGTGAAGCGACATATAACTACACTCAAAGTTACAACGGTTTATCAGCATCAGGTGCATCAACTGCCTGCACCGTTAATCGCACAGTGTGGTATCAAAATGCAAAGAGCTACGCGGATCGAATGGCACTTGTTGCGAAGTACCGCTTAGGTGGCGCTGCAATTTGGACCTTAGGTATGGAAGAAAACGCAGCAACACTTGAAATTAGAAATGCCGCTCTAGCAATCGCTCCAGATCCAGTTATTAACACCATGACGCTTGAGGGAGTTAACGAAGGCTCTACTTATTACGGTGATCTCTTCACTGTAAAGGGATTGCTGACACTAAAGGATTTAACACCTATTGCAGGCCTTGCCGTTTCACTTGAAATTAAGCGTTCCAATGAAAGCGCATGGACCAAGATCACTGATTTAGTAACAGCCGCAGATGGAACAGTTTCAACACCAATGACATTGGGCTCTACAGCTGCAATCCGATTTACAACGGTTGGAACTTGGGAGCGCGCAGAATCAGTAAGTAGCGAACAAAAGATCACATTGAAGAGCAAGCTTCAAATTGATCGACCTGTTTCGGCTCGTAAAACTATGCCGATCACAATTAAGGCCCAGTTACTGCCACGTTTAGTTGGCAAGAGCGCCTTCTTGCAGAAGAATGTAAATGGAAAGTGGCAAAATATTGGTACTGCATCAATCTCTGATGCCGATGGTTTATTCACCTTCACAACTAGTGAAAGCAAGCGGGGAGTAGTCACAATGCGAGTTCAGATCACTGGCGATATCGCCTCTGAACAATTTGCCATTGTGATTCGATAATCATGGTCAAACTCAACGACAAGATTGAAGAAGAGCTCAAAGCGATCTTCAACGGTGATATTCCCTGGGTAACTATTGTGTGGGATGACCCCGTTAACTTAATGACCTATGTGACATATGTATTGATGGAGCTCTTTGGATACAACAAAGAAAAAGCTCATGAGTTAATGATGAAGGTACACACCGAAGGGAAAGCGGTTGTATCTACTGGTAGCCGCGAAGAGATGGAGCATGATGTTGCTCGGCTACATGAATATGGTTTATGGGCAACGCTTCAGCGAGGCGATCAGGCGCTATGACAGATAACGAGCATGGATTCTTTCGGCATGGAGATAACTCATACCTAGCTAAATTTTCCGAAGCAGAACGTGAAGTGCTTACTAATTTAGTTCAGCAAATCATCGAACTATTGGCAGAGCGGGTTGATCACCACAACGATGATCCACTTGCAGCGATGGTTGGAATTACTGTTCATGACACCCCACCTGAAGATGAAGTCCTACTTCGACTTCTGCCTAACGCATATGCCGATCAAGTAGATGCATCAGAGTTTCGTCGTTACACAGAATCAACATTGCGACAAAAGAAACAAGCCCATGCAATGGCGATGCGGATGCACTTACAAGAAGCGATAAATGGTGAAATCGAATTGGATCACGATGGTGCAAATGCGTGGTTAGGAGCGATGAATGATGTTCGTCTTGCATTGGGCGTGCGATTAAAGGTTGAAGAAAATTCACATGAAGATTTGGAACTATTGGCACCAGATGACCCAATGCGTGCTGTTTATGCGGTCTATAGCTGGCTAGGTTGGCTGCAAGAGAGTTTAATTTCTGCGCTTATGGATGATTCTCAATAGTTCACTTGCTGATTACTGCGCATGCTCAAGGTAGGCTAAGCCTGTGAGTGATGCACCTATTGGAATATTTGATTCAGGAGTCGGCGGTTTAACCGTTGCTCGTGCAATCCTCGATCAACTTCCCAATGAATCCACTCTTTATATTGGCGATACTGCGCGTGGTCCATATGGTCCACGACCACTTGCTGAAGTTCGCGAATTCGCACTTGAAACAATGGATTACCTAGTCGAACAAGGTGTAAAAGCAATTGTCATCGCATGCAACACCGCATCTGCAGCAATGCTGCGAGATGCCCGTGAACGTTACTCAATTCCTGTTATCGAAGTTATTCAACCAGCGGTTCGACGTGCAGTTGCTGCAACTCGATCTGGAAATGTTGGAGTGATCGGAACCCGCGCAACTATCGATTCAAAGGCTTACTTGGATGCATTTGCGGCAGCACCACAGTTGAACATAACTTCAATTGCCTGCCCGCTGTTTGTTGAATTTGTGGAACGCGGAGAAACTTCTGGAGCTGAAATTACAAAGGTTGCACGCGAATACCTAGCACCTGTCATGGATGCAAAGGTCGACACCTTGGTATTGGGTTGTACGCACTACCCATTACTTACCGGAGTTATTTCCTATGTAATGGGCGAAGGCGTGACCTTAGTTTCAAGTGCTGAAGAAACGGCAAAAGATTTGTATCGAACACTTGTAGAAAACGGCTCATTGCGCCCGCAAAGTTCTACGCCAGCAACACATAGATTCTTAGCAACCGGTGATGCAAAGGCATTCGAAACCTTAGCTCGACGTTTTCTAGGTCCAGAGGTAACTAAGGTCGAACACCAATCGCTATAACCAATTGGTTTTAATAACTAAAGGAGCAATGAATGGCACGCAATGATGGACGCACGGTAAATGATCTTCGCGAGATTAAATTCACTCGTGGTTGGTTAGATCATGCTGAAGGCTCAGTTTTAGTTGAGTTCGGCAAGACCCGCGTTTTGTGCGTTGCCTCATTTACTCCAGGTGTTCCTCGTTGGCTAAAGGACACCGGTAATGGATGGGTTACATCTGAGTACTCAATGCTTCCACGCGCAACCCACACACGTTCTGATCGTGAAAGTGTTAAAGGAAAGTTAGGCGGACGTACACAAGAGATTTCACGCCTTGTTGGTCGTTCTTTGCGTGCAGTAGTAAATATGAAGGAACTTGGCGAAAACACAATTGTTATCGACTGCGATGTATTGCAGGCAGATGGTGGAACACGTACCGCCGCAATTACAGGTGCATATGTTGCACTTGCCGATGCAATCGCTTGGGCAAAGTCACAAGGACACATTAAGGAAAGCGCAAAGCCACTCAATGATTCAGTCGCAGCGGTAAGTGTTGGAATTATTGATGGCGTTCCGATGCTTGATCTTTGTTACGAAGAGGATGTTCGCGCTGGTACCGATATGAATGTTGTTGTTGCAGGCGATGGACGCTTTATTGAAGTTCAGGGAACAGCCGAAGGTGAACCATTTGATCGCGCACTGCTGAATCAACTTCTTGATTTAGCTGTAGCTGGTTGTTCAACACTTAGCCAACTTCAGAAAGATGTGCTTGCGAAGTAATGTCGCACAAACTTGTCTTAGCAACACGTAATCAAGGAAAGATCACCGAGTTCCGTCGCATTCTGGATGCATTAGCTCCAGGTGCGATTGAATTAATTGGTGTTGATCAATTTCCGGATTTAGTTGATGTCGAGGAAACTGGTTCGACCTTTGAAGAGAACTCTTTGCTCAAGGCGCGTTACACCAGCCAAGCAACTGGATTACCTGCAATTGCAGATGATTCAGGGTTATGTGTTGATGCATTAAATGGAGATCCTGGGATTTTTTCTGCGCGCTGGGCAGGTGAACATGGAAATGATCAAGCAAACCTCGAAAAGGTTTTAGCTCAACTCAAAGATGTTCCAGATGAAAAGCGCACTGCGCACTTCATGTGTGTTGCTTCCTTGGTATTGCCCGATGGCCGCGAACAGGTGGCGGAAGGTCGATTTGAAGGCCATATTCTTCACGCCCCAGTGGGCGAGAATGGTTTTGGCTACGACCCGATTTTCCAGCCGCTGGGGTTGCGTATTTCTTCCGCACAAATGAGCGCAGAGGAAAAGGATTTAGTCAGTCACCGTGGAAAATCACTTCGTTCTATTGCACCTCATGTCATCCAATTGCTTGGGAGCCTGGGGTAGCCTTGACCCTATAACGCACGTTAATTACGTGCGTACCGCAACATAAGGAGTTCGACGTGGCCGTTAAGAAGACCGCAAAGAAAGCAGCAAAGAAGTCTCCTGCAAAGAAGACAGCTGCGAAGAAGTCACCAGCTAAAAAAGCAGTGGCTAAGAAGAAGGTAGTTAAGAAGACAGCAGCGAAGAAGCCTGTTGCCAAGAAGAAGGTTGTTAAGAAGACCGCAAAGAAAGCTGCAGTTAAGAAGACTGCGAAGAAGGCGGTCGCTAAGAAGTCTGTAGCAAAGAAGAGCGCAAAGAAGGTTGCAAAGAAAGCTGCTGTTAAAAAGGTAGCGAAGAAGGCACCTGCAAAGCGCGTTGTTAAGAAGGCAGCGGTTGCCGTTACATCTGCACCAGCAGCGGTAGTTGCAAAGCCAGTTGTTGCAGCACCTGCAGCTGCAAAGCCTGTTGCTGCACCTAAGCAATCAACTTCTAATCGCACAGCATGGTTTGTTGTAATCGGTATCGCAGTATTGGTTGCGATCGTTTGGTCAAAGTCGGCCGGAACAGATTCAGATGATGCTGCAGGTCCTGCACCATCAATCTCACAATCAGCAGAGCCAAGTGCTTCAGCTGAACCATCAGCAACAGAGTCAACTGGTACTGCAGTTGCAGCAGTTGAAGCTCCAACAAAGTTTGTTGCTCTCAAGAGCGCAGATGGCTTGAAGCTTCGCTGGGTTGCTCCGATGGCTGTTGATGGATTAACAGGATATAACGTTGAAATTCGTGCAAACGGAACAGGCGAATGGACAGTTATTGCAACTGTTCCAGCTGATCAACTAACTCAGAATGTTACAAAGGCAAGTGATTCAGGATGGACTCAATTCCGCGTTTCATCTGTGTACTCAGATGGACAGACTGCATCAGCTACAGCTTTTGGAATTCCAGGAGAGTTCAAGTAAATCTGTAATTAAGTAAAAAAGCCCTCACCGATTGGTGGGGGCTTTTTTATATCGAAAACTTTTACAACTTACTGGTGATCGCATCCACATATGCACGAACACCTGTTGGAACTAAGTGCACGCCATCTGGTCCAAAGTACTCAGGATGACCATCTGAGACAGCGGCCCAATCCACTAATTGAGCACCGTACTGAGCTGCATATTGAGCAATGAGTGCGTTGTTCTCATCGCGCCAGCCACGAGGAACAGCGGTGTTTACAACAACAATTCTTGGTTGATCTGCAATTGCCTCAAAGATTGTGGCAACTTGTTCCTCGGTTAACTTGTTGTTGTTACCAAGATTCAAAACAATAGTTGAGCCTTGCATATTGAGCTTGTCATGCTTAATAACTTCTAGAAGTTCAGGTGCTTGCCGACCAACTCGAGCGTTGATTAAACCGATATGTTGGCGAGTATCTAACTCAAATCGAATCCCAAGAATTACTGAATCGCCCGTAACCCAAAGTCCGCCCTCCTTAATTTCAGGTGTTGATGTTGGTTGTTCAAGTTGTTCCTTTAGCTCTGCAAGCTGACGATCACCTTTAGCGATCGCACTTGTTGCAGCGGTGGCGGTCAGAGTTGCAACGGATAACACAATCAGAATTACGCCAGCTTTTTGGCGAAGTTGTACCCGCTTGGTGCGGTACTTCATACCTTTAAACCAATAATCAATTAAGCCGGTACGTACTGGAAGTTCCACTAAACGTAGCGAAATATCAGCAAGTGCGAAAACAATAAGAATACGCAGTGCATACAAAGCCCATTCAGAGCCTTCAAGATCGTAATTAGGTCGCGTTACCTGAAAAACCACCCAGTGCCACAAGTAAATTGCATATGAACGTTCACCGATCCATACAAAGGGTTTGCTACTTAAAATCGGAGCAAAGCGCGAAGCAGGGTGAACAATCGAGGTAATAATTGCGCAACCAAAGATTCCGGCTAATGGGAAGGCAAGTTTGTACAGAGTTGGATCTGTTTCATCAACAAAGAGGAAACAAGCAATGATTCCGAGCAGACCTATAACACCGATTCCGTCAATAAAATCTTGCGCCTTCTTACTAACAGTTTCCTGCAAGTTTTGCGGGATCCAACTAACCGCAAGTGCTGCGCCTAAGAACAAACCAATACTGTGAGTATCTGTTCCGAAGTACACATGGCTAACCTGTGATGCACTTGCAGCATCCACTTGTAGTGAAACAACTAGTAAGGCAATGCCTGAAAAAGCGGCGATTAATAGGGCTGCGCCAGGGATCTTGTTCTTGCCGAAGTACTTCAGTACCAATAGAAGAATCAACGGCCACAGTAAGTAGAACTGAGCTTCAACACCTAACGACCATGTGTGCTGCAATAGCGGTGGTCGACCAATTGCCTCGAAGTAATCGGTATGACGAAATACCAACCACCAGTTCATTCCACCGAATAATGCAAATGGAGTGTCACCCAAGAATCTGCGCATTGTGTCGGGCGCCCATAATCCAACAACAACGGTTGTTGTGATGATCATGAAAACTAGTGGCGGAAGTAAACGTCTAACGCGTGCAACATAAAAGGCGCGAAGATCTAAGCCACCGCTACGTTGAATTGAATCCAACAGTAAGCGCGTAATGACATAGCCAGAGATTACAAAGAAGAGGTCTACACCTAAGAAACCACCAGGAATCCACTTAAAACCAAGGTGATACAGCATCACCGCAATTACAGCTACGGCACGCAAGCCATCGATGGCAGGTATGTATCGGATGCCTCGGGGAGTGGCCATGAGTATTTAAATTCTGTTAATTAACGTTTTGGAGATTTCTTAGCTGCGCTCTTTTTTGCAGGAGCTTTCTTTGCAGCCTTCTTCGCTGTTTTCTTAACTGTCTTTCGTGGAGCATCAAGTGCCGGACGTGTGCGCTGACTTGAAACCTTAAGTGGACCTGGGTTTATTAAGGTGTCATCTGCATTGAGGTTATCTAACACACTCTTTTGTAACTCTTCCAGACGTTGGAAGGCACCATCTAGTCGGTTACGAGATTGCTGAATCGCAGACTCTGCAGCATCTAATGATTGCTTTTGAATTCGATACAAACGCTCTGCTTCAGAGATAACACCAGATAACCATTGACGGTAACCAGAAACTTCAGTTGTTGCTTCAGTGATGATGCGTTCACCTTCGCGACGAGCGGCTGTTGCAAGTGTTGAAATCTCGCGCTTCTTACTCTCCATCAGCGCTTCTGCCTCTGATTCAGCTAACGCAAGCTTTTCCTCTGCTTCTGTTTCAGCGGCTTGGATGTACTTTCGTCCACGCGTTTCTGCTCCGCTAAGAATTTGACGTGCCTTTGCATCTGCAGCTTCTAGCTCTTCCTTTGTTGCACGTGTTGTTTCAGCAACTAAACGAGATGCGGCAGCCTGCGCCTTACTTTCGCGAGCCTGCGCAGATTTAATCATCGACATCGCTGTCTCAGTTGCGAGGATTTCAAACTCTTCTTTTGTTAAGCCAGTGATGTCGCGACGAGACTTCAGATCTGCGATCTGTGCTTCAAGTTCGCGAATACGATCGACAGATGAAGGTACTTTGGAAGACTCATCTTCTCCGCTAAAGCCAACCCAGTTAAGGAAGCTCTTCTTCTCGGCCATGTCTAACCTCGCTGCTCGTATTTCAAATCTCTAGGGGTGCCCTAGGTTAGAGCAAACGCTTACTTACTGTAAATCGCGACTGAAATTGCGATGTACTGACTAATCCACGCTGCTAAAACAAAGATATGGAACAGCTCATGGAAGCCAAAGTACTTAGCCTCGCGGCCTGGGCGCTTAAGCGCGTAGAAGATTGCGCCTACTGAATAGAAAAGCCCGCCGATAGCAATCGGAAGTAATACCCATAAACCACCCGCGCGATATAAAGCAGGTGTGTAGAAAACTGCAACCCAACCGAGCAATAAGTAATTAGCTACATATAACCAACGTGGTGCGCCGATCCAAAATACTCGAAGACCAACACCAATCGCAGCACCGATCCACACAACAGATAAAAGGATTGTGCGATCGCGACCTTCGAGCAAAGCAACAGCAAATGGTGTGTAGGAACCTGCAATTAATAAATTAATGTTTGCATGATCCCAACGACGCCAAATCTTTTTCTTGGCCGGTATCCATGGGACGCGGTGATAAATCGCTGAAACACTAAACAACATAATTGCGGTAATCGAATAAATCGCAACCGCGAACTTTAGTGATTCCTTACTCAATATAAATAGGACAAGCGATGCGATTATGACCGCCGGGGTTGCACCGAGATGAAACCAGCCACGAAGCTTTGGTGGGGCAACTGGTGTCTGACTCATCTGTTAAGCATAGGGCACTTTCAGCTAATTAACCGTGGACAAAGGCTGCCCCCACTGCCAAACTTGCGCCATGACACATAGATCACCCATATTTGAAATCAGCGATGTTTATATCGATCAAGAGGCTGCCCTAAGCCCAATGGGATGTACCTATCTTGGAAATGGTTTGAACCAGGACAAGTTAGATGACTTCTCAATTGCAGCAGCCGAAGTGAGTGCAAATCTAACCCGCGAGACCTTAAAGAAGTTGTCAGCGATGGAACCGATTGATGAGATCGATCGAATTGCAAAGGCTGTAATGACGGAACGTCTTGAATCAGGACTTGCTCTTCACGACAGCCAAGAGTCATTTGTTTTGTGGAATGTGCTTACATCTCCACCATCAAATGTCCGTTCAATTTTTGAGTTAATGCCAAAGAACAGCGCGCAAGATTTCGACAATATTGCCAAGCGCTTAGCAGCTGTCGATGGCGCTTATAAGTCATGGTGCGAAACAATCATGACAGTGGCAAAGGCAGGAAAAACAACTGCTCAGCGTCAGGTTAATGGCGTAATCGCTCAGCTTGATAGCTATGCAAATGGTGGCTACAGCGCGATGTGCAAGAACTTTGATGCAGATGGAAAGTATCCAGCGATGCATGAATCTGCAAAGCTTGCTGAAAAAGCATCTGCCGAGGCTGCTGAATTCTTACGTACAAAGTACCTTCCAATCGCAACACCTAATGATGCGGTTGGCGCGGATCGTTATGCAGTGTGGGCACGATACTTCACAGGTGCGCAATTAGATCTTCCTGCAACATATGAATGGGGCAAGGCAGAGCTCAAGGCGATCAATGATCGTATGTGGGAGCTTGCTAAGTTAATTAACCCATCTGCAAAGACACTTCGCGAGGTTGCAGACACTCTTGATAACGACCCTAAGTACAAGGTTGTTGGGCCAGAAAATGTTGTTAAGTATCTGCAAGATTTTACTGATGCAGCGATGAAGCGACTAAATGGCGAGTTCTTCGACATTGATCCACGCGTTGCAATTTGCGAAGCACGCCTTGCGCCAGAAGGTAGCGCATCTGCTCCTTATTACAACCCACCATCAGAAGATCTTTCACGTCCAGGAACAACTTGGATTCCAATGTTGGGCAAGAACGATGTCAGCAACTGGCACCTTGTTTCTACTTGGTACCACGAAGCGGTTCCGGGCCACCATCTGCAATTTGGTACAGCTGTAATCGAAAAGGATCGCTTAACACGATTCCAACGCCAAGCAGCATGGATCAGCGGTTACGGTGAGGGTTGGGCGCTGTACGCAGAACGTTTTATGAATGAACTTGGTGCATTTGATGAGCCAGGAATTGAAATGGGTTACCTATCTGCGCAAGCACTACGTGCCGCACGTATCGTTGTTGATATTGGAATGCATCTTGGATACAAGGATGACAACGGTGTTGTGTGGAACGCTGAAAGTTCACGCAAGCTTTTGAATGAGCAGGCACTTCTAGATGAGGATCATTCACGAAGCGAAACTGATCGTTACCTTGGCTGGCCAGGCCAGGCGATTTCCTACAAGGTGGGTGAGCGCGTCTGGATGACAGCTCGTGAAGATGCGAAGGCTCGTTTGGGCTCTAACTTCAACATGAAGAAGTTCCACAACTACGCCTTAAAGCTTGGTCCAATGGGTCTTGACCCATTTGCAGCGGAAATGAAGCGCTGGGAAGGTCAGTAAGTAGCTTTGCCTAAAGTGGCCAGGGCTGGGGTGGAAACCTCGGTCCTGGCCATTTTTTACGCTCATTCTGAGTTTTGAGGGAGAAGATATCGTCACGAAATTGCCCATTTCGAGGTGCAAACACCTTGCAACAGGTTCACACTAATCACTGTCGAAGGTCAACGAGGCTCCTCGAGGTTCCCGTGGACTGAAGACTTCAGAGGTCGAATGATCTCTCCACAAAACCTCACGGAGGCATATATAAATGCTGAAACTCGATAGCAACCAGTGGAACCTGGTCTACAACGTATTCTCGTTTGGACTTGTTTCAATGCTCGCATGCACGATCTACACCCTCGTTTCACAACAGCGCGTACTAGCTAAGTACCGCAACGCACTAGTGATGTCATCAATGGTTACATTCATTGCTGGTTACCACTACCTACGTATTTTCAACTCATTCAATGAATCATCTGCAGATATGACTGTAAATATCTCCGGTGCTCAGGGCTCATTCAATGAGGCATACCGCTATGTTGACTGGCTACTAACTGTGCCTCTACTACTAGTAGAAGTAATTGCAGTACTAGCACTAGCTAAGGAAGTTTCTCGCTCACTAATCATGCGTTTGGTCCCAGCATCAGCTGCGATGATCGCGCTTGGTTACCCAGGTGAAATTTCAAATGATCAGAACACACAGGTTCTTTACGGTGTTCTATCAACAATTCCATTCTTGTACATCCTGTACGTATTGTTCGTAGAGCTCGGTAAGTCACTAGATCGTCAGCCAGAAGGTGTTGCAGCGACTATCGGTCGTTTGCGTCTACTTCTAGTTGCGACATGGGGCGTATACCCAATCTCATACATCCTAGGAATGGGTGGAGATGCAACTGCAGAGCAGTTCGTTGGCGTGCAGGTTGGTTACACAATCGCTGACGTATTAGCTAAGTGCGTATTCGGTCTAACAATTCTGAAGATCGCTCGCATGAAGTCAATGGCAGAAGGCATGAAGGACGATCACTAATTACGAAAGTAATTAGGATCTAACTTAAGAATCCTAAGAAACAGGAGTGTCGCGAAAGCGGCACTCCTGTTTGGCTTTCTAGACTCTTCCAATGGACAACACCTCAAAAGAAAATAACGCTGCTGAAAATATCTGGATCAATAACTATCGCATGGGCGGCTACCTGCTCTTTGCGTGTGGGCTTATTAATCTTCGATACCAATGGGGTCAGCCAAATATCGCTTCACATAGCGCATTAATTTTTATTCCTGGCGCACTGATTATTGGCGCAACATTTGTGCCAGCGGCGTTAAAGGTTCTAGCCCGCCGTGAGATCAAGTTTTTGTTAGGTGCCTTCGGAGTTCTTTTGATTGCCTACGCATTCAGCAATTAACTGTAAGAATTAGAAAAAGGCCCCGATGGTCGACTGTCGGGGCCTTTTTCTAATTCTTGGTGCGGTTACTTAGCTGCAGAAAAACCAATCTCAAGATCAGCCCTTAGATCGTCGATGTTTTCTAGGCCAAGGCTCAAGCGAACCAAACCTGGAGTAACACCTGCTGCTAGCTGCTCATCAGCTGAAAGCTGTGAGTGAGTTGTAGTTGCTGGGTGGATAACAAGTGATCGAACATCTCCGATATTTGCCACATGGCTAAACAACTTCAGTGATTCAACAAACTTCTTACCCGCTTCAACGCCGCCCTTAAGTTCAAAGGAGAGAACCGCCCCTGATCCCTTTGGTGCGTACTTAGTTGCCAACTTGTTCCATGGTGATGAAGCAAGAGATGCGTAGTTAACCTTGGAAACACTTGGATGTGCTTCAAGCCAGGTAGCAATCGCCTTGGCATTTTCAATGTGACGCTCGATTCGAAGTGACAATGTTTCAAGTCCCTGAGCAAGCAACCATGCGTTAAATGGAGCAACTGCAGCTCCTACATCACGAAGCAGTTGCAGACGAATCTTGAAGATGTAAGAAAGGTTTGCACCAAAGGCAGAACCAACTCCAAGAGCCTGTGCGTACACAATGCCGTTGTAGCTTGGATCTGGTTCATTGAATCCCTTGAACTTTTCTGGGTACTTTGCATAATCAAAGGTTCCTGCATCAACGATCGCGCCGACTACAGCGTTTCCGTGACCTGACAAGAACTTAGTTGCAGAGTGGATAACTACGTCAGCACCGAAGTCGATTGGCTTAATCAAATACGGGGTAGCAACGGTGTTATCGACGATTAGTGGAACACCCACTTCATGAGCAACATCTGCAACTGTCTTTATGTCCAAAACTTCATTCTTTGGGTTAGCAATTGTCTCACCGAAGAACGCCTTTGTATTTGGCTTAACAGCCTTGCGCCAGCTTTCAGGATCGCTTGGGTCATCTACGAAAGTAACCTCAACGCCAAACTTTGGAAGTGTGTAGTGGAACAAGTTGTAGGTTCCACCGTAAAGGCTTGGGCTAGAAACAATGTGATCGCCAGCCTCTGCAACATTAAGAATCGCAAAGGTAGTTGCGGCAGAACCTGATGCGACTAGAAGAGCGGCAACGCCACCTTCAAGTGCGGCAATACGCTGTTCAACAGCATCTTGCGTTGGGTTCATGATTCGGGTGTAGATATTTCCAAGTTCAGCTAATGAAAATAGATCGGCTGCATGCTTTGTATCACGGAATTGGTATGCAGTTGTTTGATACAACGGCAATGCGCGTGCACCAGTTGTTGGATCAGGTGTTTGTCCTGCATGAATCTGCAGTGTTTCAAAGGACCAGTTGTTAGACATTGTTATCTCTCCATCGCAGTAGGTGTCATTCAGCTGCAAACGAAGGTAGGTAATCAATTAGAAATTTTTAACTAATTAATCAATACCGCGCTTGTCAGTTTCCTGACCAGTTCGTCACCCGGAGCACCCCACCGCGTTGGAGGGTTGCCGCCTACTAAGCCGGGGCTAGTACGTAGGACTCGTGAACAGGGCAAACTCAATCACATCAATATACAAATGAAAAGTTGCGAACTATTTGCATGTTGCAGGCTCGCAATGCGCAAAACTTTCGCAGGAAGTACAGTTGTTACAACTCTAGGGAGCAAACCGTGCAGATAAATATTGATAAAAAGACCGGAATCTTAGGCACGATTATTCTTGTTCTCGTTGGCGTAATCATCGCGATGAGTGCAATGTCGAAGGATCACAATGGATTCTTTGGAATGGGCCATTCATCCATGATGGGTTCCCACGAAAGCCGCGAGAACGGTAACTTAACTGGCGCGGACATTATGTTTCTGCAGATGATGATTCCTCATCACCAACAAGCGGTAGATATTTCGAATTTGGCTCTAACAAAAAGCAAGGATGCAGAATTATTGGCTTTAGCAACCGCTATTCGCGATGGTCAGGCAGATGAAATTGTTCAAATGAAGCAATGGCTTAAGGAAGCTGGCGCTGGTTTGGAAATGGGCCACACTATGGATGGTCAAATGGGTGGAATGCTTGATGAAGCAGAGCTTGCTGGATTGAAATCAGTTACAGGTTCTGAATTTGATCGTTTGTGGTTACTTGGAATGACAGGCCATCATGATGGAGCCTTGCATATGACTCAAATGATTGAAGATGCCACAAACTCAACAATCAAAAAATTTGGCCAGGACATAGTCACTTTGCAGACTGCGCAGATCGAACAGATGAAGGTAATGCTCCAGCGAATTAAGTAATTACTTGCACCAGCTTCATTTCCTAAAGGAAAGATCTGCTTTCTTCATTTCGTTGATCAAAATTCGAATCGCATTTGGCCCCATGCCATGCAACTCTTTAACGGCATCTAATGAGGTCTTTCGTAAATCAGATAACTTGAACATTCCATCATCAATTAAGGCGCGACGAGCGGGAGCAGCAAGTCCGATATCAACCCACGCCCCATCAACGGATGCGTAGTAATCCAGATCAACATCGCCATTAGTCACGGCACAGACATTCTTTATTTTCTTCTCTTCACGGCGAGCAGCAGCGGCGCGCTTTATTTCAGCGGCTTCCATTTTGATTTTGGCTGGTGACTTTTTTGCCATGAGTTAACTTTAACTTCTTGCTTATAGCTGTGTGCGGGAGGCGGGACTTGAACCCGCACGTCCGAAGACACAGGTTCCTAAGACCTGCGTGTCTGCCATTTCACCACTCCCGCAAATCCTTACCAAAGTGTTACCACTTCCGTATGGATAGGGGACAAGATTAGAGGTAAGTTAGCAATGTTCCAAAACGAAGCATCTCCACGCGAGATAGATAGAAGGGCTTACGCCATGTCATTGACCCCAACTCCTGCAGATAAGTTCACATTTGGCCTCTGGACGGTCGGTTGGCAGGCACGTGACCCCTTTGGAGATGCCACACGCGACGCTTTGGACCCAGTTCGTACCGTTAATGAGCTTGCAGCCCGAGGCGCATATGGCGTGACCTTCCATGATGATGATCTGATCCCATTTGGAAGTGATGACAGCGCACGCCGTGGTCACATCGATCGCTTTAAGAAGGCCCTTGCTGAAACTGGCATGAAGGTGCCAATGGCGACTACAAATTTATTTACACATCCTGTTTTCAAGGATGGCGCATTTACTTCAAATGACAAAGATATTCGTCGCTACGCAATTCGCAAGGTCATGAAGAACATTGAACTTGCAGTTGAACTCGGTGCGACAACATATGTCTGCTGGGGCGGCCGTGAAGGTGCTGAATCAGATGGCGCAAAGGATGCATACGTTGCACTAGATCGCTTCCGTGAAGCGTTTAACACACTTGGCGAGTTTGTAACTGATAACGGTTATGACATTAAGTTTGCAATTGAACCAAAGCCAAATGAACCACGTGGCGATATCTTCTTGCCAACTATTGGTCACGCACTTGCATTTATTAATTCGCTAGATCGCCCAGAGCTTGTTGGTTTGAACCCAGAGGTTGGTCACGAACAAATGGCGGGACTTAACTTTGTTCATGGAATCGCACAGGCGTTGTGGCACAAGAAGTTATTCCACATCGACCTTAACGGACAGCACGGTCCAAAATACGACCAAGATTTAGTGTTCGGTCACGGAGATCTAAAGTCAGCGTTCTTCTTGGTAGATCTTCTAGAGCGTTATAACTACACAGGTCCAAAGCACTTTGATTACAAGCCAGCACGCACTGAAGATGACAAGGGTGTGTGGGAGTCAGCATCTGCAAATATGCGTACCTACCTTGCTCTTAAGGAGCGCGCAGCAGCCTTCCGCGCAGATTCACGTGTTATTGCAGCGATGAAGGAATCAAACATTCCAGGTCTTACTGAACCAACACTTGCACCAGGAGAAACGTGGAAGGATCTTGCAAAGGATTCATTTGATGTTGAAGCAGCTGGCAAGCGCGGATATGGCTACGAGGCCGTTGATCAACTTGCCCTAGAGCACTTGATGGGCTTGAAGTAATTAGATCCTCATAAAAAGAACCCCTGGTTATTAACTTAACCAGGGGTTCTTTTTATTAATGCTTGTTTTACTTTAGTTTGAGAGGTTTCCTCTACGCGAGATCGCATCAACGCTTGCTGATACCAACAGAACCGCACCAGTTACCAAGAATTGAATTCCTGCGCCGTAACCAAGTAGTCCCATGCCGTTATCAATAACTGCAACAACTAATCCACCAAGGATTGCATCGCGCATCTTTCCTTTTCCACCGAATAGTGAAACTCCACCGATCACAGCTGCACCAACAGCGTAAAGAAGTGTTGAACTACCACCAGTTGAAGGAGAGATTGAGTTCATGCGAGATGCGAAGAGCATTCCAGCAACCGCTGCAAGCGATGAACACAAAACGAAAGCAGATGTGCGAATGCGCTTAACGTTGATACCTGCACGACGTGCAGCTTCAGCGTTGCCACCAACTGCATATAAGTGACGACCCCATGCAGTGCTTCCAAGCAGGAAGGTGCCTGCAACAAGGATTGCCAAAATAATAGGAACAACAATTGGAATTCCGCGAGTACTAATCACCGGAGGATTTCCACGCTCTTGGTTCAGTGCAAAGACCGCAGCTCCGGTGATTACCAAAAGACCAACAGTCTTGATGATCCAAAGGTTTAGAAGTTCAGCCTTTAAACCTGCGCGACGGCGAGAGTTGATGCGATTCAGTCCCATCAATACATATGCCGCGCTAACGCCGAAGTACAAAATCCAACCCTGAGTTGGTGTCAGGTTGCTGTTTTCTACAGCCAAAATAACATTGTTATCAATTGGAATTGTTCCGCCCTCACCTGCAAGCAGAAGCAAGATTCCCTGGAAGGCAAGGAATGCCGACAAGGTAACTACGAATGATGGAATACCGATTCGTGAAACAAGTGTTCCCATCAAGAGACCAAGGACCGCTCCAACGCCAATACTGATTGCAAGTGCTGCATACCAAGGGAAGTCATGGTTAGTAATAAGCAGAACAAGAACCGCTCCAGCCACACCAGATGCGTAACCAGCTGAAAGATCGATCTCGCCCAGTAATAGGACGAAAACCAAGCCCATAGCAATAACAATGACAGGTGCTGCCTGAGTCAAAAGGTTGGCAAAGTTACGGTTGGTGAAGAAGAACTCAGACATTGTTGTGAAGATTGCAGCAAGTGCAATCAATCCAAGTACCGCTGGAAGTGAACCGATATCGCCAGCCTTTACCTTGCTCCAATAGTTATGGGCAACTGTGCCAAGTGACTCTTTCTCTACGATTACATCGTTACTCACTTTGCACCTCCTGACTTACCTGTAGTTATTAATTCAATTACCTGGTTTGTTGTTACTTCACTCTTCTTGACCTGTCCGGCCATGGTTCCCAAGTACAAAGCTGCAATGTTGTCTGCAACCTGGAAAATATCGTTGAGGTTGTGGCTAATCAGAATTACTGCCAAACCATTATCTGCAAGGCGACGAACAAGGTTAAGAACCTGTTCGGTCTGAGCAACACCAAGTGCTGCTGTTGGCTCATCGAGAATTACTACCTTGCTGTTCCACAATACTGCGCGAGCGATTGCAACTGTTTGACGTTGTCCACCAGATAGTGATGAAACATTTTGGCGGATTGATTTAACAGTTCGAACGCTCAAGCTATCTAAAGTCTTGCGAGCAAGTGATTCCATATTTGATTCATTAAGAACTACACCCTTTTTAACCTCGCGGCCCAAGAACATATTGTGAACAATGTCCAAGTTATCGCACAGAGCTAAATCTTGATACACAATTTCGATTCCAAGTGCAGTTGCATCTCGAGGACCGGTTACTTCAACCTTGTTCCCTTCAAAATGGAACTCGCCTTCTTCGGCTTGATAAATGCCGGCGATGCATTTGATAAGTGTTGACTTACCCGCACCGTTATCACCCACAAGAGCTGTTACCTGGCCAGCGTATGCATCAAAATCAACGTTCTTAAGAACGTGCACTGGACCGAAGGATTTATTAATTCCGCGAAGCGAAAGAATTGGTTCGCTCATGAAGTGTGCTCCCTTAGTGGATCTGTTGCTATGAACTTTGCTTAGAGTATTAGGTATTGCTGTAAATAAAGCAGTTCCGGCCCGAGATAACTCTCAGGCCGGAACCACTCAATTATTCATCTGTAAAACAGATTGGTTTCTAATGAATTAGATACCGTTTGCCTTACAAACAGCCTCTGTTGCAATCTTGCAAACATCAGCGCGTGACTGGAATCCATCAGCAATAACTGTCTTTACGTTTGCCTTTGTGATTCCAACTGGTACTAGAAGAACTGATGGAACATCGCGCTTTCCATCGTTTGTCTTTCCAGTTGCGTTTGTAACCTTAGTTCCCTTGATCAATGCGATCGCAAGAGCTGCAGCTCCGTTTGCTTCCTGCTTTACAGCCTTGTAAACAGTGTTTGAAAGGTCACCTGTAAGGATCGCTGCAAGTCCGTCTGCTGTTGCATCCTGACCTGATACGCATACCTTGCCGTTTAGACCGTTCTTCTTTAGTACTGCTACTGCTGCTAGTCCAAGACCTTCGTTAGCTGATACAACTGCATCAAGCTTTCCGCCTGCCTTTGTTAGCTGCTGCTCGAAAATTACGCCACCCTTTGCGTTGTCCCAATCTGGAACAGCTTGGTCATCAACAAGTGTGTACGCCTTTGAGTTGATCAATGGGCGTAGAACTGAGTCATAACCCTGCTTGAACAATGTTGCGTTGTTGTCTGTTGGTGAACCGTTTAGGTAAACGATTGAAGCTGTCTTCTTTCCAGCCTTGTCTAGACATGCCTTGATGCCCTGACCCTGAAGCTTGCCCACTGCTACGTTGTCGAATGAAACGTAGTATGAAGCTGAACCAGCAAGTGTTAGACGATCGTAATCGATTGTCTTGATGCCAGCCTTCTTAGCCTTTGCCTGGATAGCAGCTGTTGATGGTGAATCAAGTCCAGCCATGATCAAAACCTTTACGCCCTTTGCCATCATCTGATCAGCAATAGTTGCGAACTTAGCCTTGTCGCCATTTGCGTTCTGAATATCTGCAGTTACCTTTGCAGCCTTGAATGCTGCTGCAAGGAACTTACGGTCTGCTGTTTCCCAGCGAGCTGAAGAAGCTGCATCTGGAAGAATTACGCCAACTTGTACTGACGCTGCTGTTGCAGACGAAACAGATACGAAGCCAGTTAGTGCAAGTACTGCAGCTGAAATTACAGCTACGACTGCGTTACGACGCTTTGTCATCTAATAAACGACCTTTCGGGGGTAAATCACCCAGAATGAAATTGTTTCCATTCCTTTGGTGTGGGTGAGTAGTGAGGTAAAAGTAGTCCTCGTACGCTGAAAGGTCACTACCGAATACGGTCAAAAGTGCAGTTTTCACTTAACGATTTGATAACGCTCGCCACCCCACACGCTAACCTTGCTCAGTGCCATCACAAATTGAGATTTTAGAGAGCGCGATCAAGGCTGCTATCAGCCGAGCAATCGATGCCGGATCCCTGAGTGGCCAGACCCCAGAGGCGATAAAGCTGGAGCGTCCTAAGGATCGCGATCATGGCGATTATGCATCTTCTATTGCACTGCAGTTGGCAAAGCCTGCTGGCAAAAATCCTCGCGAAGTGGCAGAGATTATTGCGGCACAACTGACTGGTGTTGAAGGAATTTCAAAGGTTGATATTGCAGGACCTGGATTTATTAACATCACTTTAAATCGTGCAAGCCAAGCGGTTCTTGTTGAAACAATTTTGAAGTCAACAAAGGATTATGGAAAAGGATCTGCGCTCGCAGGAGTAAAGATCAACTTGGAATTTATTTCAGCTAACCCAACTGGCCCGTTGCACTTAGGTCACACACGTTGGGCTGCCGTTGGTGATGCGCTTGGTCGTGTATTAACCGCAGCTGGTGCATCTGTTACACGCGAGTTCTATATCAATGACCGCGGTAACCAAATGGATTTCTTTGGTCAATCAGTTGAAGCTGTTGCACTCGGAAATCCTGTTCCAGAAAATGGTTATCAGGGCGATTACATTAAAGATTTAGCAGCAGAGGTTGTTGCACAAAATGCTGGCATTAAAGCTTTGCCTGAATCAGAACGTTTCGTTGCATTCCGTGAAGCTGCTTATCAATTACAGCTCAAGGATCAGCAACGAGTTCTAGATACCTTCAACACCCACTTTGATGTGTGGTTCTCAGAGCGTTCGCTGCATGATGAAGGTTCAGTTGAACACGGTATGGAAAAGCTGCGTGCACAAGGCCATGTATTTGAAGTTGATGGCGCTGTTTGGCTGCGCACAACTGATTTTGGCGATGACAAAGATCGCGTAATGACAAAGAGCGATGGCTCACTTACCTACTTTGCATCAGATACCGCTTATTACATTAACAAGCGCGAACGTGGCTTTGATATCTGTATTTACATGTTGGGTGCAGATCACCACGGTTACATCGGTCGTTTAAAGGCAACCGCTGCATGCGCTGGCGATGACCCCGAATACAACATCCATGTTCTTATTGGTCAGCTTGTAAAAATCATGGAAGGCGGCGAGGAAGTAAAGCTTTCTAAGCGCGCGGGAACAATCATTACTTTAGAAGAGCTTGTTGAAAAGGTTGGCGTTGATGCTGCTCGTTACACATTGATTCGTTACCCAGTGGACACTCCAATGGTGATGGATCTAGATGTTTTGAAGCGCAATACAAATGAGAATCCTGTTTATTACGTTCAGTACGCGCATGCTCGTATTGCTGCAGTACTTCGTAATGCACAAGAGCTTGGTGCATCGCTGGAACTAAAGGATTTTGACCCAGGTCAGTTAGTGCATGATCGCGAAAATGAATTACTAGGCGCCCTTGCCGAATTCCCTCGCGTTGCTGCAAGCGCTGCTGAATTCCGCGAACCACACCGCATTGCTCGATACCTTGAAGAGTTAGCCGGTACGTATCACGGTTTCTACAACGATTGCCGTGTACTTCCGATGGGCGAAGAAGAATTAACTGCGCTGCACACTGCGCGTTTATTACTATGTACTGCAACAAAGCAGGTTATCGCCAATGGATTAGATCTATTGGGTGTTGGCGCACCGGAGAGGATGTAACCCATGTGGTCCTCATCTGTCACAAATGGTGCTGAGCTTTCTATTGCAGGAATTACAGCTAAAGAGCTAGCTAAAGAATTTGGCACACCTACATTTTTTATTGATGAAGCAGATTTTCGTGCGCGCGCATTAGCCTGGAACTCAGCTTTACAAGAGGCCTTTGGCGATAAAGCAGGCACTGTGTATTACGCATCAAAAGCATTTTCCTGCACCGAAGTTGCACGCTGGATCAAGGATTTAGGTATCGGAATCGATGTCAGCACTGGCGGGGAAATGGCTGTTGCCCTTGCCGGCGGAATTGATCCGAAAAAGATTGAAGTTCATGGCAACAACAAATCAGTTGCTGAAATTGAAAAGGCCATCAGTGTTGGCGTAGAAACAATTGTTATTGATTCGATGTATGAAATCGATCGAGTGGCAACAGCTGCGGCAAAGGCTGGCAAGGTGCAGCGTGTGCTGTTGCGTTTAACTCCAGGAATTGAAGCCCACACCCACGAATCTATTGCCACTGCACATGAAGATGTGAAGTTTGGTTTTTCAATCGCAAGCGGCGCAGCATGGGCGGCGATTACCGCGGTTCATGGACATGCTTCATTAGAGCTTCGCGGCTTCCACGCACACATTGGTTCGCAGATCTTTGGCTTTGAATCCTTTGAAATCTTGGCAGAGCGCTTTGTCACCTTCCTTGCAAAGTATCGCGATGAGTTCAAGAAAGAGTTGCCCGAGCTAGATCTCGGTGGCGGATATGGAATCGCTTACCTAGAAAGCGACGTAACAGTTGTTCCACGTGATGCGATGCAGGCACTAGCCAACGCGGTAAAGAAGCACTGCGCAACATTTAATTTGCAACTGCCAACTGTTTCAATTGAACCAGGACGAGCAATTGTTGGGCCAACAATGTTTACCTTGTACGAAGTTGGCACAGTTAAAGATGTGACATTAGAAAATGGCACACACCGACGTTACATTTCAGTTGATGGCGGCATGAGCGACAATATTCGCCCATCACTGTACGGAGCTGAGTACACAACAATTCTTGCTAACCGCACCAGCACAGCTAAAAATGTTTCAAGCCGTTTAGTCGGAAAGCATTGCGAAACTGGCGACATCATTATTCGTGAGATTGATTTGCCCGAAGACATCGTGCCGGGGGATTTGCTAGCTGTTCCTGCAACAGGTGCGTATGGACGCAGCATGGCGAGCAACTACAACCATGTGCCTCGTCCATCAGTTGTTGCAGTAAAAGATGGAAAAGCTCGCGTAATTGTTCGCCGAGAGAGTATTGAAGATCTTTTAGCGCTGGATATTTAACGCCGTTCAACCCATCTGTGAAAGAATGAGCCCATGAATTCGGGCGTCAAAACATTATCTATTGGCATGCTCGGCTGCGGCGTTGTGGGCAGCCAGGTTGCTCGCCTGCTCCAAGATGACGAACAAGAGCTTTCAGAGCGCTCAGGCGCACTGCTGAAGTTGAGCAAGGTCGGCGTTCGCACAGCTGGTGCCCGCGAAGGCGTAGATGCATCATTAGTTACAACAGATCTGCAATCAATCGTTTCAGACCCAAGCATCAACATCATCATCGAGGTAATGGGCGGAATCGAACCTGCTAAGTCTTTGATCCTTGAAGCGATTAAGAATGGCAAATCTGTCATCACAGCAAACAAGGCGTTGCTTGCAACTCATGGTCACGAATTATTTAACGCGGCAGATGCGGCCAAAGTAGATCTGTATTACGAAGCAGCAGTTGCTGGTGCGATTCCAATTATTCGTTCAATGCGCGAATCTCTTGCTGGTGATCAAATCACTCGCGTTATGGGAATTGTTAACGGCACAACAAATTACATTCTTACAAAGATGCATGAAGAAGGCCGCGCCTTCGACGAGGTATTAAAGGAAGCACAGAAGCTTGGTTACGCAGAAGCAGATCCAACTGCTGATGTTGAAGGTCATGATGCTGCCGCAAAGGCCGCACTGCTTGCCAGCCTTGCCTTCCACAGCACAGTTGTTATTGATGAGGTTTACTGCGAAGGAATTTCACAGATTTCATCTGATGATGTGCAAGCAGCAAAATCTATGAACAGTGTTATCAAGTTGCTTGCGATCGCAGAGCTAACTGTTAAAGATGAGATCTCAGTGCGTGTGCATCCGGTGATCTTGCCTTTGTCCCACCCATTGGCATCTGTGCGCAACGCATTCAATGCGATCTATGTTGAATCTGAAGCTGCTGGTCAGTTGATGTTCTACGGTCGCGGAGCAGGCGGAGCACCTACTGCATCTGCAATCTTGGGCGACCTTGTTGCAGTTGCACGCCATGCTGCATATTCAACTGTTGGATACGGTGAATCAGATTACGCAGATCTAGATATCGCACCTATTGGCGCTGTTAAATCACAGTTCTTTGTGCGCCTGCATGTTGCTGATAAATCAGGTGTTTTAGCTTCTATTGCACAGACATTTGCCAGCGAAAATGTTTCTATCCAAACTGTTCGCCAAGCAGGTTTAGGTGAAGATGCTGAATTGATCGTTGTAACTCACGCTGCATCAGAAGATGCTTTAGATGCATGTGTTGAGAAGTTAAAGAAGATGGACATTGTTAGCAAAGTTGAAAGCGTAATCCGCGTCGAAGGAGCACAGATCTAATGGCAATCTTTCCGAAAAAGAAACCAGCTGGCGCTCATCAGTGGCGTGGAGTAATCGAGGAGTACCGTCATCGTCTTCCTGTAAGTGACAAGACTCCGATCGTTTCACTGCGCGAAGGTGGAACTCCACTTATTTATGCATGCAACCTTTCAGAACTGCTGGGCAATAATGTGTGGATTAAGTACGAGGGTCTAAACCCAACCGGTTCATTTAAAGATCGCGGAATGACAATGGCGATTTCAAAGGCTGCAGAAGATGGCGCTAAGGCTGTTATCTGTGCATCAACTGGAAACACATCTGCATCCGCTGCTGCTTACGCAGTTAAGGCTGGAATGCGTCCAGCGGTTTTAATTCCTAAGGGCAAGATCGCAATGGGCAAGTTAGCTCAAGCGGTTATTCATGATTCAACAATTTTGCAGGTTAACGGCAACTTTGATGATTGCTTAACACTTGCTCGCGAACTGTCAGAAAACTACCCAGTTGCACTTGTTAACTCAGTTAACCCATTCCGTATCGAAGGCCAGAAGACTGCAAGCTTTGAAGTTGTAGACATGTTGGGCGATGCACCAGATATTCACGCACTTCCAGTTGGAAATGCAGGAAACATCACTGCATATTGGAAGGGCTACAAGGAGTACAACAAGGATGGCCTTTCAACAAAACTTCCAATGATGTACGGCTTCCAAGCAGCAGGATCTGCGCCAATTGTTAAGGGCAAGATTGTTAAGAATCCAGAAACAATTGCAACCGCTATTCGTATTGGTAACCCTGCTTCATGGCAGCAAGCAATTGATGCACGTGATTCTTCAGGCGGAGTAATTGATTCTGTAACAGATCGCGAAATCTTGGCTGCTTACCGTTTAATTGCAGCTAAAGAAGGAATCTTCGTTGAACCTTCATCTGCTGCAGGACTTGCCGGTCTGATCAAGTACAAGAAGGCTGGAAAGCTTCCTCAGGGCAAGACAATTGTTATTACCGTTACAGGTCATGGACTTAAGGACATTCCTTACGCACTTGAATCTGCAAAGAAGCCAGTTGTTGTTCCGGTTAACGCAAAGCTTGCAGCTAAAGCATTGGGTCTTGCATAAAAAATGAAGCCAACATTCAAGGCACAACCTATGCAGGTTCAGGTTCCCGCAACTAGCGCGAACTTAGGACCTGGTTTTGACTGCCTTGGATTAGCGCTAACAATGAATGATCGCTACATGGCTCAGGTTATGGATGAAGCGGGCGTTGATATTGATGTCACCGGTGAAGGTGCAGATGCGGTTCCTACAACAGATAAGAACCTTGTTATTAAAGCTATGTACAAAGGTTTTGATTTCTTAGGTGGACGTCCTCGCGGAATCGCACTTCGTCAATTAAATGTAATTCCGCATGGTCGTGGTCTTGGTTCATCTGCTGCAGCAATTGTTGGCGGATTAGCACTTGCTCGCGCACTTGTTCTAGGTGGCAACGAGCGCATGAGCCATGAAGATATGTTGAACATCGCTAATGAAATGGAAGGTCATCCTGACAATGTTACAGCTGCGATTTACGGCAGTGCAAATATTGCTTGGCAGGAAAGCCAGCGTGGACATGTTGTTGCTCAATCCTTAAACATTGAGGTTGATCCACGTATTGGTGTTCTTGCATTCGTTCCATCGACAGAGCTTTCAACATCAAAGGCGCGCAAGATGTTGCCTGAATCAATTCCACATCAGGATGCGGTTCGAAACTCAATTAATACAGCGGTTTTAGTTCAAGCATTGCAACATCGCCCAGACCTACTACTTGCTGCTACTGAAGATTATTTGCACCAGGGGTATCGCCAAGATGCGATGCCTCAGAGCTTTGCTTTAATGACCAAGCTTCGTAAAGCAGGGGTAGCTGCATTTATTTCAGGTGCGGGCCCAACTGTTTTGGTTCTTCACACAGGTGGGGAATCCGAGGCAGCTGAACTTCAGCGTGCTGCGGGGGAGAAGTTCCAGATGATTTCTCTTGGCGTCTCACGCGCTGGGGTAGCGGTAGTCACAGCGTAATTTTGGGATTTTCAGGGCAATCCTGCTAATCTTCACTCATCTGAACGGCTCATCTAGCAGCCAGTAACACATCAGATAATCTCAAGAAAAAACAAAAATCCAGGTTCTCGAGTTTTAAAACTTTCAGTTAGAGACCAGAACCAATAGCGAAAAGATATACATGACAACAGAAATTGAACCAGTTCGCTCACAGAGTCCAGAGCTTGCTGCAATGACCCTTCCAAAGTTGAAGACAGTAGCTACACAACTTGGTGTTGAAGGCGCAGCAAAGATGAAGAAGGACGCACTAGTAGAGGCGATCGCTGATTTACAGGCGAAGAACCGCGAAGCTGCAAAGGCTGAACGCGAAGCACGTCGCGAAGCGCGTAACAATCGCAAGAAGGAATCAAAGCCTTCAAACAACACACAAGATTCAGATGATGATGGCGATGATGAGTCAGCGCCGCAGTCAAACAACGATCGCGGAAATGATCGCAACGATCGTGGTGGCCGCTTTGATCGTAACGACCGCAACCGTGGACGTGACCGCAATCGTGATCGCAACCGTGACCGAGGACATCGCGAAGAGCGCGAGCCAGTTATTGGTGAAGATGATGTTCTAGTTCCAGTAGGTGGCTTACTCGATATTCTCGAAAGCTACGCATTTATCCGCACAGGTGGATACCTGCCAGGCCCTAATGATGTTTACGTTTCACTGCAGCAGGTTCGTAAGAACGGTCTGCGCAAGGGAGATGTTGTAACAGGTCAGGTTCGCCAGCCTCGTGAAGGTGAAACAAAGCAGAAGTTCAACGCTTTGATCACTCTAGAAACTGTTAACGGAATGACTCCTGAAGAGGCACGTAACCGTGTTGAATTCGGAAAGCTAACTCCGCTTTATCCTCAGGAGCGTTTGCGCCTTGAGACTGAGCCAAATGTGCTTACAACACGTGTCATCGATTTGATTGCACCAATTGGTAAGGGTCAACGTGGTCTTATCGTTTCGCCCCCAAAGGCTGGTAAGACAATGGTTCTGCAATCAATTGCTAACGCGATCACAACAAATAACCCAGAGTGTCACTTGATGGTTGTTCTTGTTGATGAGCGTCCAGAAGAAGTTACAGATATGCAGCGCAGCGTTAAGGGTGAAGTTATTGCTTCAACCTTCGATCGTCCTGCTGATGATCACACAACAATCGCAGAGCTTGCTATCGAGCGCGCAAAGCGATTAGTTGAACTAGGTCACGATGTAGTTGTTCTACTTGACTCAATTACTCGTCTTGGTCGCGCATACAACATTGCAGCACCTGCATCAGGCCGAATCCTTTCTGGTGGTGTTGATTCAGCTGCTTTGTATCCACCAAAGAAGTTCTTCGGAGCTGCTCGTAACATTGAAGATGGCGGATCACTAACGATTCTTGCAACAGCACTTGTTGATACAGGTTCTCGTATGGATGAAGTTATCTTCGAAGAGTTCAAGGGAACTGGAAACATGGAGCTCATCCTTGATCGCAAGATGGCTGATAAGCGCATCTTCCCTGCGGTTAACGTTGTTGCTTCAGGTACACGTAAGGAAGAAATCCTTATGGGTTCAGAAGAGCTCAACATTGTCTGGAAGCTACGTCGCGTTCTTCACGCACTAGAGCCACAGGCTGCTTTGGAACTGTTACTTGAGAAGATGAAGGGCACTAAGTCCAACGTCGAGTTTTTGATGCAGATTCAGAAGACAACTTCGGGTCCAGACGACTCAAAGTAAGCGTAAATTTCTCAATTGTGGGCTTTTCGCCTACCCTTGGGGTCTGTTAATCATCCGCTTGGTTCACTCACATGAGACCCAAGCATTAAAGAAGGAATAACCATGAAGCCAGATATCCACCCAGAGTACAAAGAGACCCAAGTAACTTGTGGTTGCGGCGAGAAGTTCGTAACTCGTTCAACAGTTGCAAGCGGTTCAATCTATGTTGAAGTTTGCTCAGTCTGCCACCCGTTCTACACAGGTAAGCAGCGCATCCTTGATACTGGTGGTCGCGTGGCTAAGTTCGAAGAGCGCTTCGGTAAGAAGAACTAGCTTTCTAAAGAAACCGCATCGCAGCCCTTGTCGGGTTGCGGTCGCGGTTTTTTTTATTTCCCTAATGTTTAATTAAGAAGTGCCAACGAAATAGAAAGGAGCAGTCGATGAGCAATGATCGCTTTGCATCAGCACATGAAATGGTGCGTGAGTACGCAGAACTAGAAGCGAAGATGGCTGATCCTTCTATTCACGAAGATCAAGCAAATGCGCGAAAGCTCGGGCGCCGTTATGCACAGTTGGGTCCAGTTGTTGCTGGTTTTAAAGCATGGAAATCGTCAGAAGAGGATTTATTAGCTGCTGCAGAGCTTGCAGATGTAGATCCTGATTTTGCAGCTGAAATTCCAGCGCTAGAGGCAGCACGTGATGCAGCCGCTGAAAAGTTAGAAGAGTTGTTACTGCCACGTGATCCCAATGATGATCGCGATGTTATTTTGGAGGTTAAAGCTGGTGCTGGTGGAGATGAGTCAGCGCTCTTTGCTGGAGATCTTTTGCGTATGTACATGCGTTATGCGGAAAAGCACAACTGGAAAGTTGAAATCATTGATGCCACCGAAAGTGAAATGGGCGGGTACAAAGATATTTCTGTAGCTGTTAAATCAAAAGGAACCGCAGCACCTGGAGAATCTCCTTATGCACGCTTGAAGTTTGAAGGCGGCGTGCACCGTGTGCAACGTGTGCCTGAAACTGAAAGCCAGGGAAGAATTCATACTTCAGCGGCGGGCGTGCTTATTTTGCCTGAAGCAGAAGAGGTTGATGTCGAGCTAAACATGAATGATGTGCGCGTAGATGTTTACCGCTCATCAGGTCCTGGCGGACAATCAGTTAATACAACTGACTCTGCTGTGCGTTTAACCCACGTTCCAACTGGAATTGTTGTCTCTTGTCAGAATGAAAAGAGCCAGCTACAAAACAAAGAATCTGCGCTACGTATCTTGCGTGCACGTTTGCTTGCAGATGCTCAAGAAAAAGCTGAAGCAATTGCATCTGCCGAGCGCAAGAGCCAGGTTCGTACAGTGGATCGTTCAGAGCGAATCCGTACCTACAACTTTCCAGAAAACCGCATCAGTGATCACCGCGTTAACTACAAGGCAAATAACTTGGATGCGGTTCTCAATGGCGACTTGGATGACATGATCCAAACCTTGCTTGATGCTGACAAAGCAGCACGTTTGGCTAACGCAAACTAATATGAATATTAAGCAGCTACTACGGGATGCAAAGTCTCAGTTAGCTGAGTCTGGTATTTCCGAAGTTGATGCCGAACACCTGCTTGCTCATGTTCTAGGTCTGTCACGTATGGATCTTCATAACCCAGTTTTAGTTGAATCAACGTTGCTGGGCATCGAAGATAAAGATGTATTAGAAGAACAGTTCTTTGATTTATTAGATCGTCGTCTGAACTTTGAGCCGTTGCAATATCTAACAGGGGTTGCTGGGTTTAGATATTTAAATATTGAAGTGGGTCCAGGTGTATTGGTTCCACGCCCTGAATCAGAGCTATTGGTGGAAGCTGTTTTGCAGCATATTGAAAATCTTCCTGCACCAGTAAGCGTGATTGATTTAGGTGCAGGATCTGGTGCGCTGTCGTTAGCTATTGCAACTGAGGCTCCAACAACACGTGTCATTGCTGTTGAAAAAAGTCCTGAAGCCCTTGTCTGGCTTAAGAAAAACGTCTCTGTAATCGCTGAAAATGTTCGAGTCGTAGAAGGCGATGTTGCCGATGTATTGCCTGGAATTAAGTGCGATGTCGTAATTGCTAACCCTCCATATGTTCCAGATTCTCAGCAGTTGCCACGTGATGTTGCAGCGTTCGAGCCACATGTGGCTCTTTTCGGTGGACCAACTGGAATGGAAATTCCAAAGATCTTTATCACCGCAGCTTCTCGTTTGTTAAAAAGCGGGGGAGTATTGGTGATTGAACATACTGAAGAGCAAGGTCCTGCAATTGCAGATGTGTTGGCTATAGATTTTCTAGAAATTGCCCTGCATGATGACCTAGTAGGACGACCACGTTGGACTAGTGCGGTGAGGAGGTAGCCATGGCGAAGGACATTGATCTTAAGAAAGGTGAGTTAACTCGTCACGTTAACAAGGCTGCCAAAGCGATCGCCGATGGTTTTATCATCGTGATTCCAATGGAACATAGTTATGCATATGTGTGCGATGCATTTAGAGCAGACTCAGTTCGCGCGATGCATGTGCTTCGCGGAGATCCGTTGTTTACCGCAGCTCAAGTAATTGTTGGAAGCACAAAGACTGTAGAAGGTGTTGTTCGCGAAATAACCCCTGAAATAAAAGGATTGATGAAAAAGTTTTGGCCCGGAATGGTTTCATTGAATTTGCGCCCACAAATTGGTCTTAGTTGGGATCTTGGTGATAACAACCAACTAGATCGAGTCAGCGTACGAATTCCGAAAGCAAAGTTTGCAAAAGCTTTAGTTGCACAAACCGGTCCACTAGCGGTTGCTAGCGCGGCACGAAAGGGAATGCCTGCGCCAAAGATGCTCAGCGATGTCATGGTTTTAGATTCAGATGTCGCCTTGAAGTTTGATTATGGAACCCTGCGCAAGGGTCCAATCTCAACGGTTGTTGAGGCGGATGAAACTGGAGTCCGGGTACTTCGTATCGGCGCGGTCTCGCTCGAGGAAATTCAGGCAATCGTTCCTGGCGCTACGGGCGCGTAAGCCCATCGCCCTATAGGGTTTGGGCATGTCCGAAACCTTTTATGGCCCAGATTTCAACCTTTTAACTCAGCAGGACCCTGATATCGCAGCGGTTCTTTTATCTGAACTCAAGCGTCAACAGACCAATCTGCAGTTAATCGCATCAGAAAACTTCACATCGCGCGCAGTACTTGCTGCACTTGGGTCAACACTTTCTAATAAGTATGCCGAAGGTTATCCAGGGAAGCGCTACTACGGTGGCTGCGAAGAGGTTGATAAGGCGGAATACCTTGCGATCGAACGTGCAAAGTCATTGTTCGGTGCAGAGCATGCAAATGTGCAGCCACACTCGGGAGCTTCAGCAAATGTTGCGGTGTACCAAGCATTTACAAAGCCAGGGGACACAGTTCTTGCGATGTCACTTCCACATGGTGGTCACTTAACTCATGGATCTCCAGTTAACTTTTCAGGTAAGTGGTTTAACGTCGAGTCATACGGTGTTCGCCAGGACAACGAACTAATTGATTACGACCAGCTACGTGATCAAGCAATCGCCACAAAGCCAAAGATGATCTGTTCAGGAGCTACTGCTTACCCATCACTGATTGATTTTGAAAAGATTCGCGCTATTTGCGATGAAGTTGGCGCAATTATGTGGGTAGATGCAGCGCACTTCATTGGTTTAGTTGCAGGTAAGGCGATCCCTTCACCTGTTCCGTATGCAGATGTTGTTTCATTTACAACACACAAGGTTTTGCGTGGACCACGCGGCGGAATGATTTTGGCTAAGGCTGAACATGCTGCAGCGATTGATAAAGCTGTTTTCCCTGGAATGCAGGGCGGTCCAATCATGTCTGCAGTTGCCGGAAAGGCAGTTGCGCTCGCAGAGTGCGCAACTCCTGCATATCAAAAGTATGCAAAGGATGTAATTGTTAACGCAAAGGCATTAGCTGCAGCACTTGAAGCAGAAGGCATGCGAGCAGTTTCTGGTGGAACTGAAACCCACTTGGCACTTATGGATATTCGCAGCACTGGCGTAACTGGCAAGGTTGCCGATGAGCGTTGTGGAGCTGCTGGAATTGTTATGAATAAGAACTCAATTCCTTACGATCCAGAAAAGCCAGGCATTACAAGTGGAATTCGCGTTGGTTCACCTGCAACAACAACCCAAGGTATGGGTGTTGAAGAGATGAAGCAGATCGCCTCATTGATTTCACGTGCAATCAAAACTGATGATGCAGCAGCACATGCAGCAATCAAAACTGATGTTCATGCACTGACTTCACGTTTTCCTATTTACCAGGCATAACTCTTACCAATGCGCGAGTATTTGATAACACTGCTGATCTCAGCTGCTTTGTGTTACCTGATTACTCCGATTGTTCGCTCACAAGCTGTTCGCTTAGGTGCCGTTGCCGGAGTTCGTGCTCGCGATATTCACAGCACACCTACCGCCCGTTGGGGTGGCGTTGCTATGTGGGCCGCAATGGCATTTACCTTTGCAATTGTTAATCACCTTCCGCTGGTTGGAAAATCTTTTGGACATGAAGCTCAAGGAATTTTCTTGGCAGCAACAGCAATTGTTCTACTTGGAATGGCAGATGATCGCTTTGAATTAGATGCGCTGACAAAACTTGCAGGTCAGGTTTTCACAGCGGGAATCTTGTTGTTATACGGAATCCAAATCTTGTGGCTTCCGATCAATGGCGTCATCACATTGCCACCAAGTATTGGGCAGTTAGTAACTGTTCTAATCGTGTTAGTTGTTATTAACGCAGTTAACTTTATTGATGGCATGGATGGATTGGCAGCGGGGATCGTTGCAATCTCAGGCATTGCCTTCTTTGCCTTTGCTTATCTATTAGCTGTTGATTACGGCTTTAGTCGCGCAGGTGCACCATCGCTAATAACCGCTGTATTAGTAGGTATTTGCCTTGGTTTCTTGCCTCATAACATAAGCCCGGCAAAGATTTTTATGGGGGATAGCGGTTCGATGTTGTTAGGTCTGTTGCTATCTGCAGCTGCAATTACATTAACAGGACAAGTTGACCCAAATGCAATTTCAGCAGAAAAACTTGGACCAACATTGTTGCCGCTGCTTCTTCCATTCGCAGTGCTTGCAATTCCATTCTTAGATTTATTGCTTGCGGTAAGTCGTCGAGTAAAGGCTGGCAAGTCTCCCTTTGCACCAGATAATTTGCACCTGCATCACCGTTTGCTCAGTGCAGGTAATTCAACAAACAAAACTGCGCTGATTCTTTATCTTTCAACTGCAACGATCGCATTCCCGGTAACTGTTTTAGCTTTTGCACCATGGTGGGTTGCAACTATCACTGCTGTTGTTTTAGCTGCGGCAACACTGTCACTTCTTTCATTCAAGAAAAATCCGAAGAAGGTTGATGCATGAGCGAAAAAAGTAATGAGTCCTTGCTATTGCGCGGAGCATTTGTTCCAACCTTGATTGTTAGCTTGGTTGCAATTGCGGTCTCTGCTGTGGTTCAAGGTTCAAGTGGATTTTGGGGAGCGCTCCTTGCTCAATTTGTTGTCATCATCTTTTTTGTCATCCACATTGCCGTGTCACGAATGACTCGAAATCTAGATCCGATCTCAACTATGGCGATGGCGATGTTTTCTTACTTTGCCAAGTTGTTTGCGCTTGGCGCACTGCTGTGGGCGATCGCCAAGTACACCGATCGAGCCACCATCAACCGCACCGCCTTTGGTGTGACCGCCGTGGCCCTGACCATCGCCTGGCTATGGGGCGAGATTGCCAGCTACATGAAACTGCGCCTACATTTACCTCTGCCCGAGACCAAGCAATAAGGAGTAACCATGGCTAACCGCGAAGAGAATGCAATGTGGTCCATCTTTGGATACCTCCTTTCAGGCCTAGTTTTCTGGGGAGGCATCGGCTACGGCCTGGATAAGTGGCTGGATAAGGGGATCTTCACCCTAATCGGCCTGCTCGTGGGAATCAGCGGGGCGATCTACCTCGTCTGGCTGCGCTTCGGCCGCGAATAGCCCTGGCTCCACGCTCAATCTCACATCTGTAGGGCCGATTTCGATTTCTCATAAATAACCCGTCTCCCATAGGGTTGCCCCGTCTTCCCGTTGTATCAACCATTGAGGAGTATGCGTGCGCGTTCTACTGCGTTCAGCTGAGGGTGAAGGATTCGTCCCACCAAGCAGCAAAGACTTCCAACTTCCACCTATTTTTGGTGACAATGTTTATACAACCAAGCCAATTCTTTTAGTTTTGTTTTCAGTTGTTTTGATTTCAACATTCTTCATTTTGTCTTCACGCAAAGCAGCGATCATTCCAAGCAAGTTCCAATTTGCTGGCGAATCTGTTTACTCATTTGTTCGTGAAAACTTGGCAAAGGATGTAATCGGCCACGACTTCTTACGTTTCGTGCCGTATCTATTTACTTTGTTTACATTCATCTTGGTTAACAACTTGTTCGGAATTATTCCATTGATTCAGTTCCCAACGATGTCTCACGTTTCATTCCCATACATTTTGGCGTTATCTACCTACATCGTTTTCCACTATGTAGGTGTTCGTAAGCAAGGTGCGTTTAAGTACTTCAAGGAAATCTTGTTCATGCCTGGTGTTCCAAAGGCTGCATACATTTTGATTACACCTCTTGAAATTCTTACCTTCTTTGTTGTTCGTCCTCTAACGCTTTCACTTCGTCTTTTTGCAAATATGTTTGCGGGCCACTTGTTGTTGCTCGTGTTTATCTTGGGTGGAGAACATCTCCTTCAAGGTGTTATTGGTTTGAAGTTGATCAGCCCATTTGCCTTCGGTATCGGCATTGTGTTGACCTTCTTTGAATTCATGGTCCAATGCTTGCAGGCGTACATCTTTACTCTGCTCGCAGCTCTATACATCGCCGGCGCCCTTGCCGACGAGCACTAATAGGAAATAAGGAGAAATAAATGGAAGGCACACTCAACCTTGTTGGTTTTGGCCTCGCAGCAATCGGTCCCGGTGTAGCAACTGGACTTATCTTCGCCGCATACATCAACGGTGTTGCACGTCAGCCAGAAGCACGTAGCGTTCTACAGCCAATCGCGTTCCTAGGTTTCGCGCTTGCTGAAGCTCTCGCACTCTTCGGTCTCGTTCTCGCATTCGTTCTCTAATACTTAATCGATTTTTAATACTAAAAATTAAGGAAAACTGATGCAATTTGTTAACTTAGCTGCTGAAGAGAAGGTGAACCCTCTCGTTCCTCACACTGCTGAATTAGTAGTAGGTGCGATCGCGTTCAGTCTTCTGTTCTATGTGCTGCGCAAGTTCGTTGTGCCAATGTTTGAAAAGGCATTCGAAGCGCGTACGCAGGCAATTCAAGGTGGCATCGAGCGTGCAGAAAAGGCACAGGCTGAAGCTCAGCGTGCGCTTGTTCAGTACACCGAACAGCTATCTAAGGCACAGTCAGAAGCACAGACTCTTCGTGAAGAAGCTCGTGTTCAAGGTGCAGCAATCATTGAAGATCTTCGTGCGAAGGCACAAGAAGAGGCAGCTCGCATTACTGCAACTGCTCACGCTTCAATCGAAGCAGAACGTCAACAAGCGGTTACCTCACTTCGCAATGAAGTCGGTGCACTTGCAGTTGAACTTGCTTCAAAGATTGTTGGAGAAGCTTTGGATGATCAAGCTCGTCAATCACGAATCGTTGATCGCTTCTTAGAAGATTTAGAAAAATCTAAGTAGAGATAAGGAAGCAGTAAAGATGAGAGCTCACTTCGGAGGTAGCAGCCGTAAGTCACTTGTGGCTTCACGTGCATCGCTTGATGCTGCCGTCAAAGGCGTAGATGCAAACAGTGCATCTGCTTTGAGCTCTGAGCTTTTCTTTGTTGCAGATGTACTCAGCACAAACATTGCTGTACGTCGCGCACTTACCGATCCATCACGAGATGGAAAGGCAAAGGCAGCATTTATCTCTGAACTATTTGGAAAGAAGATCGGCGCACTTGCACTTGGTTTAGTTACCGAGCTTTCAAGCCTTCGCTGGTCAGCACCAAAGGATCTTGTACTTGTTCTAGAACAGCTAGCAATCGAAGCAGAAGCATCAGCTGCCAACATTGCAGGCGAACTAGATCGTGTAGAGGATGAAATTTTCATAGCTGCAGCAGCCTTTGCTGGTTCATCAGAACTACGTAAAGCGCTGACATCAGATGCTACGAATGCCAAGGCGACCTTAGTCGCTGACATTCTCAAGGGCGCATCTGGTTCAACTGTAAAGCTTGTTTCACAGATGGTGAATGCATGGAGAGGCCGCAGCATTGAGTCAGCTTTTGCTGATTACCAATGGGCGCTAGCAGCTCGTCGTAACCGCGTTATTGCGTTGGTTCGCGTTGCAGCTCCACTAACACCTGCACAACTTGATCGTCTAACTACAACTCTAACTAGCAAGGTTGGACAACCTGTTCGCATCAATATTGAAATCGATCCATCAGTTCTTGGTGGAGTTTCAGTGAAGTTCGCAGATGAGATCGTCGATGGATCAGTTTCAAATCGTTTGGCTGGAGCCGCACGTGCTCTTGCTGGAAGCAAATAAAGGGAGAAACACATGGCAGACCTAAAGATCAATCCTGAAGAGATTCAGGGTGCCTTAGCGAACTTCGTTAAGTCATACGATCCAGGCGTTGCAGCTCGCGACGAAGTGGGAACCGTTAGCCAAGCAGGCGACGGAATCGCACGTGTTGAAGGGTTGCCATCAACAATGGCGAATGAGTTGTTGCAGTTTGCAAACGGCACACTCGGCCTCGCACTCAACCTAGACGTCCGTGAAATCGGTACCGTTATTTTGGGTAGTACAACAGGAATTGAAGAAGGAACATCTGTTCGTCGTACTGGTGAAATTCTCTCTGTACCAGTGGGCGATGGTTTCCTAGGTCGCGTTGTTGACGCACTTGGAAATCCAATTGATGGCAAGGGCGAGATCAAGGCTGAAGCACGTCGTGCACTAGAACTACAGGCTCCCTCTGTAGTTCAGCGCCAACCTGTTAAGGAGCCACTTGCAACTGGTATCAAGGCGATCGATGCGATGACAGCGATTGGTCGCGGACAGCGCCAGTTGATCATTGGTGACCGTCAGACAGGTAAGACAGCGGTTGCTGTAGACACAATTATTAACCAGAAGGAAAACTGGAAATCTGGCGATAAGAAGAAGCAGGTTAAGTGTATTTATGTAGCTATTGGTCAGAAGGGTTCAACGATTGCAGCTGTTAAGGGCGCTCTCGAAGAAGCTGGCGCAATGGAGTACACAACAATCGTTGCTTCACCTGCATCAGATCCAGCAGGTTTCAAGTACTTAGCTCCTTACACCGGTTCTGCAATTGGTCAGCACTGGATGTACAACGGCGAGCATGTACTAATCGTGTTTGATGATTTATCAAAGCAAGCTGAGGCTTACCGTTCAGTCTCACTTCTACTTCGTCGTCCACCAGGCCGCGAAGCGTACCCAGGCGATGTTTTCTACTTACACTCACGTTTGCTAGAGCGTTGCGCAAAGCTTTCAGATGAATTGGGCGGCGGTTCAATGACCGGTTTGCCAATCATCGAAACAAAGGGAAATGACGTTTCTGCGTTCATTCCTACAAACGTTATTTCGATTACTGATGGTCAGTGCTTCTTCGAAACAGATTTGTTTAACGCCGGTGTTCGCCCAGCGATCAACGTAGGTGTTTCTGTTTCACGTGTTGGTTCTTCAGCACAGACAAAGGCGATGAAGAAGATCGCTGGTCGTCTACGTCTTGACCTTGCTCAGTACCGTGAACTCGAAGCCTTCGCTGCTTTCGGTTCAGATCTTGATGCTGCATCAAAGGCTCAGCTTGAGCGCGGCGCACGCATGGTTGAACTTCTTAAGCAGGGTCAGTACTCACCATACTCATTGGAACGTCAGATCGTTTCAATCTGGGCGGGTACTACTGGAAAGCTTGATGATGTTGCTGTCGCAGATATTCGTCGCTTCGAAGCAGAGCTTTTGGACTTCATCGCTCGCGAACGCAAGGAGATCAACTCTGTTATCTCTGAGACTAAGCAGCTAGATGATGACACCATCGCAAAGATGGAAGAGGCTGTAACTGCATTCAAGAAGCAGTTCAAGTCATCTGCAGCACAAGCTATTAATGAAGCTCCAGCTGAAGCCCTAGATGGCGAAGGCGCAGAGCAAATTACTAAGCACGTTCCACCGGCGGTGAAGAAGTAACTCATGGGTGCTCAACTTCGCATATATCGCCGACGGATGCGATCCGTTAAAGCGACTAAAAAGATTACGAAAGCAATGGAGTTAATCTCTGCTTCTCGTATCGTTAAGGCGCAGCAACGAGTCGCAGCTTCAACTCCTTATGCCAATGAGTTGACCCGTGCGGTATCTGCAGTTGCTACCTACTCTTCAACAAACCATCCATTAACTACGCCTCACGAAAATCCAAAGCGCGCTGCGATTTTGATTATCTCTGCAGACCGTGGAATGGCTGGCGCTTACTCAAACAACGCGATCAAGGAAGGGGAGCAGTTAGCTGCACTTCTTCGCGAACGCGGTCTTGAAGTTAAGCCGTACCTAGTTGGACGTAAAGCTGTTGGTTACTACAAGTTCCGTGATCGCGAGATTGCAGGACAGTGGACAGGTTTCTCAGATAACCCAACATATGAAAACGCTAAAGAGGTTGCAGATGCGTTGATTCAAGCATTCGTTGCTGATTCAACAACTGAAGCAGCTGGTGTTGATGAGATCCACATCGTCTTTACCGAGTTCAAGTCAATGCTTATCCAGAATGCAATGGCAAAGCGCATGCTTCCTCTCGAGGTTGTAGAAAGCGATGCACCAGTTCCAACTGGATTGCTACCAATGTATGAATTCGAACCTAATGCAGGTGTAGTGCTTGATGCATTGCTACCTCGTTACATTGAGGCTCGAGTATTTAACGCGATGTTGCAATCTGCAGCTTCAGAGCATGCAGCTCGCCGTCGCGCTATGAAGTCAGCAACTGACAATGCTGATGATCTAATCAAGTCGTTAACACGACTTGCGAACGCGGCTCGTCAGGCCGAAATTACTCAAGAGATCAGTGAAATTGTTGGCGGCGCAGACGCGTTGGCCTCAGCTAGTGCAGGGAGTGAATGATGTCGAACTCAAAAAAGGGCCGCGTAGCTCGCGTTATCGGACCGGTGGTGGATATTGAATTCCCAGCCGATTCAATGCCAGCGATCTTTAATGCGCTACATGTAGAGACAACCATGTCAGGTACTACTCGTACCTTGACACTTGAAGTTGCTCAGCACATTGGCGATAACCTCGTGCGCGCAATCTCAATGCAGCCAACTGACGGTATGGTCCGTGGCGCAGAAGTTTCAGATACAGGAACACCGATCTCAGTTCCTGTTGGTGATGTAACAAAGGGTCACGTGTTCAACACACTTGGCGAATCACTAGATGTTCCAACCTCTTCACTCGACATCAAAGAGCGTTGGCCAATTCACCGTGATGCACCAGCATTCGATCAGTTGGAATCAAAGACTGAGATGTTTGAAACCGGTATCAAGGTTATCGATCTACTAACACCATATGTAAAGGGTGGAAAGATCGGTCTATTCGGTGGTGCAGGTGTAGGTAAGACAGTTTTGATTCAGGAAATGATTTACCGTGTAGCTGAAAACTTCGGTGGTGTATCTGTATTCGCCGGTGTTGGTGAGCGTACTCGTGAAGGTAACGACTTGTTCCTTGAAATGACTGAAACCGGCGTTATCAATAAGACGGCGTTAGTGTTCGGTCAGATGGATGAACCACCTGGAACGCGTCTACGTGTTGCATTGTCAGCGCTAACAATGGCTGAGTACTTCCGCGATGTTCAAAAGCAGGACGTACTTCTGTTCATCGATAACATCTTCCGTTTCACACAGGCAGGTTCTGAGGTTTCAACACTTCTAGGCCGTATGCCATCTGCTGTGGGTTACCAGCCAACACTTGCAGATGAAATGGGTCAGCTACAGGAGCGCATCACATCAACACGTGGTCACTCAATTACATCTATGCAGGCAATTTATGTTCCTGCTGACGATATTACAGACCCAGCGCCGCACACTACTTTCGCGCACTTAGATGCAACAACAGTGTTGTCTCGTCCGATTTCAGAGCTTGGTATCTACCCAGCTGTGGATCCACTTGACTCAACATCACGCATCTTGGATCCACGCTACATCGGCGAGCACCACTTCCGTGTTGCTAACCGCATCAAGCAGATCCTGCAGCGTTACAAGGATCTACAGGACATCATTGCAATTCTCGGTATCGATGAATTGTCAGAAGATGACCGCGTACTTGTGGGCCGCGCACGTCGTATCCAGCGCTTCCTTTCACAGAACACATTCGTAGCGAAGGTGTTTACAGGAATCGACGGATCATTCGTTCCGCTATCAGAGACAATCGAAGCATTCGAAGCACTTGCAGATGGAAAGTATGATCACATTCCAGAGCAGGCATTCTTCATGTGTGGTGGTCTTGCAGATGTTGAGCGCAACGCAGCTGAACTAGCAGCAAGCTTGGCGAAGTAATCCACCATGACACTTAAAGTCGAACTCGTATCTCCAACAGAGCGCGTCTGGTCGGGCGAAGCAACTTCTGTTTCTGCTCGCACAGTCGAAGGTGACATCGGTGTTCTCACCGATCACGCACCGCTCTTTGGAGTACTAGTTGACGGTCAGGTCGTCATCCATGGAACAAACGGCGAAGACACACAGTTCAATGTCTCCGGTGGTTTTCTATCGGTTTCAAACAACCGCGTCTCAATTCTTACGGAGTCCGTTAAGTAATTTATAAAAAAGTAATTCTCAGCTGCGAAAAGATGAAGAAGCAACTACACACTTTTCTACGCTAAGAATTACTTTTTTTATGCAATAAAACTATTCGCGGGTTACCTTGGCGCCGAGGCTTTGTAACTGCTCGGCAAAGTTTGGATAACCGCGATCAACGTGGAATGCCTGATCGACAGTTGTTTCACCGTCGGCGACAAGGGCCGCCAAGATGAGACCTGCGCCCGCACGAATGTCATGGGCTTCGACGGGAGCGCCAGAGAGCAGTTCTACGCCTGTAATTGAGGCGTGGTGGCCATCAACGCTGACTTGGGCGCCTAAACGGCTGAGCTCGTTAACGAACATGAAGCGTGATTCAAAAACATTTTCAGTAACTAATGAATGACCTTCGGCAACGGCGTTCAGTGCAATAACCATTGGAAGTAAGTCGGTTGGGAAACCTGGGTAAGGAAGTGTTGCAACATCAATTGCTTGCGGACGAACATCCATCTTTACGCGGATGCCATCGGCGGTTGATGTGATGATCGCGCCAGCTGATGCTAATTTTTCTAATGGAAGTTCCAGATGTTCTGGTCGCGCACCATGGATTGTGATGTCGCCCTTTGTCATTGCAGCTGCAAATGCCCAGGTACCGGTGATGATGCGATCGGTAATCGTTGTGTGATCAGTTGGATGTAAAACTTCAACGCCGGTGATTGTGATTAGCGGAGAGCCAAGACCTTCGATCTTTGCACCCATGGAAATTAGGAACTCACCAAGATCAACGATGTCAGGTTCGCGAGCAGCGTTATCAATGGTTGTAACACCCTTTGCCAACACTGCAGCGGTCATAATATTTTCAGTTGCACCAACACTTGGGAAATCTAATTCAACTGGTGCTCCAGTTAATCCATTAGGCGCTTCCGCGATCACATAACCATGTTCGATATGAGCCTTTGCACCTAATGATTCAAGACCCTTAATATGAAAATCTAATCCGCGTGATCCAATTGCATCTCCACCAGGAAGTGCCACATCTGCTTGGCCAACTCGTGCGACTAATGGACCCAAGACGTTGATTGATGCGCGCATCTTGCGCACTAAATCGTAATCAGCACGGTGTGCAGGCTCTTGTGGGACATCGATTGTTACGGTGTCTGCGCCGCGTACAACTGTGCAGCCAAGACGGGTTAACAGATCAGCCATGATGTCTACATCGGCGATATCTGGAACATTTCTAATGGTCGTGCTGCCCGCAGCCAGCAAAGAGGCGGCCATGAGCTTTAAAACAGAGTTCTTGGCACCTGTTACAGAGACTTCTCCGCGTAAGGAGGTTCCGCCAATAATGCGGAAGCGATCGTGGGATGCCATGGGTGCAGTCTACTTATAGGCTACGGACATGGTTAATTTAACGCGCATTTACACAAAGACTGGCGATGACGGAACTACATCTCTGGGGGATATGAGTCGTACCTCCAAGAATGATCCTCGCCTCGAAGCGTATGCAACAGTTGATGAGGCAAACTCAACAATCGGTGTTGTGCTTGCAACTGATCAATTAACCGAGGATATGCGCGCACTTCTTGTGCGTATTCAAAATGATCTATTTGATGTGGGTGCCGATCTATGTACCCCAGTTGTAGATTCACCAGCTTTCGAACCTTTGCGCGTTCTTGAATCTCAAATTACATATCTGGAAGCGCAGATCGATAAGTTCAACGCCGATCTTGAGTCATTGCGTTCATTTGTTTTGCCATCCGGTACTGCATCAGCAGCTCATTTGCATGTAGCTCGTACTGTTGTTCGTCGCGCAGAGCGTTGCACATGGGCTGCTATTCACGCATTTGGTGGCGGAGTAAATCCATTAACAGCAAAGTATTTGAACCGTTGTTCAGATCTACTATTTGTGCTTGCCCGTTATGCAAATAAGGAAATCGGAGATCAGCTCTGGGTTCCAGGAGCTAACCGCTAAGGCTTGATTGTGTAGGTATTTCCAGGAACTTTTTCATCTGGAACATCATGGCGGCAAGCAGCTTTCACATTTGCAATTGAATGGTGAAGTTCAATTGGTTCGCCGCTAACGATTAATATCGTTGCGTACTTCTTGGGACCGGTTTCGCCAAGGGTTGTTCGCACAGTTCCAAAAACCTTCAGAGTTTTATCCTCTTCAGAAACCGCACCTTTAACATCGGCGGTAACAATCCACCAGGTACAACCGATTGTTGATGCGACCTGTACCGCTCCACATGAGTATTTTTCGCACACCGGAACGCCATCAACTGTCTTTGCTAGTGCACGCGTTAAAACCTTGTCATTGGAGGCAAGTCCCACTAACTCTTTAGCGGTAGGAATCTTTGCGTAGGTATTTCCATCTTTACTCTTAATGAATCCCTTTGGCGGCCATACAGGGGATGGGGATGGAGTTATCTTCGCTTTAGCCTTGGCTAAAGATGTTGTAGAAGCAGCGCCTGCTACTGGCATACAGATCAGCACTGCCAGTGTCGCTGCTAATACCTTCTTAAGCACGATCCCACTTGAACATACGAACACTGAAGAAAATACCGATTGCCAGCCACACCAGAAGAATCGCTAATGTCTTTTCAGTCTCCCAGCTCTTTGCGACCTCTTGTCCAGCAAATGAGTCAGGTAGGAAAACAGAGCGCATACCTTGGGTGAGCCACTTCAGCGGGAAGATTGCAGCAACCTGTTGCATCCATGATGGAAGTTGAGTGAAGACAAAGAACACTCCGCTGAAGAACTGCAGAATAATTACGATTGGCGAAACAACCGCTGATGCTCCGCGGCCGCTCTTTGGAACAATTGAAAATGCGATTCCTAAGGCGGTAGAACAAGCGCTACCTAATACAACTAACCAAGCAAAGGTAAACCATTTTGCTGGGTCACTTGGCAGATTCAAGCCAAAGAAAAGTAAACCAAAGCCAAGCAGCAAAAGAATCTGAATTACAGTGCTCACAAGTACCAAAATTGTCTTACCAATGAAGTAGCTAGATGCTGGCATCGGTGTTCCGCGCAGACGCTTTAATGTTCCAAAATCACGCTCGACTGGAATCATGATTGCAAGTGCTTGAAAACCAGTATTAACCAAACCTGATGCGATCATTCCTGCAACAAAGTACTGAGAAAAAGTTACACCAGGTGCGATTGTGTCTTTAAAGACTGATCCAAAGATTGCCAGCAAAATAACTGGAAATAACAGGGTAAATACAACAGATTCGCGTTGGCGCATAAACTGCTTAATCTCTAAGTTGCCGCGGCGAAGACCTAACTGAAGAGCACTCGGAACCTTATTCATGAGTACCTCCAATCATTTCAAGGTAAATATCTTCAAGTGATGGACGGAAAACAATTAACTCCGGAACCTCGCCACCGAACTTGGATGACAGCTGTGCCACCAAAGCGGTCGGGTTATCTGATTTTTCAGATTTGATGGAATCTCCATCACGCCACTGAACAGTTGCCTGCGCTGTTGCTCGGCCGCCAAGTTCAGATGGGGTGGAAACTTCGATAATGACGCCCTTATTGATCACCGCAACGCGATCTGCCAACGCCTCTGCCTCATCCAAGTAATGAGTTGTCAGCACAATCGATGTTCCATCGGTGCGCAGCTGCTGAATGAGAGCCCAAAAAGCACGACGGGCTTCAGGATCAAACCCAGTAGTTGGCTCATCTAAAAACAGAAGCTCTGGATTTCCAATAATTCCAAGGGCTACATCTAGGCGACGGCGCTGACCACCTGAAAGATTGCGGATCAACGCGTTCTCTTTTTCAGTTAATCCAACTGAATGAACTACCTCATCGACATTTCGAGGATTGGAGTAGTACCCGCTGAAGTGATTGATTGTTTCTAAAACTGTTAAATCACCAGCATCTGCAGAGTTTTGTAAAACAATTCCGATGCGATTGCGCCACACACGAGATTCATGACCGCGAGTTTGAGGATCAAAGCCAAGGACTGAAACAGAGCCAGCATCACGAGTTCTAAATCCTTCAAGAATTTCGACAGTTGTTGTCTTGCCAGCACCATTAGGTCCCAGAAGTGAAAAAATCTCACCTTGTGCGATTTCCAGATCAACACCGCGCACGGCATGAACATCCCCGTAACTTTTCTTTAGCCCTTTTACTTCGATGAGGCTCATGGGGCCACTTTACTATGCGAAAATACACCTGTGAGCCCGCGTAGAAACTACCCAAAGAAGCGACAAAAGCCCGAAGAACCTCGGGAGATCAACATCGCCTCAACGGGTGAGAGCACTGAAGAACACAGTGATGGTGTTTACACTGTTCGTCGATTAACTGGCTCTGGTTCTACTAAGCCATATCGCTGCCCGGGATGTGATCAATTAATTCCTCTTGCAACTCCACATGTTGTTGCCTGGCTTGAATACGATGAAGATGGACGCAGACATTGGCACACTGCGTGTTGGGCAAAGAAAGATAAGCGTCGCCCAAATACTGAACGAACTCGTAACGCTCCTAGGTATTAACCCAATCGACCCTTTAACGCTTTTGTAAGCTTCACAATAATCTTCTCTTCACCAGCGGTTCGCTTAAAACTAAGTGGACGCAGTGGAACATTAAATCGTGTGCGAACAACGGTGCGGGGATATGTGTATTCAAGTAATCCTTCTGGTCCATGAACACGGCCATATCCACTGTCTTTAACTCCACCAAATGGAACTGATGAGATAGCTGCAAAGGCAAAGGTTGAATTAATCGCAACCATTCCGCACTTTAACTGCGAAGCAATCTTCTTACCTTGGCGCTTTGACCACACATTTGCACCTAATCCATATCGAGATGCATTTGAAAGCTCAATCGCTTGCTGCATTGACGATACGCGGTTGATAATGATGATTGGCCCAAAGGTTTCTTCGCGAACCGCCGCAGAATCCTCTGGCACATCAACCAAAATTACTGGTTGAACAAATGGCTCCTGAACAGATTTCATTGATCCGTAAGCAAAACTTCCGCCATCTTTAATCGCTGCCTTTATATGAGCTGCGATCACCTTGATCTGTGAAGGCATTGTCGCAGGGCCATAATTTCCATCTCCAGGTGCACCTGAATGCAAAGTTTCAGCAAGCGCCACAGATTTTGCAATAAATGCATCTGCTACTCGCTCATCTACATATACACGCTCTGCACCGATACATGATTGACCTGCGTTAGCCATAGCAGACCAGATCGTTGCATCAACTGCGCGATCAAGGTTGGCATCTGCTGCCACGATAACTGGATCCTTGCCGCCACACTCCAACACGACTGGTGTCATATTTGTTGCACATGCTGCAGCAACTAACTTTGCAGTGCGGGTAGAACCAGTAAATGACAACTTATCGATTGCACTGGTGCACAAGGCATTTCCGGTATCTGCCAGACCTGTGATCGTTGTGAAGATATCTGCAAAGGGTGCAATGGAATTAAAGCTTTCCTGCAGCCACACGCCTACGCCAGGTGTGTACTCACTTGGCTTAAATACAACAGAGTTTCCGGCAGCAAGTGCGTAAACAATCGAACCAACAGGAGTAAAGATTGGATAGTTCCATGGTCCGATAACTCCAACAACGCCTAATGGTGAACGTTCAACTGTTGCAGACATATTGGCCATCAGCGCACCAGGTGCTCGGTATGAAGTGCGCATAATGTCTTCTGCATGGCGTGCGGCCCAACCAATATGACTTACAGCGATTGATGCTTCAAGTTTTGCATCGCCCAGAGGCTTTCCTGTTTCTAGTGAAACAAGTGCTGCGATCTGATCGACATTATTAATGATGAAGTTGCTCCATGAAAGCAGCACCTTTTTGCGGCCGGCAAAACCTAACTTCTCCCATGCAACACTGGCTTCGCGGGCTCTTGTTACGACAGCTGCAACCTCTTTGGCGGAATAGATTGGATATGTTCCAGCTACTTCACCAGTTGCAGGATTATGAGAGTTAAATTTCTTGGACATGACAACAAGCCTAGTCGGCAATAGATAGGATTTGAAGCATGAGCCAGACGGTAAGACCAAGCAGTGTCTTTGAATCTGTGCGCACCCCATTTCATGTAGTCACTGCAGATGGTGTTGATCTGATTGGCGAAGTGGCTGCTCCTGTTGGGCCATCAAAGGGTGCAATTTTGTGCCTTCATCCGCTGCCAACAGCTGGCGGGATGATGGATAGCCATGTGTACAAGAAAGCGGCAAATCGATTACCTGCAATGGCTGGCATCACCGTTGTTCGCTTTAACACCCGCGGAACAACAAGTGAGGCCGGAAGTAGTACAGGTGAATTCGATAATGGAAAAGCTGAACACTTTGATGTGGAGGCGATGCTTTCGTACTGCTTTGATACTTTGAAATTAGAAAATGTCTGGGTAACAGGGTGGTCATTCGGGACTGATTTAGCGTTACAGCACGCAAAGGATCCTCGTCATAAAGGTTTGATTCTTTTAAGTCCACCACTTCGCACAACTACTAATGAACAACTTGAGTACTGGAATTCAGATCCGCGACCAATTACAGCGCTCGTTCCTGAACTCGATGATTATCTTCAACCAGCGGCAGCCCGTGAACGTTTTGCTATTGTTCCAAAGCTCAACATCATTGCAGTAGATGAAGCAAAGCATTTATGGCTTGGCGAACCTTCGGTACATCGTGTTTTATCTGAAATTACCTCAATAGTTACCGGCGCACCTGCGCCACTTCCGCTTGAGTTCTAGCTGTTATTTGCTCGAGGAATAACGACTTCATCAAGAATCAAGATGATTGATGCCGCTACTGGCACTGCAAGTAAGCCACCAACAAGACCAAGTAATGATGAGCCAATCAGCGCAGAAATGATCGTTACCGCTCCCGGCACTGACAGCGTGCGCTTCATGATGCGTGGAGTCACTACATAGTTTTCAATCTGTACATAAACCACGTAGGCAACAAATGCGATGACACCAACCCACACTGATTGAGTTAATGCGATCAAGGTGACGATTCCACACCCTAAGAAGTGTCCGATCAACGGGATTAAGGCAGCAACTAGAACAATCATTCCAATCGCGATTGGCGAAGGCATTCCAAGAACTGTTGATAAAACAACTACAAATACAGCAGCCATTGCAGCGATCAGAATCTGACTTCCAACGAAGGAGCCAACGCGAGCGATAATCGCATGAGTTAGTCGGCCTACTCGATCGCGACGGCTTGCAGGAACTAGTGAAAGCCCAAGATCAATTGCTTGTGGAAGTGAAGTGATGAAGTAAAGGGTCAATACCAAGATAGTTAGTGCAGTGAAGAAGCCCGAGAGAACAGATTTTCCAACACCAATAACTCCACCGAAAGTTGAGATTAGCAATGTTCCATCAGATGTAATGGACTTTAACTTTGTCTGCAATGTGTCAATTAAACCAAACTGTTCATTCAGACGGTTGATGGTGTCATTCTTCATTAAGTCCTGAAGCAATGCCGGGGCGGTATTGATCAAATGAGTTCCTTGGCTTACAACCGGAGGAATCACAATTGAGGCAAAGAAGATCACAAATAAAATTACAGATGAAAAAATAACCGTAACGGCAGCGCTTCTGGAAAGATTTCTTTTGCGCAAAGCTTCAACCGCTGGGTTCAAACCTGTAGCCAAGAACAGTGCGATCAAGATCAGCACAAAGATCTGCGAAACGCTTGCGAGTGCTCGCATCAAGATGATTGCAGTAAGGGCTCCCAGGGTTGCGATAAATCCAAAGTAAAAGGGATGAGCGCGGTTAATCGGTTCACCCAAAGTGCCATAGTCAACAGGTGATTTCTGAGACTTAGGTGAACGGGTAGTTGCTTTCTTAATTCTCTCTGGAATAGCCATAGGTGCATTCTAAAGTGATTACTTCACACTATTTGAGACGTGGTGTTCATGTTCTTGTCACATTTATAAGAGAGAATACGCAGTATGGCGCTACGCATTACAGGATTAGGCGAGGAGATCGCTGCTGTTACTGGCCTGCCCTGGCACCTTCCGTTGGAGGAGTGGCCTGAAGATCCAGCCCTTGCTGAAAAGCGCGGTATTTCACGGCACGTTGTGCGCTTAGTAAGAGCAAGTAATGATCCAGATGCCGAGGTATATGCGGTCAAAGAAACTGTGGCTGAGTTCGCCAACCGCGAGTACAAGATTTTGCGCGAGTTAACACATCTTGGAGCTCCTTGTGTTGAACAGGTAGCTGTTGTTGAAGGTCGCACAGATGCTAATGGCGAAGAGCTCCCTTGCGCCATTGTTACCCGATTTCTTCCATACTCATTGCCGTATCGTGTTTTGTTATCAGGTGCGGTCACCGCTCATGAAATTACAACAATGGCAAGCGCACTTGCATTGCTTCTAGTTCGACTTCACTTATTAGGTTTCTGGTGGGGCGACTGTTCTTTGTCAAATACCTTGTTTAGACGTGATGCAGAAGGTTTCGCGGCATACCTAGTTGATGCTGAAACTGGAGAATTCCAGAAAACTCTTAGCGATGGACAGCGTGAACATGATCTTGAAATCGTGCACTTCAATGTCGCCGCTGAATTAGAAGATCTTGCGCTGTCAGGTGTGCTGTATCCAGGTATGGAACCTGTTCGTGCATCTGAAGCAGTTATCCGCAGATACCGCAGAATTTGGTCAGCGCTAAAAGAGCGCCAGTTGTTAGATCCTACAGATCGCAAGGCGGTAGAGCGCGCAATGCGTCAACTACATGATTTAGGTTTTGCAGTTGAAGAGGTTTCGGTAACTATCGATGGCGATACCAAGATGCTCTCCTTCCAACCAAAATTAGTTGCGGCGGGGTATCACACTCAGCGCTTGCGTGAATTAACCGGTCTTGAAACCGAAGAGCTGCAAGCCAAGAGATTGCTTGCATCCTTTGATCGTTACCGCGCTCGCGAAAATACAACTGGCATGACGGTAAATGAGATGGCTAAAAAATGGCTAACCGATGTCTTTGAGCCAATCATCAATCGCGTACCTGCAGATATGCGTGGTCGCGTAGAACGTGCACAGATGTTCCATGAAATCCTTGAAAACCGCTGGTATTTGAGCGAAAAAGTGGGTCATGATGTGGGGCTAGAAGAGGCCACCGACAATTACTGCGCAGAAGTTTTGCCGTTGCGACGAGATTCAGGCGTAGACATAGTCGTTGAATAGATAGGATGGCAACATGAGTTTGCCACCTAACTTCGGGCAAGCCTTTGATTTAAGTTCACTTACTAAGCCAAAGGTTGATACCTCGATTCCGATGCCCGGAATTGAAGTGACAGTTGAAAATCTAAGTACTGATATTTTGCCACTTTCATTGGTGCGTCCAGTCATTGTTTTGATGTGGTCGCCTCGCAGTAAAGAGTCTGCAGATATGGCGATGACTCTTGGCAAACTCGAAAGAGATTACAAAGCGGCATGGAGTTTGGCGAGAGTAAATATCGATACTCATCCTGAAGTTGCACAAGCATTTCAAACTAAGAATGTTCCTTACGCTGTTGCAATCATTGCTGAACAAATGGTTCCGCTATTCGAACAGGTTTATCCCGAAGCACAACTTCGAATGGTGCTAGATAAAGTCTTAACACTTGCATCGGAACAAGGAGTTGGCGAAGCACCTGTTGAACAAATGGAGCCAGAAGAAATAGAGGCGATGGATGCCTTGGAATCTGGAAACTATCCTGCAGCAGAAGCCGCATATAAGAAGTGGCTATCACGAAAGCCTACTGAGAATTTGGCAAAGCTTGGATTAGCTCAAACGCAATTGCTGATGCGCACCGAAGGTTTAGAGTTAGATGATGTAATCGCACAATCAACAGCCGATCCCAGCAATATTGATCTTCAACTAAAGGCTGCTGATGTTGAAGTTGTTCATGGGGGAGTTGAGGCGGCGTACACACGTTTACTGCACGCAGTTAAGGTAACGTCAGGCGAAGATCGCACGAAGATTAAGAACCACCTCCTTGATCTATTCCTCTTAGTTGATCCATCCGATCCACGATTGGTAGCGGCGCGTAAAGAGCTTGCTAGTGCGCTCTTTTAATGAAGATTCTCAGCACCGACAGGGAGCTAAATCTTCTTAAAACCCTCTTTTTCCTCTTCGGAATTCAAATTATGTCCTGGGTTCCCAGGTTCCCAGAGGTAAAAGCCAATCTGCAGCTATCAAATGGTCAATTTGGTTCGCTGCTGAGTTTGGGATCTGTTGGAAACCTAACCTCGTTGATCATTGTTGGCCACCTGGTTCATAAGTTTGGTGCACGCCAAATAATGCGCATCGCCGCACTCGTCATGGCTTTAAGTTTGAGTTTCCTTACCCACAGCACTTCTAGCTTGCTCTTCTTTATTTTCATAGTTTTACAGGGCGCATCTATTTCAGCCTTTCATATTTGTATTAACACTCAAGGCTTTCACTTCCAAGATCGTACAAAGCGACAGGTAGTAACTCTGCTCAGTGGTTTTTGGAGTAGTGGAGCGTTGATCACCTCAATTCTTGCTGGCTTCATGGTTGATCGCGTTGAGCTCGGGACATACTCAAATGTTCTTGCCGTTATTTGTTTAGTTGCAATGTTGTACATCATTCAGCAACTGTCTCCAAACTTAGTTACTGCAAATACAAATCCAGATTCAGATCATCGCGCCCGAGACATGTTCAAGGGATTTAAGATTGATCGACTCGTTTCAGGTGGGCTGCTGTGCTCAATCATGCTCGAGTTTTCAATTGGTGACTGGGCTGCAATCTTTGTCAAAGAGGATATGGGAATTAAGAGTGGAATTCATACACTTCCTTATATTCTCTTTACAGTCGCGATGATTACAGGACGCCTAAATCTTCATAAACTCTTAGAGCGCTACTCAATCCATGAATTAGCAGTAAAAGCTTCGCTACTTTCTGGCTTATCTTTTATTGCTGGAATTGCTGCGGTATCGATAGTTGGTACTGGCAACAAGGTGCTTGTAATCCTCATACTTTCCATCAGCTTCACCATTGCAGGATTGGGATCCTCATTCTTGGGGCCATCAGTCATGAATGCGGCAAATACCCGCTCAAAATTCCCTTCTAGCGTGGTTATTGGCCAGATAGGTGTCATTAATATTTCATTGGTGTTCGCGGTCCGTTGGGTGATCGCGTGGACGGCACAAGCAACCTCATTGTCCATTGCGATATTAATTCCGGCAGTGATGCTTTTGACTGTGCCTTACTTCGCCAAGATCTTTAAGAGCGCTTAAACCACACAGTTGCAAGTGGTGGAATTCGCACGGAAGCCATGTGAGATTCAGCTACAACCACATCAGCGTTTCTAATTCCGCTACCGCCATAACCAAGATCATCGGTATTTAATACTTCGGTCCATGTTCCGGCTGATGGGAATGGCAGTTGGTAACTCTCATGAGGCACCGGAGAAAAATTAGTAACGCTTACTAGGGCAGTTGCATGATCATCCCAACGAGCAAAGGCAACAATATTTGCTGCGCCATCATTTCCGACCAACCAACTAAATCCTTCTGGGTTTGTATCTTTCTCCCATAATGCAGCTGTTTCCTTATATGTAGCGTTTAAGTCAGCCACAACCTTTTGAACTCCTTGGTGTTCTGCGAACTCAGTTAAGTACCACTGCAATCCGGCACTTTCATTCCATTCATCATTTTGAGCAAACTCGCTACCCATAAAGAGCAGTTTCTTGCCTGGGTGAGCCCACATAAATCCATATAGTGCGCGAAGTGTTGCCAGTTTCTGCCAACGATCTCCGGGGAATTTATTTACTAATTGACCCTTGCCATGCACAACTTCATCATGTGACAACGGAAGCATGAAGTTCTCGCTCCACGCATACAAGATTGAAAATGTTATTTCATCATGGTGGTACATGCGATGGATTGGCTCTTGTTGCAAGTACTGCAATGTGTCATGCATCCAACCCATATTCCACTTAAATCCAAAGCCAAGTCCGCCACCAGATGTATCGCCAGTGACGCCAGACCATGCTGTTGACTCTTCAGCAATCATCATGATGCCAGGGTGGGTCTTATAAGCAGTAGATGTAGCCTCTTGTAGTAGCTGAACCGCCTCTAGGTTTTCACGGCCGCCATGCTTGTTGGGCAACCACTGACCTTCTTCGCGCGAATAATCCAAATACAACATTGATGCAACGGCATCAACGCGAAGTCCATCAATATGAAACTCTGTGAGCCAGTACAAAGCACTTGCCACTAAGAAGTTACGTACCTCGTTACGACCAAAGTTAAAGATCAATGTGCCCCAGTCTGGATGTTCTCCTAAACGAGGATCTGCATGTTCGTACAAGGCAGTGCCATCAAACTTGGCCAGCGCCCATTCATCCTTTGGAAAGTGCGCAGGAACCCAATCCAGAATTACGCCAATTCCAGCAGCGTGCAATGCATCCACTAAGAACTTGAATTCATCAGGAGAACCAAATCGAGAAGTTGGTGCAAAGAATGAAGTTACTTGATAACCCCATGATGGTCCGTATGGATGTTCTGTCACTGGAAGAAATTCAATATGGGTAAAGCCTTGCGCCTTCACATAATCAACTAACTCAACTGCCAGCTCGCGGTAGTTCAAACCAAGCTTCCAAGAACCTAGGTGTACTTCGTAGACAGATACAGCAGATCGCCATGATTGGAATTGTGAACGCTGAGCGATCCATTCAGAGTCATTCCATTGATAGGCGGACTCTTCAACAACAGATGCGGTCAACGGTGGAATTTCAGTTGCGCGTGCCATTGGATCTGCGTGATCAACCCATCGACTATCAATACCGCAAACAGCAAACTTGTACTTAGTACCCGCACCAATATCTGCAATAAAGATTTCCCAGATCCCAGAAGAACCTAAGCGGTGCATTTGATGAGTATTGCGATCCCAGTAGTTGTGATCACCAATTAATGAAACGGCATGAGCGTTAGGTGCCCAGACGGAAAAAGCAGTGCCCAGCAATGCTCCCGAATCATCACGCTTAACTTGCGCTCCTAGTGCTTTCCATAACTGTTCATGGCGGCCTTCAGCGATCAGATAAAGGTCTAGCTCACCAAGTGATGAATGCGGATTTAAGAATGTTGCAGGAGAAATCTCGTTGTTGCCGCCTTTACCCAGGAACTTCGAGAAGATCCCCATGGTTACAGCTTTACCTGAACGATGTGTGCAACCTTGCCAACAGGACGTGCTGGGTTGAGCGAAACAAATGTATGGGGATTCCAGGTCATAGTCGCACCATCTAATAAATCTTTAACCTCAAAATCATGGCCATCGATACCAAGTGCCTGCATATTCCAATGAACTGTGGTGCCTTGCGCATAACTTGGATCAAGGTTTACAACAACCAAAATCAAATCTTTTCCTTCACGCTTTGAATAAGCGATGATCGCATCTGAATCTGTGTCATGGAAGGTTAAGTTGCGCAGGCGTTGCAGCGATGGATGTGCTTTACGTATCGAGTTTAGTTGTGCGATAAATGGTGCAAGAGTTAAACCTTTCTTACCCGCACCTTCCCAATCGCGAACCTTGATCTCGTACTTTTCAGAATCCAAGTACTCCTCGCCACCCTCTTTGAAGGCGCGGTGTTCATATAGTTCATATCCTGCATACATTCCCCATGAAGGAGTCAATGTTGAAGCTAAAACTGCGCGCAATGCAAACATTGCAGGGTTTCCACTTTGTAAGTGGAAAGGATTGATATCTGGAGTATTGACCCAGAAATTTGGTCTAAAGAATGCGCTGGTGGTTTGTGAAACCTCTTTGGCGTAATCGGTGAGCTCCCACTTGCTAGTGCGCCAGGTGAAGTAGGTATATGACTGATGGAATCCCGCTTTGCCCAGTGCGTGCATCATCGCTGGGCGCGTAAAAGCTTCTGCTAAGAAAACCACCTCGGGGCTCTCTTCACGCACAATAGTCATGACATCCTGCCAAAAATGAACTGGCTTTGTGTGTGGGTTATCCACGCGGAAGATCTTTACGCCCTTAGAAACCCATAAACGAATGATGCGAAGAACTTCATTGCGAATACCATCGTAATCATCATCAAAGTTAATTGGATAAATATCTTGGTACTTCTTTGGTGGGTTCTCTGCGTATGCGATCGTTCCATCAGCACGTTTGTTAAACCATTCAGGGTTGCTCTTTACCCAAGGATGATCAGGTGAGGTTTGAAGTGCAAGATCCATGGCAATTTCTAAACCATTCTTACCTGCAGCCTTTACGAAATCCTCAAAATCCTTCATTGTTCCTAGCGCTGGATTAATCGCATCATGTCCGCCATCGGCGTTACCAATTGCCCAAGGAACTCCACAATCATCTGCCTTTGCATCAAGGGTGTTGTTCTTACCCTTGCGGTGTGAAATTCCAATTGGATGCACCGGAGGTAAATACAAAACATCAAAGCCCATTGCAGCCACACCAGGTAAACGCTTGGTTGCTGTTGCAAATGTTCCGCTAGTTACCGATCCATCTGCATTTCTAATGGCACCTTCGCTGCGAGGAAAGAATTCGTACCAAGCGCCAATTAATGCGCGATCACGATCAGCACGCACCGGATACTTATCTGATTCACCTGTAACGGTGCGATATTGGGATGTGCTTGATGCTTTAACAACAAAGTGAAAATCGCCTTCAGCTGGAACTGTGAAAGAACCTTCGTAGCGATCGGTGCCTGGCCAGTTTTGAACTAGCGGCTGGCAATCCACCATCTTGTTCTTACCGTTAAATAAGCAAACTTCAGCGGTTAATGTTTCATGGCCTTCAATGATGATTGTTGCGCCTACTGAAATTATTTCTCCGGCAATGGCTTTCACCGCAACAAATTCTCCCCCGAAGTAAACCGCGGGGGAGATATCTGTGATTGGAATTCTAGAGATCAACCTGAGCCTTCTGTATTGCCAGCATCTGCAGCTGAGACATCGTGGATACGATACTTAGCCATAGCCTGCGTGACAATGCTTTGCTTGATATCACCTTGGTTACAGAGTTGCTGCAATACAGCAACTGCGATTGATTCAGCATCTACCTTGAAGTGACGACGAAGCGCACCGCGTGTATCTGACAAACCAAAGCCATCTGTACCAAGTGAGTAGAACGGCTGATCTACCCATGGAGCAACCTGGTCCTGAACTGCGCGCATAAAGTCGCTGACAGCGATGACCGGACCCTTTGCATCAGCAAGCTTTGTGGTGATGTACGCCTTGCGAGGATCTGTTGGATTCAGCAGGTTGTGGCGATCTGTTTCTAGGCCATCACGACGAAGCTCATTCCATGAAGTTACAGACCACACTGAAGCGTTAACGCCCCAATCATCTGCAAGTAGTTGCTGCGCCTTTACAGCCCAGTTGACTCCAACACCAGATGCCAAGATCTGCGCGCTCTTCTTGCGAGCATTCTTTGCAGGTGAGTACAAGTAAATTCCCTTGAGCAGGCCTGCTACATCAAGGTTCTCTGGCTCAGCAGGATGCATGTATGGCTCGTTGTAAACAGTTAAGTAGTAGAAAATGTTTTCGCTGTTTTCACCATACATACGACGTAGACCATCTTTAACAATGTGTCCTAGTTCGTAAGCAAATGCTGGATCGTAGGCAACTACTGCAGGGTTAGTAGCAGCAAGAAGAAGTGAGTGACCATCTTCGTGTTGCAGACCTTCACCATTAAGAGTTGTACGTCCTGCTGTTGCACCAACTACAAATCCGCGAACCATCTGATCTGCCGCTGCCCAGAATGCATCGCCTGTGCGCTGGAATCCAAACATTGAGTAGAAGATGTAGATAGGAATCATTGGCTCATCATGTGTTGAGTATGAAGAACCAACTGCTGTAAATGAAGCAACAGATCCTGCTTCATTAATACCTTCGTGAAGAATTACACCCGAAGTTGATTCCTTGTAAGAAAGCATGAGCTCGCGGTCTACCGCGGTGTACTGCTGTCCATGAGGTGAGTAAATCTTCATCGTTGGGAACAATGAATCCATACCAAAGGTACGAGCTTCATCAGGAATGATCGGAACGATGCGTGCACCAAGTCCGGGATCCTTAACAAGATCCTTCAACATACGAACAAAGGCCATTGTTGTTGCGATCTCTTGTTGTCCTGAACCGCGCTTCACAGAGTCATAGACAGTGTCAGCAGGCATTGTTAATGGACGAGACTTTGCGCGACGACGTGGAATTGATCCACCTAGTTCTGCGCGACGCTCTGCAACGTACTTTGCTTCTGGAGAATCAGCAGCTGGCTTGTAATAAGGAGGTAGGTACTTATCCAACTTCTCATCTGGAATATCTAGGTGCAATGTGTCGCGGAACTTCTGAATATCTTCCAGCGTCATCTTCTTCATCTGGTGCGTTGAGTTACGACCTTCGAAGTGTGAACCAAGAGTCCAACCCTTAACAGTCTTAGCCAAAATCACTGTTGGGCGGCCATTCTTTTGGGTTGCAGCTGTATATGCAGCAAATAGCTTCTTGTAATCATGGCCACCGCGCTTGAGGTTCCAGATCTGATCATCTGACCAGCTTGAAACCATTGCAGCGGTGCGTGGATCGCGACCAAAGAAATTATCGCGAACAAACTTTCCTGATTCAGCCTTAAATGTTTGGTAATCGCCATCAAGGGTTTCATTCATCAACTTAACAAGTGCGCCTTCGCGATCTTGAGCAAGAAGTGGATCCCAACCGCGACCCCAAACAACCTTAATTACATTCCATCCAGCGCCACCGAAGATCGCTTCAAGCTCTTGAATAATCTTTCCGTTACCGCGAACAGGTCCATCTAGACGTTGCAAGTTACAGTTAATAACAAAGGTTAAGTTGTCTAACTTTTCGCGAGTTGCAAGACCGATCGCACCTAATGTGTCGACCTCATCAACTTCGCCATCACCAAGGAATGCCCACACATTTTGATCACTTGTATCTTTGATTCCGCGGTTATGTAGATAACGGTTGTAACGTGCTTGGTAAATCGCATTCAATGGTCCGATACCCATTGACACAGTTGGGAACTGCCAAAAGTCTGGCATCAAACGTGGGTGAGGGTAAGAAGAAAGTCCGCCACCTGGATGTGAAAGCTCCTGACGGAAACCATCTAACTGATCTTCAGATAAACGACCCTCTAAAAATGCGCGTGCATACATTCCGGGACTTGCGTGGCCCTGGAAGAAAATCTGATCTCCGCCACCTGGGTGATCCTGTCCGCGGAAGAAGTGGTTGAAACCAACTTCATACAACGCAGCAGATGATGCGTAGGTAGAGATGTGTCCACCAACTCCAACACCTGGACGCTGTGCGCGGTGAACCAACATCGCTGCATTCCAACGGTTGATGCGACGAATCTTGCGTTCTAAATCTTCATCACCAGGAAATGGTGCTTCATGCTCTGGAGCGATTGTGTTGATGTAATCAGTTGTTCGAAGCGCTGAGATTCCTACATTCTTTTCACGTGCATGTTGCAGCAGGTTGAGCATGAGGTAGCGAGCGCGAACCGGACCAGCCGCCTTGAGAGCGGCATCAAAGGAGGCTCTCCATTCAGCAGACTCAGATGGGTCGGTATCGACTAGCTGTTCAATATTGAGGTCGGGCGCTTCGAAGTTTTCGCTCATGTGCCTATTCTCGTCCTTACTACCCCGTAAGTGGAAATTGAAGAGGTGTGAAATTGAGCGTGCCTACCTCTTGCGCACAGGCGGGAAGTTGTGTGGACTTAGCCCGTGCCTACACGGATGGGATTTGCCAAGGATCACCTTGTTTTGGAGGTCGGCCATGACTCCGATTGCGATTCCACAATTCGAGATCAGATCATGGGGATCACGGGAACTGCATTTCTTGAGGGATCTACTTCAGAGGTAGTCGATGGTGTTTTGCTGTGGTGGCGAGATGGCGATGGCGATCTCGTTGATGAGTTAATGGATGGCCTTACCTATCTCTCTGAGACTGGACCAATTTGGGTTTTAACTCCCAAGGCGGGTCGCGATGGACATGTTGAACCCAGCGATATTCAAGATGCAGCACCTATTGCGGGCTTGAGTGTTACATCAACAATTGCGCTCGCAGGCGATTGGTCTGCCACTCGATTAGTGGCACGTAAGGCGGGCAAACGGTAAGTTTGGCGCCATGACATTAACAATTGGAAACGCAGCGCCAGATTTTGAATTGGCAAACCAGCATGGTGAAAAAGTAACTCTGTCTTCATTTAAGGGACAGAAGAATGTTTTGATCATGTTTTATCCATTTTCATTTACTGGCGTGTGCACCGGCGAATTGTGCGCACTTCGCGATGATCTTTCCTCATTCCAAAATGATGATCTACAAGTTTTAGCAATCTCTTGCGACTCTGCATATGTGCAACGAGTCTTTGCTGAAAAAGAGGGCTATCAATTTCCAGTGTTGTCAGATTTCTGGCCACATGGTGAAGTTGCAAAGGCGTATGGAGTTTTTGAAGAGTCAAAGGGTTGCGCACTTCGTGGCAGTTTCCTTGTAGATAAGGAAGGCGTTCTTCGCTGGGAAGTTAAGAATGGCTGGGCAGCGCGTGAAAACGCTGATTACAAGGCGGCTATCGCTGCTCTGTAAGCGTGATTTAGGAAATTGTGGACTCGTAAGTTAAGATTTGGGTCTGCAATATCGGGTGGTTAGCTCAGTGGTAGAGCGTCTCGTTTACACCGAGAATGTCGGGGGTTCGAAACCCTCACCGCCCACAAGTTAAGTAAAACAAGGAACAGATGCGAATAACTCGCATCTGTTTTTTATTGTTCACTTCTAGTTAGTTGAAACTTCAACTAAATTGAGTTATGGTTCGCAGGTACCGCAAGAAGCGGTTCCACACTTTCAAATAAAGGATTTAACAATGTCAGTTCTTTCAACTTTGCCAGCAGGAACATACGCAATCGATGCATCACACAGCCGCGTGGGCTTTAGCGCACGCCATGCGATGGTTACAAAGGTTCGTGGTTCATTCAATGACTACACAGGTTCAGCAACAGTTGCTGATGGTGCAGCATCAATTTCAATTGAGATCAACGTTGCATCAGTAGATACACGCAGCGCAGACCGCGATGGTCACCTACAGTCTGCTGATTTCTTTGATGTAGCAAACTTCCCAAAGATCACTTTTGCATCAACATCTGTTAAGGATTCAGGATCAGACAAGCTTGCAGTTGAAGGCAACCTGACTATCAAGGATGTTACAAAGCCAGTCACAATCGAGTTTGAGTACACAGGTACAGCAACTGATCCGTTCGGTAACGCTCGTTACGGTTTCGAAGGCGAGTCAGAGATCAACCGTAAGGATTTCGGTCTTACCTGGAACGCAGCTCTTGAAACTGGCGGAATCCTAGTTTCTGAAAACATCAAGCTTGAGTTCGAAATCTCAACAATCGCAGCTAAGTAATTCACACACTCCTAAGTGGAAGGCCCTACGAGAAATCGTGGGGCCTTTACTTATTACAAACCGCGCTCAAACTTTTCAAATGACCACAAATCAATCTCATCGAGATTAAGAACATCCATATTGTTTGCAGCCAAAATATCTGAAATCTGAGCACGATGTTCAGATGCATGATGAACGGCCTGCACAAGGATTGTTGACGTAAGAAATTCAACCTCATTCCCGTATCGCACAAATTTACGCATCTCATCAGGGGTATTAATAAGTGAAAGCAGTTGGGCATCCCGTTCGGCGCAAACCGAGATTAATTGAGCGATATCGGATGCGTTCTTTGGGGGATCAAACTCAGCTGGTGCAGGTTGTTGAATAATGCGAGAGATTAGGCGGCCTTCGGCGATAACGATGTGGTGCGCAATCGTTCCGACGGTCCAGTCTGGATTCCATGCAGAAAAGTTAATCGCTTCATCTGGAAGCCCTTTTAGAATTTCAAGCATCTGCTTATTAGCCCATGCCATGTGCTTGAAGGAACGCACAGTAAGTTGATTTCCCACTTTTACCTCACTTCGCCTTTGCTACGGGTCCCAAAATTATGCCTGACATAAAGTGTTTTCGTAAGAACAGATACAAAATTAATAATGGCAAAGCTGCGATCAACGATCCAGCTGCCAAGACTCCTTGGTCCGGAATGAGTTGTCGGAATGCCCCTATACGTCCTAATGCGGTAGACATTGGGCGAAGTGAGTCAGATTTCATCATTGCAAAGCCCCAGAAGAAATCGTTGTAAACCCAGGTCGATATAAGGATTCCAAGAGTGAGCAAAGGTGCCTTCATCATCGGCAAGACGATTACGAAGTAATGTTGAAAAATAGAGGCACCATCTACTTGGGCCTGCTCCGAAATCTCCTTAGGAATTGTCCGTAGGTAAGAGTTGAGAATGAAGGTAGCAAAACCTGTTTGCAAGGCGATGTGAATCAAGATAATTCCTAAATAGTTGTCATACAGCATAGACTTATTTCCAAGCCAGGATCCAATGAGTATGTACATCTTGAAAATAGGTAAAAAAATTACTTGCGGTGGCAAAAGACTTCCCGCTGTAAAAAGCAATAAAAGCGGAAGATTGAATTTGAAATCATATTTTGTGATGACAAACGCTATTGCAGAGGCGAAAAAAAGAGTTACAAATACCACCGGAATCAATATCACCGCTGTGTTGAAGAAGTATTTGCCAATAAACATTTGTTGAATTGCTTCAAGGTAATTATCTAAACCCACATGTGATGGAAGGGAAAAAATCCCGTGCATCAGGACTTCAGAGTAGGGACGCATCGAGGTCCATATGGTCCAGGCAATTGGGAATAGCCAAACAATGGCAAAGGCGCAAATGAAAATGGTTATTAATTGATCTTTCAATCGCTGCGAGTCTCGATATGCACGTTTTTCCAGACCCATACTTGAACTCTAATAGGGTTATTTGGCAATCACTACAGCCTCACCTAAACTTAAGCCACACTTACATAAGCGGTCAGGGGAAATACAACGATGAAGGCATCTCCAAGCGACCAGCGTTCAATTTTAGATATTCAGCGGTTTGATCAACAGGTGACATCTCTTCGCCACAAGGCTTCGACCCTTCCAGAGCTCGCAGAGTTAGCGAGCACAACGGTTAAGTCAAACAACGCACTCGACCTTCGCATTGCGGCAGAAACTGAGCTCAATGATGTGAAGCGCGAATTAGCACGTGCCGAAGGTGATGTTGAACAGATCGTTACTCGTATTACCCGTGATGAAGCTCGCCTGATTAGCGGAAGCGCAACACCTAAAGAACTTGAACAACTTCAGCACGAGGTTGGAACTCTTGGTGCACGTCGCGCTGAGCTTGAAGAGGTAGAGCTCGAAATCATGATGCGCGTAGATGAAATTAATTCACGCATCACTGCTTTGAAAACTGAAGAAGCAGATCATGCTGCAGTGATTGCAGATCTTGAAATTCGTAAAGAAAACGCCATGGCAACCATTAATAATGATTTAGATGCGATTGCAAAGGATCGCAGCGAGACATTGCAGAGCATCGAAAAAGCGTTAGTAGAGCTATACGAAAAGATTCGTGAAACAACTGGCGGAGCAGGTGCTGCAGCCCTAGTTGCTGGCGCGTGCACTGGTTGCAATCTTTCAATCAACACAATCGAATTAAAGCGAATCGCTGAATTGGCAGATGATGAAGTTGTGCGCTGCGAAGAGTGCCGTTGCATCTTGGTGCGTGGAGTTTAAATGGCACGACATTTTCTATTAACCGCTGATGGCGGATCACGAGGCAATCCTGGCCCTGCTGGCTACGGATCTGTCATCACTGAAAATGGCAAAATTATCGCTGAGCTGTATGACTTCATCGGAGTAGCAACAAATAACGTTGCCGAATACAGCGGTTTAATCGCTGGCTTAACAGCAATCAATGAAATCGATCCAACTGCGACAGTAGATGTGAAGATGGATAGCAAATTAGTTGTCGAGCAAATGTCTGGACGTTGGCAGATTAAGCACGCTGATATGCGCGTTCTTGCACAATCTGCTCGTTCGGCTCACAACCCATCACTTGTTACCTACACCTGGATTCCGCGTGATGAAAATTCACATGCCGATCGGCTTGCAAATAAAGCACTTGACCAACAAGCAGGTGGCGGAGAAGTAGTACAGATTCAGCAGAATTACTTAACTGAACGTTTGTTATCAAGTGAAAAAGCAACAACTATTTTCTTGATTCGCCATGGCGAGACTGTTCTAACTCCATTTAAGAAGTTTTCAGGTGATGGCCCGCTTAATCCTGAGCTAACACATATTGGTTTAGAACAGGCAGAAAAAGTTGCAGCCGCTGTTGCAAAATTAAATCCAGAAGTAATTATTGCGTCACCTTTAAAGCGAACAACTCAAACCGCTGAAGCGGTCTCACGAGCATCTGGATTACCAATTACCTTTGAAGAGGCATGGATCGAATGTTCATTTGGAATTTGGGATGGATTATCAATTGATGAAGTGAAGGAAAAATACCCAGCTGATTATCAGGCCTGGCTTTCATCAACCGGTTTTGCACCTCCCGAAGGAGAGTCCTACGACAATGTTGCAGTTCGTATTGATGCTGCGTTAAGTCAGATTGCAGCTGAATATCCAGGACAGCGCGTTGCAGTAGTAACTCATAATGGAACTATTAAGACCGCAGCCAAGTTGGTAATTGGTGGACCGGCCGAAAGCATCTTCCATATTGATGTTTCACCGTGCTCAATAACAACAGTTTCGATCTGGCCAAGTGACGGCCTTCGAGCACTACGAACTCTTAACGAGCAATCACACCTACATTAATCCGACAGATTTCAACCATAGCTTCGCCATCTCTTCATGACCGTATGGCGATGGATGAATTCCATCATCTGCTAAATCCGACATTGGCATCGTTTGGGCTAACGAATTGAAATGCTGGTCAAATGGCACCAGGACTGCGTTGAATTCCTTTGCCATTTCATGAACAACCTGAATCTTTGGATTCAAGTCTTCTCTCCAGGTATTCATCTCTTCGCGCACAGACAAAAGAAATGGTTCACACAATACGAAACGTGGATTTAACTCTGCTTTGGTCCACGTTAGTAATCGATGGTAACGATCCTTAAAATCTTCAACACTGGTTGGATCGTTGTCGTCATAACGGCGCCACGTATCGTTTATACCGATTGCAATAGATACTAAAGCTGGCTTGTGCTCGATGACATCCTTTAACCAACGTTTTTCGAGGTCAACCAATCGGTGTCCGCTGGTTCCAACATTAATAATCTCGCCGGCAAGTAAACCAGAACGTGAAATTTCGCGGACATATCCATCACCAAAGGGAGGTTCAATATCACGACCACAATCGGTAACGCTGTCACCAATAAATACAGTTGTCATTAAATCCTCCCTAACTTTGAAGCTCAGCCATTAATTCGTTAATTGGTCCTTCAATTTGATCGCCAAATAAATTCTTGCGGTGTGCTTCTAAGCGCTCCTTGAGTTCTGCAAGCTCACTTATTTGATTTTGAGTGCCCCAGATACATCCTTTTGACTTATCAAAACTGCAGCGAGAAATGATTTGTCCGAGCCCGATTAAAACCTCGCCACCAATTAAGTACTTTTCTAACCATTTTTCAATCTCAGCGATCATGAGTGGCTTTGAAAAATCAGGCGACATTAGGTAACCGAAATTTTCAACTATCTCTTTTCCTGCAGCAATAAACTCTTGTCCAGCCTCTTGGAGTCGGCCAGCGCGCCAGTGGGTTACACCTCTGCGGAATACCTGTCGAAGATCAGGTGCAGGATCTCCACCTACTGCAGTGCCCATTGAAGTACGAAGGAACTTTCGTAACGCGATGCGGTCATCTTCATCTTCAATGAGGGCAGCTAAAGCGTTTTCCCATGATTGATCTGGGTTGTATGAGGCTGTATTCCACAAGTAATCACCAATGGTGAATAGTGGAATTTGGGACATTTCAAATTGCAACATTGGATTAGAAACCAGGCCAGCAGAGTACTTTTGAAGTCCTACTTCGCGACCACGAACCGGCCCGATGTACAGATTCTTCTGCAACCCACCATCGTTAACCGGAAAGTTATCCCAGTACAGAGGTGGTCTAAGTGTTGTGCGCTCAAAGATGACAGCATCAGAGATATCTAGGTACTCAGAGATAATGGATCGACCAGTCCACATTAAATTAATACGAGCGTGCAATGATTTTCCAAGTTCTTGTAGGTAAGGCTCATTACCCCGACCTGAATAATGCATTGGGCAGACGGTTAAGGAAACCTTGGAATCTAAGGCGAGTAGCTTGTTCCATACACGGTTTGTGAAATCCGCATGTGCGGCAGCGGTAGAAACATAGGTATCTATATCTTCTTGGTGCTGAAGTTCCCAAGCAATGTCATCCCAAAGCATTCCAAAATGGCGTGCACCTAGTTCAAAGAGTTGTTTGTATCTAGTAATTACAGCGTCTACATCATTTTCATCACTGTACTTCACGGAAAGCCCCGGAGATACGCAGGTGACTATGTCGATCGCATTATTGCGACCAACCTCTGTGAGCTCTGCTGTCTTTGCCAAGAAATCTGCATCAAAAGGTTGGCGCCAGTTGAATCGTTGCCATGGAACATCCTTTGGAGCCAAAAAGTAGGTGTTCATGTTGAAATCACCAAAGTTTTTTAATCCGCGAAGACGTTGTTCATGACTCCATGGCTTTCCATAGAAACCTTCAACTACTCCTCGAACCGGAAAATCTGGGCCCTCATCAACTGACAACGCACCTTCTGATCCTGTAGACCAGCGAAGCAAGCGATTGAGTGCATATCGAAGAGAATGATCCAGCGCGATTCCAATAGTTGCGGCAATGGTTGAACCATTGCGAGATGCACTAATTGTGTATCCCTCGAGATGTGTTGGGCGTGATGAAACAACTGTTATCTCGAAGTTCAAATTTGTGTCGTGATCTGACCAAAATGTATCGGCGATATCTTGTTGTTGAGAGTTCAAGGTAATGATGCTCATTAGATCTCGACTTTCTGTGCTGCCTTATGGAGTTGAGAGATAAATACTTCAGGTGTGTTTCCGAAGTAGCGATTTGCAGCATGCACAACAGCTCCATAGACAGGTGCAATCTCTAAGACAGACATTGCTGCGTTGGGGATGAGTGCGCGCAGTTCGGCTTCAAAAGCGTTGTTAAAGACACTGCAGTTCGCTGTGTGGAGGCCTCCTGCGCGAACCACAGGGATAGCACCGGCAGGAAAGTTCAATTGCAGAACTATTCCCTGTATATCTCGCGCATGTTGCTTGGCAACATGGATAACCACATCTATTGCAGCCACATCGCCACTATTGGCCAGATCAAAGATAATGGGCGCAAGTGATTCATCTGGATGAACTCTGTCCCGCGCAATTGCGGTGAAAAAAGCTTTTGGATCCTCATAGCCCAACGCCCGTGGAACCGAAGAAAAAAGTTGAGTGCGCGGTGATATTCCATGGAATGAACGAGCGATGCTATCGAGTGTTAATCCAATTAGCTGACCAGCGCCACCACCTTCTCCTAAATCCATTCCCATTGTTTGAACGGTTCGCACACCATCGCGACCAGCTGATTTTCCGCCGGTGCCTGCGATCGATACACATCCAATTCCATTTGGTGCGCCCGCGAATAGGGCAGCAAATGAGTCATTAATAATTGTGCAGCGATTTTCCAGATCTAACGCAGCTGTTACCGGCTTAAAGAGATCGAGATCCTCTTCCCAATCAATTCCAGCTAATGCAAAAGTTGAATCGACGATATCTGCACGAGTAACTGATGCCGAATCAAGAGCCTCATTAATAATTGCGTTCAAACTATTTTGAACGGCATTGATTCCTGAACGCTCCCAATTAGCTCCACCATTTGCGGCGGTGCCTAAGACATTTCCTTCTAGATCTACAACACAGGCGTGAGTTTTAGTTCCTCCGCCATCAATTCCAAGAATCACCTTACTCATTGAACAAACCGATCATTCCGGCATTTTCTTTACGAAGATCAGCCCACAGGTCACGTGCTTGAGCAATATCTGGGCCGATTGGATTTGTTATTAAGGCACGCAAAGCACTTTCTTCATCTCCGTGGACTGCAGCTTGAATCGTTAGCATTTCAAAATCTTTCACCGAACGCACAAGCCCATCGATATCTCCGCGCATTGCTGAAGTGTTGATCGACTTTGCTCCCTTAGCGCTAATAACTGCAGGGATTTCCATGACTGCATCATCTGGAAAACCAGGTACGGCGCCGTTATTAAGAGTATTTACGATGTGGGTTGTGCCAGCATCAGTGTGAATATCAGCCATCAATTCTGCTGCTGAATCGCTGTAATACGCCCCACCACGTTGCATTAACTCTTCCGGCTTTGTTACAAGCGCCTCATCTTTAAATTTCTCGATGAGCACTTCCTCAATCTTCATTACCTCACTGGCTCGAGTTGGATTCTTTGATTGGTAGTCAATCCACTCTTTTTCAGAGTAGTAATACAAAAGATAGTAATTAGGAATTGCCTGCAACATATCAATTGAGCTTTGAGTCCACGCAGGGGAGTCGCCCGGCTTTGCCTTATCAATTGTTAACCCGCGAAATGCTTTAATTGCGTCAATACTTCGATCTTGCCCATTTACTTCAACGCCGCGGATCCAGGAAAGATGATTCAGGCCAATGTAATCAAAATTAACTTCATTTGAAGAAACACCCATTGCATCTGCAACCTCCATACGGGTATTCCATGGAACATTGCATAGTCCAACTGTTGTTACTTGTGGCACTTGCTGAATAAGCGCTTGAGTAATTAGGCCTGCAGGATTTGTAAAGTTAAGCAGAATCGCATGTGGGGCTTCTTCGGCAATAGTTTGTGCGACCTTAAGTGCCGCAGGGATTGTGCGCAGAGCCTTTGCAAATCCACCAACTCCAACAGTCTCTTGGCCCACTAAACCGTATTTGCGTCCCAGCAATTCATCGCGGTGACGCGCAGCTTGTGTTCCTACACGAAACTGCGAAACAACAAAGGTTGCACCGCGAACACCTGCACGAAGATCAGTTCCAAACTCAATTTCAATATCTACGTGTGCTGCTTTGAGCATTCTTTTCGCAAATGCGGCGATAATTGCAAGCTTTGTTGGCTCAATATCAACCAGATGAATATGCGTAATCGGTAACCGGGCATGGCGTTTAATGACACCATCGATTAATTCGGGGGTATATGTAGAACCCCCGCCAATTACGGCAAGTTTCATTACATGGACCCAGCAAGTGGGTGCGAACTCTTGTGCTTATCCTGGAACACCGCATCACAACTCTTTGCCGTAGCGATATTTAACGCTCCTACCAAGATTCCGGTATCTCCAAGAGTGGAAACTTCAATACGTGGAGGGAAAGGCACGATTGCCCCAACTAATTTCTTAATTGGATCAAGGAAGAAAGATGCCTGGCGTCCAATACCTCCAGATAAAACAATGAGCTCAACATCTGTGACCGCTGAAATTGCAGCAACATACAAAGCAATGCGCTCCGCCTCTAAGTTGATAACAGCTTTAGCTAGCTCATCACCTTCCTTGGCCGCCTTCAATATTTCAACTGTTGAGTATGGCTCTTGCAAAACTGAGTCCTTGAATTTTTTGGCAAGCCCACGAGTAAGTTCAGCGATTCGATCGCCAGATGGGTTAGTTGCATCGCGATGAGTATCTAATGGATCACCAAAAGGAACATAGAAGATTTCTCCTGCAGCTCCGCGATGTCCACGATGAATCTTTCCATTGAGAACAAGTCCAGAACCTAATCCTGAACCAACTGAAAGCACTGCAAAGTTTTCGATTCCTCTTCCGTGGCCTGCGGCTTGTTCAGCCACGGTCACCAAGTTAATGTCATTTTCAACGATAGGAGCGATGCCAAACTCTTTCTTCAGTAGATCTGCAAGATTCACTCCATCTAGTGCAGCGATTGTTCCTGCGATTGCAACAACTCCAGTGTTTTGATCAACAACACCTGGCGTTCCTACAACAAGAGATGCAACATCCTTGAGTGAGTAACCCGATTCTTTTAAGACTGAATCAACAGCGGTATGCATAACCGCAATTAAGTCCTTTAGGACTAGTGACTTTACAGCTACCGAAGTTTCAGCAAGCATCTTTTCATTAAGGTCACCAACAGCGGCACGAATAAAACGAGAACCGATGTCAATTGCCAGTGAAACTTTTAGATCGCTAACCGCTTCATAAACTGAACGCGCTCTCTTTGGATCATCCTCACCAGGTGTGTACTCCTGAATAAGTCCCGTTTCGATGAGAGATCGAAGAATGTCTGCTGTTGTTGGCTTTGATAGGCCGATATGACGGGCGATTTCTGCTGCATGCAAAGCGCCATTGGCGCGCAAGGTATCTAAGACACTGCGCTCATTGAGCTCGCGAATCAGAGATGGGACAGCAGGTGTGGCGTGCATTTAGCCTTTAACTCCAGTCAAAGTCACGCCTTCGATGAAGACTTTTTGTGAGAAGAAGAAGATAACGATAACAGGAGCCATAAAAAGCGCAGAAGCTGTCATCATCATATTTGTATCAACATGGTGTTCACCTTGGAATGCATTCAAACCAATTCCCAAAGTCCATAAATCTTGATTTTCAACGATGTATAGAAGCGGACCAAAGAAATCATTCCAAGATCCCAAGAAAGCAAAGAGAGCAATTGCTGAAATCGCAGGCTTGGCAAGCGGAACGATGATCCTCATCATTAATTTAAATTCAGAGCATCCATCGATACGTGCTGCATCAGAAATTTCATCAGGAATTGATGTGAAAAATTGACGAAGCAGGAAGATTGAAAAAGCACTTGCAAAGAAGCTGGGAACGATTAATGGAAGAAATGATGGAATCCAGTGCAACTTTGAGAAGATGATGTAAACGGGAATCATCGTTACCTGGCCAGGAAGCATCATCGTCGACAGAATAATAAGAAAGGTTGTTTGACGGCCCTTCCACTGTAAACGAGATAAAACATATGCAGGTGGAACGCTAGATACAACCGTTCCAATGGTTCCCATAATTGAGACAAATAGAGTGTTCAGGGTCCACTTTAAAAAGGGAACAGCTGTAAAGACTTCAATGTAGTTGTGCCAAATAAAAGGGTGGGGCCACAGAGATCTTGTCTCGGCCTGTCCTTTGCTCATGAGCGAGATGACTAGCACTAAGTAAAGGGGAAGGATAAAAATTGCAGAAAGGGCAATAAGAAGAGAGTGATTTCCAACCATGTGCAAAAAGTTGTTCCACTTCTTTGCACGACGGGCTTTAATCGATTGAGCATCAATCTGCGCGATTTGTTCTGCTGTGAAGATGCTCATTTGAATAAGGATCCATTCGGATAATGAACCCAACGTTTTTGGGTTTTTAGAATGACCAAAGTGCACAACAAGGTAATGACAAGGAGAACCCAAGCAAGTGCTGACGCATAACCCATTTCATATGCTTTAAATGCGCTGTAATAGATGTGCGTTGCGTAGAAATACATCGAGTGCGAATAATCATTGACCTGCCCAGAGGCCACGTAGGCCTGGGTAAAGTATTGAAAGCTGCCAATAACGCCGGTAACTGTTGAGAAGAAAATAACGGGCGTCATCAGAGGAAGGGTTATGTAACGGAAGGACTGCCATCCGCTAGCGCCTTCAAGCTCTGCAGCTTCATATAGAGATTTCGGAACATCCAATAGACCAGCTAAGAAGATGATCATTGTGTCGCCGATTCCCCAAAGTCCCAAAAGAATCAGTCCCCACTTGGACCAGTCTGGATCTAGAAACCAAAATGGAGGTTCATCTACTCCGACGGCTTCTAGCAATTTATTAATTGGTCCGTAAGCGGGATTGAAGATATATGTGAATGCCATTGTTCCGGCAACAGCAGGAACCATTGAAGGCAAAAAGAAGATGGTGCGGTAAATATTACGACCACGCTTTGGTTTGGTTAGAACCCAGGCTGTAAATATCGCAAAGCAAATACGTAAAGGAATACTGATTGCAGAAATCCAAACAGTATTTTTCAAAGCCTTCCAAAAATCATCATCCTCAAAAAACATACGGTGAAAGTTGTCCAACCCAATCCACTTCGGTGATTCAATTAAATTGAATTTCGTAAAAGATTGGTAGAAAGAGGTCACCATTGGATATGCGGTGAAGAAGATAATTCCAAATAGCCATGGGGATAGGCATAGGAAAATGAAAAGGCGAGGAACCTTTAGTTTTTTACGTGGTGGCGCAAGCGCCCCTTTCTTTTGGAAAGGGGCGCTTGCGTTTACCCTCGTTTGCGACATGAACTAGGTGTTTTCCGGTTTAGCTATTTCTCGAAATGATCTGGTTCACCTTTGAAGCCAAGTCTGAAAGTGCTGACTTGATATTTGAGGTGTCTCCAGCTTGCCAAGATGCCATGAGGTCTTGAAGAAGAGCTTCTTCAAGGTGCTCACCGGTGTTCTTCATTGAGTGATAAGCAGACTTTGGATTAGCTGCAACATCGTAAATTGGTTGGTACCACGCTGGATACTTCGCAGGACGTGCATCCTTTGAAAGTAGTGTTGATGGAGCACCATTTGCTTCATCCCACGCGGCTGCAAGCTTTGTATCGGTTGCTAGAGCCTTCATTACGATCCAAGCATCCTTTACATTCTTTGAGCCCTTTGAGATACCCATCTGTGCTTCGCCAACAACACCTGAGCCAAATGCTGAAGTGTTATCTGGTGAAGTTGGGAATCCGGCGATACCGAAGTTCACCTTTGATGTGCACTTATCTGCCATTGACCAATCGTCACCTGTACAGAACATTGGTGCCATCCAGTTTGCATCCCACTTCATAGCAACGCGGCCAGTCATGAAGTCATGATCTGTTCCCCATTCGCCACCACGTGAAGCAACAAACTTTGTAAGTAGCTTGCTTCCCTTTTCAAAGTTTCCACCACCGTAAACCTTTGCGATGAAATCCTTCTGCCAAGCAAAAGCCTTAGCCCACTTTGGATCTGAACCAAATGCAGATGAACGGTCTCCTGCGTACCACTTGGCACCAAACATTTGACCAAGCCACATTGAATCCATATCGAAGCCGTAGTAACCAGCCCATGGAACAAAGCCCGCAGTCTTGATGCTGCCATCAGCGTTAAATGTTGTTAGATCCTTTGAAGCCTCTAGAAGTTCAGTTGTTGTCTTTGGCGCTGACTTGTATCCAGCCTTCGCCAATAGATCCTTGTTCCAGAAGAATGCAAAAACTTCTGAGTTCAAAGGAAGCGCGCAACGAACATTGTTTGAAATTGTTGAGTTCACAGCAGCCGCACTAAATGTTGATTTCATATTAAGGCCATTTGAACCAGCGATTAATGTGTTGAGGTTTTGCCAAGCGCCTGTTCCGCAGAACCAGCCCAAGTTACCTGCACCATTCGATACTGAAATATCTGGGCCATTACCTGCATTAATCGCTGCAAGTGATTTAGCCATGTCGATTGATCCGACGGATGTGACCTTAAGACCTGGGTTTGCAGCTTCAATCCGCTTGATCGCTGCATTCCATAGATCCAGATTGCCACCCTTATAAGGAGACCACACAGTTACTGTGCGAGTTCCTGCTGCGGTTGCTGTAGTTGAAGCTGCAACCATGCTTCCTGCTGCAAGTGCAAAGATTGCAAATGAAGCTAACAAGCGCTTTTTCATCATGTACTACTCCTGTCGCGTACTTGGGTAAGTCCACAAAAAGCCCACGCCGTTGTGTTAGGAAACCTACCGCTTTGTGTTAGGTTACCTTACAGAATTCCAGTACCTGGTCAAGGGGTTATACGGAGGATTTATGAAGAGGCGTGTCGCGGTAACGGCGGTTGTTGCCGTGGTTGCCGCGCTTTCTTCCATTCTTATTACTCACTCTAGAAGTGCGCTGCCTTCTCTTGATGGAACCTTGATCTATCACCGCTACAGCTCGTACGACGCATGGGATGCGACCTTATGGATGGTTGATCTTCCAACCGGTCGACAAACTCAGATCGGATCCCAGTGGAGCGGAATGGTCTCACCCATCAATGCTCACTTTTCAACAGATGGGCAAACAATCACCTTCATGGGATCCAACGCTGCGTTGCCTGAAAAGGATTGGGATGTATTTGTTTCCCATTGGGACGGGCAGGTGTGGAGCGAGCCTACAAACCTTACTGGACCTAATGGCGCTCGCGATGAAGATCCGAAGTTCTCACCTAACGGCGACACCATTATCTATAAGGAAAACGGAGTACTGGCTACTGTTTCTAAGGGCGGAGGCCACAAGAAGTATTTGACGCCAGGTCAACCCAAATCGTCGATGCCCTTTTATTCACCTGATGGAAAAATAATTCTCTTTGAACGAGATGGTTCAATCTTCACTTTGATCGATGGAGTAATGACGACGATGCGTGCCGGAGCAGGTCGAAGCTCTTACTACCCAATTGCACTTGATAATCAATCATTTCTTTACACCCGGGTTCAAGACAATGACCACGATGCGATCTATAAAGGTTTCTACGATCGTCGGCCATCACTTCGATACTTCTTTAACTCAGGCGATTGGGATTCCTCTGATTCATATCCTTTGGCCGATGGAAGTAGATTCATTTTTTATGTATCTGGAAACTTCTTGATACCGCATGGTGGGTACAACCTGATGGTGGCCGATCTGAAGGCACAGAAGGCGTATGACTTAGATGAGCTCTTTGACACCGAGAAAGGCATTGACCTGAACTCGGATTTCGAGGAGTTAGGGCCGGCTTGGACAAATGTGCGTTTTACGCATAGTTAATGCAATCGTTACGCATAAATCTTGGGAAAAACGGACATTTCGCCTAGAGTAAGGCCACCCTCGGAGAGCAAATAGCCCTCCAACCATGCAATGACCCTCGTCAATGCAGATAATTTAAAGGATGGTTTACATGAAGGTACAGACACTAGGAAAGCGCAGCGCTGCAGTACTTGCTGCTCTTGCCCTTGCAGTCGGTGGCAATGTTGTTGCAGCAGAAGCAGCATCAGTTACTTACATTGATTGCCAGCTATTTGGTGCTGGCGAGCCTGATCACATCGATCCAGCTCTAACATCAACACTCGTAGGCGCCAACGTTGCAACAATGCTATTTGATGGTCTTACAGACACAGATGCAAACGGAAACCTTTACGGTGAAGTTGCGTCAAAGTGGAAGACAACAGATGGTGCGAAGACTTGGGTCTTCACACTAAAGAAGGGACTTAAGTTCTCTAACGGAGAAGCAGTTCTACCTTCATCATTCGTCAACGGTTGGAAGCGTTCAATGGATTCCAAGTTGGCTTCAGAGGTTGCATACCACGGTGACTTCATCTTGGGTATGAATGCATACTCAACTGGTAAGGGCGCATTCCCATCATCATCAGTAGTTGCAGATGACAAGGCAATGACACTTACAGTAAAGATGGAAAACCCAACTGCAGACTGGCCATCAATCGTGGGTCACTCAGTATTCTCACCAATCCCAACTTCAATGGTCGGAGCATCTGACAAGGTTGAAGAAGATGGAACAAAGCTAGTTGGAAACGGTCCATTCATGTTGGACAAGGCAATTACAAAGCGCGCAGGTGGCGAAGTTGTAATCGTGCCAAACCCTAACTACGGTGGAAAAGCTTCACTTCTTTCAAAGGTCACATTCAAGATTTCATCTGATGTAAACGCTGCATACAACGCATTTGCATCAGGTCAGTGCGACAACGGCCCAATTCCAGCAGGTCGTTACTCAGAGCTTCTAGGCAAGTGGGGAACTAAGGGTGTTAAGACAACTCTTGGAACTGACTACTGGGGCTTCAACTGGGAAGATCCAATCGTTGGTGGAACAAAGAACAAGTACCTACGTTCTGCAATTTCAAAGGCGATCGATCGCGATCAGATCTCATCAGTTATCTACCAGGGTGTACGTAAGCCTGCTTCAGGTCTACTTCCACCAGGACTTCCTGGCTACAAGTCAGGTCAAGGACTAACTAACTCACGCGATCTAGATGGCGCAAAGGCTGATTACAAGAAGTGGCTTGCTCTTGGAAACAAGACTCCTGCTCCAATCCGTCTTTCATACAACGATGGCGCTGGTTGGGACAAGGTAGCTTCAATCATCATCGCAAACCTTAAGGATGTAGGAATTCCTGCAAAGCTCGATCCATTCGCAGCTGACGGAACTTACTTCTCAAAGATGCGTAAGGGACAAGGACAGATGATTCGCGCAGGTTGGTTCGCTGACTACGCAATCGCTGACAACTTCTTGTACCCATTGCTACACACAAACTCAATCGGTGGAGACAACCTAGAGCGCTACAGCAGCTCAACATTTGACTCATTGATTAACTCAGCTCGTTCATCAACTAACAAGTCATTTGCTGAGAGCCAGTACCGTCGTGCTGAGGTACAAGCTCTACGTAATGACGTTGTTATTACACAGACCGTAAACCGTGGAATCGCTGCAGTGCTTGCATCAAGCACATCAGTATTCCCAATCACTCCACTTGGAATGATTGTTTTCGATCAAATCGTAAAGAACTAATTTAAGTTCTTAAAGAGTGAGGGGCTCTCGAAAGAGAGCCCCTCACTTCGATTTACGACCAGTTAATTTCAGTAATACACACAAATTCAGTAGGATTGCGAGAAATGTTTACATACACAATTAAACGTCTGCTTCAGAGCCTTGTGGTTGTCTGGGCAGCTGTGACATTGATGTTTGCGCTTTTCTTCATTATTCCGGGTGATCCAATCTCATTAAAGAGCGGCGAAAAGGCCCTACCCCAAGAGATCCTGGATAACATCGAAAGAAAATATGGCTTAGATAAGCCTTTGTATGCCCAGTACCTTCGCTTTTGGGGAAATCTTCTACATGGCGATCTCGGCTACTCATACAAGAATGACAAATCAGTAAACACAATTTTGCATGATGGTCTTTCAACAAGTGCACGCCTGCTGTTCTGGGGTGCGCTATTCCAGTTGATTATTGCTTTGACCGTAGGCCTAACGAGCGCGATTAAGCGCGGCTCCCTCGGCGATCGCATCGGAACAGTGTTTTCCGTAGGTATTCAAGGCATTCCAGTATTCGTATCGGGTCTTTTGGCACAATACTTGTTTGGTGTTCTTCCCTTCCAATTGGGATGGGATTGGCTTAACTTCTTTAAACCGTGGCCACAAAGCTGGACGCTAGGTGTAATTCCAACAGATAGTTGGAAGGGAATTATCTTGCCCGCGTTAGTTGTAGCGGTGGTAGATGCAGCCTTCATCGCCCGAATGCTTCGTTCATCATTACTTGAAGTTTTACGTGCTGATTACATCCGCACAGCTTTTGCTAAGGGATTATCTGCTCGTCGCGTGTGGTTCCACCACGCACTTCGAAACGCGCTGATTCCAGTTGTAACTGTGTACGGAACTTCATTGATTGCAATCTTTGGTGTTGCCGTACAGACGGAAAAGGTTTTCTCACTTCCGGGTATGGGTTCAACCATTGCCGACTCTGCACTTTCGCAAGATGCACCTGTTGTGCTTGGTCTTGCAATTGTTGTCATCGCATTTGGTGCCTTTGTAAATTTAATCGTAGATTTAAGTTATGCGCTTATCGATCCTCGGATCAAGATTGATGCAAAGGCGGTGCACTAATGTCTATGGAAGAACAGATTCCAGTATCGCTGTCATATTGGCAAGATGTACGTAAGCGTTTCTTTGGAAACAAGATTTCAATTGTTGGTTTAGTTATTCTTGTTGCATTAATTTTGGCTGGAATTATCGGACCATTTGTAAGTGGTTGGAAGTACGACGAACTAGGTCCAGATATTTTGGTGAGCCCAGGATCAAATGGACACTGGTTTGGAACCGATGATCTAGGTCGCGATGTATTTACTCGCGTGACCTTTGGTATTCGTTTATCGCTAACAGTCGCGATCGTTGTAACAACAATTTCAGTATTAGTTGGTGTAACTCTTGGTGGTATCGCTGGCTACTTCGGTGGTTGGGTAGACACACTTATCAGCCGCTTTATTGATACCTGGCAGGTTATTCCTTTCGTATTGATCGGCTTTGCAATTATCACTGTATTTGGCTCATCTTTTTGGGTGATCGTCGCTGCGCTGGTATTCACCGGTTGGTATTCGACAACCCGTTTATTCCGCGCATCGGTGATGCAGGTGAAATCACTTGAATACATTGAAGCCGCACGTGCAACAGGTGCCACAACAAAGCGAATCATTTTGCGCCACATCGGGCCAAATGCGATTCCACCAATCATTGTTGTTCTTGCATTCTCTGTAGCTGGAGCAATTTTGAGCGAATCTGTATACGCCTTCTTAGGTGTCGGATTCCGTGAACCAACTCCATCACTTGGTGTGATGATTTCGAGCTCACGTAACTACCTAACAGACAAGCCATTCGTATTCTTTATTCCTGGTTCAGTTCTAGTTCTACTAACACTTTCAATTGTGTTGATCGGTGATGGACTTCGCGATGCACTTGATCCAAAGTTGCGAGGTGTTAAGTGAGTCAACAACCTTTATTGCACATTGATGATTTGCATGTGCACTTCAACACCAGCGATGGCGTAGTTCAAGCGATCAATGGTGCGTCATTAACTCTTAACCCGGGTGAGATCGTTGGTCTTGTGGGTGAATCAGGTTCAGGTAAGTCTGTTACTGCGATGAGTATTTTGGGACTTGTTCCAAAGCCACCTGCCGTGTATCCAAAGGGAAGAATTCTTTGGAAGGGTATTGATCTACTAACAACACCTGACCGCGAACTTCGCGAAATTCGTGGTGGCGAGATTTCAATGATCTTCCAAGATCCAATGACATCACTTAATCCGGTGTACACAATTGGTCATCAGATTTCAGAGATGATCCGCGTACACGAGCGTATTTCAGCTAAGGCTGCAAAGGAACGTTCAATTGAGATGCTGAACCTTGTGGGAGTTCCAAATCCACAACAGCGTGTAGATGATTACCCTCACCAGTTTTCAGGCGGAATGCGCCAAAGAGCAATGATTGCAATGGCTTTGTCATGTAATCCAGAGCTTCTGATCGCTGATGAGCCAACAACTGCGCTAGATGTAACTATCCAGGCACAGATCCTCGAGATCCTTGAAAAATCTGCACGCGAATTGAATGTTGCAGTTCTTCTTATTACCCACGACCTTGGCGTTGTTGCAGGTATCTGTGACCGCGTAGCTGTTATGTACGGTGGACGCATCGTTGAAGAGGCACCAGTTGATGATCTCTTTGAACGCCCATTGATGCCATACACATGGGGATTGATGAAGTCGATTCCTCAGATGGATGAGTTTTCATCAGAGCGTTTGTACACAATTCCTGGTTCACCTCCAGTGATGTCACGCCCACCAAAGGGTTGTGCATTTGCTGCTCGTTGCGAGTTTGCAATTGATAAGTGCCAGACAGAAGTTCCAGAGCTTGAAACGTATGCGGCTGGCCGTTTGGTTCGTTGTCACCGTGTTAATGAACCTAACTTTGTGAAGGTGCTCAAATGACAGAGCCATTGTTAAGAGTTTCTAACCTTGAAAAGAAGTTCCCAATTCAACGCGGAATGCTTAAGCGCACTGTTGGTCAGATTCATGCAGTTGATGGAATTTCATTTGAAATCGCAGCAGGAGAAACCCTTGGACTAGTTGGTGAATCTGGTTGCGGTAAATCAACGACTGCTCGTTTGATTTTGCGCTTGCTAGATCCAACAGCTGGAGAAATCTTCTTTGATGGTAAAGAGATTCATGCAATGTCTCGCGAGGAAATTCGCGCTGTACGCAAGGACATGCAGATTGTTTTCCAGGATCCATACGCATCCTTAAATCCACGCATGACTGTTCGTCAGATTGTTGCTGAGCCGCTAATCGTTCATGGCATGGCAAAGGATGATTCAGATCCACGTGTTGATGAGATGATCGAACTCTGTGGTCTTTCACGTGAGTTCGGAAACCGTTACCCGCATGAGTTTTCTGGTGGTCAGCGCCAGCGCGTAGGTATTGCTCGCGCATTAGTGACTCGTCCAAAGCTTGTTGTTTTGGATGAGCCAGTATCAGCGCTAGATGTATCTGTTCAGGCACAGATCCTTAACCTGCTTGATGATCTTCGCGAAAAGTTTGGCTTTAGCTACCTATTCGTAGCTCACGATCTTTCAGTGGTTTCACATATCTCTGCACGCGTTGCAGTTATGTACCTTGGAAAGATTGTTGAAATTGGAACTCGCGAAGAGATCTTCAATAATCCAAAGCACCCTTACACAAAGGCACTTATCTCTGCAGTTCCTCTTGCTAATCCAAAGCAGGAGCGAGTTCGCAAGCAAACAAGAATTGTTTTGACTGGCGATGTACCAAGCCCGGCAAATCCACCTTCAGGTTGTCGCTTCCGTACTCGTTGCTGGAAAGCACAAGAGGCTTGCACAACAACTGAGCCAGCTCTAATTACATTAGGTAAGCAGCAGGTTGCTTGCCATTTTCCTGAGTAATTACTTAGTAACTCGGTAGGTCGCAAGTGTTGAATCACTTGCATAAGCAATTCGCACGCCAGCTTTTTGAGTTGCAGCTAAACCATTAATAATCTGTTCTGTTAAAACTTCTCCTGGGGCAACAACTGCAACACCTGGGGGATACGGCGCAATTAAATCCGCACTTATGCGACCAACGGCATTGGCTGCTGACACTGTTTCAGTATCCGCAAAGTAGGCATCTCGTGTTGAAATTCCAATCTGCGGAACAACTGACCAACTTAGCGATGTTGTTGTTTTGCGAGCTGGTCCTTGTAATGATTTCAAGATTGGGACAAGTGCTTCTTCCAAAACTGTAAAGTCATCTGCGTTATCTGCCAAAGTTGCTAAGAAAACGATGGTGTCGCGATCTGCCATTTCAACGCGGATATTGGCCTTTTGTAACTGCTTTTCAACATCTACACCTGAAAGACCTAGAACATTTGCACGCAGAACAATCTTTACCGGATCAAAGCGACCTGCTGGAAAATCTGCTGCACTAAGGAAAATCGGTGCATCAAAATGAGACTGAATCGCAGCTTTAAAAGTATTTACATTCGCTAACAATTGTCCTGTTAATTCATCACCGCGGGTTTGCAGCAATGCCCGGCAACCATCGATTGAGGCAAGAGGCGCACCAGCTGGTGAAGTTGTATGAGTTGTCTCAAAACTCTGCTCAATGCGAGCAAGGTTGAGTAACTTTCCTTGAGCAAGAAGTAATGCTGATGCGCTATAACCAGGCAACGCTTTATGAACACTTGTAATCAAAGCATCAGCACCTAACTGCAAAACATGCTTTGGTAGCGCATCGTTAAATCCAAAGTGCGCACCCCACGCAGCATCAATAATCACTGGAATCGAATGCTCGTGTGCCTTTGAAATCAGGGCAGAAAGTTCTGAGATTGTTCCTAAGTAACCGGGTTCAGTTAACAACAAAGCAATCGGCTTCTGATTTAAAACGCGCTCAAGCTCTGAAACTGGAATTCCCATCGGCACACCTGTTGCTGAATCAATCTCAGGGGTTAACCAGATAGGTTCCAAGCCTGTCAGTACCAATGCGCTCAAAACAGATCTGTGTGCAGTTCGAGTTACCGCGATCTTGTCACCAGGTTTTCCCAGCGCCAAGATGATCGCTTGATTTGCATGTGTGGAACCACCCGTGGAAAAACGTGCGTAATCAGCGCCCCACAGTGATGCGGCTAACGCCTCTGCTTTCTTAAGCGTTCCTTCAGTTAACTTGATCTCATCCAAGCCTCCGTACAACGGAGTATCTGTGTCTACAACAGTTCCCAAACCTTGATCTAAGCGATGCGCTTTCTGCTTGTGACCTGGAATTGTGAATGCTGTGCGCTGGGTTTCGAAGTAGCTCAGATACGCATCGAGCAATGGAGCGCTTTTTCTTAACTCTGAGTTCATCTGCTAAGCCTAACTAATGGACTGGCGAGTAGGAAATGATGGCTTAGACTTTACCCATGACAACACTTACCGCATTGACTCAAGAGCGTCGGTTGGTTACCGCTATTCCGGGACCAAAATCTCTCGAGGCGCTACAGCGCCGCAGTGAGGCGACATCTGGGGGACTAGGTCTCGCATTTCCTGCGGTGATCGAGCGCGCAAGTGATGCGATTTTGCTAGACATCGACGGAAACCAGATTATTGATCTTGGTTCAGGCATCGGAGTTACAAATGTTGGTAACTCTGCTCAACGTGTCGTCGATCGTGTAATCGATCAGGTTCAAGCATTTACACATACTTGTTTCACAGTTGCTCCATACCTCGGTTACATCGAAGTATGCGAAAAGCTCAATGCAATGACACCAGGATCATTTAAGAAGAAGTCTCTTCTTGTTAACTCAGGTGCAGAAGCTGTAGAAAATGCAATCAAGATTGCACGTCACTACACAAAGCGTCAAGCAATTGTTGTTTTCGAACACAGCTACCACGGACGTACCAACCTAACAATGGCTTTGACTGCAAAGAACATGCCATACAAGGAAGGTTTCGGTCCATTTGCACCAGAGATTTATCGCGTGCCAATGCCGTACTCATTCCACTGGGTTGGCGATCAAGCAACAATTACAGAAGATGCCATCGCAATGATTACTCACAAGATTGATAAGGAAATCGGCGCACATAACGTTGCTGCAATTCTTATCGAACCAATTCAAGGTGAGGGTGGATTCATCGTTCCACCTAAGGGTTTCTTGCCAGCGCTTTCAAAGTACTCAACTGACAACGGCATCATCTTTATCGCTGATGAAGTTCAAACAGGTTTTGCTCGCACAGGACACATGTTTGCTGTTGAGCATGAAAATGTTGTGCCAGACATGGTTGTTACAGCGAAGGGCATCGCAGGTGGACTTCCACTTGCAGGTGTAACTGGCCGCGCTGAAATCATGGACTCTGTACATGTTTCAGGTCTTGGTGGAACATACGGCGGAAATCCAATCGCTTGCGCTGCAGCACTTGGTGCAATCGAAACTATGGAAGCTGAAAATCTTGTTGCTCGCGCAAACCACATCGGTCAGATTCTTGGTGATTCACTTCGCGCGATGCAAGCTAAATACTCAGTAATTGGCGAAGTTCGTGGTCGCGGTGCAATGCAAGCAATTGAACTTGTAGAGCCAGGAACAAAGAAGCCAAACACTGCAGCAATGAATGCAATCGTTAAGTACTGTCAGAGCAAGGGAGTACTTGTACTCACCGCTGGTACATACTCAAACGTTGTGCGCTTCTTGCCACCAATTGTGATTACAGATGAACTTCTTAAGGATGCGCTAAGCGTTCTTGATGAAGCTCTCGCCTCACTTTAAATTCCTGATGCGTGACCTTCGCAACGAGGGTCAGAACCAAATGCATAGGTTCCATTAGGCAATACCTGCATTAATTGGACCGATGAGCCATGTCCCCATGCAGCAAGCGGTTTAACCTCATGACCTTTTGCGCGTAGTTCATCGAGAACAGCAGTAGGCACGCGATTTTCTACTTCCAGAACTCCACTGCCGCTTTCTTCTGCAGAGCTTTGACCTGGAGCATTCAAATGTTGCCAACGTGGAGCTTCAGTTGCTTCCTGAACATTCATCTTTAGATCTACAACATTGACGACCAATTGAAGATTTGTTTGTACCTGAATATTTGCACCAGGTGTTCCGCCCACTAGATGCAAGGTTCCGTCAGGATTTACAGCAGTAAACGCGTTCAAAGTATGGGCAGGGCGCTTGCCCGGAGCAATGATGTTGGGAGATGCAGGATCTAGAGAAAAACCAGTTAAGCGGTTGTTCAAAATGATTCCGGTTTCAGGAATTACCCACGAGCTTCCGAAGCCATGGAATACAGATTGAATCCAAGAAACTGCGTTGCCATTGCTATCTGCCACTAAAAAGTAGGTTGTATCGCTACCTTCAGAGACAGGTGCGATGTCATTTGCTACAGCTGTCATTGAAATCTGAGCAGCGCGCTTATCAATATTTTCCTTAGACAGGATCTTCTGAACATTTACATCGATAAATTCAGGATCTCCCAAGATTGCATTGCGATCAGCAAAACCAATCTTCTTTGATTCCACACCAACGTGAATTCGATCCGCCTCTGACAAAGCTGCTAGATCAAAACGTTCACCCAGCAATAGCTCTTCCATCAAGATCATTCCCTGAGTTGGTGGAGGTTGTCCGTAAATTGTTAAATCGCGATACTTAATTGAAAGTGGATCTAGGACGCGCGTTATGTGCGCTTTTAGATCTTCAGCGTTAAACCAACCATCTGAGCCTTTGATTAATTGCTGTGCGATTCGACCTTCATAGAAAGCTTCGCGACCACCCTTGGCAATTTCTCGCAAAGATTTAGCAAGATCCTTTTGAACAACTAGATCACCAATCTTCACATTCACATCGATACCCATGTCCTCAAAGACATTGGTATCTGGAGCTATCGCTAGATGCCCGACAATTCTGCGAACAAATCCTGTATTTGCCGGAAAACCATTTTCAGCATAATCAATCGCTTGCTCTAAAAGCGTTGCCATAGGCATCGTGCCGTATCGAGCATGTGCTTCAAACCAAGTTGAAACTAAACCTGGAACTGTTCCTGACTTATAACCGTGTAATGGAATTCCATCTTTATAGTTTTCAGCTGTGGCTGCATGCGATCCTTCGCCACTTCCATTAAATGCAAGATTTGTTTTACTTGCTGCATGGTGAGTTACTAAGAATGAATCTCCACCAAGATGCGAAGCACCTGGCTCGACCACACATATGACTGCGCTTAACGCAATGGCGGCATCAATAAATGAGCCACCTTGCTTCAAGATTGAAATTGCCGCACTTACCGCCAATGGCTGACTTGCTGCAGCTCCACCATTTTTCGCATAAACAACGCTTCGTCCCGTTTGCATTCGTGAACTGTGGCCTATTTCTAAAGGGATTACAAGAACGCATGCATTGCAAGTATCCTTATTACTAGAAGAGTCGCCCGGATCACCGCGTTGTAGCTCTAGATTAATTTCTAGACTGGACCGAGGAAAGTCCGGACTTCGCAGAGCAAGGCGGTGGGTAACTCCCACCCGGAGCAATCCGCGGGAACAGTGCAACAGAAAGTAAACCGCCAACAGCAATGTTGGTAAGGGTGAAACGGTGGTGTAAGAGACCACCAGTAATTGCAGTAATGCAGTTAGCTATGTAAACCCCGCCTGAAGCAAGACCACGCAGTTGGCGTTTGAGAGCTGCTCGCTCAAGTCAACGGGTAGGTTGCTTGAATCTGTAAGCAATTACAGATCTAGATGGATGGTGATCCCTCGCAAGAGGACAGGATCCGGCTTATAGGGCGACTCTTCTTTAAATTAGCGATTAGTGGCCATTTCCCGTGCGGAGATGGTCACTTTTCCATTACAGGTTTAAACAAAACCTAAACAAAGTTTGCGATTATTTGTGGGCAAAAACGTGGGCATGTGGGCAAAAACGTGGGCACGAATTAGAATGAGTTTGTGAAATTTGGTATCCATTCCGAGCAATATCAGAACAATCATTCAAAAGAAGAAGAGCAGAAATTCACTCAAGTATTCGGCGAATTAACATCTGAGTTTGCTTCAAAAATGGCTGAGGGAGTTCAAGCAGGGGATGAGAGCGTTCAGGCTCTGGTGAAGCAACATTACGATTTCATACTTCAATTCTGGACTCCAACGAAAGAGGCTTATAAGTCACTTGCTATGAGTTACATCCTTCCGTCCTCGTATAGAGACCACTATGAGGAAATAGCGAAGGGGTTAGGCAAGTTTCATTACGATGCTGTTTGTATATGGGCTGACAACAATCTATAAATTGCCTCCGGCTTATAGGGCGACTCTTCTTTTATAATTACAAAATGCAATCGTTTTCAAGTAAAGGCATAAAAATTGGCCTGGGCATCAGAGGAATTATTGGTGCAATAGTTCTAGGTTTTATATGTCTGTATCAACCACTTTTTGATAATGATGCGAGTCTCACTTGGGCAAGAATATTGCTTGTTCTAGCTGCAGCCGTGTATGTCGCCTTCTCCATTATTTGGGATAGAAAATTCCTGCCGCTTACCAATATTCAATTAATCGCTGCTGTGTTGCTTCTCGGAATATCCCTAGCTACCGGAGAAATTCTTTTTGTCGCATTGGGGTTATTCCTTCACGCGATTTGGGATTTATGGCATCTAGCAACTGAAAAGCGATATGTTCCATGGTGGTATGCGGGGGCGTGCATATATGTTGATCTGGCAGCTGTGGCATTAATTGTGATGATTTAACTTGCAATTCTTTGGGGGCAATTGCGGGGGCAAACTTAAGAATTGAGCGTGACCTCACGCATAACAATGTCGTCTCCGACTTATAGGTCGACTCTTCTTTATTTACTCCGACGTTTACGAAACCAAGCTTTTGCAGCTTTGAACTTCGCATCAACCCAGACATTCAATCGACGAGCCCACTCGTACTTTTCCTGCAGAAAGCGAGTGCTGAGCAAAATTATTGGAATACCGAATTCGGGTAGCAATGGGGTTATTAAAATACCTATCGGCAGAAGGATGAAGCCAATAACTAGATTTCTCGACACGTCCAGCCTCACTTTCATAATGTTGTATTAATGCTACATAGCATATATGCTACAACTATGAGTCGCAATCCTGAAGAACCGGTCTACAACCGCATCGATGAAGCACGTGTTGCCTTAGGGCTATCTAGGCAGGATCTTGCCGATAAGGCTGGGGTGCACTACCAAACCATTGGTTATCTAGAACGTGAGGAATACAGTCCCTCACTTGTTCTGGCTATCCGTATTGCTAAATCTCTAAACCAAGAGGTTTCAGAGCTCTTTTCACTGACCCCATTTAAGAAAGGAAAGTAACGATGTCTAAGAAGAATAAGTTTTACTGGTTTGAAGGCGTCACTGAAAAAGGAGTGAAATCCTTACTAGCTGATGAGAACTCAAAATACGGATGGCTTCGACCTCAGCGAAATCGCAGAGTCCTTGTTGCCCTAATGGTCGTGGGCCTTATTGCAGTGGCAATGGGGAGTTACTGGCCAACCTTGAAAACGAATATGAACTTGTCTGACGGAACTTCGGTAGTTGTCTATTCAGTGACAGCGATACTTGTAATCTTTATTGTTCTTGGTGGCTACTCCCTCCTACGTATCAGCGTGAGGTCAATTGCAGATGCCCCTGATGAACTACTAGATGAGCGCCAAATACAGGTTCGTAATACGTCAATTAGATATGCCTACTATGGGATGGGTTATGTAGTTCTTGCGCTCTTATCATTAACATTTTTTGGGCCTGAATTAAAGATGTTCCAAGCAGAAGGCAATGATGGAAGTTATCTGATGATTGCAACCTTGTTTGCCTATGGGTCAATGCCTTCTATGGTTATGGCATGGAGAGAACGGGATATCTGATCCGGCTTAAAGGGCGACTCTTCTTTATTTTTCCTCCCATGTAATTTAAGGTTTATTCATGGCAGAGAAAAAGGTAATGGGTCCAGCGTCGTACTTTCCTTCAATTGAAAAGAAGTATGGAAAGCCGATTGAGCATTGGATGAAAGAACTTAAGAAGGTTTCGAAGTTGGCGCATATGGAACAAGTGGCACACTTGAAAGAGAAGTTTGAGATGGGACATGGTCATGCAAATGCTTTGGTTGCATACTTCCGAAAGAAAAACGGCCTGTAATTCTTTTAATTAAATAGGTTAAAATCGACTATGACTATCGCACTTGATCGTTTAATTGCCCATATGGCCTGGGCTAATCAGAAGACAATTGAGCACCTACAGACTCTCCCGGATGAAGCATTAAAAGCTTTTGCTACAAACCCTGATTGGTTTGTAGCAGAGATTGCCCATCACATAGTCGATAGTGCGGACCATTACGCATATCGAATATCCGGCAAGCCGGCGCTTACGCAACCAGGTGATCCATGCATCGCAGATGTCAATGCAATTGCTGATTTACAACGCTTGAAAGAACAGGCAGCGACAGTTGATTCCTTATTAGCTGAATGCGTAAAACTCGATGATGTCCAAATTGAATTCACGAATTTTGAAGACAAACTTGTTAAACGTTGGAGATCAACCATCCTGTCTCAGGCTATCCATCACACAACCGAGCACCGAGCTCAAATCGCATCAGCATTAGAGGCAAAGGGCTTTACTCCTATGAATCTAGATGATCTTGATCTATGGGAGTTTGAGAAAACCAACGGCTAATTTAGTTAATGGATGTGGGTTGCCGATCCTCGGTCAACGAAGTCGCCAACCCACAATTCAGTACGCTTCTTTTTATTGTTTTTTCCTGCTTCGATTGATTCAACCATCATTTTTCCGCATGATCTTGCCATCTCATATGCATCAAAAGTTACAGTTGAAATAGTGGGGTGGGTTGATTCTGCTTGGCTTTCAAGCATATTTACGCCGATGATCGAAAGATCTTTAGGAATCGACAACCCATTACCCTGTGCGGAGTTCACAAAACCGATAGTGGCTGCATCCAGTAGTGAAACAATTCCAGTAATAGATGGATGCTCTTTTTTGAAACGAGCTGCCAAATCAGCGCCACTTTCTTCTGAATTTGGAATATCAATCGCCTTAAGTTTAAGTTTCAGAAGAGAGGCTTCAGTTTTTAAATGTTGAGGAATAGGGGCATCTGACAGGAGTACTCCAATATGAGTATGACCAAGGTCCTTCAATTTAGATAAGGCAATCCGGTCAACATTTTCAAAATCTCGATCTACGAAGTTGTACTTAAATCCAACATCTGTGCGCCCCAGAACAACAAAAGTAACCTTTTCTCGATTCAGAAGATGTACTCGCTGATCGTTTTCCTTGACGTTCATCAAAATCACGCCACCGGAAAAGTTAGATTTCATCAAAAGATTCACATCGGCGTCATCATCATTTGAAACCGGCCAGATAACGCTGTGGAAACCAGATTCTCGGACTCCGTCGACGATTCCGTCGACGAGGGCACCATTAATTCGAGATGAAGGGGTCGTGAACAAGTTCGAGATCATCATGGTGACCATCCGTGGAGCTCCGCCTGCTAAGGCCGCCGCCGCATAATTTGATTTATATCCAGCCTGATCGATCGCAGATAGAACACGCTTTTTGGTCGCCTCACTGATTGGGCGCTTTCCTGAGAGTACGTAGGAGACGGTGCTTTCAGAGACGCCAGCTAACTTCGCAACATCAGCACGTGTTGTCACTAGCGAACTCCTAACTCACAAAACATGGGCCGCAACCCTTGACTCTTACTTTGGCTGTATGTACATTACATCATTGTCGACGCGCGTCGACGAATTAAAGGAACTAAGGGGGATTTATGAAGTTGCATCGTTTGGGAGTTGGTCTCCTGGGTGTTTCTCTAGCATTTTTCGGTTCGATGGCGCCTGCACAGGCAGCCGGGTCAATCACCGTATGGGTTAACTCTGGTGAAGAGGCCTCATACAAGGCTGCATCTGCAGCATGGTCAGCAAAGACAGGCGTATCTGTAAATATCGTCGCAAAGTGTGGCCTTGGAGATTGCGGAATGAGCAAGCTCGGTCCAGCTGGTGCGGGTCCAGATCTATTTACTGCCTCTCATGACAACACTGGTTCATTAGTTAAGTCAGGTGTTGTTACTTCTTTGAGTTCTGTTGTTAACAAAGCTTCATACCCATCTGCGGTTCTTTCCGGAGTTACTTTCAACTATCAGCAGTGGGGAATTCCAATCGCTGTTAGCAATATTGCTCTCGCAACAAACTTGAGTCTTGTACCAGCTGGTGCGCCAAAGAGTTGGAAAGAGCTTGAGAGCACAGCAACATCACTAATTTCATCAGGCAAGGCAAATGTTGGAATCGTTACTCACCTTGATGGTTACTTCATGCAGCCATTCTTTGATTCATTAGGCGGATATGTTTTCGCAAACAAGAATGGTTCATATACAAATACTAAGCAGGTTGGTTTGAATTCAAAGGCGCTTGCGAAGAATGCATCGCTTATGGATTCATGGCTAGACAAGAAGATCTTTGACAAGGCTAATACTTATGATGGTTCAAACTTCTCAAATGGCAAAGCTCCATATGCGATTGTTGGACCTTGGTCAATTGATGGGCTTGATAAAGCTGGCGTGAAATATCAAATTTCAAGCATTCCTTCAATTAACGGTGGCACAGCACGTGCATTCAGTGGTGTTACAGCTGTTTATATGAACCGATATGCCAAGAACAAGTTCTTGGCGAAGCAGTATTTGGTTGAAGTAGTTCAATCTGCTGCATTCAGCAAGGCAATCACTGCAGCAAATAACAGCTACCCAGCAAATATTGAGGCAGCTTCAAGCATCGATCCAAACAGCGTTGCTGGAAAGTTCGGTGCATACGGTGCAGTTTGTATCCCAATGCCAAATGTTTCAGAGATGAATCAGGTGTGGACATACTGGAACAACGCATTTGCTGATTGGGCAAGCGGTAAAGCTAAGTTTGGTGCAGCCATGGAATCTGCATCAAAGAACCTGAACAAGGCTCTAGGTAACAGCTAAATCTGCTTGATAAGGGACCTTGGTGCACGAGGGTAAATCACCAAGGTCCCTTTCAGCATTTTGCAACTTAGATTAAATTTCAGAGAGGGGGATCGTGAATATCAAAGCTGTATCAAAAGGAAGCAAGTATCTGTTCGCCTTTGGATTCATTCTGATCCTTCTGGTGATGGGCACGAAGCTTTTTCAGGATAAAGCCTGGTTCCTAGCGATATTTTTCTATGTCTCCGCAGCTCTGATCTTCTACACATATTCAATAAGCAAGAGCACGCCGGCTAAGTATTTATTGCCAGGCGTCCTGCTTTTAACCCTTTTTCACATTTATCCAGCTTTTTATTCAGGTGCGGTCGCATTTACAAACGACTCCAATGGCCATCAACTTTCTAAAGAGCAAGCTATCGCTGCAATTGTGCAGGATTCAAAAGTACCTATCGACACTCAAGAACCAGTCAGATACCAAACACTTATTGAAGAAGGCTCAAAGAAAGTTTTCGTTTTGTTCAAATATGAAAGTGGAAACTATTGGCTCAGCGATGGCAAAACTGTTAATCCCGTATCTCCTGATCCACGAAGTATCTTGACTGATGGAACTGTCGTTAAGTTGGGCGGCTTTACGGTTTTAAGCCCAGACGAGACCCAGGCACAAATTGCGGTACTTCAAAATCTAGTAATCAATTTAGATTCTGGGATCTCACTGCAGCCACAAGATCTAGAGAGTCTGGAAGTTTCTCAACCAGCTTTCATGTACGACGAAGCAAAAGATGAGCTGGTAAATAATCTGTCAGGTGAAATCTATGCGCCAAATGACAATGGGCAGATGGCGAGCAAATCCGGAGATGTTTTGTATCCAGGCTGGAAAGCAAATGTTGGATGGCGAAATTTCTCATCAATCATCACTGATAAGGAGATCCGTAGGCCTTTATTAGCGGTGTTGGTATGGACCTTTGCCAACGCATTCTTACTTGTTTTTATTGGCTTCCTGATGGGCCTGGTCTTAGCTCTAATTTTCAATTTTCCCGCTCTTCGATCTAAAAGGTTTTATAGAACTATTTTCATTATTCCAATGGCAATTCCAAGTGTTCTCTCGCTTCTGGTTTGGTCGGGTCTTTTTACAGCAGAGACTGGCGTTATCGATCGTCTGTTTCATGTCTCGATTCCATGGTTAACCCACCCATGGTGGGCTCGCGTTGCGGTATTGATTGTTGAACTATGGATCACTTTCCCGTATATGTTCCTAATAACTACTGGCGCGATTCAAGCCATTCCTGGTGAAATTTTAGAAGCGGCCGCAATTGACGGAGCAAGCCCATATAAGTCATTTACTCAGATCAAACTTCCGCTAGTTGTTAGAACAGTGGCTCCACTTTTGGTTGCCTCTATCGCAATGGCACTAAACAATTTTGGTGCAATCTATTTACTTACTGGTGGAGGACCAACATTTCCTAATTCAAATGGAAATGCCGGAGCCACGGATATCTTGATCTCATACACATACAAGCTCGCATTTAATTCACAAGAGGGAAATAACTACGGACTAGCAAGCGCTCTTTCTATTCTGAACTTCTTAATTGTTGGACTGATCTCTATTTATGGTTTGAAGAAAATGAAGACTATGGAGGGGATCAATTAAATGAGATCACATGACTCCACTAAAAATAGAAAAATGCGCTTCTGGCTTAAAAAGGTTTTGTGGCGCCACGTAGTTGGAATTGTCGTAGCTGCCTTCGCTCTATTCCCACTGGTATGGATGATTTCAGCTGCCTTTGATATCACCGGTCAAATCAGTACTCAGCAGTTGATTCCGGTTCACAAGGGATTGGACAACTTTGTTCAGCTTTTTAATAACAAGGAAAAACCTTTTGGTATATGGTCCAAGAACTCATTAATCATTGCCATCTCGGCAGCCGGGATGCAGGTAATCATCGGTGCCCTGGCTGCGTATTCACTCAGCCGCCACAGATTTAGAGGAAGAAAGCTCACCCTTTCAACGATCTTGATTGTACAAATGTTTCCGCAGTTACTTGCGGCTACAACTCTATTCTTAATTATCAATACTTTCGGAAGAAGCTTTGCATTCTTAGGCTTAGGGCATCAACTTCCCTTAATCCTAATTTTTGGTGGATCTGCGTTAGGTGTAAACACCTGGATGTTGAAGAGTTTCTTTGACACCTTGCCAACTGAAATAGATGAAGCCGCAAAAATTGATGGAGCGGGACATTTTGAAATCTTCAGGAAAATTATCATTCCATTGGCAACACCAATTTTCGTCGTCACATTCTTGCTCTCCTTCATCGGAATAATTAATGAGTACCTCATTACCTCAGTAATTTTGGGCCTCGATGGAAAAAATATGACAGTCGCAGTTGGCCTGCAACAATTTATATACGGTCAATATGGAAAGAATTGGGGACCATTCACGGCAGGTGCTTTATTGGCAACAATTCCCGTAATGACACTTTTCATTTTCCTCCAGAAGCACCTTGTTTCAGGTTTAGTCAGCGGATCGACGAAGGGCTAATGAACAGTGATTGATCTTGAAGAGTTCCAAGTCCGCGGTGTCAGTGGAAGCATTAAAAAGGTGCGCATTGGAAAACGCACCGTTGACTATTGGACACCCAAGAACCCCGGCAAACACATAATTGTTGCCTTCGATGGCCAGAATGTTCTAGATAAAAGAAACATTGGAATCAACCCACACCAGAGGGCAACGTGGGAGTTGGCTCAATCAGCTGTCAGAATCGCTAAAAAAAATAACATCGTTGCTCCTACAGTTATTTGCGTTTATCACACCCCGTATAACGAAGATAATTTAGGCAGATTGAAGGAGTACACCCCTAAACGTTTCATGGGGCATCCTGATAATTGGATGATTGAAAGTTATGGTCTTTACAATGTTCAAGTTGATAGCTTTTTAGCTGATTTAGATGCTGACCAACTAATTGCTGACATAACAGAAACAATCGTTCCTCAAATTACCTCACGCATTAATCAGAACATTTCACCAGAGAGCACAGCCATTATCGGCGCAAGCATGGGCGGATTGGCAGCTATTTATTCCACTATTGAAAGACCGGACTTCTTTCACACAGCGCTCAGTTTTTCCCCGCACTGGGTAATAGGTGGGGATCCATTGGCAAACACAATGATGAACGAGTTCCCATTGCCGGGAAAACATAAATTGTGGATGAGCCGCGGAACCAAAGGTCTTGATGCTCTATACGAGGGATCACAAGATTTAGCTAACAAACAGATCAAAGCTCGCGGATATATAGAGAATAAGAATTTAGTCACACGCGTTTTAAATAAAGGCGCTCATTCAAACGCCACATGGGCGCACTATGCCCCTGCGGCTTTGGATTTTTGGATGAAGGAAGGAATCTAATGAAAAGAAGAGTCGTATTTGCCGGAGACAGCATTGTGCATGGGGGACCATGGCAATATTGGTTGCAAAAGCATTATGTTACAAATTTTGCTTTTCCAGGACATACGACCGAAGACTTGGATGCACTTATTCCTGCGATCGTAGCTTCACAACCAGAAATTCTCATTGTGATGATTGGTACAAATGATTTTGGAAAGCATCGCCTTCCAGAAGAGCAGGTAATCGCAAATGTATTGAATGTCGCTACCAAGCTAAAAAATGCATTGCCAAACATTCCAATCATTTGGCATTCTCTTACCCCCAGAAGTGATGAATTCTCACAAAGTATGATCGAAGTGAATGCAAAAATTCGTCCAGAATTAGAAAGATTGGGCTTCGTATATCACGACATATTTTCACTTTTGAAGAGTAAAGAAGAAGATAAACTCGAGTTAAAGTATTGCGAAGATCCAGAAACATTTGGTTTACATTTAAATAATTTGGGGTATGAAAAATGGTATGAATCTCTCGGCCCTGTTATTGACTCAGAGCTTTCCCAATCGGAAGTCCACTAATCGGAAAATTCTTTTTGGTAATCGAGTTTAAATCATCCAATAGAGAGTGGGAAATATAATGACTAAAAACCGAGTAAACAGCGGTGGAATCGATAGAAGGAGTTTCTTAAAGGCAAGCGGAGTAGGCCTTGGCGCGGTTATATTGCCAAGTTTCTTGAACTCTCAATCCGCCGATGCTGCTTCTGTTTCAAATGCGCTCTGGATCCCACCGAAACTTTCTGGCAAGGTATTTAACTTAAAGCTCTCCAAAGGAACAAAACAAATTGCAAAAGGGGCGCTCACTAATACATATAGTTATAACGGTGCTGGCTTTTGGGGCCCTACTTTGTTTATGAATAAGGGCGACAATGTGACGTTGAATGTTACAAACAACCTTACTGAATCAACCACAACTCACTGGCATGGAATGCATTTACCCGCGGAGATGGATGGCGGACCAATGCAGGAGATTAAAGTTGGAAAGACCTGGTCGCCCAAGTTCAAGGTTATGAATAACGCTGCCACCTACTGGTATCACCCGCACATGCACCAAACCACTCAGAAGCAATTAGCTCTTGGTGCCGGTGGATTCATTTTTGTTCAGGACTCCATCGAAGCGGCCTTGGCGCTTCCGCGTACATATGGAGTGGACGATATTCCTCTGGCACTTGGTAGTCGCACTCTTTCCTCTTCAAATCAAATTGGCACAACCACGATTTATGGGGACACGATGCTCACCAACGGCGTTGCTAATGCCACAGTTTCCCTACCTGCTCAATATGTACGGCTTCGCATTCTTAATATGGAGAGCGAACGTGTGTATAACTTGGGAATTTCAGATGGCAGGTCTTTCCATGTCATAGCTACTGACGGTGGCTTGGTGGATAAGCCCATCGCAATTAAGCGACTTTTGATGACCCCAGGTGAGCGATACGAGATTCTCATCGATTTATCCAACAATAAAGTTGGTTCCTCGCTCTCATTGAAGGCGTTTAATAAAGGATTGGCTTTTGGGTATGGGGGCGGCGAGCCCGCTCAATCTGGTCAATTTGGAAGTTTATTGAACAACAATGATTTTGATGTTTTGAAGATCATTGTAGTAAAGCCAACATCAAAAGGAATTGCCACTTTGCCAACAGTATTAACTAAGAATGCATTCCCCACTCGAGCTCAAGTTACGAATTCGCGCACAATCGCGATAACCGACAAGGGTCCTGGAACACCATTCACATTTGATGGAAAAAGTTATGACATGGATACTATAAATCAGCATGTAAAGCTCGGGGCCACGGAAGCTTGGACCATTACTAACGACGAGATTTTTGGTCATTCATTTCATATTCACGATGTCCAGTTCAAAATCGTTTCCCGTAGTAGTGGAGCTATTCCAGTGTATGAGCAAGGATGGAAAGATACTTTCTCAATTCAACGCAATGAGAAAGTGACTTTTATAGCCAAGTTTGATGACTATTCAAGTTCTGAGTGGCCCTTCATGTATCACTGTCACATGGCAAACCATGAAGACGGCGGGCTTATGGGTCAATTCCTTGTAGAAGCGTAGTTTCCGGCTTATAGGGCGACTCTTTTTAAATTATTGTTACGTGTCCATGGCCGCACGTAAGCGTTTCCTGTTGTTGATGGGTATGGTGCGTTGGTATCAATCGTTTCTATCGGGGATGTCGTTAAGAATTACGTGGATGAACTCGACTCCGAGAGCCAAGCTCTGAAAGATTACGTCACAAGCACGGATTAACTCCCCGTAACTCAAATTATTTTTTAGCAGTTAAACTTTGGGCATGAGCGAATTACCTCCGTGTCCTGAATGTAAGTCTGAGTACTCCTACGAAATGGGAGCACTACTTGTCTGCCCTGAATGTGCGCACGAGTGGAATCCTTCGGAAGAGGTAGGGGAGCAGGCTCGCGTCATCAAGGATTCAGCAGGAAATGTGTTGTCCGATGGTGATGATGTAACGATTATCAAAGACATGAAGGTAAAGGGCAGTTCAAATACCTTGAAGGTTGGCACAAAGGTTCGCAATATCCGTTTGGTAGATGGACCCGGAGATCACGATATCGATGCAAAGGTCGATGGTTTCGGGCCAATGAATTTGAAATCAAGCATAGTAAAAAAGGCTTAATTTCAGCAATGGAGCGCGCAAAAGAGTTAGCAGCAATTAATCGAAAGATCATAAAGATTGATCCTGCCTTTGCCCCTGCAATTAAGAACCTTGCGCCATGCACATTTGGATTAGAGAAACCGAAGGTAACTCAGTATCAGTCCTTAGTTAGAGCGGTAATTGCCCAACAAGTTAGTACCGCTGCCGCACGAACTATTTCAGGACGCCTGCAGGAAAAATGCGGAGGAACGATTACCTCTTATAAAGTCGGCGCACTCTCACTAAAGCAGCTGCAATCTATTGGGCTTACTGGTGCAAAGGTTCGAACAATTAGCGAATTAACTGACGCATCACTGTCTGGTGAGATTAACTTTCGCAAATTTACACATATGACCGATGAAGAAATCATCAACGATTTAGTGCCTTTGTTTGGAATTGGCCGCTGGACCGTAGAAATGTTCTTGATCTTCCATCTTGGTCGTTTAGATGTCTGGCCAGTCGATGACCTCGCAGTGCGCCGCGGTTGGGATAACCTTCATGGAAATTCAGAGCCAATTAAGCCTAAGGCGCTCAACGCTTTAGGAGATCAATTTGCGGGTATGCGAAGCGTTGTTGCTTGGTACTGCTGGAGAGCTTCTTAATTACTGATTGATAATTGCATCGTGAACATATTGAGCTAGTCCACGCACGCGACCGTCGTAATACTCTTTAAATCGTGGATCTTCGATGTACATAACCGCAAGATTCTTTTGCATTTCAACTGAGCAATCGTAAAACCACTTTGTGATCGCATCTCTGTGCGCACGTACAGCTTCCTGGGCCTTAGGGGAGTCGATTGGAAGTGAATTACCAAAGGCGTAAACAAAAAGCTCTGTTGCAGCTTCTTGATCTACCTTTGCGGCTTGGAAATCATCCTTTGAATACTTTGATGTTTTAGCCTGGGATTGTCGGTAAGCGTCGGTATCTCCCCAACGCTTACCAACCTCATCCTCGTATTCGTACATGTAAAAAGTTTAGCGCTGTAGCTGCAAAACTGTTGTAACGATTGAGATGATCAAGATTCCAAGTGCCGCACCAAAATCTGCTGGCCCATGCTTCTTTGAGAAGTGAATCAACACGGCAACTGCGAAGTACAACAACAAGCATGCTGTCGCAAGAGCGCCTAGACCTGGAAGCCAGATACCGGCGATAACTCCAAGACCGCCCGCAATTTCAAGGAATGCCAGAACTGGAACCTGGTTTGGCTTCACGCCGACCTTATTCATGGCTGCCATAACATCTGGCACCTTCTTTAGCTTTGAAATTGCAGAACCGATTGCCGCAAAGGACAAGAGGGAACCAAAAATTATGAGTGCGATTTTCATTAGATAGCTGCTTTCTTATTGATTGGGTGATTTTCTCTCATGTGAGCTGCAATAGCCTCTGAAATTTCGATGAGAGCTTCTTTTTGCTTATTTGTTAAGACCTCGCTGAAACAATGGTTAATTTCTAAGGATTGAAGTGGAACAGCCTTTTCAGCAATTATTCGCCCAGCGGGGGTAATGCTTACATCAAAGCATCGTGCGTCAGATTCGCTCTGAATCTTCTTCACGAGCCCAGATTCCTGCATTCGAGTAATTTGATGGGACATACGACTGGTTTCCCAGCCAAGTCCAATTGCAAGTCGATTCAAATTTACAGACGCTTTTGGAAGTTCTGACAAAGCCATCAAAACAACATATTCAGAACTAGTTATGCCTGAGTGGTTGGTTATCTGCCGACCTAAATGCGGAAGTAGTCGTGTACCAATTTTGTGGAACGCTCTCCACGCTTGTGAATCAAGTTCCTTCATTCCTTTTTGTGCCACACGAATAGGTTATCGCAATTAGTTGACATGTCAAGTAATTAACCATAAAGTTCAGGGGCTGAATCATGCAACACTGACGGGGAGTTAATTACATGAAGAGTTTTATGGTCATTGCACGTTTTAAGGATGGCGCTACTCAAGATGAAATTAAGTCATTGATTCCTGCAGAAGTAGCCCAAGCAAAGCTTCTTGAAGAAAAAGGCCTCATTGGAATAATTAAGGTGGCCATGCCAAAGAGAACAGTGTTCTTGGAAGCTTTTGCCGAGAGCGAAGCAGAGGCGACAGAATCAATTAAATCTCTGCCAATGTCAGTGATTTGGGATTTTGAACTCTTCGAAACAACGCCTCCAGCTGGAGTTGCTTTAACGAATTAATTAAATGAAGTGATGATTGCGCCAGCGATTGTTAAATTGATCGCGTCATTTGCAGTTTCGATAATCCATACTTTTAGTGATTCTCCACCAAAGACTCGATGGCTCAGAGATGCAAACATTCCAATACCCACGCCAAGTGCAAGGCCGACGAGCGAGCCATCGACTACTGAAAATTCTGGATTATTAGCTTGAAGCGAATTAATGATCAAACCTAGAGTCAGAGTTTGAATCAAAATGCCAACAATTGTTCCTCCAAATAGAAGGGCTGGCTTGTTTTGCTCACCAGTTAACTGACCTGAAGCATTGCCCTTTGCCTTCATCCATACCGGGTAGAAAGTCTTTGGTCCGAACCAAATAGCACCGCTTACAAATGAAACAATGAATGCAATAAGTACGCCTACGAAATTTAACTCTGAAAATATCATGCAAGAATTTTACATACTGGCTTTGAAATATCAGGTAATTGGGCTTTATTATTTGCGTATGCGCTTCTTGATTTCAGTTATAGCCACCAAAACAAGCCCAGCACACACCCCTGAAGAGATCAAAGCCATCGATGATTTCAATGACAAAATCGAGGATGCCGGGCAACGATTATTCGCATGTGGCATGGAATCTCCAGACAATGCCTTCGTATTTGATGATCGAACCGGAAAATCAGAGTCAGTTCCTGGCCCGCTGAATGCAACAACTGAGTACGCCAGTGGTTTTTGGATCATAAAGGTAGATTCTTTAGAAACAGCAAAACAGTTGGCTGCTGAAGGCTCTGCTGCATGTAATCGTAAGACCGAGCTCCGCCCACTTCACGGCTAACGCTTACTTTCCACCAACCACTTCTTGCGCTCTTGTTCCGGTAATTTTTCAATTGCGTATCGCAACATGGTTCTAGGCATCTCATGAGCATGCTCAGTTAAGAATATACGCAGAAGCATCACATCGCGTTTTCCTGCCTCACGAAGCATCCAACCAACACCTTTATGAATAAGGTCATGGTCATCGTTCATTAACAACTTGGCGATTGCAATTGTTAAATCCAATTGACCAACGCGAATAAAGGAAAAGGTGAAGATGATGGCAACACGCCTTTCCCAAAGATTCTTGGATTTTGCTAACTTAGTTAGGACAGAAAGTGGATCATCAGATTGAATTAAGTATTCTCCAATAATCGGAGCATTGACATCAATCAGGTCCCAATTGTTTACATTGCCAGCCTTGATGTTTTTTACAAAGAAGTCGTAATACTTCTTCTTTTGATCTCTGCCCTTCAATTTCTTATATTGATTGCAAAGTATAAAAAGTCCGCACATTCGAACCTCATGAATTGGAGAATCGACGAGTTTCGTAATTTCACTAATTGGCAACTCTTTATGAGTGGCGGCAACTTTTCGAATGTCAGGAACGACCACACCAATGAAGAGATCACCCTCACCGTACTGACCTGGACCTGTTTGAAAGAAGCGCTGCAGGTCAAAAGCCTTACTTTTACTGGCCATTTCCTGAAGTTCCTTCAGAACTTGCTCTGCGCCCATGAAGACACGATACATAAGTGGAGGCTTGAATTTGCGGCACGGTTAACGCCCCCTTAGAATTAAATTAATTAAGGGGAGTACCTAGATACAGCTACCTCGTCAATACGGTGTAAAAACCCGGGGCGCTGGCCGTTTTACGGTTAGGGAGACCTTGGCCACGTTAAACAATTACGCGAGTCAAGGGAGAAATAACAATGGAAGTTTCATCAACGATTTGGGCGATAACGGTTGGGTTAATTGCAACCTTAATCGCCATTGATCTATTTACATCTAGTCGTACAGCACATGATGTTAAGTTCAAAGAAGCTGCAGCTTGGACATCCTTCTATGTAAGCATCGCACTTGGCTTTGGTGCCTGGGTGTGGAGTTACTTCGGTTCGACTTTCGGAACCGAGTTCTTTGCCGCTTATTTAGTTGAGTACTCCTTATCTATCGATAACTTATTTATCTTCGTAATTATCTTGGCTCAGTTTGCCGTGCCAAGTATTTACCACCAGAGAATTCTGCTAATCGGTGTAATGCTTGCGCTTGTATTGCGCGCAATCTTTATTGCAATCGGTGCTGCAGCACTTGGTGCATTCTCATTCACATTTGTAATCTTCGGAGCAATCTTGGTTTGGACAGGCGTTGGTCTATTCAAGCACTGGGATGAAGATCCAGAACCAAACGACAACTTTATGGTTCGCACAATTCGCAAGCGTGTAGCAATGGTTGATGAGTTCCACGGAACTAAGTTGTTTATCATGCTCAACGATAAGCGCTATGCAACTCCTATGTTCTTGGTGATCATTGCCATTGCATCGACAGACCTTCTGTTTGCACTGGATTCAATCCCTGCAACATTCGGAGTCACGTCACAGACCTTCTTGGTCTTTACTGCCAACGCTTTTGCGCTGCTAGGACTTCGCGCTCTGTACTTCTTACTCAAGGGCTTGCTAGATAAGTTGATTTACCTATCTCTAGGTCTCTCATTTATCTTGATGTTTATCGGTGTAAAGCTGATCATGACCTACTTACATGAGCAGTTCCACGATATTCCAAAGATTCCTACACCTGTAAGCCTTGGAGTAATCGCTTCAATATTGGCTATTTCTACTGTGGCTAGCTTGATTAAGTCCAGCAAGGACCCATCGGCAAAAGCACATGCTGGAAGAATCACAGGGGAGCACGACGCAAAAGAGTAAATCTCTTGGCGCACTAGTTACTATTGACCTCTACTAATAGCGACAGGGGCTCAGTATGTTCTCGGCAATCTTTTTAGGAATTGTTCAAGGACTTACTGAGTTCCTTCCTATTTCATCTAGTGCACACATCCGCATCGTGGGCGAGTTCATGAATAAAGCCCAAGATCCAGGTGCTCGATTTACAGCTATTACTCAAATCGGCACCGAGCTTGCGGTACTTATTTTCTTCCGCAATGAAATCAAGGCAATTGTGGTGTCATGGGTCAAGCAAGTTCTGCTCCGTGCTGAATTGTCAGCTGAAGGAAAAGGCCAAGCTCGCATGGGTTGGCTCATTATTGTTGGCAGTCTTCCAATCGTTGTCTTGGGCTACCTAGGTAAAGACATCATTACAAACGATCTTCGTTCCCTCTGGCTGATCGCATCAGTGATGATCATCTTCGGTTTGATTTTGGGTTTTGCTGACAAAGTCGGCAAGAGTGAACGCACACTGGATCAACTCAATTCAAAACATGGAATTTTGTACGGTGCAGCACAAGCGCTTGCACTAGTTCCAGGCGTATCTCGATCTGGCGCAACAATCGCGATGGGTCGCTTTCTTGGATACACCCGTCAAGCAGCTCTTCGTTATTCGTTTTTATTAGCCCTTCCTGCAGTCTTTGGAAGTGGCCTGTATGAATTAAAGGATGCCTTTTCGTCAGATGCAGCACCAAATGTCTTTTCGATCCCCGAAACGCTAGTCGCAACTGGTGTTGCCTTCGTCATTGGCTACATCGTTATTGCGTGGTTGTTGAAGTTTGTATCCACAAAGAGCTTCCTCCCATTCATTATTTATCGCGTATTCCTTGGCTCATTAATTCTTGTTCTTCTTGCGACTGGCGTGATTAATTCATGATTATTGATGTGTGGTCTGATGTTGTCTGCCCATGGTGCTTTATCGGAAAGCGCCGCTTAGAAAAGGCACTTTCTGGCTTTGAGCACAAGGATGAAATCATCATCCGCCATCGTGCTTTTCAATTACAACCAGATGCACAAGGCGTTGTTCCAACAGGAAAGCATTTAGCTGAAAAGTACAGAGTCTCTGCAGACCAAGTAAAAGAGATGCAGGCAAATGTTTGCGCGGTAGCCGATGGCGAAGGCCTTTGTTACAACCTCGATGACACCCTATCTGGCAATACCTTTGATGCTCATCGAGTTCTTCTATATGCAGCGACTATCAACAAACAGGATGAATTACTAGAAGCGATGTATTCAAGTTACTTCGAAAACTCTTTGCCTCTGTTTTCTCACCAAGATATTTGTGCAGTTTCCGAATCTGTTGGAATTCCAGCAGTAGATGTGATGAATGTATTGGAATCAGATCAATTTACAAATGAAGTTTTGGCAGACCGCGACATGGCTACCCAACTAGGGGCGACAGGGGTGCCCTTCTTTGTAGTGGATATGAAGTATGGAATTTCTGGCGCGCAACCTTTGGAAGCGTTCGTTGAAACTATTAATGCGGCTTGGAACGAACGGGAGTAAATCGTGAGCAAGGCGTTAGTCGATAAGCACCTGAAGAAGTTCGAAATAGGGCAGCGCGCAATCCTTCAAAACCTGCGCGAAATGATCGCAGCAGAACTACCGACCGCAACAGAAACCATCAAATACGGAATCCCAACATTTGTTATTGAAGGTATTGGGGTATTTGGTTATGACGGCTACAAGAACCACAACAGTGTATTTCCGTATAGCGGCTCAACGACTTCGCTCTTAAAGGTAGAGCTTGCCCAATACGAACAAACAAAAGGTTCCATTCACTTTGCTGTTGACAAGAGATTTCCAAAGCCACTTTTAAAGAAGATTATTAAGGTAAGAATTCAGCAGCTAAATACTGCATATCCAAAGAAGACTGGTGAGTTTCTAGAATTTTATGGAAACGGAGTCTTGAAGGCTACGGGCAAGATAAAGAATGAAGAGATGCACGGCGATTGGAAGTGGTTCCGTAAAGATGGCGTAATCATGCGCTCTGGAACATTTAAAGCAGGAAAACAAGTAGGTGTGTGGGTTACCTATGATCAAAAGGGAAAGCCTTACAAGAAAACAAACTTCGGCTCATAATTTCAATTGGCGCAGCATTAAGCCTGCTTCTACGATTACCCGGTGTTTGAATTCCATAAGTTTCCGCTGACAAAGCCTCTGGCAGATAAGTTCCGCGAGAATGTTTCAGGATCTAAAGATGGTCGTCCTGATTGGGTGAACACAATCGCGATTGGTTCAGGTCCTGGCCTTTTCGGTCCAGGTAGCGCTGTGTGGCAAGTTCATGGATGTATCGCAACTTTAGTTGGGGGAGTCAGAGCTCTTTTATTGCAGGCCGCTCACCCCGCTCCGCTTTCAGGCGTTGCGGAACATTCTCGATATGAATCTGATCCATTAGGCCGATTAGCCGGAACAACTCGTTGGCTAACGGTTACAACATTTGCTGCAGCAGAAGTTATTGAGCGAGAAGCAGCCCGAGTAAATGCAATGCATGATCATGTAAAAGGTGAATTCAAGAACAAACAAGGACATGATCAGAGCTACAAAGCAAAAGATCCACGATTCTTATTGTGGGTGCACTGCGCATTCACTGACTCGTTCTTGAAAGCACACCTTGCGCTAGGTTATTCAATCGAGCAAGGCGCAGATGCATATGTCGCTCAATGGAGTAAAAGCGCAGTTCCACTTGGTCTGATAAATGCTCCGAAGTCTGTCGCTGAATTAGAAGCCACACTTGATGATTTCCGAAAGAATGATTTGGCAACTGTTGCACGAACTGCCGAAGTTGTTCGTTTTATTTTGAACCCTCCATTTGATGGTGCAGGTAAATTCTTTTACAAAGTTATTTCAAATGCCGCAATTGCAACATTAGATCAGCATGAATTGACACTGCTTGGATTGGAAAAGCGATCAAAGTTATGGCTTCGAGTTTCACGAGTTAGCTTGGATATTTTCTTAGCAATATTGGGTCCTGAACCGCCAGCGATGCAGGTAGCTCGAGAGCGAATTGAGCGCACCTCGCCTGCATAACACATGGTTTTCTCAGGGTATTTGACCCAAACCTTTACCAATATTTTGATGCAAATACTTTGCAAGACTTCTACCGTTTTCACATGACAAATGACTCCGCATACCTGTTGAAATCATGGGCGAAAGCTCCAATTACCCGTAGATCACTTCTGTTGATGGCCGCTACAACAGCTGTTGCAGGCACATCCATTGGAAAGGCGATCGGTGTTACCGCTCCTGTAATCACCCAAGTTCTGGGCCGACCAACTGAAACATCAATCGCCATAAGTGTTTTATCTTCACAGCCGATTGCAACATTTGTTGAGTACGGAACTTCTAAGACAAGGTACTTAGGCAAGACCGCCCAACTGCAGACAGCTCCAAGTTCACCAGCAGTCTTTGATATTAAAGGATTACGTGCAGGAACCAAGGTTTATTACCGAGTCAATTACAAGGGTACATCTGATGCCAACTTTGTAAATGGAAAGCAGTATTCATTCACCACGGCCCGCAAGGCTGGGTCTACCTTTGCATTCTCAGTTCATGGTGACACACACCCAGAGCGAGCAGGCAAAATGTTTAACGCTGAACTTTATGGAGTCACGCTGGCGAATATTGCGGCACAACAGCCTGATTTTCACATCATGATGGGTGATGATTTCAGCATCGATCCACTTATTGGTAAGGGACAAGCCGACAAAGCAAATGTTGAGAAGATTTATAGCACCCATAGAAATTGGTTAACCACCGCAACGAGTTCCGTTCCACTTTTCTTGATCAATGGAAATCACGAACAGGCTGCCGCGTACTTATTGGATGGTACCGAAACTAACCCAGCGGTTTTGGCCGGTAACGCGCGCTTAAAGTATTACCCGCTGCCCGCACCAGACTCATTTTATTCAGGAAATACAACTCCAGTTGCAGGTGTAGGACTTCCTCGAGATTACTACTCATGGACTTGGGGAGATGCATTATTTGTAACTCTGGATCCTTATTGGCATTCAAGTAACCCGGTGGACAACGTTGCTGGCGTAGAAGATCCAGCAGCTACCAAAGGCGGTGGCGGTGCTGGGGGAAATAAGAAGGGTGGAGCTACTCCTGTAGCAACCGCACCTTCAGTTCCAACTGGAAATGGAAAGGTAACAAATTTATGGAATATTGGAATTGGCGATGAGCAGTATGCATGGCTCAAAAAGACTTTAGAAACAAGTAAGGCTAAATATAAATTTGTGTTCGCCCACCATGTGATGGGCACTGGGCGCGGTGCTGTGGAGGTTTCAACAAACTACGAATGGGGTGGCAAGGATCCAAAGGGACAATCAACTTTTGCCAAGGAACGTCCAAATTGGGAGTTACCAATTCATGATCTTATGGTCAAGAACAAAGTTTCTATCTTCTTTCAAGGACATGATCACATTTTCTGCACACAAGAACGTGATGGACTGATTTATCAATCGATGCCAAACCCTGCAGATGACACCTTCTCTATGTTCAATGATGATGCATACACGAGCGGAACTAAGGCACCTAATTCAGGGCACGTTCGAGTAACTGTCGCACCAGCACAGGCAAAAGTTGAATACTTCTTGGCGGCAAGAAGTAAAGATACAAGTCGCAAAAACTTAAGCGTGGCACACAGCTACGTTATTAAGCCAAAGGCTTAAAAATGGATCATGAGCATGAGGTTAGACATTTAACGGATGTAGATCGACGAAGGTTTCTTCAGCTTTCAGGTTTTGCAACAGGACTGGTATTTGCTAATTCAATACTTTCACTTGAATCGGCTTCAGCGCTTCCGGCTGCAAAACTTCCAGGATTTACTGCCTTTGCAAAAACAGTAAAAGTTTTCAAAAGCGATAAGTACTATCTAGTTGAAAGCAATGGAATTCCAGCCCATCAAATGATGGTTGGGATTAAGAGCTGGCAGCAGCAAGTTCCAACAGTTCAGAATTATGCTGGAACAAACGCATGGTCTATCCCGATTAAGCCTGTGATCGCCGCCAACCCAATGTCAGCAAAGGATCACTTCCTGCGAGGCGCGATTGCAGTTGCCGTAAATGGAGTACCGATCTTTAACGCGCTTAATAATCGAGGCGATGACGCCCTTCTTTCAGGTGAGCTAGATGATTGGGGAGGCCACTGCGGTCGCGCGGATGATTATCACTATCACATCGCACCAACCCATCTGCAAACAATTGTTGGCAAGAAAGTTCCAATAGCGTATGCACTTGATGGTTTTCCCATCTATGGTGAAACAGAAGTTGATGGCAAGAAAGTAACTGGGTTAGATGCCTTTAATGGCCACTTTGATTCGAAAAAGAATTATCACTATCACGCCACAAAAACATATCCATATATCAATGGTGGCTTTAAAGGTGTTGTGACTGAGATTGGGGGACAAGTTGATCCGCAGTCACTCACTAAGGCATTTAGGCCAGCGGGCGAACCTTTGCGCGGTGCAGTAATTACAGGATTGGAACGTGTTGGCGATTCATCATTTGATTTGAAGTATTCGCTGAACGGAAGTGATTATCACGTGAAGTACACGGCCTCACTTAAAGAGGTAACTATGCAGTTTATTGATTCGACAGGTTCCACAAGGACAGAGGTGTATCAGCGCAAATGAGTAATCCATTTAATTTCATGAATCGACGTGGTTTTCTCAAGGCATCACTCCTTGGAATCCTCACAAGCACGCCAGTAGGAAAAGCCATGGCTGCAGTTCCGGTCACCGCTAAGTTGTTCGGCACGGCAACCTCAAACTCCTTCACTGTCGCGATTGCTTCAACCACCACTGTGAGGGCCTACATTGAATACGGATATAGCAAGAGTGCAATTGTAGGCAAGACTCCCTTTTTCAACATAGCTAAAGGGTCTACACAAAATATTTCGGTCACGAATTTGAAGGCTAACGCCTTGGTTTATTACAAAGTGAAATATGCCGTGGGAACCAGCTTGAACTACTCATCGCTCACTCAAAGAAGCGTCAAAACCGCTATCGCTGAACAACTTTCCTCAAACACCTTTGCAATTCAGGCCGATCCTCATATGGATGAAAACTCAAGCGCCGAAGTGTATGAAGGAACTCTTAAGCAGATTGTTGCTGCTTCTCCTGCATTCTTAATGGATCTTGGGGATATTTTTATGGTCGACAAATTGCCTAATAAAACTGAGGCAAATATTCGCGGTCGCTTTGAGTTAATGAAGGGGTATTACCAAAAACTCGGAAGTGTTCCACTAAAGATTTGTTTGGGTAACCATGATGGCGAACTGGGATACAGCAGCTTTAATACTAAGAAATATCGCAAAGAGTACTTTCCAGAGCAAACAGGCGAACTTACGTACTTCTCATTTACCGGTCCAGATCAGCTCCACGTGGTGTTAGATCCATTCACATACACGATGAAGAATCCAACCGCTGCTGGATGGGAATGGACCTTGGGTAAGACTCAGTACGACTGGTTGGTGGACACTCTCAAGAATTCTAAGGAAAAGCACAAATTCATTTACATTCACCACTTGTTAGTTGGTGATCCGACTTCTCGAGGGGGAGTTGAGATCGCAATGAAGAATGAGTGGGGCGGCAAGAATAATGATGGAACTTATGGTTTCGATGCGAATCGTCCTGGATGGGGAAAGCCAATCCACCAGCTGTTATTAGATTACAAAGTTGGATTTGTTTTTAAAGGTCATGATCATTTGTATGTAAAGCAAGAACTTGATGGCATCATTTATCAAACAGTTCCGCAACCTAGTCATCCAGGTGACAAAATCAATGTCAATCAATATGGATACATATCAGGTAAAGGTGTTGGCGGCTCTGGCTTCCTCAAGGTTTCTACTTCTGGCAATCAGGCAAAGGTTGACTTCATATTGTTCGACGGCAAAGTTGCTGACACTTACACGAGAAATGCATAAATGAAAAAACTAATAATCTTGCTGATAACGCTCGCTTCGCTTTCAGTACCATTGCAATCGCAAGCCGCTGTTAGCAAGAGTGTTGCCTTTCAAGCTGAGGTGTGGGCAGATAATTGGTTTGCGCTGTATATAAACGGTAAGAAGGTAGGGGAAGACTCAACTCCCATCACGACCGAGAAATCCTTCAATAGCGAAAAGATCAAATTTTCCGCGACCTATCCGTTGACAATTGGCGTAATAGCTAAAGATTTCACTGAAAATGCATCAGGCCTTGAATACATCGGAAAACCAAATCAACAAATAGGTGATGCAGGAATCATTTTTCAAATTCGGGAAGTTGTGTCAGGCAAAGTCATTGCCTTCTCCGGACGTGATTGGAAGGTGCTTACAATAAATAAGGCGCCCCTAAATACCGAGTGTGTTAAGTCAATTAATCCAATCTCAGAATGCAAGTCCCTAACTGTGGCTATTCCTTCTACTTGGGCAGCTTCTACGTATAAGGACACCGCATGGAAATACGCCACCGAGTTTTCAAGAGAGACAGTCGGCGTGAAAGAGGGCTACTTTGATTACTCGTGGACACCAGGCGCTGCATTAGTTTGGTCTTCAGATCTGAACTTGGACAACACAATTCTTCTTAGAAAAGTCGTGAAAGTTCAAACATCGACGACGGCAGCCAAGAGCATGACTCTGGGTAGTCCTGACTTTAAAAATGGCGGAAATCTCCCAGTTGATTTTACGTGTGATGGAAAGGGAGTATCGCCCTCGCTGAGTTGGAGCAATATTCCAGAAAATGCACAATCTCTTGTAGTAATTATGGACACGATTCCCGGCCCTTTGCGCCCTGGCGAAACTGATATTGGAAAACATTTTTATCTGACGATTTTCAATATACCAACAACTGTTTCTTCAATCTCAGCAGGTGTAACAAACATTGGGACTTTCGGCCAGAATTTTCAAGGTAAGAAGTTGGGATATACGCCACCATGTTCACAAGGCCCTGGTAGCAAGAAGTATTCAATCTACCTGTATGCACTTTCCTCTAAATTAACAATCTCTGCCATAGATGCGACCGAGAAATCACTAATTGATGCAATGAGCGGAAAGATTATTTCCATTGCAGAGATGAGCGTTTTTTACTCACGCCAATAGCAAAGTCAAACTAAGCACTAAGGGCTAGCACTCTTAGTAACAGATCACAGTAATTAGGTGATGGACGCAATACTGCGTGAAGGGGTAGCCCTCGCAATAACTCTTTATTAACTTTTCATAAGTGACAGTCTTTCTCTCGTAAGAACAGCAAAACTCAGGGAGAGATGGGAGTTCACAATGAAAAGAATTTACTCAAGAAAAGCAAAGGCGCTTGTTCTTTTTACAGCAGTAGCTTTCTTGTTTGCAAACGGTGCAACTGCAAATGCGGCAAGTAAAACAATCACTTGCTATAAAGGCACAACAGTAAAGAAGGTAACTGCAGCTTCACCAAAGTGCCCAACCGGTTATTCAACAACAAAGCCAAAGGTAACAACTGCACCAGCAACTGGCGGAACTGTTGCATTTTCAGGTAACTACAAGGGAAGCCTCAACATTGTTTGGGGCGATACATTCCTTCAAGTTACATCTGCAACAGCTAAGGGAACTGGAAACGTTCTAGGACTTACAGATATGACAGGTTCTGGATCTGCCGCACCTGCTGGTTTATGTGATGGCTTCGATGCAAAGGGTTCTATCGGCGGTGGCGGAAACACCATCAACGTAACTTTTGATACTTCATCAAAGGGTTGCGCTGAGGATGAGTCAGCTCCAACAACTATCAAAATCACCGGAAGCGCAACTATTACAAGTGGCACCGGAAAGTACGCAGGAGCAACAGGCAATCTCAAGGTATCTGGTGTTTTCAGTGTTAAGGGTGGAGCGAAAGAAACTGCGGCATTCACTATGGATGTCAGCGGAAATATCAAGACCAAATAATTTAAGTCCCGTACTCGAATTAAGGAGAAATAAATGAAAAAGGTAATCTCAGGAATCGCAGTAGCGGTTCTAGCACTTACCGGTGCTGTATCAACTGGCGGTCAAGCTCTTGCTGCGCCAGCTGCTTCAACATTGGTTATGTCAGGCGGTAACGGTGTATTCGATCTAGGACCTATCGTTATCAACGGAACAGCAAGCTCTGCAGGAACAGTTGCATTCTCCGTTAACGGCAAGGTCGTTACAGGGTGCGAAGCTGTTCCAACCACGACAGTTACTCCCTTCGTTGCTAAGTGCTCATGGATCCCAGCTGCGTCAGGTGCAACAGCGATTACCGGTTCATTTACTCCAACAGATGCAGCAAGCTTTGCACCTGTAACTTCAGGAACTCTTAATGTGAAAATTGGTCTTCCAGTTCAGGGTGTTATCTCACCAATTCACATGTATGTAGACACAGTTTTGGCAACAGGTTCAACTGGCGCACTTGCACCACGTTTCAATGGCTGCGCAATCATGAACGAGTTCATGGTTGGTCAGACAATCGTTTTCCGTGTTTACGCAAATAACTCTGATCAGGGTGGAGCCGTAATGGATTCATCTAATACAGCAAAGGCTTACATTGAGATTGCCGGAGTTAAAGATCCAATCCAGATGGCATATGGAAACCACAGCGGAGTCGCATTCTGGACAGCGGTTTTGAAGACTGGTGCAGCACCTTTGTACAGCACAATCGGTGTCATTAACTTCAAGATCACAATGGTCGCAAAGGATTCTTCAACTATGAAGGTTCTTTCAACAAAGCTTGTTCCACGTATGGAAAATGGAAAGCGTGTTCTTAACGCCTCAGGCGCAACAGTTTATGACCGCGTGAGCTACTACCGCACAGTTAAGTTGGATATTCCACTTAAGGGTGCAACAGGAACTTGGTCTTCAAACTTCACTGCAACATCTCAGTTGAGTTTGTTTGCTGCACCAGTACCAACCAAGTAATTCAGATTTTCTAGCGAACGGAGAGAGAAATGCGCAAAAGCTTCAAAGCGGCAAGAGTAGGAGCGGTTATCGTCCTAGCGATGGGATTTATCGCTCCTGCTCATGCAGCAGATAATCCAGTCAAGTTAGTTGCACCAAAAGAAATTAATGTTCCAGCACTACCTTTTACGGGCTTAACAGCACCAGCATTCACAACGCCATCAAATATGGTCAATCTTGAGGTAACACCAACACAGGTTGTGCTTGGACAAGATTTAACCATCACAGGTAAGGGTTTACCTGGAAATACTCCAGTGACTCTTACTTGGTCAACAAGTGATGCAACTTGGGTGACAGATGTTCAACCAAACACTGTTAATTACATGGGTACTTCATATACAAAGTACAACGTGGTAATCACAACGTTATCGACTGATGCGCTTGGCGGATTCGTTTATAAGACCAAGGTGCCTTCTGATTTTGGTGGCGTGCATGACATCTATGCTGTCAATAATGGCGTTGCATTAGCTCACGGTGGTTTGCAAGTTGCTAGAACTCTGACAATTTCGCCTAAGAGTGGACCAATCGGAACACCTGTAACTATTACTTACACAGGCCTTGGACCATCACTATATGCAGCAGGATCTGCTGTTTATTACGATGGTAAGTACACCGGCTCAATGCAAGCTCGCTGGACTCGTGGAACTGCAACAACCACAATCCTTGCTACAGGCCCTGTTGGAAATCACTACATTCAGACAAATGAAGCGATTAGCTTCTCTTATCTGAATGCAATGCAATCTCCGGTTCCATTTGCAAACAGCGAAATGGGTACCTTTAAAGTTACAAAGGATCCAGGAATATTCAAGCCTTATCTGATTTATCCAAAGTTAATGACACCCACAGTTTCACAGCGCACAACATTGGCTGATGTAGGCCTAGATCCTGCAACAAAGGCTGTCATGACATTGTCACCTGACCGCGGAATTGTCGGAAGTAAGACAACAATCAAGGTTTCAGGAATTCCTACAAAGGGTGTTCACACAATCGTATGGTCAACCGTTACAGGTAACCGTGTTAACTGCACAACTGGAACATGCTGGGTATACAACCCGCTTCCATTAGGAACAGTTGATGTAACCGATGGAACTGTTAACAAGGAAGTCACAATTCCGGATCACCTTGGCGGATATCACGTTATCCAAATCAAACAGGGCGATGTTATTGAGGCTCAGCAAGTCTTTTATGTTAAAGAGAGCATTCAGCCGTTACTTGATGCAAAGGGCAAAGTTGTCACAATGGGTGTTGCAAAGGCTGATCTATCTGGTTCAGCAGATGCATTTGCTCGTGGTGGACAAGGAACACCTACCTATACATTCAAAGAGGGCGAAGAGTTCACTCTTAGCTTGAAGGGTGTTGGTTGGACTCAGATGGACAACACATTGGCTGTTGCATATGACAATAGCTATGTTGGTTACGGATGTGGATTTAATTCAAATGGATATCTAGTTGTTCACTTGAAGGCTATGGGAGGCGTTGGAACACACATCATTTCAATGCGACCATTGCTATACACACAGCAACCATCATTTGCGAATACTCCATATGGAATGGTGCCAATTCTTACTTCGGAAAATGATCTTCCAGGTCTTGCACTTGGATATCAAATTCCTACCGTTTACTTCGCAATCAGAATCGTTAAGTAAACCGTTTCGGGACCAAGACCCCGTTTGGCACTTAGGTGTTAGACGGGGTTTTTCCTTGCCCAGGCAGCCACCAATTCCACTTACCCAGTAACACCATTGCACTTGGCAACAGCAATCCGCGAATTACAGTGGCATCAATCAATACACCTGCAGCCAATCCAACGCCAAGTTGCTGCAGACCCGCAAAGTGACCGGTAATCAAACCGGTTAAAGCGGTTATGAAAATAAGTGCTGCAGCGGTAACGACTGTTCCGGAGCTTCGCATTCCTTCTCGAATTGAATCCTCGTTGCTTGCACCACGATCCCAAGCTTCTCGCATACGAGAAACAATAAAGATCTCGTAATCCATGGAAAGTCCGAATAAGACCGCAAATAGCAACACAAGCACCCAGGCCTCAAGCTGTTCTAGTTGATAGGTGCCAATTCCAAATTTAAACACCAGAACAAGCACGGCGAAGGAAACTGCGATAGATATTAAATCAAGAATGATCGCCTTTATGGCTAAGACAACTGATCGGAAGGTTCGTAACAAAATCAGGAAAGTAATCAGTAAAATTATGGTGATTATCAGCGGAAGCGAATCTGAAATCGCATCAAGTAAATCAATACCTTGCGCAGGGGCACCGCCCAGATAGAACTTTGTCCCTGTAGGAAAACCAGCTTCGGGGATGTACTTGTTTCTTAGTTCTGAAACAAGTCCTCTGGTTTCACTTGAACCAAGATCATGGTTGCCAAAAACGTAGATGCGTAAGTAGCGTCCTGTGGGATCCACGTATGGCCACTTCTCGCCATTAGCGACCGTGAAAACCTCTTTGTCGGCAGCGATTCTCTTCACAAACTCAAATCGAACTGCATCTAATTGTTGTGCGGTTGTATTTGGTCCAAGATCGACAACAATTTCTGAAGGAGTTATTACACCGATGCCGACCTTAGATGTCACTGTATTTAGCGCCTGTGCAGACTCAAGATGCTCAGGGATAGCGCTTAAAGAGCTTGGTGTTACCTGAAACCACATCAACGCCGACATCAGTAGCGTCACGACGGTTAGTGATGATGCAAGCACTGCACGAGGTCGCTTTATTGCCACTTCAATTAGACGATCAAATGAAAGGTTAAGAAAACCTTTGAACTTGGCATTACTTGTCTTTGCTAATGTCAGTAACAGAATAGGTTGAAGTGTTACTGCAGCGGCTATTGAAACTAAAGGCAGGATTAAACAGGCAAGTCCCAAGGATTTAACAAAGGGGACAGGCACTAACAGTAATGTTGATAGCCCTAATGCAACTGTTGCCCCTGAAATGATTGCTGTTCGGCCCGCTGTTTTCATCGTTTCGGCTAATGGGTCATTGCTAACTCCAATTTCTCGGCGATAACGATTAACCATCAAAAGTGAGTAATCAATCGCAAGTCCCAAGCCAACTAATTCAACAATACTTGGGACATATAAAACCATCAAGAAATGTTTAGCCAGCAAATAGATGATTCCCAAGGTTGATGAGATCGTTACTAAACCAAAAAGGAGAGGAATTAAAACCGCCCAGGTAAAGCCCAATGTAGCTACGAGAAGTAATGTTGCTAGTACAACTGCAATTACTTGGCCTCGGTGCAAGTCGCTCGAAAGGATTGGCACAACGTCGCTTTCAATTGCTGGGGGACCGCTGACTAATGCACCCTCTAGCCCTTGAGTTAGTAACGCCGAGCGAAAGGCTTTCGTGAACTCGGCAGCCTTTTTAAGATCAAATGGGGTTCCGATGTTTGCGTACAGAGTCCCTGCAAAGGCTTTTTCTTGAGTAATTTCTGAACCCGGGATTACCGCAGCAGCTTCACGAACTGCAATTTTAAAACCTTCGATTTCAGCCGTTGATGCCTGCTTGTACTTATACATAACGGTGAATGTGCCTTCAGTATTTTCCTTGAACTTCTCATTCAAGATTTCATTGGCAGTTGCAGATGAACTTCCGGGCACAACAAGTGAGGTGGTCAGAAATTGATCTAGATTAGATGCTCCGAATAGACCAAAAGCGGTGAGTGCAATCCAAATGGCCAGAACAAGTGAACGAGCCTTTACAGCTGCTTGTGACCACTTGATCAACATTGCTTCATTCTAATCTTTATGACAGTTCATTGTGTAGATGGCATAATTAGGGCATGGGTCACGATGTAATCGTCGAAATTGTTGATGTCGATCAGTGGGCTCGAATACGCGATATTCGTTTGCGCTCTTTGAAAGAAAACCCTGAAGCATTTGGTGGAACATTCGAAAAGGAAAGTGCTGAGGATGAAGCTGCTTGGCGTGAAAAGTTCATCAAAAATGAGTTCTTAGTTGCATCTGTCGATGGAGCTGATGCAGCAATTATGTACATTGAAGTTCTAGATGGTGATTTTGGAGCGACCTGTTGGATAGGCGGATGTTGGAGCGATCCTGCCTTTCGCGGCAAAGGTCTATTTTCAGCGATGATGCGATTTGTAGATTCGCAACAGCGAGGTTGGGAAGTCCAGGGTTTAGGCGTTTGGACAGATAACTTCAGTGCTATCGCTGCGTATGAAAAGTTAGGTTTTGTAAAGATGGGCGAAGACACACCAAGTTCTCGCCAACCAGGAAAGTTTTACCAGCGAATGATTCGAAAGAGTTAGATGTTTTCTAACTTATAACCAAGCCCGCGAATGGTTTGAATCAAAACCGGGTTTGCTGGGTCTGCTTCAATCTTTGCACGCAAGCGCTTAATGTGAACATCTAATGTCTTTGTATCGCCGTAGTAATCGCCACCCCATACGCGATCAATTAATTGCGAACGAGTTAGAACTCTGCCTGAATTACGCATTAAGAATTCGAGGAGTTCAAACTCTTTAAGTGGAAGCGAAACTGGAACACCTTTAACTGAAACCTGGTGCTTTCCGATGTTTAGTCGGACGGGTCCAACTTCCATTAAATCCTGTTCTTGAACAGAACCATCTTCTGGAACACCTCGGCGGAGCACCGCCTTAATTCTTGCAATGAGTTCACGTGATGAGTATGGCTTTGTCACATAATCATCTGCACCAAGTTCTAGCCCTACAACTTTGTCTATTTCGGCATCTTTAGCGGTCAACATAATGATCGGAACATTTGAAGTAGTTCGGATTGTTCGACAGACCTCAACACCTGATACTTCAGGAATCATGAGATCAAGCAGGATTAAATCAGCACCCTCTTTTGCAAAAATATCTAGCGCTTGTCGTCCATCTTCTGCGACAACGGTTTCAAACCCTTCTTTGCCTAGCAAGAAAGCTAATGCTTCAGAAAAAGATGACTCATCCTCAACAATTAGAATCTTCGACATTACTTTTATTCCTCATTTTCTTCGTAAATTGGTAATAGCAAAGAGAAAGTACTTCCAACATTTGGTGCGCTCCACACAGAAACATCTCCTCCATGCTTGGCAGCTACGTGCTTCACGATTGATAAACCAAGCCCGGTTCCTCCTGTTTGACGTGAGCGAGCTGGATCGACGCGATAGAAACGTTCGAAAATACGATCAATCTCAGAATCGGGAATACCAATTCCTTGGTCAGTTACTGAAACATCAACGATGCCATCGTGATTTTTGCAAGTGATAGAAACCTTGGTTCCTTCAGGCGAATAATTGATCGCGTTTTCAAGCAAGTTATGAACCGCCATAATTAATTGATCCCGATCACCAAGTACTTGTGAAACCGATTTGTCATTGTATGCAACTTCAATTCTACGATTTTCAGCATTAATTCGACACTCATCTATTGCTTCTCGAATTACATATTCAATACTCACGGCGTCAGCAACTTGCAAAGGATCTGAATCCTGCAGGCGAGACAAGTTGATAATTTCTTGCACCAAGTCAGTTAAGCGTTTTGCCTCAGATTGCATTCGTAAGGCGAACTTTTCAACTGAAGCAGGATCATCTTTTGCACCAAGGACCGCTTCGCTCAGTAGCGATAGCGCACCAATTGGTGTTTTCAACTCATGCGAAACATTAGCTACGAAATCTCTACGAACATCATGAATTCTTTGCGCTTCGCTTTCATCGCTCATGTGGATCAAAACTAAATTGTCCTTAACCAGGGGCATCACATTTACGGTTAACTCGTGCTTGCCTTCGCCGATGGGTCCACGTGGGATTTCAATCTGTCCGACCTGCTTTGAGTGGGTTCTGCGAACAACTCTAACGGTGGCCATAAGTTCAGGGCTTTGGATCTTGCCATCTCGCAAGACGCCAAGCCGCTCGATCCCTTCAGTGGCAAATACTGGGACCTCACCTGGAGCCAAAATAAGTGAATCCCCATCGAGCTCTTCCAGGGTTTCAAGCAGGATTTTGGGCAAAATTGAAGCCTCTAACCCGGGTGAATCCTTGCGGAAGAGCTTCATGAAGGAACTGTATAACGCTATCTAGGCAGTTTACCTTGCGTTCACCTAAGCGTCAGAATCTATTCATGACCGCGCCCTAGGTTTCCAGCATGGCTCTTATTAGATCAGTTTTCCAGGATGAACTCGACGGCGTATCTCAGTCACTAGTTGACCTCAGCAACATGGTTGCTGAATCAATTGCAAAGGCGACTAAGTCAATCTTAACAAGTGACTTGAAGCTCGCAGAAGATGTCATCGCCAGCGATGATGCAATTGATGATTTTCAACATGATCTTGATGCACGCATCATCGACATCATTGCGCGTCAGCAACCCGTTGCTAGTGACTTACGTGCGTTGGTAACTGCTCTGCGCATGAGCGCCGATCTAGAGCGTATGGGAGACATGTCCCATCACGTTGCCAAAATTACACGTCTTCGTCACCCAAACTCTGCTATCCCTTCAGAATTGACTCATATCTTTCAAGACATGGGTACAGCAGCAGAAAAGATTGCACGTAAGACTGGTTCAGTTATCGGCTCACGCGATACAGATGTTGCGCTAGAGGTTGAACGCGATGATGATGAAATGGATTCTCTGCACCGCGAATTAATTGGCTCACTCATTGCTCCGCAGTGGGCACATGGAGTTGAAACTGCAATCGACCTTACTTTGCTCGGCCGCTACTACGAGCGTTATGCAGACCATGCTGTCTCTGTATCTCGTCGCGTGTACTTCCTTGTAACAGGAAAGTTTGCGTAAGTAAATTGTCAACTGTGGCGACACCAACTCCACGCGAGATCTCAACTGAGCCTCGTAGATCTGACAAAGTCTTCAGATCAGTAGTAACAGCTGGCGGTTTATCCTCACTTGTTATTTTAGGTTTAATTGCTTTATTCCTTGGGTATCGCGGATTTGAAGTTCTGCGCCAAGAAGGAATTGGATTTATAACGCATGCAGATTGGTCAATCACAACCGACGATGCAGGCAATGTAACTGAAAGCCACTTTGGACTTTCTGCAATGCTTGTCGGAACAATCATGTGTGCATTGGTTGCAGTAGTCATCGCACTGCCGATATCGGTTTTTTCAGCGTTATTCCTTAACTTTTACGCACCAGGTTGGCTCAAGAAGTTTTTAGTTGCAATCATCGACATGATGGCCGCTTTCCCTTCAATCTTGTTTGGTATCTGGGGCTTCTTAGTTTTAATGCCAAGTGTTGAATATTGGGCGAAGTTGATTCACCGCTACTTGGGGTGGATACCTTTATTTGATTTACAGGTTCCTGTTTATACACGTTCACCTTTTGTCGCTGGTGTGGTTCTTGCAATCATGATTATTCCAATCATCACATCTGTTTCACGTGAAGTATTTTCACAAGCACCACTTGATCGAATTCAGGCAGCGTATGCACTTGGTGCAACTCGCTGGGCAATGATCAAGGCGGTAGTTATTCCTCATGGACGCAGTGGTGTAATTGGTGGAGCGATGCTTGGTTTAGGGCGTGCAATGGGAGAAACGGTTGCTGTATTCACCGTTCTGAACATTGTTTTCCAGATCAACTGGCATGTGCTGCTAGGTGCCGGTGGCAACGTTGCCTCGCTGATTATTTTGAAGTTCGGCGATGCAAGCCCATATGAAATTAAAGCGTTGATGGCCGCAGGCTTGGTTCTGTTCTTATTAACACTTGTTGTAAATGCGGGAGCAAATGCAATCGTAAAGCGCACAGGAAAGTCGGGACGATGAGTACAACTGTGCAACCTACAAAGCCTTGGAAGGCTTCAACTCAGGATCGCTTAATTGATTTTTCAATCTTTGCTGGATCCTTGCTGGCTTCTTACCTAATTGTAGAAGTAACGCCAATGAAGGGAAAGCTTGCACTTTTTGCTGTGTTCTTCCTGGTCTACATGTTTTTAACGGCGGCTCTTAAGGGGTTGCAGCGAGGAAATGCTGCAGCAAAGGATGCACTTGTAAATTCCTTAGTAGCAATTGGTGCAATCGTTACCGTTATCCCAATCGGAAGTATCTTATTTACAGTGCTGCAAAAGGGTTTGCCGGGTATTAAGCCAAGCATTTTCACTCACGATATGTCTATGGCCACACCAACGGATCCGCTTACTAATGGCGGCCTGTTGCACGCAATTACCGGAACATTGACTTTAGTTGCACTAGCACTCGTCATGAGTGTTCCTATTGGAATTTTGACCGCTTTGTACTTAACTGAGATCAAAGGACGTTTTATTGGTCCTATTCGATTCTTGGTCCAAGCGATGAGCGGCGTGCCTTCAATTGTTGCAGGACTATTTATCTTGTCTGCGATTTTGTACCCAATTACAAAGTCATACTCAGGATTTATGGGTGCACTTGCCTTAACTATTTTGATGATTCCAACGATTGCACGAACTTCAGAAGAAGTTTTGAATCTAATCCCAAATGATCTTCGCGAAGCTGGTGTCGCACTTGGTGGAACTCAGTGGCGCACAGTTGCCATGATTGTTTTGCCAGCAGCAAAGAGTGGATTGATCACAGCGGTAATTCTTGGTGTTGCTCGCATCGCCGGAGAAACCGCTCCAATCCTTTTGCTTACTGGTGGTGGCGACAGAGTAAATCCAAATGCATTCAATGGCCCAATGGGTTCATTGCCTTATTACATCTGGAAATCATTTAATGCTGGATCTCCTGAAGCGATCACTCGGGCTTGGGCAGGTCTATTAGTTCTAGTTGGGCTTGTATTAATTCTTTTCACTTCAGCACGTTATCTAGGATCAAGAAAAGGTGCGAAATGAGTAACACACCAGAAAGCGAGAACACAATGGAGACAGCTGTTCGTCCAAGTTCATTGGCGGATGTAGCAAGTTCGCACACCAAGGTTCCTGGAACACGGGCCCTTGGTACAGGTCTTGAGACACGCGGTGTACACGCATGGTTTGGAAAGCACCATGCCTTAGCTGACATCAACTTAGATTTCGCCGCAGGAACAGTTACCGCACTGATTGGTCCATCAGGATGCGGTAAATCAACATTTATTCGCACAATCAACCGAATGCACGAGTTCATTCCCGGTGCTGCGATGGCCGGCGAAGTCCTTCTTGATGGAAAAGATGTGTATGCACCGGGCACAGATGTAACAAAGATTCGCTTACAAATCGGAATGGTTTTCCAAAAGCCAAACCCATTTCCTTCGATGTCAATCGGCGAAAATGTTTTGTCAGGATTAAAGCTTGCACAGCTCAAGGTTGATAACAAAGATGATTTGTTAGAAGAGTGCCTAGAGCGCGCAGGTCTATGGAATGAAGTGAAGGATCGCCTTGGTGCACATGGTGGTTCGCTATCTGGTGGTCAGCAGCAGCGTCTTTGTATTGCTCGCGCTCTTGCGGTTCGCCCACAAGTTCTGCTGATGGATGAACCATGTTCAGCTCTAGATCCAGGTTCAACCTTGCGTATTGAAGAAACAATCCGTCACCTGTCAGACACAATGACAATCGTCATCGTTACCCACAATATGCAGCAGGCAGCTCGCGTCTCTGATTACACCGCCTTCTTCCTATCTGATGGGGGCCCTGGCCAGATGATCGAATGCGCACCTACGAGCGACATCTTTTCTCGCCCTCAGGATCAGCGCACCGAAAACTATGTGACAGGTCGTTTCGGCTAAATCGTTTACTTACTGTTCACCTAAAAGTCGAAGAGCGTTCGGATTCCGAGCGCTCTTCGTTCACTTTAGATCCATAGGTTTACCCCGTAGTTCAAACATCTATGAGGGGAAGTACATGAGAATTTCAAAGCTCGCGAAAGTTGCAGCACTTGCACTCGCGTTCGGTTTGGTAGCAGGAACTCCAGCATATGCAGTAGATCTTCAAGGTTCAGGCGCATCTTTCCCAGCGCTATTAATCGAAGGTTGCAAAGCTGGTTTCGCATCAAACACATCACACACATATGTTTATGCTTCATCATCATCAGGTACAGGACAGGCAAACTCAGACAAGTCAATTGGTGACTTCTGGATGTCAGATGGTGCTTACACAGCTTCAACAAAGCGCGCATCACTAATTCACGTGCCACTAGTTGCAGCACCAATCGCAATTCTTCACAACTTGCCTTCAAAGACAACACTTCAGCTTTCAGCTTCAACAATCGCTGGAATCTTTGGCGGCACAATCACACGTTGGAACGATCCAGCGATCGTTGCTGATAACAACCGTTCAACAACAAAGACAATTTACAAGCTAGACAAGAACGGCAACCCAGCAAAGGACAAGAAGGGCAACCCTGTTGTTCTACGTACCCAGGTTGTTTCTGGTCACTACACATTGCCTAACCAGCCAATCAAGGTTGTGTACCGTTCAGATTCATCTGGTACATCAGAAAACTTCACAAACTACTTGAACAAGTCAGCTGGTTCAGTATGGACAAAGGCAAAGAACAAGGTATTCAAGGATTCATTCCCTGGAAACATCAATGATGTTGCAAACCTTGGTCGCGTAGTTGGCGCTGCATCTTCAACAGGTGTTGCACAGCTTGCTGGTAAGACTGCATACTCAATCACATACGCTGAAGTTAACTACGCAGCTGCAAACAATCTTAAGATTGCAAATGTTATTAACCCAGCTGGTTCATCAGTTGCACCAGATTCAACTGGTGTTGGTGCATTCCTTGCATCAGCAACTCAGGATGCAAATGGATTCCTTACTTATGATTACGCAACTAAGGAAAAGGGCGCTTACCCACTGGGTATCGTTTCTTACCTACTTGCAGATACAAAGTACCCAGATGCTGCTAAGGCAAAGGCTGTAAAAGAGTTCGCAAATTACATCTTGAGCACAAAGTGCTCAAAGGATGTTGGTGGAGCTCTTGGATTCTCAGTAATCGATGGCGAGCTTCTTAAGAAGTCACTCGCTCAGGTTGCGAAGATCGGCTAAATATTCTTTAACGAGGGTATAGAACGGCGGTTAGGGAAACCTAGCCGCCGTTCTTTTTCTATCTCCGGGCACTAGACTAAAGGAAATAGAAAGAGGCTCTCATGCAGATTAATCTAGATAAGACAGCAACGGCACTACTTGCAGTTATTGCTGGCCTTTTAGTCATCATCGTCGTCCTACTTGTAGACAAGGTTGAAGATGATGGGCACATGATTGAACCTCACGGGCAACACAGCGTTCAAGGACGATAGCAATGAGTATTCAAGAATTAGCAGCAGCTTATGAAGCAGCAACACAAGAGTTTTTAGCAATTGCTACCTCTGTTCCTGAAGCAAAGTTAGATGTACATGCGGGGGAGGATTGGAGTTCTCGCCAGGTGATTCACCATTGCGCCGATAGCGAGGCACAGTCATATGCGCGTCTTCGCAGATTAGTTGCAGAGCCTAACCCGGTAATTCAGGGCTATGACGAGGCAATGTGGGCAAAGAATCAAACCCTTGGTTATACAACTCTTCCTGTTGCAAATTCGATCGCAGTATTTACCGCTGTTCGCGCGGCGTCGCTGGACATTATTAAGCGACTAACACCAGATCAATTAGAACTCAAAGGTACACACACTGAAGCGGGCGAGTATTCACTGAAGCGTTGGATTGAAACCTACACACGTCACGGAAATGATCACGCAGAGCAAATCAAGAAGAACTTGGCTTTGTAGGTAAAAATCTCTTCCAATCAATTCGAGTTAGTAAAATAACTGAAGCGATCATTACCAGCTGGAAAAGTATCGCCCAAATCGAAGTGAACTCTTTTGTTATAAGTTCACCAATCCCATGGGCTTTTAGCTCGCTCGCACCAAATACATAAAAGTTGTAGGTCACGATTCTGCCTGAAAAGAAAGCTACTGTTAAAGGCAACAAACGCACACCCATTAATCCAGCCGCTTCAAAAAGTTGCGCAGATGGCAGCGGGGACAAAACAAACATTCCGATCGTGAACAATTTTCGTGATGTATTTTTTGTAAGCAAAGTTTGTGCAGCCTCTAGATTTGCCAGAGATTTCTTGCTTATTCGATTTCTAAATAATCCCGTTGCTCGGGCTAGTAAATAACGTCCAGTTCCTGCAAAAACCGCCCCTACTGCAACGATCACAATTGGGTGCAGGTCGGTGTTCAAACTAAACAAAACAAGGACAGCCCACGTAGGTGGGGCGAATGCAGGCATGAGATTAAAAAGCAGGACAACTGCAGCTAATGCAGCAATATCGATCATGATGGGATCACGATGGACAGATTAGCCCCGTAATTAAATAACCTGCACATCTCACCCTATTAGGGGTGAGATGTTCTTGATTAAGCGCAGGTGAGCCATCACCCTGTACACATGAAGAGAGGCGTAATCCCTGGGGTGAATCTAGCCCGCACCCTAGCTCCGGTTGTGCCCGCCAACTTCCTTTCGCGCAAACACCTGTTCCACCTCTTCGAAACCAATGTTCCTGGCGCAACGATCATCGCCGCCCCTGCCGGGTACGGAAAAACAATGTTGACCGCTGAGTGGGCAAAGGCGCAGACCCGTCCAACAATTTGGTTCTCAGTTGATTCACACGATTCACCTCAGATGTTCTTCGCGCACATTGTCCAAGCGGTTCGGAATGCGTTACCAACATTTGGTTCGAGTTTTGAGAGCGAAAGATTTTTATCTCCCGACAGTTACATCAAATATTTAGTTCAAGAGGCTAGCGATGTTAATGAAGAGTTCAATTTTGTAATTGATAACGGTCCAAGTGACGCCGAAGAGGTTTCTCCTTTTGCTCAAGCATTAATTGATCACCTTCCAAATAATGTTCACGTAATAATTGTGCGACGAGTTACCCCTGCAACTTCGCTGGCCCGTTATGCAAGCCAGGGCAACCTCAGCCTTATCACTAGTCAAGATTTGAAGTTTTCAACAGAAGAAGTGGCGGTTATTTGCGAACTCAATCAAATTGATCCTGATGATTCAAAGTACGCAAAGTATCTTCAAAAGTGCAATGGTTGGCCAGCCGCAGTGCAAATGATGGCAAGAAATATCTCACGAGGTGTCATTGATAGTGGTTTCAAATTAACTGAATCAACTAACCCGCTTGGAATTCTTGCCCTAGAATCATTTAACTCCTTAAATGAAGAGAACAGATTTAAGATTCTGAAGTTGGGTATTGTTGAAGAGTTTAATTTAGAAGTTGCATCGATAATTTTGGGTGAGGATTTCACTGAAACCTACATAAATAAGTTAGCAACTGACGGCATGTTTATCTCAGTCTCTTCAGGTATTAAACGAAAGTACTCCTTCAACCCAATTATTTTCGATGTAATTCAAGAGCTCCGCAAAAAGAACGTATCAAGTGATATTGAGATTCACGACAAACTTGCCGAATATTTCAAATCAATCGGAGCCCCAATTCAAGCTCTAGAACATGTATTCCAATCAGGCAACCGAGCAGAAATAAGTGAAATCCTCCGAATATCTATTCGAGATATGGCTGCTATCGGCCGTGGAGATCAAATCATTCGCTGGGCTCAATACGGCGCTGATGACTCTCCTGTAGGCGATTTAATGAAGAGGACAATTCAAGTTGTTGGGCACTTGGTCAACCTCGATTTCGAAAAAGTTGAGAGCATGGCTTCAGAACTGAACTACATATCATCCCAGGATCCTCAGTTGGAGTTTCTATCGCAGCTCACGGCAATGGTGATGGCACATGTCTACTTCGCTCGCGGAGACTTTGACCGTTCATTAGAGATGATTAAAAAAGCGTTGGAAAAAGATTATGGAATTGCCGGAATAGAAAATGTGGACAAGATTGCATTGCTGCGCCTGCAAGCTGATATTGCATACATTTATGATGATGGTGAAACAGTCGCATCGTGCTTGCTTAAAGCAAAAGAACTTCAGGATGGACAAAACACCGTAATCACTGGGTATCACATTGGTTGCATCACTGCGCTATCGCTGTGGAGTCAGGGTCGATTCTTTGAAGCGGCAGAGTTTGCAACTATTGCGATTTCACAAGCCGAAAACAATTTCTATTCTGGCATCGCAGCTCCTTTTGATGCGATGTTAGTGCTATCGCGCTGCGAACTTGAGCTTTCCCAGTTAAATAAATCGATTCAGACCTCAAGTGCGTTGGCTCGTAAGGCTGAATCTGCAGCAATGTGGCCTTGGTACTTCGTATCAAGGGGGACTCGTTCGAGAATTCAAATTACACAAGGATTCATCACGCAGATTGCTGATGTAATTTCTGAAGAGCGTTCAAAGTTAAAAGATTTACCAACGCCAAATCAACTAGGTTGGATTATAGATGTCACGGATGTCTTTTTGCGGTTTGTATTGAATGACTGGAAGCGTGCCGAAGAGCTATTGAAGCGGATGCCTAAAATTGAAATGGTTCGGCAAATTGACATGAATGTGAAGTTTCAGGCAGATCCAAAGCGCATTCACGCTTTAGTCGCACAAATGCCTGAATCAAACCCTCGTGAGCGCGTAAATAAAGTTCTCTATCAAGCAACGATAAATATTGATCAGGAGAATGTTGCGCTCAAGTACCTACAAACCGCCCTGGATTTAGGGGCTGAAGTTGGTTTTCACGAGTACTTCGTTCGGCAAAACAAGTTATACCCATTAATGGTTAAGGCTGCTGCAGCCAAGCCAACTATTTTCTTGGAGAGCGTGGTGCATGAAATGTCCGAAAGAATTCAAAGTTCAAACTCAGACACTGGCGCACTTGATGAGAAGCTTACAAATCGAGAGCTAGAAATCCTTAAGCATCTAACGACAGGTAACCCGATTAGTGCAATCGCAAAACAACTTCACATTTCACAAAACACCATGAAGACACATCTACGAAATGTTTACCGCAAGCTCGAAGTTGATGGGCGCCATACCGCAGTAGAAAAGGCCAAGAAGCTTCTTCTTATTTAACCTATTCCGATAGGGTTTTGCATATGGGTCCAGCATTTAATCGCATGTGGGCAGGAAGCATTCTGTCCAACCTCGCAGATGGCGTTTTGATCGCTGCCGCTCCTTTGCTCGCAATTTCTCTTACGGATAGCACTGTCCTCATTTCGCTCATCGGTGCGATGGTCATGTTGCCTTGGTTGCTTTTTGCAATCCCAATTGGGGTAGTTGTCGACCGAATCGATCGACGTTTCATACTGGCTGGGGCTAATGCAATACGAAGCCTTGTTGTAGGCGCTCTCTCATTAGGTATCGCCACCGACAAAGTAAATATCTTTTGGCTTCTCATGACCGCGTTTGTATTGGGAACATGTGAGGTTGCTTCAGATACAACGGCGCAATCATTGATTCCTCAAATTCTTCCAAAGGAAAAGTTTGAGAAAGGCAATTCACGATTACAGATTTCTGAAGTAGTTGTGCAAGGTTTTATTGGGGCACCACTTAGTGGTTTTCTATATGCAATCGCTATTTATTTGCCGTTTTTCATTAATAGCCTTGGGTACGCATTTGCAACTTTCTTCGCACTCTCAATTCCAATTAAGTATTTGCAGGATGTTAGAAAAGAAGAGGGGGCACCGGAAAAGAAGAGCTTTGTAGCAGACATGAAGTTCGGAATTCGTTACTTGTATGAACATAAAATATTGCGACGCCTAGTGGTGACTACCTCTGTGATTGGAGTTTGTTACTCCATGGGCACAGCAACCATGGTGCTCTTTGTTATTAATGAATTGGAGCTTCCCAAGAAACTATTTGGCGTCGTTCTCACAATTCAAGGGGTCGGAGCAATTTTGGGTGGAATTGCCGCCCCTAAATTATCTAAGAAGTTTGGTCGAACCCCGATTATGACCTTTGGAATCGTTGCTAGTTCATTAGTCCTTTTGGGTCAAGGTTTAGCTCCGAATATTTATATCTTTGTTGCTCTGGCTACCTTTGGTTCCTTCACGATTTCGCAATGGAACATTTTGTTAATGGCGACTTATCAAACAGTCATTCCAAATGAACTTTATGGACGCATTCACGGAACTCGAAGAACAATTGTTTGGGGCATGATGCCTTTTGGCTCACTCATTGGCGGAGTTCTTGCGCATTACAGTCTGCGCTTACCTATGTATGTCGGTGGAGTGGTAGCAACAGTGATTGCTGGGCTGTCAGTTGGATTCTTACTGCGTATTGGCGACCAAGCAGAAGTTACAAAGTAAAGTTTAGGCATGCCCAAAAAACTAGGCGCTTCTTATTGGCGTTTGTGGACTGCAACAGCGATTTCAAATCTAGGTGATGGAATTTCAGGTGTTGCATACCCCTGGGTTGCATCAGCAGTCACACGTTCTCCATTACTAATTGCCGCCGCAGGTTTTGCCTCACGATTACCGTGGTTGATCTTCACCCTGCATGCAGGAGTAATTACCGACAGATTCGACCGCCGCAAACTGATTGTGGCCATGGATTCAGCACGCGGAGTTTTAACATTGATTGTGGGTGCAATTGTTTTACTCAATCGAGATTCGCTGCCCTCGCTCAATGATCTGACTTCATTAACCGACCTAGAGACAAATTGGCCGCTTTATTTAACCCTGGTTATTACCGCCTTTCTATTTGGCTTATCCGAAGTTCTACGGGACAACAGCGCACAAACCTTGATGCCAAGTGTGGTTGATAAAGAGAGCCTCGAAAAAGCTAACGGCCGTATGTGGTCTGCAGAGTCTTTGACTAACAGCTTTATTGGCCCACCTTTGGGGTCACTAATAATTGGAATCGCTATTTTCTTGCCATTCTTTGTTGATGCAGTTTCATTCTTTGTAGCGGTTGCATTAATCGCTTCTATAAAAGGAAGTTTCAAGCCAGTCCATGACACGCCTCGCGAAAAATTAAATTTCAAGGCCGAGATTAAGGAAGGATTTGCCTGGCTGTGGGCTCATAACCTTTTGCGTCCGCTAGCAATCATTCTTGGTTGCATGAACGGCTTAGGCACAATGGTTGGTGCAACCTTTATTCTTTTTGCTCAAGAGGTTCTACACACATCTGTTTTTGAGTTTGCTTTATTAGGAACCGCTGGAGCAATCGGTGGAGTCATCGGTGGAATCATTGCGCCGAAAATTTCTGCAAAGTTAGGAAGTGGTCCTTCGTTGTGGTTTGCACTTGCGATGGGTCCAATCGGTGATGTTGTGATTGGCACAGCAAGCACTTGGCACATCGTTTGGGTATTAACAATCTTCGGATCACTAACTGCAATTCTGTGGAACACAATTACTGTGTCACTTCGACAGAGCATCATCCCGACACATTTATTGGGACGTGTTAACAGCGTGTATAGATTCTTTGCTTGGGGATCGATTCCAATTGGAATGTTCCTAGGAGGTGGGGTAGTAGCAATTGCCAACCACTTCGTTTCTCGTGAGACAGCCCTGCGCCTTCCCTATTTAATAGGAGCGGTTCTAGGAACTCTCCTTTTTATTCTTGCCGCTCCGAAGCTGACAACAAGTGCCATCGACAAGGCCCGTACCGACGCTAATAAGTAGGAATGTCTCACCCCGCATAGCCCTAAATGGTTATCTGCTCGTTATAAAGCGCCGCTTATGCAAACCGTTGGCCTGTTGCTTGTCCAGCCTGCCTAAGGCAGACTTCCTCCACCGAAAGCGCCTATGGGGTGGTCGACTCTCCACAGACGCCTTTCTATTACCCTCAAGGAGGATCTATGAAGTTCACACGTAGCGCAAAGTTTGCGCTCGCAGCTGCAGCATCAGCGGCGCTAGCAGTTTCACTGCTAACACCAGCACAGGCTGCAACACGTTCAACTGTTGTCTTGCATGAGACCAACCCAATCACAGGTTTGAATTGCAGCCTTTCAGCTACAAACTCAACAACTTGTTCAGCGGTTGCTTATGTTCAGGGTGCAGGATTTAACTATTACAACAACAAGAAGGAACTTGTAAAGAACACAGTATTTGGTTCATACAAGATCGTTAAGAACACTGCATCTGATTTCCGTATTCAGTACACAGTGAACCCAGGCCGCGTATGGTCAGATGGAACATCTATCGACGGTGTTGACCTTCTTCTTTCACACGTGCTTTCAAGCAACGCTTACTCAATCGCTGCAGGACTTGGCGATCCAGAAGGTAAGACTGCTCCAGCATTCAACGGTCTTGGATACTCAGGTGTTTACGACTCAAACATCGTTGGAGAGCCAACACTTTCAGCTGACCACATGTCAGTAACACTTCGCTACAAGAAGAAGATTGCTAACTGGGACGTTTACGGTCCAGGACCATCAGCAGTTCACTCACTTGTTTTGATGGCAGAAGGAAAGACATCACTTCAGTCAGTTTCAGCTAACGAAGCTGCTAAGGATCGTTTCCTAAAGGCATTCAATGACAAGGACACAGCGCTTCTCAAGAAGATCGGAAAGATCTGGACTGAGGATTACACAATTACAACTGTTAACGACAAGACAAACCCATTGCTTCTAGTAAGCAACGGTGGATTCATTCTTGACAGCGCAGTTGCAAAGACATCTGTAACACTAGTTAAGAACCCTAAGTACAACTCAGGACCAGCACTAAGCGGATCTGTAGACAAGATTGTCTTCAAGTTCATCGGTGACGGAACTGCAGCTGCACAGGCTCTTGCTAACGGCGAGCTAGATATCTACGCAGGTCAGGCAACTGCTGACGGTGTTGCAAAGCTAAAGGCAATCAATGGCGTTAACGTTGTTGGTAAGGATGAAGTTGCTTACGAGCACTGGGATCTTCACTACGACACAGCACCAGATGAGGCTCCATACACAGGTCTGTTCTCTGTAAAGGATGGCGCAAAGTCAAAGGCTCTACGTCAGGCATTCCTACTTGGTCTTCCACGTAACGAAATCATGGAGAAGTTGATTGCACCAATTAACGGTGTAACAACTCCTTTGGCTTCGACATGGGTTGCTCCAGGATCTGCTCTATACAGCAAGGTAACTGCTGCTAACGGTTCTTCTTTCTACTCACGTGGAACACAAGAGTCACGTAACAAGTCAGCACTTGCATTGGTACAGAAGTACTATCCAAACGCATTGAAGAGCCCACTAAAGGTTCGCGTTCTTGTTCCAGGTAACAACCCACGTCGTGCATCAGAGTTCGCACTTGCTAAGGCAAACTTGGCAAAGGTTGGATTCGATCTAGTTGGAGATGTTCGTACTGACTGGCCATCAAAGCTAGGTAACTCAGATTACGATGTTTACTTCTTCGCATGGGTTGCATCATCTGTAACACAGCGTCAATCAGCTGAGGTATTTGATACAAACGGTGGAAACAACATCATTGGTTACAGCAACAAGGCTGTAGATGCGATTATCGCAACTCTTGATGCTCCATTGTCAGAATCACTACTAGCAGCTAAGTACATTCAGATCGAGCGTCTAACTAACGCTGACGCAATTACAACTGGTGTGTTCATTCACCCAGGTGTTGCTGCAGTTAACAAGGATCTAAAGAATGTTAAGCCAGGCCCACTGTCACCACAGATGGTTTGGAACTACTGGGAGTGGAGCTACTAAGGGTTATTAACCTTTAGTTAGCACTACATAAGCAGTCCTTGGGACGCTCGGAGATCACTCTCCGAGCGTCCTTTGGCTGTATAGTCAGAAAATAGATTTTCACAAAGTTGTTGAGTCTTGAAAGGACCCCTCTGTAATGGCTGCCTTTATCCTTCGACGTCTAGGTGTTTTAGGTGTCATCCTTTTCGGCTCCAGCTTTATTTTGTACAACTTAGCGGCGATCTCGGGAGATCCAACCGCTGACCTCAAACTCAGCAATGATCCAAACCGCGACTTCTTAGTTGCATCCCTTACTCGTGAACTACAGCTTGATGTCCCGCCTCCGGCCCGCTACTTCTTATGGCTCAAGGGAATTCTTGGAATTTTCATCGGGCAACCAGATTTTGGAATGAGCCGTGATGGTTCAACAGTTGCCCACTCATTAGCTTTGGCAATTCCAGTAACTATTCGCTTAGTTCTTGCCGCAACAATTTTCGCAATTATTCTTGGAATTGCAATCGGAATCATTACAGCGCTACGCCAATACAGCCGTTTTGATTACTCAATGACATTTGTTTCATTCTTGATGTTCTCACTTCCAGTTTTCTGGGTTGCTGTACTTCTCAAGGAGTATCTAGCAATCTCATTCAATAACTTTTTGCAAGACCCCAAAGTCCCACTCTCCTTCATAATCGGAATTGGTTTGTTTACCGGAATTTTCTGGGCATCGATCATCGGTGGAACTAGAAAAGCATTCTGGATGACCTTTGCAATTGCAGGAGGTTCGGCTTCAGCACTGATTACCTTCTTTAGTATCACTGGCTGGTTCTTGGATCCAAGTCTTGGACCAATAGTTGTCGGTGGCATGGCGGTTGGAATTGCTTACGGAGTAACTCAACTTTCAGTTGGCTTGGTTAACAAGGCTGCACTTAAGGCTTCATTAACAATGGCTGCAGTTACCTTCGTTGCTTACTACCCAGCTAACTGGTTATTCGATAAGTACCCAAGTTCGCTCACAATCTTTATCTTGGCATCACTCAATATTGCACTTGCAGTATTTGTTGCTCTCGGTTTCTCAAAGATCGACCGCGGCCCAATCGTCCGCACCGCTGTATTGACCGCTTTTATCAGCAGTGGCTTGCTTATCGTCGATAAGTTCATGCAGACCTGGAAGCCATACATGGAAACAGATGCAATCAACTATCGCCCGGTTCCAACTGTTGGCCAGCGCAGTGATTTGCTGGGGGATGAGAGCTGGTGGATCAGCAATCTCGATGTTGTTACCCACTTATTCCTACCAACACTGGCACTCACATTGATTTCATTTGCTGGATATATTCGATTCTCGCGCGGAACTCTTCTAGAAGTTCTCAACCAGGATTACATCCGCACCGCTCGTGCCAAGGGATTAACTGAGCGCACAGTAATTATGCGTCACGCATTCCGTAACACGATGATTCCTCTGACAACAATTATGGTTGTTGACTTTGCAGGTGTTATTGGTGGAGCACTTATTACTGAAAGCGTTTTCGGTTGGTCAGGAATGGGAACTTTGTTCCGTCAAGGCTTGCTGGGATATGACCTGAATCTGTTGATGGGTGTTTTCTTTATCACTGCAACCCTTTCAGTCGTCGCTAACTTGATCGCAGATTTGTTGTACTCAGCCTTAGACCCACGTATTCGAGTAGGAAGTGGTGCATAACGATGGCATTTTCATTGAAAAAGAAAGCTGCGACCACTGAAAGCACTACTAGTGGTGAAAACGCAATTGCAAATAAAGAAATCGAAGGCCTAAGCCAAGGTCAGATTGTTCGTCGACGTTTCTTCCGTCACCGCGCAGCGATGATTTCTCTTGTAACTATTACCTCTATTACTGTTTTAGTCTTCACTGCACTTGATTTCAGACTCTTCGGAATTTGGAAGGTGCCAGGTTGGTGGAAGTGGACACCTGAGGATCTTCCAGAGCTTCGCTTTGGTGACTGCCCTAATGACACGGTTGGTTGCCCAACAATCTCATTCCTTCCAAAGTTCTTGGGTGGAAATGGATTTGGTTTTGGAGATCACCCATTTGGTCAGGATGACATTGGCCGTGACTTCTTTGCCTTGGTAATGAAGGGAACCCAGCGTTCACTTTCTGTGATGTTTGTTATTGGCTTCATCGGAGCCTCAATCGGAACAGTTGTGGGAGCTATATCAGGTTTCTACCGCGGAAAAGTTGATGCGATCTTGATGCGTTTTACTGATTTCATCATCACAATCCCAGCGATCATCATTGGTTCTGTTGTTGGTTTCCACTTCGGAAACCTTGGCGCGATGTTCCTTGCCTTCTACCTTGGTTTGTTTGCGTGGACCGGTCTTTCACGTTTAGTACGTGGTGAGTTCCTGACCTTGCGTGAACGCGAGTTCGTAGATGCTGCACGTGTTGCTGGTGCGTCTAATCGACGCATTATCTTCAAGCACATCCTGCCAAACGCAGTTGGTGTAATCATCGTTTCTGTAACACTGCTGATGTCAGGTGCGATCTTGCTAGAAACAGCGTTGTCATACATTGGTTTCGGTGTTATCGAACCCGATGTTTCACTTGGTTTATTGATTAACAAGTACCAGGACTCATTTACAACACGTCCTTGGTTGTTCTGGTACCCAGGTCTATTCATTATTTCAATTGCACTAAGCATCAACTTTATTGGTGATGGTTTGCGCGATGCCTTCGATCCACGTCAGCGACGTCGTATCTCTAAGAAGGAACGTCAAGAGTCTGCAACTGCACGAAAGTTGGCGCAGGCAAATGATTAATCTAGATAAAAATACTTGCTGCCCCGACGACAGCACATGCTGCAGCGGCGTAGCTCAAGATGTAGGTACTGCTGATCTCAAGCTCACCAGTACCCGCACTAGCGAAATCCTTACGACGCAGCTTGGCGATATGAGCACAGACTCCCGAATCACTCTTAAGCGAGTCACCAACTCGTCGCGGAGCATCAGCACCGGGAAGAAGATCAGTTTTGTGCATTCGTCGACTGTGTCGACCACTTGGAGCGGGAGCCGCCCAGGCGTAGAAGGTTTGACCGTCGACAAGGATGGACATGCTGTACTTGGTTTCGATCTCTTCAACAAGATCCCAAGTAACGGTGATCTCTTTGGTTGGGTTAACAATCTTGATTCCCTCATCAAAGATCAAAACGTAGGGCTTCAGGAACAACAGGTAGGAACCGATAATTCCAGCGCTACAAATAGCTGCTGTGGTGAGAAGGTTTCCGCCGTACACAACGGTTTGAATAATGAAGCCGGCGAAGAAGAGAATCAAAACCCAACCGCTCGCAATGGCGCTGCCGGGTCTGAACTTTTCAACGTTGGTCATTTCGCAAGTTTCTCACAGATGGGGTCAATCAAATGAGTAAGCCAGTCTTAGAGATCAAGGATTTCAATGTTGATTTCTGGGTAGATGGAGTTTGGTACCCAGCTGTAATCGATATGAACCTCTCGCTAGAAGCGGGCAAGGTCACCGCAATTGTGGGTGAGTCAGGTTCAGGTAAGTCAACGACTGCACTTGGCTTGATGTCTTTGCTTGCATCAAATGCGCGCATGACAGGTTCTGTGAAGGTTAAGGATCAGGAGATGTTGAACGCTAAGGCGATCACACTTCGTAAGTTCCGCGGTAAGGAAGTTGCCTACATCTTCCAGGAGCCAATGACAGCTCTAAATCCTGTCTACACAATTGGTTTCCAGATCATGGAAACACTTCGCAATCACTTTGATATGGGTCCAAAGGAAGCGCATGCACGCGCTTTGGAATTAATCACCATGGTGGATATTCCAGATCCAGAAAAGTCAATCGATAAGTACCCACACCAACTTTCAGGTGGTCAGCGCCAGCGCGCAATGATCGCCCAGGCACTTGCCTGCGATCCAGGTTTGCTCGTTGCAGATGAGCCAACAACGGCGCTAGATGTAACTGTTCAAGCTGAAATTCTTGATTTGATGCGCGATCTAAAGGGCAAGCTCAACTCTGCAATTCTGTTGATTACACACGATATGGGTGTTGTCGCAGATATGGCAGATGAGATCCTGGTTATGAAGGATGGAATCACAGTTGAACATGGTTCAGCGGATCAAATATTCAACAAGCCTCAGCACCCATACACACAGCAACTTCTTGGCGCTGTTCCAAAGTTGGGATCTTCAAAGAAGCGCGCACTTCCTTACAAGGAGGATGCAAAGCCAGCTCCAGTATTGAAGCTTTCAAATGTCACCATTGAATATCCAAAGCGTGGACGTATTCCTGCATTTACTGCGGTGAAGAACTTCAACCTTGAGATCTATCCAGGTGAAATTGTTGGCCTTGTTGGTGAATCAGGTTCAGGTAAGACAACAGTGGGCCGTGCATCAATCGGTTTGCTTCCAATCAAGGAAGGATCAATCGAGATCGTTGGCAAGGACATTAGCCATGCATCTCAAAAGGATCTTTCTTCGATTCGTCGCCACACCGGAATCGTTTTCCAGGATCCAGCATCATCGCTAAATCCTCGTCTTCCAATTGGTGAATCAATCGGAGAGCCAATCTTCTTGGCAGGACTTGCTAAGGGATCAGATCTTGCACACAAGGTTGAAGATCTTTTGGATCAGGTTGAGCTTCCACGAAGCTACCGAAACCGCTATCCGCATGAGTTATCTGGCGGACAACGTCAGCGAGTAGGTATCGCACGTGCACTTGCTTTGACTCCAGATCTTTTGATTGCTGATGAACCAACTTCAGCACTAGATGTATCTGTTCAGGCACGTTTCTTGGATCTATTACAAGAGCTTCAAGGAAAGTTGAACTTTGCCTGCTTGTTCATCTCTCACGATTTAGCTGTCGTTGACATCCTGTCTCACCGAATTGCAGTTATGCAAAATGGTTTGCTTGTCGAAGAGGGCGATCGCGATCAGATCCTGAAGAAGCCAAAGGATGATTACACAAAGCGCTTGATCTCTGCGGTACCTGTTCCAGATCCAAAGGAACAGCGCATCCGTCGTGAAGCTCGTCTAGCTGACAAGAAGTAATTTCGGGTGGATCTAGAGCTCTTGGTCTTTGGCCTCGACCTTGTTTCTACATTTGCATTTGCATTAGTTGGAGCACGCGTTGCAGCTAGCAAGGGTTTAGATTTAGGCGGCATTTTATTTATTGCTGCGATCGCATCAATTTCTGGCGGAACTCTGCGCAACCTTTTCATGGGGGAGCAACCACCATGGGTTCAACGTCCTTGGTTATTTGCACCGATTTTCGCCGCTTTTTTAATTACAGTCGCAATGGGCAAGACTCAAGATGTTGGTCGCTTTGCTTTGTCTTTGGATACTTTGGGTCTAGCAGTTGCAACTGTTTCTAGTGTGCAGTTCGCGCTTTCTCACGATGCTCCATTGGCGGCAGCAGCTGTTCTTGGATTAACGGGCGCAGTTACCGGCGGATTGTTCCGCGACATCATGTGCCAAACAGAGCCGGTACTGCTTCACCGCGAAACTATCGGAACCGCTTGCCTATCAGGTGCGATTGTTTACCTTGGATTAGATGCACTAGACCTGAATGAAGCTGTTGTCGTTGCAGTGGCAGGGGTTGTCGTGGTGCTGGTTCGCGAGCTTTCAATCAGAAACAACTGGAACTTACCCAAAATCACCAAGGGGTAAATAATGCCTAGCGGGTAATTAATCCCTAGATTGGCCACTTCGGTGGGTGTATTTGCCCAAGAAATCCGCCTTCAAATCGGCGAAGTTTCCATCTAATAATGCTTGGCGCATCAGATCAACCAAGCGAACAATAAATCGTTCATTGTGAATCGTTGCCAATGTTGCAGCGATGATTTCTTTTCCGCGGAATACATGGTGCATATAAGCCCGTGTGTAGTGCGTACAGGTGTAACAGTCGCATTGGCTATCAATGGGGGTGAAATCCCTCTTAAAACGGCTGTTAGACAGGTTAAAACGCCCCTCCATCGTATACACAGCGCTTGTTCGTGCAATTCTGCTCGCTAATACGCAATCAAAGGTGTCACAGCCGTTTTCAACGCCCACAAATAGATCTTCAGGTGCGCCGATTCCTAAAAGGTGACGAGGTTTATCTTCGGGCAGGATTTCATTGACCCACGAAACGATTGTTCCTAGTTGACCCTTATCTAATGCGCCACCAATTCCGAAGCCATCAAAGGATTGGCCATTAGATTCAAGGCCTCCTAAATCAGTTGCCGCTTTCTTTCGTAAATCTTCATATTGGGCGCCCTGGATAACTCCGAATAGGGCTTGGTAAGGCTTGCCCACCCGCTCTTCAGTCAATCGCTTATGTTCATCAAGACATCTAATGGCCCAGGCATAGGTGCGATCCATTGCGAGCTCTTGATATGGACGGGTGTTGTGAAGGGTCGTGCACTCATCAAAGGCAAACATGATGTCAGCGCCGATTTGATGTTGAACCTGCATCGAAACCTCTGGAGTAAATCGGTGCATCGAACCATCGAGGTGACTCTTAAAGGTCACGCCCTCATCATCAACATGTGCCAAGCGATCTTTGTTTCCGGCGATCACATCATCATGACGAGTTGTTTGTGCATCCATCGCTAAAACTTTTTTGAAGCCAACACCCAATGACAAAACTTGAAAACCACCAGAGTCTGTAAAAGTTGGACCTGGCCAGTTCATGAATTTGGCCAGCCCGCCAGCCTCATCTAATACATCTGGCCCCGGCTGCAAATACAGGTGATAGGCGTTAGAGAGTAAAGCTTGCGAACCCAAATCCTTCATTGATTCCGGCAGCACAGATTTAACTGTCGCTTTAGTGCCTACCGGAATAAATGCAGGGGTTTGGATCTGCCCATGTGGCGTATTGATTGTTCCAACACGTGCGAGCGAATTGCTTTCAGCGTGCTTGATATCAAATGAAAAACTCAAAGCATTACCAAATCTGAACTCGCGATTGCTCATCAAGCCAAAGGGCATCTTTTTCAGTAACGCCAAATGCTTCATAGAACGGGGTGAAGTTCTTTACGATTTGATTGCAACGGAACTCTGCAGGTGAATGTGGATCAGTTGCGATACGACGTCGCATCTCTTCTGGACGAACCTTTGCGCGCCAGACCTGTGCCCATGACAGCATCAAACGTTGCTCGCCAGATAGGCCTTCAATAACAGGGGATGGATTTCCACCCAATGAAATTTGGTATGCCTTGTAAGCAATAGTTAGACCACCTAGGTCGCCAATATTTTCACCAATGGTCAAAGCACCATTCACATTTACATCCGGTGCTTCCTCTGGCTTCAACGCATCGTATTGAGCGATCAATGCCTTAGTGCGCTCTTCAAAGGCTGCGCGGTCAGAATCTGTCCACCAGTTATTCAGTGCGCCTTCACCGTCGTACTTAGAACCTTGATCATCAAAGCCGTGACCGATTTCGTGGCCAATAACTGCGCCGATTCCACCGTAGTTAACGGCGTCGTCGTGATCTAATCCGAAGAATGGTGGCTGCAAGATTGCTGCTGGGAAAACGATCTCATTCATCACCGGGTTGTAATAAGCATTGACTGTCTGAGGAGCCATGTGCCATTCATCGCGATCTACAGGCTTTCCGATCTTGCTTAATTCATGATCTCGCTGGAACTTAATGACGCGGCCGACATTTCCGTACAGGTCATCTGCAGTAGTCTGCAAAGCGCTGTAATCACGCCATTTATCTGGGTAGCCAATCTTGGGACGGAACTTGCTCAGCTTTTCTAGCGCCTTCACCTTGGTATCAGGGCTCATCCAGGCCAGTTCGTTGATGCTGACTCGGTAGGCCTCAATCAAATTGGCGACCAGCTTTTCCATGCGGGCCTTTGCTTCGGCAGGGAAGTACTTCTGAACATAAACCTTTCCGACCGCTTCCCCCAATGATCCTTCGATCATGGAAACAGCGCGCTTCCAGCGCTCGCGAAGTTCAGGTGTTCCTGACAATGTCTTTCCGAAGAAGGCAAAGTTTTCATTAACCAGCTCATCTGAAAGATATGGAGCTGCGCCACTGATGATGTGCCACTTCATCCACGCCTTCCAGGCCTCTAGATCAAAGGCGGCCAGAATTGAATTGAGGCCTTCAAAGAATGATGGCTGCTGAACAATGACCGAGTCCAATACAACCGCTGGAATCTCACCATCAGTTAGGTAGAGGTTCCAATCAAAGGCCGACATCAATGTGGTTACTTCTGCTCGGCTCATCTTGTTGTATGTCAGGGTCGCATCGCGATCCTTGACCTGGTCCCAATGATGGCTAGCAATGCTGGTTTCAAGGGCCATGACCTTGGCAGCTAAATCTGCACCGTTTGCTACTCCCGCAAGCTCAAACATCTTTGCAACATGGGCAACGTAAGCGATGCGAATATCTGCATACTTTTCTTCACGGTAGTACGCCTCGTCGGGTAGTGAAATTCCACCCTGTTGCAGATACATGATGTTTGTTGTTGCATCCTTCATATCTGCATAAATAAAAGTTCCAAAGATTCCTTGCAGGCCACGAGCTTCAAGCTTTGACAGCGTTGAAGTGAAATCCTTTAATGAAGTAATTGAATCGACTTCTGCTAATTCAGCAGCGATAGGGGTGCAGCCCTTTGCATTGACCGCATCTGCTGCCATGAAAGAGGCGTAGATGTTGCTGATCTTTGTTGCCTCATCTGAGCCGGTCGCACTTTCAATGATCTCGCGAACACGTGCTTCAGATTGAATGCGCAGCTTTATGAAAGCGCCATCGGTTGCACGGTCGGCGGGGATTACAGCGGTCTTGAGCCACTGGCCGCTAAAGTGACGATAAAGGTCATCTTGTGGTCGGACAGAATCATCCTTATGGGCAAAATCCAGACCAGCTTTTTCTAAACTCACGAAGTGCTCCCTTTGAAATTAAAATAAAAGTAGTTGAAGCTTCAACCTTTGCCGTAGACTGCACTCATGGCACGTGAAAACGCTACCGCACCTAGGTGGCTTACCCCCACAGAAATGAAGGCTTGGCGGCGCTACATCTTGGCAAGCCGCCGACTTCTGGATGTGCTGGATGCCGATCTTGATGGCCATGATTTATCAATGCCAGATTATGAAATTTTGGTGCAGTTAAGTGATGCCCCAGATCGCCGAATGCGAATGAGCGAGCTAGCTGCCAACGCCCTTTTATCCAGGTCCCGGCTTTCACACCGAATGAAGGTTATGGAAAAGGCTGGCTGGGTAAAGCGCGAGGCTTGCCCCATCGATAAGCGCGGCTACTTTGCGGTGATGACTCCTAAGGGTTGGAAGGCGATTGTTGCCGCCGCCCCAGATCATGTGGAAAGTGTGCGCACCAGATTTATGGATCACTTATCAAAAGCTGATCAACAAGCACTTGCTGAAATCTTTGAACGCATCGAAGAATCACTTCGCAAAGATGCTGCCGACGAATAATTCTTATTAATAATTTTTGCTGGAGTTAAAAGCATAAAAAAACCCGCCACATAAAGTGGCGGGTTTTTTTAATAAGCTGGAGGGCTTTACTTAGCCTTCTTTGCTGCCTTCTTGCGCTTCTTTGGAGCTGCCTTCTTAGCTGCTGCCTTCTTGCGCTTTGGAGCTGCCTTCTTTGCAACAGCCTTCTTAGCTGCCTTCTTGCGCTTTGGAGCTGCCTTCTTGCGCTTTGGAGCTGCCTTCTTTGCAGTTGCCTTCTTAGCTGCTGCCTTCTTGCGACGCTTCTTTGGAGCAGCTGTTGCTACTGCCTTCTTAGCTGCCTTCTTGCGCTTCTTTGGAGCTGCTACTGCCTTCTTAGCTGCTGCCTTCTTGCGACGCTTCTTTGGTGCTGCTGCTACTGCAGCTGCCTTCTTGCGCTTCTTTGGTGCAGCTGGTGCTGCTGCCTTCTTGCGCTTCTTTGGTGCTGCTTTCTTTGCTGCGGCCACGTACTTCTCCTATCGGAATGGTTCGGATCCGTCACCCAAACCTGTTCGTGGATAAGCGTGACATCATTTGGGCAAAAATGCCAACATTTTGTGATAAAAAATAAAGCGCGTGTCGCAAATTAATTAATTAATTTTTTTATGCATTTACGCAAAATTCGCAGTTTTTTATTTTTGATAAATTAAAAAATCTAAAAAATTGCTAAAAATCCCGCAAATTCCTGTCAAGTGTTATTTTTTTACTCAGAATCTGGATTTACGCGTGAATTTTCCGCAGATTTCTTGTTTTCGAGGGCAAATTTGCTGGTTCTGATGTCGAATTTTCTAAATTCTGGCATCAAAAGGGCAAGTAACCCGACAGTAACTACGCACATAATTCCGCCACTTGTTACTGAAATCGACAATGTAGTAACCGCAGCCATCGAAGCTGCTCGCATTTGTCCGGCAAGCGGCCCCAATGAATATGACAATAGTTCGATACCTGCAAGACGTCCGCGGAAATTATCGGGGATGGTTTGGTTCCACATGGCAGATCTAAAGAGGGCGCTGACCATGTCCGATGCCCCGGCCAAAGTTAGAAAGAGCAGCACTAGCCACAAATAATTTGTAGCGCCGGATAGTGCGATTGCTGCACCCCAACCAATGGCCGCCCACATGATTGCTTTGCCGTAAAAGTGAACATGAGAAATCCAGCCACTCGTTAAAGTGACGATGATCGATCCCACTGTCATTGCGGCATACAACAAACCCAGCGCCCAAGGGGCTCCAAGTTGATCTGCCCAGAACGGAATCAGCGCGGTTGGCATCGCAAAAAACATCGCAGCAAGATCTACTAGATATGTTCCTAATAAATCCTTGCGACTAAATGCATATTTGATACCTTCAATTAACCCTGCCAGAGATGGCTTTTCAGCCTCGTGAGATGGCGGGATTTTCTTCATCATTGCGATTAAAGCAATTGAGATGATGAACGTTGCAATATCTGCGGCATAGCCAACTGGAACTGAATACGTTGAAATTAATATTCCACCAAGGGTTGGCCCGATGATCACACCTGTCTGCCAACGAAGGCTCATCAAGGCAGCAGCGGCTGGCATATCGTCATGGTCAACTAACCGCGGAAGCGCTGCCTGCATTGCAGGTTGTCGTAAGCCGCTGGTTGCGGCAAATAATCCCGAAACGATGTAGATCAAAATCAGACTGGGCGAATCCATCAGCGAATTAACTAGCAGTGCTCCGGTGAAGATTAATGACAGGGCTTCAGTGACCCAGATTAATTTCTTGCGATCCAGTGAATCGGCAAGGACCCCGCCGTACAGACCGAAGATGACCAGTGGAACGATTTCAACAAGACCGCTAACCGCCACAGCCACATATGAGTTGGTAAGTTCCTTGATCTGGAAAGGCACGGCGACGTAAGTGATCATCGAGCCGAAATACGAGATCAAACCCGCCGCCCATAAAAGGGAAAAATCCTTAGATTTTTTTAGCGGGGAGATATCAATCGCGTACTTAGCCACCCCGCTACCCTAATTGAAGCTTTGGGCTTCGGTAGGGAACTGGCCCTGCCGAACATCATCTGCAAACTCACCGGCAGCGGCCACCATTTCGGCACGCAGATTGCGATAGGCCTTAGCCAACTTTGGTGCCTTCTTGGTAATTCCCATTAAATCGGTCCACACCAAAACCTGAGCATCGCAATTAACTCCTGCGCCAATTCCAACAGTTGGAATCTTTAGTGCGGCTGTAATTCGAGCTGCTAATTCGGCGGGAACTAACTCAAGAACAATGGCAAATGCACCAGCAGCTTCTAAGGCTTTAGCTGCTTCAAGAATGACCTCACCATCGGTTCGACCCTGAACTTTGTAACCACCTAATTGGTGCATTGATTGTGGGGTTAATCCAAGGTGACCCATCACCGGAATTCCGCTATTTACAAGCTTTTTAACTGTTTCAAGGTGAGCACCTTCTAGCTTTACCGCCATCGCGCCTGCTTCTTTGAAAAAGCGAATCGATGTTTGCAAAGCTAATTCGGGGGATTCTTCATAGGATCCAAAGGGCAGATCTGCCACGACCATTGCGCGCTTTGAGCCGCGGACTACTGCGCGAGCAAGCGGAATCAATTCATCAACCGTTACCGGGATTGTGTTTTCCTCGCCCAAGAAGTTATTACCAGCGCTATCGCCAACTAATAGGACAGGGATTCCTGCCTCGTCAAAGATTTCAGCGGTCATAGATTCATAGGAAGTAAGCATCGCCCACTTTTCACCGCGCTCTTTGGCAGCGGCAAGATCCAAGATTGTGATGCGTCGGTGCAGCGCACCGCCATACAAAGATTCCATTGTTTCCTCTCCTCGAAGCCACGTTGGTGGTCCCCGGGTACATGGAAAAGGGTACCCCCGTTACACTTGAAAAATGAAGTTGCGCGTGGCGCTAGCCCAAATCAACCCAACGGTTGGTGACCTTGCGGGCAATGCTGCTTTGATCGCAGACTCCGTTGCCAAGGCAAATGCACACGGCGCCAATCTGATTGTTTTCCCCGAAATGATTGTCACGGGCTATCCCGTTGAAGATTTAGCGCTTCGTCCATCTTTTCAGGCAGCGAGCATCCGTTTAGTTCAGGAAATAGCCGCCAGCATCACAGGTGACATCGTCGCTGTGGTTGGTTACTTGGATCAAGGTCCAAAGAATGCTGTTGCCATCATTCACAACGGAAAAATTGCAGCTACCTATGTAAAGCGCCATCTACCAAATTACGGCGTCTTTGATGAGTTCCGAAACTTTGTGCCAGGGGATCAAAGCCTGGTCGTTCGAATTCATGGGGTAGATGTCGCTGTTGCAATCTGTGAAGATATTTGGCATTCACTCGATTCGATTGCAACCAGAACCCCAGGGCTCTTGGTGGTTCCTAATGGATCTCCATTTGAACGCAATAAAGATGATGTGCGATTAGGGCTAGTGCAAAAGCGGGCTAAGGAAATTGGGGCACCTGTTGCATACGTCAACATGACCGGCGGCCAAGATGATTTGGTTTTTGATGGCGACACAATCGTGGTTGGCAAAGATGGATCTATTATTGCCCGCACCGCACAATTTGATGATCAATTAATTGTTGTTGATATTGATTGCGCCGAAGGCACATCTCGTCCAGATGTAGTTATCTCTGAAGAACCAACAGCGCATGCCACACCTGCTAATTCTTCAATCGCTGCACCACTTTCAGATGAAGCAGAAATGTGGCAGGCACTTGTAATGGGCCTTCGTGACTATGTGGGTAAAAACGGATTTAGTTCTGTTGTCCTGGGGCTTTCTGGTGGAATTGATTCTGCGTTAGTTGCTGCAATTGCAATTGATGCATTGGGTGCAAAGCGGGTCAATGGTGTTGCAATGCCAAGCAAGTATTCATCAGGCCATTCAGTAGAGGATGCACAAGCACTGGCAGATGCCACTGGCATTCACTTCAGAATCACACCGATTGCTCCAATGGTTGATGCCTACATGGATAACTTGGTTTTAAAGGGTTTAGCTGAAGAAAACCTGCAGGCACGAGTTCGCGGAACAACGTTGATGGGAATTTCAAATCAAGAAGGCCATCTTGTATTAGCAACAGGAAACAAGAGTGAACTAGCTGTTGGTTACTCAACTTTGTATGGAGATGCAGTTGGCGGCTTTGCTCCAATTAAAGATATTTACAAGACCGATGTGTGGGCGCTGTCTCGCTATCGCAACGCGCTGGCCTTAGAGCGCGGGGAGGAAGCACCAATTCCAGAGCGCTCAATTACTAAAGAGCCAAGTGCCGAACTTCGCCCAGATCAAAAGGATTCAGATTCATTGCCCGACTATCCATTGTTGGATCAAGTACTGCGCGCTTATGTTGATGAGGATCATGGCTACGAAGCACTCCTTGCCGAAGGCTTTGATCCCGAATTAGTACGTCGTGTAATTTCATTAGTCGATAAAGCTGAATACAAGCGCCGCCAATATCCACCTGGCACCAAGGTTTCAGCCCGTGCTTTCGGAAAAGATCGTCGTCTGCCAATGACTTCACGCTGGAATGAGCAGTAATCTGCAAATCATTTGCAACTCGCTTAAATAATGCATTTCAGTAGAATTTAGGCATGCAATCAATCATTACCTGGTTATTTACACGAAACCGTGTGGTTGATTTTTGCCTGTCAGCTTCTTGCAGCTGCTAATTCTTAATTCTTTTTCGCAACCAAATTAAATCTTTTATTACATCTATTTTTCAGGGGGAATCATGGCAATTTATAACAACATCACAGAAGTATTTGGAAATACACCACTAGTACGTATCAACAAGATCACCGATGGTGCAGCAGGAAATGTTTTTGCAAAGCTTGAGTTCTACAACCCAACCTCATCTATTAAGGATCGTTTGGGAATCGCGATGATCGATGCGGCTGAAGCAAGTGGTGCGCTCAAGCCAGGTGGAACGATTGTTGAAGCAACATCAGGAAATACCGGAATTGCAGTTGCAATGGTTGCAGCGGCTCGTGGATACAAGGCGATCATGACGATGCCTGAATCAGTATCAAAGGAGCGTCGCAAGCTAATCCGCGCATACGGAGCAGAGCTTGTATTGACCCCTGCTGCTGAGGGAATGAAGGGCGCGGTTGCCGCCGCTGAAAAGCTGGGAGAGTCAGGTGCGGTTCTAGTTCGTCAGTTTGAAAACGAAGCTGGCCCATTTATTCACCACTCAACTACTGGTCCAGAAATTTGGCGCGATCTTGATGGAATGGTCGATGCATTTGTTTCAGGAATTGGAACAGGTGGAACTATCACCGGAACAGGTCGCTACCTGAAGGAACAGAATCCAGATATCAAGGTATTTGGTGTTGAACCAGCTGCATCACCAATTTTAAATGGTGGAGCGCCAGGACCTCACCCAATTCAGGGAATCGGACCTAACTTCATCCCTAACATTTTGGATCGCACTGTGTATGACGAGATCTTGGATGCAACCGCTGATGATGCAATTAAGTTTGCACGTCGTGCGGGCGCAGAAGAAGGAATCCTTGCTGGAATTTCTTCAGGTGCCACATTGTGGGCTGCAATTGAGGTTGCAAAGCGTCCAGAGTTTGCGGGCAAGAACATTGTTGTAATCGTTGCCTCAAATGGTGAGCGTTACCTATCAACAGTGCTCTACGAAGATTTGGTTGACTAATTAATGGCAATTCTCAATCGCATCATTGAAGACCTTGATAACGCGATCAGTCATGATCCGGCTGCGCGCAATCGTTTAGAGGTCGCTTTGGCATACCCAGGTGTGCATGCGATTTGGGGACATCGAATCTCACACTTTTTGTGGAACAGAGGTCTGAAGTTAATTGCACGAATTCATTCCAACTTAGTTCGTTCTGCAACCGGAATCGAGATTCATCCTGCAGCAACTATTGGGCGACGTTTTTTCATTGACCACGGTATGGGAGTTGTAATCGGTGCAACAACAATCATCGGTGATGATGTGATGCTATATCACGATGTGACTTTAGGAGCTCGAGGAATTGAGACTGGAAAACGTCACCCAACTATTGCCGACAATGTGATCATTGGCGCTGGTGCGCGCGTGCTCGGAAATGTGACCGTGGGCGAGGGATCGCGCATCAGTGCTAACGCAGTAATTACAAGTGATTTAGCCCCAAAAACCCTGCTAGATAGAGCGGATTTCTTCGTTATCTAGGGGTAGTTAACATGGCCGTAACCTGCATTTGTAAGAATGCCGACCATGAGTACAGATACAAGTAAGCAACAAGAGTTTGTTCTTCGCACCCTTGAAGAACGCAATATCCGTTTCGTACGTTTGTGGTTTACGGATGTTTTGGGCTTCTTGAAATCTGTAGCGATCGCACCAGCTGAATTAGAAAACGCCTTTGAAGAAGGTATTGGTTTTGATGGCTCTGCCATTGAAGGATTTGCGCGTGTAACTGAATCAGATATGTTGGCAAAGCCCGATCCTGCAACATTTTCAATCTTGCCTTGGCGCACAGAAGCACCAGGTGCTGCACGTATGTTCTGCGATATCACTATGCCTGATGGTTCTGCATCTCCTGCAGACCCACGCAATGTTTTGCGTCGCACCTTAGATAAAGCAGCAAAGCTGGGATACACCTGTTACACACATCCAGAAATTGAGTTCTTCTTATTTAAAAATCGTCCAGAAGCCGATGTTGCACCTGTTCCGGTAGATCAAGGTGGCTACTTTGATCACACACCTGCAGTTGTTGGCCATGACTTCCGTCGCCAAGCAATTACCTTGCTTGAGGCGATGGGAATTAGTGTTGAGTTTTCACATCACGAAGGTGCTCCAGGTCAGCAAGAAATCGATCTTCGTTATGCAGATGCATTAACAACGGCAGATAACATCATGACCTTCCGTCATGTCATCAAGGAAGTTGCGCTAGATCAAGGTTTTCACGCTTCATTTATGCCCAAGCCATTTACAGATCATCCTGGAAGTGGAATGCACACGCACGTTTCATTATTCAAGGGTGAAGAAAATGCCTTTTATGATTCAACCGCAGAGTTCAATCTTTCAGCGGTCGGTCGTTCATTTATTGCGGGCTTAATTAAGCACGCGCCAGAAATAACTGCGATTACAAATCAATGGGTGAACTCATACAAGCGTTTGCATGGCGGGGGAGAAGCACCAGCATTTGCTAATTGGGGACAAAGTGATCGCGGAGCTTTGGTACGTGTTCCTATGTATAAGCCAAAGAAGGAAAACTCAACACGCATTGAATTCCGTTCACCTGATACTGCATGTAATCCATATCTTGCATATGCGGTGATGTTGGCAGCAGGCCTCAAAGGCGTTGAAGAGAAGTATGTCCTTAGTGATTCAAAGGATGCGGTTGCACTTCCTTCAAATCTCAATGAAGCGATTACTGAGATGGAAAAGAGCGCTCTAGTTCGCGAAACCTTAGGTGAGCATGTTTTTGAGTATGTACTTCGCAATAAGCGAGCAGAATGGCTTGATTACAGTCGCCAAGTCAGCGCCTTTGAACTCAATCGCTATTTGCCAGTCCTTTAATACTCGCGTTACCCTTTACACATGAGCAACCGCAGCCTCCTCCTTAGCTGCCGTGGCGGGGCCAAATAACCGGTCCCCTCGCCGCGGGGTTTGTCGTACCGGTTCACCAATGACAAAACCCGCCAATTAATAAGGAGCATTACATGAACTTCCCGAAGCAAGTACCTTCGAAGATGCCGGTGCATCGATATGAACCATTCCACCCAATAGATCTTCCAGATCGCACATGGCCCAATAAGAAGATTACTCAAGCACCTAAGTGGTGTTCCGTTGATCTTCGAGATGGCAATCAAGCACTAATTGATCCCATGGATACACCTCGCAAGTTAGCGATGTTTAAGCTTCTTGTCGCTATGGGTTACAAGGAAATCGAAGTTGGTTTTCCAAGTGCAAGCCAAACTGATTTTGATTTTGTTCGAAAGATTATTGATGAAGATTTAATTCCTGATGATGTTGTTATTCAGGTTCTTACTCAAGCACGCGAGGCTTTAATCATTCGAACCTTTGAAGCGATCAAAGGCTCAAAGCAGGCGATTGTTCACTTGTACAACTCAACATCAACGCTACAGCGCCGAGTTGTGTTTGGTCTTGATAAAGAGGGTATTAAAAAGATCGCTACTGATGCTGCCAAGATTTGTTTAGATTTAGTGGCAACCGTTCCTGAAACGAAGGTTTCATTTGAGTACTCACCTGAGTCTTACACAGGTACTGAGCTTGAGTTTGCTGTTGAAGTTTGTAACGCGGTTAATGATGTTTGGAAGCCAACACCGCAATGGAAGACGATCATGAATCTTCCAGCAACTGTTGAAATGGCAACACCTAATGTTTATGCAGATTCAATTGAATGGATGTGCCGTAACCTCAATAATCGCGACAGCGTGATTGTTTCACTTCACCCGCACAATGATCGCGGTACAGGTGTTGCAGCGGCAGAGCTTGGTTATCTAGCTGGCGCTGATCGTATTGAAGGAACATTGTTTGGCAATGGTGAGCGCACCGGAAATGTTTGCTTAGTAACACTTGGAATTAACTTAGTAACTCACGGCATAGATCCACATATTGATTTCTCAAATATCGATGAGGTTCGTCGCACAGTTGAATATGCCAATCAATTACGTGTTCCTGAGCGTCATCCTTATGGCGGCGACCTTGTGTTTACTGCATTTTCTGGTTCACACCAGGATGCAATTAAAAAAGGCTTTGATCATTTAGCGCGCGATGCAAAGGCCGCCGGTAAAGAGGTTCGTGATCACACTTGGGCTATTCCTTACCTTCCCATTGATCCACTTGATATTGGTCGCTCATATGAAGCGGTAATTCGTGTTAACTCACAATCAGGTAAGGGCGGTGTTGCTTACTTAATGAAGAACGAGCACCATCTTGACCTGCCTCGACGTTTACAAATTGAGTTCTCAAAGAATGTGCAAGCAAAGACTGATGCCGAAGGTGGCGAGGTAAGTGCCGATGATTTATGGAACATCTTTGAGGATGAGTATCTTCCAACTGACAGCGCTCCATGGGGACGCTTCCGTCTTAAGGGCTTGTCACAAAGTTCTGTACTTGGTGAAGATGTTCATCTAACTGTTTCACTTACAGATCGTGGAGAGCTTCACGAACTTAAGGGTCAAGGCAATGGACCAATCGCTGCGTTCTGCAATATTTTGCAGGCATATGGTGTTGATGTTCGAGTTCTTGATTACTTCGAACACGCATTATCTGCCGGAGGAGATGCATCAGCTGCCGCATATCTTGAATGCGCAATTGATGGAGATGTCTTCTGGGGCGTTGGAATTGATCCAAACACGACTACAGCATCATTAAAGGCTGTCGTGTCTGCGATAAATCGCGCAATTCGCTAACCGCACGCACTACCTTTGCCCGTATGAGTTTGTACCGGGATGAGGCGATCGTTCTGCGCACCCAAAAACTGGGTGAAGCAGATCGCATCATCACAATGCTTACTCGCGACCATGGTCGTATTCGCGGTGTGGCAAAGGGAGTTCGTCGCACCAAATCTAAGTTTGGAGCGCGGTTAGAGCCCGGCAGCCATGTTGATATTCAGCTGTACACCGGAAAAACCTTTGACACTGTTACGCAAGTAGAAGCGTTAATGAATTACGGTGAAGCGCTTACTGAGGATTACCAACGGTGGACAGTTGCGGCAGCTATTCTTGAAGCGGCAGAGCGTTTTACCAGCCAAGAAAATGAACCTGCGTTACAAGAGTTTCAGTTAGTAGTTGGTGGAATGAAAGCCCTTGCGGAAAATCGTTATGAACCATTGTTGATTCTGGATGCATTCTTACTTCGCTCGTTAGCTGTTGCTGGATACGCACCATCGATGACAATTTGTTCACGTTGCGAAAAGCCAGGACCACATCGCTACTTCTCATTAGTCGGTGGCGGTTCAGTGTGCGCCGATTGCAGACCGTCTGCCTGTGCAACACCGGCACCTGAAACACTAGAACTCATGGGGGCATTGCTCAGCAGTGATTGGGATGTTGCAACAGCGAGTGATGGAAAATTCCGCCGTGAGGCTAGTGGTTTGATCGCAGCTTACTTACAATGGCACCTTGAACGTGGCTTACGTTCATTGCCAATGGTGGAGCGGGTATGACAATCAAGATTCCAAATCACGTTGCAATTGTGATGGATGGCAATGGCCGCTGGGCAAAGAATCGCGGCTTACAGCGCACCGCAGGTCATGAAGCAGGAGAAGCCGCGTTGTTTGATGTTGTTGAAGGCGCAATTGAATATGGCGTTAAAGAAATTAGTGCGTACGCATTTTCTACAGAAAATTGGCGTCGCTCTCCTGATGAAGTTAAGTTTTTAATGGGCTTTAACCGCGATGTCATTCGCAGACGCCGTGATCAGATGAATGAGATGGGTGTTCGTATTCGCTGGGTCGGTCGTCCAAAGCGCTTATGGAGCAGTGTTATCAAAGAGCTTGAAGAGGCAGAAGAGTTAACTAAGAAGAACAAGGTTTTAACCTTGAACATGTGTGTTAACTACGGTGGACGTTCTGAAATTGTTGATGCAGCAGCTGAACTTGCGCGTGATGTAAAGCGCGGAAAAATCAAAGCTGATGCGATTACTGAAAAGGTATTTGCAAAGTACCTAGATAGTCCTCAGATGAGCGATGTAGATCTATTTTTACGTTCATCGGGGGAGCAGCGCACAAGTAACTTCTTGCCGTGGCAGAGCGTCTATGCCGAACTTGTTTTTATGGATGTTTTGTGGCCTGATGTCACACGTAAAACATTATGGAAAGCGATCGAGGAGTACTCAGCACGAGATAGAAGATTCGGAAAAGCGTAGCGATTCCGAATTGAAGAGCTAGCGGAAAAGCGTAATTAGGCGGTAACAGCTACTACTGCCCACATAATAAAAACACCAAGACCAGTAGTAACTAAGGTCCACTTCGAAGCATGACGTGAGTGCGCTTCAGGCAAGATGTGTGATGTTGCAATGTAGATAACAAACCCAGAGAAGAGCGCAAGGTACAACGCCAGATACTCATCATTTAATGCAAGATAAGTTCCAAGCGTTGCTCCGCCAATACGAGCAATCGCATCTACTCCAAGTAGGTACTTGCTTGATTTGGTCCAGTGTCCACTCTTTACCAACATTGAAACAGTATTTAGGCCATCGCTAAATGCATGCACTGTAATTGCTAGAAATACTGCGATTCCTAAAGATGAGCTAACTTGAAAAGCAACACCTAAGCCGACGCCATCTAGAAAAACATGGCCACCCATTGCAAGCGCACCGATAATTCCAGAAACTGAATGATGCTCATGATCATGTCCGTAATGAGATTCTGCTGGTTCGTGTGAGCCATAACCACGTTCGACTATATGCAGAATCAGGAATCCAGCCAGGATTGCTATTGATACAACTGGAACCCCAGCGAAGCTATTGGTATTCATCTCAAAAACTTCTGGCAGCAGATCAAAGCCGACAAGGCCCAATAGCAATCCAGCGGACAATCCCAGAACTAGGTGAAAGCGATCCTTCGAGCGAAAAGCCAAAACGCCGCCTGCGGTTGTGGCCAGAACGGTTAATGCTGAAAACAGGATCGCTAAGTTCATAGTTTTAGGGTATCCGATTAGGCTCTGCCCTATGTTCGCTATCGCTCGATTCTCAGTTCCGCTTGCCAATGCATCTCATTTTGAGGCGCAGATTAATTCCGCGCTCGAAGCATTTTCGGCATGTAATGGGTATGAAAGTGGGGAGTATGGGCAAAATCTCGATGATGTGACTCTGTGGTCCCTGACTACCCATTGGGAAAATGTTGGCTCTTACCGCCGAGCTTTGAGCAATCTCAACGTAAAAATGAATGCAATTCCGATTCTGGCCCAAGCTATCGATGAGCCAGGTGCATATGAAAAGCCGTACAGCGAGTAAAATGATCGCACGGAAGTAACACCAGTTGCTTTTCGCCGACAGCCAGCCGGACGGAGATAAAAATGGCAACGGACCGTTTAGAAAATATCGTAGGACTAGCAAAGCGTCGTGGGTTTGTTTACCCGTCATCTGAAATTTATGGTGGACTTCGCGCATCATGGGATTACGGCCCACTAGGTGTTGAACTTAAGAACAATGTAAAGCGTCAATGGTGGAAATCCATGGTTATGGGACGCGAAGATGTTGTTGGCCTTGATTCATGTGTGATCCTGGCAAAGGAAGTGTGGGAAGCATCAGGTCACGTTGCAACATTTAGTGATCCACTCACTGAGTGCACCGCTTGTCACAAGCGTTACCGCGCAGATCACCTTGAAGAAGCGTACGAGGCAAAGCACAAGAAGAAGCCAGAGTCGCTAACAGATATTAACTGCCCTGCATGTGGAAACAAGGGTCAGTTCACAACACCTAAGCAGTTCAGTGGATTGCTAAAGACTTTCCTTGGACCAGTAGAAGATGAATCAGGTCTTGCTTACCTGCGTCCAGAAACAGCGCAGGGAATCTTTATTAACTTTGATCAGGTGATGACAACATCACGAAAGAAGCCTCCATTTGGTATTGGCCAAATTGGAAAATCTTTCCGTAATGAAATTACACCTGGAAACTTTATTTTCCGCACACGCGAGTTTGAACAGATGGAGATGGAGTTCTTCGTTGTTCCTGGTAGCGACGAAGAATGGCACCAATACTGGATCGACACACGCATGGCTTGGTATGTAGATCTTGGTATTAATCCAGAGCGCCTACGTATCTACGATCACCCAAAGGAAAAGTTGTCGCACTATTCAAAGCGCACAGCAGATATTGAATACAAGTTTGAGTTTGCCGGAACTGAATGGGGCGAGCTTGAAGGTATTGCAAACCGTACAGATTTCGACCTTAAGGCTCACTCTGCTGCATCAGGTAAGGATCTTTCTTACTTTGATCAGGAAAAGGGCGAGCGTTGGACTCCTTACGTCATTGAGCCTGCAGCAGGTGTAGATCGCTGCACACTTACATTCTTAATGGATGCATTTACAGAGGATGAAGCACCAAACAGCAAGGGCGAGATGGAAAAGCGTGCTGTATTAAAGCTTGATCACCGTCTTGCTCCAATTAAGGCAGCTGTTCTTCCTTTGTCACGTAACGCTGATTTGTCTCCGAAAGCACGTGATCTTGCAACACAGCTTCGCAAGAACTGGAACATTGATTTTGATGATGCCGGAGCAATTGGTCGTCGCTACCGTCGTCAAGATGAAATTGGAACTCCATATTGCATCACCGTTGACTTCGAAACACTTGAAGACAATGCAGTAACAATTCGCGATCGCGACACAATGGCGCAAGAGCGCATCGGCCTGGATCAGGTCGAGGCATGGTTAGCACCTCGTTTACTAGGTTGCTAAAGCCACTCTTACTCCCACTAGCAAGCGGTGATCATTACATTGATCCACCGGTTGTTCTTGCACCCATGGCTGGAATTACTAATGCACCATTTCGCACACTGTGTCGCGAACAAGGTGCTGGCTTATTTGTTTCCGAAATGGTTACAGCTCGCGCATTAATTGAACGACGTCCAGAAACTTTACGAATGATCGTTCCTGGAAAGGATGAGTGGCCAAGGTCAGTTCAGTTATACAGCGTTGATCCAACAACAATGCGAGCAGCAGTCACAATGATTGGTAAAGAAAATCTTGCCGATCATATTGATATGAACTTTGGTTGCCCAGTACCAAAGGTAACTCGCAAAGGCGGGGGAGCAGCACTTCCATTCAAGCGAAAACTGTTCACCAATATTGTCGGCGCAGCGGTTGAAGCGGCAAAACCATTTGGAATTCCGGTGACGGTAAAGATGCGCATTGGAATTGATAGTGATCATGAAACTTATTTAGAGGCGGCACAATCTGCAGCTGATTTAGGTGTCGCATGGGTTGCATTACATGCACGTACAGCTGCGCAAATGTATGAAGGTAAAGCGGATTGGTCTGCAATTGCACGCCTGGTTGAGCATTTAAAGCCAACCGGAGTACCTGTTTTGGGCAATGGCGATATCTGGTCTGGAGCTGACGCGGTTTCCATGGTTGAGCAAAGTGGATGTGCAGGCGTTGTTGTCGGTCGCGGATGTTTAGGGCGACCATGGTTATTTACCGATCTCGTCTCAGCCCTGAAAGGTGAAGGTAGGCAAATTACGCCGACCTTGCATGAGGTTCGAGAAGTGATGTTTCGCCATGCAAATCTGATCGTTGAGTATTTGGAATCTGAAGATCGCGGTATGCGCGACATGAGAAAACATATGGCCTGGTATTTAAAGGGTTTCCGTGTCGCACGCGAAATTAGACATGATCTTGGAATGGTCTCTTCTCTTCAAGAAATGCGTGATCTCTTAGATCAATTAGAGGATCAGCCATACCCAACAGAAGTAGGCGAAAAACCTCGCGGCCGCACATCTCATGGACGTCCACCAACATTGCCTGATGGGTGGCTTAACGACCCTGATGAACTAGTTCATGTTGAGCTAGAGGATGCGTTTTCGGGCGGATAAATGTTTTTATTTAGATGGATTCGTCGAACAATCACAATCATTTTAATTCTTGCTCTGCTTGGCCCTGCCTATGGAATTTCTCAGGTATGGCGAGCCGCCAATAACCCTGTTGTTCGACAAGCAGATGTGATTGTTGTTCTTGGAACGGCACAGTTGAATGGTCGACCAGGTGAAGCGCTTGAAGCTCGTTTAGTTGAAGCGAAGCGTATTTATGATCTTGGATATGCGCCAACAATTATTACCGTGGGTGCAGGCGCTCCTGGGGATCGCACAACTGAAGCAGCATCAGGAAAGTATTGGTTACGAACTCATGGTGTTCCTTCACGCAAAATTACTGCAATTGAAGAAGGCCGTGACACATTAGTTAGTACAAAGGCCTATGCGGCTGTGATGAAGAAGCGTTACGTAAGTGATGTCATCATCGTGACCGATCCATTTCATTGCAAACGCGCAATGACGATGGCTAATGATCAAGGTGTAATTAGTACATGTTCTCCCGTACAAACAGGGCCCAACACAATCGCAAATAGTGGCTATAAATACCTACTTCGCGAGGCTGGTGCCTACCTTGTCTATATAACAGTTGGTCGGCGGGGGATTCAGGTTAGCGATCACTTACCTGGCGCAGATATTGTTACTAAGGTAATCCCGTGACCTATAACGCCCATGATCAAGAACGTTTTCTTGATGAACCTGCAAAGCGCCCAGGGCGCACAGAGTTCATGCGCGATCGTGCACGCGTTATTCACTCAGCATCATTGCGACGTTTAGCTGCAAAAACTCAGGTCGCGGTACCTTGGGAAAATGATTTTCAACGTACGCGTCTTTCACACTCACTTGAGTGTGCACAGATTGGTCGCGAGCTAGGTGAATCATTAGGCGCAGATCCAGATCTGCAGGACACCGCTTGCTTGTCCCACGATTTAGGTCACCCACCATTTGGGCACAACGGAGAAGAAGCATTAGCTGAAATTGCAAAAGATCATGGCGGCTTTGAAGGAAATGCTCAAAGTTTTAGATTATTAGTTCGGCTGGAAGCAAAAACTGTCGATGCAAATGGAAAGAGTATTGGACTTAACTTAACTCGTGCATCGCTAGATGGTGCAACTAAGTATCCATGGCCTCGCGCTGAAAATCCGCGCAAATTTGGTGTGTATGACGATGATGTCGAGATCTTCACATGGATGCGCAAAGGTGCACCGGTCGGTAAGAAATGTATAGAAGCCCAAATTATGGACTGGTCTGATGATTGCGCATACTCTGTTCATGATTTAGAGGATGCCATTTTTGCAGGACAGGTATCGGTAAAGAACTTTGATAATGATTTTGCTGATCTATATAAGGTTATGACAACAGATTACAAGAGTGATGCAACACAACAAGAGGCGCTCGATGCACTAGCTCGATTGTCATCGCTATCTGCGTGGCCACATTATTACGATGGCAGTCACCGCAGCCTTGCTCGTTTGAAGGATTCAACTAGCCAGCTAATTGGTCGCTTCGTTTTAGCTGCAGAGGTTGAAACACGTAAAGTGCATGGCGATGGCCCACTTTCACGGTACAGCGCAGATCTTGAGATTCCACGTGAGCAAAAGATCGAAGTTGATTTCCTTAAGGCAATTGCTGGACATTACTTAATTAATGCAGCGCACTCACAAGATCGTTATGCAAAGCAGCAAATCATCATCGCTGAATTAGTTGAGATGCTATTAGCCAATCCATCCGAACTAGATTCTTACTTCCAGAAGCCATGGAATGAGGCGGCGGATGAAATCGCCAAAATGCGCGTGATTATTGACCAGGTTGCAGCCTTAACTGACCCTGGCGCTTATGCCTTACATGCACGCCTACTTGCTAATCGGTAAGGTACGAACATGAGCGGTCGCATTAGAGATGAGGATGTTGCATACATCCGCGATCGTGCACCCATTGATGAAGTTGTCGCCGATTACGTTCAATTAAAGAGCGCTGGTGGCGGACAGAAAAAAGGGTTGTGCCCTTTTCATGATGAGAAATCACCTTCCTTCCATGTGACACCAAGCAAGGGATATTTTCATTGCTTTGGTTGCCAAACAGGTGGAGATGTCATCGCCTTCCTAATGAAGATCGATCACCTGACATTTACCGAAACTATCGAACGCCTTGCAGATCGCATCGGATACACACTTCGTTACGATGAAAATTCATCAGGACCTGTTGTTACATCAAGTACTCGCAATCGTTTAATCGCAGCCCATGTTGAAGCGGCTAAGTTCTATCAAGAGTTGCTCAACACATCGCCAACAGCAGCGCATGGCCGCGAGCTTCTGACAAAGCGCGGTTTTGATAAGGCTGCGTGCCAGCAGTTTGGTGTGGGGTATTCACCCGATGAGTGGGACGGCCTTACGAAGCACCTGCGCGCACTTGGTTACACAATTGATGAACTTGAATTAGCTGGTCTTTCAAAGATGGGTCAGCGCGGACCAATTGATAAGTTCCGTAACCGTTTGATGTGGCCGATTAAAGATATTTCAGGTGACATTGTCGGTTTTGGTGCGCGAAAGTTAGCAAGTGATGAAGAGGATCAAGGTCCAAAGTATTTAAATACCTCTGAAACCCCGATCTACAAAAAGAGCCAAGTTTTGTACGGACTTGATGTGGCAAAGAAAGAGATTGCCAAGAAGCGCCAAGCTGTAATTGTTGAAGGCTACACAGATGTGATGGCTGCACATTTAGCAGGAATTACAACAGCAGTTGCTACCTGCGGAACCGCATTTGGCACTGACCATATTCGCATCCTTCGTCGTTTATTGATGGATGATGATTCATTCCGCGGAGAAGTTATCTTTACCTTTGATGGCGATGCGGCAGGACAAAAAGCAGCACTACGCGCATTCAGCGAGGATCAAAAGTTTGTAACTCAGACATTTGTTGCGGTCGAACCTGATGGTTTAGATCCTTGTGAACTGCGCCAAGAAAAGGGTGATCTTGCTCTTCGCGATTTAATCGCACGCAGAGTTCCATTATTTGAGTTTGCGATCCGTGCAGAGCTTGCACACCACAAACTTGATACACCGGAAGGTCGTGTTAACGCATTAAACGCTGCCGCACCTGTGGTTGCTCAGATTCGAGATAAGTCGTTGCGTCCCGAGTACACACGTTTGCTTGCTGGTTGGTTAGGCGTCGAAGTAGAGCTCGTAACTCGCGCAGTTGCACAAGGCGTTAAGGCGATGCCAAAGATTCAGAATGACGTTGAAGAAACAACTGCCGCTCCTAATTTCCGACCAGATCCCAATGAAGCACGATTAATTTTGGAACGAGAAGTTTTGAAGGCACGCTTACAAGAGCCACAACTTCTTGCAGGTGAGCTGTGGAGCGCAATTGAGGGTGGAGCATTTACCCATCCCGCATATATTGCAATGCGCACTGCAATTGATGTCAGCGAGAAATTAACTCCAGAATCGATCACCGATGAAAATCTTCGCGCACTATTTACCGAATTAACAGTTGAACCAATTCGCGCAGATGGAAAGCCAACCCAGGTGTACGTGGCCAGCATCGTTGCTCGACTGCGAGAGGTTGCTATTTCTCGCTCTATCGCCGAATTGAAATCTTCACTCCAACGGCTCAATCCAGTTGAAAATGAGATTGAGTACAACGCAGCCTTTGCCCAGTTGGTGGCCTTGGAATCTGCCCGCCGATCTCTGCATGATTTGGCGCTAGGCAGCCTCTAATTTTTGCCCTTCAGCGTGTGTGCGCTAGAGTTTGCGCTTGCACGCGTAATCCCTGATAGCTCAACGGCAGAGCAGTCGACTGTTAATCGACAGGTTCTTGGTTCGAATCCAAGTCAGGGAGCATATGAATATCTCCCGCAGATCAGCACTTCGATTGGCACTGATTAGCGCCATCACCTCAGTTACAGGCACGCGTGCTGTTGCCGCCAATAACCAGATCGTGAAATTAGCCAAAGTTAAGGTCGGCGGTACCTACCCATTCCAGTTAAGCAATGGTGCGCCAGCGATTCTCTTTCGCACAAAGACAGGTGTCTTTGCTTATCAAGCGATTTGTACCCACCAAGGTGGAATGACCAAGTACTTCAGCGCGAAGAAGTTAATTGTCTGCTCAGTTCACAACGCCTCATTTGACCCATTTAAGTCAGGCGCGGTTGTGTCAGGTCCTGCAACAAACCCACTACCCATCGTGAAGGTTGCCGTTAAGGGCAGCTGGATCGTTTTGGCGTAAACGTAAGCTAATTGTAATCGCGCTGAAATAAATTAAGGATAAGGTTTTCACATGGCACTATTTCAATTAAACGTAGCTCTTCCAGATCGTCCTGGTTCATTGGGACTTCTAGCATCTGCAATCGGTGCAGCTGGGGGAGACATTCGTGCGCTCGCAGTTGTCAAAGCCGAGGATGGTCGTGGTTACGATGACATCACCGTTGCAGTTCCAGGAAATGATCCAACGGATCTACTGAATGTACTTGGCGCGATCGGTGGAGTAGAAGTTCTTTCAATTAATCCGCTTTAAATTACTTGCGGAAAATTACCTCTGCGCCTTGACTTGGTAGCGAGGTAAAGAATCGTGGCGCTTTAAATTTCTTATCTGCAAAGGCCTTTTCAATAGCTTTAATTGTTTCCGAAGTTTTCGATGCTTCAATCAGCGCGATCGCACTTCCACCAAATCCGCCGCCGACCATGCGTGATCCAAGTGCACCAGCTGCAAGTGATGCATCAACTGCGGTATCAAGTTCAGGACATGAAACGGTGTAATCATCTCGAAGTGAGGCATGAGATTGATTAATCAATTCTCCAACTTTTGCAAAATCAGCCTGACTGAGCGCTTCAACACAATCCAAAACTCGTTTCATTTCGCTAACCGCATGGCGTGCGCGGATGTATTCAACCGAGGTTAGTGAATCCTTTGCTGCAGCTAATTGAGCCATAGTTAACTCGCGCATTGACTTAATACCTAGTTTGGCAGCTACAGATTCACACGATGCTCGGCGCTCGGCATAGCCACCATCAGTCAGTGCATGGTGAGCCTGGGTATCGATAATTAAAAGCTCAAGTCCACTTGATGCAACATCAAATGGGATATTTCGCGTCGTTAAATCACGACAATCAAGCAGAAGAGCAGATCCATTTGTCGCCATCAAGGACACTGATTGATCCATAATTCCGCACGGAACACCAACGTATTGGTTTTCCGCTTTTTGCGTCAGGCGAGCCAAATCTTCAAGGCTAAATCCCATATCAAATAAGTGATTAACCGCGGTTGCGACTGAACATTCCAGCGCTGCAGATGAGGATAAACCGGCCCCAAGTGGAACATGTCCATCGATCATCAGATCTACACCGGTCTTAACTCCCATGGACCATAAAACGCCAAGGGCGTAACGCTCCCATTCGCCCTTTAGACCAGGCTTCACATTATTAATATCTACAGTCACAATCTTGCTTCGGCGCTGAGCAGATGCGATACGAACTACTGAATCATCGCGCTTACGAATTGCTGCCGTTGTGCGGTCTTTAATGGCAAAGGGCAGAACAAATCCCTCGCTGTAATCAATGTGTTCGCCGATTAAATTTACGCGACCAGGAGCTGCAGCTATGAGATCTGGTTCCTCGCCAAAGGTTTCAATGAACTTTGTTTCGATCGTGCTCATGATTTATGCCAAAGAGCTTAAAGTGTCTGAAACCATTGTGTTCATATCGCGGGTTGGCGACCAATCAAGCTTTGCCTTTGCCTTAGAAATATCTGCTATGAGTACAGCTGGATCACCAGCACGGCGAGGGGAATCAACAAAAGGAATATTGGTCCCAGTAGCAGCACTTGCTGCGGCCACAACTTCGCGGACTGAATAACCAGAGCCACTTCCGAGGTTATAAATCTCGTGACCTGGATTTCCTAAAGACTGTAGGGCCTTGATATGAGCATCGATTAAATCAATAACATGCACGTAGTCACGAATACATGTGCCATCTGCTGTTGGCCAATCTGTTCCAAAAATCTTTACTGGATTATCGGCTGTGCTGCGCAAAACATTTGGGATCAAATGAGTCTCTGGGTTGTGACGTTCTGCCAACCATCCGCGCTCTGCCTTTAAAGCGCCAGCAACATTGAAGTAGCGCAATGATGCCGCTGAAATTCCACGGGCAGCAGCTTCAGCGGTGATCATGTGATCAATTGCGAGCTTTGTTGCACCATAAGGATTTGTAGGTTTTGTTTCAGAGCTTTCAAGAATTGGAACAACCTTTGGCTCGCCGTATGTTGCAGCAGATGATGAGAAAACAATCTTTGTGATTGATTGCTTGTGCATCTCGTCAAGCAAAATACGGGTTCCATCAACATTTACTGAGTGATACAGATCTGGCTTTTCAACAGATTCGCCCACTAGAGATTTTCCGGCAAAGTGCATAACCGCATCGCAACCTTCAAGTGCACTAGCTACATCTGTGGAGTTCAGGAGAGAGCCTTGGACAAAGCGCACACCTGCAGGCACCGTGTCAGCATGACCCATACTGCAATCATCTAATATCGAAATTTCATAACCCTGCGTCAATAAAATATCAACAGCGGTAGATCCGATATAGCCAGTTCCGCCAGTAACTAATACGCGCATTACAAAACAACCTCTCGCAACTGTGCTGCGGATTGCTCTGGGCGCATATCCATGATGAAGGCACCCATTGCAGATTCAGATCCTGCTAAATACTTAAGCTTTCCAGGTGCGCGACGCACACTGGTGATTTGCCAATGTAGTCGCATGACATCGCGTCCAATTCGAACAGGTGCTTGATGCCAAGCAGCGATGTACGCCATTTCAATTCCAAAAACACCATCTAAACGTCGAGTGACTTCTAATGCGATCTCTGGAAAAGCATCACGGTCAGCATCGGTTAATCCCGTTAGGTCTGCAACTGGATTGAGGGGAGTTATGTGAATTTCAAATGGATATCGCGCAGCATATGGAACGTAAGCGATCCAGCGATCATTCTTGGCAATGATTCTTTCATTGTCACGAATCTCGCGGGCCACGATCTCGTCAAACAAAACTTTTCCGGTCTGTTCCTTGTACTTGTTTGCTGCAGCTAACATCTTTTCAACGCGTGGTGGAATGTATGAATAGGCGTAAATCTGGCCATGTGGGTGAGACAGAGTTACACCGATCTCTTCACCACGGTTTTCAAAGGGAGCAATATGTTCAATAAAGCTCTCTTGGGATAGTTCAGTTGTGCGATCAATCCATGCCTCAAGCAATGTGCGTACTCGTTGAGGCGTTAAATCTTTGAAAGCATTTCCGTGCTCTGCGGTAAAGCAAATAACTTCACACTTTCCTGCAGCGGTGCCTAAATCTGTATCTGGACCAACCATGTCGGGAAGCGCCCAATCACCAACTGGTGGACGCAATGATGGTGATCGGTTATCGAAAACAACAACTTCAAAATCCGACTCTGGTATTTCAGTAAGTAGTTCACCTGTGGTCGGACACAGCGGGCATAACTCCTTTGGGGGCAAGAAGATGCGACCTTGGCGGTGCGCTGCCATGGCAACCCATTCGTTAACTAATGGATCTAGTCGAAGTTCTCCGATACCGGGTTGTTCTTCTTGTGGGCGAGCATCTTCGATGGTTCGGGCTTGGCCAGCGGTGTCGTAGTAACGAATTGTGCGGCCATCAGCCATCTGGCGATCATTTCTGATGACGCCAGCCTTTAGTTTTTTACTCTCACCCATAGTGTCGTTACTCTACCTTTGTGAGTAAGCAATCTGCACTATTGAGCGCACCTTCTTCATCGCTGTTGCTCGAAGTTGTCGATGGAGCCCTAGTAATTCAACATTGGGGCGCACCTTTATCTGGAGATCTTGCTTCTGCGCAGAGTGCTATTCGCCCATCTATTGCAAACAGCTCATGGGATGTTCCGCAGTTTCCAGGAATTATGCGAGAGAGCTCGCGAGGTTTTCTAGGTCGCCCAACAGTTTCTGGACATCGCAATGGAAAAGCTTGGTCAACTAAGTTTGAGGTTTCAAACTTTCACCATGTCGGTAACCATGTCGCGATCACCTTTACCGATTTTCATGCGCAGCTTGAAGTAGTAAATACATTTGATTTAGATGTACATGGTGTTTTGCAACAACGAGCGACGCTCAAGAATTTAGGCGATGCTGACTACTCACTCAATGAATACATTCATTGGTTACCACTTCCTAAAGAAGCAACACAGACTTTGGATTTTGCAGGTCGTTGGTCAAATGAGCGCAACCCTCAACGCAAAGAGATTGCTACTGGTACTTGGATTCGTGAATCTCGCGAAGGTCGTAGCGGACATAACTTTTCAATTGCAGATATTGCACTAACTGCACAAACTAGTTTCCACAATGGAAATGCTTGGGCAACTAGCATTGCTTGGAGCGGAAACTCTCAGTACTTGGTTGAAAAACTATTTGATGGCTCTCAATCAATTGGTGCCGGAGAATTACTACTCCCAGGTGAAGTAATTTTGGCCTCAGGTGAGAGCTATGAAGCTCCCGCTCTCATTTCAGTCTTTTCTTCAAAAGGACTAGATGGAGTTGCAGCTTCTTATCATCAGTACTTACGAGCACGCGAAGTTCATCCAAAGCGTCCACGTCCATTAACCCTGAACATGTGGGAAGCACTGTACTTTGATCATGATGAAGTAAAGATTAAAGCGCTCATTGATGTCGCAGCTGAAATTGGAATTGAACGTGTAGTTCTAGATGATGGCTGGTTCCACTCACGCCGAGATGATCGAGCAGGACTTGGAGATTGGGTCATTGATCCAGCGGTCTGGCCCAACGGGTTATCTCCGATCATTCAATACATCAATGACAAGGGAATTGAGTTTGGCCTGTGGTTTGAAGGCGAGATGGTCAATCCAGATTCAGATCTATATCGTGCACACCCTGAATGGATTTTGCATGAAGGTGATCGAACCCCACCATTGTGGCGTCATCAATTAGTTCTTGATTTGGGTCATGAAGGTGCTTTCAACCATGTGCTGGAGCAAACTTCAGCGGTGTTGGGTGCGCACAACATTGCCTACATAAAGTGGGATCACAATCGAGTTCTTGTTGATGCCGGACACCTTGGCAGTGCAGGTGTGCATCGACAGACACAAGCTATTTACAAATTATTTGCTGAGTTAAAGCAACGACATCCAGGTCTGGAAATTGAATCATGTGCATCAGGTGGTGCTCGAATCGATCTTGGAGTAATTGATTTAGTTGATCGCTTCTGGACTAGCGATAACAATGATGCACTTGAGCGTCAAACAATTCAGCGCTGGACCGCACAAGTGATCGCACCCGAGCTACTGGGTACACATATTGGACCAACTCATGGACATCAAACAGGCCGCACTTTAGAGCTTTCAATGCGTGCAACTACGGCACTCTTTGGCCACGCAGGAATTGAATGGAACATCACAGAGGCAACCGCTGAAGAGCGCAAGCATCTTGCTTCATGGGCTAAGTACTACAAGGAGAACCGAGCGCACCTGCATTCAGGAATGATGGTTCGCGTTGATTATCCTGAAGCTCATGCATATGTGCATGGTGTAACTGCACATGATTTATCGCGAGCGATTTTTGCTTATGTTCAATTAACTCCAACTGTGTCAATTCACCCATCACCTATTAAGTTCCCAGATTTAGATCCTGCAGCAACATATTCGGTGAAAGCGGTTTTCCCAGCCGGCAAACCACGTTTTATGTTGATTACGCCTCCTGAATGGATGAGCGGAATTCAACTCTCTGGTTCGGCGTTAGCTGCTATTGGTGTGACTGCGCCGATTCTTGCGCCTGCTAACGCCTTCTTAATTGAAGTTACAAAGCTTTAATCAACCCAGTTAAGGGTCTTTTCAACAGCTTTCTTCCAGCCTGCATAACCAGTTGCACGTTGTTCTGGTGTGCTAGTTGCACTCCAACGACGAGATTGCTGCCATTGCTTTCGCACTTCATCAGTTGAACTCCAGAAACCAACGGCAAGACCTGCAGCATATGCAGCACCTAGTGCGGTTGTTTCACCGATTAATGGGCGAGTGATATCAATTCCCATTACATCTGCCTGCATCTGCATACACAAAGAGTTTGCAGTAATTCCGCCATCAACCTTCATCTCTTTCATTGGGACGCCACTATCGGCGACCATCGCATCCATAACATCGCGCGTTTGGTAGCAGATTGCTTCTAGCGCAGCACGTGCAAGATGAGCTTTAGTTGCAGCGCGAGTTAAACCAACAATTACGCCACGTGCATCGCTGCGCCAGTAAGGAGCAAACAATCCAGAAAATGCAGGTACGAAGTAAATACCTGCTGTATCTGTAACTGATGAGGCGAGACCTTCCGTTTCTGCAGCATTAGTAATGATTCCAAGTTGATCACGCAACCATTGAATTGCAGATCCTGTGACCGCAACTGATCCTTCTAGTGCGTAATGCGCAGGTTGGTCACCTAACTTAAAACAGACAGTTGTTAGCAATCCATTTTTAGAACGGACAATCTCTGTTCCGGTGTTGAGCAATGCAAAGTTTCCGGTGCCGTATGTAGTCTTTGATTCACCACGATCAAAACACACCTGTCCTACCATCGCTGCTTGTTGGTCTCCCAAAATTCCAGCGATAGGAACCGCAGTTCCAAATGGACCGTGTGGATCTGTCAGCGCATACTTTTCTGATGAAGATTTGATTACGGGTAGTGCAGAACGCGATACCCCAAATATATTAAGTAATTCATCATCCCAATCAAGGGTTTCAAGGTTCATTAATAAGGTTCGACTTGCATTAGTTACATCAGTTGCATGTACGCCGCCGCGCACTCCGCCGGAAAGATTCCACAAAAGCCATGAATCGATAGTTCCAAAACGTGCAGTTGCAGAACTTGCTGCTGGAACATTCTTGAGGAACCAACTCATCTTGCTGCCTGCAAAGTAGGGAGCGATTGTCAGTCCAGTCTTGTGGCGGATGCTCTTTTTCTGTTCTTCAGTGAGCGTTGCCAAGAAATCAGTGGTTCGGGTGTCCTGCCACACGATCGCGTTAGAAAGTGGCTGACCGGTTTCGACATCCCACACGACCGTGGTTTCTCGTTGATTTGTTAATCCAATCGCTGCTAAATCTGATCCCAGAATATTTGCTTGCTTCAACGCACCTGTAATTACCTCTTGGACCCGCTCCCAAATCTCAGCGGCATCATGTTCTACCCATCCTGCTTGCGGAAGTATTTGGCGATGCTCCAATTGATGTTGACCTACAACCTGGCCAGAGTGATCAAAGATCATGAATCGAGTACTACTGGTTCCTTGATCCAAGCTGCCGATATAAGCCACGATGCACAAAACCTCTCGCTGTAAGTTAGGCTTAGCGTACTCAGTCAGTACGGAGATGCAACGCTTATGTTCTTGTCACAACTTGGTCCAGACCAGCGTGACTCTGCCATCTCACAATTAGCCTCAGATCAGTTCGACATTCTCGTCATCGGCGGGGGAGTTACGGGCGTAGGAGCGGCTTTAGATGCTGCATCACGCGGTCTCAAGGTTGCACTCATTGAGGCTCAAGATATTGCTGCAGGAACTTCTAGCCGATCAAGTAAGTTGATTCACGGCGGACTTCGCTATCTTGAACAATACGATTTCAAATTAGTTCGCGAAGCTTTGCACGAACGCGAGTTAATGGTTTCAACTTTATGTCCTCATCTTGTTAAGCCAGTTGGTTTCTTATTTCCACTGACTGAAAAGTTTAAAGAACGCACATACGTTGGCGCAGGGTTAGCTCTATACGATGCACTTCGCGGATTTCAGCGCGCGTTGCCATGGCATAAGCACCTAAGTCAAAAGCAGATTAATGAAATTGCACCATCGCTTCGCCATGACATTGTTACTGGTGCGATCAAATACTTTGATGCACAGGTAGATGATGCCCGCCACACAATGTCTGTTGCACGCACCGCTGTACGTCACGGTGCGATTATCGCAACTCGAGTTACCGCCGAATCACTTATTCGCGAAGGAAAGCGTGTTGTTGGCGTGAATGCTCGCGATCTTGAATCAGGAAAGAAGATTGCAATTAAGGCAGGCGCCACAGTTATGTGTGCTGGTATCTGGAGCGATGAACTGCATGAAAACTTTGGTTTAACTCCGGGCTATGGCGTAACCATGAGCAAGGGTGTTCACATTGTTATGCCTGGCTCTGCAATAAAGTCAGATGCCGGAATCATTTTGAAGACTCCTGTATCAGTGTTGTTCTTAATCCCATGGGGAGACAAGTGGATTGTTGGAACAACTGATACGCCATACGAAGGCGATCGCGCAGAACCATTTGCTTCACGTGAAGATGTTCAGTACATCTTGGATCAAGCAAACAGGGTGCTAGAGCCAAAACTTAAGGCTGAGGAAATAATTGGCGTTTATGCAGGATTGCGCCCACTTGTTGCAAATAAAAAGAGTGCAACGACCACCAAACTTTCTCGCGAACACACAGTGGACCGTCCTGCTGCAGGCTTTGTTTCAATCGCCGGAGGAAAGTACACGACCTACCGCGTCATGGGTAAGGATGCGATTGATCGCGCAGTTATTGAACTTCGTCGCCTAACTCAAGAATCAGTTACCGAAAAGCTTCCCTTAGTTGGAGCAGATGGCTACTTTGCTTTGGAACAACAAAAGGAACGAATCGCGACAGAATCTGGTCTTGAAGTAGAAACAGTTACCCACTTACTGAATCGATATGGCTCACTCATCAGCGAGATTCTAGAAATGATTGCGGAACAACCTAAGTTGGCTAAGAAGTTAGCTGCCGATCTTCCCTATATCAAGGCTGAAATTGTGTATGCCGCAAGCCATGAAGGTGCGCGCACAGTTGATGATGTTATTTCTCGTCGCACACGCTTGGCCTTTGAAGCGCAGGAACATGGTGTTCATTTAGCTGATGAGGTTGCCTCATTAATTGCACCAGTGCTTGGTTGGAGCGCAAAAGACAAGAAGCAATCTGTTGCAGATTATGAAGCTTTGGTAGATCGTGAATTAGAAGCCTTAGATCAGATGCTCGAGGTTAATTCTTAATCTGACCGCGGCAGCCATCGCTTGTTGGCTTCTTCGTAGCTGTTGGTGAAGGCGTTGGCTTTGGAGTTGGTGTTGGACCTTGTGCAACTGTAAATGTCACAGGAAATGTTGAATCTGCATGTGTGCCAGAAACATCTTGATATAAAACCTTACCGATGTAACTTCCTGCAGGAACGCCTTTAATTGCCAACGTCCACACGCCACTTGTTTCACGCAAAATAGTTTGCACAGGCCTTGGATCTGGGACTGTGGTTTTATCAAATACTAATTTCACTCCACCAGTTACAACAGGAGAACCATTTGGGCGTACTACGGATACCTTGAAGGTCACTAATTTATTTGTAGTCGATGCAGATTGATCAAGCACTGTAAGCGTTGATGGCTCTTGCGAAGGCATTAAATCAACGACAGTGGGCGACCAGGTTCCTTTTGCTAGATCCAAAAATGCATATGGAGTTCCGCGGAAAATATTGAGATCTAAACGTGAACCAGGTACTCCGTACTTATCTGCAATGCCGCACGAGGTGTACTGCCATACCGTCCATTGCGAATCACAATTCGCACCCGTCCACGAGTGCACGTAGCAACCGCCAACCTTGATACCAGGTTGATTGATTGGATTTGCTGGATCAATTGCATATTGCGCCAACCACAATGGATATTGAGTTAACTCGCTGGATCTGACCATAGATCCCTCAAGGAAGTTTGCATATGAGTAAAGAATTGGTGTTCGGCCAGTTTTTTCCTTAACAGACGCCAAGAAAGTCGTAGCCCATAAAGTTACAGCGCTTCGAGTTGCATACTTTTGACAAGCACCTGAAGTTGAAAGACGCACACACTTATTCTCGAGATCTAAAGCGTAAGGAAGATCCTTTTCCCCATAACCACCTAGGGATGCTAAACGCCAGACCACCTTTTGTGCCTGAGCTAAAGCATCCTTCTTAATATCTTCAGGATCGGTTACATCAGGTAAAACTGCGTAATGATAAAAACCTGTATAAATTCCGGCAGCTTGTGCCGCGTTGTGATCCATCGCAGCGTATTTCACAGCAAGTTGGTCTGCAGAGTCGCGGGTATCAGAGGCTTTGATGAAAACAAAGCGAAGACCAGCTGCATACATCTTTGCGAAATCAATTTGGGCATCATTGGGATGTTGCCAGCGACTTATATCTGCACCGTGAATACGACCACCAGGTCCAAGCAGATCGATAAACAAGGCAGGATCTACATTGGAAATCTCGGGAAGTTGTTTGATTTCAATGCCACGAATAGGGGAGTAAATACTCTTTCCTGAAACAACTGCCACTGCGCGATATCGCACCTTTGCTTCAAGCGCAGTTGCAAGTGCAGTTACACGCCACGTTCCAACCTTTGATACTTTGGTAGAAAATCTAGTTGTCGTCCACTTTCCAGCGGTATCAACCTGAATAGTTACAGTTGTTCCAGATTTAGTTGGCTTTAAACTTCCGTACAAAGTTACAAGAACTTCAGATGCGCTAGGTGTCTGCCTTAAATTCATGGTTAGTGATGAGGCAACAGCAGTCGCCGGAGAAATGAAGAGCGAGAGCGCCAACGAAGAAACTAAGGCGATGATTTTGAATTTCATCGCTCAACGATCTCCACTTCGATTCCTAAGACTTCGGAAATAGTTTGGATTAAATCCGCCTTCAAATTTGGACGTGTTTCAGAGTATTCGTGGGAGGTAGCAAACTTACGGCTATCGGAAAAATCTAAGGTGAGAGTATTTCCATCGAGTTCGCTCAGGCGTGCATCAAAGTATGCGATCCATGCGATGCGATTCTTCGCCTCGAGGGCATCCAAAACCTCGTTCCACCGCGACCTGATCTGCCCTAGCTCCATAGCGGCAAAGATTACCTGTGCGAGATTAGAGAACAGGCTTGCTAGTGCCTAGGCGCGCCAATCCATTTAAAGTATTCGCCAACTAGTTGAACTCTCATGTTCTTTCCGCGATCGGGTTGCACATTCAACACTTGTGCAATTCGAGAAACTATCTGTTCCACCGATTTTTCACTGACAAATCTGACCCTGCTTATCTCAGCATTTGTTAAGCCATTAGCAACTAGCCGTAAAGTTTCAATCTGAATATCTGTTAATTGAGACATCATGTTCTGGAGCGCTTTTTCATGTAAAGAAACAGTTCCATTTACCCAAGTAACTGGAGATTCGGCGGCGAGCTCTCTAGATTCGGTAATAATTTCGCATAATGCGGCAACACTATTCATGGACTTCTTGATAACTATTTTGGTGCCATGAGGAACATGAGAGTTATTTTCGCCAAGTAGCCGTAAATCTGCGCAGGCAACCAACATCACGATTCCAATTGTGGGAGATTCCTTGCGAATCTTTTGGGCTATTCCAATTGAGTGTTCTTCTGTTAAATGCATATCGATGAGTAAGACATTTGGTTGCATGCTTCTCATTAAGGAAATAGCGGTGGATTCTTTTCGTGCTTCACCGATAACGTTGGTGCCATGAAGCTTTAAAGCCGCACCCATAGTAGATAGTTCAAAAGCATCGTCCATGACGATTAAAACTCGATCGCTCACATTGCAAAGTTACGCTTGCATGCAGCTAATTGACACCATTGTGAGAGTGAATTGAGAGATGGCATTTCATAGGGGTTACCCCGTATGCAGATTACTTAATGAGCTGAGTGATAACTCTCGGGATGAATTCAATAATTGCCTCGGCATTTATTGGTCCACCATTCGAAGCGGTCTCGGCCGCACGTGCGTGAATCAGCGCACCTGTTGCGGCAACATATGCCAAATGGTTGTAATCATTAAGAATTTCAACAGTATTGGTAGCAACTAGTGCTCCAATAATTCCTGCTAAAACATCACCTGTTCCAGCAGTAGCAAGCCATGGCGTTGCAACAGGAAGTTGAATCAACACAGAGTCATTTGCTACATATGTCGTTGAGCCCTTGAGCAATACGGTAACGCCTAACGTGTCGGCAGCTTCCTGTACCCATTTCTTGGAATCGCCTTCAATTGCCTCTGGCGATACAAGAACTCCACGAGCGATCATCAATTTGGAAAGTTCTCCGCTATGAGGGGTAATGAGTGTTGGTTGTTCTAAAGATCCTGCTAAATGAAGTGCGCCTGCATCTAAAACAGTTGGGACTGATTGCAACGTTGTGAGTTTGTACCAACGATGACGAAGCCAGGTAGTTATATCTGCATACTTTTTTACTTCAATTCCGCTTCCGACAAGCCAGGCAGTTACTTTGCCTGGTTGAACAACAACAGAAGGTGTTGAGTGCAAAACAAGGTGAGCCAGACCTGAAGAGCTGTGAAAGCGAATCATTCCTAATCCAGTTGCAGAAGCTGCAGAAGTTGAAAGAACTGCAGCACCCGGAAAACGTGCTGAACCTGTTATTACTCCAAGAACTCCGCGACTGTACTTATGATCTAAATCTGAAGGGGTGATAATGCACTTTGCTGCATCTTTTGCGGTCCATTTCTTAAGTGATCTAGTCATAATTCAAGCCTATCTCTTTTAATTTGCGGGCACACACAGAGCAACCCATACTTAGGCGTCGTCATACTTAACACAGGGGGAAATCATGGATGGAAAGTGCCCAGTTGCTCATGGTGCAATCACTCACGGAGCCGAGACAAATACCTACGTGTATCCAAACGCCCTCAACCTAGACATATTGCATCAACATGATCGCAAGACAAATCCCCTCGGAGAAGATTTTGATTACCGTGAAGCGGTCAAGACCCTAGATGTCGCTGCTTTGAAAAAGGATCTGCATCAATTTATGACGCAGACGCAAGAGTGGTGGCCAGCAGACTGGGGTCACTACGGCGGATTAATGATTCGTATGGCGTGGCACTCTGCAGGTACATACCGAGTTGCAGATGGACGTGGCGGCGCAGGCACCGGCAGCTTTAGATTCTCACCACTAAATTCTTGGCCAGATAACGGCAACCTAGATAAGGCTCGACGTTTGCTGTGGCCGATTAAGCAAAAGTACGGAAACAAATTGAGTTGGGCCGATCTATTTATTTTGGCCGGAACAATCGCTTACGAAAGCATGGGGCTTAAGACTTTTGGTTTCGCCTTCGGACGTGAAGATGTGTGGCACCCAGAAAAAGATATTTACTGGGGACCTGAAGCAGAATTAATGATGGCAAGTGATGAGCGATATGCAGACACCACAAATGCTGCATCTCTTGAAAACCCATTAGCCGCAGTGCAGATGGGTCTGATCTATGTCAACCCTGAAGGTATTAACGGAGTTTCAAATCCACTGTTGACCGCTCAACATGTTCGCGAAACCTTTGCGCGCATGGCGATGAATGACGAAGAGACTGTCGCGCTTACTGCAGGTGGACACACTGTAGGTAAAGCACATGGAAATGGTGATGCCTCTCTACTCGGTGCATCTCCAGAGGCGGCAGATATCTTTGAACAAGGTTTGGGGTGGAACAACCACTCAAAGCGCGGCGTTGGTCGCAATACTGTGACTAGCGGAATAGAAGGTGCTTGGACTAGTGAGCCAACAAAGTGGGATTCCGGTTATTTTGAGATGCTCTTTAAACATGAATGGGCACTTGTTAAGTCACCAGCTGGTGCGCACCAATGGGAGCCAACAAATATTCAAGAAGCAGATAAGCCAGTAGATGTTGAAGACTCATCAATTCGTTATAACCCAATGATGACTGATGCAGATATGGCGATGATCAAAGATCCAATCTATTTAGAAATTTCAAAGAAGTTTCACGAAAATCCAGCCTTGCTCGATGATGCATTTGCTCGCGCTTGGTTTAAGTTAACCCACCGCGACATGGGTCCAAAGGTTCGTTACATCGGACCAGATGTTCCTCAAGAAGATTTGATTTGGCAGGATCCAATTCCTGCAGGCACAACTTCTTATGATGTTGCAGCAGTAAAAGCAAAGATTGAAGCAACTGGTCTGACTGTTTCAGAGTTAGTTGCTACTGCATGGGATAGCGCACGTACTTTCCGTGGGTCAGATCTTCGTGGTGGTGCAAATGGCTCTCGAATTCGTTTAGAACCTGCACGTAATTGGGAGGGTAATGAACCTGCACGCTTGAACAAGGTTTTGGCTGTTCTTGAACCAATCGCCAAGGAATCCGGCGCAAGCATCGCCGATGTAATTGTTTTAGCTGGAAACATTGGAGTTGAAAAAGCAGCAGCTGCAGCAGGTGTAAAGATTGCAGTTCCATTTGCTCCAGGTCGCGGTGATGCAACGCAAGAGCAGACCGATGTAAATAGCTATAAAGTCTTAGAGCCAATTCACGATGGTTTCCGTAACTGGGTTCAAAAGAGTTATGTAGTGTCCCCAGAAGAGTTGCTTCTAGATCGTGCACAGTTGATGGGGCTAACAGCTCCTGAAATGACAGTACTGATGGGTGGAATGCGCGTGCTTGGAACAAACCATGCAGGCACTTCACATGGAGTATTTACAAAGAATGTTGGAGCACTTACAACTGACTTCTTTGTGAACCTAACCGATATGAAATATGTATGGGAGCCGACAGGGGAGAACCTTTACAACATCCGCGATCGCAAGACCGGTGCTGTTGATTGGACCGCAACTCGCGTAGATCTAGTCTTTGGTTCAAACTCAATTCTTCGCTCATACTCTGAGGTCTATGCACAAAACGATAACAAGGAAAAGTTTGTTAGGGATTTTGTTGCTGCTTGGACCAAGGTGATGAACGCAGATCGTTTCGATCTGAAGTAATATATATATCGAAGTGGGGCGGGTCGGGCTCGAACCGACGACGACGGAATTATGAGTTCCGGGCTCTAACCAACTGAGCTACCGCCCCTTGCGTGCTGAACTTTACTGCAGTTTTTTGTCGCGTTGGAATCCTCTGCGACCCCAGAACTCCCACATGCCCATTACTGAAAGCACTAAGGCAAAACCAAAGAGCAGATCTTCTAATGGTGCTGCAGCGATCCGAATTCCGATTATTGAGTTAGGGTCATACATAACGATCGCCTTGCCATCACTTCTGTTGTGGGTCAACCACCAATTTGTTAAAAGTTGGAAGGGCAAAATGATCATGTAAGAGAGCCAAAATGCAAGACGTGTAAGCAACGAGTTCTTGAAAAGAAAAAGATCAACCATGATTGAAATACCGAAAGCTGCAATTGCAATATCGCTATAAATCATTACTTCTCATCCTTCCCGAACTCTTTTTCGCGCAGATGAGGTTTAACAGTTGTAACACCTTCAATGGTCAGGATTGCTGCCATTGGAACAACGATGAAGAATAAAAACTCTTCAAGCGGAATATCAAACGGACCATAAATCCCGAGCATTCGATCACGATTAAAGAACCAGTGCCCTTGAGCGATCGCATACGCATCCCAAATGAGAAACAAGGTGCTAACAGGAAGAATGCTCAGCAACGCTCGTTTCCAGCGGCGCACAACGCTTGTCTTTAGAAAAAACTCAAGCCAAAAAGAGCCACAAACTGTGAAGGCGAGCATCGCCATGTAGCCAAATTTTTGCACAACAGATCCTCTCACAACTGCCTTTGATAGGGTTGCCGAAAACGGGGGTGACATGCAGGAAAACGCGGTAAGACTATTTAACAAGGTGCGAAACTTCTCTAGCGCCGCTGTTGCTGCCGCCATTTTTCTCTCAATACTGTTTTCAGGTTTACTAGGTAAAGAGTCGATGGGTTGGCAGATTTCTTTTGCCATCGTCGCGCTTGCAATTGGAATTCCTCATGGGGCGTTAGATCACCTGATTACCTTGCCCAAGAATGAACCAAAGAAGATGGCTTTGTTTGTCCTCATCTATGTGGCGGTAGCGGTCGTTGCTGTAATCGGAATTTTGAAGTTCAACATAATCGGTTTCATCTTAGTTTTGCTTATGAGCGCAGTACATTTTGGAATTGGTGATGCCGCATTTATTAACGAAATAGATAAGCGATCAAGCGCCAGAGCAAAACTTCTGAGATTCTTTTATATCCCAGCAGCTGGGTTTACACCTGTATTTATTCCACTTGTTAATTCTGCTAGCACCGATGCACTTGCCAAGGTGAACTCTTCATTAATCAATTGGCATCAAGGTCTTGATCAAGAAATTTTGGTAGTGGTTACATCTTTTGCTGTGATTTCAGTTGTGGCCTTGCTAATAACTCGCAGAGTACGAGAAGCAATTGATCTGATGTTATTACTGGCACTTGCACTATTTACGCCGCCACTAATCGCATTTGCTGTGTATTTCGGATGCTGGCATGCGATGCGACATACAGCCCGACTTACCTTGTCGTTACCGCTTACTAAGCAGAATCTCAGTGAAGGAAAGATGAATAAAGCCTTTTTGAACGCTGTCATTCCTGGATTGCCAGCACTTGTTGGAACCTTTGCAGTTGCTGGGGGATTAGCTTTAAGCGGTAAAGATTTCACCGATGAGTTCTTCTGGATGGCACTAGTTGTTGTGTGGGCGCTCACTGTTCCTCATATGGCGGTTACCGCTAAATTGGATAAAGCAGCACTAGCCTAATCACATGAAGTTAAAGGCATTAATGCTCACTGTGATTTTCTCTGGTGCAACTCTTGTACCGGCAAATGCTGCTCCTGTTTATCTCTTCCCGGTTGCAGATTGCGCGGTTAATTACGCACGTGCACATCATGATTATGCGGCAACAGATATTTTGACTAAAGCTGGTTGTAAATTCATCGCACCGATTGATGGAGTTGTAGATGAAGTAAACCGCACAGATTTGTGGAGCGGTAAAACTAATCTTGGAATTGATCGTGGCGGCCTATATGTATCAATCATTGGAACAGATGGAGTGCGATATTACGGCTCGCATCTACGGTCAATTCCATCAAGCATTCAACCTGGAGTTTCAGTTAAAGCTGGAAGAGTTCTGGGAGCCGTTGGTGCTACAGGTAGTGCGCGAGGAACTGCGCCACACCTTCATTTTGGAATTTCTTGGCCAACACCTGTAGATATTTGGTGGGTTCGTCGTGGTGAAGTATTGCCTTGGAAGTATTTAGATGCGTGGAAAGCTGGAAAAGATTTATCTCCAGTTAAAGAAGTAAATGCCCGCAAGTTAAAGGTCGGCGAAATTCCTCCGCTTCCTAAGAAGTGAAATAAAAAAACCCCGCCAGTTACCCGGCGGGGTTTTTTAATAGTTAGTGTTGATTAGGCAGGGTTTACTGCATCAGCCTGAGGACCCTTTGGACCCTGTACGACCTCAAATGAAACTGCCTGACCCTCTTCAAGGGACTTGTAACCGTTACCCTGGATTGCTGAGTAGTGAACAAAAACATCTTGTCCGCCGCCATCAACCGCAATGAAACCGAAACCCTTTTCAGAGTTGAACCACTTAACTGTGCCTGTTGCCATGTATTTATTTTCCTTCGATATGTGGGTGATTCGAGAAATCCTCGACTCACGGTCTTCCTCTTGCTCCAGCGATACCGATTATGCAAAACATGAAACGGGTACTGATTAAGCGTCCGACTGAGGTCAACTGTACCGCCTACCGCCCCGTATGCCTAAAGGCGGAGTAGACAGTTTTAGGCTCACTGGTGTCTAATTGAGGTGTTCGACAAGCAAGTTTGGTCGCAAATGCCGCTGGGGAAGGTCGCATTTGGCGCACCTTGCTAGGAGAACCATGGAACGTTTAACCACGCCTTCAAACCGTCAGCAGGTTCGAGGTTTCTTAACTATTCACTCAGCACCATCTGCTCTGCGTCATCACATTGATTGGGCGATCCAAGGGGTGCTTGGAAACTGGATAAAGCTGTCATGGAATCCGCAACCGCTTATGCCCGGAACCTTTCGCACACAACTCGAGTATCGATCTGAACAAGGTTCAGCAGCAAAGATCGCATCTGTGTTGCGAAGTTGGCATTACTTAAATTTTGAAGTGATTGAAGGAAGCGAAACTGGGGGAGAGTTATTTAGATTTACTCCAGAACTTGGAATTCATCGTTCAATCGTTGATCAGTCAGGTGCCGTGCTTCTTAATGAAAATCAAATTACCTCCTTGCTTGCTACAGCTTTTGATGAGGAAAATATTCGCGAAGGAATTGCAGCATTAATGGGAAGTTCATGGGAGTTAGAGTTAGAGCGGTTCAGGAGTGTTGACCTTCAAGAACTACCACGACTTCACGCAATCTAGTCGCTAAGATATACATATGACTCAACTCAACGAAAGCCCAATCATCACCGTCGAACGCCGCAAAGCGGTAACGATCATCATCGCTGCAGTAATTATCTCACTTGCACTAGGTGGCGGATTAATGAAGGTTGGTTCAGGATTTGCTTCACGTAGCAGTGACGGAATTACAGTTACAGGTTCTGCAAAGACAACAGCAACTGCAGATAACGCAGTATGGGTTCTCAATGTAAGTCTTTCTTCTCCAACAGTTGCAACAGCGGTAAAGAAGGTTGACGCTGATGTCGCAGCACTATCTGACTACTTAACCAAGGGCGGAATTCCTGCCGATGGCTTAACTCTTGGGGCAGTTTCAACATTTGCAAACGAGGAGTACAGCAACGGAAATGCAACAGGTCGAATCCTTTCCTACCGTGCTTCTCGCGAGGTAACAGTGCGCTCTAAGGATGTTCAATTAATTTCAAAGCTAAGCCAAGGAATTGGTTCACTGCTTGCAACTGGAATTAATGCCAACAACTACGGACCTCAGTACTACATTTCAAATCTTCCAGAGCTTCGCCCACAGTTAATGTCTGAAGCGATGAAGGATGCAAAGGTACGTGCAGAAGCACTTACAAAGGCTGTCGGTGGCAACATTGGCGCACTTGTAAATGTAAAGGCTGGACCAATTCAGATCACAACACCTGATTCAACTATGACAGCTGATTACGGTGCTTATGACACATCAACAATTGAAAAGACTGTTACAGCAACGGTTTCTGTAACCTTCAAGTCTTAAAGCGGAATATTGCCGTGTGAACCACGGCGATGAGGTGCGTTAGCAATTGATTTTGCTAGCGCACTTCGTGTTTGTGCAGGTGTGATCATTTCATCAACAGCACCAATTTCAATCGCCTTTGCAACGCCACCTGAAACCTTTTCATGTTCAGCGGCTAGCTCTAGCTCCATAGCTTCACGTTGCTCTGCTGGGATGTCAGCAAGTAAGCGACGATGAAGCACTCGAACCGCGGCGACCGCGCCCATTACTGAAACTTCTGCTTCAGGCCACGCAAATACCCGAGTTGCACCCAATGACTTCGAGTTCATTGCAACATATGCGCCACCATAGGCGCGACGGGTGATCAAAGTTACGCGAGGAACAACAGCTTCGCCAAATGCATGCAGCAGCTTTGCGCCGCGTCGCACTGCGCCTTCCCATTCCTGACCTGCGCCAGGTAAGAAACCTTGAACATCTGCAATCACAATTAGTGGAATTCCGAAAGCATCGCAGGTACGGACAAAGCGCGCAGCTTTTTCACCAGCAGCGGCATCAAGAACACCTGCAATGTGCGCAGGGTTATTTGCAAGCACTCCAACGGTGGCGCCACCCAGGCGTCCAACAATTGTTGTCATGTTAGGTGCCCACATGGAAAGCAGTTCGATGTGTTCTGCATCCTGATCAAGAATTGCATCTACTAAAGGATGTACTTCGTAGGTTCGAACCTTTGATTCTGGAACAAATTGCGACAGGTCTACATCTTCAATCTCTGGATTCATAAACCCTTGATTTGCAAAGAGTGCGGTTAAATCGCGAATGTTCTGAATCGCTTCATCCTCGCTAGCTGCGATTACATGTGCAAGTCCGCTATTTTTCTTATGCGCCTCTGGCCCACCAAGTAAAGCCATATCAATATCTTCACCGGTAACACTCTTAACAACATCTGGTCCAGTTACAAAGATGCGACCTTCAGGGGCGAGAACAACAACATCAGTAAGCGCTGGTCCATATGCACCGCCACCTGCAGTTGGTCCAAGCACTAAAGATAATTGCGGAATTCGACCGCTTGCAGAAATCATTGCTTGGAAAACTTCACCAAAGGCATCAAGGGAAGCAACACCATCGCTTAAACGCGCACCACCACTGTGCCAAATTCCAATTATCGGAAGTTGTGCACCCATGGCCGCTTTGTAAGCGGTAACAATAACTTTGGAGCCATCTACTCCCAGGGCACCACTTTTAATAGTTGCATCAGATGCAAAAATAACTACCTTGCAGCCTTTAACTGTTGCGGTAACTGCGAGCATTCCACACTCTGTGCGGGGAACTAAGAATTCAAATTTTCCATCATCAACCAGGCGCTCAATTCGTGAAATTGGGTCGCGAGGGTCGTGCGATGTGGGAGACATTTAGATGCTCTTAAAAACCAATACAACGTTATGGCCACCGAAGCCGAATGAATCATTCAAGGCAGCGATGTCACCGGCAGGTAGCGCACGAGGCTTGTCGCGAACAACATCTACTGTCACCGCTGGATCCAAATCATCGATATTGATAGTTGGGGGAGCCATTCGATCCTGCATGGTCTTCACAATAAATACAGATTCAATTGCACCAGCACCACCTAATAAGTGGCCTGTCATTGATTTAGTTGCAGAGACTGCAACATGGTCAGCGTCATTTCCAAGTGCTGCGCGAAGTGCATTTGCCTCAGCAACATCTCCTGCTGGAGTCGAGGTTGCGTGCGCATTTAAGTGAACGATATCTGCAGTAGTTAGGTCAGCATCCTTCAAAGCAAACTTAACTGCGCGCTGTACACCTGCTCCAGATGGATCTGGAGCAGCGATGTGATAACCATCTGAAGACAAACCTTGTCCTGCAATTTCGCAGTAAATCTTTGCACCGCGTGCTTTGGCGTGCTCGTACTCTTCGAGAACCAGAATTCCGCCACCTTCACCAAGTACAAAGCCATCACGATTGAGATCATAGGGACGGGATGCACGTGCTGGATCATCATTACGTGTAGAAAGCGCCTTCATCGCTGCAAAAGCTGCCATCGGCAATGCGTGACAGGCAGCTTCAACTCCACCGCTAACAACGATATCTGCGCGGTTATTGCGAATCATGTCGAATGCATATCCGATTGCTTCGGCTCCTGATGCACATGCACTAACAGGAGTATGAACTCCAGCTTGTGCTTGAAGTTCAAGACCAATATTTGCAGCAGGGCCATTTGGCATGAGCATTGGAACTGTATGGGGACTGACCAAACGAGAACCCTTGGTATTCAAAATGTCATATTGATCAAGCAGAGTTGTAACTCCACCGATACCTGATGCGACCACGACTCCAAGGCGTTCTTTATCAACCTCGGGTGATCCAGCATCTTTCCACGCTTCGCGTGAGGCAATTAATCCAAATTGTTCTGAGCGATCGAGGCGTCTGATTTCAACGCGCTCCATCTGCTCACTTGGTTCGACAGCAACCCGCGCTGCGAAGGTCACTGGAATTGTTTGTGCCCAATCCTCAGTTAAAGAGCGCACTCCACTTTTGCCGGCCAACAAGCCTGCCCAAGTAGTTGCTACATCTCCACCTAGAGGAGTGGTTGCACCAAGTCCAGTGACAACAACGCGACGACGAGTCATTTAATAAAACTTACTTTGATGCGTTAACGATGAAATTTACTGCGTCGCCAACAGTCACAAGATCTGTCACGCTCTCATCAGGAATCTTTACGCCGAAACGCTCTTCAGCTGCAACTACAACCTCAACCATGCTGAGTGAGTCAACATCTAGATCGTCAGTGAAGTTCTTATCCATTTCAACTGATGCAGCAGGAATACCAGCTACCTCTTCAACGATTTCCTTAAGTCCTGCAAGTACATCTGCTTGTGCAAGTGCCATTGTCGTATTTCCTCTTCTTCATCGATCGGTGTTGTGCAAGGTGTTTATTGTGTATCAACTCTGCGCTTACTTACGAGTATTGCTCGCCGTAAGTGGTCTAAATCTCAATAATTTTTAGGGCTTAGGCGGGAGTTCCACAACCTGTCCTGCGTAAACCAATCCTGCGCCATATCCGATGAGAAGCGCTAACTTGCCATGCAATTCTGGATGTTGTTCCAAAATTCGATCCATAGCTAGTGGAATTGATGCAGCCGATGTATTTCCATTTGTGCGAATGTCATCTGCGATCAAAACAGAATCAGGCAACTTCATTTCCTTGGCCATAGTTTCGATAATGCGAATATTTGCTTGGTGGGGAATGAACGCGCCTAGCTCATCGACTGTTACACCTGCTGCTTCAAGCGCCTTCAATCCAACTTTGCTCATTGAGTACACCGCCCAGCGGAAAACAGTTTGTCCCTGTTGTGAAATATTTGGCCAGCCTAAATCGCCGACACCTTTATCTGGATTCTTTTTAAAATCTAAAAATGATGGGGTTAATGTAATCGCATCACGAGAATCTGCATCAGATCCCCAAATTGTTTGAGCGATTCGAGGTTGATCACTTTGACCGATTACAACCGCACCTGCGCCATCGGCAAAGATAAAGGCGGTAGCGCGATCATCAGGATCTGTGTAGTCCGACAATTTTTCGACGCCAATTACTAATACATTTTTCGAAGTTCCTGAACGAACAAGATCACTTCCCATTCCTACGCCGTAGCAAAACCCAGCACATGCAGCGCTGATATCAAAGGCTGCAGCCTTTGGATTTCCGAGTTCATTGATTAACTCTGTTGCAGCACTTGGTGCCTGAAACGGATAGGAGATCGTAGAAAGAATGACAGTATCGATATCTTGAATTGTTAACTTGGCACGCTTCAGAGCCATTTCGCAGGCAGCCTTCGCCATCGAGATAACAGTTTCATCATCTCCGGCAAATCGACGGGCTTCAATACCAGTACGTTGCTGAATCCATTCATCAGTTGATTCGATGCGGTCAACAATTTCAGAGTTTGGAACAACGCGGTGAGGGCGATAAGTACCAACAGATAAAATTCTGCTGTGCCCTACTGGTGCAACTTTGATGCTCATGCGTGCCTTCCTGCGAACTCTCGTGCTGCGGTTAAATCATCAGCGCTCTTTAGAGCAAAGGTTTCGATCTCAGCTGCTGCGCGCTTTAGTAAGCCAACCAGAGTTCCAGCTGGAGGAAGTTCAATGACACCCGTAACACCTAGTGATTTCAATCGTTCCATGCATAAATCCCAGCGCACTGGGTTAGCAATTTGATTGACAATCCGGTTAAGAACTTCGGCGCCATCGGTAACAACTTCGCCATCTTTATTGGAAATAACCTGAATTGAAACAGAGTGCGTTGAAACCGTAGATGCTAAATTTCTAAGTGGTTCTACCGCAGGTTTCATAAAATCGGTGTGAAAAGCTCCTGCTACAGCTAGCGCGCGAACCCGAGCACCTGTAGGTGGATTCTCGCCCAGAGTTGCTAACGCTTGCAGTTCGCCTGCTGCAACTATTTGTCCTGCACCATTGTCATTTGCGGGCACTAAATTCAAAGCAGCAATCGCTGCTAACACTTCAGCGCGATCACCACCTAATACAGCCGACATTCCTGCAGGAGCAGAAGCGGCTGCCTTTGCCATTTCAATTCCACGTGCGCGAACAATGGTTAATGCATCACTTTCGGAAATTGCACCAGAAAGAGCTGCTGCAGCTAATTCGCCAACTGAATGGCCAGAAGTGACTGCACAACTCTTGATTCCAAGGGCATGTGCGCCCAATAGGGAAGCGGCAACAATCAATGGCTGCGCGTTGGCCGTATCTTTAATTTCATCTGCATCCGCAGTCGTTCCAAGGCGTAAAAGATCTAAACCAATTGCATCCGACCACGAAAGGATTAAATCTTTCAGCGCTGGATCTTCAATCCAACTATTGAACATTCCTGGGGTTTGCGAACCTTGACCAGGAGCGATGATTGCGAGCACATACAGATGTTAGTGCGAGTTATTACTTACTATCTAGTACGCGACACAAGCCAAACAAGAACGCTGTGTTCAGGAACCTGGACCTTTGCAGAAGGTGCAGCAATAACAGGTTCGTAGCTACTTGTATTTTTTGAAGCATCAAAGATGCATCTAAAGGTTTCACCCCAACTGCTATCTGGCAATGTAAATGTGGTTTGTTCGGCAGATGAGTTCAGCATCAAGAGCAAACCTTTATTGGGATCTGCTTCAACAAAAACAGTAATGCTTCGCTTTTCTTCATCGCGCCAGTGGTCATCGCTCATCTCGTTGCCGCCTAGCGAAAACCAGGCAATATCTTTTCTATTTGTACCTTTGTCTAAAGCGCCAGTGAAAAACTCTGATGCGACATCAGCAAGATAAGTTTCACGAATCTGTGACAGTGATTGCATCGCCGCCAAAGTATCAGCTTGCATTTCATCGAGCTGCCACGGAAGCGCCCATCCGCCTCCGTATGATTCAACAGAAGGTACTGAATGATCCAGGGGTAGTGAGTATCCGTTGTTAGAACCATTTTGCGTTCGGCTTACTTCATCTCCCATGTTGAGCATCGGCACACCAGAAGAAAGCATTAATGTTGCAAGTAAGGATTTCTTTAAACGATGACGAACCTCGTTGATAGTGGCGACATTAGTTTCACCTTCATGTCCAACATTCCACGAACGATTTGAGTCATTGCCATCTTTATTATCTTCGAGGTTAGCTTCATTGTGCTTATGGTTGTAAGAAACCATGTCATGGATAGTGAAACCATCATGGGCTGCAACAAAGTTAATCGATGAGGTTGGTCCGCGATAGTGGAAGATACGGCTAGAACCACTAATGCTGGATGCAATATCTGAAACACCCTCACCATACCCACGAGCTAAATCGCCCAACCAGAATTGACGTACCGAGTCACGATAGGCATCGTTCCATTCGCGCCAAGGGTGTGGGAAATCGCCTAGTGAGTAACGAGAAACATCCCATGGTTCAGCAATCATTTTGAAGTTACGGAGCACCGAATCAGCACCAATTGCTGCCATCAGTGATGAATTAAAGGCGCTATTGCTGGTGTACAGAGCTGTTGTTAAATCAAATCTAAAACCATCAATTCCGATAACTTCAATCCACCAGCGAAGCGAATCCACAATTTGGCGAACATTGTGCGGCTTGCTTGCAGCAAAGGTATTTCCGCAACCAGTTACATCAACATAATTTCCATTGGCATCTTGTCGGTAGTAGCCGTGGTTATCAATACCTTTATAAGAAAGAGTTGGACCACCTACGCCACCTTCGGCTGTGTGGTTGTACACAACATCCATGATGACTTCGATGCCAGCGTTGTGGAGTTGATCAACCGCCCATTGAAGTTCAGCAATAGGGTCATGTGATGCTGCATAGGCGCGATGTGGAGCTGTAAACAACAGTGAGTTATAGCCCCAATGATTTATTCGTCCGCGACCATAAATTGTTGGTTCGGTTACTGATTGCGCAATCGGAAGTAGCTCTAGGGCAGTAATTCCAATCGACTTTAAATGTGCAATCGTGCTTGGGTGTCCAAGTGCTTTATATGTTCCACGTTCATGTTCGGGAATTTCATTATTAAATGCGGTCAGGCCTTTTACATGCGCTTCATAAATAACGGTCTTGGCCCAAGGTACTAATGGACGATTAATCTCGCGAACACCGGCATCTGTTACAACTGAGTATGGAACTTTGCCTGCGCTGTCACGTGGATCGCGCTTGCTTAAATCTCCATTGCCTAAAGCATCATCTGCAACATGTCCGTAAATTTCAGGGCAGTAATTCACTTCTCCATCGGTTGCATGCGCATAAGGATCAAGCAACAACTTCGCCGCATTAAAACGAACACCATGTTCAGGAAGCCAAGGACCATAAACGCGATATCCATAGCGCTGTCCTGGTCGCACCCCAGCTAAGTAGCCATGCCAGATGGGGCCGTTGCGATGAGACATCGCAAAGCGGGTTTCAACCATCTTGCCGTTGACCTCATTAAAGAGGCACAGCTCCACTGCATCGGCGGCGTTGCTCCATATAGCGAAGTTGGTTCCACCGTCGGTGACGGTAGAGCCAAGGGTTCGGGGATCGGCTGGAAGCATGCGGTTATCCTGCCCTGAACAGGCGTAAAAAGAGGGTTGATTTGGTGTGATTAGGTAGCCAATTGGGTTACTCACCAGTAACATTTCGCTTATGAAAATCGCCGTATGCGTAAAGCAAGTTCCAGATTCATGGGCCGAGAAGAAGATGGTCAATGGAGTTCTCGATCGCGAGAATGTTGATGCAGTTCTTAACGACCTTGATGAGTACGCCGTTGAAGAAGCGCTTCGTATTGCTGAAGCACATGGTGGCAATGAAGATGGTGGCAGCAATACCGTCACCGTGATTTCAATGGGACCAGAGCGCGCAACTGAAGCGGTTCGCAAAGCACTTTCAATGGGTGCAAATGATGCGATCTTGGTAACCGATCCAAAGCTTGCCGGCGCAGATGCGCTCGCAACCTCTGCCGTACTTGCCGCCGTAATTGCACAGGGTGGATACGAGTTAGTTATTTGTGGAACTGAATCAACAGATGCACGTATGAGTGTTGTGCCAGCGATGTTGGCTGAACGACTTGGTGCTGCACAACTTACCTTTGCTTCAAAGGTCACCGTTGATCCAGCATCAAGCAAGGTTTCAATTACACGTGTTACAGAAGCTGGCGTTGATGAGATGCATGGTCAGTTTCCAGTTGTGGTTTCAGTTGTAGAAAAGATTAATGAACCTCGATACCCGTCATTCAAGGGAATCATGGCTGCAAAGAAAAAAACAATTGAAAGTAAAGATTTAGCAGCTGTTGGAGTTTCAGCAGAAGGTGCGTGGTCACTTGTTGCAGATGCAACACCACGTCCACCTCGTGCAGCAGGTGTCAAAGTTACAGATGATGGTTCTGGTGGAACTCAACTAGTTTCATTCCTAGCAGAGAAGAAGTTGATATGAGCAATGTATTGATTCTTGCTGACTTCGTTGGCTCTAAGGCAACCAAGACAAATGCTGAATTAGCAACGGCTGGTGCTCGTATTGGCGATGTAACAGCGGTAGTGCTTGCTCCTGCCGGTCAAGGAGCAGCATATGCAGCCTCCTTAAACCGTGGGCCGATTTCAAAAATAGTTGTTGTTGAATCAGATGCATTTGCTGCTAACGGAGTTGCAGCGGTAGCAGATGTACTTGCACAAGTTATTGCTGCCCAATCTCCAGCCGCGGTTTTAATTGCATCACATGCATTTGGCAAAGAGGTTGCTGCTCGCACCGCGGTTAAGTGCAATTCAGGAATCATTACCGATGCAGTTGATGTTTCTGCAGATGCAACAGCTACTCAACTTGTGTTCGGTGGATCTACAACGGTGCATTCAAAGGTTTCACACGGAACGCCGATCATCACAGTGCGTCCTAATTCAATTGATGCGAACACAGCTGATTCATCTGCTGTAGTTGAAACCTTGTCATTGCAAGTAACAGACGCTTCAAAGAAAGCAACGGTGACATCCTCACAACCTCCTGTTCAAGGTGGCCGTCCAGAACTTACCGAAGCAAACATTGTTGTTTCAGGTGGTCGTGGCACAAACGGAGATTTTGCAGCTGTTGAAGGCTTTGCAGATTCACTTGGTGCAGCAGTTGGTGCATCACGTGCTGCAACTGATGCTGGTTGGTATCCACATTCATATCAAGTTGGCCAAACAGGAAAAACTGTTAGCCCACAGCTATATGTTGCATGTGGAATCTCAGGTGCGATCCAACACCGTGCCGGAATGCAGACCAGTAAGAGCATCGTGGTTGTTAACAAGGATCCCGAAGCACCGCTCTTTGAAATCGCAGATTTTGGCGTGATTGGTGATCTATTTGCGGTGCTGCCTCAGGCAACGGAAGGCGTAAAAGCCCACAAGTCATAGACTTAGGCCTATGCCTTCGATCTACGTAGACCATGCTGCAACGACACCAATGTCGCCTGCCGCAATCTCTGCTATTTCGCAGCAAATGCAACTTCTGGGAAACCCTTCAAGTCTTCACTCACATGGACGCGCTGCTCGCAAAGCGTTAGAGGATGCACGCGAACTAATTGCACAACAGGTTGATTGTCTGCCGACTGAAGTCATTTTTACCGCATCCGGAACAGAGGCAAACAATATTGCGCTCAAGGGTTTGTTCTGGAATGGAAAAAAGCATGGCAAGCAGGTTGTTGTTATCTCGCAAATTGAACATCATGCGATTTTGGATCCGGCACATTGGCTGCATACACATGAAGGTGCAGAAGTAATCACAATTCCGACATCCAAGAATGGCGTAATCGATCTACAGGTTTTACGTGACACGGTTTCGGCTCGTGGCTCTGAGATCGCTGTCATTTCAATTATGCATTCCAATAATGAAACTGGCGTGCTGCAACCAATTAAAGAGGTTGTCGAAATAGCAGGGGATTTACCTGTGCACACCGACGCAGTGCAAAGTTTTAAAAAGGTGGCGCTTTCTTACAAAGATTTAGGTGTTACCGCCTTAACTTTAAGTGCCCATAAAGTTGGTGGCCCATTAGGAATTGGAGCGCTAATTTTGCGCAGAGCATTTGAGATTCCTGCACTGTTGCATGGTGGGGGACAAGAGCGTGAAATTAGAAGTGGAACCTTGAATGCACCAAGCATCGTTGCCTTTGCGCAAGCAGCACATGAAAACTATCCCAGCAAAAATGTTTCACATCTACGAGATTCATTTATTGCCGGCGTTAAAAACGCAGTACCAGATGCTTATATAAATGGAGAAACATCCGATCGCTTGCCCGGCATCGTGAATGTGACATTCCCCGGAACACAAAGCGACACCTTGTTATTGCTGCTAGATGGCGCCCATGTTTCAGCTTCAACGGGCTCTGCCTGCAGCGCAGGTGTGCATGAAGCAAGTCATGTATTGCTTGCCATGGGGCACAATGAAGTAACAGCCCAGTCTTCACTTCGCTTTTCATTTGGTTCTAGCTCAACACAGACTGATGTTGATTATGTTTTGTCGGTGTTGCCCGATGTAATTAGCCGAGGACGGGCGGCGAACAACCTATGAAATTAATTGCAGCAATGAGCGGTGGAGTTGATTCTGCCGTTGCCGCTGCCCGCGCAGTTGAAGCAGGGCATGAAGTTATTGGTGTTCACCTAGCTCTTGCAGCAAATCCACAAAAATATCGATCAGGTGCGCGCGGATGTTGCACCATCGAAGACTCACATGATGCACGACGTGCTGCAGATGTAATCGGAATTCCCTTCTACATCTGGGACATGGCTGAAGAGTTTCACGATGGTGTTGTTGAAGATTTCTTAGCTGAATACTCTGCAGGTCGAACCCCAAATCCATGTTTGCGTTGCAATGAAAAAATTAAGTTTGCTGCGGTTTTAGATCGCGCACGCGCAATGGGTTTTGATGGAGTAGTCACCGGTCACTATGCACGCACCCAAATTTCAGATTCAGGAAAAACTCTGCATCGAGCGGTAGATCATTCAAAGGATCAGTCCTACGTTTTGTCAGTACTAACCGTCGAACAAATCGCTGGCGCAATTTTTCCCTTAGGAGATACAACAAAGGTTGATATTCGCGCCGAGGCAGAACGTCGTGGTTTGGCTGTTGCGCAAAAGCCAGATAGCCATGACATTTGTTTTGTTCCATCAGGAGATAACGCCGGTTGGCTTCGCGATCGTTTAGGCAGCGAGGTTGGACCAATCGTTGATCAAGATGGAAAGAAGATCGGCGAACATAACGGTGCATACACATACACAATTGGTCAGCGAAAAGGTTTAGGTCTGACAGTTCCAACCGCCGATGGTTCACCACGATTTGTTTTGAAGATCGAGCCAGTGACAAACACAGTTGTAGTTGGAGCTCGTGAAGATCTTGCAATTTCCACGATGCGCGGAGAACGACCAGTGTGGTGTGGTCCTGCGGTTACTAATGAAGAAAAGCGCGGCTTTGTACAGGTTCGTGCACATGGCGCCGCACTTCCTTGTACCTATTTCTTTGATGGCACCCTGTTGGTTGCTCAATTAGATGAACCTTTACTTGGTCTTGCAACTGGCCAAGCAATGGTTATTTACGATGGTGATCGGGTAGTTGGTTCGGCAACAATCTGCGAGACGCAATGACAAATAACGCTCGCCACCGTATGACTGAGCTGATCAACGAGATTCGAGATCACCAATTCAAGTATTACGTTTTAGATGAACCAACAATCACTGATGCACAATTTGATGAGCTATTAAAAGAACTTCAGCAGCTGGAAGATAAGAACCCTGAACTCCGCGAGGCTGATTCACCGACTCAACATGTAGGTGGGGGATTTTCAACTCAGTTTGAACAGCGCGATCACATCGAAAAGATGATGAGTCTTGATAATGTTTTTGATTTAGAGGAGCTAGCAACCTGGTTTGATCGCGTTGAAAAGGATATCTCGGCGCCTTCATATCTTTGCGAGGTGAAGGTTGATGGTCTTGCAATCAACCTGACTTATGAAAAGGGAGTTCTGACTCGTGGTTTAACTCGCGGCAATGGAGTAACGGGTGAAGATGTCACTCTAAATGTAAAAACAATAAAGAATCTTCCGCACCAACTCAAAGGTAAAGATAACCCTGCTCTTATTGAAATTCGCGGCGAGGTATTTTTCCCAATTGCTGCATTTAACGAACTCAATGAGTCATTAGAGGAAGCTGGCAAGCAACTCTTTGCAAACCCTCGCAATGGAGCAGCCGGCTCGCTTCGTCAAAAGGATCCACGTATAACAGCATCCCGTCCTTTATCCGTAGTTGTGCACGGAGTTGGAGCCAAGGATGGAATCTCATTTGATTCCCAAAGTGGTGCTTATGCAGTCTTGAAAACTCTTGGGCTGCCAACAAGTGATCGCTTTAAGGTGTGCGGAACACGTAAAGAGGTAGAAAAGTTCATTCAGTACTACGCAGATCACCGTCACGATGTTGAGCACGAAATCGATGGCGTAGTAATTAAGGTTGATTCGCTATCTCAACAGCAACAGTTGGGCTTTACCTCACGCGCACCAAAGTGGGCTATTGCCTATAAATATCCGCCCGAAGAGGTCACAACAAAGTTACTAGACATCAAGGTAAGTGTTGGTCGAACTGGTCGAGTGACACCTTTCGCATTTATGGAACCCGTAAAGGTAGCCGGCTCAACAGTTACAAATGCAACCTTGCATAACGCCGAAGAAATTCTTCGCAAAGGTGTACTCATCGGTGACAAAGTTGTAATCCGAAAAGCAGGAGATGTAATTCCTGAGGTTCTTGGTCCGGTAATTGAAAAACGAACTGGTAAAGAAAAAGCTTTTGTAATGCCAACGCAATGCCCAGAATGTGGCTCTGAACTTCGCGCAATGAGCCAGGGCGATGTCGATATCCGCTGTCCAAACACTCAAAGTTGTCCTGCTCAGCTACGTGAACGCATTTACTACATAGGTTCTCGTGCAGCTTTGGATATCGATATCTTGGGATACGAAGCTGCGGTCGCGCTATTAGATGCAAAGATCATTACCGATGAGTCAGATCTATTTGATCTAACCGCTAAGAAGTTAGCCACATCAGATTTCTTCACCAAGAAAGATGGAACACCTGCAGCAAATGTTGAAAAATTGTTAGCAGCACTGGATGAGGCAAAAACTAGACCTTTATGGCGAACCTTGGTTGCACTTTCCATTCGTCACGTAGGGCCAACAGCTGCACAAGGATTATCAGCAGCGCTTGGTTCGATTCATGCAATTTCTCAAGCAACAGCTGGCGAACTTGCTGATGTAGATGGAGTTGGGCAGATCATCGCCGATTCAATTATTGAATGGTTTTCTATTGATTGGCACAAAGCGATTATTAAGAAGTGGGAAGCAGCCGGCGTTCGTATGATTAATGAACCTGCAGAGGCACTTCCGCAGACCTTGGCAGGACTTACCTTTGTAGTAACAGGCGGACTTGAATCATTTTCGCGCGATGGCATTAGTGAAACGATTGCTGCACATGGCGGAAAAGCATCATCTTCGGTATCCAAGAAAACTGATTATGTTTTGGTGGGCAGCGACCCAGGATCTAAGTTGGCCAAGGCGCAAGAGTTAGGCGTACCAGTTATCGACGAGGCGAAGTTCAAAGAGCTTCTAGCTGGTAAGTAGTAGTATTACAGCCATGATTAATCTTGCAGAAGAGATGCACCGCGAGCTTCCAGCCTCACCAGTATTTTTTGGTGTTACCGCATTTGTAGTTTTCGGACTACTTCTTTACTTAGTACTTCGCCTAGACCGAGACTAATTTGTCCCGAGTAGGTATTTACGGCGGAACATTTGACCCAATTCACTTGGGTCATTTGCATGTAATTACCCAACTTCTTGAAAAAAGAATCGTCGATCAACTTTTAGTTGTTCCTGCTGGCGAGCCATTACTTCGCGAACATTCACCGATTGCAACTGCACTACAACGTCGCACTATGTGCCAACTGGCAATCTCTGATTTAGCCTCACAGATTGCTTCAAAGGTACAGGTCAACCCAATAGAAGTTCTTCGAATGGGCCCCAGCTATGCCATCGACACAGTTGAAGCGGTGAAACAGAATTTTCCAGATGACGTAATTGTTCTAGTAATTGGTCAAGATGCCGCCGAAAAGTTAGATCAATGGCATCGAATTGATGAGCTTCGCACAATGGTGGAGTTTGTAGTTATTGCTCGTCCAGGTTACGAGGGTGATGGAATTGATATAGGAGCATTAAATGTTGCCGCGACCACAATTCGTGAAGGTTTGAGCGCAGATGTTTCGTCATCGGTGGCCTCATTTATACGAGAGAATAACCTCTATGACAATTAGCAGCAGAACACTAGAGATCACCCAAGTTGCGGCAAAAGCGGCAATCGACAAAATTGCAGTAGATGTTGTGGCACTTGATCTTTCAGATCAATTGGTGCTCAGCGAGGTTTTCCTAATTGCTACAGGACAAAACGAGGCTCAGGTGGATGCGATCGCAGATGAGGTTGAGCGCCAACTGTCAGCAATCGGAGATAAGCCAGTTCGCCGCGAACATGGTGCCCAATGGATTCTTCTTGATTACTCAGATTTAGTAGTACATGTTCAAAGCGCAGAGCTTCGCAAGTACTACATGCTTGATCGTTTGTGGAATGACTGCCCTGCAATTGATTTAGAAGCTGTGAGGGAGGCTGCCGTTAATGGCCGCTAACAGAATCGTTCTTTGGCGCCACGGCCAAACTGATTGGAATGTTGTAAATCGCTTTCAGGGACATTCAGATATTGCATTGAATGAAGTGGGCGAATTTCAAGCAAAGCATGCTGCACAAATTTTGGCTGGAATGAATCCAACAGGAATCATCTCTAGCGATCTGGGTCGTGCACGAAATACTGCTCAAGCACTTGCCGATCTAGCGGGTTTAACTGTGCAGGTTGATGAAGATCTGCGCGAAACAAATGGCGGATTATGGGAAGGTAAAACAGGCGCAGAAAACCGCGCTGAAGATTTCCACAATTTCATTCGTTGGATTGATGGAGAAGATAACCCTGCCGGCACTACAGGTGAACGCAGAAGCGAGGTTGCAGATCGCGCAGTTCGTGCAATCAAAAAAGCTTTGGCAGATAAAACGGATCAAGTTTTAGTGGTCACAACTCATGGTGGAACAGCACGTTGCATTCTTGGCTCGTTGCTACAACTTCCGATGTCACATTGGGGCGTAATCGGCGGGCTTTCAAATGCATCGTGGTCGATCCTTGAACGCAATCCTCGCCAGTGGAATTTGGTCGAACACAACGCCGGGTCTATTCCAGAACCGGTCTATGGTGAAGAAAGCGGTGCAACTTCCGTCTAAGGCCCGGCGCATCAAATGCGGTAAGGTCTGCACTCGCACGAAAATCGGGGCTATAGCGCAGCTGGTAGCGCACCTGCATGGCATGCAGGGGGTCAGGGGTTCAAATCCCCTTAGCTCCACGTATGAATAACAACGTGAATGAAGAGCGCGAGCACGCGGCATACGACTTTGCCTACGTGCAGGAAAAATGGCTGCCCGTTTGGGATGAACTACAGCCATTTAAATCTGGCCGTGCTGATGATCCACGTGAAAAGAAGTATGTACTGGATATGTTCCCGTATCCATCTGGTGATCTTCACATGGGTCATGCCGAGGCGTATGCACTTGGAGATGTAATCGCTCGTTACTGGGCGCAAAAGGGTTTCAACGTCATGCACCCAATTGGTTGGGATGCTTTTGGTCTTCCTGCAGAAAATGCAGCGATCAAGCGAAACTCTGATCCTCGCATTTGGACTTACGAAAACATTGCGGTGCAAAAGGCTTCAATGCGTCGTTATGCATGTTCATTTGATTGGGATCGCGTATTCAACACATGCGACCCCGAGTACTACAAGTGGAATCAATGGTTGTTCTTAAAGTTCTACGAACGTGGCTTGGCCTATCGCAAGGATTCAGCTGTTAACTGGTGTCCAGGATGCCAAACTGTTTTAGCAAATGAGCAGGTAGTTGCTGGGCTTTGCGAGCGATGTGATTCAACTGTTACTAAGAAGAAGTTGAACCAGTGGTACTTCAAGATCACTGATTACGCGGACCGTTTATTAGATGACATGCAGCAATTAGAAGGTCACTGGCCTGACAAAGTTCTAACTATGCAGCGCAACTGGATCGGTCGTTCAACCGGTGCAAACGTTAAGTTTGCAATTGAAGGCCGCGACGAGCCGGTAACTATTTACACAACTCGTCCAGATACATTGTTTGGTGCAACTTTTATGGTTGTTGCAGTCGATAGCGAGTTAGCCGCTGAACTTGTTCAAGGAACAGGTGTTGAAGCTGAGTTTGCAAAGTACCTAGAAACTATTAAGGCAGCTAGTGATATCGATCGTCTTGCGACAGATCGACCAAAGAGCGGCGTATTCCTTAATCGTTATGCGATTAACCCAGTAAATGGTGAAAAACTACCTATCTGGGCTAGCGATTACGTGTTGGCAGATTACGGAACAGGCGCAATCATGGCTGTACCAGCACATGATCAGCGCGATTTAGATTTCGCACGTGCAATGAAGTTGCCTGTGCGCGTAGTTGTTGAAACCGGGGAAGAGGATCCAAACTCAACTGGCGTTGCAACTGTGGGTGATGGAAAGTTAGTTAACTCAGATTCTTTGAATGGGCTTTCAAAGGCAGAAGCAATTGCTGCGATAAATAAGAAGTTAGAAGCAGAAGGCAAGGGAGTAGCTGCTCGCAACTATCGTTTGCGCGATTGGCTAGTGTCACGTCAGCGTTATTGGGGCACACCAATTCCTATTATTCATTGCCCATCATGTGGCGAGGTTCCAGTTCCGGCAGATCAATTGCCGCTGACCTTGCCAGATGCTGAAGGTTTAGATTTAAAGCCAAAGGGAACATCACCACTTGGTGCTGCAACTGATTGGGTAAATGTGAAGTGCCCTAAGTGTTCAGGGGATGCAAAGCGCGACACCGACACAATGGATACCTTTGTTGACTCTTCTTGGTACTACCTACGGTATGCAGATCCAACAAATGCAACTGAACCTTTCTCTAAGAAAGATGTTGATACTTGGTTGCCAGTTGATCAATACGTTGGCGGAGTAACTCACGCAATCTTGCACCTGCTGTATAGCCGTTTCTTTACCAAGGTTTTGAACGATATGGGAATGGTTGATTTCAATGAACCATTTACCCGTCTACTTAACCAAGGAATGGTTGTTATGGATGGCTCAGCAATGTCTAAGAGCCGCGGCAATCTTGTTCGCCTTTCCGATGAATTAGAAAATCACGGCGTCGATGCAATTCGTCTATCAATGGTTTTCGCAGGACCACCAGAGGATGATGTGGATTGGTCTGATGTTTCACCTTCAGGTTCAGTTAAATTCTTAACCCGTGCGTGGAGATTATCTGGTGATGTAACGAGCCCAGCTGGCGTTGATTTCAGCACTGGTGACCTTGCATTGCGTAAAGCAACTCATAAAGCGCTGCACGATGCCGGTTTTGCCGTTGAATCCTTCCGATTTAACGTTGCAGTTGCCCGCGTGATGGAGCTGGTAAATGCAACTCGCAAGGCGATTGATTCTGGTTGTGGTGCCGCAGATCCTGCAGTTCGCGAAGCAGTTGAAGCGATTGCGATCATGTTGTCACTTGTTGCACCATTTACCGCAGAAGAGATGTGGGAGCGCCTTGGTCACAAGCCATGTGTTGCACTTGCTGGATGGCCTGCTGTTGATGAGAAGTTACTTGTTGCCGATGCGGTGACCGCTGTCATTCAAATTAACGGCAAGATCAAGGATCGTATTGATATTGCGCCTTCTATTTCAGATGTCGATCTTGAAGCCGCGGCTCTTGCTCTACCAAGCATTGTTGAAGCCCTTGCTGGAGCAACGGTTGCTAAGGTGATCACTCGTGCGCCAAAGCTTGTAAATATTGTTATCAACAACTAATTAGCTTTGGTATTTGCGCCATCCCAATAAATTCACACTTGCGCAATGGAACAGTTGCGCACAGCCTTTGAATCTATAAGTAATTGGTGGTTTGACCTTCACTATTCACGCACTCAAAAACGAGCCCTTTTAATTCTCGGTGGACTTCTCTTATTGATTTCCCTTTTTGTAGTCTTACGTGGAAATACCCAATCAAGTGCAGCACCTGAAGTTATTCCGATAACTGTGATCGAACCAGAAATATTTGTAGATGTCACTGGTGCGGTCAATAAGCCAGGTGTCTATACCTTGACCGGAAAATCTAGAGTCATAGATGCCATCAAAGCTGCTGGAGACAGCGCACCTGGTGCAGATCTGAGCACAATTAATTTGGCAAGAATTGTCAATGACGGCGAACAGATCTATGTAGATTCAACTGTCATTAACAGCGCAGGCGTTCGTGTTTCAAAGTCAGTACACACAGGACCGATAAATATCAATCGAGCAACTGCGCATCAATTAGATGCATTAGATGGAATTGGCCCGGTCATCGCTGCACGAATCGTTGAATACCGAAAGACAAATGGTTCATTTACAACAATCGATGATCTGCAAAAGGTAAGCGGAATAGGTGCGGCAAAATTCGCACAGATCAAAGCAAAAGTCAGGATTTAGTTGATTACAGGGCGATAGCCCTGGGAGCGGCATTGTGGTGCGGTGCGTTGCTGCAAAGCGCAGTGTCAACCTGGCGAATCTGCATCGGCGCACTTGTTTTGATCCCGTTGTGCTTCAAGAAATCACGCCTGTTAGTTGTTGTCATTGCGATCTTCGTTGGCGCAACCGCTATGTCAATCCGGCAATCCTCCTTAGAGAGATCTGAAATTGCTCAGCATTTCAATTCATCGATTGATTTTTCAGCTCAAGTAATTTCCGACCCCATGAAAACGAGTACGGGCAAGTACTCATTCACTGCACGGTTAACAGAGTTCGCAGTTACTGATAATTCCTATTTGCTGCGCGTTCCAGTTCGAGTAATTGCACGTAAATCTTTGAACGCCTTGCCAGGTCAGGTGATTAAAGGGCAAGCAAGGGTGATTAAAAGTTCAGAGTCTCGAGTTGCTGCATTGTTATTAGTAGATGCGGATCTCTTGATTGCAACTGAACCTTCACGCTGGGCTGCAACCCTTGGCTCGATTAGATCGGGTTTAAGAAATTACTCAGGCGAAGGGGATGCAGGTGCATTAATTCCAGGAATGGTGCTGGGAGATACCTCAAAGCAAAGCGCAGATTTCAAGGATGCAATGAAACGTTCGGGCCTGACGCACTTAGTCGCTGTCAGTGGTGCAAACTTTGCAATCGTTTCGAGTTTTGTTTTATGGTGCATGCAGTTCTTCATCAAACGAACACAGCATCGCTTATTGGCAACTGCAATCGCACTGAGCTGTTTTATTGCATTAGTCAGACCATCTCCTTCAGTATTGCGTGCAGCAGCTATGGCGGCAGTCTTATTGTCTGCACAAGCGAGTAAACGTCGCACTGATTCATTGCCTGCGTTGGGCTTTGCAATTGCTGCCGTAGTAATTGGTGATCCTTGGCAGGCCCAAGATGCTGGTTTTGCACTTTCAGTATTGGCAACGGCAGGACTGTTGCTGCTGGCGCCAGTAATTGGAGATAAGTTACCGACGCACAAAAAGTTAGCAGGCGCGCTTGCCCCACCCATCGCAGCCATGCTTTTTTGTTCTCCGATTTTAGTCGCGCTATCTGGCTACTTATCTCCAATGAGCATTGTCGCGAATCTACTAGCGGCACCTTTTGTAGCGCCCATAACGATCTTAGGGTTTATTGCTGCATTAGTGTCCCCAGTTGCACCATTTCTAACAGTTGCTTTAGTTGCAGTAATTCGAATCCCAGCAGGGTTAATTGCCGGTATCGCCCGCCGCATTGCAGAGTTTCCGGTTTTAACTATTCACAATGGAAAAATCGGTTTTCTCATTGTGGCAATAGTGATTGCGTATCTGTGGCTCTTTAAGAAGAGCTGGCGCACAACCACAGCCATTTTTGTTGTTGCAGTTCTAGCGTTAACGTGGATACAACGATGGCCAGCAGGAGATTGGCAGATCGCAAACTGCGATGTAGGCCAAGGTGATTCGATGGTTATTAATCTGCATCATGGTCAGGCTATTGTTATTGATGTCGGGCCAGATCCAGTTGCTGAAGATAAATGTTTGCGAGCACTTGGAATACATCAAGTTCCGCTATTGATCCTTTCGCATTTTCATGCAGACCATGTCGGTGGCCTTTCAGGATTGGTTAAATCTCGCGATGTTCAGCAAACCTGGATTAGTAACAATTTAGAACCAGTACTAGAAAGCACGCACTCTCTTCAACTATTACAAAATAGCCAGATCACGACTGTACAAAAAGGAATGACAGCATCAATTGCGGGCATCACCTTTGAAGTTCTGTGGCCAGATGTAAGTACCCATAACTTTGAATCAATGCCAGGTGAAGGCTCGGTCATCAATAACTCAAGTATCGCCATGATTGTTTCTACAACCGACTGGAGCATCTTTACCGCAGGAGATCTCGAGCCTCCAGCACAACATGAAATTTTAGGAAATGTGCGTGCGGTGGATATTTATAAGGTCTGCCATCACGGCTCGAAATACCAAGATGCAGGGCTGATGAAATCTCTTTCTGCTCAAATTGCCGTCATAAGCGTGGGGGCTAAAAACTCATATGGCCACCCCGCTGCAGAAACTATCGCCTCTTTGACTAGACTCGGCACACAAGTTGTTCGAACAGATAGAGATGGCGCACTGGCGATCACCGCTAAAGCCCATCATTTACGGGTTCGAAAAAGTAAGGGAACAATCAGGTTGTTCTATTGGAGCTAAGGGAGAGAGCAATGAATGCGTTGTACTTGATCCTTGGCTCAGAAACCGCTCTTGCAGATCGAGCGCTCACTAAATTGAACGCACAGTTAAAAGAGGAAAAGTGCGAGATCACAACATTATTCGCCGCCGACACAATTGTTGGAGACATTGCAGATGCATTAGCTCCATCTTTATTTTCTGAGCGTCGTGCATTAATTATTCGCGATCTTCAAGATCTGCCTGAAGATAATCGGGATGAGATCACTCGCTATATCGAACAACCAGATCCAACAACCACCGTTATCTTTGTTCACAAAGGTGGAGTAAAAGGTAAAGCACTCCTTGATGCGATCAAAAAAGCTAAACCTGAATTAATTGCTTGTGATCCTTTAAAGAAGGAAGCAGAAAAGGAAGAGTTTGTTAAATCTCTTTTCTTAGATTTGGGGCGTAAGGCATCAACTGGTGCTGTCTCTGCATTAGTTGGAGCACTCGGAAATGATCTTCGCGAATTACAGGGTGCAGTCGGACAGATTGCAGCCGATGCACCATCGGGATTAATTGATGAAGCGATGGTTGATAAGTACCACCAAGGTCGAGTTGAAACAACAGGCTTTGATGTTGCAGATGCAACATTGGATGGAAATTTATCGGCGGCACTTATTTCGTTACGTAGTGCCCTAGAAACTGGAACTGATCCAGTAATGATCACCAGTGCGATTGCATCCTCTTTGCGTTCACTCGCAAAGGTGGCAGGCGCAAACCGCAATCAAAAATCATTTGAACTTGCCGGTCAGCTTGGAATGGCGCCTTGGCAGATCGATAAGGCCCGTCGTCAGCTCAACCGTTGGAGCCCAGCCCAAATCGCTGATGCCGTTGGGGCGATCGCCCTGGCAGATGCTGAAGTAAAGGGAGCGGCCAGTGACCCTATTTATGCGCTTGAAAAGGCTGTGACCAGGATCGTCTCATCGCAATTTGACCGCTAAGCACACGCTTGCGTACGCTTACCCTCTGCCCACGGACCTCGATTAGGTCAAGGCTTAGAACATGAACTGGAGTAACACGTGTACGCAATCGTTAAAGCTGGCGGACGCCAGGAGAAGGTCGCAGTTGGCGACACAGTAATCGTTGATCATATCGACGCTGCTGCTGGCTCAACTGTTTCATTCCCTGCCGTACTAGTAGTAGATGGTGCAGCTGTTACAACAGACCCAAAGGTTTTGTCTGGCGTAAAGGTAACTGGAGAAGTTATCGAAGAGCTAAAGGGACCAAAGATCGACATCTTGCGTTACAAGAACAAGACAGGTCACCGTCGTCGCCAGGGATTCCGTGCGCAACTGACTCGTGTAAAAATTACCGCCATCAACGGCGCGAAGTAAGGGAGACGAAGTAAATGGCAAGTAAGAAGGGTGTCTCCTCGACACGAAACGGTCGCGATTCCAATCCACAGTACCTTGGTATCAAGCGTTTCGGCGGACAAGAAGTTAATGCTGGCGAAATTTTAGTTCGTCAGCGCGGAACACATTTTCACCCAGGCAAGAACGTTGGTCGCGGTAAGGATGACACTCTGTTTGCACTAGCTGCAGGCGTTGTTGAATTCGGTCGCGCTCGCGGTCGCCGTGTAGTGAATGTGGCTCCGGTAGCTTAATTTTAGGTTTCTTGTAAAAGAGCGAGCCGTAATCATGCGGCTCGCTTTTTTCATTCCAGCGTTAATTGCACAGAAAAGAAAGGGAGTTAAACAATGACAACATTTGTTGATCGTGTGACTCTCTACGCCGCTGCCGGAAAAGGTGGCGATGGTTGCGTCTCTGTTAAGCGCGAAAAATTTAAGCCACTTGGTGGACCAGATGGCGGTAACGGCGGACGCGGCGGAGATGTCATTCTCATCGTCGATCCAAGCGTTACAACACTTCTAGATTTCCACCATTCACCACATCGCAAAGCAACATCTGGTCATCAGGGTTACGGCGATCGTAAAGATGGACACCAAGGCGAGGATTTAATTCTTGGCGTTCCAAATGGAACAGTTATTTATGATCAAAAGGGCGAACAAATCGCAGATTTGATCGGCAATGGAACAACTTTTATCGCAGCACAAGGTGGTTTTGGCGGTCTTGGAAACCTTGCACTGTCATCATCAAAGCGACGCGCACCAGGCTTTGCATTACTTGGTGAACCAGGCGAAGAGCGCACATTAACCCTTGAATTAAAGAGCGTTGCAGATATCGCATTAGTTGGATTTCCAAGTGCCGGAAAGTCTTCATTAATTGCTGCTGTTTCTGCTGCACGTCCAAAGATCGCTGATTATCCATTTACAACATTGGTTCCAAACCTTGGTGTTGTTCAAGCAGGAGAAACACGATTCACCGTTGCAGATGTACCAGGACTTATTCCAGGTGCCTCACAAGGAAAGGGCCTTGGCCTTGAATTCCTTCGCCACGTTGAACGCTGCGTTGCTCTAGTGCATGTATTGGATTGCGGAACATTGGAAACAGATCGCAACCCTGTTGCAGATCTTGAAGCGATTGAAAATGAACTTGCACTGTACGGCGGACTTGAAGATCGTATTCGTATCGTTGCGCTTAACAAGATTGACTTGCCAGATGGAAAAGCTATGGCTGAAATGGTTGAACAAGAGCTGCGCGATAAGGGGTACGAGGTTTACTCAGTATCTGCTGCGTCACGCGAAGGTTTGCAAGATCTCATTTATGCAATGGGTCGATTAGTTCATAAGAATCGAGTTGAAGCAGGAGTGCCTGAGCGCACACGAATTATTTTGCGACCAGTTGCAGTTGATGACTCTGGATTTACCGTTCGTACAAATGCAGATGGTTCATTCACTATTCGCGGTAAGAAGGTAGAACGTTGGGTTCGCCAAACTAACTTTAAGAACGCTGAAGCGATTGGATACCTTGCAGATCGTCTTGCTCAACTTGGAGTTGAAAAAGAGTTGTACAAGCAAGGCGCTGTCGCAGGAAGTGAAGTTCGAATTGGCGATGGAGATACCGAAGTTATCTTTGATTGGGAGCCAACGATCGAAGCTGGCGCCGAACAACTTGCTGGTCACCTTCACCGTCGTGGAGAAGATTCACGTCTTGAGACCACTTGGAATATGCCTGAGCGCGTAGAAGATGTCCTAAGCGATGAAGAAATCGCGCAGCAGTGGGAATACAACGTTGTTGACCCGCATACACCTAAACTTTCAGCACCGATTGTTAAAGAAGTCGAAGAGGATGGAGATGACAAGTGAGCCGAGAGCAGATCACCTCTGCAAAGCGCATCGTCATCAAGATTGGCTCCTCCTCTCTAACGGGTAAAGCTGGTTCAGCACTTGATGCTCAAGCGGTAAACAAACTTGTAGATGTTGTTGCAGCGTGTAAAAAACGGGGCGCTGAAGTTGTTGTTGTTTCATCAGGTGCAATCGCAGCAGGTCTTGCTCCACTTGGTTTAACTACTCGACCAAAAGATCTGGCCACTCAACAAGCTGCAGCATCTGTTGGTCAAGGGCTATTAGTCGCTCAATACACACAAAGCTTTGCTCGACATTCAATTACCGCATCTCAGGTGTTATTAACTACTGAAGATGTTGTGCGACGTTCACATTACCAAAATGCACAACGCACCTTGTATCGCTTATTGCAATTGGGTGTTGTTCCAATCATTAATGAAAATGACTCTGTCGGAACTCAAGAGATTCGCTTTGGCGATAATGATCGCTTAGCTGCATTAGTTGCTCTGCTGATTGGTGCTGATTTATTAGTTCTGGTTTCAGATATCGATGCTTTGTATGACGCACCTCCATCACAAGCAGGTGCGCAAAAAATTCATGAAGTCTCATCTGTTGCAGATATTGAAGGCGTCACATTAGGTGGAGCAGGCGCTGCAGGTGTTGGCAGTGGGGGAATGGTTACCAAGGTTGAGGCTGCGCGCATCGCAACATCGGCTGGAATTCCAATGCTTCTGACTTCTCTAGAAGATTCAGATAAGTCACTTGCTGGTGAAAAATTTGGAACCCATTTCCATGCTCAAGCGAGCAAGACAACCTCGCGGTTGTTGTGGCTTGCACATGCAACAAAGTCTCATGGCAAGTTAATTTTGGATGCTGGTGCGGTAACTGCGATTTTGGAACGCGGCGTTTCCTTACTTCCAGCGGGAGTAACCGCTGTCGAAGGCGAATTTATTTCAGGAGATGCCGTGGAACTAGTTGGTCCAGATGGCAAGGTGATTGCGCGAGGGTTAGTCGCATTTGATTCAGAGGATCTGCCACAGATGCTGGGTCGTTCCACAAAGGAGCTAGCAGCAGCACTTGGTGCAGAGTACGAACGCGAATTAGTTCATCGCGACGACTTAGTTCTTCTCTGACTAGTTTTTTTCTGCTATCTCCTTCAAAACTGCGGCAACTTTCGAACTGATTCCATCCGCACTTGTTGGCATATCTGACAACTTCACAATAATGGTGTCATGCAGAGCATCTTGATAGATGTATTGACCATGTAAGCCTAGCATCAGATTAATTCCTGGGTATGGATGCCACATTTGTGCGCCATAACCCCAGCCGTAATCCAAAGTAACTGCAGGAGTCGAAAGTCGCGCCTTCCATGAAGTGCTTGCAATCTTGGGCTCACCTGTCATCAGTGCTAACCCAACGCGAGCATAATCACGTGCGGTTGCGTTAAAACAACAAAAAGCTTTCTCATGCCCACCTACGCGATCAACATTCCATGTCGCGTTGAAATCTGCGCCAACCTTTTGCCAGATACGTTCACTAAAAGCATCTGCTAATTTCTGGCCGGTAATCTTTTGAACAATCAACCCAAGCATCTGTGTATTTACAGATCGGTACTCAGGATAAGTTCCTGGTTCCTCAGTCATCTTTCGATTGTGCATCAAGAACCAATCGATATCGGTGGATGCATACATCTGTGCGATAGCTACACCCCATCCTGATGGACCTGTTGGGTAGTTATCTGAGACCCCAACACCAGAATTCATGTCGAGCAAATCTTTAATTGTCACCTTGTCGAAGGATGTCCCAGCCTTAAACTGCGGCAAGATGCTTACAAAAGTATCGCTTTCTTTGATCTTCCCTTCATCGATTAATTGACCAATAACAAGTGAGGTCATTGTCTTTGCAACTGAATATGAAGGAAGAACTGTTGACTGTGTCTTTCCATTAAAATACTTTTCGTACGTAATTTTTCCTTTACGAATTACCAAGAATGCATTGGTGTTTGTATCTTCTAAGAAGGTAGAAAAGGGTTGCTTTTTCCCGTTCCAAGTAACTTCTGTGATTTCTTCGGTAGTTCCCATTGGCAGTGGAGCTCCTGGCACCGCCTTGATTACATGAGCTGGCATTAAATCTGGAGTTTTTGATGCCGGAGCTAATCCGAGTTTTATGGCAGCGATTGGTTCGGGGTAGTGAATTACCTTTGTAAGGCCGAACAATGCGGCGTAAAGAACGACAAGAATGATTGCAACTCTGCGGATTAATTTGATCACGAACTCATGCTAACTCCCGCTAGGCTTGAACCCATGGACGCCAAGGTATTAATTTCTAATCTTGCTGATTCGGCTCGCATCGCTGGCCGAACGTTGAGTGTTGCCACAGGCGCGCAGCGAAAGGCAGCACTTCTTGCGATTGCAGATGCAATTGAAGCCAGAGGCGCTGAAATTTTGGCAGCAAATGAAAAGGATATGGAAGCTGGACGTTCGGCGGGTCTGAACTCTTCTCTGCTTGATCGATTACTACTTACCCCAGAACGCATCAAAGGAATCGCTGGGGGAGCGCGTCAAGTAAGTGAACTTCCAGATCCACTTGGAATCACCTTGCGTCAATCAACACTTCCAAACGGCATTGAACTGGAGCAAATTTCTGTTCCTTTTGGTGTTATCGGAATGGTCTATGAAGCACGTCCAAATGTCACAGTTGATGCAGCGGTTATCTTGTTGATGTCAGGAAACGCGGCTTTATTGCGTGGTTCATCAAGTGCGGCACACAGCAACGAGGTCTTAGTTCGAGTTATGCGCGAAGCTTTGGCTTCAACATCAATTTCACCAGATGTGATTCAGTTGGTTCCATCTGAAGATCGCGAAACGGTAAAGGCTTTGCTGAATGCTCGCGGAAAGGTGGATTTAGTTATTCCACGTGGAAGTGCAGCGCTGATTCGCATGGTTGTTGATGAATCGACTGTTCCAACAATTGAAACCGGTGCAGGTGTTTGCCATGTTTATATTGATGAGTTTGCAGATCTAACCAAAGCTGTTCCAATTATTATCAACTCAAAGGTTCAGCGCCCAAGTGTGTGCAATGCAGCTGAGACATTATTGGTGCATTCAAAGATCGCCGATTCTTTTATGCCAACAGCACTTAAGGCACTTCATGAAGCAGGAGTTATTGTGCACGCCGATGCTGCAACCCTTGCGCTTGCAAAGAGCGCCGGCATCCCTGCAACCTTGGCAACAGATGAAAACTTTTGCACCGAGTACGGAACTCTTGAGATGAATGTGGCAATTGTTGATTCAGTTGATGCGGCAAGCGCCCACATTGCCAAGTACGGAACTCAACATACCGAGGCGATAATTTCGGAAAATAAAGAGAATGTGAAGAGATTTATCGCGTTGGCAGATTGCGCCGCCGTTATGGTGAATACATCCACTCGATTTACAGATGGCGAGCAAATGGGCTTTGGTGCTGAAATCGGTATCTCAAATCAGAAATTACATGCCCGTGGCCCAATGGGACTTGAAGCGATGACCACCACAACCTGGATCGTTACCGGAAATGGGCAAATTCGCAGTTAAGCCTGCTTTTAATTAGACTGAGCCGCATGAGCAGCCTTTCACGTGATGATGTCGCAAAACTTGCTGGCCTAGCCCGCATCGAAATGAGCGATGAAGAGTTAGTAAATCTGTCTAATGAGTTCACAGTTATCTTGGATGCGGTTGCTCGCGTACAGGAAGTTGCTGGAGCCGATGTTGAACCAACATCCCACCCATTGCCACTTCGCAACATTTTTCGCGCAGATGTAGTTGTGCCAAGTCTGACTCCAGAAGAAGCGCTATCTGGTGCTCCTGCGCAAGAAGATCAACGCTTCCGCGTTCCACAGATTTTGGGTGAAGAATGATTCGTAACACCGCATCCGAAATGGCGGCAAAGCTTGCTGCCGGAGAAACAACATCAGTTGCTTTAACTCAGGCACATCTAGCTCGCATTAAAGCGGTTGATACAGATGTTCATGCATTTCTTCATGTTGATACTGAAGGTGCACTTGCTCAAGCCGCTGCAGTAGATGCAAAGCGCGCAAAGGGTGAAAAGATGTCACCACTTGCTGGTGTTCCGCTTGCTCTTAAAGATGTAATGGCGCAAAAGGGTATTCCAACAACATGTGGTTCAAAGATTCTTGAGGGATGGCGACCACCGTACGACTCAACAGTTGTCGCAAACCTAAAGAAGAATGACATTATTATCTTGGGTAAGACCAATATGGATGAGTTCGCGATGGGTTCATCGACTGAAAACTCTGCATACGGACCAACACATAACCCTTGGGATTTAACTCGTATCCCTGGCGGTTCTGGCGGAGGTTCATCAGCAGCCCTTGCAGCTTTTGAGGCACCACTTGCAATTGGTACAGATACTGGTGGATCAATTCGCCAACCAGCTGCTGTAACCGGAACAGTTGGTGTGAAGCCAACCTACGGTGGAGTTTCACGCTTTGGTTTAGTTGCCTTCTCATCATCACTTGATCAAGCAGGTCCATGTGCGCGCACAGTTTTAGATACAGCGCTATTACATGAAGCGATTGCAGGACATGATCCAAAGGATGCAACAAGTATTAATGCACCAGTTCCTCAGGTAGTCGCTGCAGCAAAATCTGGCGATGTTAAAGGAATGAAGATTGGTGTTGTTAAAGAACTCAATGGCGATGGATACCAGCCAGGAGTTCGTGCCCGCTTTGAAGAGTCCCTTGAACTATTAGCAAAGGCTGGCGCTGAAATTGTTGAAGTTTCAGCACCAAACTTTGAGTACGCACTTGCTGCTTACTACTTAATTGCACCATCAGAGTGCTCATCTAACTTGGCCCGCTTTGACGCAATGCGCTACGGCTTGCGCGTTGGTGATGTTGATGGAGCCTCAGCTGAATCTGTCATGAACCTGACCCGTGAGGTTGGTTTCGGTAAAGAGGTTAAGCGCCGCATTATTTTGGGAACCTATGCATTGTCATCTGGTTACTACGACGCGTATTACGGCAGTGCGCAAAAGGTTCGAACGCTGATTACACAAGATTTCACAAATGCTTTTGAAAAGGCAGATGTTCTTGTTTCACCAACATGTCCAACAACCGCATTTAAAATCGGTGAAAAGGCTAATGATCCGCTAGCTATGTACTTGAATGACATTGCAACAATTCCAGTAAACATGGCGGGAATTGGCGGAATGTCATTGCCTTCAGGATTAGCTGATGAAGATGGTCTGCCAGTTGGTTTCCAAATTATGTCGCCTGTTATGAAGGATGAGCGCATGTACTCAGTTGGTGCGGCACTTGAAGCGGCGCTGCTATCAAAGTGGGGCGCTCCATTACTGGATAAAGCCCCAGCGTTGGGAGGTGCGCGATGACTCTTTCATACGATGATGTAGTTGCTAAGTACGAACCAGTACTAGGTCTTGAAGTTCACGTTGAACTCAATACAAACTCAAAGATGTTTTGTGGTTGCAGCACTGTATTTGGTGCAGAACCAAACACTCAGACGTGTCCTGTTTGTTTAGCACTTCCTGGAGCCCTGCCTGTAGTTAATGAAAAGGCGATCGAATCAACGATCAAGATCGGTCTTGCGCTTAACTGTTCAATCGCACCATTTTCACGCTTTGCTCGTAAGAATTACTTCTACCCAGATATGCCAAAGAACTTCCAGATTTCTCAGTATGACGAGCCAATCTGTGTTGATGGATATGTAGATGTTGAAATCGAAACAGATGAGGGTCCAAAGAAGTTCCGTGTAGAGGTAGAACGCGTACACATGGAAGAGGACACAGGTAAGTCTCTTCACGTTGGTGGCGCAACAGGACGAATCCATGGCGCTGAATACTCATTATTGGATTACAACCGTGCCGGAATTCCATTGGTTGAAATTGTTACCAAGATTGTTCCTGGTACAGGTAAGTACGCACCAGAGGTTGCAAAGGCATATGTTGCTGAGCTTCGCGACATCCTTCGCTCATTGGGCGTTAGCGATGTGAAGATGGAGCAAGGCTCATTGCGTTGCGACGCAAATGTTTCATTACGTTTGATCGGTGCAGAAAAGCTTGGCACACGAAGTGAAACAAAGAACGTTAACTCACTTCGCTCAGTTGAACGTGCTGTTCGTGGTGAAATGATTCGTCATGCAGAGCTTCTGAATGCTGGTGGGCGAGTAGTTCAAGAAACTCGTCACTTCCAAGAGGACACCGGATTAACACGTTCTGGCCGTTCAAAGGAACAAGCCGAGGATTACCGATACTTCCCAGAGCCAGATCTAGTGCCGGTTGCACCTGATGCTGCATGGATCGAAACATTGCGTGCTGCTTTGCCTGAGCGACCATCAATTCGTCGCAAGCGTCTGCAAGAAGCATGGGCTGTTCCTGATAAGGAAATGGCAGCAATGATTAATGCAGATGTTTTAGATATTGTTGAAGCAACTGTGTTGTTAGGTGCAGATCCTGCAAAGGCTCGCAGCTGGTGGCTTGGTGAAATTTCACGTATTGCAAATGACAAGGAAGTTGCCTTGGCTGAGCTTGCGATTACACCGCAAGATGTTGCAGAGATTGTTGCACTCGTTAACGCAGGTGAACTAACTGACAAGCTTGCACGTCAAGTTGTCGAAGGTGTTATCGCTGGCGAAGGAAAGCCTTCAGATGTTGTCGCAAAGCGCGGAATCAAAGTTGTAAATGATGACGGTGCGCTGATGGCAGCGATTGAAAAGGTGTGTGCTGAACAAGCAGACACCGCTGAAAAGGTTCGCGGTGGACACATCCCTGCAGCAGGAGCATTGATTGGTGCGGTGATGAAAGAGACAAAGGGCCAAGCAGATGCTGCTCGCGTACGAGAGCTTCTACTTGGCCACCTTGGACAAGCTGCTAATTAATTAGTGAAAGCCTGCGCCTTCGTTTTCAACGAGTGACTCTTTACCGATATTAATAAAGAAGAACAGCACGATTGCTCCGATAAATAGCAAACCTGCACTGAACTTAAATGCGACTGTAAAGCCATGAGTCATTGCAAATGGCATTACAGCTTTTCCTAGCTCGGTATGAGCAGCTGCATATGTAGTTGTCGCAGTTGCGGCAATAGTGTTGAGCAACGCTGTTCCTAGTGATCCACCAATCTGCTGACTTGTATTCACCATCGCACTTGCAACACCTGTGTCATGGTTTGAAACCGCATGAAGTGATGTTGAAGTTAATGGAATAAACACAAGTGCCATGCCGCTAGACATGATCAGAAGCGATGGAACTACATGTGTTAAGTATGAAGTTTCAGGAGTAATACGGGTTAAAAGCAGTAAGCCAACGCTTGCTGCGAGTAAACCTGGAACCATCAATGGCTTTGGCCCAAACTTTGGAAGCAGGGCTGATGCAATTCCTGCGAAGGTAATAATTCCAAAGGTGAATGGTAGGAATGCAAAACCTGATCGCAATGGGCTGTAACCAAGAACTACCTGAAGGTAAAGTCCTAGGAACAAGAACATTGAGAATAGTCCGGCACCAACTACAAGTGAGCCAAGGTATGAACCACCACGATTGCGCTCTGTAATTACACGAAGTGGCATCAAAGGATTCTTCACACGCATTTCGATCGATACAAATACAACCAGTAGAACAACCGCTGCCACCAAGAATGAGATTGTGGTTGTTGAGCTCCAGCCCTTGCTTGCAGCTTCATTAAAGCCGTAGGTAAGCGAGAATAATCCAGCGGTTGCAGTGATTACACCTGGAATGTCGTAGGTGTTATCTCCTTCTGCCTTTGATTCATGTACAAACTTAATTGCAAGAATTGCAGCAGCGATTGCGATTGGTGTGTTTACACCAAGGCACCAGCGCCACGAGAAGAACTCAGTCAATGTTCCACCAAGGATTAAACCGATTGCAGCTCCACCGCCAGAGATTGCACCGATTACGCCGAAAGCTTTTGCGCGCTCCTTAGGAACTGTAAATGTCACAGAAATAATCGCTAAAGCAGCTGGTGCAAGAAGTGCACCGAAAACACCCTGCAGTGCTCGCGATGCAAACAAGAGTCCCTGAGTTGATGCGATTCCACCAAGTGCTGAAGCGGCGGCAAAACCAATTAAACCGATAAGGAAGATCTTCTTGCGGCCCATGTAGTCACCGATTCGTCCACCCAAAAGCAGTAGTGAACCAAAAGCCAAGGTGTACGCAGTGATAACCCATTGCTGATTAGCATCTGAGATACCAAGGTCGATCTTCGCGCTGGGAATTGCAATATTCATGATGGAGCTATCGAGCACCAGCATTAATTGTGAAATAGCGACGACGAAAAGGGTGCGCCATCTAGTTGGGTCAAGGCCTTCGATCTCGGTGTTTTTTGACACGCAAATGCTCCAGTTCAGATTAATTGATTTGTTATCAAGAGGGTAGAATTCTCTCATGGCCACGATGAAACCTCGCTCTGGAGTAGTCACAGATGGACTCGAAAGAGCTCCAGCACGCGGAATGTTGCGCGCAGTTGGTATGGGGGATGCGGATTGGGTTAAACCTCAAATCGGAATTGCATCTTCGTGGAATGAAATCACACCATGCAACCTTTCATTGGACCGTTTAGCAAAGGCCTCGAAGCAAGGCGTTATTGATGCTGGTGGCTTCCCAATGCAATTCGGGACCATTTCTGTTTCTGATGGAATTTCAATGGGCCATGAAGGAATGCACTTTTCATTAGTATCCCGCGAAGTAATTGCGGATTCAGTTGAAACTGTTATGCAGGCAGAACGCCTCGATGGCATGGTCACATTTGCCGGTTGCGATAAATCACTTCCCGGAATGATGATGGCAGCGGCACGTATTGATGTCGCAAGTGTTTTTGTTTACGCAGGTTCTACCTTGCCAGGTCAGGTTGATGGCAAAGATGTAACGATCATTGATGCCTTTGAGGCAGTTGGTGCTTGTGCACGTGGATTGATTACTCAAGATCGCGTTGATGCGATTGAGCGAGCAATCTGTCCAGGTGAAGGTGCTTGCGGCGGTATGTACACAGCAAACACAATGGCAAGTATTGGTGAAGCTATAGGGCTTTCACTTCCAGGATCTGCTGCACCTCCAGCTGTTGATCGCCGTCGCGACACTTATGCAATCGCATCAGGTGCTGCAGTTGTTGAGTTGATCCGTCAAGGAATCACAACCCGCGATATTTTGAGCAAGCAGGCATTTGAAAATGCAATCACAATTTTGATGGCCCTTGGTGGTTCAACAAATGCTGTGCTGCACTTATTAGCTATTGCTAACGAGGCACGCGTAGATCTAGAGCTTCATGACTTCCATCGAATCGGTTCAAAGGTTCCATTACTTGGTGATTTAAAGCCATTTGGAAAGTTTGTAATGAGCGATGTTGATAAGGTCGGTGGAATTCCAGTTGTTCTCAAAGGTTTACTCGATGCAGGTTTATTGCACGGTGATGTTCTAACAGTTACCGGAAAGACAATGGCTGAAAACCTTAAAGAGGTTGCACCGCCAGATCCTGATGGACAAATTTTGCGTGCAGTTTCATCACCAATTTCAACAGATGTTGGAATCACAATTCTTGGTGGAACACTTGCTACCGAAGGTGCTGTATGTAAGACGGCCGGAATCGGTATTGAAAGTTTTGAAGGACCTGCTCGAGTATTTGAGCGCGAGCAAGCTGCAATGGAAGCCCTTGAAAATGGAACAATTCAAGCTGGCGATGTTGTAGTTATTCGCTACGAAGGTCCTAAGGGCGGACCAGGAATGCGCGAGATGTTAATGATCACTGGCGCAATCAAGGGTGCAGGCCTTGGTAAATCAACATTGCTATTAACTGATGGTCGATTCTCAGGTGGTTCAACGGGTCTATGTGTTGGACACGTTGCACCTGAAGCTGTCGACGGGGGACCGATCGCATTTATTAAAGATGGCGACAGAGTTCGCATCGACATCACTAATCGCACATTGGATTTGCTTGTTGATCCTGCAGAACTTGAAGCTCGCAAGGTTGGTTGGAAGCCTCTGCCACACAAGTACACCCGCGGTGTATTGGCGAAGTATTCAAAGCTAGTGGGCTCTGCCTCAAAGGGTGCGGTCTGCGACTAACCCCCTCTCAAATTGTGAGATCTCTATCTCAACTCTTGACGCACAGGCTCATTCATTGGAGAATAAGTCCATGAGCACAACATTTGTGGTGGTGATTTAAAGGCGCGTGATCGGTATTTGATCATGCGCCACCCTCAGTTATCTGAGGGTTTTTTCATTTCACCCCATGGATCTACAAGCGAAAGGAGATGGATATGAGCAAGAAGATGAGTGGAGCTAGTTCACTCGTGCAATCTTTGGAGTCTGCCGGCGTCGATGTGATGTTCGGACTTCCAGGTGGCGCGATTCTTCCTGCATACGATCCAATCTTTGATAGCAAGATCCGCCACATCTTGGTTCGCCACGAGCAAGGAGCAGGTCACGCTGCAACTGGATACGCGCAAGTTACTGGTCGCGTAGGAGTTTGTATTGCAACCTCAGGACCAGGTGCCACAAACCTTGTTACTCCGCTCGCTGATGCTGCAATGGATTCAGTTCCAATGGTTGCAATCACGGGTCAGGTTCCATCAGTTGCAATCGGAACAGATGCATTCCAAGAAGCAGATATTCGCGGAATCACAATGCCATTTACAAAGCACAATTATTTAATTACTGATCCAAAGGATATTCCGCGTGCAATCGCAGAGGCTTTCTACATTGCAGGATCAGGTCGTCCGGGCCCAGTACTTGTAGATATTGCAAAGGATGCACTGCAAAAGGAAACTGAATTTGTGTATCCAAAGGAGGTTTCACTTCCTGGATACCACCCACAAGTAGATCCTGAAAACCAAGCTATTAAAGATGCAGCTGCATTAATTGCGCAATCAGCAAAGCCTGTTTTCTATGTTGGTGGCGGAGTAATCAAGGCGAACGCTTCTAAAGAGCTAATGCAGTTAGCGGAATTAGTTGGAGCACCTGTTGTTACAACTTTGATGGCACTTGGTTCTTTCCCAGATAGTCATCCACAACACCTTGGTATGCCAGGAATGCACGGAACAGTTGCCGCTGTTACTGCACTTCAAAAGGCCGATCTTTTGATCACACTTGGTGCGCGATTTGATGACCGTGTTACCGGAAAGCTTTCTACCTTTGCAGTTAATGCAAAGGTAATTCACGCAGATATTGATCCTGCTGAAATCGGTAAGAATCGTTACGCAGATGTTCCAGTTGTTGGAGATCTAAAGCGCACCATCGCTGCATTAATCCCTGCAGTGAAGGCGGAATTTGCAAAGAATCAGCCTGATTTAGCGCCATGGATCGCATCTATGAACAAGCTACGTGCGACATATCCACTGGGTTATGAACTTCCAAAGGATGGATCACTTTCTCCTCAGTATGTAATTGAACGACTAAGTGCAATTACTGGACCAGATGCAATCTATGTTGCAGGCGTTGGTCAGCACCAGATGTGGGCTTCTCAATTTGTAAAGTATGAAAAGCCTCGTACCTGGTTGAACTCTGGTGGACTCGGAACAATGGGCTACGCAGTTCCTGCTGCAATGGGTGCAAAAGTTGGAGCACCAGACACAACTGTGTGGGCAATTGATGGCGATGGTTGCTTCCAGATGACTAACCAAGAGTTAGTTACTTGCGCGCTAAACAACATTCCTATCAAGGTAGCGATCATTAACAATGAATCATTAGGAATGGTTCGCCAGTGGCAGACCTTGTTCTACGAAGGTCGTTACTCAAATACATCTTTGGAATCAAAGCGCATTCCTGACTTTGTAAAGCTTGCAGATGCAATGGGTTGCGTCGGTTTAACCTGCGATCGCCCAGAAGATGTAGATGCAATTATCAAGAAGGCAAACTCAATTAATGATCAACCAGTTGTTGTTGATTTCAGAGTTTTTCGAGATGCAATGGTGTGGCCAATGGTTGCAGCAGGAACATCTAATGACGACATTATGATCGCGCGCGAACTAGCGCCTGACTGGGATTCACAGGAGCTCTAATGAGTACACATACACTCGCCGTTCTAGTTGAAAACTCACCTGGTGTACTTGCACGTGTTGCGGGCTTGTTCTCACGCCGTGCTTACAACATCGATTCATTGGCTGTTGGACCAACTGAAAATCCAAATATTTCCAGAATGACAATTGTCATCAATGTTGAAAGTCACTCACTTGAACAAGTTATTCGTCAATTGGATAAGTTGATTAACGTGATTCATATTGCAGAGCTCAAGACATCAGATTCTGTTCAGGCAGAACTTTTGTTGGTAAAGATTTCTGCAACATCCAAGAACCGCTTCGATGTTGATGCGGTTTGTGAAACTTACGGTGCAACGATCGTTGATGAGGATTTCGAGTCATTAACTCTTGAAGCCACAGGGGATGCGACCAAGATCAGTGATCTACTTAACGCTTTAGAGCGATTTGGCATTCGCGAACTGGCTCAATCAGGCCTTGTCGCCATTGAGCGTGGCAGCGGCTCGCTCGCAGACCGTACCCTTAGCACTCAAAGTATTCCTACCGCAGATAGCGGTCAGGCTGATTACCAAAACTAGTAACGACTAAACACATAAGGCGAATGGAGAAATACCGTGGCAGCAACGATGTATCACGAAGAGGATGCTGATCTATCAATCATCCAGGGTCGCAAAGTCGCGATCATCGGTTACGGCTCACAAGGACATGCACACGCACTTAACTTGCGTGATAGCGGTGTCGATGTTCGAGTTGGACTAAAAGACGGTTCACCATCACGCGCGAAGGCAGAAGCAGAAGGCCTACGTGTTGTAAGTGTTGCTGAAGCTGTTAAGGAATCAACTGTCATCATGATCTTGGCGCCAGATCACCTACAACGCCACATCTACACAGATTCAATTTTGCCTAACCTAAAAGATGGCGATGCATTGTTCTTCGGACACGGATTCAACATTCGCTTCGGTTACATCAAGCCATCAGCATCAGTTGATGTTTGCATGGTTGCTCCAAAGGGCCCAGGACACCTTGTGCGTCGTGAGTACGCAGCAGGTCGCGGAGTTCCAGTAATTGTTGCAGTTGAGCAAGATGCAACAGGAAACGCATGGCCATTGACACTTTCATATGCAAAGGCAATCGGCGGATTACGCGCAGGCGGAATTCTTACAACATTTACTGAAGAGACTGAAACAGATCTATTTGGTGAGCAGTCAGTACTTTGTGGTGGAGCATCACAGCTAGTTATGTACGGATTCGAAACACTAACTGAAGCTGGATACCAGCCAGAGGTTGCATACTTCGAGTGCTTGCACGAACTTAAGTTGATCGTTGACCTTATGTACGAAGGCGGAATTGCAAAGCAGCGTTGGTCAGTTTCTGACACAGCTGAGTTCGGTGATTATGTTTCTGGTCCACGCGTTATTGATCCACGCGTTAAGGAAAACATGAAGGCAGTTCTTGCAGATATCCAAAGCGGAGCATTTGCAAAGCGCTTCATCGATGACCAAGAGGCTGGAGCACCTGAATTTAAGTCACTTCGCGCTAAGGGAGAGACACACCCAATCGAGGCTGTTGGCCGCGAACTCCGCAAGATGTTCTCTTGGATGAAGCAGTCAAAGGGCGACGATTACAAGGAAGGCAGCGCAGCGCGTGGCTAAACCTATTGTTTTAATCGCTGAAGAGCTCAGCCCTGCAACACTTGAAGCACTAGGTCCTGATTTTGAAGTTGTTAACTGCGATGGTGCAAACCGTGCAGAACTTCTTGCAGCACTTGCTAAAGGTGTAGATGCGGTTTTGATTCGTTCTGCAACAAAGATGGATTCAGAAGCGATTGCAGCAGCAAAGGGCCTAAAGGTTATTGCCCGTGCTGGTGTTGGTCTTGATAACGTTGATATTCCTGCAGCAACAGCTGCTGGTGTCATGGTTGTTAATGCACCTACATCAAACATTGTTTCTGCAGCTGAATTAGCAATCTCATTGTTGATGGCTTCTGCACGTTTCATCTCTCCAGCACACGCAGCATTGCGTAATGGAAAGTGGGCACGTTCAAAGTACACAGGCGCTGAGATCTTTGAAAAGACACTTGGAATTGTTGGCTTTGGTCGCATCGGACAATTAGTTGCGCACCGCATGCAGGCATTTGGAATGGATGTAGTTGCTTACGATCCATACCTACAGCCAGCGCGTGCTGCACAACTTGGTGTTCGTTTAGTTGAACTTGATGAACTTCTTAAGATTTCAGATTTCATCACCATTCACCTTCCAAAGACAAAGGAAACTGCAAACCTAATCGGCGTAGAAGCGCTGAAGAAGGTTAAGCCTTCTGTTCGCATCATTAATGCCGCTCGTGGTGGCGTGCTTGATGAGGCTGCATTGTTTGATGCAATCACTGAAGGACGTGTTGCAGGAGCTGGTCTTGATGTGTTCTCAACAGAACCATGCACAGACTCACCACTATTTACTTTGGATCAAGTTGTAGCAACACCTCACTTGGGTGCATCAACAGATGAAGCTCAAGAGCGTGCAGGTATTGCTGTTGCTGTGTCAGTGCGTAAAGCACTTGCAGGCGAGCTTGTTCCAGATGCGGTTAACGTAAAGGGCGGAGCAATCCACGAAGAGATTCGTCCAAGCCTGCCTTTAGTAGAGAAGATGGCTCAGATCGCAACTGCGATCGCAGGAGAAGCTCCAGTAAGTATGGATCTGACTGTTAAGGGCGATATTTCTGGCCACGATTCATCAATCCTTGCAACAAGCGCTCTAAAGGGTGCATTACTTGGATGCGGACTTTCAGATGTTACTTACGTAAATGCACCAGCACTTGCTGCAGAGCGTGGAGTTACCTCATCTGTAACTACAGATCCAGAAAGCCCTGAGTACCGCAGCATGATCTCTCTTCGCGCAGCACTTGCTGACGGAAAGATTGTCACTGTTGATGGAACTCTGATGGGAATTCGCAAGGTTGAGAAGATCATTGCAATTGATGGTTTTGATCTTGATCTTCCACCAACTGAAAATCTTTTGTTCCTTCGTTACTCAGACAAGCCAGGTGTTGTTGGCGCTGTCGGTAACGCACTTGGAAAAGCTGGCCTAAACATCGCGGGCATGCAGGTTGCACGAAGTGCAGCTGGCGGAGAAGCGCTAATGGCGATCACCGTTGATTCACAAATCAGTGACGAACTAACTACGGCAATCAAAAAGGAAACAGGAGCAGATCTAGTTCGCTCCGTAACTTTGGTGGGGTAATGACAACAATTAATTTAGCTGTAATTGCAGGCGATGGAATTGGCCCTGAGGTTGTTGGTGAAGGCCTCAAGGTTCTAGATGTTGTTGCGAAGAAGTACGGAGTTGAATTCAAGAAAACTTCTTACGATCTTGGTGCAGCGTTTTGGCATCGCACAGGTGAAGTTCTGCCTGATGCAACATTGGCAGATCTTGCTAAGGCAGATGTAATTTTGCTGGGCGCAGTTGGAGATCCAACGGTTCCAAGTGGAGTTTTAGAGCGCGGACTTTTACTAAAGCTTCGCTTTGCCTTTGATCACTACATCAATCTGCGTCCGGCTCGATTAATGCCTGGTGTTACTGGACCTCTTGCTACTAAGGCTCCAATTGATTTTGTTGTTGTTCGCGAAGGTACAGAAGGCCCATATGTTGGTGCTGGTGGAGTACTTGCTGAAGGTACTGATGCAGAGATTGCAACAGAGGAAAGCCTTAATACTCGTCGAGGGGCAGAGCGTGTAATCCGTGATGCTTTTGAGCGTGCTTCAAAGCGTGAACGCAAGAAGTTAACACTTGTACATAAGAACAATGTGCTTACACGTGCTGGCGGATTATGGACTCGTACATTCAACGAGGTCGCAAAGGAATACCCAGCGATCACAACTGATTATTTACATGTTGATGCCGCTTCTATGTTCTTTGTAACTAATCCAGATCGTTTTGATGTTGTTGTAACAGATAACCTTTTCGGAGACATCCTTACCGATATCGCAGCTGCGATTTGTGGCGGAATTGGTCTTGCTGCCTCTGGAAACATCAACCCAACCGGCAAGTTCCCATCTATGTTTGAGCCCGTTCATGGTTCAGCACCAGATATCGCTGGAAAGAATTTAGCTGACCCAACTGCAACAGTAATGTCGGTTGCCATGATGCTTGATCACTTAGGACTAACAGATGCTGCCCGCGATGTTGAGCGAGTAGTTGCTGCAGATCTTGCAACTCGTGGAGACAAGAAGCGAAGCACTACTGAAATTGGAGATGCGCTAGCAAGCGCTCTGTAATCATGAAGATCACTCTTAATCCCAACGCTAAAGATGCAGCGACGCGTGATGCGCTAGTTGCTGAAGGTGGTTTTGGAAAGTACTACACCGATCACATGGTGATGTGCGAATGGAGTGAAGCGGATGGTTGGGGCGAACCTCACCTCATGCCGTACGGACCAATCTCATTAGACCCTGCAACAGCTGTGTTTCATTACGGCCAAGAGATCTTTGAAGGAATGAAGGCGTACCGCCAACCTGATGGATCAATTGGATTGTTCCGTCCAACGGCAAATGCAAAGCGTTTTGCTAACTCTGCAAAGCGTTTAGCTTTGCCTGAAATGCCAGTTGAATTATTTATGGAAACAGTAGAAGCACTTGTGAAGCAAGATGCAGGCTGGGTTCCAAACAAGGTGGGGGAGTCGTTGTACATCCGCCCATTTATGATCGCAACTGAGGTCGGTTTAGGTGTGCGCCCAACAAATAAGGCAACGTACCTTCTTATTGCAACACCAGCGGGTGCTTACTTTGATCCATCAAAGGCTGTTTCTGTATGGATCTCAACAGAGTATGTTCGCGCAGCTCAAGGTGGAACAGGCGAGGCTAAGTGCGGCGGAAATTACGCAGCATCTTTGGTTGCACAAAAAGCTGCAGCAAAAGAAGGTTGCGATCAGGTTGTATGGATCGATGCCAAAGAGCGTAAGTGGATTGAAGAGATGGGCGGCATGAACCTTTACTTCGTAAAGGGAAAAGGCGCAGATGCAACCGTTATTACTCCAAAGCTAACTGGAACTTTATTGCCTGGAATCACGCGCGATTCAATTTTGTCAGTTGCCGCAGATCTTGGCTACAAGGTTGATGAAGTGATGTTATCTATCGATGATTGGCGTGATGGAGTTACATCAGGTGAGATCACTGAAATTTTTGCATGCGGAACCGCAGCAGTTGTTTCTCCAGTTGGTCAGGCAAAGAGTGCAATGGGTACCTGGGTAACTGGTGATGGTCAGCCAGGAACGATCACTATGCAGATCCGCAATCACTTACTTGGAATTCAGCACGGCACAATTGCAGACAAGCACAACTGGATGAGTGCGGTTAAGTAATGCCAGTTAATGATGCATTCCATATCTACGACACAACCCTGCGCGATGGGGCACAGCAAGAGGGTCTAAATCTTTCTGTTCATGACAAGCTCAATATTGCGCGCCACCTTGATGATTTAGGTGTTGGCTTTATTGAAGGTGGTTGGCCAGGGGCAAATCCAAAGGACACCGAATTCTTCGCGCTTGCTAAAAAAGAGTTAAAACTAAAGAACGCAACTTTTGTTGCTTTCGGTGCAACTCGTCGTCCAAATGCAAAAGCTGCAGATGATGTTTTACTTGGAGCGCTTCGCGATAGCGGTGCCCCTGCTGTAACACTTGTCGCAAAGGCTTTTGATCGCCATGTTGATCTTGCACTTAAGACAACGCTGGATGAAAACCTTGCAATGATCCGCGACTCTGTGACTCACTTAATTCAAGAGGGCCAGCGTGTATTTCTTGATGCGGAGCACTTCTTTGATGGCTACCGCAGCAATCGCGCATACGCACTTGAAGTTGTTCGCGTTGCCGCAGAAGCAGGTGCAGATGTAATTGCACTGTGCGATACCAATGGTGGCATGTTGCCAGATGAACTTTCACAGGTAGTTCATGATGTTTTAACTGCAAGTAGCGCTCGTTTAGGTATTCATTGCCACAACGACACAGGGTGTGCAGTTGCAAACTCAATGGCAGCAGTTGCTGCTGGAGCCACACACGTTCAGGGAACATTGAATGGATACGGTGAGCGCACAGGTAACGCCGACCTAGTAACAATCATTGCCAACCTAGAGCTTAAGAAGAAGCAGTTAGTGCTTCCTCCAGATTCACTTCGCGAAGCTTTCAGAATTTCACACGCAGTAGCTGAAGTTACAAATGTCGCCCCAAGTTCACGTCAACCATATGTAGGCGTATCAGCATTTGCTCATAAGGCTGGATTGCATGCAAGTGCGATTAAGGTCGATCCATCGTTGTATCAACACGAAGATCCATCATCTGTCGGAAACGATATGCGTATGTTGGTTTCAGATATGGCCGGCCGCGCTTCAATCGAATTGAAATCACAAGAGCTAGGCGTAGATCTTGGTGGAGATAAAGAGCTAATCGGTCGCATCGTTGATCGCGTAAAAGAAATGGAATCACGCGGATTTACCTTTGAGGCTGCAGATGCTTCATTTGAACTGTTGGTTCATGAAGAGATGTCAGGAAAGCGTCCATCATTCTTTACTATCAATCACTGGGTTACATCTGTAGTTCGTGCTGCGGATCAAAGTATTACAACAAAGGCTGAGGTCACTGTTACAGCAATGGGTCAAGAGATCACATGTAATGGTGAAGGTAATGGTCCGGTTAACGCATTTGATAACGCGCTTCGCACAGGCCTGTTGAAGTTGTATCCAGAGCTTTCATCTCTCGAACTAACCGATTACAAGGTTCGTATTCTTGAAGGTCGTCTTGGAACAGGTGCGGTTACACGCGTTCTGGTTGAAACTAGCGATGGCAAGGGTGAATGGAACACTGTTGGTGTTCATGAAAACGTTATTGCAGCCTCAGCGATGGCTCTTGAAGATGCGGTCACCTTTGGCCTACTACGCCAAGGACGCAAGCCCGAGTAAACTCTTTACGTGAGCGAAAATTATGAAAAGCTGATTGCAGCTTTTACTCGCCACTTAGAAGTTGAACGATCACTTTCCGTTCACACCATTCGTGCCTATATCGGTGATCTTGAAAGTCTTGTTGATCACCTACAAAATATTGGGGTTGCAGATATCTCGCAATTAGAACTTATTCACCTTCGTTCCTGGCTTGCAAATCAGCAAGTTAAAGGGGGAGCGCGCACAACACTTTCGCGCAGAGCGGTTTCAGTTCGCTTATTTACAAAATGGGCGGTTAAAAATAAGTATTTAGCAAAGGATGTTGCAGCAACATTGGCAACACCAAAAGGACATCGCACCTTGCCTGAAGTCTTAGAAATTGCCGATGCAAAGGTGGCAATGGATTCACTTGCAACAAGGGCTGCCGAAGAAGAAACCCCAATTTCATTGCGCGATGTTGCGATGGTTGAAATGTTGTACGCATCGGGTGCACGTGTTGCCGAACTATGTGGTTTGGACTTAGGCGATGTTGATTACGATCGACAAACGATTCGGGTTTTAGGTAAGGGAAATAAGGAGCGCACAATTCCGCTAGGAAACCCGGCGATGCGTGCTCTTAATGCCTACCTAAAGGATGCGCGGGATTCTTTAAAAAACGCACAGTCGGCTAACGCAGTTTTCTTAGGCGCTCGTGGAAAACGAATCGATCAACGCACAGTTCGAACCGTTGTGTACAACGCCCTGCAAGCAATTGAAGGAATCGAACGAATGGGTCCACACGCGTTGCGACATTCAGCTGCGACCCATTTATTAGAGGGCGGTGCGGATTTGCGCACGGTGCAAGAAATTTTGGGCCATGCATCTTTAGCAACAACACAGATTTATACCCACGTATCAACTGAGCGCTTACAAAAAGCGTTCAAGCAGGCGCATCCACGCGCATGAGATCTGCACTTGTAGTCATACCTACTTATAACGAGGCACAAAGCATCGGAGAACTTCTTTCCTCGCTCAAGCTTTTGGATTGTGATGTCCTTGTCATTGATGATGGTTCGCCCGATGGAACGGCATCAATCATTCGCACGCATGGCATTGAGGTAATTGAGCGCGAAGGAAAACAAGGTTTAGGCAGCGCGTACAGAACTGGTTTTTCAATCGCACTTGAACGTGGCTACACCTATGTGATTCAAATGGATGCCGATGGTTCTCACCAGGTAAGTGATTTGCAAAAGATGATGGAATGGATTGGCAGTGCGGATGTATTAATCGGTTCTCGATATGTAAAGGATGGTGGAGTTGCTAATTGGAGCAAGTTCCGCGAAAACTTATCGAAATCTGCAAACCGGTATGCAAATGTTCTTCTTTCCTTGGGTATTAAGGACACAACTTCAGGGTTTCGAATTTATACATCTGAGCTCTTGCGAAAAATGGAGATCTCAACGATTCGCAGCGAGGGGTATTGCTTTCAGATTGAGATGACCCGCAGGGCCATTACTCGTGGGGGATCTGTTGCTGAAATTCCAATCACCTTTATCGAACGAGCCCATGGGGTAAGCAAAATGTCCTTCGCCATCGCGCTAGAAGCGGTGCTTCGGATCACTGCATGGGGAGCTTTGCGCCTAATCGGGCGGTAATTTCTGCGCTCACGCTCAGGTAGGATTTCCCCTGCATGTTGATCTTTTCGGTCGTCCGAATAATCGATGTGACATCTCAGCACTCACTGACTTAGGTCGGCACAACCACCTCGGTCCACAAGAAATTGTGGTCGGTGATTTTGAGTGCGACGGGCCCAACAAATTGTTTGGCCATAAACCGAGCGGGTTTTCTTCTGCTGCGCAGAAAAAACCTAAGAAGGAGTATGCCGTCATGGCAGTTGTAACAATGCGAGAGCTCCTCGACAGCGGAGTCCACTTCGGACACCAGACTCGTCGATGGAACCCAAAGATGAAGCGCTTTATTTTCACAGAGCGCAATGGCATCTACATCATCGACATCCAGCAATCACTTGCACTTATCGATTCAGCGTATGAATTTGTTAAGGACACTGTTGCTAAGGGTGGCCACGTTTTGTTCGTTGGAACAAAGAAGCAAGCACATATGCCAATCATCAATCACGCAGCACGCGTTGGAATGCCAACAGTGACTGAGCGTTGGTTGGGCGGAATGCTTACTAACTTCCCAACTGTGTACAAGCGTATTCAGCGTCTGAAGGAGCTAGAAGCTCTTGAAGAGAAGAACGATCTACTTCTTACAAAGAAGGAGCTTCTTGTTCTACGTCGCGAACGCGAAAAACTATTTAAGAACCTTGACGGTATCCGCAACATGACTAAGTTGCCTTCAGCAATTTGGGTTGTAGATACAAAGAAGGAACACCTTGCAGTTCAGGAAGCGAAGAAGCTTGGTATTCCAGTTATCGCAATCTTGGATACAAACTGCGATCCAGATGAGGTTGATTACAAGATTCCTGGTAACGATGATGCAATTCGTTCAATCGACTTGCTAACTCGCGTTATCACAGATGCAATTGCAGCTGGCCTTCAGGCACGTTCTGCAAATGTTAAGGCTGAAACAAAGAGTGATGCTCCAGCTGTTGCTGCGGGCGAGCCATTAGCTGATTGGGAGAAGGAAATTCTCGACGGTTCAGCAGCGGCACCAACAACACCGGAGGCATAAATTGGCTAACTACACAGCTGAAGATGTAAAGAAGCTTCGCGAAGCAACTGCAGCAGGAATGCTGGATTGCAAGAAGGCTTTGGATGAAGCAGAAGGCGACTACAACAAGGCGCTAGACATCATTCGTGTTAAGGGACTTAAGGGCATTACAAAGCGCGAAGGTCGTCTAACTTCAAATGGTGCAGTTGTTGCAAAGGTCGAGGGCAACCTTGGCGTAATGCTTGAACTGAACTGCGAAACAGATTTCGTTGCAAAGGGCGAGCGATTTGTTGCACTTGCAGATGAGCTTCTTGCACATCTACAAAACGCACAGTCTGATTCTCTAGAGGCGTTCCTTGCTTCAACAATGTCTAACGGCAACACCGTTCAGGCAACTGTTGATGAGGCAAATGCAACTATGGGCGAAAAGATTGAAGTTCGTCGCATTGCAGTAATCAAGGATTCACCAGTTGGAATTTACTTGCACCGTACAAGCCCAGATCTACCACCACAAGTTGGTGTATTGGTTGAACTTGTTAAGGATGCAGCTGAAGTTGGCAAGGACATCGCACAGCACATTGCAGCATTTGCTCCGCAGTTTGTTAATCGTGAAGATGTTCCAGCTGATTTGATCGAGAACGAGCGCCGTATCGCAGAAGAGACAGCGCGCGAAGAGGGTAAGCCCGAGGCTTCACTTTCAAAGATCATCGAAGGCCGCGTGACCGGTTTCGTTAAGGAAGTTTCCTTGATCGAGCAGTCATTCGCTAAGGATGCAAAGAAGACTGTAAAGCAGATCCTCGATGAGGCTGGAACAGCTGTTAAGGCGTTCCATCGCTTCCGCGTGGGTCAATAAGGACAAGGTCTGATCGCTTAGACTTAGTTCATCCAGTAATTAATGGCCTAAAAACCTAGAAGATTAAGGAGCACTCATGCCCGGTACAAGAGGAACGTATCGGAGAGTGCTCCTTAAACTTTCTGGAGAAGTTTTTGGTGGAGCAAAGGGCATTGGTGTTGATCCCGATGTTGTTCAAGATATCGCTAAGCAAATTGCAGATGTAGCTCGCAGCGGCGTGCAGGTAGCGATCGTTGTTGGAGGCGGTAATTACTTCCGCGGAGCAGAGCTTTCACAGCGCGGCATGGATCGTTCTCGCGCCGACTACATGGGAATGCTCGGAACAGTTATGAACTGTCTAGCACTTCAAGATTTCCTAGAAAAAGAGGGTGTAGCAACCCGCGTTCAAACCGCGATCACTATGGGACAGGTTGCAGAGCCATACATTCCATTGCGCGCAATCCGTCACCTTGAAAAGGGTCGCGTAGTTATTTTTGGTGCAGGTGCAGGAATGCCATTCTTTACAACAGATACTGTTTCAGCACAGCGCGCACTTGAAATCGGTGCAGAAGCACTGTTGCTAGCAAAGAGCGGTGTTGATGGCGTGTACAGCGCAGATCCAAAGAAGGATCCCGCAGCAACTAAGTACGACACAATTTCATACGACGAAGTACTTTCTAAGTCACTTGCAGTTGCAGATGCTGCAGCTTTTGCACTGTGCCGCGAAAACAAGTTACCGATCGTTGTATTTGATCTAATGAAAAATGGAAATATCGCTCGCGCAGTACGTGGCGAAACAATTGGAACTCTCGTCGCATAAGCGATGAGTTGTGTATTAAGAAGTAGTTAGAGGAGCACAGACCATGGCAGATGTAGCAAGCGCCCTGAAGGACGCTGAAACTAAGATGAATAAAGCGGTTGAGGTTGCAAAGGATGACTTTGCTTCAATCCGCACAGGTCGTGCGCACCCATCATTGTTTAACAAGGTGATGGTTGATTACTACGGTACGTACACATCACTGTCGCAATTGGCATCTATCCAGGTTCCAGAAGCACGCATGGCGATTATCGCTCCATTTGATAAGGGCGCCATGGCTTCAATTGAAAAGGCGATTCGCGAATCAGATCTAGGTGTAAACCCAGGAAATGATGGCGTTGTTATACGCGTTAACTTCCCACAACTGACTGAAGAACGCCGCAAGGAGTACATCAAGGTTGTTAAGGGCAAGGCAGAGGATTCAAAGATTTCTATGCGAAATATCCGTCGCGCTGCAAAAGAAGCGATGGAAAAGATGGAAAAAGATGGCGATATCGGTAAAGATGATTTAGCACGTGGCGAAAAAGAGCTTGAAAAAATCACTGCAGATCATGTTGCAAAGGTAGATGAGCTTCTCAAGCACAAGGAGGTCGAACTCCTCGAGGTTTAAGGGGTTCACTTATGTCCGATCTACATTCGATAAACGAAGCGATCAATAAGAAAGCAGGGCGAAAGCTTCTGCCTTCTATTGGCGTTGGTTTGTCATTGATTGGATTAGTGTGGTTTGCACTTTCTTACCAGCGCGAAATTTTCGCAATTGTGGTGGCAATTGCCGTTGTACTTGGTGTTCGCGAAATCGTTCGAGCATTCGCTGCGCATTCGATTACTGTCTCATTTAATGGATTAGCGTTAGCGACAATTGGACTTTCATATGCCGCCTGGAATGGGGGAGTTGCAGGTCTTGCAATTGCAACAGCTATTGCATTCCCACTTCTACTCATTCGTGCATTAATTCAAGGCCCAGAAGGATTTGTGGCCAAGGCAACTGGAACAACATTCGCATTGCTCTACCTGCCATTTCTTGCAGGCTTTTTAATCTTGCTCGCAATTCCAAGCACTGGTTTTCAGCGCGTAATGACCTTTATGGTTTTAGTTGGTTGCAACGACACCTTTGGTTACATCGTTGGAGTTCTATTTGGAAAGCACCCCTTGGTTCCAACAATTTCTCCTAAGAAAACATGGGAAGGCCTTGCTGGTTCAACTGTATTTACAGTTGTCGGTGGCTGCCTAGCCTTTAAATACATCATGGATATGCACTGGTGGATCGGAATCATCGTTGGTTTGATGATTGTTTTCACCGCTACCTGTGGAGACTTAATTGAAAGCGCCATGAAGCGCGACATGAGTTTGAAGGATATGGGCTCACTGCTTCCGGGACATGGCGGAATGTTGGATCGCTTAGATTCTGTAGTTTTATCAGCCCCTGCCATGTGGTTGGCACTTGAACTTGTGAAGCGTTACCTATGAGCGGCCAAGTTCCTGAAGTAAAGCTAGTTTTCGATGAGCCTGTTCAACGCAAGAAGGCACCGAAGCATCTAGCTGATTTCTCACCTGCAGATCGCAAAGCCTTTGCTAAAGAGCTTGGATTTCAACCCTTCCGTGCTTCACAGGTAGCAAATCACTACTTCTCGCACCTATCTAATAATCCTGATGAGTGGACTGATATTCCTGCAGCAGAGCGCAGCAGTATCGCTGAAGCACTGACTCCAAAGATGATCGAATTAGTTACAACGCGTACTACAGATAACGGAATGACCCGTAAAGATTTATGGAAGTTGCACGATGGAGTATTAGTTGAGAGCGTTTTAATGCGCTACACAGATCGCGCAACAGTTTGTATTTCATCTCAAGCAGGTTGCGGAATGAACTGTCCATTCTGCGCAACTGGGCAAGCGGGATTAACTCGCAACCTTTCAGCTGCTGAAATTACAGATCAAATCGTTGCCGCAGCGCGCGTGTGTGCAAATGGTGAACTACCGGGTGGGCCAACTCGACTTTCAAATATTGTTTTCATGGGTATGGGCGAACCGCTTGCTAACTACAACGCGGTCGTTCGCACACTTCGCAATATCACTGAACCAAACCCTGACGGACTTGGCATCTCTGCTCGCTCAGTAGTGGTTTCAACTGTTGGTCTTGTTAACGGTATTGAAAAGCTGATGGATGAAGGAATCAACTGCACTTTAGCTGTTTCGCTTCACACGCCAGATGACGAACTACGTGATTCCTTGGTGCCAATCAACAATCGATTTAATGTTCGCGAAGTATTGGCTGCAGCAGATGCTTACGAAAAGAAGACAGGCCGCCGATATTCAATCGAGTACGCCCTGATCCGCGATATTAATGATCAATCGTGGCGTTCAGATCTATTGGGGCGCTTACTGAAAAACCGCAACGCGCACGTAAATCTGATTCCACTTAACCCAACTCCGGGTTCCAAGTGGACCGCGTCCCGCCGCGAAGATGAAGCCGAGTTTGTCAGAATCCTCGAAAGTTACGGGGTTCCAGTAACTGTTCGCGATACCCGTGGTCGTGAAATCGATGGTGCATGTGGCCAGCTAGCGGCAGCAGAAAAGGCTTCCCCGTCAGCCTAATTCTTGGCTAGTTAGATTAAGGCGTAATTGCTAGGCTCTTGCACATGAAAAAGCTTAGTAACTTCATCAATGGTAAGTCAGTCGATTCATCCTCTGGCGAAACAACAACACTTGTAAATCCAGCGACAGGGCAGCCCTTTGCCACCGCTCCTAAATCAAATGCAGCTGATATTGATGCAGCATTTAAAGCGGCAAGTGATGCATTTGTTGATTGGCGCGATTCAACACCATCGCAACGTCAACGTGCTTTGTTGAAGATCGCCGATGCGATTGAAGAGCGCGCCGAAGAGGTTATTGGTATCGAATGTGAAAATACAGGAAAACCTATTTCGCTAACAACTTCCGAAGAAGTTCCACCAATGGTTGATCAGATTCGCTTCTTTGCAGGTGCGGCACGAAATCTTGAAGGAAAATCAGCTGGTGAGTACATGCCAGGAATGACATCAATGATTCGTCGCGAACCTGTTGGAGTAATCGGTCAGGTAACTCCGTGGAACTATCCAATGATGATGGCGGTGTGGAAGTGGGCACCAGCTATTGCTGCAGGTAACACCGTTGTTCTAAAGCCAAGTGATACAACTCCTGCATCAACTGTATGGATGGCAAATTTGATGTCAGAGTTTTTACCAGCAGGTGTTTTCAATGTTGTGTGCGGCGAGCGCGAAACAGGTGCATCACTTGTTAACCACGCACGTCCAGATATGGTTTCAATTACAGGTTCAGTTGGTGCAGGTATTCAGGTTGCTGAATCTGCAGCAAAGCAGGTTAAGCGAGTTCACCTTGAGCTTGGTGGTAAAGCACCAGTTGTTGTATTTGCAGATGCAGATTTAGCGGCGGCGGCAGAAGCGATTGCGATCGCGGGTTACTTCAATGCAGGTCAAGATTGCACGGCAGCAACCCGAGTAATTGTTCAAGACTCTGTGTATGACGAGTTTGTTGCTCTCATTACGGAGCAAGCAAAGCAGATTGCTATCGGTGCACCTGCCGATGAGGATGTTTTCCTAGGACCGGTAAACAACGCTAATCAACTGACCCGCGTGTCAGATCTACTGTCACGAGTTCCAGCTCATGCCCAGGTGATGGCCGGCGGAAGCGCACTTGATCGCCCAGGTTTCTTCTTCCCTGCAACCGTTGTTGCTGGCCTGCGCCAGGATGATGAGCTGATCCAGAAGGAGATCTTCGGGCCGGTAATTACAGTTCAGAAGTTCAGCGATGAGGCTCAAGCGGTCTCCATGGCCAATGGCGTCGAATATGGATTGGCTTCAAGCGTGTGGACCGCCAACCACGGAACCGCGATGCGAATGGCTAAGGCCTTTGACTTCGGCTGCGTCTGGATCAATACCCACATTCCGCTGGTTGCTGAAATGCCTCATGGAGGATTCAAGCGCTCCGGATATGGCAAAGATCTCTCTAGTTACGGCTTCGAGGACTACACCCGAATCAAGCATGTGATGACTAATCTTGGGGCGTAGTATTTCCCCCTGTTCGTTAGACCTATCCGCCCACTACCCACAGAAAGCTTGAGGCTCGGTAATCCGACAACTAGCTTGTGCTTAACCCTTAAGGAGTAAATCAGTATGTCAAAAGAAAGTTCACTCTCACCAGAAGCGCGTTCAGTATTAGGTGCAATGGTTTCTCGCCGCGGAGTACTCGCAGGCGCAGGTGGTTTAGGTGCAGCAGGATTATTAGCTGCTTGTGGTGGCGGAGGTTCATCTTCTGCTGGAGATAAGAACACCGTTCGTTGGGGTAACTGGCCGTTGTACCTTGATTACGACGAGAAGACAAAGAAGTACCCAACACTAGAAAAGTTTTCAAAGGAATCTGGAATCACGGCAAAGTACTTTGAAGATTACAACGACAACGATGAGTTCTTTGGAAAAGTTCAAGCGCAGTTAAAGCTTGGCGAAGATATTGGTTACGACCTTGTTACACCAACTGACTGGATGGCAGCTCGCTGGATCCGTCTTGGCTACACACAAAAGTTTGATGCAGCAAATATTCCTAACAAGGTGAACATTCTTGATTCACTTGCATCACCATCATTTGATCCAAACCGTGAGCAATCACTGACATGGCAGGGAATCATGTCCGGTTTTGGTTGGAACACAGCTAAGAATCCAAAGGGAATTCACACGCTTGATGAACTGTTTGCTCCACAGAACAAGGGAAAGATCGTTGTTCTCTCAGAAATGCGCGACACAATCGGTATCATCTTGCGCTCGCAAGGCGTAAACCTTCAGACAGTTACTGAAGATCAGTTCATGAACGCAGTTGATTTCATGGCTAAGAAGATTAGCGATGGCTGGATTCGCGGCGTAAAGGGCAATGAATACGCAGAGGACCTCACATCAGGTGATGCAACAGCTGTAATTGGCTGGTCTGGCGATATGTTTATTTTGAAATCTGAAAATGAAGGAAAGTTTGACTTCGCAATCCCTGAGTCAGGCGGAACTATTTCAGGTGACAACATGATGATTCCTTCAACAGCATCCGCAGAAGGAAAGGCAAATGCTGAGAAGTTGATCAACTTCTACTACGAGCCAGCAATTGCAGCTGAAGTTGCTGCATATGTGAACTACGTATGTCCTGTTAAGGGCGCACAAGCTGAGATGGAAAAGATTGCTCCTGAATTGGCAAGTAGTCCATTCATCTTCCCTGATGCAGCAACATCAAAGAACTTGAGCGTTTTCCGTTCATTGACTCCTGCTGAAGAGACTTCTTGGGGCGAAGCGTTCCAGAAGGCAGCCGGAAACTAGTGGCGGACGTTTCATCTGCAACGCGAGGAGATCTACGTCTTACTCGCATTACAAAGTCGTACGGTGATTTCACGGCAGTTAATGATCTTTCATTAACCATCCCTGAAGGCTCATTCTTTGCATTGCTCGGACCATCAGGATGTGGAAAGACAACAACTCTTCGAATGATTGCAGGTCTTGAAGAGCCGACTGTTGGAAGCATTCATTTAGGTGCTACCGACATCACCACAAAGCGTCCATACCAACGACCAATTAATACCGTTTTCCAGAACTATGCACTGTTTCCACATTTAACAATCTTTGAAAATATTGCATTCGGTCTGCGTCGACGCGGCATTAAAGATGTAACAGCAGATGTAAACAAGGTTCTTGAATTAGTTGAGCTTCCACATTTGGCACAACGTAAGCCGACACAGCTATCGGGTGGTCAGCAACAGCGCATCGCACTTGCCCGCGCAATTGTTAACCGCCCAGCTTTGTTGCTTCTTGATGAGCCATTGGGTGCACTTGATCTGAAACTGCGTCGTCAGATGCAGATCGAGCTCAAGTGGATTCAGCGCGAAGTTGGATTGACCTTCGTCCACGTAACACATGATCAAGAAGAGGCCATGACAATGGCTGACACGATCGCAGTTATGAACGAGGGCGAGATTGAGCAGATGGGATCTCCTGCAGATCTCTATGACAATCCAGAGACAGCATTTGTTGCCAACTTCTTGGGTCAATCAAACTTGATCAAGGGTCGCATTGAAGGCACAGATGGCGACAACCTTGTAGTTGATCTATTTGGTCAAAAGATTTCAATGCCAAAGAACCGCAGTCATGCAGTTGATAAATCAATGTATGCAGGTATTCGCCCAGAAAAGTTCCGCATTTCTTTAGTTGGGACCCCAACTCGCGGAAATATTCTTACTGGTGGTCGCATCGAAGATGTTTCATACATCGGTGTTTCAACTCAGTACCAAGTGCTTATGCCTTGGGGACAAGAGCTAATGGTCTTTGAGCAAAATGATGATGGTGTTCCACCATTTGATAAGGGCGATGAGGTTGTCATTTCTTGGGAGCCAAACTTCACCTTTGCATTGCGTGGAGATGAGGATGTTGAAGCAGGTCTTGAGGTAACCCCTGAGGATCTCGACGAGGAATGAGCAACGCCTTGTCTAAGGTGAAGATGCCTTACCTGTTGTTGCTTCCAGGTTTCCTATTTCTTTTTACCTTCTTTGTCTTGCCGATCGCAAACCTGGCACAGACTTCAACCCAGACTCCTCTAGCTGGGGGAGATACAGGCCAGTACGAGCAGACCTTCCAATTTTCAAATTACATCAACGCATTTACTGAAAATAAAGAGCAGTTTGGCCGTTCATTTGTTTTTGCATTGTTAGCAACAATCTTGGCATTAGCGATCGCCTACCCGTTGGCTTACGCAATCGCATTTAAAGCAGGACGTTTAAAAAATGTTTTACTCGTTCTTGTTGTTGCACCATTCTTCGTTTCATTCTTGTTGCGTACAGTGGCTTGGAAGCAGATCCTTGGTGAAGAAGGATTTTTCGTTCCCACACTTCGTAATCTCGGAATTATCAGTGAAAGTACAACTCTGACTTCGACTTCTTTTGCAGTTGTCATGGGAATGACCTACAACTTCCTGCCATTTATGACTTTGCCTTTGTACGCATCTTTAGAGCGCATTGATCCGCGCACAATGGAAGCATCCGGCGACCTGTATGCCAATGGAATTACTACCTTCCGCAAGGTGACATTGCCGCTTTCAATGCCCGGTGTTGTCGCAGGAACTTTGCTGACATTTATCCCAGCAGCTGGTGATTATGTAAATGCCGCTATTTTGGGCTCACCAAATACAAAGATGATCGGAAACGTTATTGAATCTCGTTACTTCAAGATCGTTGATTACCCAACCGCTGCCGCGCTTTCATTCACATTAATGGCTGCAATCCTGATTCTTGTCACGATTTATATTCGCAAGGCCGGAACGGAGGAGTTGGTATGACACATCAAAAGGATGCCTCGATCCCAACAATTCCAGTTAAAGCTCGAATTTCACGGTGGTTTGGTCGCAATCTAATTCGCATCTACGCGGTATTTGGTTTCACTTATCTTTTCATTCCAGTTTTATACACATTTGCCTTTTCATTTAATGATTCAGGTAAGTCCAACCTCATCTGGAAGGGCTTTACATTTAATAACTGGAAGAATCCATGTGGTGCGCCAGAGGTTTGTTCTGCCCTTGGAAACTCAATCAAGATTGGTCTTCTAGCGACTACATTTTCAACGATTTTAGGAACGATGATTGCCTTTGCAATTGGTCGTTATGCATTTAAGGGTCGTTCTACATCTAATCTCTTGATTTTCCTACCAATGGCTACACCTGAAATTGTTTTGGGAGCTTCTCTGCTTTCAATGTTCTTGGTGTTTCACATTAACCCAGGATTTTGGCCAACAGTTATCGCGCACATCATGTTCTGTATTTCATTTGTGGTTGTGACGGTAAAAGCCCGTATCGCATCCCTAGATCCACGCCTTGAGCAAGCTGCGATGGATCTTTACGCAAATGAACTCGAAACCTTCCGCCGCGTAACCTTCCCATTGGTAGCCCCAGGTATTGCAGGTGCGGCACTTCTTGCATTCAGCTTGTCCTTTGATGATTTCATCATTACTAATTTCAACTCAGGAACGCTAACAACCTTCCCTAAGTTTGTTTATGTTTCTGCTGCTCGTGGAATCCCAGCGCAGGCAAATGTAATCGGGTCTGCGATGTTTATTCTCGCGCTAGCAATTGTTATCGCAGGTCAATTTGTTGGCCGTAAAACAAAGGTAGCTAAGTGACCAACCACGGCAATATGTATGGCCCCAGCTTTACCTTCTTAGGAATTCCAGCGTGCGATTTAGATGATCCAAAAAGCTATGAAGGCGCGGATGTAATCATTGTTGGTGCGCCAATCGACAGCGGAACATCACATCGATCAGGTGCAAAGTTTGGACCACAAGCCATCCGCGGGGGAGATTACCTGCCGCATGATGGATCACGTCCGCATCTTGCACTTCGTACCGATGGTCTAAAGGATTTAAAGGTCTTTGATGCAGGCGATTTAATGATGCCGGGCGGAGATTTAGTGGCGGCTCTTTCAGTTCTGCGCGAAGCAACTGAGAAAATTTCACGAGCAGGAATCATTCCAGTTGTTCTTGGCGGAGATCACTCAATCGCTTCAGCAGATGTTGCAGGTATTGCAAATCATCGCGGTCTTGGCAAAGTTTCAATGATCCACTTTGATGCACATGCCGATACTGGTGAAGATCAATTTGGAGCCTTGGTTGGGCACGGAACTCCGATGCGCAACTTAATTAACAATGGATTTGTTCGCGGCGATCGTTTTCTACAGTTAGGTCTTCGTGGATATTGGCCGGAGGATGCAACTCTTAATTGGATGCGCGATCAAGGAATGCGCTCATATGAGATGACCGAAATTCACCATCGTGGATTAAAAGCTGTTTTGGATGAATCTTTTGCAACCTTGGTCGATGGCTGCGATGGAGTTTTTCTTTCTGTCGATATTGATGTTGTTGATCCAGGAATGGCGCCAGGGACGGGAACTCCAGAGCCAGGTGGAATGACAAGTCGCGAACTTCTTGAAGCGGTACGCCGTATCTGTTTAGAACTTCCAGTTGTAGGAATAGATGTTGTAGAAGTTGCGCCTCCATTTGATAGCGCAGATATCACTGCAATTCTTGCTAATCGCGTTGTCCTTGAAGCGCTCAGCGCAATCGCAAAGCGCAGATCTGGTGGCGTGTATTCAGCCACTCAGAACCTTCTAGACCGATAATTACCAAATTCTCAAGGTGTCAGCGGTATCGTGCATACTCATCAGCACCAACTCTCGATAGGTAAGTGATGCAAATTCTTGGAATCGTGGCCTTTGTTGTCGCGCTGCTCTTTTCAGTAATGGTTCATGAGTTTGGCCATTACCTCACTGCGCGCCATTACGGAATGAAGATATCCGAGTTTTTCCTTGGCTTTGGAAAACGTTTATGGTCAACACAACGCGGAGAAACTGAGTTTGGAATCAAGGCGATTCCCGCTGGTGGGTACTGCCGCATTGAAGGCATGGCACCAAATGATGAGATGCCAGCTGGCGAAGAGGATCGCGCCTTTTACAAGGCGAGCTCAGGAAAGAAGTTAGTTGTTCTTGGAGCGGGATCATTTTTACATTTTGTTCTCGGATACCTACTTTTGTTCACATTATTTGCAGGTGTCGGAACAAATCAAGTTCTACCGGTAATTGGTGAAGTCGTTAGCAATTCAGCGGCAGCTGCTGCCGGCATCAAGGTCGGTGATGAAGTTACCTCTATCAATGGTGTTGAGGTAAAGAGCTGGTACAAAGATGTAGAAGCGATCAGAAATTCACAAGGCAAAGAGTTAACTCTTGGAATCAATCGCGATGGCCAACAACTCACAATTACCGCCACACCACGTTTAACAGATATTGAAGGCACTAAGCGTTATGTATTAGGAATTGTTAATACCATCGGAATGAAACGCTCAGGAATTCTGCAATCTGCTTCCTATGCTTTCACCCTTACAAAGAGCTTTGTCACTGAAAGCGCTAAATCACTTGTAGCTCTTCCATCAAAAGTCCCTGCTTTATGGGGTCAAACAGTTCGCGGGGAGGAGCGGGATGCCAATGGCTTGGTTGGTGTTGTTGGTGTTGCTCGCGTTTCTGGTCAAGCCGTTGGTGATAACCAATTAAGTATCTCTGAGCGATTAGCAACATTTATTTTGATTGTTGCGAGTTTAAATATCTTTGTTGGAATATTTAATTTACTGCCAATTTTGCCACTAGATGGTGGACATATGGCTGTTGCGATCGCAGATGAAGTTCGTGCGGTATTTGCCCGACTTCGTGGCCGTCCCCGCCCAGCAGCTATTGATGTGACGGTGTTAACCCCTGTAACTATGGTGGTTTTCGTAATTCTTGCTTGTCTTACATTGCTCCTTCTTGTTGCCGATGTCATTAATCCCGTCACCCTCAATCTTTAAACAAGCGATTTGGCTCTAATTCGGCGGATTTTGCTCAGGTAAGGCAGAATAAAGCCATGGTTGATCTAGGAATTCCAAGTGCACCTCCAGCAACGTTGCATCCCCGTCGCAAGACCAAGCAGCTCAAAGTTGGTTCAGTAGGAGTAGGTAGCGATTCACCAGTTTCAGTTCAATCAATGTGCACCACTCTTACAGCGGATGTGAACGCAACATTGCAGCAGATCGCCGAGTTAACAGCATCTGGTTGCCAGATTGTTCGTGTTGCTGTTCCTAGCCAAGATGATGCAGATGCACTTGCGCAGATCGCAAAGAAATCTCAGATTCCAGTTATCGCAGATATTCACTTCCAGCCAAAATACATCTTCGCTGCAATTGATGCAGGGTGCGCCGCAGTTCGCGTTAATCCCGGCAACATCAAGCAATTTGATGACAAGGTGAAAGAGGTTGCTAAGGCCGCCGGAGATGCTGGAATTCCAATTCGCATCGGCGTTAACGCAGGATCACTAGATCCACGTTTGCTCAAGAAGTATGGAAAGGCCACACCAGAAGCGCTTGCAGAATCTGCATTATGGGAAGCATCTTTATTTGAAGAGCATGGTTTTTCCGATATCAAAATTTCGGTAAAGCATCATGACCCAGTAACTATGGTGAACGCTTATCGAATCTTGGCTGCAAAGTGTGATTATCCATTGCACCTTGGCGTAACCGAGGCTGGTCCAATCTTCCAAGGAACAATTAAATCTTCAACCGCCTTTGCAATTTTGTTAGCTGAGGGAATTGGCGACACTATTCGCGTTTCACTCTCAGCTCCTCCTGTTGAAGAGGTAAAGGTTGGAATTTCAATTCTTGAATCCTTAAACCTTCGTCAACGTAAACTTGAGATCGTTTCATGTCCATCATGTGGTCGCGCTCAAGTTGATGTGTACACATTGGCTGAAAAGGTTCAGGCGGGTTTGCAGGGAATGACAGTGCCATTGCGCGTAGCTGTTATGGGTTGCGTAGTAAATGGACCTGGCGAAGCACGTGAGGCAGATCTTGGTGTTGCATCAGGTAATGGCAAGGGACAGATCTTTGTTAAGGGTGAGGTCATCAAAACTGTTCCAGAAGCGCAGATTGTTGAAACTCTTATCGAAGAAGCTATGCGTTTAGCAGAAGAAATGGAAGCCGCCGGAGTTGCTTCAGGGCAACCTTCAGTTGATGTTCGATAGGGTAGCGACATGTTGAAAATGTCTACGCTCTTTTTGCGTACTCTTCGCGACGACCCAGCAGATGCTGAGGTTGCAAGCCATAAGTTGTTAGTTCGTGCGGGGTATGTACGCCGCATCGCTGCAGGTATTTACTCATGGCTTCCATTGGGTGTCATCACACTTCGCAATGTTGAACGTGTAATCCGCGAAGAGATGGATAACGCTGGATTCCAAGAGGTTAACTTTCCTTCCCTACTTCCACGTGATGCTTATGAAGCAACAAATCGCTGGGAAGAGTACGGACCGTCACTATTTCGCCTGCAAGATCGCAAAGGTGGGGATTACCTTCTAGGTCCAACACATGAGGAGATGTTTACGCTCATGGTTAAGGGCGAATACTCCTCTTATAAGGATTTGCCGCTGAGTATTTATCAGATTCAAACAAAGTTCCGTGATGAGGCACGTCCTCGTAGTGGAATCATTCGTGGACGCGAATTTGTGATGAAGGATTCTTACTCATTTGATATTGATGATGCAGGTCTTGAACTTTCATACCAAAAGCACCGTGATGCATATGTAAAAACCTTTGATCGCTTGGGCATGAAGTACAACATTGTTAAGGCTGTGTCTGGCGCAATGGGTGGATCAAAATCTGAAGAGTTCTTAGCGCCATGTACAACAGGTGAAGACACTTATGTTTTATGTCCTAAGTGTGGATTTGCCGCAAATGTTGAAGCGATGGTTACAAAGGTCGATGCGCAGGATTCATCAGCGACCCCTGCACTTGAAGTATTTGATTCACCGAATACTCCAACGATCGATACTTTGGTTGAATTGCTCAACGCTAAGTTCGGCGGGGGATACACCGGCGCACATACCTTGAAAAATGTAATGTTGATGGCCGATAACAAAGCGGTATCAGTCTTGGTTCCAGGTGATCGTGAAGTTGATTTAAAGCGCTTCCAAGAAAACATCGGTGGAATTCATGAGCTACGTGTATTTGAGGAAGCAGATTTTGCGAAGTTCCCTGGACTTGTAAAGGGATACATCGGACCTCAGGATGCAAAGAAATCTGGAATTACTGTGTACGCAGATCCACGCATTGCACCAGGAACATCATGGGTAACAGGTGCCAATGAAAAGGATCGTCACGCCCGAAATGTTGTTAATGGTCGTGACTTCACACCAGATGCATATGTAGAAGCAGCTGAAGTGCGCGCAGGTGATGCATGCCCAGAGTGTGCAACCGCTGTTGTAATTGATCGTGCAATTGAAATTGGACATATTTTCCAACTGGGTCGCAAATATGCACAAGCACTTAATCTGACTGTGTTAGATCACAACGGAAAATCTCAAATCGTCACTATGGGTTCATACGGAATTGGTGTGACTCGTGCAGTTGCAGCTATTGCTGAACAAACTCATGATGAAATCGGGCTGAATTGGCCAGCAGAGTTAGCTCCAGCAAAGGTTCACATCGTTGCTGCAGGTAAGGATGATCTGCTCTTTGAAACTGCGCTCAAACTTGGAACAGAGCTTGAAGCACAAGGCATAACCGTGATGTTGGATGATCGACGAGATGCCAGCCCTGGGGTTAAGTTCAAGGATGCCGAGCTCATTGGTAACCCAATCATTGTGGTGGTTGGAAAAGCCCTTGCTGACGGAAATGTTGAAGTGCGCGTTCGCAAGAGCGGTGACAAGCAAGAAGTGCCACTTACTCAAGCAGTTACTGCGATCGCAGAACTTCTGAAGTAATTGTGTTTCACGATATCTCTATAGCGACCGGGATTTTTCTACTTGCAGCATCTTTTTTTGCTGGCTTTGTTGATTCCATTGCAGGTGGCGGGGGATTAATCCAACTTCCAGCACTTTTAATTGGATTGCCAAAATCTGAAACTGCAGAGGTGCTTGGAACTAACAAGTTATCGGCAGTATTTGGAACTACAACAGCTGCAGCCTTGTATCGCAAGCAGATAAAACCTGACCCAAAGGTACTTATTGCAATGGGGGTTCCGGCATTCTTAGGATCTGCCGGCGGAGCAGTGCTTGCTTCAAAGATTCCAACGAGCAGTATGCGACCAATGGTGTTGGTGTTGTTGATAGTCGTTGCTATCTATACCTGGTTCAAGCCAGATCTTGGAAAGTTTGAAAATCTTCGCCACCATTCAAAGCGGCGCGTTCAGATCGCCGCTATCGCAGGTGCGGTCATTGGGTTTTACGATGGAATTTTCGGTCCTGGCACCGGATCGTTTTTGATGTTAATTCTGGTTGCATCCCTTGGCTACGCCTTCATCACCGCATCAGCAATTGCGAAGGTGGTCAATGTTGCAACAAATGTTGGTGCAATTCTTGTGTTTGGAATCCATGGCGCCGTTATTTGGCAGATCGGAATCATCATGGGAGTAGCTAATATTTCTGGAGCGATTATCGGTTCGCGTTTGGCCATCAAGGGCGGGTCAACTTTGGTGCGTAAAGTCTTCCTTATTGTTACCGTTGCTCTGATTATTAAGGTAGGAATTGCAACCTTCTAAATACTCGCGTTACACTTACCCCACAACTTAATAGAAAGAAGAGTCCGATGGCCCTTAAAGATTCAATTGCTGATTTAATTCGCCCTGCTGTAGAAAATGCAGGCTTCTTTCTAGAAGATGTATTCACAAGTAATCCTGGTAATCACCGCATCGTTACATGCATGGTTGATGGCATGAAGCCGCTTAGCCTTGATGAGGTCACCGTAGTAAGTCGAGAAATCTCTGCGTTACTTGATGATTCACCACTATTAACTGAAGCTTTTACCCTCGAAGTAACCTCACCCGGAATTGAGCGTCCACTTACTCTTCCGCGTCACTGGACTAAGAACCTAACCCGCATCGTAAAGGTAGTTCTTAACGATGACAGCGAAGTATCTGGTCGTTTAACTGAGTTTGATGAAAACCGTGCGATCTTGATTGAGAACATCAAGGGCCGAATGAAGACTCATGAAGTTAATTTTGCCGATATCAAACGTGCAAATGTCGAGATCGAATTTAACCGTAAGGATGAGATCTAATGCATGTAGAAATGTCTGCGCTGGCCGCACTAACAACTGAAAAAGATATTCCACTGGAAGAGCTGATCTATGCGATTGAAATTGCCGTTCTTGGTGCTTACAACCAAACTGATATTGCAAAGCGTCATGCACGTGCACACTTAGACCGCGAAACTGGCGAAATTCAGATCCTGGTTCCGGTCTTTGGTGAAGATGGCACCCGCATAAGTGAAGAGTTGGATTCTCCCGATGGCTTTTCGAGAGTAGCAACATCTACAGCACGCCAGATTATTAAGATGAAAATGCGTGAAACCAATGATGCTGAAATCGTTGGAGAGTTCACCGCCTCTGTCGGAGATGTAATTTCTGGAGTTGTTCAACAAGGCCGCGATCCAAAGATGATTAACGTCAACCTTGGTCGTGTCGAAGGTCGCATTCCGCCACAAGAGCAGGTTCCTGGTGAGGTGTATAACCACGGAGATCGAATTAAGTGTTTTGTAGTTGAAGTAAAGCAAGGGTTAAAGGGGCCAGAGATTATGTTGTCTCGTTCTCACCCAGCACTTGTTAAGCAGTTATTTGCATTTGAAGTTCCAGAAATTGGTGATCGCATTGTTGAAATCATGGCTGTGGCACGCGAAGCAGGTCACCGAACAAAGCTCGCAGTCAAAACTCACCGTGCGGGTGTAAGTCCAAAGGGATCTTTAATCGGACCAATGGGTTCACGTGCACGTGCAGTAATGGATGAACTCCATGGCGAAAAGATTGACATCGTTGATTGGTCTGAAGATCCTGCCGAATTTGTTGCAGCTGCCCTTGCCCCTGCAAAGGTGAGCAAGGTAGAAATTACTGATTTAGCCACACGCAGTGCGAAGGTAATTGTTCCTGATTACCAACTTTCCCTAGCTATTGGCAAAGATGGGCAAAATGCTCGTTTGGCTGCACGTTTGACCGGATGGCGTATTGATATCCATCCAGACACCGTTGTGCCCGCCCCCACAGACGCAGCATTATGAGAAGGTGCCACTAGTTGGATACCATAAGCCCGTTGGACAAGAAATTTCCGGTACGTAGCTGTATTAGCTGCCGAAAGAAGGATCATCCTTCAGCATTAATTCGAGTGACTTTGGTAGATGGAAAAGTAATTCCAGATATCAAAACAGGCGCACCAGGTCGGGGCGCGTGGCTTCACAAGAAATGTGCAGAAGTTGCGATAGCTCGGAACGCTTTTAGATTTGCTTTCAAGCAAAATGAAGCGGTCGATGTATCAGAACTTCTGAAGTTTCTAGAAGGTTAAACGAAGCAGTACACAACCAGAATGGAAAAGAAAGATATGAAACTCAAATGAGCTCGTTAGAACTATGAGGTCGTTCAACTAAGGCTTGCATTTGAGTAAATGCGGGCCAAGACAGGAGAAATGTGTCAAAGGTCCGCGTACATGAGTTGGCAAAACAACTCGGTATGGAGAGCAAGGTTGTTCTTGCAAAACTCCAAGAAATGGGCGAGTTTGTTCGCTCTGCATCATCAACAGTAGAGGCACCAGTTGTCCGTAAGTTGATTGAAATGTATCCCGATGCAAAACCGGTCGAGGAGAAAAAGCCAGTTAAGAAGGCTGCAGCAAAGAAGGCCGCTGCAAAGCCAAAGGGTGAAGTAAGCGCTGAACAAGCAGCTGAACTTGCCGCAGAACTAGGCGTTGATATTGAAGCGTTAAAGCTGGAACAAGCTAAGGCGCAAGCAAATAAAGAGGAAGCAGCAAAGCACGAAGCGGCAGAGCGCGCAGCAGAAAATGGCGCGACACCAGCTGCACCAACATCTTCAGCACCAGCACCTCGTCCAGGAAACAATCCCTTCTCTGCAGGTGGCGCGGTTCCACGTCCACCTCGTCCCGGAAACAATCCATTTTCAACTGGTGGAGCGGTACCTCGTCCACCACAACGTCCTCAGGGTGCAGGCGCACCACGACCAGGAATGGCTGGATCACGTCCAGGTTCTGTTCGTCCAGGATTTGCTGCACGACCAGGTGCGCCACGCACCGGTGGACCAGCTGGTGCAGGGTTTACTCCGCGTCCAGGTGGATCAGCACCATCATCATCTTCTCCATATAAATCAAATACACCTGGTGCAGGTGGAACAACTGGCGGACCACAACGTCCAGGTGGCGGTCGTCCACCACAACGCGGTGGTGCAGGTGGAGCATTCGGAAAGAATGCAAGTAAGAAGTCGGGACGTAAACAAAAGTCTCGCAAGGCGTTACGCGATGAATTCGACAATATGCAAGCTCCACAATTGGGTGGAGCGGTTGTTCCTCACGGCGATGGAAAGACTCCAATTCGTATGCGTCGTGGTGCATCACTTGCAGATTTCGCAGAAAAGATTGGTGCAGATCCTGCAGCATTAGTAGCAGCGCTATTCCACTTAGGTGAAATGGTTACAGCTACACAGTCTGTAGATGCAGATACCTTCGAAATTCTTGGCGTTCAGCTTGGTTACAACATCGAAATTGTTAGCCCAGAAGATGAAGACCGCGAACTGCTATCTGATTTCGATATCGATCTTGCAGGCGAGCTAACTGATCTAGATCCAGATACTTTGGTTGCACGTCCTCCAGTAGTAACTGTTATGGGTCACGTTGATCACGGTAAGACATCACTTCTTGATGCGATCCGTAAATCTGAAGTTATGAAGGGTGAAGCTGGCGGAATTACTCAGCACATTGGTGCTTACCAAATTCACCATGATCACGATGGTACAAACCGTGCGATTACCTTTATCGATACACCAGGTCACGAGGCGTTTACCGCTATGCGTGCACGTGGTGCGAAGGTAACTGATATCGCTGTGCTTGTTGTGGCTGCCGATGATGGAATCATGCCTCAGACGATTGAAGCGTTAAACCACGCTCAAGCAGCGGATGTTCCAATCGTTGTTGCTGTTAACAAGATTGATAAGGAAGGCGCAAACCCAGACAAGGTTCGTCAGCAGTTAACTGAGTACAACTTGATCGCTGAGGAGTACGGCGGAGACACAATCTTCGTAAATGTTTCTGCAAAGGCCGGAATGGGAATTGATCAGTTGATCGATTCAATCCTTCTTACAGCAGATGCTGCTATTGATCTTCGTGCAGTTGCCAATGATGATGCTCGTGGTGTTGCTATTGAAGCTCACCTCGATCGTGGTCGTGGTCCAGTTGCAACTGTTCTTGTTCAACGCGGAACTTTGAAGATCGGTGATGCAATCGTTGCCGGTAGCGCATTTGGTCGCGTTCGTGCGATGTTGGATGAGAATGGTGACAATGTTGAGACCGCTGGTCCATCACGTCCAGTTCAGGTTCTTGGTTTCACATCTGTACCAAGTGCCGGAGATACCTTCCTTGTAGCTGATGAAGACCGTACCGCTCGTCAGATCGCTGAAAAGCGTCAGGCAGCAGAACGTAATGCTCAGCTTGCTAAGGCACGCAAGAAGGTCTCACTTGAAGACTTCATGGAGCAATCCAAGATTTCTACTCTCAACCTTATTCTTAAGGGTGACGTTTCTGGTTCTGTTGAAGCGCTAGAAGATGCATTGATGCAGTTGGATGTTGGCGCTGAAGTAGATCTTCGCGTTATTCACCGCGGCGTTGGTGCAATTACCAAGAGCGATATCACCTTGGCATCTGCATCAACTGCAGTTGTGATCGGCTTTAACGTTAAGCCAGAGCCACAAACTGCAATCTATGCTGATCAAGAAGGCGTTGAAGTTCGTTTCTACTCAGTTATCTACAACGCAATTGAAGAGATTGAAATGTCTCTCAAGGGTCTGTTGAAGCCAGAGTACGAAGAAGCGATCATCGGTAACGCTGAAGTTCGCGAGATCTTCAAATCTTCTAAGGCTGGAAATATCGCAGGATCTGTTGTTAAGGATGGAATCATCCGTCGTAACGCAAAGGCACGTATCTTGCGTAACGGAACAGTTTTGGTTGATAACCTCACAATTGATTCACTCAAGCGCTTTAAGGATGATGCCACTGAGGTCCGTGAAGGATTCGAGTGCGGTATCGGCCTTGGAAACATGAAGGAGATCGCGCAAGGCGACATCGTTCAGTGTTTCGAGATGCGCGAGAAAAAGCGAGCATAAGCAATGGGTCAATCACATCGCACTCTGAAGGTCGCTGACCGCATCAAGGTTGTAGTTGCAAACCTACTTGAGACAAAGATTAAAGATCCACGTCTTGGTTTTGTAACAGTTACAGATGCACGAGTTACCGGCGATCTTCAACAAGCATCGGTGTTTTACACAGTTCTTGGTGGCCTCGATGAGCGCGCTGCAACGGCAGCGGCTCTCGAGAGTGCCAAGGGAACGATCCGTTCTGCGTTAGGTCGCGAACTTGGACTTCGCATTACTCCTAGTATCGAATTCTTTGAAGATGGTCTACCTGAAAGCGCATTAGCTCTTGATTCCTTACTTGAAAAGGTTCATGAGCAAGATGCGCAGGTAGCCGAACTTCGCAAGAACGCGCAATACGCCGGGGGAGAAGATCCTTATAAAGCACCACGTGTAATCGAAGATTAATTGTGATGCAGCACGGATTTCTGGTTGTCGATAAAGAACCAGGCATGACAAGCCATGATGTAGTTGCAATTGGACGCAGAGCATTAGGAACACGCAAAGTTGGCCATGCGGGAACTCTTGATCCAATGGCTACCGGAATCTTGGTGCTGGGATTTAACAACGGCACAAGATTGCTGCAGTACATAACAGATGGCGATAAGACCTATCAAGCAACCGTTGTTCTAGGTGCTGCAACAGTTACGGATGATGTTGAAGGCGAAGTAATTAGTACCGCCGACACTTCAGCTGTGACTGATGAGCAAATCACCGCCGAACTAGCAAAGATGCGCGGAACAATTATGCAGCGTCCAAGTTCAGTATCTGCGGTAAAGATTGATGGAGAGCGCGCATACGATCGTGTTCGATCAGGGGAAGAGGTTGTTCTGCCTGCACGCGAAGTAACAATTTCGCAACTAGATGTACTTGCTATTCGACGCCTTGAAAAAGGAATCGAAATAGATATCGAAGTGACATGCTCAGCTGGAACATTTATTCGCGCTATCGCGCGCGACTGCGGATCCGCACTTGGGGTTGGTGGGCATCTCAATTCATTACGTAGATCAAGGGTTGCAGGTTTTGGCCTTGATCGGGCGGTCTCTTTGCAGCAGTTAAAGAGTGGCGAGTTCTCCACCCTAGATTTAGCAGATGTTGCCCGGGCGACCTTTCCTGTACGCGAAATCGCATTGGATGAAAAGCTTGAACTTTCATTTGGAAGAACATTGTCGGCCAACACCGATGATCAGATTTATGCAGGCATATCAGCTGCAAATGAACTGATTGCACTCTTACAGAATGTTGATGGCAAGGCCAAGCCAATCGCTGTGTTCGCGGCAGCGCAATGATTCTGAGATAATACGAGCATGAGCATCGTTGTAATCGGAAACTTTGATGGAGTTCACAGGGGCCATCAACAGATTCTTAACCGTGCCAAAGCTTTGGCCGGGGATGAAAAAATCGTTGCCCTGACCTTTGATCCACATCCTGTTTCCGTTTTTGCTCCTGAGCGCGCACCAAGCCTTTTGACGATTCTGACTGACAAAATTGAACTGCTCAAGATTCATAACGCTGATCAAGTTGCGGTCATTAAATTCACAAAAGAGTTTGCAGCAATGTCTCCTGAGGACTTCGTGAATAAGGTGTTAGTTGAACAGTTGAAAGCAACTACAGTAATCGTTGGACAAAACTTCACATATGGGTTCAAAGCAGCAGGTAATGTAGATTCCTTGAAGGCTCACACCGAATTTGAAACAATCGTGCTTGATCTACAAACTGATGAAGCTGATGCGATTTCTTCAACACGAATTCGCAAGGCGATCGTAAATGGCGATGTTGAGTCTGCTCGTGAAATGTTGACCCGTCCTCATCGCTTAGATGGAATTGTTGTGCACGGTGAAAAGCGTGGTCGTGAAATCGGTTATCCAACTGCAAACCTTGGAAATCTTGATAATCAAACGATCCCTGCCGATGGTGTGTATGCAGGTTGGCTAACTGTTGGAATTGATCGCTGGCCAGCTGCGATTTCAATTGGAACAAATCCAACATTTGAAGGTATCCGTGGGCGACAGGTCGAGGCCTATGCATTGGATCAAACTGGTCTGGATCTATATACAAAACCGGCAACTATTGAATTTGGTTGGAGACTTCGAGACACATTGAAATTTGATGGTCTGGAGCCACTTTTGGAGCAGATGGCCAAGGATTGTCTAGAAGCTCGCAGATTGACCGAGCTCTAAGCGGGGGATTTACCTCGATTTCAATTATTGCACCGTCGGCTGATAACCTAGCCCTTCAATCGAGTTAGCGAGTTTCTCGTGAGTCAAACCGAGAAGCCCTCGTGCTCAGTACATAAGGAGAACAAGAAATGGCATTAACACCAGAAGTAAAGAAGGAAATCATTGCTCAGTACGGTTCTACCCCTACTGACACAGGATCACCTGAAGCTCAGGTCGCGCTCCTATCAAAGCGAATTGATCAGATCACTGATCACTTGAAGGCTAACCCACATGATCACCACAACCGTCGTGGTCTTTTGTTGTTAGTAGGTCGTCGTCGTCGCATCCTTCAGTACCTTGCGAAGACAGATATCAACCGTTACCGCGCAATTATCGAGAAGCTCGGTATTCGCCGCTAATTAAGTAAAACCAATCTGCCGTAGAGCAATGGTCCTCGGTAGTGGTTTCCGCGCACGACATCCTTTCTAAGGAAACAAGTCGCGTGAACTTCGATCGAAGATTCTTGCTTCTTGAGCAGATTACAAAGCACAACAATTCTGTTGCGCTTTCAATCTACAAAGAGGAGGACCCATGGAGGGTCAAGAGGTTCAGTCAGCCGTTGCAGTTATTGATAACGGAAAATTCGGAAAACGAGAGATTCGTTTTGAAACAGGTCGCCTAGCGCGCCAAGCAGCTGGAGCTGCAGCTGTTTATCTAGATGATCAAACAATGATCTTCTCAGCAACAACAGCATCAAAAACTCCAAAGGATCAATTTGATTTCTTCCCATTAACAGTTGATGTTGAAGAGAAGATGTATGCAGTTGGTCGTATTCCAGGATCATTCTTCCGTCGCGAAGGACGCCCATCAGAGGATGCAATTCTTACCTGTCGTTTGATCGACCGCCCGTTGCGTCCATCATTCGTTAAGGGTCTTCGTAATGAAGTTCAGATCGTTGTGACAGTAATGGCACTCGATCCAGATCACATGTACGACGTCATCGCTATCAACGCGGCATCAATGTCTACACAACTTGCAGGTCTTCCATTCTCTGGTCCAATCGGTGGCGTTCGCGTTGCTTTGATTGATGGTCAGTGGGTTGCATTCCCTAACCACTCACAGGTTGCTAACGCAGTCTTTGACATGGTTGTTGCAGGTCGCGTAAATAATGATGATGTTGCAATCATGATGGTTGAAGCAGAAGCTACAGAACGCACAATTGAATTAATCAAGGGTGGCGCACCAACTCCTACTGAAGAGGTTGTTGCACAAGGACTTGATGCAGCAAAGCCATTCATCAAGATTCTCTGTGATGCACAGTCAGCTCTTGCAAAGGTGGCTGCAAAGCCAACTGCAGAGTTCCCAGTGTTCTTGGATTACCAGGATGATGTATTTGCGGCTGTTGAAAAGACAGCAAAGGACGATCTTGCAAAGGCGCTAACAATTGCTGGAAAGCAAGAGCGCGAAACAAAGATCGATGAGATCTCTGCTTCAACAAAGGAATCTGTAAATGCACAATTTGAAGGACGCGAAAAGGAAGTTTCTGCAGCGTTCCGTTCATTAACAAAGAAGCTTGTACGTCAGCGCGTATTGCGTGACAAGATTCGCATCGATGGTCGCGGTCTTCGCGATATCCGTGCGCTATCTGCAGAGGTTGAAGTTATTCCTCGCGTACACGGTTCAGCGATCTTCGAGCGTGGAGAGACACAGATTCTTGGAATCACAACTCTTAACATGCTAAAGATGGAGCAACAGCTCGATACCTTGAACCCTGAAAATCACAAGCGTTACATGCACAACTACAACTTCCCACCATATTCAACTGGTGAAACAGGTCGAGTTGGTACACCAAAGCGCCGCGAAATCGGTCACGGTGCACTTGCAGAGCGCGCATTGATTCCAGTACTTCCAAGCCGCGAAGAGTTCCCTTACGCAATCCGTCAGGTCTCTGAAGCACTTGGTTCAAATGGTTCAACATCAATGGGTTCAGTATGTGCATCAACACTTGCACTTCTCAACGCAGGTGTTCCACTACGCGCACCAGTTGCAGGTATTGCAATGGGTCTAATCTCAGATGATGTTGATGGCAAGGTTGAATACGTTGCTTTGACAGATATCTTGGGTGCAGAAGATGCATTCGGAGACATGGACTTCAAGGTTGCGGGAACAAAGGACTTTGTTACAGCGCTACAGCTAGATACAAAGCTTGATGGAATCCCTGCCTCAGTTCTTGCTGGCGCACTTCACCAGGCAAAGGAAGCGCGTCTTGCGATTCTTGATGTTATGGCTGAAGCAATTGATGCTCCAGATGAAATGAGCCCATTTGCTCCACGCATTATCTCTGTAAAGATTCCAGTAGATCAGATCGGCGCAGTAATCGGACCTAAGGGAAAGATTATTAACCAGATTCAAGATGAAACTGGCGCAGATATCTCAATCGAAGAGGATGGAACTATTTACATCGGTGCAACCGATGGTCCATCAGCTGAGGCTGCACGCGCACAGATCAATGCAATTGCTAACCCACAGATGCCAGAGGTTGGCGAGCGTTACCTAGGTACGGTCGTGAAGCTTGCAGCATTTGGTGCATTCATCTCATTGATGCCAGGTAAGGATGGCTTGCTACATGTATCTCAGATTCGCAAGATGCATGGCGGAAAGCGCATTGAAAACCTTGAAGAGGTCATGAAGGTTGGCGACAAGATTCAGGTTGAGATCGGTGAGATTGATCCAAAGGGCAAGTTGTCTTTGGTTCCTGTTCTTGAAGATGGAAGTCTCTCAGAATAAATGAGCGTACGTCGTTCAGTTTTACCTAGCGGTCTGCGTATCGTTACTGAAGAAGTTCCTTCGGTACGCAGCGCCGCGATCGGTATCTGGGTGAATGTTGGTTCTCGTGATGAAACCCCGGCAGTTGCTGGGGCTTCTCACTTTCTAGAGCATTTATTGTTCAAAGGAACAAAGCGTCGCAATGCATTAGAGATTTCAGCATCAATTGAATCTGTTGGTGGCGAAATGAACGCCTTCACCAGCAAGGAGTACACCTGCTTTTATGCACGTGTCATCGATACAGATCTTCCAATGGCGATCGATGTTGTTTCCGATTTAATTACATCATCTGTTGTATCAGCGCTAGATGTTGATGCAGAGCGCAAAGTTGTTCTTGAAGAGATTGCAATGCGCGATGATGATCCCAGCGACTTAGTGCATGACCTGTACGCCGAAACATATTATGGTGATACTCAATTAGGTCGTCCGATTCTTGGCACCATTGAGTCAATTAATAACATGTCTCGCAATTCAGTGTTTAACTACTATAAGAAGCGTTACCTGCCACAGGATTTAGTCGTAGCGGTGGCTGGAAATATTAAGCATAAAAAAGTTGTAGCAATGGTTGAGGCAGCTTTGTCGCAGGATAGTTTCTTGGATGTTAAGGGTGCGCCTGTAATTCGACCTAACGTCCCTGTCAGAAAGAGCGCTCAGCAATCTGTCGGATTAATCAATCGACCAACTGAACAGGCGCATATGTTTTATGGCATGGAGGGCGTAGCCCGTCATGATGATCGACGCTTTGCTATGGGAATTTTGGCATCAGCACTTGGTGGGGGAATGTCTTCACGATTATTCCAAGAGATCCGAGAAAAGCGCGGGCTTGCTTACTCTGTATATGCATATGCACAACAATTCGCAGGCAGCGGACAAATTGGTTTTTACGCTGGATGTAATCCAACAAAGGCTATTGAAGTTGTAGAAATCATTCGCGAAGTTTTAGCTGATGTTGCAGATAATGGAATGTCTCATGAAGAGATTGAACGTGCCAAAGGTGCGGTCCGTGGCTCATTGGTATTGAGCCAGGAGGATTCAGGCTCGCGAATGAGCCGAATCGGTAAGAATGAGATTGTGTATGGCCATGTGATGGGCTTCGACGATATTTTGAAGGCGGTATCAGCGGTGAATGCACAAGACATTAAGGAAATTGCTAGCGCCTTCCTGACAAAAACGCCTACCCTTGCACTTGTTGGTCCATTCAAATCAGAGTCAAAGTTTGAGAAGGTGTTAAGCAAATGATCAATGTTGCCGTCTTAGGTGCTCGTGGTCGAATGGGATCTGAAGTTGTTAAAGCTGTTGAAGCAGCAGATGGTTTAGCTCTCGTAGCCGCCTTAGATATGGGTGATTCGATTGAGCAACTCAAGGGATCTGCGGCCCATGTAGTCGTTGATTTCACGACGCCAGATAGCGTTATGAGTAACCTCGAATTTCTGATTAACAATGGAATCAATGTTGTAGTCGGAACAACTGGTTTTGATGATTCAAAGCTTGCAACAGTTAAAGGCTGGCTAGCGGCTAATCCATCAGTGGGCGTGCTGATTGCACCAAACTTTGCCATCGGCGCTGTCCTTATGATGGAGTTTGCGGCAAAGGCTGCGAAGTACTTTGAATCAGCAGAAATTATTGAACTTCACCACCCAGCAAAGGTGGATGCGCCATCAGGAACAGCTGCTCGTACAGCTGAATTAATGACAGCTGCTCGTAAAGAAGCTGGGCTTGGTGCAATGCCAGATGCAACAACATCAGCTTTAGATGGTGCACGTGGCGCAGTTGTTGGCGATATTCCAGTGCACTCAGTTCGCGCACGTGGCTTAGTTGCACACCAAGAGGTTTTGTTTGGCGGGCTAGGGGAGACCTTAACTATTCGTCACGATTCGATTGACCGTGCAGGATTTATGCCAGGCGTTATTCTTGGCGTACGTAAAATAATCAATCATCCAGGCCTGACGCATGGCCTAGATAAGTTCATGTAAGGAGCGATGATGTCTAAAGATCAAATCACAATGTACGGTGCCGATTGGTGTGGAGATTGCCGTCGCTCAAAGCGTTTACTCGAAGAGCTCAATGTTGAATACACATTGATCGATACCGATGCAGATGTAACAGCCGCTGACAAGGTCATCGAGATCAATGGTGGAGCCAAGTCAATTCCAGTTATTGTTTTCTCAGATGGAACACACTTAACTGAGCCATCAGATATTGATCTGAAGGCAAAGCTTCAGTCACTCAACATTATCTAAAGCCAGTTATATATTGCTGCGGATGAAACGGCAGCAGAGATAACCACAATCGGAAACGGTGCTTTCAGCAGCAATGCGATGACAGCAACGCATAATCCTGCAAGGCGCTGATCAATCATCAGCTTTGATTTTTCCGAAAAGCTTTGAACTGCGACTAAAGCGCTCAATAGTGCAATAGGAATGAGTGCGTTAACCCGTTGAATCTTGGGATGTGAAAGCCATTTTTCTGGCACTGAATGTCCGGAGTACTTCAGCAAGAAAGCTATCGCGCTAGTTCCTATAGTTGCGATCCACAATGAGTTCATCGCTTTAACCCCACCACGATTGCGATAAATGCTGTTGCGATGATGGGAAGGCCGGCCGGCAGAATCGGCGTCATCACAATTGCAAATACCGCGCAACCAACTGCAAGGACTCGCTCAAAATTACCGGTTAAGCGCGGCCAGACAAGACCTAGAAATGCAGCAGGAACCGCAGAATCCAATCCAAAGGCGCGAATATCACCCATTGCTTGTGCGCCTAATGCACCTGCAAGAGTAAATAAGTTCCAAAAAACAAAGACTCCAATACCTGTGTACCAAAAACCTTTTCGCATTTCATCGGCTCCGCGAACCTCTTGTCCTAGAGCAACGCCAGTCGATTCATCAATTGTTACTTGAGCAGCAATAACTCTCTTTAGCCCACGAACCTTTAAACGAGGAGCCATAATGACTCCATATAAAGCATTGCGAACTCCAAGTAATGATGCGGTTGCAATTCCGCTGAGTGCAGATCCACCAGCACCCAGTACTCCGATAACTGCAAATTGAGAAGCACCGGAGAAAGTTAATAATGAAAGCAAACAGCTTTGCAGGACTGAAAATCCATTCGCAACCGCTGCCGCGCCAAAGGCGACGCCATAAGCCCCCACAGTCAGGGAAACGCTCATGGAATCTCTGAAAGTGGCGGAGACAACTTTGGACACGCGGCTATTGTGCCGTATAAATCCATGAGCCCATAGGGGCTACTGGATAGGGTGCGACCATGAGTGAAGAGATTATTTATCGCGACGATGTGACCGTTGAATTGGTGAAATCCAGTGCCAGCGATGCAGATGTTATTTGGGCTGCTCGTGTGTCTACAGCTGGAGAACAATCAATGGAGGAGATTGGTGAGGATCCAGCGCGTTCTGCCGGATTGATTAACTATCTCGCACGTGAGCGCCATGGCTCTCCTTTCGAGCACACATCGATGACATTTTTTGTGTCAGCTCCGATCTTTGTATTCCGCGAATTTATGCGTCACCGCATCGCTTCATACAACGAAGAAAGTGGTCGTTACCGCGAATTGAAACCTGTTTTTTACATTCCATCTAAAGAGCGCAAACTTGTTCAAGTTGGAAAGACGGGCGCGTACACATTTATTGATGGAACGACTGAACAGTTTGATGTAACAGTTTCTTCTATGAAGGTTGCATATGTTGCCGCTTACGAGAGTTATCAAAAGATGCTCGAGGCCGGCGTTGCGCGCGAAGTTGCACGTGCCGTTTTGCCGGTAGCAACATACTCATCCATGTATGTAACTATGAATGCCCGCGCATTAATGAATTTCCTATCCCTTCGCACAGCCCGCGAAGGTTCACATTTCCCAAGCTATCCTCAACGTGAAATTGAGATGGTTGCAGAGAAAATGGAAGCGGAATTTGCGAAATTAATGCCACTTACATACGGAGCCTTTGAAAAGTCTGGACGAATCGCCCCTTAATACGGGTAGAGTTCACCGCATGACAACCGCAGCTCCATTTGGACGGCTTCTGACCGCAATGGTCACGCCCTTCACAAAAGATGGCGCGATCGATTGGGCAGGTGTTGAAACTCTTGCCGCTCACCTAGTTGCCAACGGCCACGATGGAATTGTGGTTAATGGAACAACAGGTGAAGCTCCAACAACTAAATCCTCAGAAAAAGAGGAGATCATTCGAGTTGTTCGGAACACAGTTGGTCCAACAATTAAGGTTTTATCTGGTGCTGGTGACAATGAAACTGAGTATTCGATCAATCAAGCCAAGCGAACAGAAAAAGCTGGCGCAGATGGACTGCTGGTAGTTACGCCTTATTACAACAAGCCACCACAAGCAGGAATCGAAGCACACTTCCGCGCTGTTGCAGATGCAACAGATCTTCCAATGATGATGTACGACATTCCTGGTCGCACAGGCGTGCCAATTGAGCCAGACACTCTTGTTCGACTTTCAGAACATCCACGCATTGTTGCGCTTAAGGATGCAAAGGGTGATGTCGCTTCAACTTCATGGGTCATTAAACGTTGTGGAATTCCAGTGTATTCAGGTGATGACATCCTTAACCTGCCACTACTTTCTGTAGGAGCGGTTGGATTTGTTTCGGTATGCGGACACACAGTTGGAAAAGATCTTCGCGAGCTCCTTGATGCCTGGTTTGCAGGTAATTCTGCTCGCGCACTAGAAATTCACCAGAAGTTGTTGCCTATCTATACCGGCACATTCCGCACGCAAGGAGCAATCCTCACAAAGGCTGCACTCACATTGATGGGTCTTCCTGGCGGCCACACTCGTCTTCCTCTAGTCGATGCTACTGAAGCACAGATCGCGCAACTGCGTGAAGATCTTCGTGCCGGTGGCGTTGCAGTTAACTAATGAATCATCCACATCCAAACTTAAGTACTCCGCCAAAACTCGTTGATGGCGGTTTGCGTATCGTCGCACTTGGCGGATTAACTGAAATTGGCCGCAACATGACGGTCTTTGAATATAAATCCAAGCTGCTTATTGTCGATTGTGGTGTTCTTTTCCCTGAAGATAATCAACCCGGCATCGATTTAATCTTGCCTGATTTTTCTTACATTCGTGATCGCCTAGATGATGTTGTGGCAATCTTTTTAACTCACGGCCACGAAGATCATATTGGCGCTGTTCCATATCTATTGCGCGAGCGTGGCGATATTGCGATTTATGGTTCTGCATTGACTCTTGCTTTAATCACCGCAAAGTTAAAGGAACACCGCATTACCCCGCTGACTCGAGAAGTAAAAGAGGGCGGTACCGAAGATATTGGTCCATTCACATTGGAGTTTGTTGCAGTAAACCACTCCATTCCAGATGCACTTGCAGTTGTTATTAACACCGATGCTGGACGCGTTCTTGCAACTGGCGACTTTAAGATGGATCAACTTCCATTAGATGGTCGCATTACAGATCTTCGTACCTTTGCGCGCCTTGGTGAACAAGGTGTTGATCTCTTTATGGTTGATTCAACTAACGCTGATATCCCAGGTTTCACACCATCTGAACGTGAAATCATGCCCGCACTTAATCGAGTTATCTCATCTACGCGACGCCGTGTAATCGTTGCCTCATTTTCTTCACATGTTCACCGAGTACAGCAGGTAATTGATATCGCTGCTCAACACGGTCGCAAGGTTGTATTTATTGGACGCTCGATGGTTCGTAATATGAAGATCGCTGAAGACATGGGTTACTTAAATGTTCCAGCTGATCTTGTTATGGATGCCAAAGATTTAGATCAATACGATGACAATGTTGTTTTGATTTGCACAGGTTCTCAAGGCGAGCCAATGGCGGCGTTGTCGCGCATGGCAAATGGAGATCACCAGATACGAGTGGGCGAGGGTGACACCGTCATTCTTGCTTCATCATTGATTCCCGGAAATGAAAACTCTGTTTTCCGTGTTATCAATGAGCTCACACGATTTGGTGCCAAGGTAGTTCATAAAGCAAACGCGATGGTTCACGTATCGGGACATGCTGCTGCAGGTGAACTGCTGTACTGCTACAACATCGTTAAACCTAAATATGTTTTGCCAATCCACGGCGAATGGCGACACCTGAAAGCTAACGCAGAGCTAGCAATTCAATCTGGTGTTCCGCGCAGCAATACATTCATTATTGATAATGGCGTTGTAATCGATCTTGTTAACCATGAAGCTGAAATCGTTGGCGCGATTCCCGTTGGTTTTGTTTTTGTTGATGGCCAAAGTATTGGAGATATCACCGAAAGCTCTTTGAAGGATCGTCGAATATTAGGTGAAGAAGGATTTATCTCTTGCGTAGTTGTTATTGATTCTCAAAGTGGAAAAATCGTTGCTGGGCCAGATATTCATGCACGTGGATTTAATGAAGATGCTGCGATGTTTGATGAGGTAAAGCTTCGAATTGAGAAAGCACTTGCAACCGCGGTTACTGATGGAATCAACGGAACTCATCAGTTGTCTCAGATTGTTCGAAAGACTATTGGTGGTTGGGTTGGGGGAGAGCATCGTCGAAAGCCGATGATTGTCCCTGTGGTTATAGAGGTTTAGCGCGCGGCGCGCCTAGTAGGTTAGAAATTGCACTTCCTTTACGATCGGGCGTGTGGCTAAAAGAAAAAAAACGAAATCTAAGTCAGGTGCGGTAGGCGGAGCACTTGGACGTGGAGTCGGCGCAACTTGGCGGTTGATCTCCAAAACTCTGGGAAAGATTGTTCGCTTTTTGGCACGTGGTGCTCGTGATTTAGATCCAGCACATCAGCGCGATGGAATCGCATTCTTAATTTTGATTGTCGCTTTAATTGCAGCGGCTGGTACCTGGTTCAACTCAGATAATTTAGTCGGGCGCGCTGTTTACTCCGTAATCTACGGCGCCTTTGGTCGAATCGGATTTTTTGCACCAGTAGTACTTATCTACTTTGCATTTAGATTATTTAGAGTCCCAGAGGATTCGAAGGCAACCGGTCGAATCATTATTGGCACCTTTGCACTGTTACTTTCATCAACGGGCTTATCACATCTTCTTAATGGCTCCGTAGGCACAGGTGCTACAGCGATGCGCCACGGAGGCGGTTGGCTTGGTTATGGAGTCACAAAACCATTAGTTGGGCTCATGACCTCGGTACTTACTTATCCAGTCCTTGTGATTCTCTTTATCTTCGGATTATTAGTTGCAACAGCTACACCAGTTTCCGAAGTAATAACACGAATCACAACTCTTGCTAGTTGGTTATGGGCTAAGAAACCTGAGCGGCGTGAGCGAGTTGAAGAGGATTTCGAAATTACCGATACACCGGCTTTTGATACTCCTGTGGTTGCTGCTTGGAATGAGCCCGAGGAAGAGGATGAGCCTGAATTAGATGAAGAAAGTTTTGATGAAGAGTTCACAGTTGAAGTTCCTGTTGCACCTGTAAATCACGCCAATGAAAACACTGTGGCTGCAAAGCGTCCAGAGCAACTGTTATTAACTGCAGATGTTAAGTATGAACTTCCAGCCCCGGATATTTTGCGCGCAGGACCGGCCGCAAAGGCAAAGAGTAAGGCTAACGAGACTGTAGTTGCCGCGTTAACTGAAGTTTTCTTACAGTTTGATATTGATGCACAAGTAACCGGCTTTATGCGGGGACCAACAGTAACCCGTTATGAAGTCGAACTTGGAAACGCTGTCAAGGTTGAACGAATCACGGCGTTAGCGAAAAATATTTCATATGCGGTTGCAAGCAGCGATGTTCGAATCCTTTCGCCTATTCCTGGAAAGTCGGCTGTAGGAATTGAAATCCCAAATGCAGATCGTGAAATCGTCGCATTAGGTGATGTTTTGCGCTCAACAGTTGCAGGTCAGGACCTGCACCCAATGTTGGTAGCACTAGGTAAAGATGTTGAAGGAAATTTCGTGTGTGCAAACCTTGCGAAGATGCCTCACCTATTAGTTGCAGGTGCAACTGGTGCAGGCAAGTCTTCAATGATTAACGCAATGATTACCTCTATCTTGATGCGTTCAACACCAGACGATGTTCGCTTGGTCTTAATTGACCCTAAGCGCGTAGAGCTAACAGCGTATGAAGGTATTCCTCACCTTATTACTCCAATCATTACAAACCCTAAGAAGGCCGCAGATGCACTTACTTGGGTAGTTCGTGAAATGGATCTACGTTATGAAGATCTTTCAACATTTGGTTTTAGGCATATCGATGATTTTAATAAGGCGGTACGCGCAGGCAAGGTAACTGTTCCTCCCGGAAGTGATCGCACAGTTGAGCCATACCCTTACCTACTTGTGATTATCGATGAGCTTGCAGATTTGATGATGGTTGCAGCAAAAGAGGTTGAAGAGTCGGTTGTTCGTATCACTCAGCTTGCTCGTTCGGCCGGAATTCACTTGGTACTTGCAACGCAGCGACCATCTGTAGATGTTGTTACAGGCTTGATCAAAGCAAATGTTCCTTCACGTTTATCATTTGCAACTAGTTCGCTAGCAGATAGCCGAGTTATTTTGGATAGTCCTGGTGCTGAAAAGCTTGTTGGCCAAGGCGATGGTTTGTTTATCCCAATGGGCGCAAGCAGAGCGATTCGTATTCAAGGTGCCTATGTTTCAGAGCGCGAAATTGAAGCGGTAACAACGCATGTAAAGAAGCAGTTAAAGCCACGCTATCGCGATGATGTAACTGCACCTGTCAATCAGATGAAAATGGTTGATAAGGAAATCGGTGATGATTTAGATATTTTGTGCCAAGCGGTGGAATTAGTAGTGGGTACACAGTTTGGCTCAACTTCAATGTTGCAGCGAAAGTTGCGAGTTGGTTTTGCAAAAGCAGGACGGTTGATGGATTTAATGGAGTCTCGCGGAATTGTTGGGCCATCTGAAGGATCTAAGGCCCGAACGGTTTTGGTGAAGCCTGATGAACTGGATTCCGTCCTTGCGACCTTGCGCGATTATTAACACAGGGTGAATTCCCGAAGAGGTGCCTCTACTTTCACCCCTGCATCTCATACCGCTCTCTAGTCATCAGATACCTACAAGACTTACACTAGGAACTTACCTGCCGGCTTATATTGGGGAAAATTAGATGACTCTGGGATCGATGATTTCTAAGGCGCGCATTGATGCACGTCTTAGCATTGAAGATCTATCAGCATCAACCAATATTCGCCCTCAGTTACTTCGAGATATTGAATCCAATAATTTTTCAACCTGTGGTGGGGATACCTACGCCCGTGGTCACATTAGAAATATTGCGCAACGTTTGGGCATTGATCCGCAAATCTTCTTAACCGTCTTTGAAGATGAACAGATGCATGTGGATAGATCAATGCAGGATATGTTGGTCGAAACAAATGCAATGAGACAACCAGAGGAAGCTCGCAAAATTTCCTGGAAGGTGCTTGCAGCAATTTCTATAGGCTCACTCGGTATTGCAGGACTCGTGCAGATCATTGTTTCAAATACATCTTCTCCAACGGTTCCAACTCCAATTACATCTGTCAGTGCATCTCCAACTGCAAGCGCTGAGGCAACCCCATCAGATGAGCCAACTGTTTCTACCGGAACAGGCGTCGAAGTTGTAATCACAGCAAGCCGTGCAAAGAGTTGGTTATTTGTTTCAGATGCGACAGGACGCATATTATTTAGCGGACAGATTTCAGCTGGGACAACAAAGACTTTTTCATCGGACGCTTCCCTTAACTTCAAAATCGGTAATGCCGGAGGTGTGGACCTAGTGGTTAATGGCAAGAAGGTCGATTCAATAGGTGGCGACGGGGAAGTAGTAAGCGTTTCTTACGGAGTAGATTCCTAAACAGCCTAAACAAGGTAAGATCGCGCAAATGAAGCGCACAGTTGCAGTAGTCACTTTAGGGTGCGCACGAAATGAAGTTGATTCTGAAGAGCTTGCAGGCCGTTTAGCAGCCGATGGCTGGACCCTGGTCGATGATGTTGAATCAGCCGAGGTCGCCTTAGTAAATACCTGTGGTTTTATCGAATCCGCTAAAAAAGATTCAGTAGATGCCTTACTTGAAGCAAACTCGCTGAAAGGCCACGGAACAACGCGTGCGGTAGTTGCCGTTGGTTGCATGGCGGAGCGTTACGGAAATGAATTAGCAGAAGCGCTTCCAGAAGCTGATGCGATTTTAGGTTTTGATGATTACAAAGACATTTCTGCCCGCTTGCAATCAATTGTTGCTGGCGAATCACATAAGGCACACGTTCCTCGCGATCGTCGTGCTTTGCTACCGATTGCACCAGCAGATCGTGCTGATTCACGCGAGGTCGAAGAGTTTTCCAGAAAGCGTTTAGGTGTTGCTCCTTGGGCACCTCTCAAGATCGCTTCAGGATGTGATCGTCGCTGTTCCTTCTGCGCAATTCCATACTTCCGTGGATCTTTCATTTCACGAAAGCCAACTGAGATTATTAAAGAAGCACGTTGGCTTGCAGAAAATGGCGTTACGGAGATGTTCTTAGTTAGCGAAAATACAACTTCGTATGGAAAAGATTTAGGCGATCTTCAGTTGATGGAGAAGATTTTGCCTGAAATCGCGGCCTTGCCAGGTGTAGAACGAGTTCGCTTGTCCTACTTACAACCAGCTGAAATGCGTCCAACTTTATTGCAAGCAATGATTGCAACTGAAAAAACTGCACCTTACTTTGACCTTTCATTCCAGCACACAAGCCCAACTGTCTTGCGCAGAATGCGACGCTTTGGAGATAGTGAAAAATTTTTACATCTAATTAATCAGATTCGTGTTCTTTCGCCAGAAGCCGGAATTCGATCCAACTTTATTGTTGGTTTCCCGGGTGAAACTCAAGAAGATTTTGATGATCTTGCAAACTTTATAACCCAAGCAAAGCTTGATGCTGTTGGAGTATTTGGATATTCAGATGAGGACAACACCGAGGCGCTAGATCTTGCAGACAAGGTCGATGCAGATGTAATTGCTCAGCGAGTTGAAACCTTGTCTTCTCTTGCTGACGAAATGGTTTCGCTGCGCGCTCAGGCACGAATCGGTGAAACAGTTCGAGTATTGATTGAAGATGAGGAGCTGCAAGAAGGTCGTGCAGCCCATCAAGGCCCAGAAGTTGATGGAACAACCTCTTTTGTGGGCACTCAATTTAAAGTTGGGCAGTATGTTGATGCGGTGGTTATCGATTCGATGGGCGCCGACTTGGTGGCAAAGCCGCTATGAATCTTCCGGCCTTCATAACTCCAAACTTCATCACCGTTTTGCGGCTACTTTTTGTTCCTGTTGGCGCATACACATTATTTAAAAATGGTGGAGATGATCCAACCTGGCAATACATTTCTTGGTGCGTTTTCTTTATTCTAGGAATGTCAGATGTACTTGATGGAAAGTTGGCCCGCAGCAGAGGCACTATTACAAAATTTGGAGAGTTCCTAGATCCAGTTGCCGATAAATTCATGATCGGTACGGCGATGGTTTCGCTTTCAATCTTGGGTCGCATGCCTTGGTGGATCACAATTGTGGTTTTGGTCCGAGAGGTCGGCATCACTCTGTTTCGACTTTCAGTCATTAAGCGTGGAGTGATTCCGGCAAATAAGGGCGGCAAAGTTAAAGCGATGATGCAAAACTTTGGAACAGGCTTCTACGTGCTGCCATTAAGCGAGAGCTTGTACTGGTTCCGTGACGGATTCATGTATCTAGCGGTTGTGCTCACTATCGTTACTGGTGCGTACTATGTAAAATCAGCATTCACCAAAAGTTCTTAAATCACAGAGAGAAGCACCATGGCGCTATCAAACGAAATTCTGGGCTTTGCAGCCGAGATCGTTGATCACCTGCGCCAACGTGGTGAAACAATTAGTACCGCGGAATCTTTAACTGCAGGAGCGGTGAGCTCTGCGATCGTAACAATTTCTGGTGCATCTGATGTGTTTGTCGGGGGAGTCACCGCATACCGCGATGAAATTAAAGTTTCACATTTAAATGTTGATCCCGCGCTAATCGAAAAGCACACAGTTATCAGCGAAGAGGTTGCTGTTGCAATGGCAAAGGGTGCAATTAAATCCTTCGGAACTACATGGGCGATCGGCACAACAGGAGTTGCAGGACCTAACCCATTAGATGGCCACCCCGTAGGTGTCGTGTGGGTTGCAATTGAAGGCCCAATTAGCCAGACCATCGAACTCTCACTTTCAGGTGAACGTGAATCTGTGCGAAACGCAGCTACATCGAGCGCGATTGCCACCTTTGCGCGTATCCTTAGACATCGCAGTTAAAGGCTTAATCTAGAGATCGACATCTGAAGGGAGTATGACAATGGTTCTATTACGTGAAGCTGTTGGTCAGACCCTTCGTGCTGCTCGCACATCTCAAGGTCGCACCCTTCGCGATGTAGCTCGTGATGCACGAGTATCGCTCGGATACCTTTCTGAGGTTGAGCGCGGTCAGAAGGAAGCATCATCAGAGCTTCTCAACGCAATTTGCACAGCGCTAGGTCTCTCACTGTCAGGTGTGTTCAGCGATGTATCTGCAGAGCTCAAGAGCCGTGAGGGCGTAACTCTCACTGTTGTCGATGCCGCTTAATAAGTACGCGCCACAAGTAGCAACTCACCGCCGTACGCAAAACGCAATCCTTGAAGCAACAAAACAATTAATTGCAACTACCGGCATTAAGAAAATGTCGATGATTGAAATTGCAGATGTTTCTGAAGTTTCTCGCGCAACGTTATACAACCATTACCGTGACAAAGAGAGCGTGATTCGCGCACTGTGCGAAGCCGAGTTGGCCCGTTTAGTTGAAATTGCACAGAATGCACCGGATTCAACTTCAGCTTTACAGCAGATTTCACTGCAAGTTTCTTCAGATCCCGCCCTGGCTGCGATGCGCGTTCAGGATCCAGATCAACTCTCATTGGCGCTAACAAAGCATGATGACAACCTTTGGAAAGCCTTTGCAATCGCTTTAAATCATTTACTAGGCCAAGCACAAGGTGCACTGGCACTTCGTTGGTTATTGGGACAAGCTTTGCATCCATTGACCGCCGAACAATCACATTCACAAGCAGAAGCAATCGCCGGCATTGCGAATCTCTGATCTTCGCGAACGCATTACCTTGTCATTTGGTGATGCATGGGCGCCCTCATTTTCATCAGATATAGCTCTATCTGAATTAGGAAGTAAGAGTGTTAATGAGGCTTTAGCTTCAGGTGTTGAGCCAGATGTTATTTGGAAAGCGGTGTGCAAGGCACACCCAACGGAAACTGAAAAGTACAAGTATTAATGCCAGTTACTGCACATCTATTTACCGATGACATTAAACGTCCGGCACTTGTATTGGTGCACGGCTTAGGTTCTGCCGGAAATATCTGGAAGAGTTTGATTCCACAACTAACAAAAGATTTTAGTGTTATCGCCGTAGATCTACCTGGCCATGGTGTTTCTAAAATTTATAAGGATGAAGCTGTTGATCCAACTTCATTGGCACGTGCGATCGTTGAAGAGGTAACTCGTGCTCATAATATTTCGCAGATGCATGTAGCTGGTAACTCATTAGGTGGCTGGATTGCACTTGAAATGGGAGCGGTTGCTCCGGATAAGGTAAAAAGTATTACCGCACTTGCCCCTGCAGGGTTATGGCACGATCTTCCGATGGGCAAGTATCCACCAAGTTTAGATGCTCGCTTTCTTGCGAAAATTTCGCAGCACTTTATGCGAATCGCGTATCACCTGCCACCGCTGAAAGCTATTGGCTATAAGAAGATCACGCACTTATGGCGAGAGTTAAGTTTTGAAGCCTGTCGCGATTCAGTGTTAGCGATGGCCAACTCAAAGGGCTATATGCCCTTATGGAATGGATTAAGGGGCAGAAAGTTTGAATCAGTTGTACCCGCACATGTAGATGTTTCAATTATTTTCGGAGATTACGATTTAACTCTGCCTGAAGAGATTGCACAGGAAAAGACTGTGGCACCTGCACATTCGCATTGGGTTGTAGTTGATAACTGCGCCCACGTAATTATGTGGAACTACCCAGACATGACAGTTGATTTCATCAAACGAACTGCCAAGGTTTGATCATGGCCTTTACCGACACAATTAAGAAGCGTGAAGTAGATCTTGTTTTGCTGCTGGTCGCATTCTTTTGGGGTTCAAGTTACTTAGCTGCAAAGGTGTTAACTGAACACACACCAGTTTTGTCGGTCCTGGGTCTTCGCTTTGCTGTGACATCTATAGGCATGGTTGTTGTGTGGTTATTCAGGCGAGATCGCTTTCAAAAACCTGAATGGATTCTGGGCTCAATTCTGGGGGCAAGCCAGGCCTTTATTTTGTTCTGCGAAACCGCTGGCGTCTCGAAGACAACGGCAACTAACGCCGGATTGATCATTTCGCTAACGATAGTTATGACTCCAATCTTGGAATCAATTGCGTCCAAGAATTGGTTGCCCCGCGGATTCTTTATCGCAGCCGTTGTTGCTGTGGTTGGTGTCGCTCTGCTTGTTTCAGGCGAGGGCTTTTCTGCACCCGGGCTAGGGGATTGGCTGATGCTGCTAGCGGCATTGATTCGATCTATTCATGTAACCGCAATGGGTCATGTAACACGAGGACGTACCTATAGCACTGTGAATATGACCTTAGTTCAGAGTCTTACCTGCGGAGTTATCTTTAGTGTGTTGAGCTACAAAGATATGGCTGAAGCGGTATCTCATTTTGCACCGGCACAATGGTATGGATTGTTGTATTTAAGTTTGTTGTGTGGGCTTTTTTCATTCCTTGCAAACTTGTGGGCAATCCGCAGAACATCGGCATCACGCGCAGGATTGCTGCTATCAACTGAACCTATTTGGGCGGTTGTAGTTGGAATTACAGTTGGTGGAGAAACCTTGGCAACACTTGGTGTTATCGGTGCAATTTTGATTTTAGCTTCGACATTTTGGGGACAACGAATTGAAACTGCACATCGCGAAAAAGGCTTAGCAGTAAACCTCTAGTACCCAAGGCTCTTTCGGAGTCGCTGCAATCAAATTACAGGTAAAGACCTGTGAAACGTATGCGTAAAGTTGCTGCGGATTTGTAATCGGGTCATCTGATTGAAGTAAGTGTCGTGTTACTTCTCCACGACTCTTTTTAGACATGTGAGTGATCACCTTTTTTTCATCTTCAACTGTGGTGAAAACCTTCACCTCAACGGTCTTTTCAATGGGGGATTGCCACACAGTTTGATACGTCGAGGAACGACAGTCGATGATTAATTCGCTCAGGATTGGATTTAGAACCGCGGCCACTTTTGGAGCCATCTCTTTATTAACGATCTTCTCTTTGTACGGTTCGATTGGATCAAGTGGACGCAAGGCTCCGTACTTGGCCGAAATAATCACGATCGAAGATTGGCCCAGCTTTTGCTGCGCTTTAGAAAGGGTGTTCCACCCTAGGGCGGCGTATAAGACCCCCGTGTAGACCTGAATCGCAGCCCCCGGATCGGCGGATTTCTTCTCGGAAGGGGGTAGGAGGATCAACACCGGCTCAGTATGGTGGGCGACACGCGCGATTCTTGTCAGTGGCACCTGTTACCTTTCGAACAGATGTTCGGATAAACTATTCGAGTACAACCAGAGCGGTTCCAACCTCCGCCTACAGCTCTTCTCCACACTTGATGTGGAGCTTCTGTAGTCCGTCGTTGGGTCTCCGTACCTTCTGGGCCGCACACCAAACGAACTGCATATCGCAGGACGTTCTATCGAAAGGAATGTACGTGGCTACTGAAAAAAGCAACAAAGCAAATGAAGCAGCGCAAGATAAAGCCAACAGCGAACGCAACAAAGCGTTGGACACAGCCCTAGCCCAGATCGAACGTCAATTTGGTAAAGGCGCAGTAATGAAGATGTCAGAGCGACAGAATGCAGTTATCGAAGTTATTCCAACTGGTTCAATCGCACTAGATATCGCTCTAGGTATTGGTGGACTTCCACGCGGTCGCGTTGTTGAAATTTACGGACCAGAGTCTTCAGGTAAGACAACTCTTACCTTGCACGCAATCGCAAATGCTCAAAAGGCTGGCGGAATCTGCGCATTCATCGATGCGGAGCATGCATTTGATTCAGAGTATGCAAAGAAGCTTGGTGTGGATATTGATGCGCTATTAGTTTCTCAGCCAGATACAGGTGAGCAAGCACTTGAAATTATGGACATGCTTGTTCGTTCAGGCGCACTTGATCTTGTTGTAGTTGACTCAGTTGCAGCGCTTGTTCCTCGCGCAGAAATTGAAGGCGAGATGGGTGACTCACACATGGGTCTACAAGCTCGTTTGATGTCACAGGCGCTTCGTAAAATTACTGGCGCACTTCACCAATCAAAGACAACAGCTATCTTTATTAACCAGCTGCGCGACAAGATTGGTGTCTTCTTCGGATCACCTGAGACAACAACAGGTGGAAAGGCGCTTAAGTTCTACGCCTCCGTTCGTCTTGATATCCGTCGTATTGAAACACTTAAGGATGGCCAAGAATCTGTTGGTAACCGTACTCGCGTAAAGGTAGTCAAGAATAAGATGGCTCCACCTTTCAAGCAGGCTGAGTTCGACATTATCTACGGAACTGGTATTTCACGTGAAGGCTCATTGATCGATATGGGTGTTGATATCGGTATCGTCAAGAAGTCTGGCGCTTGGTACACATACGAGGCTGATCAACTAGGACAGGGCAAGGAGAATGCTCGTTCATTCCTACTTGATAACCCAGATCTAGCAAATGATATTGAAAATAAGATCCGCGAACACTTTGTTCCAGTTGAGGTTGATCCTGCACTCGTTGCTGCGATCGATGAGGCTGCCGCAGAGGTGGATTTCTAAGCTCCAATGCTTGAATTCGTAAAGGTTGACCACGAGGCTGACCCTTACTCAATCGCAAATACCATCGCTTTAAATGCATTGGTTGCGCGGGCCAAGAGTAAGGGTGAGCTACTGGCTCACCTAAAAAAGCGCGGAGTAGAAGATGATGTTGCCAATGCAACCATCTTTCGACTTCAGGAAAAAGGGTTAATCAATGACTCTGAGTTTGCAAAGGAGTGGACCCAATCACGTCACACCTCCAAGAAGTTATCAAAGCGAATTATCGCCTCAGAGCTTCGCATTAGGGGAGTAGATCAACAGAGCATAGATGAGGCACTTGATGAGATTGATGACGAGTCTGAGTATCGCACCGCATTTTCTTTGGCGATGCGAAAGTACAGCACCATGAGTCGTTTGGAATCAGATGTTCAGGTGCGCAGAATTCAATCTCTACTACAACGAAAAGGGTTTTCCTTTTCTACAATCTCGCGGGTTATTCGCGAGTTAGGTGTTCAGTCAGACGAGCAGCGGTAGCAACCACTGCAGCGGCATGAATGCGGCCTGGTTGACGTCCTAGACGTTCGATCGGGCCGCTGATGCTTACAGCGGCAATTACCTTGCCATTAGGTGCGCGCACTGGCGCAGATACCGATGCAACACCCGCTTCACGTTCACCAACAGATTGTGCCCATCCGCGACGACGATCAGCAGAAAGTTGCGCAGCTGTAAATCGAGCATTTGTTAATCCACGATGGATCTTTTCTGAATCCTCCCAGGCCAATAAAATTTGAGCAGCAGATCCGGCCTGCATCGTTAGCGCAGCACCAACTGGAACAGAGTCGCGCAAACCTGATAAACGTTCAGCAACTGCAACACAGATACGGAGATCTCCTTGACGGCGGTACAACTGCGCACTTTCTCCTGTTGCATCACGCAACGCAGCTAATGCTGGGGCAGCAGCGGCAAGTAAACGATCCTCACCAGCAGCGGCACCAAGTTCGGCAGGTCGTGCACCTAAAACAAAACGTCCCGTTAAATCACGGGCAACTAAGCGATGAAACTCCAACGCAACAGCTAAGCGGTGCGCCGTAGGACGAGCGATACCGGTTGCAGCAACTAATTCAGCAAGTGAGTGAGGACCTGCCTCAAGTGTGCTTAAAATCGACACCGCTTTGTCTAATACGCCAACTCCGCTATTATTTCTGTTCACAGAGTGATATTAGCATCTCATTATATGAAATGACAATCTGGGCAGAAAAAAGGAGCACTACATCGTGGGTAAAACGCTAGCCGAGAAGATTTGGGCAGAGCATGTTGTTCGCCAAGCAGATGGCGAACCAGATCTGATTTACATCGATCTACATTTAATTCACGAGGTAACCAGCCCACAAGCATTTGATGGACTGCGTCTTGCTGGCCGACCAGTGCGTCGTCCTGATTTAACGATCGCAACAGAAGATCACAACGTTCCAACAATTGATATTGACAAGCCAATTGCAGATCCAGTGTCAAAGCTGCAGGTAGATACCTTGCGCGCAAACTGTGCTGAATTTGGAGTTCGTATTCACTCACTAGGGGATAAGGACCAAGGCGTTGTGCACGTCGTTGGCCCACAACTAGGTATCACACAACCAGGCATGACAATTGTGTGCGGAGATTCGCACACATCAACACACGGTGCATTTGGTGCACTTGCATTTGGAATTGGAACATCTGAGGTTGAGCATGTTCTTGCAACACAGACATTGCCGTTGCAACGTCCAAAGACAATGGCGATCAATGTTGAAGGTTCGCTAAAGCCTGGTGTTACTTCCAAGGACATCATTCTGGCGATCATTGCAAAGATCGGTACCGGTGGTGGCCAGGGTTATGTCATCGAATATCGCGGAAGCGCAATTCGTGCACTGTCTATGGAATCACGTATGACGGTATGCAACATGTCAATTGAAGCTGGCGCACGCGCAGGACTTATAGCTCCGGATCAGACAACATTTGATTACATCAAGGGCAAGCCACATGCACCAGAAGATTTTGATGCTGCGGTTGCTTACTGGAAGACGCTCTTTACAGATACGGATGCAAAGTTTGATGTCGAAGTAAATCTCAACGCTGATGAACTAGAACCATTTGTTACGTGGGGAACTAACCCAGGACAAGGTTTGCCATTAAACGCAGTTGTTCCTAACCCTGCTGATTTCGCAGATTCTGAACAGCGCACAGCAGCAGAACGTGCACTTGTGTACATGGGTCTTGAAGCGGGAACACCGCTGAAAAAGATAGCGATTGACACTGTTTTCTTGGGCTCCTGCACCAATGGTCGCATCGAAGATCTACGAGCTGCTGCAGATATTTTGAAGGGTAAGAAGATCGCTTCATCACTTCGTATGTTGGTGGTACCTGGTTCTGCACGAGTTCGCCTTGAGGCAGAGGCTGAAGGTTTAGACAAGGTATTTCTTGATGCAGGTGCTGAATGGCGCAATGCAGGATGTTCAATGTGCCTTGGTATGAACCCAGATCAATTGGCAGTAGGAGAGCGTTCAGCTTCTACCTCTAACCGAAACTTCGAAGGTCGCCAAGGTAAGGGTGGTCGCACCCACTTGGTAAGTCCACTTGTCGCAGCTGCAACAGCGTTGCGTGGAACCCTGTCATCACCTGCGGATTTGTAAGGAGCAACCACAATGGAAAAATTTATTAAGCACACAGGTACTGGTGTTCCACTACGTCGCAGCAATGTTGATACAGATCAAATTATTCCGGCTGTTTATTTGAAGCGTGTTACACGTAGCGGCTTTGAAGATGGTTTATTTGCAGCATGGCGCAATGACCCTGAGTTTGTTTTGAACCAGCCAGCATTTAAGAATGGAACGATTCTTGTTGCAGGTGCAGATTTCGGAACAGGTTCATCTCGCGAACATGCAGTGTGGGCGCTACAGAACTATGGTTTCAAAGTTGTTATTTCAAGCCGTTTTGCAGATATCTTCCGCGGTAACTCGCTCAAAGGTGGATTGCTCACAATCATTCTTGATCAGGCCGAGGTAGAAGCGCTGTGGGAGACATTGGATGCAGATCCAACGACCTCAATCACCGTTGACCTTGAAACCCGCACAGTTAGCTATGGATCAAAGAGTTTGCCATTTGCGATCGATGATTACACCCGCTGGCGTTTAATGGAGGGGTTGGATGACATCGGTTTGACCTTGAAACAGACTGATTCCATTGACTCTTTTGAGAAAAATCGCGCTGCCTACAAGCCAAAAACACTTCCAGTTCGTTCATAGGAGCGTTAAAACAAGCGTAAATCGCAGGTTTTACGCATGGGTGAGATGTGATCGGTAAAACTCTCAATCAAAGATTTAGGGTTTTCTACGCATAAAAAACGGTGTTTTTCGCTATTTTATTGAAAAATAAAAAATGCGACACGCGCATTTCAATAGCGTAATCACCCCTTATGTGCGCGTAAGTTTATGAACACGTTAAGCGGTTGCTTAACATTTACGCGTAAATAAGGGGAATTCAATGAATAAGGCCCAATTCATTGCTGCGTTAGCACCACACTTCAACGACAGCAAGAAGGAAGCAGCTCACGCTGTAGATATCGTTTTTGACACAATCGTTCGTAACCTTTCAAAGGGCGAAGATGTAATGATCAACGATTTCGGTAAGTTCAAGAAGGTTGATCGCAAGGCACGTATGGGACGTAACCCATTCACAGGCGAGACAATCAAGATCAAGGCTTCAAAGAAGGCTCGCTTCCTACCTGCAAAGGCACTTAAGGAAGTTATCTCAGGAGATCGCAAGCTAGCTCCAGCTCCAAAGCCAGAGCCAAAGGTTGTTGCAAAGCCAGCAGCAAAGAAGGCAGCGCCAAAGAAGGCTGCTAAGAAGGTTGCGAAGAAGGCAGCTCCAAAGAAGGCGGCTAAGAAGTCACCTGCTAAGAAGAAGCCAGCAGCAAAGAAGGTTGTGAAGAAGGCTAAGAAGAAGTAATTCTTTTTAACTTAAAAAACGGGGCTGGCTAACGCTAGCCCCGTTTTTTGCATCTATCGCACTAATATTGAGCCCATGACGGAGTACAAGGTTTCATATGCTCCACCAACCGGAAAACCTCTTGGAACAAATTTCGCTTTCAAAATTGGAACCAAGGTAGTAATTCCGCTGCTTAATCTTGTTGGTAAGAAGCAGTGGCAAGGGGGCGAAAAACTTCCCAGGAGCGGCAAAATAATTGTTGCTAGTAACCATATTTCTTATTTAGATGTTTTGTTCTTTACTCATTTTCTCTATAGAAACGGCAGAGCTCCTCGTTACATAGGTAAAGAGGGAGTATTTAAGGTTCCAGTCATAGGAAAAATTATCCTTGCTGCAGGAATGGTTCCAGTTGCGCGCGAGAGTAAAGATGCATCTAAAGCGCTAGATCACGCTGTTCGACTTTTAGAGGTTGGACATTGCGTTGGCGTTTATCCTGAAGGCACCTTGACCCGCGATCCCGATGGTTGGCCGATGGTTGCCAAAACAGGTTTAGCTCGTTTAGCAATAGCTACCAAAACCCCAATCATTCCAATCGCGCAATGGGGATCGCAGATAGTTATGCCAACCTATGAAAAGAAAATAAAATTTTTCCCACGCACGCCGATCAAGGTTTTAGTTGGAGATCCAATCGATCTTTCTGCATGGCATGGAAAAGAAGGAGACCCTGAAGCTTTGCGCGAAGCAACGGCTTTTGTCATGCGCGAGCTCACAACCTTGCTTGAACAACTTCGCGGCGAAAAACGTCCAGAAACAATCTTTGATCCGCACAACTCTGATCTACCCCGCACTGGAAACTTTAAAAAGGCAAAGAAGAAGTGAGCAAGGTAGTCGTATTAGGTGCAGGCCAATGGGGAACCACGATGGCCCAGGTGTTATGCGATGCGGGTAACCATGTATTGATGTGGGGTCGCAATCAAGATGTGATTGATGAGATTAATAGCAAGCACACAAACTCGAAGTACTTAGATGACAACACACTTCCGGTTGGCCTGAAGGCAACCACAGATCTGCAAGAAGCCTTTAATTACTCCAATATTTATGTTTTAGCGGTACCTGCGCAAACGCTACGTGAAAATTTAACTGCCTGGAAGCCCTTTGTTCAGCCCAACGCAATTTATGTAAGTACTTTAAAAGGTATTGAAGTCAGCACCATGTCTCGCATGACCGAGATCATTCAAGAGGTTATGGAGACCGACAATGTTGCAATCATTACTGGGCCAAATCTGGCTAATGAGTTAGTACTGCGCCAACCGGCAGGAGCTGTTTCTGCTGCATCAACAATGGCGTTAGCTGAAAAGGTTCAGCAACTTTTTGCGACTCCTTACTATCGCGTTTACACATCGGTGGATGTTTTAGGGTGCGAGCTTGCAGGAGCGATCAAAAGTGTCATCGCACTTGCAGTTGGAATTTCAATCGGTATGGGCTTTGGTGAAAATACTCAAGCGATGCTTATTACTCGCGGACTCAATGAAGTTGCCCGTTTATGCGCCGCGCACTATGCCGATCCACTAAGTGCTGCTGGTTTAGCTGGCATGGGTGACCTTGTAGCAAGTTGCGGCTCACCACTTTCTCGTAACCGAACATTTGGCGAGGTTTTAGGCAAGAGCGGATCTATGGAAGTTGCACGCACGCAGGTGGCTAAAACCGTTGAAGGAGTTGCATCCTCTAACGCGGTTCTCGAAATTGCTCACCGCGTCGGTGTAGAAGTTCCGGTAATTGAGGCGGTAGCCGATGTTGTTTCAGGTGCGTTGACGCCCGCACAAGCTCTAGATCGCCTGATGGAGATCACCACAAAAGCAGAAAACTTTATTAGATGAGTAAGTTGAAAATCGCAATTATCTGCGGCGGCCCAAGTAGCGAACATGAAGTTTCATGTGTTTCTGCTGGGGGAGTTCTAGGTGGATTAGATAAAAAATCCTTTGAACCCATTTTGATTGGAATAACTAAAGCGGGCAAGTGGGTTGCACTCGATGAAAAGTACCCATTAAAGATTAATAACAAGGCAATGCCGACAATTGAAGATAATGGTTCAGCAGTTGAGTTAACTAAGGGCGGATTATTGGTTAACGGCAAGTTCATTGCAATTGATTGCGTTTTCCCTGTCCTGCATGGTGAATTTGGCGAAGATGGCGAGATTCAACAGTTACTGGAAGATGCCGATATTAAATATGTAGGTAGTGGGGTCAAGGCCTCAGCTGATGCGATGGATAAAGCGAAAGCAAAAGAGTTATTTGCTGCAGCAGGCATGAAGGTAGCAACTGGCATCGTGTTAGTTAAGAACGATAACAAACCAAATCCAGATTCATTCACTTACCCGGTTTTTGTTAAGCCCTCTAGCGGCGGATCAAGCCGCGGAACCCACAAAGTTAAATCCGCAGATGCATTGCACGCTGCAATCGAGGATGCATTTTTGTACGACGACAAGGTACTTATTGAAAACGCAATTAATGGCCGCGAAATAGAGTGCGCCGTTTTGGAGCGAGATGGAACTAGCTATGCATCTGTTGTAGGTGAGATTGTTGTCAATCCAAAGTTTGAATTTTATGATTTTGAAGCGAAGTATTTAGATGATGCAACTACCGTCAAAATTCCAGCTGGAATTCCAGAAACAGATGCTCAGGCCATTCAGATTGCTGCCATTCAAGCCTTTGAGGCGATTGGTTGCGCAGGATTATCGCGCTGTGACTTCTTTTATACCAATGATGGTGAAGTAATCATTAATGAGATCAACACGATGCCTGGATTTACAGGAACCTCGGTATATCCAAAGTTGTGGCAGGCCACAGGGGTTACCTATACAGATTTGATTTCAGCGCTGATTGATTCAGCGCTCAACCATTAGCTTAGGTGAGTTACAGGGCAGGTAAGTGTGCGTGTAATTCCAGGCACAGCTTGTACCTTTGAGAGAACAACGCGGCCAAACTCCTCCATGCTTGCTGCTTCTGCACGCATGATGACATCGTAAGGACCTGTTACACCTTCAGAGAGAGTTACTCCCGCAATCTTTGCGACAGCATCTGCTACTCCAGTTGCCTTGCCAACTTCTGTTTGAATCAAGATGAAAGCTTGTACTGACATGTGAGGTCCTTTCTTGTTGAGGCTCAAACGCTACCGCAGAACAACCCTTACTCACTAGTCGATTAGGCTACGGATATGAACTTCGATGAAGCGGGCGTAATTAAGGCCCTAACGCGCATCTTTGGGCAGACGCATCGCGGAGTTGAAATCGGCATTGGTGATGATGGCGCGGTTGTGGCCACAACTGAAAAGACAGTGATCACGACCGATATCGCAGTTGAGGGAACACACTTTTCAACATCATGGAGCAGTGCATTTGAAATTGGCCGCAAGGTCACCGCTGCAAATCTGGCTGATGTGTACGCCATGGGGGGATCACCTCGTTACTTAGTAGCTGCAGTGACCTTAACGGGCGATGAGACTTTAGAGTGGATTGAAGAGCTTGCAGAAGGAATTGCTCATGAAGCATCAAGTTGTGGGGCTTACGTCGTAGGTGGGGATCTTGCTAAAGGGCCATGTAAAAGTATTGCGATTACAGCAATTGGCGAAACTGACCGAGCAATTCTGCGATCTGGTGCGCAGATCGGTGATTCAATTTATATTTCATCATTACCTGGTTGGTCAGCGGCAGGTCTTTCTATCATCGAAAAAGATCTAGAAAGCGATTTAGCACAGCATGCAATCTCTGAATTTTGCGCACCAACCGTAGATTATGTTTCAGCGGTTCAATTCTCAAACGCTAAAGCAAATGCTTTATGCGACATAAGTGATGCACTTGTTATTCAGGCAGAACAAATGGCCGCTGCTTCAGGTATCTGTTTCTCATTCGACCAACAATTAATCGCAGCTCATCCAGAGTTTGATTCAATAAAAGAGTTAGCAGAAATCGCAGGCATTGATGTTTGGCAATGGGTTCTAGCTGGCGGCGAAGACCATGTCTTTTTAGCGACCGGTAAAGAGCTAGATGGCTTCTGTATAGGAACTGTTATTGCTGGTTCAGGAGTTCTGGGGCTAGACATGAAAAAAGCGCCAGATACCTGGCGCCATTTCAATTAAATCAACAATAAATTAACGAGTTACTTTTCCTGCCTTGAGGCATGAAGTACATACGTTCTGACGCTTTGGTGTTCCACCAACAAGGGTGCGAACACGCTGGATGTTTGGATTCCAGCGACGACGGGTCTTAACCTGTGAGTGAGAAACATTGTTTCCGAAGCTGGGCCCTTTGCCACAGATATCGCATGTTGATGCCACAGCGGTACTCCTTTTAACTCTTCTATTGATCTCGTTCCAATGGGAACAGGGCGTAAGGGTACCCCGTAGGCGGGGTTCAATGCCAATTCACGCTTGTTGAGGGAATTTCAGGCGATTTAGAGAGAGAATGCCCTTGTGGCACAACTAGAGAACAAGGTTTCGGCGGTCGTTGGCGACCGCACCGCCAAAGTTCTCGAAACAACCTTTGGCATTAAAAGTATCGGCGATCTCATGCGCCATTACCCACGTCGCTACATGGTCCGTGGTGAGCTTTCAGATATTTCTGAGCTCCACGAGGGCGATGAGACAACAATTCTTGCGCAGGTGTATTCAGCGTCGACTAGGCCTATGCGTGGGCGTAAAGGCAGCATGCTCGAAGTTGTAGTCACAGATGGAACCGACAAGCTCTCCTTAACATTTTTCAATCAAGCGTGGCGTGAAAAAGATTTGAAGGTCGGCCGACAAGGCTTGTTTGCAGGGAAAGTAGGAGTTTTTAACAATAAGAAACAGTTGGCACATCCAGATTACGAAATGATTCCTGACGGCTCAGATGTTGATAGCGCGGTCGAAGGTTTTGCTGGCAAGTATTTACCTGTCTATCCAGCCTCAGCAAAGTTACCTTCATGGAAAATTTCGCAATGCGCACAGCTAGCTATCGGAGCGCTAGATGAGATTGCAGATTTCTTACCAGAAACTATTCGCGCCAAGCACGATTATCCATCCTTACATCAAGCGCTAGTTCAGCTCCATCAACCTGCAGATTTAGATCATGCAGAAAATGCACGTGAACGCCTGACCTTTGATGAAGCATTCTTACTTCAATCCTTATTGGTATTACGCCGGATCGAACTAAAGAAACTTAACTCAACCTCCCGCAAAGCGACAGCTGGGGGATTGCTCGATGCATTCGATAAGAGATTGCCGTTTCAATTAACTGCAGGACAGATTGCCGTGTGCAAAGAAATAGAAGCAGATTTAGCACAACCTCATCCAATGCACCGATTACTACAAGGTGAAGTGGGATCAGGTAAAACAATTGTTGCTCTACGCGCGATGCTGGCAGTAGTCGATAGTGGGGGACAAGCAGCCCTACTTGCACCAACAGAAGTACTAGCAGCGCAGCATCTTCGCACCATTCAAAAATTGTTAGGTGATTTGGCACAAGGCGGCATGCTTGGTGGATCTGAAGTTGCAACTCAAGTTACTTTAATAACTGGCTCTCAAAACGCTGCAGCTAGAAAAGAGGCGCTTGCGCTAGCTGCTAGCGGAGATGCAGGAATCGTGATCGGAACTCATGCATTACTTGGAGAAAAGGTTGCCTTTAAAGATTTAGGTTTGATCGTTGTGGATGAGCAACATCGATTTGGCGTTGAACAACGAGATGCATTGAAGGAAAAAGCGGTTCTTCCGCCTCACTTGTTAGTTATGACTGCAACACCAATTCCACGTACAGTGGCGATGACGGTGTTTGGAGATTTAGATGTTTCAACACTTCGCGAACTTCCGCTTGGTCGCCAGCCGATAACAACGCATGTTGTGCCCGTAAAGGAAAAACCTAATTATCTGGAGCGGGCTTGGCAGCGCATCAAAGAGGAGGTTCAGCAAGGGCATCAGGCTTATGTTGTGGCTCCACGAATTAGTGCGGACCCAGATGCCGATGCAAATGCAGATCTAGATTTTCTCTTTGGTGAAGAATCCGATCAGATCTCTTCGGTAGAAGAGTTGGCACCGCTCTTACATTCAGGAGCACTACAAGGCCTGAAGATTGCTGTGTTGCATGGACGTTTACCCGCAGAAGAGAAAGAGGCCACCATGCAGGCCTTTTCACAAGGCGAGATTGATGTCTTGGTTTCTACAACTGTGATCGAAGTGGGCGTAGATGTTCCAAATGCAACGATTATGGTGATCATGGATGCGGATCGATTCGGCGTTTCTCAACTGCACCAGTTGCGTGGCCGAGTTGGTCGTGGCACCTCACCGGGGCTGTGCTTATTAGTGACACATTGCGAAGAGGAAAGCTCTGCGCGGGAGCGACTGAATGCAGTTGCCGGCACTTTGGATGGCTTTGAGCTCTCAAGAATTGATCTTGAGCAACGTCGCGAGGGTGATGTTCTTGGCGCTAATCAATCCGGAACTCAATCACATCTGCGATTGCTGCGCGTCCTTAGGGATGAAGATTTAATCGAACAAGCACGTAACGATGCTGAGGAACTAATTGCAACAGATAATGATTTATCAGACTATCCTGCTCTCAAGAATGAATTAGTTAAACTTCAACGTGATCAAGCAATTGATTACTTAGACAAGGGTTAATACCGTGAGAATAATTGCTGGAGTTGCAAAGGGCAGAACCCTGTCTGCAGTTGCCGATGCAACCCGACCAACATCAGATCGCGCACGTGAAGGTTTGTTTTCATCGTTAACATCTGAGTTTGGAAGTTTTGAAGGACTTCATGTGCTTGATCTCTTCGGTGGGTCAGGTGCAATTGGGCTCGAATCACTTTCTCGTGGAGCGACTTCGGTTCATGTAGTTGAAAAAGATGATGCAGCGCAACGCACGATTGAAGCAAACTACGAGTTAGTCAAGAAATCCAACCCAACCGGCAAATTCCAATTATTTGGAATGAGCGCTGAACGTTTCTTAAAGGATGCGCCGAAAGATAAGTATCACTTGGTGTATATCGATCCACCCTATGATTTTTCAAATCAAGCTGTCGAAGATATTTTGAGCGCTTTACATGATTGTGAATTTCTGAATAGTGATGCATTTATTGCAGTAGAAAGAACTGCACGTGGGGACCAATTCATTTGGCCCGATGCATTTGCGCCTGCTCGTGAGCGGAATTATGGGCAAGCGACCATTTATTACGCCAATTATCAGCCGTAAGAATGGATAACTGGCCACACAGTTGCTAGCGTTTGACTCATGAAGCGCGCAGTTTGTCCTGGATCCTTTGATCCCATCACATATGGGCATTTGGACATCATTGAACGAGCAGCGGGGCAGTTCGATCATGTAGTCGTTGCCGTACTAGAAAACCGCACCAAGTCCAGCATGTTCACCGTAGCTGAGCGCATTCAAATGATTACTGAAGTCACAACCAAGTTTTCAAATGTCTCAGTTGATTCTTGGAGCGGCCTTTTGGTGGATTACTGCAAGAGTAATTCAATTCAAGCGATCGTTAAGGGTCTTCGTGCGGTTACAGATTTTGATTACGAACTTCAGATGGCTCAAGTAAATTTGCAAGGTTCAGGTGTTGAGACCATGTTCATGGCAACAGCTCCTGCGCACTCTTTCCTCTCATCTTCATTGGTGAAGGAGTTGGCCCATTACAACGGTGATGTTTCAACCATGGTTCCACCATCTATTAACGAAGCACTTAAAGCCCGAGTAGCAGGGAAATAAAATGGATTCAATTGAGAAATTAACTAGCGCGATTACCCTTGTCGAAGAGGCACGCGGTGTCCCGCTGTCGGCAAGTTGCGTAGTACATCGCGCAGAGATGCTGGAAATTCTTGATGAAGCACGAGAAGCGCTTCCAACTGATTTTGAATCTGCTCGAAAAATTCTGGAAACTCGTGATGCGATTATCGAAGAGGCTCGAGTCAGCGCTGAGCAAATGATCGCTATCGCCCGTGAAGATGTTGCGCAAATGGTTGAACAAACTTCAATCGTTCAGATCGCACGCGATGAAGCACGCAAGATTTTAGATGATGCTCGTGAAACCGCAGATTTAGAAAAGCAAGAGGTTGAGGATTACATCGATGGCCGACTTGCAACACTAGAAGTAATTTTGAATAAGACTTTGGATGCCGTCTCACGCGGACGAGATCGCCTAGCTGGCGCAAATGACAAGGATGTCTTGTCGCAACTTGCTGATGAGTAAGCAACAAGACTCTTTCCAGCTCAATACATTCGAGCTGCCTCGTCGTGCGGGGGAGATGAAGGAGTATCAATTAGATATTCCTGTTAAAGAAAACTTTGGTGTTCCACTTATCTCTGTTCCCGCAGGAGAGGTCATAGAAGTTGACGTTCGGCTCGAATCAGTTACCGAAGGCGTGCTTTTAAGCGCTGATGTTTATGCGGTCGCTAAAGGTGAATGCATTCGCTGCCTTGACCCTGTAGAAATTGTGATTGAGCGAAAGATTCAAGAGCTCTACAACTATGAGCCAACAAATGAACGCGGCAAAAAGAAGAAGCGCGATGAGGATGAGATCGATTTAGATCTGGAGGATGAGCTCATGATGGATGGCAACATCATGGATCTTGAGACCCCTATCCGCGATGCGGTGGTTCTATCTCTGCCCATCAACCCTTTGTGTGATGAGGAGTGCCTTGGGCTATGCCCTGAGTGCGGAGGGAAATGGGCCGATCTGCCTGAGGATCACGCCCATGAAGTGATCGATGCCCGTTGGGCGAGCCTAGGCTCTCTCACGCTGGATGATCCCGATTTCAAGATTTAGCCCTTTTGAGGGATACTTTCCCTCTGCAGCCCAGTGGTTGCTTAAGGATTGAGAAGAGGTTAGAACAGTGCCAGTACCAAAGCGAAAAATGTCGCGTTCAAAGACGCGTTCACGTCGTAGCCAGTGGAAAACTACTGCAGCAGCTCTAGCCACATGCGGACAATGCCAGCAACCAAAGTTGCAGCACACAGCATGCCCAACCTGCGGTACATACAACCGTCGTCAGGTATTAGAGGTCTGATCTGAGTTCCATGCTCAGTGAGCAGCTGGGAGTCACACTCGATCCAGCTTTGCTTGAGTTAGCTTTTACCCATCGTTCATTTGCATATGAATCGGGTAGTAAAGAAACTAATGAGCGACTTGAGTTTCTTGGAGATTCAGTTCTCGGATTAATTGTTACTGAAGAACTGTACAAACGATATCCAGATTTTGATGAGAGTCGCTTGTCTCCATTACGTTCAGGTGTAGTCAACATGCGTGCGCTCGCAGATATCGCACGCGGATTAAATCTTGGCCAACATATTCGTCTTGGAAAAGGCGAAGAGGTAACAAATGGTCGAGATAAAAACTCATTACTTGCCGATGCCTTAGAAGCGTTGATTGGTGCTATTTATTTGCAGTTCGGTTTTGCAAAGTGCACCGAAATTGTGCGCGAGTTAATTACCTCAACTATGGATTCAGCGGTTGCTCGCGGTGCAGGTCTTGATGGAAAGACCGCCCTGCAAGAGCTTGCAGCATCCCTTGGTAAAGGTGCACCTGAGTATGTTGTTAGCGAAGAAGGCCCAGATCACGATAAGAATTTCACCGCTGTTGCAATGTTGGGTGGTCAAGCACTCAGTGAGGGCACCGGTAAGAGCAAGCGAGAGGCGGAACAAGTAGCCGCGCGTGCTGCTTACGAGGCGTTAAAAACCGCCAATCCTCAAGCCTAAATTCACCAAAATCACGCGCAAGAAGCGATAGGTTTGCCGCGTGTATTTGAAGAGTATGACGCTCAAGGGCTTTAAGTCCTTTGCTTCCGCGACCACTCTTCGTCTCGAACCCGGCATTACCTGTGTGGTTGGCCCCAACGGTTCCGGTAAATCAAATGTTGTTGATGCGCTTACCTGGGTTATGGGTGAGCAAGGCGCAAAATCTCTTCGCGGTGGAAAGATGGAAGATGTCATCTTCGCTGGAACAAGCGGGCGTGCACCACTAGGACGTGCAGAAGTTTCGCTAACAATTGATAACTCTGATGGCGCACTTCCAATCGATTACACCGAAGTAACTATTTCCAGAATTCTTTTCCGTAATGGACAGAGCGAGTATCAAATCAATGGAGAAGCATCACGTCTTTTAGATATCCAAGAGCTACTGAGCGATTCAGGTATCGGTCGCGAAATGCACGTCATCGTTGGTCAAGGTCAACTCGATGCAATCTTGATGGCAACTCCAGAAGAGCGTCGCGGATTTATTGAAGAAGCAGCTGGCGTACTTAAGCACCGCAAGCGCAAAGAGAAAGCACTTCGCAAATTAGATTCAATGCAAGCAAACCTTGCACGTGTTCAGGATTTAACTGTTGAACTTCGCCGCCAACTGCGCCCACTGGGTAAGCAGGCAGAGGTTGCAAAGAAAGCTGCAACGATTCAAGCAGATCTGCGCGATGCGAAACTACGCTTGCTTGCAGATGATTTCATTTCGATGTCAAAGACACTCGAACTTGAAGTTGCAGATGAAACTGCGCTTCGTGAAAAACGTACTTCAGTAGAAACAGAGCTTGAAACTGTTCGACGCCGCGAAGAAGCACTAGATGCACAAGCAGCATTTGAGAGCCCATTATTGATCGCCGCACAAGAGACTTATTACAACCTCAGTTCACTCCGTGAAAAGTTCCGCGGAACTCAAAGCTTGGCTCAGGAGCGTTCACGTTTTCTTAATGAAGAGGCGGAAGAAGCACGAACTTCAGGTCGTGATCCAGAAGCTATCGATGCAGAAGCGGCAGCACTTCGTCTTGAAGAGTCACAACTGCGTGCAAATGTGGTTGAAGCACAGCAAGCACTTGTTCACGCAACAACTCAATTAGCATCAGCTGAGGCTGCGTTAAAGAGTGATGAAGACACAATTGCTGCAGCAATGCGAGCAATTGCAGATGCGCGCGAAGGAACTGCCCGTCAAGAAGGCCACATTAAATCTTTACAGGCGCGACTAGAGGCTATTGCTGAAGAGATTGAGCGCCTTAACAAATCTCGAAGTGATGCTCAAGCTCGTGTTGATCAAGCACAACGTGAGTACTCTTCATATGAACTAGAAATCGCAAGCGCAGATTCTGGTGAACTCGGTCTTGATTCACAGTACGAAGGTGCAAAGAACTCACTCGAGGGAGCAAAGTCAAAGCTCAATGAGTTAGTTGAGGCAGAACGCGCCGCAGATCGTGAACGAAATGCCGTGGAGTCAAAGCTTGAGGCCATGAAGCTGACCTCACAAAACCGCGATGGCGCATCAGCTCTGCTACGTGATTCACGTGGAGTATCGATTCTTGGAAGCATCGCCGGATTAATTGAAATTGATAATGGGTGGGAATCAGCCGCCGCTGCGGCGCTTGGGTCATTGGCCGATGCGGTTGTGGTGCAGGATCTTTCATCAGCAGTAACCGCACTTACGACTTTGCGCAGTGAAAACTTAGGACAGGCTGATGTACTTGTGTACGAGCCAGGACAAAGCGGAAACGGAAATATTCCCGCTGGTCTAACTCCACTTTCTGCACATATTCGCTCTAACTCAATTGGTGATCTCATTTCATCTCTACTTGCTTCAACTGTTGTGGCAGAAAATGCCAACGCTGCAGAGGCAATTCTTCGCTCACACCCAGCTGTAACTGTTGTGACTCGTGATGGAGATGTGATTTCACGTGGACGTGCTCGTGGTGGCTCTAAGTCTTCATCATCTTTGATTGAGATTAAGGCGCTCATCGAAGGTCTTGAGACGAAGTTACAAGAGATTACACACAACTGTGATCGCTTGAAGTTTGAAATTTCAACGGCAACTAATGAAGTTGCTTCACGCCAAAGTGATTTTGATGTTGCGCTATCTAAGCTCAATGAATCTGATGCACGAATCGCAGCATTAACAGAGCAGCTGGCTGTGTCTGGCCAGAATATGAAGTCAGCAATGGCTGAAGTTGAGCGCTTAAACAACTCCATTAATGAGGCTACAGCAGCCAAGTCTCGCGATGAGGGCGAAATTGTTATCGCGCAAAATCAGTTGCAGCAGCGTGGTGAGGTTGCAGAGCCAGATCACTCTCGCACTGAAGAGCTTCGTAACTTAGTTTCAGTAGCGCGTACTTCAGAGGTAGAAGCCCGACTTGCGGTTCGTACAATTGAAGAGCGCGTCGATTCGATCGCTGCACGTGCATTAACACTTGAGCAATCAGCGCAAGCAGAGCGAGATGCATCAGAGCGAGCAATTGTTCGCCGTAGTGCACGTGCCCGCGCAGCAGTAATTTCACAAGCAGTTGCAGAAGCTGCGTATGAAGTTCTTATTCACATTGAACGCTCTATCGCAAAGGCTGCTACAGAACGTGGTCGCCTAGAAGAGTCCCGTGCATCACGTGAAGGCGAGACTTTAACTGTTCGCACACGTGGACGTGAGTTAACAACTGAGCTTGAGCAGCTAACAACAAGTGTTCACAAAGATGAGATTGCTCGTGCAGAACAACGTCTGCGTATTGAAACCCTTGAAGCTAAGACTGTTGAAGAGTTCGGAATTGATACTGCAACTTTGGTAAATGAGTACGGTCCCGATAAGGATGTTCCAACCTTTCACGAGACTGAAGATGGCGAAATTATTGCAACTGAGATGGTTCCATATCGTCGCGATCAGCAAGAAAAACGTCTTGCCTCTGCAGAGCGTTCATTGAACCTACTTGGAAAGATCAATCCGCTGGCACTTGAGGAGTACACATCTCTTGAAGAGCGCTTGAAGTTCTTAGCAGAGCAACTTGAGGATCTAAAGAACACCAAAAAGGATCTGCTGGATATTGTTAAAGAGGTTGACGACCGCGTGCAATCAATCTTCATGGAAGCCTATGAGGAGACAGCTAAGCACTTCGAAGATATTTTTGCTCGCTTGTTCCCAGGTGGAGATGGTCGTTTGATCCTGACAGATCCAGACAATCCATTAACTACCGGTGTCGATGTAGAGGCTCGTCCGCCAGGAAAGCGTGTGAAGCGCCTTTCCTTGCTCTCTGGTGGAGAAAAATCTCTTACAGCTGTTGCGATGTTGGTTGCGATCTTTAAATCTCGTCCAAGTCCGTTCTACGTACTTGATGAGGTTGAGGCCGCACTTGATGATGTGAACCTTGGACGATTGCTCGGAGTGCTTGAAGAGCTACGTGAAAGTTCACAGTTGATCATCATTACTCACCAAAAGCGCACTATGGAAATTGCAGATGCTCTGTACGGTGTAACTATGCGCGGGGATGGCGTGACAGAAGTTATCTCACAGCGCTTGCGCGAATCTGACGCAAGCTAAGGCTTCGCACGATGGGTCTTTTCAGTAAGTTCATCGCCAAGATAAAAGGCACTAATGATTTTTCACCTGCCGATTGGGCTGAACTTGAACAAGAGTTGCTGGCATCAGATCTGGGACCTAAATTAACTAAAGAGTTTCTTGAAGCAGCTCGCAAGGTAAAGAGCGATAACGCCGAGCAAGCACTAATTGAAATTATGACCTCGAATCTTTCTCAGAATTCACACCAGCCAATTATTGTTGAAGGAACCACGACCATCATGGTTGTTGGAGTCAATGGCACCGGCAAGACAACATCTGTTGCAAAGCTCGCCTCTTTCTATAAGAAATCCGGAAAGTCAGTTGTACTTGCAGCTGGAGATACATTTCGTGCAGCAGCCGTTGATCAGCTTCGCACTTGGGGAGATCGAATCGGAGTAACGGTCGTATCGGGAAAAGAGAATGGCGATCCAGCATCAGTTGCATTTGATGGTGCAAAGAGTGCACATGAGTCACAGAGCGATATTTTCATCATCGACACCGCAGGTCGTTTGCACAATAAAAATGATTTAATGGCAGAGCTCAGCAAAGTAAAACGCGTAGTCGAAAAAGTTTCGCCGATCAATGAAGTTTTATTAGTTATTGATGCGACAACAGGTCAAAATGGTTTGCAGCAAGCAAAGATCTTCACTGAAAGTGTTGAAGTAACTGGCATCGTGTTAACAAAGCTAGATGGCAGCGCAAAGGGCGGGGTTGCCTTGGCCATTGAGGCCGAGCTTGGAATCCCGATCAAATGGGTGGGTACGGGCGAGTCCGAGGCTGATTTCGCCCTGTTTGAGGCTGAAAGCTATATCCAAGGGCTGCTGGCGTAACCCAGATGTAACACAACAGGGGTTTTTGTCACGCCCCTGAAATCCGAAACGTCTCTTTTCGTAACTGCGCTCATAGAAGGTTTGGGCATCTCAAAGGCGAGAATCTTTCTTTACCTTTATGAAAGCAGATACAACTATGGAAGAGATTGTTTTAAATTCCGGCGATACAGCCTGGATGTTGGCAAGCACCGCTCTCGTTCTTCTTATGACACCAGGACTTGCGTTTTTTTACGGTGGAATGGTTCGCACAAAGAGCGTTCTAAACATGATGATGATGTCCTTTGTAACTATTGGAATCGTCAGCGTTTTGTGGGTTATTTATGGTTTCGAATTAGCATTTGGTTACAAGGCTGATTCACCTTGGTACGGAAACATTTCATTCTCAGGTCTTGGTGGAATCGTTAATGACTTCACAAATAATGGTGGAATTTATCCAATTCCAGTTTTGGTTTTCGCGGCATTCCAATTGATGTTCGCAATCATTACTCCAGCGCTTATTTCTGGCGCAATCGCAGATCGTACAAAGTTCACAGCATGGGCTGTCTTTGTAGCAATCTGGTCAACAATTGTTTACTTCCCAGTTGCACACTGGGTATTTGCCTTTGGAAACAAGGTTGGCGACACAGTTACAGGAACAGGATTTTTGGCAGGCAAGGGTCTTGAAGACTTTGCGGGTGGAACAGCTGTTCACATCAACGCAGGTGCAGCAGGTCTAGCACTTGCAATTGTTTTGGGTAAGCGAGTTGGCTGGCGTAAAGAAGCTATGCGTCCTCACTCATTGCCACTAGTGCTTCTAGGTTCTGGTCTATTGTGGTTTGGATGGTTCGGCTTCAACGCTGGATCTGCACTTGCTGCAAATGGAATTGCAGGACTCGCATTTATGAATACTCAAGTAGCAACAGCTGGCGCAGTTTGTGGTTGGTTGTTAGTTGAAAAGATTCGCAACGGTCATCCAACATCACTTGGTGCCGCATCTGGTGCGGTAGCAGGACTTGTCGCAATTACACCTGCATGTGCATTTGTTGCTCCATGGGCGGCAGTCGTTATCGGATTATTCGCCGGCATCTTCTGCGCACTTGCAGTTGGCTTAAAGTACAAGTTTGGCTTTGACGATTCTCTTGATGTTGTTGGAGTTCACCTTGTAGGTGGAATCTGGGGTTCATTAGCGATCGGTCTCTTCGGAACACACGTTGTAAACAGCATCGGTCTTGATGGCTTGTTCTACGGTGGCGGAACAGCGTTGCTCACAAAGCAGGCACTTGGAGTCGGCTTTGTTGCAGGATATTCATTCCTGGTAACACTTGTTCTTGGTTTTGCAATCGAAAAGACCATCGGATTCCGCATCTCTAAGGATGCAGAAGTCGAAGGTATCGATCTCAGCGAGCATGCTGAGACAGCGTACGAAATGTCTAGCTCATCACGCGGAGGTGCTTTCTAATGAAACTTATTACAGCGATCTTGAAGCCATTCAAGTTAGAAGATGTTAAGAACGCACTGCAGGCAGCAGGAGTAACAGGTATGACTGTGTCAGAGGCAAGTGGTTTCGGACGTCAGCGTGGCCACACTGAGGTTTACCGCGGCGCCGAATACACAGTTGATCTAGTGCCAAAGGTTCGCCTAGAAGTTTTAGTTGATGACAAAGACTCAGATTCTGTGGTCGATGTGATCGTTAAAGCTGCTTCAACAGGGTCAATTGGTGATGGAAAGGTTTGGACAACACCAGTTGATCAGGTTATTCGCGTTCGTACGGGGGAGCGCGGTTCGGAAGCAATCTAGACTTCTCCTATGAGTACCCGGGAGAGAAGAGATCGATCGAACGAGAGCGATCGATTTCTTTCAGAACTATTTAGCAATGCGTTGCACACCCATTGCGACATAGATTCGGGTAAGGAGATAGCACTCGCCGCGGTTGGTGGTTATGGCCGCGGCGAGTTATCTCCTGGTTCAGATTTAGATATCTTGTTTTTACATTCAGGGAAAATCTCGCAAGAGAAGTTAAAAGCAGTTGTTAATGATGTTTTATATCCGCTGTGGGATAAGACCAGCGTTGATCATTCAGTTCGTACCCGAAGCGAAACTCGAGAATCCGCAGATTCTGACTTAAGAGTAGCAACAGGTTTATTAGATATTCGTTTGATAGCAGGTAACGCTGATCTAGTAGCAGCCGTGCAAAGTGATGCTGTGGAGTATTGGCGAAAGAGCGCTAAGGACAATTTGCCTAAGTTGCAAAAGAACCTTGAAGAAAGACATTCACGAGCAGGTGAGCTTGCTTATTTGTTAGAGCCAGATTTGAAAGAGGCTCGTGGAGGGCTACGAGATATTCAAGCGTTGCGCGCTATTTCTAAAACAGGTGCAGTTCGGGTTCCGCTAGAGAAAATTAGCTGGGCAGAATCCACTTTGAATAATGTTCGAGAAGCGCTGCATATCGCAAGTGGACGCGGGAAAGATCGCCTGTTGTTTCAGGAGCAGGACAAGGTTGCAGAGTTACTTGAATATCCAGATGCTGATGCAATGATGAGCGATGTAGCTCGAGCAGCACGATCTGTTGATTACCTTTTGGATTACACCTGGCACGCCTTTGAACATAAGGGCAAAGATGGTTTAGGACGCATCATGCGTCGACCACGAGTAGTTACCGTGGCAAAAAATGTAAGTGCTGCAAACCGCGAAATTGTTATCGATCCATTTACTTCGATTAATGATGATCCTGTTGTTGGATTGCGCGCAGCTGCAACTGCTGCGCAATTAGGCCTGCCATTGTCATTAGATACATGTACTGAATTGGCTGAAGCGCTCAATAATGGTGAAGGCATACTTCCTAATCCGTGGCCTCGCGAAGCACGCGAACTCTTAGTTTCGTTGATTGGCGCAGGCGAAGCGATGGTGGGAATTTTCGAGTCCTTAGATCAGGAAGAGATCATTTTTCATTGGATTCCTGAATGGCGCAGCGTCCGGTCACTTCCGCAACGAAATGCATTGCATCGTCACACAGTTGATCGCCACATGGTTGAAACCGCTGTGCATGCAGCAACCTTGACCCGCAAGGTACATCGACCAGATTTATTGTTGTTTGCCGCCTTGTTCCATGACATTGGTAAAGGAACGCAGGAGGATCATTCAGAGCGTGGAGTTCGTTTAATTGAGCCAATTGCACGACGTGTGGGATTTGATGAGAAAGATATTGAAACCCTTAAGTTATTAGTGCTGCATCACTTACTTCTATCTTCAACCGCAACCCGCCGAGATTTAGATGATCCGGCGACAATTCAATCTGTTCTGGCTTTAATTCCGGATGCAAACACATTAGAGCTGCTGCACGCATTGAGTATCGCCGATGGGGAAGCAACCGGAAGTGCTGGATGGAGTGATTGGAAAGCGACCCTAGTTGCAGAGTTAGTAAATAGGGTTCGCAAAGCAATGTCTGGTGTTGAAGTTGCCCAGCAACCACAAGTTTCTGATGAACAAGTTGCGCTTGCCGAAAAGGGTGATTTGCGAGTCGTGTTAGAAGAACATTCAAGTGGTTATGCAATCGAAGTCATTTCACCTGATAAGCCAGGCTTGCTTTCTATTGTGGCGGGCGTCTTCAATATTTCGCGGTTAGATGTTAAATCTGCTCGTACAAAGACGCTTGGAAGTTCAGCTGTTATGTATTGGATTGTTACACCTGAACCACATGCACCAGAAGTAAGCGATTCAAAGTTGCATGAATTAATCGCAGCAGCTTTGGTGGACTCAACCGATGTGGAAGAACGGCTCAGCGCCCGCGCAGCTGCCTACGCATCTATTCCAACAATTCCGGTTCCAGATCCTGAAGTTGAGATATTTACTGATGCTGCAACAGATGCAACAATCATTGAAGTCCGAAGCCATGACCGTCCAGGATTGCTATTTAGAATCGGTGCAGCAATTACAGAATCAAAGATTGATATTCGATCCGCCATCGTTACAACCCTTGGCGCCGAGGCTATTGATACCTTGTATGTAACCGAGTTAACGGGCGGACCGCTTACCTCTGAGCGAGCAAACCAGGTCGCTTCGCATCTTAAGCAGGCGTTGAAGTAGTCTTCGGCTCTTATGTTTGAGTCCTTAACCTCTCGCTTCAGTGGAGCATTCTCATCTCTGCGCTCACGAGGAAAGATCTCATCCTCAGATATCGAAACTACCTGCGAGGAAATTCGCCAAGCCTTACTTGAATCAGATGTGGCTTTATCTGTTGTTGAAGATTTCATCGCCGATATCCGCCAAAAATCTTTAGATGCACTGCCAACTCTGCAATCAGGCACAAATCAAGCAAATGTAATCTTTGAAATTGTTAATACATCCCTGATTGAAATCCTTGGGGGACAGGCACGCAGAGTTCGCTTTGCGAAGAATCCACCGACGGTGATCATGTTGGCTGGTTTACAAGGTGCCGGTAAAACAACTTTGGCTGGAAAGCTGGCAAAGTTTTACGCCGATCAAGGGAACACTCCACTTTTAGTTGCCTCTGATTTACAACGCCCCAACGCTGTAACACAGTTGCAGGTTGTTGGTGATTCAGTCAATGTTCCAGTGTTTGCGCCAGAACCAGGGAATGGCCAGGGAGATCCAGTAAAGGTCGCGAAGGCCGGAATTGAGTTTGCAAAGTCAAAGCAATACAACATGGTGATCGTTGATACCGCAGGTCGTCTGGGCGTAGATGAAGATTTGATGAAGCAAGCATCTGATATTCGAGATGCAGTGAATCCTGATGAGATCTTGTTTGTTGTCGATGCGATGATTGGACAAGATGCCGTTAGAACATCGCAAGCATTCTTAGCTGGTGTTGGTTTTGATGGCGTTGTTCTGACAAAGCTCGATGGTGATGCGCGTGGTGGTGCGGCGTTGTCAATCGCTTCGATGACTAAGCGTCCAATCATGTTTGCCTCAACTGGTGAAAAACTTCATGAGTTCGACATCTTCTATCCAGAGCGAATGGCTTCTCGAATCTTGGGTCTTGGCGATGTTGCAACTCTTGCCGAACAAGCGAAGAAGGCATTTGATACCGATACATCTGCAAAACTTGAAGCGAAGTTTGCAAGCGGAGAAGATTTCACACTAGAAGATTTCTTAGATCAGCTGCAGGCGATGTCCAAGATGGGCAACATGTCTAAGTTATTAGGAATGCTTCCTGGTGCCGGCCAGATGAAGAAACAGATCGAAAACTTTGATGAGGGCGAGATTGTTCGCACCAAGGCGATTGTTCAATCCATGACTCCAGCAGAACGCCGTGATCCAAAGGTATTAAATGGTTCTCGTCGAGCACGTATTGCATTGGGCTCAGGTCGCAAGGTGTCAGATGTAAATAATCTGGTGGATCGATTCTCAGCTGCTCAAAAGATGATGAAGCAGGTCCGCAATGGGGGCATGCCCGCCGGTATGGGAGGCATGGGAATGCCAGCCCTGCCGAAGGTTCAAACCCCGGTCAATAAGAAGAAAAAGTCCAAATCTGGCAACCCTGCCAAGCGAGCGCAAGAAGAGGGTTAGAAAGCACCGATTTCCCTCTTTCGCGCATGAATGGCAGAATTGGGCACCTGTTGACGGGGCCCTCTACCCCCAGCAACATCCACAATTCGATAGTCATCTGAATTGATCGCGCACCCCGCTGCGGTTGATACGCATGACACACATTTACAGGAGTACAACTTTCTTGGCTACAAAAATTCGTTTAATGCGCATGGGCAAAATCCGCACACCATTTTTCCGCGTTGTAGTTACAGACTCACGCAAGGCACGTAACGGTCTATCAATCGAAGAGATTGGTCGCTACGTACCAGGACAAGAGCCATCACTTATCGAGATCAACTCAGAGCGTGCTCTGTACTGGCTCGGTGTTGGTGCACAACCATCTGAAGCTGTAGAGGCTTTGCTTAAGGTGACTGGCGATTGGCAGAAGTTTAAGAAGCTTCCTGGAACTGAAGGAACTCTTAAGGTTGCAGCTCCTAAGCCATCAAAGGTTGTTGCATACGAAGCAGCTATGAAGGCTGCAGCGGATGAACCAGCTGAAGGCGCAACAACAATGAAGAAGAAGGCACAGGAGAAGCTTGCAGCTAAGGCAAACCCTGTGTCCGAACCAGAAGCTATCGCTGAGGTGGCAGAGGTTCCAGCTGTAGAAGCGACTGCAGATGCAGTGGTTGAAACAGAAGCTGTTGTTGAAACTCCAGCTGAAGAAGCGGCTGCAGAATAACAATGATGGATGAAGCCCTAGAACATTTGGTCAAGGGAATTGTCGATAACCCTGATGATGTCGTTGTCGCTGAAAAGACAGGACGTCGCGGAACAACTTTAGAGGTTCGAGTAAACCCTGAAGATATTGGCAAGGTCATTGGTCGTAATGGTCGTACTGCAAAAGCGCTTCGTACAGTTGTAAGTGCGCTCGCAGGACGTACAGTCCGCGTCGATCTCATCGAGACCGACGAAGTTAGATAACAATGCGTTTGCTCGTGGGGCGAATTGGTCGCGCTCACGGAATTCTTGGTGAGGCGACGATAGAGGTTCGTACAGATGAACCTGATCGTCGCTTTGCCATTGGTGCAGCTGTTCAAACAGATACCCATGGCGAGCTAACCATTACATCTGGCCGTGTTCACAACGGTATTTTGTTATTGGGCTTTAACGGAATAACAGATCGCAACGGCATTGAAAAGCTTCGCAATACATTGCTATATGCCGATGTTGATATTAATGAAGAAAATGATGATGACGATGAGTATCACGTCATGCAGTTAATTGGCTGCCAAGCTGTATTGGAATCAGGCGAGGCCTTTGGCGAAATCACCGATGTCATCAATCTTCCAGGACAAGATTTATTAGCCATTAAGACTGCACAAGGCGAACAACTAATTCCCTTTGTTCATCAATTAGTTCCTACTGTTGATGTAGCAAACAAAAAGGTTGTCGTTATCCCACCTTCAATTACGGGGGTTATGGAATGAAGATTGATGCAGTAACAATCTTTCCGGATTACTTCGCACCATTGCAGCTTTCATTATTGGGCAAGGCGCAGGAGCAAGGAATAGTCGAAGTCGGAATTCATGATCTTCGTGCTTTTTCTAATGACAATCACAACACCGTTGATGACACTCCATATGGTGGCGGCGCTGGCATGGTGATGCTTCCTGAAGTGTGGGGCAAGGCGCTAGATCCATTAATGACAACTGATACGGATCTAATTATTTTGACCCCTGCTGGAAAAAGATTTGATCAACCAATGGCAGTAAAGTTTGCCGAATCTAAGCATCTTGTCTTTGCATGCGGACGCTACGAGGGTATTGATGATCGCGTGCGCCAACATTACGTATCAAAGAATTTCCGTGTCCATGAAGTTTCGATTGGCGATTATGTTTTAGGTGGGGGAGAAGTTGCGTCTCTAGTAATGATTGAGGCGATCACACGTTTAATTCCAGGAGTCTTAGGCAACCCAGAATCTTTAGCTGAAGAGTCGCACAATGAAGAGGGGTATCTTGAGTATCCAAACTTCACAAAACCATCTGTGTGGCGCGATATTGAAGTGCCAGCGATCTTGCTCAGCGGCAATCATGGCGAAATCGCTAAATGGCGCGCAGCCCAAGCGGTAGAGCGCGCAAAGAAGAATCTGTAAGCATCAAGTAGAGTTGCCTCATGTGCAGATTGCTAGCCTTTACATCAACCGAGCGTAAGAGTTTTTACGATGTCGTTGGTACCGAGTTCGATAACTTCGTCGCTTTAGCGGCTGAACATAAAGATGGCTGGGGTTTCGCACACGATGGCCAGATCCTTAAAGATCTGAAGCCTGCCCATGAAAGCCCCGAGCTCAGCGCATCTGCTGATTCTGTAAAGACTGATGGCGCGCTACTTCACCTACGCCTTGCTTCTAAAGGAATCACTGTCAACATCGACAACAATCATCCATTTACTCATGGCACAACAACTTTTATGCACAACGGAACTATTCGTCCGGGCAATACCGCCGAACAGTTTATTAACGAGAAGTACAAGGGATTTATCCAAGGAACAACCGATAGCGAGAGATTCTTCTACGCTGTTTTGTCTGCTATAGATGAACTTGGTTTAGTTGAGGGTGTTCGAAGCACCGTCAATTCAATACGTGCGATCGCTGATTACACCGCTCTTAACATCATGGTTCAGACACCTGAAACTTTGATTGCAGTGTGCGAATTTAATGAAGCAAATAAATCTGAATGGAGCGCTGAGGATCATTACGAGCTTCGTTTTACTCAACGCGATTCAGACATAGTTGTGGCATCTACGGGTTGGGGCAATGGTGATTGGAACCATCTCGATAACCATCAGATGCTTATCGTTGATCGTTCGACCTTGAAGTACACAATTTCTTCTCTATGACCCGTACGTACACAGTCGAAACATATGGCTGTCAGATGAATGTTCACGACTCTGAACGAATTTCAGGGTTGTTAGATGAGGCTGGCTTTATTCCGGTAACCGATGGCGAACAGGCTGACATCGTCGTTTTCAATACATGCGCAGTGCGTGAAAATGCAGATAACAAACTGTATGGAAATTTGAGTTTCTTAGCTCCAATCAAAAAGGCCAATCCAAATATGCAGATCGCTGTTGGTGGCTGCCTTGCGCAAAAAGATCAAGCAACAATCTTGAAGAAGGCACCGTATGTGGATGTTGTCTTCGGAACTCACAATGTAGGTTCATTGCCAGTATTGCTAGAGCGCGCACGTGTTGAAGAAGAGTCTCAGATTGAAATCTTGGAAGCGCTAGAGCACTTTCCATCGACTTTACCGGCACGTCGATTATCAGCTTTTTCATCGTGGGTATCGGTATCTGTTGGATGTAACAACACCTGTACTTTTTGTATTGTGCCTGCGTTGCGCGGAATCGAAAAAGATCGCAATGAAGCAGACATTCTGAGCGAGGTAAAAGCCTTAGTTGATCAAGGTGTTATCGAAATTACCTTGCTCGGTCAAAATGTAAATGCGTACGGCGTAGATTTTGGCGATCGCCAAGCTTTTGCAAAATTACTGCGTAAGTGCGGAGAGATTGAAGGACTAGAGCGCGTGCGTTTCATGTCTCCGCACCCTCGCGATTTCACCGATGATGTCATCGAAGCAATGGCGCAAACGCCAAATGTCATGCCTCATCTGCATATGCCGTTGCAATCTGGATCGGATCGAATTCTGCAGCAGATGCGTCGTTCATATCGCGCCGATAGATATCTAGGAATCTTAGATCGCGTACACACAGCTATTCCTCATGCGGCAATTACAACTGACATCATTGTTGGATTCCCCGGAGAAACCGAAGAGGATTTTCAGGCAACTTTAGATTTATGTACATCTGCACGCTTTACCGCGGCATACACCTATCAATACTCAAAGCGTCCAGGAACGCCGGCTGCAACGATGCCAGATCAAGTTGCACCTGAAGTAGTTGGAGAGCGGTACACACGACTTCACAACCATCAGCAGGCGATCTCATTGTCAGTGAATACAGAAGCAATTGGCACGACTCATAAGATTTTGGTGGGGGATTACGAAGGTCGCCGCGATGAGGCTCAATCTAGATTGACTGGACGAAGTGAGGATTTCAGACTTGTTCACTTCGACAATACCTTTGTCGCGCGGCCAGGAGATGAGGTAACTGTTCAGATAACAGATGCCTCTGCTCATTATTTGATCGGTAATCCGCTATCTGTGCGTGCAACGCGAGGCGCAGATGCTCATGCCTTACGGCTCGCAGCCCCAGCTCCTGCTTCGACAATGCTTGGAATTCCAACGGTTAAGGGATGAACTTACTTGTAATTTGCGGTGCAACCGCAACTGGAAAAAGTGATCTCGCCGTAGAACTTGCGCTACAAATCAACGCTGAAATCATTAATGCAGATTCCATGCAGCTGTACAAGGGGATGGATATCGGAACTGCGAAGATAACAATGCCAGAACGCAAAGGCATGCCGCACCATCTTATGGATCTCTTAAAGGTCACTGAAGATGCCAATGTAGCTTGGTATCAAGAAAAGGCGCGAGCTGCGATCACAGATATTAACGCCCGTGGGAAAAATGCGATCATTGTTGGCGGAACAGGTCTTTACATCAAGGCAATCTTGGATGAATTGAACTTTCCGGATACAGATCCTGTTGTACGAGCAGAACTTGAATTGGAGTTTGCTACCAAGGGAATTCAACCGCTATTTGAGCGGTTAGAAAAACTCGACCCCGCGGCAGCCTTGGCAATTGATAAAGCTAATTCACGTCGCGTGATTCGCGCACTTGAAGTTATCAAAATTACAGGAAAGCCATTTACTGCAAATCTTCCACGTGAAGAAAGTTCAAGATATCCATACGCGAAGCAGTTTGGATTAGTAATGGATCGCGACACTTTATCTGAGCGAATTTCATTACGAGTAGATCGAATGTGGGAAAGCGGTTTGGTAGCTGAGGCTGAGCAGCTTCTAGCTGCCGGAATTATGCAAGGCACAACAGCGCAACGTGCATTGGGATACGCCCAGGTTATTGCTCAAATTGAAGGAAAGGTCACACAAGAAGAGGCGCAGGAAGAGACAAAACGCGCAACACGTCAATATGCCAGACGGCAAGAGACCTGGTTCTCTCGCGATGAGCGCATCACCTGGATCTCACCAGTACAAAACGCCCTCGAACGCATCCTTGAATCGCTAAACTAGCAATAATGATTGCAACATACGGCCACGGTACCGAAAACGATTTTGTACTCGTTTTCGATCCTAATGATGAGCATTCGATTACGACTGCCCAAACCGCTGCTATTTGTAATCGAGAGACTGGCATCGGCGCAGATGGATTAATCCGCATGATTAAGCGTGATGGCAAGTGGTTTATGGATTATCGCAACGCCGATGGATCTTTAGCTGAAATGTGTGGCAATGGGATTCGCGTGATGGCTCGTTATCTTGTTGAACGAGGTCATCAACCTGAAGGAATCTTTGCGATCAATACCCGCGACGGTGTTAAACATTTACGTGTGCCGCTAACTGATGACATTTCAGTCAACATGGGTCAAGTGACAGATGAAGCAGAGGGAATTACCGCAGGCACTAATGGGCATATTTGGAACGGGTACAACATCAGTGTCGGCAACCCTCACGCCGTTGTATTTGTAAACGATATGTCAGAAATCGGTCCGCTGAATGAGCCCCCAGTTGTGCGCCCACGTGATTCATACCCAGAAGGCGTCAATGTTGAGTTTGTAAAGATCACCGAAGGCAATTCAATTGATATGCGGGTATTTGAACGCGGTTCAGGTGAAACACGTTCATGCGGAACTGGAACATGCGCAGTTGCGTTAGCTGCAACCTTGCACACAAAAGGCAGATTACCGGCGACATGGATTATCAATCCACCCGGAGGACGACTTGAAGTTTCTATTGACGGACACTCTAATGCAACACTTACCGGGCCTGCAGTACTTGTGAGGGATGTAGATATTTCGAGGTTCCTGGTTGAGTAAGGATTTTGACGACGAGTTTGAAGCGTTGTTGCGCGAAAGCGCGCGAGTAGCAGCAGAGTTTGATGCCAGCGAAGAGGATGAACACAGCGATCAATCTCAAGAACTCTCAGAACGTCACGCCCTTCGCCGCGTACAAGGTTTTTCAACTGAGCTTCAAGATATTTCAGAGGCTGAGTACCGTCAGCTTCAATTAGAAAGAGTTGTCTTGGTCGGCGTGTGGACCGAAGGCACAATTAAAGATGCTGAAAACTCACTTGCAGAGCTAAAGGCACTTGCAGAAACCGCTGGCTCAGAAGTTCTTGAAGGTTTAATTCAACGCCGCGATAAACCAGATCCAGCTACATATATTGGCTCCGGAAAGGTGACGGAGTTAAAGCAGGTTGTTATGACAACCGGTGCTGACACCGTTGTATGTGATGGTGAATTATCGCCATCACAGCTTCGCCAACTGGAGGACAAGTTAAAGGTAAAAGTTGTAGATCGCACCGCTTTAATTTTGGATATTTTCGCTCAGCATGCAAAGAGCAAAGAGGGTAAGGCTCAAGTTGAACTAGCGCAGATCGCATACTTGTTGCCACGACTTCGTGGTTGGGGAGACTCACTGTCTCGTCAGGTTGGTGGTCGTGCAGCCGGTGGTGCAGGTATTGGTGGTCGCGGTCCGGGTGAAACAAAGATTGAAACTGATCGACGTCGTATTCGCGACAAGATGGCAAAGTTGCGTCGCGAGATTGCCGAAATGAAGGTATCGCGAGATACCAAACGCCAAGAACGTCGTCGCTTTAATATTCCATCTGTCGCAATTGCTGGATACACAAACGCCGGAAAATCATCATTGCTCAATAAGTTAACAAATGCTGGCGTACTAGTTGAAAATGCCTTGTTTGCAACGCTAGATCCAACTGTTCGTAAATCAGAGACAAGCGATGGACGCGTGTACACCCTGAGCGACACTGTGGGCTTTGTACGCCATTTGCCACATCAGCTCATTGACGCCTTTAAATCAACCCTTGAAGAGGTTTCTGAATCAGATTTGATTGTGCATGTTGTTGATGGTTCGCACCCAGATCCATTTGAACAAATTCGCGCAGTGCGGCTAGTGATTGATGAAATTGGCGGAAAAGATATCCCCGAAATCATCGCGATTAACAAGGTCGATATCGCAGACCCCGCGGTAATCATGGAGATCTTGCGTAAGGAACCTAATAGCTACGCATTTTCCGTGCGAACTGGTTTTGGAATTGAAGGGTTGTTGCATGCCATTGAATCCTCTTTGCCGCGACCTTCAGTGGAAATCAATGTGGTGATTCCATATAACCGTGGAGATTTAGTACATGCGATTCATGAAAGGGGTGAGATCTTCACAGAAGAGTATGTGGCTGAAGGCACATCCATACATGCCCGCGTAGATGGGGGATTAGCGCAAAGGATTGAAAAATCCCAAGCCAACGGGGAATAAGTTCGACACACCGCGTGTTGTATCCAGTAGAACTCAGAGAAATGCGCCATGATGCGCCCGCAAGCAGTTAATTAGGTAGCAAAGGTGGTGAGAGCAATGGCAACAGATTACGACACACCCAGAAAAACTGATGAGGAACTTCATGAGGAGTCTCTAGAAGAACTCAAGGCCAAGCGTGTTGATGCTCAATCCGGTCAAATCGATGTTGATGAGGCAGAGGCTGCTGAAAACCTCGAACTTCCAGGTGCAGATCTTTCTGGAGAAGAGTTAGCTGTTCGTGTTGTTCCAAAGCAGGTAGATGAGTTCACATGCTCACGTTGCTTCTTGGTTCATCACATCACTCAGCTTGCTAAGGGCGAAGGCGCTAAAGCTGTTTGTAAAGAGTGTAATTAACTCTTCTGTTTTAATCTTCTAAGGCTTTAACTAATTCCAAAGCTTTATTGCTGCTAATCAACCAATATGGCGTTGAGTCGCGTTCATCTTTTACAAAGAGTTGAACACCTTTATTAACCCAAAATCTAATTTCTAGATGAGCAGCGGGATTTGCATCACGAGTCCGTACACGTCTTACAGCTGAGTTATCAAGGTATAAAACTTCACCGATGTATCTGTGTTCGATATGTGCTTTTCCAACCCGTACTTCGATCTCATCAACTTCAATAGTCAGCGCTGATTTAAAGTAGAACAGAAGTAAAATTAGGGTTACTGCGACCAAGGTGATGAGCGCGGGATTGTTGCCCAGCGCAGCCCACACCGAGATAACGATTGATAGCAAGAAGAAGTAGATGATTGTGAGCAGCCATAGTGGTGCATGTATCACTTCTCGGTATCGCATGGGAGTTACCGTATCGGATTTCAGGCGGTAACCTTGCACTATGGCTCGCATTCCATCAACGACAGCGCCAGAAGACGCACCTCTTCCTGAGCGTCACCCAAAAGCACCTGCAGTCGGATCCAAGATCCCTTCTCACTTTGGACACTGCTTTGGTTGCGGCGATTTACACCCAACAGGATTGCATTTAGTTGCTTATGCAGGTGAAGGTTTAGATATCACAGCGCAATTTACCGTGACTGAAGATCATCAAGGCGCACCAGGTTTGGCTCATGGTGGATTGTTATCTCTTGCATTTGATGAAGCGCTTGGAAAATTGATGTGGTTATTGCGTGCACCTGCAGTTACAGGTCGCCTTGAAACTGATTTTCTAAAACCAGTGCCGATGGGAACAACGCTCTACATCACCGCAGAGATCACTGGACAGGTAAATCGCAAGGTTTATACCTCGGCCATTGGTCGCATTGGTTCGCCAGAAGGAGAAATCGCGGTTAAGGCAGCAGCCTTGTATATAACTGTTCCGATGGATCACTTCATGAACAACGCTCCTAAGGAGTATCTCGAAGAGCTTGCGAAGACTCCTGAACTGCTTGCCTTTGTAGATCCAAACTTCGAGGTCAATCCGTAAATGAATAATGTTCAGGTTTTAATCACCCGTTTAGATCCATCAATTCCATTGCCGATGTATGCAAAGGGCGGAGACGCTGGCGCAGATATTGTTTCGAGAATCGATATCACTTTGCAACCAGGGGAGCGCGTTTTAGTTCCAACAGGTATTTCTATTGCACTTCCAGATGGATATGTAGCGTTAGTTCATCCTCGTTCAGGTTTAGCAATAAAACATGGCGTAACGATGGTGAATGCACCGGGAACAGTTGATGCTGGATTTCGTGGAGAGTTGCAGTGCATCATGATTAATCATGATCCCAAAGAGGCGATCACCTTTCATAAGGGCGATCGCATCGCACAGTTAGTAATTCAAAAGGTTGAACGCGCAGAGTTTGTAGAGGTAGAAAACCTGCCTGGCTCTGGACGCGGTACAGGTGGTTTTGGATCGACGGGTCGTTCATGAGCCAGCATCATGAAGATCGCGACAAGGTAATTGGCGCACTAGGTGGAAAGAAGGGTCTGATCGATTCAGGCCTGCCATCAATTCTCTTTCTTGTAATTTTCAATATTTCGCAGGAGCTGCGCACCGCAATCTGGGCTGCTTTATCTCTTTCGATCACGCTGGCGATCTATCGCTTGGCACGTAAAGATACGATTCAACATTCAATATCTGGAGTAATTGGTGTTTTGATTTGTGCGTACTTTGCCAACAGATCAGGCAATGCATCTGATTTCTATATCCCAAAGCTACTGACAAATCTTGGGTACGGAACTGTGTACTTGATCGCCAACCTTGCGGGATGGCCGATTTTGGGAGTTGTTCTAGGCCCGCTGTTGGGCGAGAACTTCACCTGGCGCAATAATCCAGCTCGCAAAAAGATGTACATGAAGGCAAGTTGGATTTGGGTTGCAATGTTCTTTTCTAGAATTGCAGTTCAGTATCCAATTTACAAGAGCGGCAATGTAAATCTCTTGGGTACAGTTAATTTAGCGATGGGATATCCATTGTTTTTCGCCGCGGCGTATGGAACTTGGTTAGTAATTAAGGCGCAGCCGCCTGTAGAACGCGTTGAAAATTAAGAGATAAAGCAGGCTTTAATCTGCGCTTCAGCATCAGCTGATGCAACAAACAAAAGTTCATCTCCTGCAGCAAAAACATCATGTGCCTTAGCGGTGATAACTCGACCATCGCGAACAATTGCAGCGATCGCAGCATTTTCCGGAAGCACGATCTCTTCAACAGTCTTACCAATGCATGCAGAGCCATCGGGCAAGGTAAGTTCAACAAGGTTTGCTTGGCCCTTACGGAATGAAAATAGACGAACAACATCTCCGACGCTCACGGCCTCTTCAACAAGTGCAGCAATGATGCGAGGAGTAGATACCGCTACATCAACTCCCCAGGAAGAATCAAAGAGCCATTCATTCTTTGGATGATTAATGCGCGCAACGACGCGAGGCACACCATATTCAGTTTTACCAAGCAGCGAGGTGACTAGGTTTGCTTTGTCATCTCCTGTTGCTGCAACTAAAACCTGGCAATTATTCAGGTGTGCATTGTCCAAAGATGTAATTTCACAAGCATCGGCCATCAGCCATTCAGCATCAGGCACACTCTCAAGCTTGAGCGCCTTTGGATCCTTATCGATCAGCAACACTTGATGACCATTATCCAAAAGTTCGCGCGCAATCGCGCGACCTACATTTCCAGCACCTGCGATAGCAATTCTCATTAACGTTCACCTTCTGGGCTACTTGCAAGGATCTCTTCAGTACGCGCTAAATCTGTATCTGACACCATGACGTGGATTAAATCGCCCTGCTGCAAAACTGTGTGCTCATCAGGGATTAGCCCCTCGCCCAAACGGGTAATAAAGGCAACGCGAGCAGGTGTCATCTCATCAATCATCAAAATTGGTCGCCCGTACCACTCGCTCTGAGGGTGAACCTCGCACAGCTGAACCATTCCAGTTGCATCGCGCCATTCTGATCGCGAACCCTCAGGAACTAAGCGACGCAAAATTTGATCAGTTGCCCATAAAACAGTTGCAACAGTTGGAATTCCCAGACGCTGGTAAATCTCCGCGCGACCTGGATCGTAGATACGAGCAACAACATTTTGAACGCCATACGTTTCGCGGGCGACTCGAGCCGCCAAAATATTTGAGTTGTCACCATTACTTACAGCGGCAAAGGCATCGGCATCTTGAATGCCTGCTTCTAGAAGTGTGTCTCGATCAAAGCCAACACCTGTAACGGTGCGACCCTTGAAGTTAGGACCTAAACGGCGAAAAGCTTCGCGGGCCTGGTCGATAACTGAAACTGTGTGGCCTGCTGCTTCGAGCTCTGTGGCGAGTGATGAACCAACTCGACCGCAACCCATGATGACTACGTGCACAGGATGTAACTTACACCCATAGGCTTACATCCATGGCATCAAACAAGAGTTCAACCCTAAAAACTGGAGATCTCATCGAGGTCACAATTGAAAAAGTGGCGCATGGGGGACATTTCATCGCCCGCCACGAAGGTGCCGTCATATTTGTACGACATGCAATTCCGGGGGAGCGTTGCACAATTGAAGTTACCAGCACAGGCTCCTCCTTTAACCGTGCTGATGTCGTTGAAGTGCATGAAAAATCAGAACACCGAGTTGAAGCTCCGTGCCGTTTTGCGCACCGTGCCGGCTGCGGTGGATGCGATTTTCAGCATATAGATCCTGCTTACCAGCGAGCTTTGAAATCAGATGTCATTAAAGAGCAGTTTTCTAGAATCGCAAAGATGCAGATTGAAGTTGAAGTAGAAGAGGTTAGTAAATCCACCCATTGGAGAACACGTGCGATTGCAACTACCAACCGAAATGGCAAGTTAGGTTTTTATAAATCACGATCCCACACAGTTGTACCGGTATCAGATTGTCTTATTTGCGTAGAAGGTATGAATTTGAAGGATCTCGCTGCCTCACATTTGAAAGGCGATATGCGTGTGGAAGTGAGCTCTTCTAATACCGGAGAACGAACAATTGCGCTTGCGCCAACACGTGGAGAAGAGAAGGCTCGAATCTCTGAAGGTCCAGTTGTTTTACATGAGAATGTTTTGGGCAAAGTTTTAGAAGTTAGCCAAGCGTCATTTTGGCAGAGCAATGAGAAAGCTCCAGAAGTTTTAACGCAAACTGTTTTGGATTTTGCACAGTTAAAAAACGGAGAACATGTTTTAGATCTTTATGGTGGCGTCGGTCTTTTTACTGCGGCGATCGTTGATGTAATTGGTGCAACTGGATATGTTGATTTAATCGAAGGTAGCAAAGTTGCAACCGCCGATGCTTCACGAAATTTTGCAAACTATCCCAACGTCACAATTGCTACAGGTGATGTTGCCAAGTTATTACCTCGAATTACCGCTGCAGATGTGGTTGTTTTGGATCCGCCTCGAGATGGTGCCGGAAAAGAAGCGATTGCTCATATAGCAAGATTGTCACCACGATCTATTGTGTATGTGGCATGCGATCCAGCTGCATTAGCCCGAGATACTGCATATCTTGCAGATCACAGTTATTCACTCGTGAAACTGCGTGCATTTGATCTCTTTCCGATGACACATCACATCGAATGTGTTGCTCTGTACACGCGGGCTAAGGTATCTTGAGCGCTCTGAAAGCTTCTACGAAAGGCAGATAATGAGTAAAAACTCTTTCAACGCAAAAAAGAATCTTGAAGTTGCGGGCAAGAGTTTTGAGATATTTGATATCTCCTCAATCGAAGGCGCTGCCAATCTTCCATTTAGTCTCAAGGTTCTGCTTGAGAACCTACTTCGTACTGAAGATGGCGCAAACATCACCGCTGATCACATTAAGGCGTTAGCAACATGGGATCCAGCTGTAGAGCCAGACACTGAAATTCAATTCACCCCAGCCCGTGTCGTTATGCAGGACTTCACTGGAGTTCCTTGCGTGGTAGATCTTGCAACAATGCGTGAAGCGATCGTTGAACTTGGGGGAGATGCTTCAAAGGTAAATCCTCTGGCACCTGCTGAGTTGGTTATCGACCACTCTGTTATCGCAGATAAGTTTGGAACTAAGGATTCATTTGAGCAGAACACCGATATTGAATACGAGCGCAACCAAGAGCGTTACCGTTTCTTGCGTTGGGGACAGACCGCATTTGATGAGTTCAAGGTAGTTCCACCTGGAACTGGAATCGTTCACCAGGTAAATATTGAATACTTAGCTCGCGTAGTAATGACCCGTACCGTCGAAGGTACGTTGCGTGCATATCCAGACACAGTTGTTGGTACAGATTCACACACAACCATGGTTAATGGTCTTGGTGTTCTTGGTTGGGGCGTGGGCGGAATTGAGGCCGAGGCTGCTCTGCTTGGACAGCCAGTTTCGATGTTAATTCCACGTGTTGTTGGATTTAAGTTAACAGGTCAGCTTCCTTTGGGAACTACAGCTACCGATATGGCACTGACAATTACTGAAATTCTGCGCAAGGTTGGCGTTGTAGGTAAGTTCGTAGAGTTCTTTGGCCCTGGAGTTACATCTGTACCAATGGCTAACCGAACAACTATCGGAAATATGAGTCCTGAATACGGTTCAACATGTGCAATCTTCCCAATTGATGAAGAAACTCTTCGCTACCTACGTTTAACAGGTCGCAATGAGGATCAAGTTGCTTTGGTTGAAAAGTATGCCAAAGCTCAAGGAATGTGGCATGACCCATCAGTTGAGCCACGTTTCTCCCAGGTGGTAGAGCTGGATCTTTCAACTGTTGTTCCATCAATTTCTGGTCCAAAGCGTCCACAAGATCGCATCTCATTGAGCGATTCAAAGAATGCATTTGAAAAGATTCTTCCAACCTACTTGGGCGATAAGACCCAAAAGGGTGAGGTTGCTGCAGGATCAACACGTGTAAAGAATGGCGATGTTGTAATCGCATCAATTACATCATGTACCAATACCTCTAACCCATCTGTAATGATCGGTGCGGCTTTGCTTGCAAAGAAGGCTGTTGAAAAGGGCTTGAAATCAAAGCCTTGGGTTAAGACAACGCTTGCTCCAGGATCAAAGGTTGTAACTGACTATTACGATCGTGCAGATCTGACTAAGTACATGGAAGCACTTGGCTTCAATCTTGTTGGATATGGCTGCGTTACTTGTATCGGTAACTCAGGACCACTGCCAATCGAAATTAGCAAAGCGGTCAATGAGGCAGATCTTGCGGTTACAGCGGTGCTTTCAGGAAACCGTAACTTTGAAGGTCGCATTAGCCCAGATGTGAAGATGAACTACTTAGCTTCACCTCCACTAGTAGTTGCTTATGCAATTGCCGGAACTATGGATCATGATTTCGAAACTGATTCATTGGGCAAGGACACAGCTGGCAATGATGTATTCCTTAAGGACATCTGGCCAACACCTCAAGAGATTCAAACTGTGATTGATGCTTCAATCTCATCTGAAATGTTTACTAAGGATTATGCAACTGTCTTTGAAGGCGATCATCGCTGGAAGTCATTAGCGACTCCTACAGGCAAGGTATTTGAGTGGGATACAAAATCCACGTATGTACGTAAGCCTCCTTACTTTGAAGGAATGCCAAAGCAGCCAACACCTGTAACTGATATTTCAGGTGCACGTGTACTAGCTGTTCTGGGGGACTCTGTAACTACAGATCACATTTCTCCTGCTGGAAATATCAAGGCTGATTCACCTGCAGGTAAGTACCTTGCAGATCACGGAATCGATCGTGCAGATTTCAACTCATATGGCTCACGTCGTGGAAACCACGAGGTAATGATCCGCGGAACATTTGCAAACATTCGTTTGAAGAACATGTTGCTCGCTGGTGTTGAAGGTGGATTTACTCGCAACTTCCTAGCAGGCGGCGAGCAAACAACTATTTATGATGCATCTGTTGCTTACCAAGCAGCTGGAGTTCCGCTAGTAATTCTTGCTGGCAAGGAGTACGGCTCAGGTTCATCACGTGACTGGGCGGCAAAGGGAACTGCACTGCTTGGCGTGCGTGCAGTTATTGCTGAAAGCTTTGAGCGCATTCACCGTTCTAACTTGATCGGTATGGGCGTCTTGCCATTGCAGTTCAAGGATGGCGAAACAGCGGCCAGCCTCGGACTTGATGGAACTGAAACCTTTGCAATCTCTGGAATCACAGCGTTAAACAACGGTGGAGTTCCAAAGGAGTTAACAGTTACAGCAGGGGATAAGACATTTACTGCAAAGGTTCGCATCGATACACCGGGCGAAGCTGATTACTATCGCCACGGTGGAATCATGCAGTACGTACTGCGCTCACTTCTGTAATTAATAACGCTGGTTATTAAGCAGGAAGAGATGCAACGCCCTTTTCATGGAAGCGCTTGCCTGTAACTGATTCGCTAATTCCTTCGCGATCTAGGTACGGCAAGATTCCTCCAAGATGCATTGGCCAACCTGCACCCATCAACATGCACAGATCAATCTCTGCTGGTGTTGATACAACGCCCTCATCAAGCATTGCACGAGCCTCTTCTGCAAGCGCCTTCAATGCGCGGGCACGAACCTGCTCTGCAGTCGATGGTGAACTTCCTTGCTCAACAAGTGCCAGAGCTGCAGGGTTTGCAGTAACTGTTCCATCCTCATTCTTAATGTAGAAGTAGCGAACACCTTCCTTAACCATGCGCTGCATAGTTGGAGAGATTCGGTAACGAGGTCCAAGGTTGTTGTGCAAAGTTTCAGATACGTGCAAAGCCACACCTGGGCCAACTAGATCTAGAAGCTGGAAGGGAGACATTGGGAAACCGATCTCCATCATCGCAGAGTCTGCAACAGCTGGGGCCGTTCCTTCATCAACCGCATCTGTTACCTCACCCATAAAGCGAGTAAGTAGACGGTTAACAACAAAGCCTGGAGCATCCTTACAGATGATCATTGTCTTCTTGAGCTCTTTACCAACTGCAATTGCGGTAGCTGTTGTTGCATCATCTGTAGTAGATGTGCGAGCAACCTCAAGCAAAGGCATTACAGCTACTGGGTTGAAGAAGTGGAAACCAACTACGCGCTCTGGATTCCTCAGTCCTTCAGTCATGCGTTCAACTGATAGGGAAGAGGTGTTTGTTGCCAACACGCACTCAGGAGACACAATTGTTTCTAGCTTTTTGAATAGCTCTTGCTTTAGCGAAAGCTCTTCAAAGATCGCCTCAATAATAAAATCGCATCCTGCAAATACCGACTGATCTGCAGAACCTGAAATCAAGAGCGATAGTCGGCCAGCTGATTCTGCGCTCATGCGCTTCTTTTCAACTAACTTCGCCAGTTCATTCTTAACCCAGGCAACACCCTTATCGGCGCGTGCTTGATCGATATCTGTCATAACAACAGGGCACTTCAAATTGCGAACCATCAAAAGCGCTAACTGTGATGCCATCAATCCGGCACCTACAACACCAACCTTTGTAACCTTACGAGCAAGTGCTGGCTTTGGAGCACCTTCTACCTTCTTACGCTTCTTTTGAATCAAATTGAAGGCGTACAAAGAGGAACGTAGAGGATCAGACATTGTTAGATCGGCAAGAACCTGATCTTCAGCATCAAAGCCCTGTCCTAATGTGTTGCTCTTTGCAGCTGCGATTAATTCAAGTGCCTTAAAAGGTGAAGCGATTGTTGCTCCACCGTACTTCTTAAGAGCAGCAGCCCTACCGGTTGCAAGTGCGGATTCCCAAGCAGGATCATTGCTGTAATCAGCGCGCTCGATCTTTGTGGTGCCATTCAGAACACCTACTGCAAAACCGATGGAGCGTTCTAGAAAATCTGCTGGTTCATACATCGCATCGACAACGCCTAGCTTTAAAGCATCCTTCGCCTTCATCATGGTGTTGTTGTTTAATGCGTTAAGCATGATTACCTGAACTGCGCGTTCTGGCCCGATCAACTTAGGCAGAATTGTTGCGCCACCCCAACCAGGAACTAAGCCTAGAAATACTTCTGGCAAAGCGGTAAACGCTGTTGATGACACTGTGCGGTAATGACAATGCAATCCAACTTCAAGTCCGCCACCTAGAGCTAAACCATTGATAAATGCAAAGGTTGGAATTGAACTTTCACCAAGACGACGGAATACATCGTGACCTAGCTTTCCGATAGCAAGTGCTTGACTGCGATCATTCAAGAATGAGAGCGCTGATAAATCGGCACCTGCTGCAAAGATAAATGGTTTTCCAGTAATTCCGATGGCTGCAGGCTTGCGTCCAATTGCATCGGTGATTGCAGCATCTAACGCCTTTACAGATTGTGGTCCAAAGGTGTTAGGACGGTTGTGATCGTGGCCGTTATCCAAGGTAATCAACGCCATCGTTCCTTTGCCACCAAAGGCAGATAGATCAATGTCGCGAACTAATGCGTTGGTAACAACCTCTTCAGGTGCTCCTACTGGAAGTGTGATCTCTGCGCTCATAATTACTTTGCTCCCTTGAAGTTAGGGTTTTCCCAGATGACGGTGCCGCCCATTCCGAGTCCAATACACATTGTTGTGATGCCATAACGAACCTCTGGATGCGCCTCAAATGTTCGCGCTAAATTGAGCATTAAACGCACACCTGATGATGCCAATGGATGGCCTACCGCGATCGCTCCACCATATGGATTTACACGTGGATCATCATCTGCAATTCCGAAGTGGTCTAAGAAAGCAATAACCTGGACAGCAAAGGCTTCATTGATTTCAAAAGCACCAATATCTTCTATCTTTAATCCCGCTTGCTTTAACGCCTTCAGTGTTGATGGAACCGGTCCGTAACCCATAATTTCAGGTTCAACACCAGCAAAGGCAAAGGTCACTAACTTTGCTTTAATTGTTAATCCAAGTTCAAGTGCTTTTTCTTCACTAGCAAGTAGCGCCGCTGTTGCACCATCATTTAATCCAGATGAGTTTCCAGGAGTAACGCGACCTGCTGGACGAAATGGAGTCTTCAGTCCTGCAAGACCCTCCATCGTTGTTTGTGGACGTGGAGGTTCATCAACTGTTGCAATAGTCCAACCAAGCTCTGCGCTACGTGCAGCGGTTGGAATTAAGTCGCGCTGAATCTTTCCTTCTTCATACGCCTTTGCAGTTTTGATCTGCGAATTCAAGGCGTAACGATCTGCGCGTTCCTTTGTTAATTGAGGAAAACGATCATGTAAACGTTCAGCGGTAGCGCCCATTGCAAGTGCGTCTTGTTCAACAATTCTTTCTGCAAGGTAACGAGGATTTGGATCAAGTCCTTCGCCGATTGGGTGGTTACCCATGTGTTCCACGCCGCCTGCAATTGCAATCTCATTTGTTCCCATAGCGATTGCACCTGCAATAGTTGTCACCGCTGTCATGGCACCTGCGCACCAACGGTCAACTGAGTAACCAGGAACAGTGTTTGGAAGTCCCGATAGCAACGCTGCACTTCGACCAATATTCATTCCTTGATCGCCAGTTTGTGTTGCAGCTGCGATCGCAACATCTTCAATCGATGCAGGATCAACCTTGGGATTTCGCTCAAGTAATCCGCGGATAGCGCGAACCATCAGATCATCTGCACGAGTACCGGCATACAAACTGCCAGCCTTTCCAAAAGGGGTGCGGACGGCATCGACAAGGACAACTGTGCGGGACATGGAACTTCCTTTACCTAGGGCTTAGCCCAAAGGTTACTCGCCAGTAAGGGTTTAGGACAGTACCTAATTAGGCGTTAACGACAGCCTTTGCACGTGGCTTTGATAGGTAAGGAACCAAAACCGCGCCTAGGTAGAGCACGTAGACGCCTAGCTGCATCCAAGAGGTGGTTGTATCAAAGCCGATTGTCCCCGATAGCGATGCCCCAAGGATTGAATCCTTAGCGATAAATGAGGTGATGTCCCAGGCAAATGCATCTGGGCCGGGAAGGTAACCCAGCTCTTGGAACTCGTGAACTCCGTATGACAAAACTCCTGCAGCCACGATGATCAATGCAACACCTGAATATGTAAAGAACTTTGAAAGGTTCAACTTAATCGAGCTCTTGTAAATCAAATATCCAAGAGTGATCGAAACAGCGAAACCTAAAATCAATCCCGTTGCTGAACTTGTTGTATCTGCAACTGTTTGAAAGTTTGTGTACACAAATAATGATGTTTCAAGACCTTCGCGAATAACAGCGAAAAACGCTGCTCCAGCAAGGGCTAGGGGACCTGCAGATGCTGCTGCATCAACTTTTCCTTGCAACTCATTGCGAAGGTTGCGAGCTGTGCGCTTCATCCAGAAAACCATCCAGGTAACAAGTGCTACTGCGATGAATGAGGTAACTCCCGCGAATAGTTCTTGTCCGCGATCGCTGAGTGAGACTGATGTGAATGTCAGAAATGCGCCGAGTCCGATGCTGGCGATAACCGCCGAGATAACACCGGTCCACAAAGGCTTTAAATACCCCTTGCGGTTGGTTTTGACGATATAGGCGACCAAAATTCCCACAATGAGTGAAGCCTCGAGGCCCTCACGCAACGCAATTATGAATGTGCTCAACATGAGAGAGAATCTAAGGGGTAATGGGGAATTACGCAACTGTTATGTTGCGTAATTCAGGCCTCTTCGGGGGTGCTTTCGATCACTTCCACGGGGATGGGCTCGGTCTCAAGCAGGGCGGCGGCCAGGGCGGGGGCGACTAGATCGATCTGCCACTGGCGGGCACCTAAGGATTTCAACCCTTGCTCTACCAATGAGACGGAGAGTGAGTCCCGAGATCCTGATGGAGGGTTCCAACAAATACGACGCACATGTTCTGGCGTAATTAAATTTTCAACGGGGATGTTGTTTTCTGTTGATATTAATTCGAGGGCAGCGCGTGCATGTGAAAGCGGCGCATACTTTTCTGGAAACTTATCTCGCCACAATTTTATCGGAGGCAATGTGTCCGCGTTTGTTCGCATCTGTGGCCATTGATCTTCAGGTAACGCTACAGCTGTTGCAACGCTGTCTAGCCAAACCTTTAAATTCTCCATCCAACGTGCGCGAAGCCCCAGCGGGCGAAGTGCTTTTTCAAAATCCTTTTTTGTAACAGGTGCTGCAATAGCAAGTTCAACAATTGCAGAGTCATTAAGCAGTTTTCCAGCAGCGATATCTTGCGCAGAGGCAATCGCATCTCGGGCGACCCACAACGATCTAATGATCGCCAATTGATCGCGCTTTTTAATCTTGTGCATTCCTGAAGTGCGTCGCCAAGGATCAACACGTGGTGGAGCAGGTGGTGCTTTCAAAATCGAAGCAAACTCTTCTACCGCCCAATCAAGTTTTTTGGAATCCTTAAGAATTTCATACATACGATCGCGAAGTTCAACTAAGAGCTCTACATCTAAGGCGGCGTAGGTAAGCCACTCTTGTGGCAAAGGGCGGGCCGACCAATCAGCTGCACTATGTTCCTTTGCAAGCGTTACGCCCATAAGTGACTCTAAAAGTGGCCCTAATCCAACACGTGGTAAACCAGCGATACGCCCTGCTAATTCAGTATCAAAGAGCAGCTGTGGGTTGATTCCGAGCTCTCGCAAGCATGGAAGATCTTGCGTACTTGCGTGCAAAATAACCTCGTCGGTATTGAGAAGGTCATTTAATTGAATAAATAATTGATGTCCAGGTCCAAATGGAATTGGGTCAATCAGGTGCAAGCCACCATCATTTCTTTTAATCTGAATCAAATATGCACGTGCGCTATACCGAAAACCTGATGCTCTTTCAGCATCAACTGCAAAAGGTCCATGACCTGCCGCTAGTTCCTTTAATGCCGATTCAAATGCTGATTCAGTATCAATAACTGGGGGAGTTCCGTTTGCTGGTTGCAACAAAGGTACAGCTGTTATTTCCTCAGTCATGATTAACGTTTGCGCGCAGATGAGATTGCTGAAACACCTTCAGGTACAGGAGCAAGGCCTGCAACATCTGAAATTAAATTGCACCAGCTATCGATATGTTTCATTAGATCGTGCGGCTCTGCAATAAGCGGTGTCCACGATGCTCGGATTTCAATTTCAGCCTCATCATTGCGTGGTGACAATTTTCCAAAAGATGCACTAGAAACTCGAGTCACCGTTCCACTAGGAGCGTTGAAGGCGCATTCATTCTTTTCCAAGGATTCTAGAAACCAGCTCCAACCAACTTCTGGCAGAAGTGGATCTTCCTGCATTATGGGATCAACATCTGCACTTACAAAGGTAACGCAGCGAAATTCGCCTTCCCAGGTGGTTTGTCCGCCGGGTTCGTGAAGTAGAACAAAACGCCCATTGGCGATCTCATCCTCTTCCTCGCCAAATAAACCATTGGAAACATCTGCAGAGAATGCAAAAGCAAAGGTCGCTAACTTTTGAGGAGCAGGAACCTCGGTAAGGGTAATTTCAGATCGAGGTGTGAAGGTGCGGAGATGGTCAATTAATCTCTCAAAAGCATTCGCATCCACCTGCATAGAATAAAGAAGTAACAAAGCATTTCTTGGGAGGCAGGGCGGTAACCTTGGCTAATGGCATCGCTACTGGCACTCCTTTCAAGTGCAATGTGGGGCACCTCTGATTTCTTTGCCGGACGATTAAGTAAGAAGCACCATCCCTTCGCAGTCCTGGGTTTTTCGCAGGTAATCGGATTAATTGTTGGCCTTGCAATCGTTGTAATTTCTGGTGATTGGCACGGCAAGGTTCTTGGCTTTGATGGGTATTTAATAACAGGAGCACTTGCAGGTTTATGCGGTTATATCGGCTTAGCCTGCTTGTACGAAGGGCTCTCAACGGGGCGCATGGGAGTTGTGTCACCGATTAGTTCGATGAGCACCGTTGTTCCACTTGTCTATGCATTAATCAATGGTGATTCATTATCAACCATCACATCTATTGGTGTTGTTGTCGCATTAGTGGGAGTTTTCTGTGCGAGTGGTCCTGAGCTTTCCCAAGGGCTTCCACTGAAACCACTACTTCTGGCATTAGGTGCGGCAGCTGGCTTTGGATTTGCGTTGACATTTATTGCAATGGGATCTCAGAGCAGCGCATTGTTAACTATGGTTTCTATGCGAAGTGCAACCTTCTTTGTCACCATGTCCTTAGCTTTCAAATTTAAGACCACTGGCAAATTTAGTAAAAAGGAAATGCCCGCTCTTATCTTTATTGGTGCAGCAGATTTCTTGGCCAACTTGCTGCTTGGAATAGCATGCACAAAGGGACTGGTTTCGATCGCAATGGTCTTTGGAAGTTTGTATCCAATCGCAACCGCCGTTTTAGCGTTTAAGTTTTTACATGAGAGATTGCATAAAGTTCAGTATGTTGGAATCGCTCTAGCTGTTACAGGTGTTTCGATAATTTCAGCCTTTTAATTACTGGCTGAGTAAAAATGTGTTCCTTCGATTTCGCGGGATTCGCAATGTGCAAAACGAGCTAACAATGCTTTGTAATCTATTTTATCCTCGCCACCAGTTGCAGGCGTGACGCTAAGTTCTAGACGATCAATTTTATTGTTGTCGATCAAATCGTTAATCATCGAAATTCCACCTTCGATTAGGATTTTCTCGCCAAATAATTTACGGGCCTTTTCAACGGCATCGACAGGGGAGCAGTTCCAAAATAACGCCAAGTGATTTCCTTGTACTGGATTAACCAAAGATCGCGAGATAACAACCAAGGGCACTGGCGTGCGGTTATATGGTTCATGACGAGCGGTGTTACCACCGACGATGATGCAATCAACTTCGCGGCGCCGTTGCAGGAATAGTTGGCGATCCTGGGGCGAGCTCACACCGGCTGACCTGGACTCTTTGGAGGTCGAACCATCGCTGCCAACAACCAAGGTTGCAACGATGCTCACCCCATAATTATTGCTTACGGGGGTGTAATTATCAGCAGAATCTGTCAGTGCTCGCCTTTACATTTATGCACATGATCATTGATTGCAATAAGTGCACCATGGCGACGATCGCATGTAATACATGTGTCGTGGCCTTCTTCCTAGAACCTGCGCGAGATATCAGCGATGGAACTGTTTCCGCGTTGACGGTGCTTGCTGACAGTGGATTGACCCCACCGCTGCAGTTTGACGCTCGCGGAGCGTGATTCCCTCGTAATTCACAGCGATTTACAGGGCGATGAGGTTGAGGTGTGGGTATAGGCGCGGTTAGCCTTGCACCCATGTCCTTTCCCGTGCGCATTGTGCTGGCGCTTGCCCTCGTGGCAGGTGTACTTCTGCCGACTCAGGCAGATGCGGCGCAAACCTTGGCGCAGGTTCAGGCAAAGGTTCGCCAGCTTGAAGAGGAGGCGACAACCGCTGCAGAGGGTGCTCAAGAAGCCAAGGTGAAGTTAGCCTCGCTGACAAAAACCTTAAATGGAATTAAGGCAAAGGCTGAAATTCAGGGCCAGACCGTTTCCACCCTGCAACGATCATTGGGTGCGATTGCGATTGAGCAATACAAATCAGGTGGCTTTGGACAAAGTTTCGAACTTCTCTTTTCATCTGATCCAACCTTGTATCTCTCATCTGCTGGCGCTTTGGACGCGATCACCCGCAGAAAGTCGGCGCAACTTCGAAAGTTCGAAGCGGCACAACAAAGACTTAACGCAACGACCCTAACCGTTAATGACAAGGTGGCACTTGTTGCAGCGGCGCAGAAAAAGTTTGCTGCGCAATCTGCAATTGCACAAAAGAAATTAGCAGAAGCTGAAAGCTTGTTATCTAAGTTAACTAAGGCAGAGCGTGAACGTTTAGCAAAGCTTGCGGAGGATCAAGAAAATGCCGATCAGGCATCATCACTTGAGGCGGCAAAGAGCGCCAGCGGTGTTTCCGGTCGTGCAGGAACAGCCTTGAAGTTTGCCTTGAAACAAATTGGTGACCGCTATGTATTCGGATCAGCTGGATTAATAACCTGGGATTGTTCAGGATTGACTATGCGTGCTTACCAAGCAGCGGGTGTGTCACTGCCTCACTCATCTGCTGCACAATCTCGAATGGGTAAGAAGGTTTCACTCAGCGCGCTCAAGCCCGGAGATCTTTTATTCTTTGGCCGACCAGTTTCGCACGTAGGTATTTATCTAGGTGGCGGAAAGATGGTCCATGCTCCACGTTCTGGTTCGCGCGTAAAGGTTGCAAGTAGCGGATCACTCGGTAGCAAGCGATTGGTTGGAGCGCGCCGTTTCTAAGCAGCTTCTATGTGTAACCAATGACTTCGGCCCTCGAGCAGGCGGAATCGAAACCTTTGTCATTGGATTAATAGAACGTCGCCCATTTGGTTCAACCATTGTTTACACATCTGCTCAAGATGCCAGCGCTGAATACGATGCACGATGGTTAAAGGATTTTGGCGTCACTGTTATTCGTGACAAATCAAAGATTTTGCTGCCAACACCACGTGTCGCCCGGGCGCTGCGAAAGTTAATAGAAAAAGAGCGGATTGAAGTAGCTGCATTTGGTGCTGCTGCACCACTTGGCCTGTTGTCGGCGTCGATGAAAAAAGCTGGTGTTAAACGAACAGTGGCACTTACTCATGGCCATGAAGTGTGGTGGGCGAAGGTATTTCCATTCAATCTTTTAATGCGCCGTATTGGTTCAACCGTTGATTCTTTAACCTACCTTGGAGAATTCACACGTAACGCAATCTCTGCAGCACTTTCTAAAGAGGCTGCACATGCAATGGTCAAAATCGCACCTGGAATTGATGTGGATCATTTCAAGCCAGTTGATGCCGCCTCGCTTCGAGCTGAACTGGGATTAACTAACAAGAAAGTAATTGTTTCAGTCGGTCGTTTAGTGCATCGAAAAGGACAAGATCACTTAATTGAATCAATGCCTGCAATTTTAAAGGTGCAGCCCGATGCCCATCTTTTATTGGTAGGCAAAGGACCTTATTTGGAGCACTTAGCTAAATTAGTAACAAAGAATGGATTGCAGGATTCGGTCTCCTTTATTGGTCGCATTCAATATGCAGAACTGCCTGCATACATCTGTTGCGGAGATATTTTTGCTATGCCATCACGGTCCCGACTAATGGGCCTTGAAGTTGAGGGTCTTGGAATTGTGTATTTAGAGGCAAGTGCCTGCGGCTTACCTGTTATGGCCGGTAAATCTGGGGGAGCACCCGACGCTGTTATTGATGGAACAACTGGTTTAGTTGTCGATGGAACTAACAATGATGAGATTGCTCAAGCTGCGATTGCCTTGTTATCTGATCCATCGAAGGCACAGCAGATGGGCGTTGCGGGCCGACAGTGGATTACTGATGAATGGCGCTGGGAGATTTGGGCTCAGAAATTTGAGTCGCTGCTAAGTAAGTAGTCCTGTATCTCGCGCGACCTTTAACGCTGTGACCCTGTTGTTTGCAGATAATTTTTGAAGTATTGACGATACATGTGTCTTTACAGTTGAAAGACTTATGTGCAACTGCGCCGAGATTTGAAGGTTGCTAAATCCCTTGTCCATAAGCGCCAGCACATCAAACTCACGTGCAGTAAGTGCAAACTCATATGTTGAGGCTTTCACCTTGCTGCTAAAGGAATGCGGACTACTAATTGCAAATTGGATTGCTGCAATTAACTCTTCGATTGGCGCAGATTTAACAATATAAGCATTTGCTCCACTTGAACGTGCAGCCCTTACATATTCAGGTGAATCATTCAGGGACAGAACAACTATTGGCAAAGAGTTGTTGATCTTTCGTATCCACTGAATTAACTCAAAGCCTGAGCCATCAGGAAGGTTGATATCTACAACGACTATTTGAGGGTTCAGTGCCGCAATAGCCGAACGAGCTTCAGAAATCGTGGGTAACGTGGCAACAACCTCGAAACCGTTTTGTTCGCAGGCAAGTTTTAAGCCATGTCTTACTACCGCGTGATCATCAACAATGAGAAGCCGTTTCATCACCTATCCAATGGGATTTGAAACTTTATTGTCGTCCCTTCTTCACTGGATTCAATCTGGATCTCCCCATTGAGTTTTTCTGTTCGCTCCTGTATCCCAGCTAAACCGAATGATCCAGGTTCTATCTGTGCGCCGCCAACCCCGTTATCGCTCACCTGAACAGCAAGCAGAGTTGCCTGGGAATGCTCTTGAACATTACGAAGTATTTCGAGAAAAATCCGTTGTAACTCATATGTCAGATCGGTATCAGCTGGTGATTCTAGTAATTCGCTATCGCTTCTTAGGGAGTGAATCTCATTACGTACTTTGACTATAAGTTCAGTAATCGCAAAACGTAAGGATCTCAAAGAACTTTTAGTATCTGCAGAATCGGTCGTAGAGATAAGCGCATCAATGGAAAAGCCCAGGGCAACTAAGTCCTGGGCTATTCCATCATGTAACTCTTGTGCGAGGGCTACTCGCTCATTGTTCATTTTGTAAACAATGCGTCGATCTCTTTTGCAAACTCCTTCGCAACTACGTGGCGCTTAACTGAAAGCTTGGCAGTTAGGTGGCCGCCTGCAATTGTGAAATCATTTGGCAAGATTGTGAACTTACGAATTGATTCAGCCTTACTTACCGCCTTATTTGCATCATCTACTGCGGTTTGAACAACTGCAATAAGGTCAGGATCGTTAACAAGATCATTCATCGACGCCCCATCCTTCTTGTTGTTTGTCACCCACGCTTTAAGCGCATCTGGATCAATTGTTACTAGAGCTGCAATGAATGGCTGGTTATCTCCAACAACCATGCACTGGCTTACTAGAGGATGAGCGCGCAAACGATCTTCAAGCACAGCTGGTGCAACATTCTTTCCACCAGCGGTAACAATCAGCTCCTTCTTACGTCCAACGATGTACAAGAAACCTTCATCATCTAACTTTCCAAGGTCACCAGTCTTAAACCAGCGATCTCCATCAAATACTTCGCTATTGGCAGCATCATTTTGCCAGTAACCCTGCATCACGATTGGACCGCGGATCAGAACTTCGCCATCTTCAGCAATCTTTACCGATGTACCTGGAATTGGTCGACCAACGGAACCAACGCGATGTGCTCCATACAAGTTAAGAGTTGCACCCGCTGTAGTTTCAGTTAATCCATATCCTTCAAGAATTGTTACACCAGCACCACGATAGAAGTGACCGAGACGAACTCCGAGTGGTGCACCACCAGAAATTGCCGCCTCAACCTGTCCACCCATACCTGCGCGGATCTTGCTGTAAACCAATTTGTCGAAAAGGGCGTGCTTAATCTTCAAAATAGGAGACATACCCTTTCTATCAAGGGCTTCAGAGTATGCAATTGCAACATCGGCCGCCTTCTTGAAAATCTTTCCTTTACCAGCGGCTTCAGCGCGAGCCTCTGCACCGTTGTAAATCTTTTCAAAAATACGCGGAACAGCTAAAACAAATGTCGGCTTAAATGATGCAAGATCCATTGGCAGACGTCCAGCGGGATCGCTGCAATGTGCCATATGTAAACCTGCAGCGATTGACCCGATTTCAACCATGCGACCAAATACGTGAGCAACTGGAAGGAACAACAGGGTTGAGCCACCAGGCTTTAGGAAGAGTTCACTTGCGCCTTGAACTACATTTCCACATTCAGCAAGGAAGTTCGCATGTGTTAGTTGAACTCCCTTTGGCTTTCCGGTTGTACCTGATGTGTAAATCAAAGTTGCAAGCGATGATGGCACAAGCGCATTTCGGCGGCGATCGATCTCATCATCACCAATGTGCTTTCCAGCTTCACGCAAAATTGCCAGAACATCATCTGTCATCGTCCATACGTGGCGTGTGTGTGATGGCAAAACAGTCTGCACGAGATCGCGTAGTGCTGGTGTCTCGACAATGATTCCCACTGAATGTGAATCGTTTAGAATCCAATCGATCTGTTCTGCAGATGAGGTGTCATAAATTGGAACAACAACTGCACCAGCAAACCAGGTAGCAAAATCAAGAATGGTCCATTCGTATCGAGTGCGAGCCATAATTGCTACGCGGTCACCGATTTGAACACCTGCGGCGATCAATCCTTTTGCGGTAGCTCGGATCTCTTCATCGACTTCACGAGCGGTTACCGGTTGCCATCCCTCGCCCAAAGGACGAGACATAGTGATGCGCTCTGGTTCAAACCATGCGCGTTCTGCAATCAGATTTGTGAGGTTTCCAGCTGTTGCAGCCGGTACGAGAGGTGGGACTGAGATTTCATTCATGGGCGAACGCTAGCGTGAGCGCGGTTCAAAGCGGAAGAGGGTAGCCTTGCGCCATGGCCGAATTCAGCAAATCCACGATCACTATTGATGCACCAATCGCCGACGTTCAGAAGGCGCTCTTTGAACTGGATAAGTACCCAGAGTGGTCTTCCCAGATCAAATCTTCTGAAGCGCTTTCCCATGATGACCAGGGACGCATTACCAAGGTAAAGATGAGCATCGATGCAGGCATGATGAAGGATCGCCTGACGCTAGATTACGACTGGAGCAAGGCTCCAGCCTCAATCTCATTCTCACTAGATGAAGCCGATCTTTTAACGGGCATGGATGGTGTGTACACAATTAAAGCTATCGACGAGGACACGACTGAAGTTACTTATGAACTCGAGGTAGCTCTATCAATGCCGGTTCCAGCGATGATGCGTCAGAAGGCTGAGAAGTCAACGATTGATGCTGCACTAACACAATTGAAATCTGCCCTCGAGGGATAATTTCTTAATGTCCTACACAATCGGAATCGATGTCGGTGGAACAAAGGTTCTGGGCGGCGTAGTTGATGAAACTGGAAAGATTGTTGCAACCGCTCGCAAGGACACTCCGCGACAAGGTGGCGCTGCATTAACTCAAACTATTGCAGATACTGCAAAAGAGTTGATGGCCCAATACGAAGTTTCTTCTGTTGGAGTTTCAGCGGCAGGTTTTGTTTCCTCTGATCGTAAAACAATGTTGGCAACACCAAACATCGCCGATTGGAATGGCGTTGATTTAGATTCTGAGTTAACTAAGTTAATTGGTTTACCAGTTGTAATTGAAAATGATGCCAATGCAGCAGCATGGGGTGAAGCAAAGTTTGGTGCAGGTCGCAATCAAGATCACATGATGATGTTGACCGTTGGAACCGGCATTGGTGGCGGAATTGTTGTGAATGGAAATTTGTACCGCGGAGCCTTTGGTATTGCAGCAGAGTTTGGACATTTGCGAGTTGTACCTGAAGGACATCTCTGTGGATGTGGCGCACGTGGATGTTTTGAACAATATGCATCAGGTAATGCTCTTTTGCGTCACGCCCGCGAAGCTATTAGCGCAAGCCCTGAAATCGCCCGCAATCTTTTATCTCGTGGTGATGGCACAGTTGCCGGCTTAACAGGCAAAGCGATCACTGATGCTGCTCGCGAAGGTGACCCAGTTGCACTGGCAGCATTTAATACAACAGGTCAATGGCTAGGTGCAGGTATTGCTTCGCTTTCAGTATTACTCGATCCTGCATGTGTAGTAATTGGCGGGGGAGTAATTGATGCCGGAGAGATCTTGCTCAAGCCAACACGTGAAGCGCTAGAGCGCACCATGCCCTTTGCAGGAAAGCATCCGTACCCAACCTTGATCGCAGCAGAGTTAGGAAATGAAGCAGGCCTGGTTGGCGTTGCTGATTTAGCTCGCGCTTAAAGTTCGAAAGGGTATTTCAACCCAATCTGAGAACGTACCTGATCAAGTGTTTTCATAATATCGACAGTGTCTTGCCAATTAAGTATCTGACTTTGCTGTTGATCCGAAGTAACCAGTTGCTTAAACACTTCAGCTTGTTCGCGAAGTCCGTGACCTACATAGGAGCTTGGGTATTCAGTGGTTGTTCCATCATTTAATACAACACGCATGCTTGCTGGATTGTAAAAAGTACGATCAATTTCAAGCCAGCCATTTAATCCTGCAACTATTGCGCGACATGGTGTCTGCTCAATCATCGTTGTATTCAAAACCGCTTGTGCGCCATCGTCGTAATCAAAGATCATCGAAGTTTGCGCATCTACTCCCTTGTCAGTCAACACAGCGCTAGAAGTTATCTTTGAAGGATTTCCTAAAATCATATGTGCAAAAGAAACGGGATAAATTCCAAGATCCAACAAGGCTCCGCCGGCAAGGGAAGGTTCGACCAACCGAGGAATATTTTGATCTGCAAGGCGTTGTCCATGATCTGCCTGAATCGTGTGAATCTTTCCTAGAACTCCGCTCGCAATAATCTCGCGAACCTGTGCGTAATGAGGCAAGAAGCGCGCCCACATCGCTTCCATCAAAGCAACACCGTTCTTGTGTGCTGCATCAACCATCTGTTGTGCTTCGACGGCATTGACTGCAAAAGGTTTTTCGCACAGAACAGGTTTTCCTGCATTGAGCGCAAGAATTACATTCTCTTTGTGGGCAGGATGGGGAGTTGCAACGTAAATTGCATCAACCTGTGGATCTGCAACTAGCTCTTCATAACTTCCGTAAGCGGTTCCGCCAAAGGTGTTTGCAAAGCTCTGTGCATTGCTCAGTGTTCGAGAACCAACAGCAGCGATTGAATGTCCATCGAGCCTCTTTAAATCTTCAGCAAAGGCTTTAGCAATTCCACCCGGACCTAAAATTCCCCAATTAAAGTTACTCATAGCGCTGCTCCATCATCGTCGTGATAGCCACGGTGTAACCAACGGTTAATCGCATTGCGTGCAGATGCGATGAAACCCTTTGGAGTTTGGCGTGGGGGATTAGGTTGGATAAATCCTTCTCGATCGATGCGATCGAGATCATCCAAATATGTGGTGGGAGCAGACTCATCTAGAGACAGGCCCGAGACGATAGATTCGAATTCAGAGCGGATTAGCTCCTCCTCATCGAACTCATCTCGATCTTTTTTCTCGTTGCCCACCCTCAGATAGTGTCATAGTCGTCAATAGCCACTAAATTGGCCCCGTGTTCAACAACCTGCCATACGGAACCTTGCGAGCATTTCTGACTCCATTTCTGATGCTCGCCTTTCGTCCCAAGGTTCGCGGGTTGCGCAACGTTCCAGCTAAGGGACCGGTGATCATCGCTTCAAACCACCTGTCATTTAGCGATTCAATCTTTATGCCCCTAGTTGTTCCTCGCAAAGTAACCTTCTTGGCAAAGAGCGAGTACTTCACATCTCCAGGGCCAAAAGGATTCATCAAGAAGTTGACCTTCATCGCATTGGGTCAGGTACCGGTTGATCGCTCAGGTGGTCGTCGAAGTGAAGCCGCCCTGATCACTGGATTAAAAGTTTTAGCAGATGGTGATTGCATTGGAATTTATCCAGAAGGTACTCGTTCACCTGATGGTCGTTTATACAAAGGTCGCACAGGTATCGCACGTCTTGCAATCGAATCTGGTGCTCCGGTAATTCCTGTTGCGATGTTCAACACCGACAAGATTCAACCAACTGGAAAAGTCATTCCCAATGTAAAGCGTGTAGGGATGAGCTTTGGTACACCTATGTACTTTGAGGGCGATTCAACTGATCTGCAACACCTACGTGATGTCACAGATCAGATCATGAACGCGATTCACGCAATGTCAGGCCAGGAGTACATCGATATCTACGCACCTAAAAAAGCTAAGCTTGGCGAAATCCAAGAAGAGGATTAATCCAAAGCGTTTCGTGCGACTAGGTAGTTACATGTTTGGCATTCAGGGCCTGCATCTGGCAGTTCACCTTCTAGAACTTGAATGAACTCGCCAATAACCTTTAAGAAATTAGCTTGATCGCGTTCAACAGGCACATACTTTTGAAATACCCCAAAGCCATAATCTTCAACAGATGTTCCGATTGCAGTTGTTGGCTTCCACACAAGCAGACCCATTGATGCAACGGTTTGAGACTTACCCGCCGCTGGATTCTCTAGGCTATATGCATACGCCTCAAGTTGTGGTGAGTAAAACTGACCACTGTCGCGCTGACTATCTGAAACCTTGCAATCTATTAATCCGATACTTCCATCTTCATTTGTTGAAACAAGGTCGTACTTTCCAAGAATTCTCCAACGAGTTTCAACCCCGTTAACAATTAATGGCTTGCTCTTTACCCATTCGCCCCACTTAGTGACCTTTCCGGGACGAAGTGAAGGATCAATCGTTGGCATATCAGCGCCTTGAAAATGCTCTTCCTGTAACGCCGCCATAGTTCCAACAAGTGGAAAAGCACCAGGCATAGTGACCTTGTACCAATACTTAATCCATAAGCATCGCTTACAGGTTGAAAGTCCAAAGGTTAGGTCTGATGGAGAGATGTTTTCGCGGGCAGGTTTTGCTGGTTTGATCATGAAGCAATTGTGTACTTAGGCACTGACAATTGCGGCGACCAAAACCGAGATTCCTAGCAAGATCATGATTGTTCCGCCTGTAGCGCGGAGCTTTTCTAAACGGTTGGGATCTGTAGCTAGCCACTGGCGTGCAGTACCAGCCAAAAGCCCCCACGAGCCATCAGATATAAATGCAAGGATTGAAAAGATTGCGCCGAGCAAAATTAATTGACCTGTGATGTGCCCGCGATCGCGATCAATAAATTGCGGAAGCACGGCGGCGTAGAAAACAATCGCCTTTGGATTTAAAGCACCAACCCAGAAGCCATCACGTATAGATCGGCGAACACTCGGTGCGACTTCGCCTTGGTTAGTCATATCAGCTGCATGAACTTTGCGATGTCGTATTGCATCAATTCCTAAATAGATTAAGTACAAACCGCCGCCCCATTGAACGGCGGTGTATGCAATATCAGAGCGTTGCAAAATTGGACCTAAGCCAAATGCAACAAAGGTTGAAAGAACAAAGGATCCTGAAACATTTCCGGCAACTGTGAATATCGCTGTTTTGCGTCCCCACGCGATGGCCCGAGCGATTACAAACAATACGCTCGGGCCAGGCGCCAAGATAATGATCATCGCAGCGATGATGTACTCAACAAGCCGCGAAGGAATGATCATCTGGGGATTTTACTTATTACCTCGTGCTGAAGCAATTGAGTTAAGGATGCGGTATCCAAGAATCGCAACCAATGTAGCGTTGATGATTCCGTTGAATGTGTAATCACCGCGAGTCCATGACATATCTGAGATACCGATGATTAGCGCAGAAGCTGCGATGATCAAGTTCGTTGAATTAGCAAAATCAACCTTACCTTCGATCCAAATACGAGCTCCAAGAACTCCGATCATTCCAAATAGTGCAACGCCAACGCCACCTAGTGCGCCAACTGGTGTTGCACTAAGAACTGCACCGAACTTAGGTGACAGTGAAAGCCCAATCGCACCTACACCAGCGATCCAATATGCAGCTGTTGAATACACGCGAGTAGCAGCCATTACACCAATGTTTTCTGCGTAGGTAGTTGTTCCTGAACCTCCACCGAAACCTGCAAGTGTTGTTGCTAATCCATCTGCCATCAATGCAGTTCCCATTTGATCATCAAGATCCTTGCCTGTCATTGCAGCTACAGCCTTAACATGACCGACATTTTCTGCAATCAGAACAAGTACAACTGGAAGGAACAAGACAATCGCCTTGCCATCAAATGTTGGGTTAGTAAATGTTGGCATCGCAAACCACTTAGCAGCTGTAATTCCATCTGTCTTAACATCGCCCTGGACATATGCATATACATATCCAATGAGAAGGCCAGCAAAGATGCTGATACGACTTAGGAAGCCACGTGAGATTGCTGCGATCAAAGCAATAGATGCCAATGTGATCACGCCGACGACTGGACCTGCGGCAAAGTTATTTTTTGCAGCTCCTGCCAAGTTAAGTCCGATGACCATAACGATTGTTCCGGTGACAACTGGTGGAAGCATCCAGTTGATCCAACCGATTCCTGCCGCGCGAACAATTAAGCCAACGACAGCAAGAATCACACCAGTAACAACTACGCCACCTAGCGCTGCGCCCATTCCGCCACTTGTCTTTGCAGCAGCGATTGGAGCAAGGAATGCAAATGATGAGCCGAGGTAGCTTGGGACCTTATTCTGAGTAAGAGCTAAGAAAAGTAGTGTTCCAATTCCGGAGAAGAACAAGGTTGTTGTTGGGGGAAAGCCGGTAATGATTGGAACTAAGAATGTTGCGCCGAACATTGCGGCGATGTGTTGCAAGCCCACACCAATGGTGCGTGGCCAGGTAAGGCGCTCATCGGTTGAAACAACCTCACCTGAGCTAACTGACTTACCGTTTCCATGGAGTTTCCACGAGAGTAGAGACACTTGAAACTTCCCTTCATCTGGGTATCCGGAGTAGGACACTGAGAAAAAGGGTAGAACCGCCTGAAGGGGTTCTTGCGGGTACGCCACACCCTCACAAGGGTGAAGATCCACCCCTTGGCGTGTCCAGGTTGCACCGCTAGCTATATCCCAATAGATTACGGCTCGATATATCGAATGGATACATTCGACGGAGCAATTTTCAGCATAGTCAGGAGGGTCAGATGCGCTCACGTTCAGAGTCACTTGAGTTCGCCCTCCTTGGCCTGCTCTCACAAGCCCCACTACATGGCTATGAGCTCCGCAAGCGCATCGGAACCATCTTCGGTCCATTCCGCGCATTGTCCTTTTCTGTGTTGTACCCACAGCTTCGTCGAATGATGGAGGCAGGGTTAATTGAAGAGTCGGTTGTCGATGCAACCTCTCGTCGTTCTCGCATTGTGTACGCGATTACAGATAAGGGCGCTCGCCGATTTGAGGATCTCACTGAATCGGTCACACCAGAAACTTGGGAGGATGAAGGTTTCGAAATTCGTTTCGCATTCTTTTCTCCAACCTCAGCAAATAACAGAGTAAGAATTCTTGAGGGGCGCCATCGTCGCCTTAAGGAGAAAGCCGAAATCCTTCGTGGTGAACTCGAGAAGTCACCTGTTGGTATCGACAAATATCTAGAGGAGTGGCGACGTCATTCACTGGAGACAGCTGATCGAGAGATCGCTTGGCTGGAAGACATGATCAAAACCGAGAGGAAATAGAGTGAACATCACAACCGGTAAAGGCGACATCCGTGTTGCAATTGTTGGCGTTGGAAACTGCGCTAACTCATTAGTTCAGGGCGTTGAGTACTACAAGAACGCTGCTGTTGATCAAGAGATCCCAGGTCTTATGCACGCTGTTGTTGGGGGATACCACATCTCTAGCATCAAGTTCGTTGCAGCTTTCGACGTGGATGCAAAGAAGGTTGGCCTCGATCTTGCAGATGCAATCTGGGCAAGCGAGAACAACACAATTAAGTTTAGTGATGTCCCAAAGACTGGTGTTCCAGTTCTTCGCGGTGTTACAAATGATGGTCTTGGTAAGTACTACCGCGAGACAATCAAGGAGTCAGATGCTCCAGCAGTAGATGTTGTACAGGTTCTTAAGGATGAGCAGATTGATGTTTTGATTTGCTACCTACCTGTAGGTTCAGAAGTTGCTGCTAAGTACTACGCACAGTGTGCAATTGATGCAGGCGTTGCATTTGTTAACGCACTGCCAGTATTTATCGCATCAGACCCTGTATGGGAAAAGAAGTTTGCTGATGCAGGACTTCCAATCGTTGGAGATGACATTAAGAGCCAGGTTGGTGCGACAATCACTCACCGCATCATGGCTAAGTTGTTCCAGGATCGCGGAGTTCACCTAGACCGTACCTACCAGCTCAATGTTGGTGGAAACATGGACTTCAAGAACATGCTCGAGCGTGATCGCCTTGAATCAAAGAAAATCTCTAAGACAAACTCTGTGACTTCACAGTTGCACCATGATCTTGGTGAGAAGAATGTTCACATCGGACCTTCTGATTACATTCCATGGCTAGATGATCGCAAGTGGGCCTACGTTCGCCTCGAAGGCCGTGCATTTGGCGATGTTCCTCTAAACCTTGAGTACAAGCTAGAAGTGTGGGATTCACCAAACTCAGCTGGTGTAATCATCGATGCACTTCGTTGCGCAAAGATCGGTCTTGATCGCAAGATTGGTGGAGCGCTACTTTCACCTTCAAGCTACTTCATGAAGACACCACCAACTCAGTACACAGATGAGGCAGCTCATCAGAAGACTGAGGATTTCATCTCAGGAAAGCTTGATCGCTAAGCTTTAAAAACTGTATGAGAAAGCGCCCCTGGGAAAACCCAGGGGCGCTTTTTTAACCCCTCACGGAGAGTTGAGGGTTAAATCGTCGCATCCTCAGGAGTGCGACGAATATGCATTAACCCAGCTATCGCTAACAACAGGAATAAAATTCCGCCAGCAAATGCAGCGATGGCTGCATATCCTGCGATTACTCCCATAGTTCCGAATGCGTATGCCTCAAGAAGCATTCCGCGAAGCGTGTTTCCCATAAACAGTGTGTCTTGCAAATCCGCTAATTTTTGAAGGTAAGCAGGATCTGTAGTGCTATCGCGCTGTGCTGCTAGATAAGCAGATGAAACCTCTGAGTAGGTTGCAGGCTTTCCCATTACAGATGTTGCTGATGCCTTCATGTGTTCCCAAATAAACAAGTCTGAGTAATCACGAGCCATTTCACCAGAAGTCACTTGCTTACCTGCCCACTTAGCGAGTTGATCGCGAGTTTCGGAAGGTAGGCCAGCTTCAATTGGGAATGAAATGTTTTGATTTGCAAGTTGCGTTTGGACTGAATCATTTGCAAATGCTGCGCCAAACTTCAACATTCCACCAAAGACCAATAGAAGTACAGCTAATCCCAGGCCGACATATGAGACTAGCTTGTCAAAGGTTCTACGTTTCATTTATTTCTCTCTCCCTCTTAGGCATTGAATACAAATCAATACAGAGGTATGTCTACTCTTGAGATGAAGTGAGAAAGATGAAAATAGCGAGGGTCAGCACTCGGTATGTGTTAAGTGAGTGATTGCCCTCAAAAGGTGTGATTAAATCAACCTGCTCTATTCAATATGACGGTTACACATTGATTTGCCATCTGGGCCAACTTCATAGTGTGAACATGGAACATTTAACTTATCAAAAGCTGAATCGCCATAATGAGTTCGATAAGCAAGAGCTAATAGGACACGAAGATTTGTTTCGCCATCTGATTTAATTCCGAAAACTTGAGCACTTCGACTAACTGTATTTTCAACAACCTTTTCGCTATGCGAAGTCTGAAGTGCGATTGCTGCATTGGATTTGCCTTCGCATACCAATTCCAGAACTAGCTGTTCAAATGGAGTTAATTCTCGTGTTGAAATTGTGATATCTCGTGCCATGGTCTTTCCGCCTCTCCGCGTGTTCCCATTCTGCTCTTCTTTTTTCCACAAATCACCCAATAGGATGCCGGTATGAGTGAAATTGTAAGTAACCAAGTCAATGGAGTGCTAACCCTCACCTTTAACCGCCCCGAGAAGATGAATGCGTTGACCCGTTCCATGTATTCGGGTTTGGCTACGGGGCTCAATGAAGCGGCAGGGGATTTCGGTGTCCGGGCTGTGGTTCTAGTGGCAGCGGGGGATAACTTCACCGCGGGCAACGACATTATGGATTTTATGAACAACCCGCCGACCTCAGATGATTCAGAGGTTGCACAATTTTTAGCATCACTTCTTAACTTCCCAAAACCATTACTTGCTGCCGTCAACGGTAACGCCGTTGGCGTTGGTACAACGATGTTGCTGCACTGTGATGTTGTTATTGCAGGACCGTCAGCAAAGTTTTCAATGCCATTTGCTTCCCTGGGCTTAGTTCCAGAAGCAGGCTCAAGCTTCCTGTTCCCACAGCTTGTAGGTTATCAACGCGCTGCACGAATCTTTATGACCGGAGAAAGTTTTGATGCCGATAGCGCAATTGAAATGGGATTGGTTACAGCAAAGGATTCAGATCCTTTGGCTCATGCCATGAAGATTGCTGAACATATTGCAGAGCAACCGCCGCAAGCGATTATTAATACAAAGGCGTTACTAAAGGCAAAGAATCATGATGCAGTTGCTGCTGTGATGAAAGCCGAGTTTGAGATTTTTGCAATGGCTCTTCAATCCGAAGAAGCCATGGAAGCCTTTATGAAGTTCATGTCGAAGAAGGGTAAGTAAATGTCACTTGCAGGAAAGCGCATCTTCATTACAGGCGGTTCACGAGGTATTGGCTTAGCTATTGCTCTTCGAGCAGCTCGCGACGGTGCATCCATTGCAATCGCTGCAAAGACATCTGATCCAAATCCGAAGTTGCCAGGCACAATTCACACTGCAGCGGCAGAGATCGAAGCAGCGGGCGGAAAGGCGTTAGCCATCCAGTGCGATCTTCGCGATGAAACGCAGATTGAGGCCGCAGTGGCACAGGCTGCAGAAGCATTCGGTGGAATCGACATTCTTATTAATAATGCAAGCGCGATTAATTTAACGCGCACAGATCAGACGCCTGCAAAGCGTTTTGACTTGATGTTTGATGTCAATGTTCGCGGAACATTCTTGACTTCTCAGGCGGCACTGCCGCACCTTCGTAAATCAGCTGCTGAAGGTCGCAACCCTCATATTCTTAACTTGTCACCACCCCTTTCCATGAAGCCAATCTGGTTTAAAAATCATGTGGCTTACACAATGGCTAAGTACGGAATGAGTATGTGCGTTTTAGGAATGGCTGAAGAGTTCAAGCGTGATGGCATTGGCGTGAATGCATTATGGCCACGCACAGTGATTGATACAGCGGCCTTGCAAATGATTCCTGGGATTGATGCATCAGCTGGTCGAACTCCTGAAATTTTGGCTGATGCGGCCTATGTAATCTTTAATCGTGATGCAAAAGAGTGCACAGGTAACTTCTTTGTAGATGATGTTTTATTGGCAAGCGAGGGAATAACCGATCTTGAAAAGTATTCGGTGACACCAGGGACTAAGGATTTCCTTCTCGACTTCTTCTTGGATTAAGATTGAGTAATGCACGCGACGCGATTCATTAGAGGAGTCACTCTTTCTTCTTTGATGAATTTTGGAATGGCAGTTGCTCACATATTGGGTGGCGGAACTCATGAACTCACATTTTTCGCCCCAATAGTTTTCCTTATTAGCTCGGTATTCTTCACATACCTATCACCAAAGCGATTAGAGGGACCAGTTCTGGCCTCTTATATTCTTGGTTTTCAGGTTCTGGGGCATTTGTCCTTTTCATCGTCAACGAGTGATTCAAGAATGAGTGCGTCCCATATCGTGGCCGCCATTCTTACTTATGGATTGGTTCTACATTTTCAAGGACTTATAGATTCAGTCCTTAAATATTTTCAGACACTTTTTCCGGTTTTTCTTAAACAATTCACAAAGTCAATAAGAAAATCTTTAACTTTTGTAAGCGTTATTTACCCTGCACCTTCGCCACACCTTTCCAAAGTTTCAAATCGAGCGCCACCTTTCTGTGCAGCTATTTGAAGATAAGTCATCTCCCGCGAGGTTTATTTAGGCTGCTGTTCAGCGGATTCCACATAACTCACAAAGGAATCACATGAAAAAGTTATTCATTTTTGCATCCTTAATTGGATTAGTTGTAACCGGGTTAACGCCTGCTTCTGCGCATGTTGGAACGCAAATGCGTGGGAATACGCTTCAGGCAGGACAATCAAGTCGGGTGTATCTAAGTCTTGGGCATGGGTGCACTTACAAAGAAGTTAAGTATGGAACATCAGTTTTTTCAGTAGTTGTTCCGAAGTCGGCTGGCAAGCCAACGCCTGAATTTGTCCCCGGATTCAAGGTTGTTGTAGCTCCATCATCAACGGTTGATGCGAACAAGACACCTGATTACTACACGGTTACATGGACAGCTAAGGCTCGCTCATGGGTGATCGATGATGGAACATTTTTTGACTTTGGATTAAAGGTTAAATGGGATAAGACTCCACAAGTAGTTCCATTCAAGACAACTCAGATTTGCTATGCAACAACTGCAAGTGGAAGCAAGTTGCCACTGTATTTGAACTGGCATATTACTGATGGGTCAACCAAGGCGGCGGAACCAACAATCGAATGGGGCCCAGCTCCTTCAGTTACTACAATTCCGTAATCCGATGAGAAGGAGGAGGCCAATGAAGAGTCTGCGTGCATTAATTAGCCTGTCCATTGGTCTCCTTTTTCTATTTCCTAGCAATGCATATGCGCATGCTCAAGTGACGGAAACTTTTCCGAAAAGCAATTCAACACTTTCCACTATTCCCGATCAGGTCTGGATCGAATTTGATGGGAATCTAACGGAGATTGAAGGTGCAGATGTGAACTTCTTGGAAGTTCGCGACAGCTCCGGTGCTTCTATTACGAATGGCAAAACTATTGTTGCTGGCGCAAGAGTCATCATTAATCTCTCGTCTAGAGTTAATCCAGGAATGGTGAAGGTTTCTTACCGAGTGGTTTCGGGGGATGGCCATCCAGTAGAAGGTGGATTTAATTTCAATCTAAGTACTCCCGATTTAAGCTCAAATGAAGGTTCGCCCACAGCAAGAGCCTCAAAGAAAGCCACCTCTGCAGACGAGCAAACAACTTCACCAAGTACTCAAAGTTCAGAGATGTCAATTAACGAGCAAGAGTCTGTTGCTTCAGATCATGAACACGAATCATTTTTTCATCGTCACAGCTTCCATATTTACGAAGCGCTTATTGCTACAGGAGCGATTGTCGCTTGGTTCCTATATGAGCGCAGAAATAGGCGATCCAACCGATAAAGTACCGCCATGCGTAAATTACTGATTGGACTTTGCCTTTCCGGTTTAGCCTTTGTTTCATCACCAACCGCATCTGCCCATGGTGAAATTATTTCAACCTTCCCAGAGCAATACACCAATGCGACTCCAATTCCTACGCAGGTATGGATTGAGTTTGATGGAAATTTGCAGACGCTAGATGGTCAAGCGATCAACACTATTGATGTTGTTGATTCAACCGGACTAACTGTTAGCTATGGCGATCCAATTATCGAAGGTGGAAAGATCTCGACCAAGTTGTCGGGGCAAAGCGCACCCGGAGTATTTACCGTCAATTATCGAATTGTCTCTGAGGATGGTCATCCTGTTGAAGGAAGTTATACCTTTAACGCTTCGCCGAACTTCGCAGATGATGCACCAGTAACTACCGCCGCTCCAGAAAAGAGTTCAAATCTCTCTATCGGTGGAATCGTAATGATTGTATTTCTTGGAGTTTTCGCAGTAGGAATGTTGGTCAAGCGCAAGAATGAGAAAAAGTAGGAATGCCGGCATTTGATGTAGAGATCAATGGTCCCAACACAATCCAAGAATCTGAACGTACAGGTACTGCACGTTCACTCTTCTGGCCCTGGGCCGGTGCAAATGTTTCCTTGCTCGCACTTTCTTATGGAGCTTTCTTCTTAGGATTTGGAATCTCCTTTAAGCAGGCAACCTATGCAGCAATTATTGGAACAATTGCATCATTCTTTTTAGTTGGAATTAGTTCCTTAGCTGGGAAACGTTCAAACGCTCCAACAATGGTGCTAACACGTGCATCCTTTGGAGTGAAGGGCAGCGTTGTTCCAGGACTTCTTTCTTATTTAATTTTTGTCGGTTGGGAAACAGTTTTAGTTTCCTTGGCAACTCTTGCAACCGGAACTGTTTTTTCTCGAATTGGGGGAGTTGACCACAATCTGGCGCTGATCCTTGGCTTTGTGATTGCAGTGTCATTGACTGTCTTTGGCGGAGTTTTGGGATTCACCGTCATTATGAGATTGCAGAAAATTCTCACCGTTATCACCGTAGTAATGACAATCGTCTATGTTGCCCTAACAATCGATTCAGTTAACTGGAGCGCAGTAAGTGCAATTAAGGATGGCTCAACGCAAGGCTTTATCGGTGCGTTGATTTTTGGAGTTACTGGAATCGGGCTGGGTTGGGTCAATTGCGCCGCTGATTACTCGCGTTATCTGCCACGTACGGTGTCTAGCAAGGCAGTGGTTGGTTGGACGGTTTTCGGCGCGTCGGTTGTTCCTATTGTTTTAGTTATTTACGGAGCTGCACTGTCAGGAAGTAGCAAGGAGCTCAGCGATGCAATTGCCATGGATCCAATTGGTGCATTGACTTCACTTCTACCAATTTGGTTCTTAATCCCATTTGCGTTGGTAGCAATTCTTGGTTTAGTCGGTGGAGCAATTCTTGATCTTTACTCGTCAGGGCTGGCTTTAGTTTCGATTGGCGTTCCAATCAAACGTCATCAAGCAGCATCGATTGATGCGCTCATCATGCTTGCCGGAAGTATTTATATTGTGTGGATCGCCGACAACTTCTTCTTTCCATTCCAGGGTTTTCTCATCACGCTAGGTGTGCCAATCGCTGTTTGGTCTGCGATCTTTGTTGCAGATGTAGTTATGCGCTCGAAGGCCTATAGCGAAAAGGATTTATATGATCCTCGCGGAATTTACGGATCAGTCAATAAGGGTTCAATAGCACTTATGGTTATTGGATCCATTGTTGGTTGGGGCTTTGTGACAAATACCTTTGCTTCGTGGCTTTCATGGCAGGGCTACTTCTTGGGAGTTATTGGTGGCAAAGAAGGAGCATGGGCATACTCAAATATTGGCGTTGTAATGGCGTTGATCGTTGGGTTTGTGGGACATATTGTTTTGGCAAGAAAAACTATTTCGAAGCAGGAGTCCTTCTAAGCCAGATATATCCGATCAATCCCGAAAAAATTGCCGAGATAAATAACCCCAAACGAACCTCGTTTAGTTCGCTTTGGTTGTTTGCTGCAATTTCTGCAATAACTAAGGAAACGGTCATTCCCATTCCGGCTAATGCACCAACCCCGGCAATGGCCTTCAGATGAATATGTGCTTTACCGCCTAGTTTGATTGCAAACCAGGCAAACAGAGTAATTCCAACAATCTTTCCAACTGAGCGAGCAATTACTAGTGCAACCGTTGTTGTAGATGTGAAGCTGTCGAGATTGATATCCAATGGAATATTGACAGCAATGATCACAGGAACAATGAAATAGGTCGAAACAGGGGAGAGTACCTTGATCGCCTTATTGAGTTGAGATTTACTCAATGGAAGTGCGACACCAAGGGCGGCAGCACCTAAGGTGGAAAGTGCTTTCTCGGGATGCAGGTCATTTCCGTAGAAAATTCCCAGAACTACAAGAGAGAAAAGATCATCGGCAATAGCAAGGGTTAATAAAAATAGGCGAACTTGCGGTTGAACACGTTTTCCTAAAAGAGATAAAACCCCTAGCGCCAAGGCGATATCGGTTGGCATAGCTGTAGCCCATACATGCGAACCAGGATTCAACGAAATATAAATCAGGGCTGGAAAAATCATTCCACCCATTGCAGCAACAATCGGAACTATTGCAGATTTGAAATCCTTCAAACCATGCTTGATCTCTAGGCCAACTAAAAAGAAAAAGATGGCGATCAGCAAGTCAATGAACATGGTGGCAATCTACTGTAGGTAGATACAACAAAGCCCGCCTTTTAAGGGGCGGGCTTTGTGTTAACGGATTCTTAGATGTCGTAATACAGTTCGAACTCAGCTGGGTGCGGACGTAGGCGAACGTAGTCAACCTCTTCCTTACGCTTGAATGCGATCCATGTATCAATAAGATCCTTAGCAAATACTCCACCACGTGTAAGGAACTCGTGATCCTTTTCTAGGTTGTTAAGTACTGCATCGAGTGAACCAGGAACCTGAGGAATTGATGCCGCCTCTTCGCCTTCTAGTTCGTAAAGATCCTTATCAACTGGGGCAGGTGGTTCGATCTTATTGATGATTCCATCGAGGCCAGCCATAAGCATTGCAGCGAATGCTAGGTATGGGTTTGAAGATGGATCTGGGCAACGGAACTCAATGCGCTTTGCCTTTGGATTTGATCCTGTAATTGGGATACGGATACATGCTGAACGGTTACGCGCTGAGTAAACAAGGTTTACTGGAGCTTCGTAGCCTGGCACCAAACGACGGTATGAGTTAACAGTTGGGTTAGTGAATGCAAGCAATGATGGAGCGTGCTTTAGCAGACCACCGATGTACCAACGAGCCATGTCTGAAAGATCGCCGTAGGTTCCTGCTTCGAAGAACAGTGGCTTTCCATCTTTCCACAGTGATTGGTGAACGTGCATACCTGAACCGTTATCTCCGAAGAGAGGCTTAGGCATAAATGTTGCGGTCTTTCCGCCCTGCCAAGCAGTGTTGCGAATGACGTACTTAAACTTCATAACATCATCACCAGCAGAAAGGATGTCTGTAAAGCGGTAGTTGATCTCCATCTGTCCAGCAGTTCCAACTTCGTGGTGTGAACGCTCAACAAGTAGTCCTACCTTGCCAAGCTGCATAACCATTTCATCGCGAAGATCTGCGAACTGATCTGTTGGAGAAACCGGGAAGTATCCACCCTTTACGCGAGTGCGATATCCGCGGTTTGGAGTTCCATCAGCATCGTATTCAACGCCTGTGTTCCAAGCACCTTCGTAAGATTCAATCTCGTGTACCGCTGAATTGATTCCTGTCTTGAAGCGAACGCTATCGAAAACATAGAACTCAGCTTCTGGAGCGAAGAACGCAGTATCGGCAATTCCTTGTGAACGCATGTACTCAACTGCGCGAGCAACTACTCCACGTGGATCACGACTGTATGGCGTGTTATCAACTGGATTGTGTACTGAGAAAATAATGATGAGAGTTTTTTCTTTACGATATGGATCGATGTATGCAGATTCTGGAACTGGTAACAGTTTCATATCTGATTCGTTGATGGTTTGGAATCCACGGATAGATGAACCATCAAACATTAGGCCATCGGTGAAAACAGCTTCATCAAAAGACTCAACAGGAACGTTGAAGTGATGCTGAATACCTGGCAAATCTGTAAAGCGAACATCAACGAGCTTGACATCCTCTTTCTTAATATAAGCAAAAATTTCTGCTGCGTTCTTAAACATGCTTCTCCCAATTTCACATGTGATGCGCAGATCTCTCATCATTGAGCCTCTGCGCTTTTGCGTAGTTGAACCCTAGGTCCAAGCGGTGAAAATGGCATAACCCGCTTGTTAAATCCATGTTACGTATGGGGCGGATGCCAGTTACCCTTGCCACATGAGCTTTGAATTTACGCGTGTGAGCCTCGGAAGGCGCATGGCCGCCCTGATGGTCGATTGGCTGGCCTGTTACTTCATTGTTGCCGCGACCTCCGGAGGCATCGGGCAGATGGCGCCCAACCGTTCGCTGACGGTGCTTGGGCTCTTCTTTGCCGAGGTGGCAATCTTGTCAGCCTTGCAAGGTGCATCCATGGGGCACCGCCTCTTCGGAATTCGTATTGTCCGCTTTAGCGATGGGGGATCTATATCTCCACTTCAAGCAGTGATTCGAACCGCGTTGCTGATCTCAGTGATCTTTGCGATTACCTTTGATGAAAATGGCAGAGGAATGCACGAACGATTCAGTGGAAGTGTTTTAACTCGAGGTTAGCGAATTTTTGGAGCACGAGTTGGCATTGGTCCCTTTGGAATTGGCATAGACATTCCGCCAACAGCCTTGAGACGTGCACGAACTTCACGCATTTGATGTGGAGTTAACTTCTTTGGAAGTCGACGCAGATGCTTTTGTAACTTACGAATTGGCACGCGGCCTTCTTCTGTTCCAACTAGAACTTCGGTAATTGGAACACCTGGTGCAAAACGCTCAGCCTTCTTCTTTTCGTCGGCCATCATTTGGCGAACTGAGTTTGAACCTTCACCTGTCAAAACGATTCCTGCGCGACCCACACTGCGATGAACCATGTCTTGGTTTCGCGCAACAGCAACTGCAGGAGTTGTAGTCCAACCTTTGCGAATGGCCATCAAAACACTTGCTCCCGCACCGATCTGACCTTCAATAGATGCATAGGCAGCGGTTCCAGCTTGGCGGGTAAAGAAAAGCATTGTTGCAAGTAATGCAACGGGCAAGAAGATAAATCCAAAGTAGTAAGGATGACCAAGCGAGGCGCCAATCGAAATTCCGATTGCCCATGTCACTGCAAAGATGCCAATTAAGGCGATGGTGATCCATGGCTTAACCTGCTTAGTGACCGCATAGGCATCACGGAAGGTTTGGAAACGTGGAGTCTTGATCTTCTTTTCTTTAGCTTTTTTCTTGAACATGGCTTTAGTTTAGTGGGGCTGGCGCAGTTCCACCAAGACGAACCGGCGCCCAGCGCTGGCCCACATGACTATCAGGGTATTTTTCTTGAACTTCACGCAACATTTCGATCATCACTTCACGCAGGTGCTTTTCTGCGACCTCAATATCTGTGTCTCGAGAGTATGCGATGGGTTTTCCGAAAGAGACAGTTACCGGAATATGTGCGCGCTTAAAGCTGGGTTTTACGCCCTTTGTATATACGCGTTGCCCGCCCCACACGATCGTTGGAATTATTGGAACACCGGCGCCGATTGCCAATCGCACAGCACCAGATTTCAAACCTTTTATTTCAAAACTTGTCGAGATTGTTCCTTCAGGAAATATGCCGATAATTTCACCAGACTTCAGCGCCCGTAACGCTGCAACAAATGATGCTGAGCCATTGCTGCGATCCACGTTGATGTGATGCATTCCGCGCATTAAAGGACCTGCGATTTTATTATCGAAGATTTCCTTCTTTGCCATAAAACGTACATATCTTTTTGCAGGTAGAGCGGCAGTACCGGCTAAGGCAAAATCTAAATAACTTGTGTGATTGATTGCAAGAATTGCTCCACCTTTGCGCGGCACATTCTCTTCACCCTGAAAATCAAATTTGAATCCCAGGTATTTCCATACCCCTTTAACTACGCCAATAACTGGGGGGTAAACCAGATCAACCACGTGAGGCTTTCTTCTCCATGGCTAGCTTGTACAAACGACCTGCGCGGTAAGAGGATCGAACAAGTGGACCACTCATGACGCCAAGGAATCCGATTTGCTCTGCCTCTTGGGCTAGTTCCACAAACTCGTGTGGCTTCACCCAACGCTCAACTGGGTGGTGCTTGTTTGTAGGACGCAGGTACTGAGTAATTGTGATCAAGTCGCATCCTGCATTGTGAAGATCGACAAGTGCTTGTGAAACCTCTTCGCGAGTTTCGCCAAGGCCCAAGATCAAGTTGGATTTAGTAATTAAGCCAAACTCCTGTGCCATACCGATAACGCGTAATGATTTTTCATAGGTAAAGGCAGGGCGAATTTGCTTGAAGATGCGGGGGACTGTTTCAAGATTGTGTGCGAATACCTCGGGACGAGTTTCAAAGATGGGATTGAGCAGTTCTGGCTTAGCGTTGAAATCTGGTGCAAGCATTTCAACACCGGTTCCTGGATTTAATTCGTGAACCTTACGAATAGTTTCGGCGTACAACCAAGAACCTTCATCATCTAGATCATCACGTGTAACACCAGTGATCGTTGCGTAGCGCAGACCCATTGATTGAACAGAAAGTGCAACCTTATGTGGCTCCATCAGATCAACCGGCAGTGGTTTTCCGGTATCGATGTTGCAGAAATCGCAACGACGAGTACAGCGATCTCCACCAATTAAAAATGTAGCTTCCTTATCTTCCCAGCATTCAAAGATGTTAGGACAAGCAGCTTCTTGGCAAACTGTGTGAAGACCCTCGGTCTTAACTAATGAACGAAGTCGGGTGTACTCAGGACCCATGTTGGCGCGAGTCTTGATCCATTCAGGCTTTCGTTCAATCGGTGTCTCCGCATTTCGAGCTTCAATTCGAAGAAGCTTGCGTCCTTCTGGTGCCATTGTCATGCGCTCACCTTTTTCAGAGATTCAAAGATATGGCGCTCTACTAATGGTGCAACATCTTCGATAGTAATTGTGCGTCCTAATTCGATTTCCAGTGATGTGACATCAGCATCGCTAATTCCACATGGAACAATGCTTCTAAATGCTGAAAGATCTGGATTCACATTGAGTGCGAATCCGTGCATCGTTACACCTTTAGCAACACGAATTCCTATCGCGGCAATCTTGCGATCTCCTTGTGAATCTTGAATCCAAACTCCAGAACGACCAGCCACGCGTACAGCGGTAATACCTAAATCAGCGCACACATTGATGAGGGCTGCTTCGATCTCGCGGACAAAACCAACTAACTCAGTTGGTTTTAGTAATTTCACAATTGGATAGCCAACTAATTGACCAGGACCATGCCAAGTAATACGTCCGCCGCGATCAACATCAATCACAGGAGTTCCATCTGTTGGTCGCTCAGAATCATCGGTGCGACGACCGGCGGTGTAAACAGATGGGTGCTCTAGCAATAGCAAGGTATTGGGACGAATCCCATCGGCAACCTCTTGATGAATCGTGCGTTGGACCTCCCACGCTTTTTGATAATCCACTAAGCCATGGCGAGAAAGCGCAATTGATGCGTTAGATGGGCTTTCAAGGACGGGCACACCCATAGCCTAAAGGTAGGCTTGGCTCCTTACCAATTGGAACAATCCGAGCACCATGAAAGGCCATTTAGCCGTGTCATCTTCGACTATGAATAAGAGCCGTAAGCCCTTTGCCATCTCTCTACTGGTAGTAATCATCTGGTTTGCTATCACCGGAGTCTTTGGGCCGCTATTTGGAAAGCTCACTTCTGTTCAAGAAAACAATAACTCTTCTTTTTTGCCTAAAGGGGCTGAAGCAACGTTGGCTTCTGATCAAATCGCTAAGTTTTCAGGTAAGGATTCCTTCAATTTTCCAACCTTGATCTTATTTGAAGGCAAAGCAACTCCAGAAACCTTTGCGGCTATTAATTCACACTTATCGTCAGTTGGAGAGCTGAATCTTGATGGAACTAATGCAAAGATCGCCGATTATCTTGCGCCAGGTCAGAAAATTTCGGTGTTTCCATCTCAAGATGGAAAGGCGCTGCTTGCAAATATTCCTCTTGATGGAAATTCAATTGCTAAGACTTTGCCAAACGATCAACCAGTGTTGCCTGCGATTGTCGAGGCACTTCGAACTGATATCAAGCCAATTGCAGAAGCTAACGGACTCACACATTATGTAACTGGTCCAGGTGGTCTTCTTGGCGATTTATTCGGTGCATTCGGCACTTTAGATTCATCATTACTTTTAACTACCCTCGGAGTTGTTGCACTCATTTTGATCTTTGTTTACCGATCACCGGTGTTGTGGATCATCCCATTGCTTTCTGCAATGTTTGCATTAACGACTGCTGGTGGAATTGTGTATCTCTTGGCCAAGAACAACATTATTGATGTCGATGGACAGTCGCAAGGTATTTTGTCTGTTCTGGTAATTGGAGCTGCAACTGACTATGCACTTCTTCTCATCGCGCGTTATAGAGAAGAGCTTCATTTACATGAGAGCCGATTTGATGCAATGAAAGCTGCATATAAGGGTGTTTGGGAGCCAATCCTTGCTTCAGGCTCGACAGTATCAATCTCACTTCTCATTCTTCTTTTTAGCCAATTAACAAATACAGCAGGGCTTGGTCCAATTGGAGCAATCGGAATTGTGTGCGCAATGATCACAATTTTGACGCTACTGCCAGCATTGTTACTTGTATTCGGTCGTTGGATCTTCTGGCCACGTCGTCCATTATTTGATGGCGATGATCATGTGATGAGCGGACCTTGGTCAAAGCTTGCACAAGGCATTGGTCGCAACCATCGCAAGGCTTGGGTAATTACCGGAACTGTTTTACTTGCATTGGCCTTTACTTCAACAACCTTAAAGGCTGATGGAATCGGAACTGTAGATACCTTTACCGGAAATCCTGAATCTGTTGTCGGTCAAAAACTTCTGCTGAAGCACTTCCCTGGTGGAGAAGGAGATCCAACTCAGGTTGTAGTTTCTGCAAATAAACTTGATGAAGTCGCTTTAGCTCTATCTACCGCACCAGGCGTGACAAATGTTGCGCCGATGATGGATCCAATGAACCCATCTGCTCTGAAAATCGTAGATGGCAAAGCAATTTTGAATCTGACATTGGATAAGGCTCCAGACAGTGTTGAAGCCGGAAACGACATTCCGAAGATTCGCCAAATTGCTCACGCAAAGGACCCATCATCACTAGTTGGTGGAACTAGTGCCGTGTACTTTGATGTTCGTACGGCAAATAAGAAGGACAACCAAACAATTATTCCTATTATTCTGATTGTTATTACGATCATTTTGGGATTGTTGCTCCGAAGTATTCTCAGCGCGATTGTTCTACTTGGAACCGTTGTGCTTTCTTACTTCGCTACTTTGGGAGTGTGTGCGTTGGTCTTCAACCACGTGTTTGGCTTTGCCGGGGGAGATAACTCATTCCCACTCTTTGCCTTCATCTTCTTGGTTGCACTCGGTATCGACTACAACATCTTCTTGATGACTCGTGTTCGTGAAGAGTCGCAGAAGATCGGCACTCGTGAAGGCGTCATTAAGGGTGTAACGGTGACAGGTGCAGTAATTACTTCAGCTGGAATTGTTCTAGCTGCAACATTTGCCGTTCTAGGCTTGCTTCCACTAGTGCCGCTTGCTGAACTTGGTTTTGCGGTCGCATTTGGCGTTCTGCTAGACACAATCATCGTTCGTTCAATCCTGGTGCCTGCTTTGGTGCACGAGATTGGACCAAAGATCTGGTGGCCATCTAAGTTGCAGGATAAGTAAACATGACGTTGCGTGTAGGTATCGCCGGCTATGGATTAGCTGGGCGATACTTTCATGCACCTTTACTTAAAGGTTGTGGCTTTGAAGTTGTAGCTATTCAAACAAACAACGAAGAACGCAAGCAACATGCGCTTTCTGATTTCCCCGATACAACCGTTGTAGCAACAATAGAAGAGCTGGTTTCTAAGGATTTAGATCTAGTTGTGGTTGCCTCAGCTAACTTGGTTCATGCAGAGCATGCAACTGCGGCCATTAATGCTGGGATTCCAGTAGTAGTTGATAAGCCAATGGGAAGAACGCTTGCTGAAACAGAGCTAATTGTTGACGCGGCCAAGAAAGCATCAGTTGGGCTTTCAACCTTTTTCAATCGTCGCTGGGATAGTGATGCCTTAACGATCAAGAAAGTTCTTGCTAGCGGCGCGCTCGGCGAAGTACATCGAATCGATTCACGTTTTGAACGTTTTAGACCAGAACTCAATGCAACTTCATGGCGCGAAAACATGTCTGCAGCAGATGGCGGTGGTCAGTTATTGGATTTGCAACCACATCTGATTTCAACCGCCATAGATTGGTTTGGAAAAGCTGAATTAGTTACAGCGACTGTCCGATCTCTTCGGGGTGGCGCAGATGATGATTCAGTATTGGTTCTGCGTCACGAATCCGGAACCATGTCATATCTTTCAGCAAGTGCGGTTGTTGGTGCACCTGGCCCTCGTATCCGCATTCTTGGAACAAAAGGTGCGCTGGTAATTAATGATTTAGATCCACAAGAGGCATTACTGCGTGCAGGCAAGTATCCAGAAGGTGGCACCTGGACAGTTCCGACTAATTCACGAGCTTTTATTCATCGAGGCGACGAAGTCGAAGAGATCACATCCCAACCTGGAAATTACGCTCACTTTTACAAAGAGGTTGAGTCTGCAATTACTTCAGGAAGCCCATGGCCAGTTCCACATGAAGACGCCCTATTAGTGGCTCGAATAATTGATCAAGCACGCGAGGTCGGGACACGTGGGTAGTACTTCCGAAGTATTAATTATCGGAGCTGGATTGGCAGGACTAAATGCAGCGATTCAGCTAGAAGCAGCAGGGGTTGATGTAACTGTTATTGAGGCCTCAGATCGCGCGGGTGGGCGAGTAGCAAGTGATGTCATCGATGGCTTCATTTGCGATCGTGGTTTTCAACTTATTAATTCAAAGTATCCCGCGCTGCAAGAGTTAGATGTCATTAACGAAATTGATTTTGTTTCAGCACCCCGTGTTATTGAAGTTGCAATAGGGGATAGCCGACATGCAATTGGAGATCCGCGGCAGGCACCATTAACCGCCCTCAATAGAGCAACAGGAAGTATTCCTGAAAAGTTATCGTTGTTGCGATTTATCGCTAGTAGCCCTCAAGCTGGAACTTCAATTGGTCAGGCACTTCGTGCCACTGGATCAGTTTACGAACGAGTGCTGCGCCCGTTTTTGCAAGGTGTCTTCTTAACTGATCCGGATAATGTTGATGCGCTGTACGGACATTCAATTATCAAAAGTTTTGTAAATGGCGAACCTGGAGTTCCACGTAAAGGTGTAGGTCAGTTAAGCAACGCATTGGCTTCCAGAATTAAACCAATCCTTTTTAACACTCGAGTTGATCGGCTAGATGGCACCAATGTTCATACATCTAACGGAAGCTTTACAGCAGACAAGATTCTCGTCGCAACCGATGCAACAACTGCGACTCAATTACTGGGTTTAACTGAGGTTCCTCGGATGGCGGGATGTATCACCTGGTATCACTCAACTACAAACAATCCATCGGGTAATGGTCGACTAACGATCGATGGACAAAAGCGTGGTCCAGTGATTAATACCGTTGTCATGTCAGATATTTCAGCTGCCTATGCTCCTGCAGGTCAGCAACTTGTTTCTACAACGACCGATTTAAGCGCCACTGAATCCGATGTCCGCAGACACTTGGCGTTAATGTGGCAAGCAAGTACTCATGATTGGGAATTTATTGCTAAATACGAGATTCCTGCAGCGCTACCAATTCAATGCGTTGGACGCTCGTTATCGCAGAGCATCAAGATCTCTGAGCATCATTACGTGGCTGGTGATCATCGAACAGTTCCATCACAGCAAGGCGCACTATTTTCTGGTCGCCTTGCAGCTCAATTAATCCTCGACTAATTTTCCTAGCGCTTCAGAAATATGTGGGTAATCCCAAGTAAATCCCGCTTCTTGTAAGGCATGAGGAATTACCTTCTTTGATCCTAAGATTTCGGAAGAGAAACCTCCGAGTGCAATCTTCAATGCGATCCCTGGAACAGGAAAGAGTGCAGGACGGTGCATTGCGCGAGCTAATGCAGATGTGAACTCTTGATTAGTTACTGGATTCGGCGCAGTTAAATTAACCGGCCCTGAAATTGGATTTTCAAGTGCGAAAACAATTGCTCGAATTTGATCGTGCAAGGTGATCCATGACCACCATTGCTTTCCATTTCCCATTTTTCCACCAAGACCTAAGCGAAACAACGGCAACATTTTTCCTAAAGCGCCACCTGTTGGATCTAAGACTAGGCCGGTACGAATCTTTACTGTGCGAGTGTCGCCAGCAAGATCTGCTGCACCTTCCCACTCGCGACACACAGCTGCAAGAAAGTCATCTCCTGCACGATCTGTTTCAACAACAGCTCGATTACCACTTTCGCCATACCAGCCGATAGCAGATGCCGAGATAAAAACTTGTGGCTTTAATTCGGCGACAGCGTGAGCAATTGCAGTTGTTCCAAGTAAACGTGAATTAAGGATTTCGCTCTTGTACTTCTTATTCCATCGCTTATCTCCAACGCCAACGCCAGCTAAATGGATGATGGCATCTACGCCGCGCAGTGGTTCAAGATCAACAAAACCTGTTTGCGGATCCCACTGAACTTCATCGGCAGAGATTGGTGTGCGACGAACTAAGCGCTGAACAGTATGTCCCTCACTCTTTAGGTGTCCGACAAGTGCGGTACCAATAAGTCCTGATGCACCCGTAATTGCGATGCGTTGTGGAACTGACATGCGTTACTTAGAGTCCTAGATCTGACTCAAATGCGCCACCTTCGAGACGCTCTTTGAGCGTTACTAAGAAGCGTGCAGCATCTGCGCCATCGACAACTCGGTGATCATATGAAAGTCCTAGGTAAACCATTGAACGGATTGCGATTGTCTCGCCACCATCTTCACCACGGACGACCATTGGACGCTTAACAACTGCGCCAAGTCCAAGGATTGCTACCTGTGGTTGGTTAATGATTGGTGTATCAAATAGCGCTCCACGGCTTCCAGTGTTTGTCAGTGTGAATGTTCCGCCACCTAGTTCATCTGGAGTTACCTTGTTATCGCGTGTGCGTGCTGCAAGATCAGAAATCTTGCGAGCAATTCCACCCATGTTCAGGTCGCCAGCATTTGCAATAACAGGCACAAGCAAACCGCGCTCCGTATCAACTGCAATACCTAGGTGCTCTGCACCGTGATAAGTGATCTGATCGCCTTCAACTGATGAGTTAAGAACTGGATGTTGCTTCAGCGCTTCACAAACAGCAACTGCGAAGAATGGAAGGAATGAAAGCTTTACGCCTTCACGTGCTTCAAAACTTGCCTTTGCGCGATCACGAAGTCGAGCGATCTTTGTGACATCTACTTCAACAACAGTTGTTAGTTGTGCACTTACCTGAAGTGACTCCACCATACGAGCTGCAATAACTTTGCGAAGTCGAGACATAGTCACTGTTGTTCCACGAAGTGGGGATACTGCAACAACTGCAGGCTTTGCAGCACTTGGTGCAGAAGCAACAGGAGCAGAAGCAACCGGAGCTGCCGGACGAGAAAGTGCTTCAACATCTTCGCGACGAATTCTTCCGCCGATACCAGTGCCCTTAACTTGCGCAAGATTGACACCAAGTTCTGATGCAAGTTTGCGAACTAGGGGAGTGACATACGCATCTGCTGGTTGTGACACAGGTGCAGACACAGCCACTGTTGTTACGGGTTGAGCTGGAACCTGTGCCACCGGAGTGGAAATCACTGGTTCGGACACAACAGGTGCCGGCGGTGGAGTCACAGGAGCTGCAACAACAGGAGTAACTACAGGAGCAGTTGGTGCAGAAACAGCGCCTCCCGCAGCTCCAATTAATCCAAGACGAGCTCCAACTGGAACAGTTGTATCAACCGCAACATCAATAGCAAGGAGTGTTCCTGCAACAGGTGAAGGAATTTCTGTATCAACCTTGTCAGTTGAAACTTCTAGCAACGCTTCATCAACAGCAACTGAGTCACCTACATTTTTTAGCCAACGAGTAACAGTTCCTTCTGAAACGCTTTCGCCAAGTGCTGGCATGGTGATAACAGTTCCAGATCCTGAAGCGGCAGGTGCTGCTGGCGCAGCAGGTGCTGGCGGAGGAGTAACTGGTGCAGCGACAACTGGTGCAGGTGCTGGAGTTTCGATAACAGGTGCAGCAACGGGTGTAGCCGGTGCTGGAACTGGTGCAGCAGCATTATCCGCAATAATCGCAAGCTCTGCTCCTACCGGAACAGTTTGATCAATCTGCACAACAATCTTTTGAAGTGTTCCCGCAACTGGTGAAGGAATCTCTGTATCAACTTTGTCAGTTGAAACTTCTAGGAGCGGTTCATCAACATTGACATGATCACCTTCGGCTTTTAACCAACGAGTGACTGTGCCTTCTGAAACGCTTTCGCCAAGTGCTGGCATCGTTACTGAAAATGTCATCTGTTTTCTCCTTGGTTATCCGTGTGCATGAAGCGGTTTGCCTGCAAGAGCCATATGAGCTTCGCCCATTGCCTCTGACAGTGTTGGGTGTGCATGGATCAATGGAGCGACATCACTTGCGCGAGCCTCCCAGTTGTAAATCAATTCAGCTTCAGCAAGTAGTTCACCAACACGTGCACCAACCATATGGACGCCAAGTACTGGCCCATCCTTTTGTGCAACAAGCTTGATTGAACCTGCAGTGTTAAGAATCTGTGCCTTACCGTTACCAGCAAGATCGTACGTAAGTTCTACAACATCATGGCCACGCTTCTTCGCCTCAGCTGTAGTTAAGCCAACTGATGCAACCTCAGGATCTGAGTATGTAACGCGTGGAATACCGTCATAGTTAATTGGGCGAGGGTTTAATCCCGCAATCTCTTCTGCAACTAAAATTCCTTCAGCAAAGCCAACATGTGCAAGTTGCAGCGTAGGAATCAAATCGCCAACAGCCCAGATGCCAGGAACATTGGTGCGGCACTTGTCATCAACAAGAACATAACCACGATCCATCGCAATGCCTTGCTCTTCATAACCAATATTTGAAGAAACAGGACCGCGACCAACTGAAACCATTAGTACTTCTGCGGTAAATGTCTTTCCATCTTCAAGGGTCACTGTTACGCCATCAGCGGTCTTAACAGCTGATTGGAAACGAACACCAAGTTCAAAGTTAATTCCACGCTTACGGAATGCGCGCTCTAGCTGCTTGCTGGAAGACTCATCTTCAAGAGCGATCAAGTGAGGAAGTCCTTCAATGATTGTTACCTCTGAACCAAATGACTTCCAAACAGATGCGAATTCGCAACCAATAACTCCACCACCAAGAACTATGACGCTCTTAGGTACGTAGTTCATCTTTGTTCCGTGATCAGAGGTAATGATCTTCTCGCCATCAATTTCTAGACCTGGCAAAGTTTTTGCATATGAACCAGTTGCAAGAATTACATTCTTACCTGTGTAGCGAACCCCGTTAACTTCAACAGTGTCCTTTGCTACCAATTTTCCGTGACCTTCAATAAATGTAACTCCACGAGACTTCACTAAACCTGAAAGACCTTTGTACAACTTTCCGATGACGCCATCTTTATAAGAGTTAACGCCAGCCATGTCGATACCGTCGAAAGTTGATTTAACTCCAAAGTGTGAACCTTCACGTGCGCCATCAGCGATCTCAGCTGCATGCAATAACGCCTTAGTTGGAATACATCCACGGTGAAGGCAGGTGCCACCGACTTTGTCTGCTTCGATCAGCGCTACAGATAGGCCAAGTTGAGAACCACGTAATGCTGCGGCGTAACCCCCGCTGCCACCACCAAGGATGACTAGATCAAATTGCGACACTTATCGGCTCCCTCCGTACGCCCATGCGGGCTAGGTGCCTATCCTGCCTCAAAGAGGGGTAATTCTCCCAATGCAAATCTGCGGATTTACGCTTGTTCGGCCAATGTCACAAGTGAGCGGAGGGCTATCCCTGTTCCGCCGACCGGTGTGTAGCCATGTGGCTTCGCCTCGTTGTAGGCAGGGCCAGCGATATCTAGGTGCAACCATGGAAGTTCAGAATTGACGAAATCTTTGAGGAACAAACCCGCCACCAGCATTCCGCCCATGCGATCGCCAATGTTGGCTAGATCTGCAACAGGTGAATCCAAAGATGCGCGAAGCTCCTCTGGAAGTGGCATCGGCCAGAACTGCTCACCTGAAATCGCAGTGACCTTCATAAATGCATCACTGAACTCTTGGTTATTTGTCATAACTGCACTTGTGCGTGTTCCAAGTGCAACAACTTGTGCACCCGTCAAAGTCGCAACATCAATTATTCCATCGAGCTTGTTCTTCGAACTTTGGGCCTTCATCAAACCATCTGCAAGTACTAAGCGACCTTCAGCATCAGGGTTGAGAACTTCAACGGTCTTTCCACCCCAAATAGTAATGATGTCACTGGGACGAGTTGCGGTATCACTTGGCATATTTTCTGCAAGTGGCGCCCATGATTCGATCGCAACGGGCAACTTTAATTCTGCAATTGCAATAACCGCGGCGCTAACAGCAGCAGCACCACTCATGTCAGATTTCATCGCTTCCATACCTGCGGCAGGCTTTAGCGCTAATCCGCCAGTATCAAATGTGATTCCCTTGCCCACAAATGCGTAACGCTTTGCAGCCTTACCCTTTGGTGTATATGAAATGTGAAGTAAACGTGGGGGATTCGCTGATCCCTGTCCCACACCAATAATTCCGCCAAAACCTTGAGCCTTTAATTGTTTTTCATCCCAGATTTGAATCTTCAATCCAACTTTTGCACCACCAGCGGCTTTGACCGCAGCAGCTAACTTCTTGGTGAATGAGTCCGGAGTTAAGTGACTAGGTGGTGTGTTAATTAAATCGCGAACTAAGTATGTGTACTTTGCAACGACAGCAGCACGTGAAACAGCTGCCTTAGCTTCGGTAGAGGATGCCAACTTTGAGTGCACTGTAATTGTCTTCAAAGGAGTCTTGTGATCATCCTTTGTTGAACCACGGAATTCGGTAAATGTGTATGCACCAAGGGCAGCACCTTCGGCAACTGCTGAGACTTCAGCCAAACTCTTTGCTGGCAGTGAAAAAGTTGCAGCTGAGTTTCCTGCAAGTGCGCGAGCTGCACTTCCGGCGGCGCGACGTAAAACTTCGTGAGGATAGCTTGTTGATTTCTTACCAAGGCCAGTGAAAACCAAGAGACGAACATGAGAGCCTGGAAGCTTTACAACTTCATCTACCTTTCCGGTAGCTCCCATATCAACTAGTTGAGAAAGGATCGTCTTTGTATCGATCGCCATATCGCCGGCTTCGATCGCAATTCCGCCCTTGGAATTGGTTGAGGTTAAACCCAGAACCAAAATCTCATCTTTAACTACGCCATCAGAAATCTTCAATGTGCTCATGCCGCGAAGCCTAATAGAAATCTTGGTAGGTTTACACAATGAAGATCTCGCCACTGAATGAAAAACATGTTGCCCTCAACGCAAAGATGGCTGATTTCGGCGGATGGATGATGCCGATTGAGTATCCAGGTGCGGGTGTTTTAGCTGAGCATGCGGCGGTTCGTGAGCGCGTTGGAATCTTTGATGTTTCCCATCTTGGAAAGGCCTCGGTAAGGGGACCCGGAGCCTTGGCATTTTTAAATCAATGCCTGACTAATGACCTTACAAAGATTTCAGATGGTTCAGCCCAGTACACCCTTTTGTGCACACCATCAGGTGGAGTCGTAGATGACCTAATTGCCTATCGCAATAGCGAGAGTGATTTTTTCCTAGTTCCCAACGCATCAAACACAACTGAAGTTGTTGCATTTTTACAAAGCTGCGCACCTGCCGAAATCACCGTTACAAATCTGCACATGGAGTACGCAGTTCTTGCTGTGCAAGGTCCGCTTGCTCCAAAGGTTTTGGAAAGTTTAGGGATTAATACTGATATCGATTACATGGCCTTTGATCGTGTGACGATTGCAGGAGCCGATGTCATCTTGTGTCGCACCGGATACACAGGCGAATTGGGGTATGAACTGCTTCCATTAACTAAGGATGCGGTTGCTGTGTGGGACGCATTAGTTGAAGCGATTAAACCGCTTAATGGTTTGGTGTGCGGATTAGGAGCACGAGACACATTGCGCACTGAAATGGGTTATCCATTACATGGCCATGAGCTTTCACTTGAAATTTCTCCAGTAGAGGCAAGTGCTGGCTGGGCGGTCGGTTGGAAGAAAGATTCCTTTATCGGATCTGATGTATTAATCGCTCAAAAAGCAGGGGCGGCTAAGCGCAAGAGCATGGCTTTGAAATCTTTAGACCGCGGAATCCCACGAGCTGGCATGGTTGTAAAAAATGCAGCCGGTGTTGTTGTTGGAGAAGTAACTAGTGGCACTTTCTCACCAACGTTAAAGCATGGAATTGCACTTGCATTGCTTTCAGCAGATACGTCAATTGGAGATCAATTAACAATTGATGTGCGTGGCCGGGACTCACAATGCGAAGTTGTGAAGTTGCCCTTTGTTACTTCACACGTTCGCTAAAAACCACTGGAGTCACAAAGGCGGCTCGAGTTTGAGTACGTCTCAAAGCAGCTAAAACTGAACTTCCTGTAAATGCAATTAGGCCTACGGTAAAGATTGCACGCGGAATATCCCACGCCATTGCGGTCGCAAAGTGGAAGGTAAAAAAGCGCGAAAGATTCTCAGCGATAGAACCTCCAGTCACATATGACAGTTGTGTATTAGAGCCTAAAGCCCACGGCCAGAACTGAAGATCCATCAATATGCCGAAGATTTCCGCAGCGATTGCCCCATAAACAATAAGCATAAATACTTCAAACTTTCCGCGAACCTTTCGCGGCAGAACTCCCGCTAATAAACCAATCCATGCCGCAGCAAAGATTTGGTAACCAAGCCAGGGTCCTAAGCCACCTGTTAATAGCGCCGAAGCAAACATTGAAATTATCCCTAAAAGAAAACCAAAAGAAGGACCAAAGACTCGAGCACTCAGAATTAAAACAAACCACATTGGTTCGATGCCAACTGCTCCTGCACCGAGTGGTCGCAGCGCCGAAATCAGTGCAGCTAAAACTCCGAGCAGTGCAACTGATTTAGCATCAAGCCTTGTATTGGAAATTTCAAAGATAACTACGAGAAAAGCAAAGGCGACTGCTAGCCAGAAGAAGAGTTGGGTTTGAGGTAGTTCTTTACCTGAATAAAAAAAGGGCCAGATGAACCCTGCGATGCTTAACGCTGAAGCGATTCCAAGGATCACTGAGTTCTTGAATGAGAATCTAACTATGTCCTGTGTTGTGTTCATAAAGGATTGTCCAGCGCTGCGATTACATCTGAAACCTTTAACCACGGCTGAGGCGACATCACCTTAGAAACTTGTGGAGCAAAGGCAGGGGATGAGAGCAACACATCCAAGGTTGTTCCATCTGCAACTATTTCACCGTCAGCAATAAAGATGACTCGACTTGCGAGCTCAGCGACAAGTTCAACATCATGAGTTGCAAGCAGCACACACTTACCAGTTGCTCGCGCAAACTCAATCAAAATTCTGGTTAGTTCATTCTTTGCTTGATAATCCAAACCTCGTGTTGGTTCATCGAGAATCAAAATCTTAGGATTTCCGGATAAAACCACACTGAGTGCAAGACCTAGACGTTGTCCTTCAGAAAGATCGCGAGGATGCGCATGAAGTGAGATGCCGGGAACCAATTGATTCAAAACTGAAACCGTTGTTCCTTTTGGCACTCCATTGTCAGAATCGGCTTGTTCGCATTCGATGGCAACGCTTTGTCCATACAAAAGATCGCTAGGTTCTTGCGGAATAAAACCAATACATTCTCGACGAACTGTGCCCTTCAGTTTTTGCGGATCTTGAGAGTCAACAAGAACTGCGCCTGTTATTCCATCCATAATTCCAGCTAATGACTTAAGTAATGAGCTCTTGCCCGCGCCATTGCGCCCCATAACCGCAACAATTTCGTGGGCAAAAACATTGGCGCTGACCTGCTTTAGAACCTCCTTATCGGCAAAGTTCAAAGAAAGTGATTCAATGGAAATTATTGGATTACCAATCGGAGCCATCTTTGCTGGCTCCTGTACGTATTCACCTTCACGAATCTCTGTTGTCATGCGACGCATGTCTCGTACCGAAACGCCGATTTCCTTCAAACCAAGTGCACGGGCTAAATGAACAATTGGTGGCGCAATGGGAGATTCCAACAAGATCTGTTCGGGTGTTCCAACTTTTGCAACACCATCGCCATTGATCTGAACTATTCGATCGGCAAACTGAATGACGCGTTCCAATTTATGTTCTGCAATAACCACAGTAAGACTTAGATCATGCACAAGGCGATGAAGGATCGAAAGAACCTCTTCGGCGGCGATGGGATCAAGCGCGCTTGTTGGTTCATCTAAAACTAAAACCTTTGGATGAGTTACCAAAGCGGCACCTATTGCGACTCTTTGTTGTTCCCCGCCGCTAAGCGTTGCGATTGTTCTGTTGCGCAGCGCAGTAAGACTAAGTAAATCTAAAGTCTCTTCAATTCTCTTGCGCATAACATCATTTGGCAGGTTGAGCGTTTCCATCCCAAATGCCAATTCATCTTCAACGGTGTCAGCTACAAAGGTATTAGCAGGATTTTGACCAACAATTCCGATTAAGTGGGCCATCCCGCCTGGCTTCACCATTTGGGTTGAGACTCCATCAACACTTACATCTCCAGCCAGAATTCCGCCGGTGTGATGGGGGACTAGCCCATTGATCAACCGTAAAAGCGAGGATTTACCTGAACCAGTTGAACCTATGACAAGTACTAGTTCGCCCTCTTGAATCTCCAAGTTCAGGTTTTCAAGAACAGTGGTGGTTGAATTTGGATAGATCAAAGAGACATTAGAAAACTTAATCATGACAGCCCCAAAACAACTAAGGAGGAAGCTATGACCATCACATCTGACAACTTCCATTTAATGGGACGGTAGGTAGATCGCTTTCTACTAACTCCGTAACCACGACTATCCATCGCCGCTGCCAAATCAAGTGAACGGGCCAAGGACTCTTCAAGTAATGGGATGGCTACGCGTTTCCACGATCTAAAACCCTTAAGAGTTTGTCCACGCAATCGTTGTGCTTGTCTAATGCGAGCAACCGATGTCACCAATTGCGGTAGAACTGATGTCGCAATTACAACGGCGATTCCAAACTCGTAAATGTAGATAGGTAGTACTCGCAATAATTTATGAGGACTGGTTAGTGATGCGGCTGCTCCAAAAATGACAATGATTGAACAGATCATTAATCCTTCAGTTAATGCAGAACTTAAACGTTCCCATGTAACCGCTCCTCCGATACGAATACCGGGCATCCAGGACGGCAACGGGATTATTGGCAAGACGAAAAGTTGTCTACCTGGAATTGGAACCCCTATAACTATGCCAATTAAAGTTCTGATGAAAAGAATCCAAGCAGCTAATTTTAAGGTCCAATTGAAACTGTTACCCCAAGGAGCCTCGTCGCGATTGTTAAAGACAACAACTGCAACAGCACCCACGCAACACAGTGTGAATATGGTTGAATCAAAACGGATGACCGCAAAGGCCAAACCAATCGCCCATATCCACCATGTAAGTGGGTGCAGTGACAGCTTTTTCATAGCTACTTCTTCAGGTAATCCTTAGGAGTTTTCATTTCAACTCCACATTCTTTAGCCGGATATCCGTTGATTCCGCAGATGAATCCTGATCCTTCTGCGCGAACTTTGACCGCAAGACCCAGTACATCTATTCCTAGCGCAGATTTATCCGCGACCACACATTTTTGAATTAGGCGTGGAGTTGTTTCACCCTTTGGTCGCAATACCGCTGATCCAAAATCAACCATTATCGCTACTCGCTTTTTTCCAGCGACAGCCTTTGTCTTTCCACAAATAGTTGAAAAAGATGGAGCAACCTTTGGTGCCTTTGCATCTGGAATTGCATCACTGCTAAATGTGAATGCCCAACCTTCAACTGATCCATCAGCAACATTGACAGTTGGCCCCGTCATTGCGGCGGTCCATTTACTTGCGCCAGGTGCTGCTTGGAAATAACCCCAATAGCGCCAGCCAGTATCTGCCGCGTGTGCTGTGGGAGTAATACATGATGCGATTACAACAATCGCTAATAAGAGTTTGAACTTCATTTCTGTGTAGCCTCTCAAAATTTAAAGAGTCTCACAGGGAGTGAACCGCACCTAGAGAGGACGGAGTAGCCGACACTTCTAGTGTTAGGAGCACACCCCGCAAACCTCGGCGGGTGTTTGTCTCATCTCTGACAAGTAGGTAATCCGACTTATCCTCACAAAGGATTTACGGTTGCGGGTCAGCGTCGGATTTGCACCGAACTTCCCCTACTAGAAGAGCTATTAAGTTGTGAGCGAACCAAACCATACCCATTTCGGCTTGGCAACTAGGCGCGCACGATCTAGGCTCGCAACATGGAATACAGACGCCTGGGCAGTACCGGAATGTACGTTTCTGAGATCTCATACGGAAACTGGATCACTCACGGAAATCAGATCGAATCAGATGCAGCGATTAAATGCGTGAAAGAGGCGCTTAATCAAGGCATCACAACATTTGATACCGCAGATGTTTATGCGGGTACAAAAGCTGAAGTTGTTCTGGGTAAAGCACTCAAAGGCGTACGTCGTGAGTCCTATGAACTTTTCACGAAGGTGTACTTTCCAACTGGAACTGGAAAGAATGATCGCGGCTTATCGCGCAAACACATCATTGAATCCTGTAACGCATCGTTAAAGCGCCTTCAAACAGATCACATTGATTTGTATCAGATGCACCGCTTTGATCACGAAACTCCGCTAGAAGAATCCTTAAGCGCATTTGATGATCTGATTCGTGCAGGAAAGGTTCATTACATTGGTTTTTCTGAATGGAACGCTTCACAGATTAAATCCGCATTAAGCATTCAGGATGCTCGCGGCTACAACCGTTTTGTATCAAATCAACCTCAATACTCCGCCTTATGGAGAGTTATTGAAGCTGAGGTAGTTCCTTTGTCTCAAAAAGAGGGAATTGGTCAAATAGTTTTTTCACCAATGGCTCAAGGAGTGCTGACCGGTAAGTACCTTCAGGGAAAGAAGGCGCCAGCAGGCTCTCGGGCTGCAAGCAAGGGAAGTGGCGCCACCATGATTAAAGGCTGGTTGCGAGATGAGGTTCTTGACGCGGTCCAGAACCTGAAGCCAATTGCTGATCAAGCAGGATTGTCGATGTCTCAACTTGCAATCGCATGGGTTCTTCAAAATCCCAATGTTTCAAGTGCAATCATGGGCGCAACTAAACCTTCGCAGGTAAAGGAAAATGCAAAGGCATCTGGTGTCAAGCTAGATGCCGACATCATGAAGGCGATCGATAAAGCTCTTGGAAAACTTCCAGAGCGCGATCCTAAGAAAAATCAAAGTCCCAACCCCAGAGCTTAGTTAACTAGCGCTTAATTGATCTGATCGCCAACCTTCACCTGAGGGTGGGGTGCACGTAAACGTCGCATCTGAGTTGAGCGAAGCCATGCATACATTCCAAGACCTTTTGTAGATGTGCCTGGAAACTTTGCTTCTACAGCTTTGCGAATTTTGCGCGATAGGAAGAAGCCATCAACGACTGCAAGCAGTAGCACTGCATACATCAATGCAATTGCACCGATTTGAATCGCTGGGATTGGAAACAAGGTTAAAACTAAAACAACGAAAATGATTGGCAGGAAGTACTCGCCAGTTGATCGACGGGAATCTACAAAGTTGCGAACATAGCGACGGGCTGGACCACGATCGCGAGCAGGTAGAGCTGCTTCATCTCCGCGCAAATATGCAGCACGTGAGCCAACTCGGTCCTGACGGGCCTGCAACTTAGCTGCACGCTTTTGATCTTTAGTCACGACTGGAGAAAGCGAAGAAACCTTGCGCTTTGATTCCGCTTCTTTACGTTTTGGGGTTGGACGACCCTTGCCTTCATTTGTAGTCATGGGGCAACTATAGAGGCGGTGTCTTAATGCCCTCGACTCGCAACGGGTGGGTCAGGGGAGTAGGATTTCACCCGTAAAGCCGATCAAGGAGAGCACTGATGACAACTGAAGCAACTACAACTACTGGAATTCTTCTCACCGATGTTGCTGCAAGCAAGGTAGCTGCGCTACTTGCACAGGAAGGTCGCGATGACCTGAACCTACGTGTTGCAGTTCAACCTGGAGGTTGCTCAGGCCTTAAGTATCAGCTGTACTTTGATGATCGCAACATGGATGGCGACATCGTCCGCGAATTTGGTGCGGTAAAGGTAATTACAGACAAGATGAGTGATCCTTACCTTTCAGGTGCAACTATTGATTTTGTTGACACCATTGAAAAGCAGGGCTTCACAATTGATAATCCAAATGCACAAGGTTCATGTGCATGCGGCGATTCATTTAACTAAGCACCTCTTGACCCATAAGATCCCTACATGAAAATCGGTGTAGCGGGTTCGGTAGGCCTTGATCATTTAATGACTTTCTCTGGAAAGTTCACCGACTCATTAGTGGCCGGCTCACTTGAAAAGGTTTCACTCTCATTCTTAGTCGACAGCCTTGATGTTCGCCGTGGAGGATGCGCAGCAAATATCGCGTTCGGCATGGGTGTGCTTGGCTTAAATCCAATTCTAATTGCCGCTGTTGGTAAGGACTGGGCTGATTACGATGCCTGGCTTTCACGTCACGGTGTTGATACTTCACACGCTCTTGTTTCAACCACACTGCACACCGCTCACTTTGTTGTAACTACTGATCAAGATTTGAATCAGATCGCATCATTTTTTCCAGGAGCCATGTCCGAGGCGCGCAATATCGAGCTCTCTCCAATCATGGAAAAAACCGGTCGTCTCGACATGATGGTTATTTCTCCCGATGATCCAGAAGCGATGTTGCGTCACTCTGAAGTGTGCCGACAATTAGGAATTGCATTTGCCGCCGATCCTTCACAGCAGATGGCCCGCATGGATGGCGAAGAGATCAAGCAACTTATTGATGGCGCGGCATACCTCTTCTTAAATGAGTATGAACTCGCCTTGGCGATGCAAAAGACCGGCTGGAGTGATCGCGAAATTCTGGAACGTGTTAAGTATCGCGTCGTGACTTTGGGTTCTAATGGGGCAAAGGTTGAAAGTGCATCAGGCGAATATGTTCAGGTGGGCTGCCCTAAGGAGAAATCCAAAACAGACCCAACCGGTGTTGGAGATTCATTCAGATCAGGATTTATTGCAGGTCTTGCATGGGGGCTTTCCCACGAGCGATGCGCCCAGTTGGGTGCTTTGATCGCAACCTATGTGATCGAAACCCTTGGAACTCAGGAGTACCGATTTACCGCTGCTCAATTTGTAGCCCGCTTTGAAGAGGCGTATGGCAAGGCTGCTGCTGATGAGGTTGCTGCTCACCTCAAGTAGATGTGAGGAGGGCCACCCCTCGCCGGTCTTACGCTCATGCCACGCTCACGGCAAATACAAACTATCCTTACCCACATGTCGCGACGCCCAGTTTTTAGCCGCCTACGAGCTCTGCTCCTAGTAGCCCCAGTTCTCTTTCTGACCGGTTGTTCCTCTAACACTGATTGGGGATTCGTAGATGGAATCACCAGTGTTAACGATCAATCATTCTCATTGTGGAAGGGTGCTTGGATAACCGCCGGTGTGGTTGGCGTCTTTACTTTAATTTTGATTTTGTGGCCTGCGGTTTTTCATCGCGCTAAGAAGGGCAATCCAGAGTTTCCAAAGCAAACTCAATACAACGTTCCCGTTGAAGTGGCTTACACAATCATTCCTTTTATTATCGTTGCCGTTCTTTTCTACTTCACAGCACAGAAAGAAAGCGTGATTACTGAAAAGACAACGACATATGCGCATGAAATAACTGTTGAAGGTATTCAGTGGTCATGGCAGTTTGGTTATCCAGAAGCTGGTCCAAAGGCTGTGGTAACCGGAACTCCTGCGCAAACTCCAACTCTGTATGTACCTCTGGGCGAGCGTGTTCGTTACACGATTACAGCTAATGATGTTGTTCATGGATTCTGGATTCCAGCCTTCATGATTCAAATGCAGAACCTTCCGGGTGTAACTAATCACCTTGAATTCACTGCAAATAAACTGGGTGAGTTCCCGGGCCGATGCAACATCTTGTGCGGTCGCAACCACTCACAAATGCTCTTCAAGGTAAAGGTGGTTACACCTGCCGAATTCGATGCTTATCTTGAAACACTTAAGGGGAGTCAAGCATGACAACTTATGCAGATCGTCCAACGGTAACTGCGAACGCGCCATTGCCAACTCCAAAAGGTAAGTCTTTTGTAAAGTGGATTACATCAACTGATCACAAGACAATCGGTTATCTCTATTTGATGACATCGTTTGCTTGGTTCTTGATCGGTGGCGTGTTAGCCCTTGCCCTGCGTGCAGAATTAGCTCGCCCAGGAATGCAGTTCCTGAGCAACGAGCAATACAACCAGATCTTCACAATGCACGGAACAATCATGTTGCTTATGTTTGCAACCCCATTGTTCGTTGGTTTTGCAAATGTAATCATGCCTTTACAGATCGGCGCAGCGGATGTGGCTTTCCCACGTTTAAACATGTTGTCGTACTGGTTGTACCTATTTGGTTCTTTGATGGCATTTGGTGGTTTCTTATCACCAGGTGGAGCAGCATCTTTCGGTTGGACCGTGTATGCACCGCTATCTAACTCAACCTACTCACCAGGCATTGGTGGAGATTTATGGCTAGTTGGTCTTGCGATTTCTGGTGTTGGAACAATTCTTGGTGGCGTTAACTTCATTACGACTATCTTCACGATGCGTGCACCAGGTATGACCATGTTCCGTATGTCTATCTTTTCTTGGAACGTTCTGTTAACTGCGATTCTTGTATTGCTTGCCTTCCCACCTTTGGCTGCAGCTCTACTTGGTTTAGAAGCGGACCGAATTTATGGAACCCACTTATTCGATCCGGCCAATGGTGGAGTGATGTTGTTCCAGCACTTGTTCTGGTTCTTCGGACACCCCGAGGTTTACATTCTTGCGCTGCCATTCTTTGGAATCGCAACTGAGATTTTGCCCGTGTTTAGTCGCAAGCCAATCTTTGGCTACTTGGGTCTGATCGCTGCAACGATTGCGATCTCTGCGCTTTCAGTTTCTGTATGGGCTCACCACATGTTTGCTAGTGGTCAGGTTCTACTTCCATTCTTCTCATTCATGACATTCCTTATTGGTGTGCCAACTGGAGTTAAATTCTTCAACTGGATTGGAACAATGTGGAGAGGTCAAGTTACCTTTGAAACCCCAATGCTTTGGGTAATGGGTTTCTTGGTTACATTCCTATTTGGTGGATTAACTGGAATTATTTTGGCTTCACCACCACTTGATTTTGCTGTCTCTGCAAGTTACTTCGTCGTTGCTCACTTCCACTACGTTCTCTTCGGAACAGTGGTATTTGCGATGTTCGCAGGCTTCTATTTCTGGTGGCCAAAGATGACAGGTCGCATGCTTAACGAGCGTCTTGGAAAGATTCACTTCTGGACTTTGTTCTTTGGATTCCACTTGACCTTCTTGATCCAACACTGGTTGGGCATTAAGGGATTCCCACGTCGTTACGCGGATTATTTGCCAACAGATGGCTTCACATTTATGAACACAGTTTCAACAATTGGTTCATTCCTGTTAGCTCTGTCGATGATTCCATTTGCAATCAATATTTGGATCACTCGTAAGGCTCCATTGGTTGGCGTAGATGATCCTTGGGGTTACGGGGCTTCATTGGAATGGGCAACATCATGTCCACCACCACGCCACAACTTCCTGACTATGCCTCGCATTTCAAGTGAGCGTCCAGCATTTGATTTACATCATCCGCATATCAAGACCGAGGGGCATGAATAGAAAATGAAGGCATCTTGGAAATTATTTGGTGGATTATCGGTTTTCTACGTCATCATGACAGTCATTTACTGGCAGGTCGGCGGCGAATCAGTTGGTATAGCCGGAATGTTGTTGTCATCATGTCTTGCAGGCATGGTTGGTTTCTACGTTTGGTTTACCCAGAAGCGCATTGGTGTAACCCTTCCTGAAGATAACTTAACCGCTGAAATTGCAGATGGTGCAGGGGAGCTTGGCTTCTATAGCCCGCACTCATGGTGGCCATTACCAGTCGCTCTTAGTGCATGTGCATTTGGTCTTGGACTGATTATTGGTTGGTGGCTTTCACTCATTAGCGTTGGCGCTTTGATGATCTCTGTTATCGGAATGGTTACAGAGTATGAAAAGCCAGTTAGCTCAGCAGCTCACTAATGTCTAACGTGCGTGCGGAGATTTTGCAGACTGATTACCCAAACACCGCCGCTGCTCGAATAAGTATTCATGCACCAGCTGCAAAGATTTTCGATCTCTTGGCTAACCCCGCAGCACATCAACTCTTTGATGGTTCTGGAACTATCAAAGGGGTAATTTCCGGACCAGAGCGCTTATTTCTCGGCGCAAAGTTCGGCATGGCGATGAAGATCAAGGTTCCATATCGGATCAAGAACACCGTTGTAGCTTTTGAAGAGAATAAAAAGATCACCTGGTGCCATTTGATGAAGTGGACCTGGTGTTATGAGCTCTATGAAGTTGGCAATGGAGAAACCGTTGTTACTGAATCTTTTGATGCTAGTGCTATTCCAGGTTATGCCGCTTGGTGGTTGAAGAAGACTGGCGCGATGGCCCACAACCCGAAGTGGATGGCAAAATCATTAGTACGCCTGAAGGCGATCTGCGAGGGTTGAAACTCGCTAAATTCGCTCCACTTCTTTTTGTTCTTCTGTGGAGTACCGGCTTTGTCGGAGCTAAGTACGGCCTTCCATATGCAGATCCCTTTATCTTCTTAGCAATCAGAGTTCTAATCGCAGCTGTCATTCTCTTTGCGATTGCCGTGGTATTGAAATCCCCAATAGCAATTGGATCAAAAGCAATTACTTCATCAATGCTCATCGGATTCTTTCTACATGCCTGTTATCTCGGGGGAGTCTTCTATTCGATCTCGCGGGGATTGCCAGCCGGTGTTGCTGCGGTTGTTACTAGTCTGCAACCAGTTTTAGTTTCAGTCCTTGCGGTTCGGGTTCTGGGCGAGAAATTAAAGGTCAAACAAGTAATTGGCTTATTGTTGGGTCTGTCCGGTGTTGTATTGGTACTTGGTCCATCTTTTGATGCGAACATTCCGGTTGCAGGGATAATCGCAATTGTTGTTGCGTTGATTGGCAGCACGACCGCCACTTTGTTACAAAAGAAGATAGGTACCGGAATTCCTTTAGTAGCTGGAACTGCGTATCAATATCTTGGAAGTGGGGCGGTATTACTTGCGATCGCGTTCGCAACTGGTGGCACTTCAATCCAGTGGAACGGCAGGTTTCTCCTTGCCTTCATGTGGCTCATCGCGGTCTTATCTGTCGGAGCGATCTTGTTGCTGTTATGGCTCCTGAATACCGGAAGCGCCGCTTCCGTCTCATCTCTTTTCTATCTCGTTCCACCAGCAACCGCCATTGAAGCATTCTTTTTGTTTGGGGAAAAAGTAAACACCCAAGGCTTCCTTGGAATAGGAGTGACCGCCTTGGGTGTTTGGCTAGTTATTACTAATTAATGCCAATCAATTAAATTAATGACTGTCAATCTCCTTGAGATCATCTGCTGAAACCTTTGCTACCGCTTCAGCATTAGCAACGCTCATACGTGAACGAATCTTGTTACGAATCGCACCAGCACGCTTTACTCCACGTGCATCAACTGCTGGAAGCTCCAGAGGGCCTGCTTGCTCGTGTGATGTGAGCAGGTATGCCTTTTCAGGTGAGATTGGCTCATGTACTTCAACAAACTCTCCATGAGGAAGACGTAGAAGACGTCCAGTTTCGCGACCATGCAATACAAGTTCACGATCTGCGCGTTGCAGTGACAAGCAAAGACGCTTTGTAACTACAAATGCAATTGGAGGCAGAATGAAGATTCCAAAGCGGGTGAACCACATAATCTGATTAATTGTCAGACTGAAGTGTGTTGCGATGATGTCATTTCCGCCGTTAATTAAAGCAACGATCATGAATGTTAGAGACATTGCACCGAGTGCTGTGCGGTTTGGAGCGTTACGTGGGCGATCCAATAGATGATGCTCACGCTTGTCTCCAGTAATCCAACTTTCGATAAATGGATACAGCGCCATTCCAGTAAACAAAATACCCGGAACGATCAATCCTGGAATCAAAATGTTCCATGAAATCGTATGTCCAAAGGCATGTGTTTCAAGTGGGGGAGCCATACGTACCAAACCATCGAGCCAACCCATGTACCAGTCAGGTTGTGAACCTGCGGAGATCTGTCCAGGTGTGTAAGGACCGTACAACCAGATTGGGTTAATGGAAGCTACTGCAGATAAGAAGGCGATTACGCCGAAGACGATGAAAAAGAATCCGCCAGCCTTTGCCATGTACACAGGCATCAATGGGTATCCAACAACATTCTTTTCTGTGCGTCCTGGACCTGGATACTGAGTGTGCTTCTGGTACCAAACCAACATTAAGTGGGCGGTGATCAGAGCAAGGAATGCACCCGGTAATAAGAGTACGTGCACTGTATAAATTCGTGGAATAAATGATTCACCCGGGAAAGCTCCACCAAATGCAAAGTAGGAAAGATAGGAACCGACCACTGGTAAGGCTTGAATGATCGCCTCTGCGATTCGGATACCAGTTCCTGACAAAAGATCATCAGGTAGTGAGTACCCAAGGAAGCCTTCAACGATTCCAAGAGTTAGTAGTCCAACACCAATAATCCAGTTTCCTTCGCGAGGCTTACGGAAAGCACCTGTAAAGAAAACGCGAAGCAGGTGAGCCACAATTGCTGACATAAAGATAAGCGCGGCCCAGTGGTGAATTTGGCGCATTAACAAACCACCGCGAACCTCAAATGAGATGTGCAATGTTGAAGCGTATGCAGCGGACATCTTCAAACCTTCTAGAGGTTCATATCCACCTTCATAGATAACTTCACGTTGTGAAGGATCGAACCAAAATGTGAGGAATGTTCCTGACAGCAAAAGAATGATGAATGAGTACAGAGCAACTTCACCAAGTAGGAAGGACCAGTGATCAGGGAAAACCTTTTGCAGGTTCTTCTTCATCCATGCAGCGGCGCCTGTGCGCTCATCTACATAGTTAGCAACACTGCCTAAACGTGCTTCAGCTGTCATTGTGAGTTTCGCTCCCAGAAGCTAGGTCCGACCGGTTCGGAGAAAGGTTGACGTGCAACGAGGTACCCCTCGCCATCCACTGTGATATCTAACTGCGGAAGTGGTCGTGCCGCAGGTCCAAAAATAACCTTCGCTGCACGAGTCACATCAAATGTTGATTGGTGGCAAGGGCACAATAGGTGCTTTGTCTGTTGCTCATACAGAGCAACTGCGCAGCCCATGTGTGAACAAATCTTGGAGAAGGCGATGATTCCTTCGTGGGTCATTGCTAGACGATCTGCTTCAAGGTTGAACTCTTCTGGACGAAGACGGATCAAAAGAACCGCATCCTTACCAATGTCGCTCAACTTACGATGTTCTGGATCTTCAATCTCTGGAAGAACCTGAGCAACCGCTCCAACTTCAAGATCAGAGGCTTTGATTCGACGGTTTCCTGGATCTGTAACTAAGTAAGTTCCAGCCTGCCAAGTTGTCTTTTCAAACTCTTTCTTTGGAAGTGGTCCTAAATCGCGAAGCAGTAACAATGGAGACAAAGCTGAAAGTCCAAGTGCTGCGCCTAAAGATTTCTTGATAAGTGAACGACGACCAAGTCCTGCTGCACCTGCTCCAGCTTTAACCGCTTCAACAAACTCTTTACGATCGGAATCGGGGGAGCGGAACTCGTGACGCTGTGCGACAACTTCAGTATCTGGCATCAATGTCTTTGCCCAATGAATTGCTCCCATTCCAATAAAGAACAATGAGATCGCCATTCCAAGGCCAAGGCCTAGTTGATGTGCATTTTGATCTCCCATAACAGGAATGAATACAAAAAGATCTTGAGGGATGAAGACATAAGAAACGATGAGAAGAATTGTTCCTAGTGCTGAGATGCCAAACATTGTTGCAACTTGGCGTTCTGCGCGCTTTGCAGCTTCAGGATCATGATCTGCTTTGCGATGAACGTGCGCTGGAAGTCCTGGATCTTTTATAGCTTCGATTTCATTAGACATGTACTTATCTCGCCTTCATCGCTAGCCAGACCGCAACACCGATAAGTATTCCGAGTCCAAGAGTCCAACCTAATAAACCTTCAGTAACCGGACCAACGCGACCAAGTGATGCACCGCCCAAGTTTGGTTCCTTCTCTGCTGACTTGATCCACTTAATCAGTGAGAGTTTTTCAGCAGGTGTAATTGTCTTATCGCTAAACACTGGCATTGATTGTGGGCCAGTAATCATTGCCTCGTAGATGTACTTAGGATCTACACCCATCAATGTTGGTGCGTACTTACCTTGGGTAAGCGCTCCACCTTGTCCAGCAAAGTTGTGGCACATCGCGCAGTTATTTCGGAATAGTTCTCCGCCTTCTGCAGTGCTTCCATCACGTTCATAATTCAATGATTCTTCTGCAGGAATTTCTGGACCTGCCGCTAATGATGCAACGTAGGCTGCAATAGCTGCTGTTTCTTGAGCATCGTAAACAGGTGCTTTGCGCATAGCCTGTGTGCTCATATCAGCCATTGGCATACGACCTGTTCCAACTTGGAAATCAACAGAGGCTGCGCCAACACCGATTAATGATGGTGCGATCTGTCCGCCTTCAGCATTTAAGCCGTGACATGAAGAGCAACCCTTGAGGAAGATCTGACGACCTTCTTCGATGAGCGCTGAACGATCAGCAGTAGTTGTCTCGGCAGTTGTTGTTGCACTTGCAATACTGAAAGTGGTTCCAATACCAAGCAGTGCAAAAATCAAAAGCAATGGTGCGGCAGCCTTGTGGCGACGGTAGCGGGATAGACGCTTCACTATTTTCCTTTACTACTTAATTAGGTAGATCGCAGAGAAAAGCGCGATCCAGACGACGTCAACGAAGTGCCAGTAATAAGAAACAACAATCGCTGTCGTTGCTTGTTGATGGGTAAAGCGACGGGCTTTAGCAACGCGAACCATCACAATGAGAAATGCGATGAGTCCGCCAGTTACGTGAAGTCCGTGGAAACCTGTGGTGATGTAGAAAACTGAACCGTATGCATTAGATGAAAGGGTTAAACCTTCAGCTACTAGGTGTGCGTACTCGTAAATCTGACCTGAGATAAAGAATGCTCCCATTAAGAATGTAAGTGCGAACCATTCACGCATTCCCCACTTATTAATCTGAAGCAAGGATCCCGTGCGGTGATTCTGGAAACGCTCCGCAGCGAAGACTCCAAACTGACAGGTCACCGATGACAGGACCAGAACTGTTGTATTGATCGCAGCGAATGGAATATTTAGAATCGAAGTTGACTCTAACCAGATCGCTGGACCTTGCACTGCGCGAATGGTGAAGTACATCGCGAATAGTGCGGCGAAGAACATAAGTTCACTGGACAGCCACACGATCGTTCCAACGGCTACAGCGTTAGGTCGTGTGATTTTGTGGTGTGCTACGGCGCTCGACATAGGGGCGATTATTCCTGAAAACAGGCTCGCCGTCTCCCTAGTCTGGCTTCAGGGTGTCGGTTTTGAGCAGAACTAGGGTGAAACGGATCACTACAAAAGTGGTGGCACTAGGTGCTCTGAAAGAGGCGCGAAAGCCTGCTTCGAGAATAGACTTGGAGCTATGTCAGAGACTAAAAAGCAGATCATTGTTTACTCCGATGACTCATCGGTTCGTGCAGCTGTTGTCTCCGCACTTGGACGTCGAGTAGCGGCCGATCTTCCTGAACATGAGGTTCATGAGTTTGCTACTGGCTCAGCGCTACGTGCCTACATCGACAGCAAAAAAGTCGGTGGTGGTTTCAGAGCAGATCTTTTCATCCTTGATGGTGAAGCGGCTCAAGAAGGTGGAATGGGTATTGCTCGTCAATTAAAGGATGAAGTTTTTAACTGCCCTCCAGTTTTGCTTATCACCGGACGCAAGGAAGATGCTTGGCTTGCAGCATGGTCTTTGGCTGAGGCATCAGTTGTTCACCCGATCGATCCGTTCACATTGGCTAAGACAGCTGCACAATTACTGCGCGGCAACGCACTGGTTTCTGCTTAACTTTCTTAATGAGCACTTCGCAATGGGATCACGCAATCTCATTGTTGGATAGTGGTTTAGATCTAGAACCCCAATTAGTGCAGTGGTGCATGAATGAAATTCTTATCGGCTCTGCAGATATCGAAGTTATTAAGCGGTTCTTGCTAGCTCTGAAAACTAAAGGTGAAACCTCTGAAGAGGTTGGCGCACTTGTCGCACAGATGTATCAACATTGTGCTCCTATTTTAATTAATGAACGCGCGGTCGACACAGTTGGAACCGGTGGAGATGGCGCACACACAATAAATATTTCTACGACTGCGGCGATTATTGCTGCTGCAGCTGGAGCAAAGGTTGTGAAGCACGGAAATAGAGCTGCTTCTTCGAAATCAGGTGCTGCTGACCTATTAGAAAATCTAGGCATCAATATCATGCTGGACGGAATGGGAGTTGAAACAACTTTTCAGCAACTTGGAATAGGTTTTTGTTTTGCTCCTGTATTTCATCCAGCGATGCGATTTGCAGCACCTGCCCGTAAAGAGTTAGCGGTGCCTACCGTTTTCAATATTTTGGGGCCTTTGGCAAACCCTGCTCAGCCAAAAGCTGCAGCGATTGGTGTTGCCAATGATCGAATGCACTTAGTAATGGCTCAAGTTTTGGGAGATAAAGGTGTAGATGGTTTTGTTTTTCGCGGAGATGACGGGTTGGATGAAATCACTCTTGCTACCACCACATCCGTATTAACTATTGGCAACGGTGAGATTTCAAGTGATCTCTTAGATCCTTTGGATTTTGGAATGGAGCGGGCGCCAATTTCAGCATTAGCAGGTGGCGATGGTTCAGAAAATGCTCGTATAACTACAGCAATATTTAAAGGCGAAAAAGGAGCACCTCGTGATGCTGTAGTCCTCAATGCCGCTGCTGCTATTGCAGCTTTTGATGGCAAATTTGAGTTAAATCTTCATGATCGAATTGCGCTAGGTGTTGAACGCGCAGTTGCAGCGATTGATTCAGGTGCCGCCTCTCGCTTAGTAAATGATTGGGCCGCACTCAGTCAGAAATTGGGCGCTTAGCTTTTCTTCTTTTAAGTGATGGAAAGTTGCGCATCGCTTCAAAGGTTGTAACTCCGTGTCCTGCGAGCCTTTCAATAATGCCATGCAAGACATCCACGGTAGCTAGTGCATCATCTAGCGCTCGGTGATTTGGAGATGTTTGGGCACCGAAAAATTCAGCAAGCGTGCCAAGTTTGCAATTGATGACTTCATCTCGGTCTAAAACCGCTCTAGCAAGTCGTGCGGTATCGATTGTTAAATAGTGCGGCCATTCATAATCATGAGCAAGAGCTGCAGCTTTTAAGAAACTCATATCAAATGGGGAGTTGTGGGCAACTAATACCGTTTCTTCTGGTGAACCCAAGAACTCGAAGAGAGTTGGAAGAACTTCATCGATAAAGGGTGCAGAAATCAACATTTCATCAGTTATGCCCGTTAGTTGAGTAATGAAAATAGGCAAGGTGTGTCCCGGATCGACGAAGCTTTTAAATGTTCCTAGAACTTGCCCGCCGCGTACTTTCACAACTCCGATTTCAGTAATCACAGCACCAGATCGCGGTGATCCGCCAGAGGTTTCTAGATCAAGCACCGCAAAGGTGGTATCCACCAATGGCCAATCTGGTGCATGTGTCATAACGAGGATCGTATGTCATTGATCTGACATGACACTGGACGTACTCTTGCATCATGGCCGTTGAAGGAGCACCTGTTGGTTGGATGCAAGATTGGTCCGCTGCCGGAACAGGAAAAAATGCACATATTGGAGTTTTACTAGTTCATGGCTTTACCGGATCTCCACCTTCAATGCGTCCATGGGGAGAGTTTTTACATTCAAAGGGGTACACAGTTCGTGTTCCTTTACTTCCGGGACATGGAACTACACCCGAGAATCTAAACAAAGTGAAGTGGCCTGAATGGCCAGCGAAAGTTACCTTTGAATTAAATGAATTGATGAAGACATGCGACAAGGTTTTCTTAGTTGGCTTATCTATGGGCGGCGGAACTGTACTTAATGTTGCCGAAGCTAACAATGAAAAACTCACAGGTGTAATTCTTGTTAATCCGATGATCCACGTTAAAGGCGTTCCGGTTGAGTTGGCATTTTTCTTGTCACGTCTGCAAAAACTAAGGACAAGCGTGGGGGATGACATCAAGCGCCCCGGAATAACCGAATGGGGCTATGACGCTCTTCCAACTCGTGGTGTGTATCAATTGCTAAAGATGTTGCGCATTACCCGCAGAAATCTTGCACAAGTGACTGTACCGGTTCAGCTATTTCATTCTGTAGAAGATCACACACTTCCAGTATCTAATACTGAAATCATTATGGCGGGGTTAGGCTCAGTGAATAAGAGCCGTATCGAATTGGTAAACAGTTATCACGTTGCAACCCTTGATTATGATCAAGAGCTAATCTTTCAAAACAGTTTAACTTTTATTGAATCTTTAACGGCCTGACGATAAAGCTAGTCCAACAGCTAGGAACATTATTCCTAGCGCTGAAATAGCTGTTAGTACTCTACGCACAACGGGCTTTTGTATGTAGGCCGCACTCTTTTTAACTGTCCAAATCAGGAAGATGTTCCAACAGATCGAGACCAGCGCCCAAATGCTTCCGAAGATGAAGATTCCCCATCCCAATGAAAAATCATCGGGTACAAATGCGGGCAGAAATGCAACTGCATAAACAGCTGCCTTTACATTGGTCAAATTAGTAACTAGACCAAGACGAAATGATGACAGTAAATTCATCTCAGATTTGCTTTCAAGATCAAACTTTCCGAACTCATTTTTAAGTGTCAATAATGTTTGAATAGAAACAATTACTAAGAAGATTACGCCACTCCATTTCAAGAGCGTATATGCGGTATGGGAACGAGCAAAGATCGCCGATAAGCCAATAGCACTTGAAGTAGCCCACGTTAAAATTCCCGCGCAGTTTCCTAATGCGGAAAAAAAGGCCGCCTTACTTCCGCCCAATATTGATTGACGCAAAACCATTGCAACGCCTTGGCCAGGCACCATGACAAGCAACAAGGTTGTAAAGGCAAAGGCGGGAACCGCCAGTAGAAGCTCGCTCACGTGAAGGATTCTGTACTACAGAGCAGATTTTAGAAAGTTTAAAGCCTGCACTGCGTTCCAACCTTCGGGATGGATTGTGCGAAGAGCACGAGGGCCTTCGAGATCTGATCCAAAAGTTAACAAAGAAATTTCGGTGCGACCATCTGGACGTAACTGCCCTAATCCAATATCTGCCATAAGTGCATTACATAAACACTTTGACCCTTGCGCTTGGTCCACTGCACCCTTTTTGAATTCATAATTATCTAGAGGTTCAGCTGGGCAGCGGTAGCCAATGCCGCCATTTTCACGTTGGAACATGGTTCGCAAATAACCCAAATCGCAAATTCGCATGCGCTCTTTATACAAAAGATCATTAGAAAGTGTTTGCTGATTTTGAATTACCTTGAATGGAAAACCAGTTGGTGATGCGCTTGCATCTGTCATGACCTTCATCGTTGGGTCGGATAAGGCCTTCATGATTCCTGCGCGATTTTCATCGGTAAAGCCAGACTCTTGTGCAAGGGCAAATAGTGATCCAACTTGAACACCTTGTGCCCCGTAAGAAAGTGCTTCCTTGACCTTTTCAGGTGTTGCAAAGCCACCGGCTAGCCAGAAAGGCGAACCGGAACCAAGAATCTTTTCGAGGTTAGGAATATCAAGCTCGTTGTAAACCGCCTCACCATTTTCATCAACATGGTTTTTTGCACGAGGGGGAGCGTTGTGTCCACCTGCAACGTGGTATTCGATAACAAATCCATCGGGCTTTGTTTCTTCATCTTTATTTAGATATGCAACAAGAGCATGTGATGTAACGATTGCTAAGAAAAGCGGTCGTTTGATTGGAAAGTTATCAACGCCTAAAGTCCTTGGATCAAAATGGAGATAATGCTTTTCTTTGGTGTCGGCTACATCTACCTTCATGGCGACCTTATTGCCGATAGACATTTCATCAAGCAAACGTGGAACCTGCGCAGGAATGCCTGCACCAATTAAAATATAGTCAACATTTGCAAGCATCGCGCCGTAAAGTTGCGCTGGGATCGCCAACTGGATCTTTTCAAGAATATTCATTCCGATCAGACCATCGTGGCCTTCTTTTGCAAGCCATACTTCGACGAAACTGGAAACCGCTAAAAGATTATTTGAGAAAAGGTTTCCCTTGATGCTCAACTTAGGAACATCTAGGTAAGGCTTATCTGCAGGTCGACCACCCTCTACATAGAAGCGATCCATAATTTCCTTGATCGTTTGCTGATTTGGGTAATGAGACATTGCGCGACGGATATCGCCCGATAAATCACCATCTTGCAAACGGCGAGCTACAACTGAATCAATTGCAGTTCCGGAAATTACTCCGAGCTCACCAGCGATCGCGACCTGCTTTGCTAACTGCCAAGATGAAACGGCAATACCCATGCCACCTTGAATTACGGTCGGGTATTGAACTGTTCTCTCCATACATGAACTGTAGAGATGAGAGAGGCTAACTCGCGAGTAGAGAATGTGTTTTGATGGGGTTAATCGATGGAATGTGATGGATATCTATCTGTGTGGACGATACTGGGATCGAACCAGTGACCCCCACAATGTCAATGTGGTGCTCTACCGCTGAGCCAATCGTCCTTAGGTGGATGAACTATACAACAGTCAATTATCGCGAAAAGTCATCCTCTACACGCTCAATATCATCTTCGCCAAAGTAAGTTCCGGTTTGGATTTCGATGAAAACTAGCTCTTCGGTTCCATCATTTCCAATGCGATGAAGTTGACCTAGTTTTACATCAACGGTTTCGCCAGGAAGTTTTGTAAAGCTTTCACCATCTAAGACAACGGTTGCGATTCCGGAGACAATAAACCAATGTTCACTGCGCTTTTGGTGACGTTGGTATGAAAGTCTTTTTCCGGGATTTACGTAAATGCTTTTAACTTTATGGATTTCACTTTCCTGCAAAATCTCGTAGCGACCCCAAGGTCGTACCGACTCATCTGCAGACATACGCGATTTCCTTACTGTGTGTAGACCAGAGTCTCTCACTAATAATGGAGGTCGGGACGGGATTTGAACCCGTGTAGAGGGATTTGCAGTCCCTTGCCTCGCCTCTCGGCCACCCGACCATATAAATATCGCCGTTGAGATTTCCTTCTTCGAAAAGAGATCAATCTAAACGGCGAGTATCAGAGCGGACGACCGGGTTCGAACCGGCGACCTGAACCTTGGCAAGGTTCCGCGCTACCAACTGCGCTACGTCCGCGAGGAGGGTAAATCTATCGCAGGAGGGGCGTAAGCGCCAAAGTGAGGGAGATTGGTTAGCGTTACCCCGTGAGTTATGCGGAGAAAGCGCCGATCTTCTGGATGGGCGGTCGGTTAGCAACAGATTGTGTTGCCATTTCCCGCGATGCATCAGATCTCGATGATGGTGGTTTTTGGGCGGTCTCTACCGATTTTGAAGGTGGCTTTATCGCTGCAAAGTTTGCAACAGTTGTGGAATCTGATTTTCCGCATAGCGAATGGACGCAGGTACAAGGAACGTGGCAGAGCTCCTTTTCGCAGAGTGATTACTGCGCATATGTTGAAAATATTCGAGAATCCATTGCTCAAGGTTGGGTTTATCAAGTCAATGCTTGTCGGGTTTTATCTATTCAGGACACTTCAAATGATTTGCGTGGTCTATTTTCACAAATTCTTTTGCATAACCCTGCGCCATGGGCAAGCTATCTTGAAATTCCGGGTGTGAATATTGCATCCGCATCACCTGAACTTTTCTTCAGTCGCAAGGGGTCTTTGGTCAAGACTTCACCAATTAAAGGGACGCAACGATTAGACGAGACTGGTTTTGGAAATAAGGACAAAGCTGAAAATGTAATGATCGTCGATTTGATGCGCAATGACTTTGGTCGCATTTGCGAAAGCGGAACCGTTGAAGTGCCGCGGTTATTAGCTAATGAAGAACATCCAGGATTGCGCCATTTAGTTTCAGATATTCAAGGTCAGCTTCGCTCAGAGCTTTCTTGGAAGGAGATCCTCGAGGCATTGTCTCCACCAGGTTCAATTAGCGGTGCACCTAAATCATCTGCACTATCTGTAATTGCTGATCATGAATCAACTCGTGGTCCTTACTGCGGCGCACTTGGATGGGTCCACGGTCAAGAAGCAGAGTTATCGGTAGCGATACGAATCTTTTGGAAAAATGAAGGCCTGCACTTTGGTACAGGTGCCGGAATTACCTGGAACAGTGATGCTGAGCAAGAATGGGAAGAGACCCAATTGAAAGCACGAAAATTGATTTCTATTGCTGGGGGAGTGTTGTCATGAAATTTATGTACAACGGAGCCCTAACTGAAGTTACCGGAAATGCTTTGATCACCGATGGCTGGCTCAAAGGATCAGGAATATTTGAAACCATCAAAACAGTTGATGGCAAACCATGGGCTTTATCCAGGCATATGCGTCGTGCGGTCAATAGTGCGACCAAGTTGAATCTAGTTCTTCCAAATGAGGAAAGTTTGCGGAATGGCATTGATGAGTTATTGGCAGTTGAAAATCATTCCTTAGGCGCTCTACGAGTTTCATTTGATTTAAACGGTAATTGGGCGGCGGTCCATAATCATTATGAAGAAAAATCAAAAGCTGCCAAGTTGACCGTTGTAACTAATTCGCTAATTGCTGATGGAACTCCGATGAAAACTTTTCCATACGATCATCGCTTGCAGATCCTTAACAAGGTGGTTGCCGAAGGGTTTGATGAAGCGATCGTTGTCAACGCTAATAACAAGGTATGCGAGGGTGCGGTAACTAACCTGTTATTCCAGATTGAAGATAAGTGGTGTACGCCTCCGCTTTCAGATGGTGTTCTGCCGGGCGTCATGCGAGCACTTGTGGTCGAGTACTTAAAGGTTCAGGTCCGCAGTATTGATTATGAAGAAATCGCTGCTATTCAATCCGGTTTCTTGCTGAGCAGTCTTCGTATAGCTCAACCCATAGCCGCTATTGGTCCAAGAAATTTGTCATCATCTGATGATTTTGGCGATGAAATCCGAGCGATGGCGTTACAGACTTCGGTAGGCTAGGGACATGTCTCAGATATCGGTAACAGTTGACGGTAAGCAGCTTTCAGTAGAAGCTGATCAGCGTCCTACGCATATCTTTGCTGACAATAAAGAGATCGTTGTATGCAAGATCAATGGTGTGCTCAAGGATCTGTGGACCGACCTTTCTGAAGGCGATGTCGTAGAAGGAGTATCGATTTCTTCTGCCGATGGACTTGCAGTACTTCGTCACTCAACAGCTCACGTGATGGCCCAAGCTGTTCAAGAGGTTTACGCAAATACCCGTCTTGGAATTGGACCACCAATCAAAGATGGTTTCTATTATGACTTTGATCCAGAAAATACATTCAATCCAGATGATCTAACAAAGATTGAAAGCGCAATGCGCAAGATCATCAAGGAAGGTCAACGTTTTCGTCGTCGAGTAACCACAGAAGCAGAAGCCTTGAAAGAGTTGGCTCACGAACCATATAAGTGCGAGTTAATTGGAATTAAAGGTCCAGCGGGCGAGGAAGCATCAGTTGAAGTTGGTGGTTCAGAGTTAACGATTTACGACAATTTAGGGCGCGATGGAAACCCGGTCTGGAGCGATTTATGTCGCGGACCTCATCTTCCATCTACTAAGCACATCCCAGCTTTCAAGTTGATGCGTACAGCGGCTGCTTATTGGCGTGGTTCTGAAAAGAATCCAATGCTGCAACGTATTTATGGAACAGCGTGGCCTTCTCAGGATGAGCTCAACGCTTACCTAGAACTTTTAGCAGAGGCAGAAAAGCGCGATCATCGACGTTTAGGTACTGAACTAGATCTCTTTTCCTTTCCTGAAGAGATTGGTTCTGGTTTGGCGGTATTTCATCCAAAGGGTGGAATCGTTCGCCGTGCAATGGAGGATTACTCACGTATCCGCCATGAAGAAGAAGGTTATGAGTTTGTTTACTCACCTCACATAACTAAGGCAGCGCTCTTTGAAACTTCAGGTCACTTGCAGTGGTACGCCGATGGCATGTATCCGCCAATGATCTTGGATGAGGAGTACAACGCAGATGGCACTGTGAAACGTGCCGGTCAGCAGTACTACATGAAGCCTATGAACTGCCCATTCCACAACCTTATTTACAAATCTCGAGGACGCTCCTATCGCGAACTTCCCTTGCGTTTATTTGAGTTCGGAACTGTTTATCGTTACGAGAAATCTGGCGTACTGCATGGAATTACACGTGCACGCGGCTTTACTCAAGATGACGCGCATATCTATTGCACAAAGGAGCAGATGGTCGGTGAACTTGATTCGCTTTTGACCTTCGTTCTCAATTTACTTCGCGATTACGGTTTGAATGATTTCTATCTAGAGCTTTCTACAAAGAACGATGAAAAATTCGTGGGAGAAGACTCTGATTGGGAAGAGGCAACTGAAGCGTTGCGGAAAGCTGCGACCGCACAAAACCTCGAACTAGTACTTGATGAGGGTGGCGCTGCTTTCTACGGACCAAAGATTTCGGTGCAAGCAAAGGACGCGATCGGGCGTACTTGGCAGATGTCAACGATCCAAGTTGATTTCCAGTTGCCACAACGATTCGAATTGGAATTTTCTGCAACCGATGGAACTCGTCAACGTCCCGTGATGATTCACCGTGCTCTTTTTGGTTCTATCGAACGCTTCTTTGGTGTTCTTACCGAGCATTACAGCGGAGCATTTCCACCATGGCTTGCTCCAGTACAAGCGATTGGTATTCCAGTTGCCGATACCTTCTCTGATTACTTGGGTGATGTCATTAAGCAAATGCGTAAAGCGGGAATTCGCGCAGAGCTAGATGCATCTGATGATCGTATGCAGAAAAAGGTACGTAACGCACAAATGCAAAAGATTCCTTTCATGGTTATCGCCGGAGAAGAGGATCAAAAGGCAGGAGCTGTGTCATTCCGTTACCGCAATGGTGAACAAAAGAACGGTATTCCTATCGCCGATGCGATCGCTGAGATCAAAAAGGTAGTTCAGGAACGCACCCAGGTATAGGTATGAGTAATTCAATCGATGGTTTAGGAATGCCCGATGGTTGGCAACGACTGTGGGCTCCACATCGATTGGATTATCTGCGCGGTGAAAATCGTCCTTTAGAAGGCAATGAAGTTGAATGCCCCTTTTGCAGAATTCCAAACCTTGATGATCAAGAGGGTTTGATTGTTCATAGAGGTGCCACTGCATATGTAGTTATGAATCTTTATCCATACAACCCAGGTCACCTTTTGATTTGTGCTTATCGACATGTTCCGGATCTAACTGATCTAACAGAAGAAGAGCGCAATGAGATCTCAGCCTTAACTGCGCATGCGATGGCCACAATTCGAAAAGTTTCCGGCCCTGAAGGATTTAATTTAGGAATGAACCAGGGTGCGATCTCTGGTGCTGGAGTTGCACAACATATTCACCAACATGTTGTTCCGCGATGGTCAGGTGATGCTAACTTCATGCCGATCATTGGCAAGACAAAGGTGCTCCCGCAATTGCTTCATTTAACTCGCGATGAGATAGCTGCAGCCTGGTAGCGCTTACTTTAACTCTGAGATAAAACCGTTAACGATATCTACGCCAATTCCTCTTTCAATCCATAAAGGAATAGCTGGGAACATCAAACCTGCGGCAAATGATTCTTCACCGAGCGCCTGCAACAGTTCGATGTACTCATCTCTAAACTCTTGAACCAAAGTTTGATGTTCTGGTTCGCTTGGAGTTTTTGTGGCAGGGGTTGTCGAGTAATTAATGATGGTTAAATCCTGTAAGGAAATCAGTGCGATTGGGAAACCAGCTTCATCGTGTAGCACTAAGTAAGGCGTAATCATTTGATCAAATACTCGGTTAGCAATCATGACAGCATCATCAAAATCTGCTTCTTGTTTTTCCAAGCCTGTTACAACCACTAGTCGTGGAATTTGAAACTCATCAAGTGCAAGCCATTGATCGATAGTTACTTGATCAATTCCGGCTGATGGGTCGATGGCAAAGATGGCTAGATCTGCATCCGCCGATAGATGTTCAGGAGTGAACCCCGAAAAGCAGCGTGCCACCAAATCAGGTTGAGCGCTTGAATGGCCATAGACATGGATCACCAGGTCGTTGATTTGAGTTTGCACTGGGTCAGCCTACGATGGTCCTTGATGTTAAGTGCACGATTGAAGCCGGCGGTCACACGAGTAATTACTCCTGTGGCCTCCTTTGCGCTGCGCTGCGGAATCACGCCCAATGCGGTGACTTGGGTTGGGGCTATTGGCGTTGTTGCATCTGCCATGTATTTCTATCCTCGTGGAGAATTTTTCATTGGAACAGTGATTATCTTTCTCTTAGCTTTAAGTGATTTATTTGATGGCACCATGGCACGCATTTCTCAGGCCGGATCTAGCAAGTGGGGCGGCTTCCTAGATTCAACGATCGATCGCATTACCGATTCAGCGATTTTGATTGGTGTAACGATCTACTTAATTAATCAGGATGACTCGTTATCTATGGTTGTTTTAGTGACCCTGGTGTCAGGAATGTTGGTTCCATATATTCGAGCTAAGGCTGAAAGTTTTGGAATCGCGTGTTCAGGTGGAATCGCAGAGCGCACTGAACGCTTAATCATTTCACTGACTGCGATTGGTCTAGAGGGATTGGGAGTTCCTTACGTGCTTGCAGCAGGCATGTGGTTACTAGCCATCCTCGGAATCTTTACCGTTATTCAAAGAATGCTCATTGTTAAGCGAGCAATTTAAATGAAAGAGAACTTAACTGCATATGTGTATTTTGCTGGGTGGCGAATTGTTAGATGGCTTCCTGAAAAGTTTGCCTACTCTTTAGCGTATTCAGTAGCAGACATCTTGGCTCGTAGAAACGGTAAGAGTGTTCAACGCCTACGAGAAAATTTGCAACGAACGCAACCCGACATCACCGCGCTGGATTTAGATCTACTGACCATTAATGCAATGCGTTCATATATGCGCTATTGGTGCGACACCTTTAGATTTCCAGATTGGTCGCAGCAGCGAATTAGTCAGACCGTTACCGTCGAAAATGAGCATTTGTTGATGGATGCAATAGCCGCGAAGACCGGTGTAATTGTGTCGCTTCCGCACGCAGGCAATTGGGATCACGCAGGAGCTTATTTCTGTGGCAAAGGTGTCAATCTAGTTACCGTCGCTGAACATTTAAAACCAGAAAAACTCTTCCAGAAGTTTCTTGCATTTAGACAGAACATGGGCATGGAAGTTCTGCCCTTAGATGGACGTGTTCTAGGAACTCTTGCGCAACGCCTGCGCCAAGGTGCTTTGGTTGCCTTAGTTGCAGATAGAGATTTATCCCGTTCAGGTATCGATGTTAAATTCTTTGGGGGACCAGCTCGCATGCCGGCTGGGCCTGCATTATTGGCGCTTAAGACTGATGCTCCGCTCATTACAGCTTTTGTTTCATACACAGAAACCGGAATCAATATTGTTTTCAAGAATGTGGTGATTCCGACGGCTGGAACTCAAGAGCAAAAAGTTGCCGAAATTGTTCAGATGACAGCCCAACATTTTGAAGATGGAATTAAAGAAAAGCCCGAGGATTGGCACATGCTTCAGCGCATTTGGATTGATGGCGACTTCGTGGAGCGCAACTAATGCTCACACGTTCGCTCAAAATTGGAATTGTCTGTCCATACAGTTGGGATACGCCTGGTGGAGTACAAAATCATATTCGTGACCTTGCAGAGTTTCTGATTGCAGCAGGTCACGAGGTTTCAGTTCTTGCACCTGCAATTGATGAAAGCTTGCTGCCCTCATATGTGGTCAGCGCCGGAAAACCAATTTCGATTCCATATAACGGCGCAGTTGCTCGAGTCCTTTTTGGACCAGTCGCCTTTGCCAGAGTTCGTCAGTGGATTTCGCAAGGGGATTTTGATTTATTGCATTTACATGAGCCAGCCATTCCTTCAATTTCATTGTTGGCATGTTGGGCTGCTGATGGTCCAATGGTTGGAACATTTCACGCCGCCGCTAAACGCCAAAAGATCATCTTTGCAATCGGGCCGATTCTGGAACCTGCAATCGAGAAATTGTCTGCTCGAATTGCAGTCTCTGAAGCAGCTCGCCTTACGCTTACAGATCACTTAGATACGGATGCCGTAATTATCCCTAATGGAATTTATGCTTCGCGGTATGCCCATGGGACTAAACAAAGTAAATGGCAAGGAAACACAATTGGTTTTATTGGTCGATTTGAAGAACCTCGCAAGGGATTAAGCGTTTTAGTCGAAGCGTTACCAATCATTGCTCGTTTTGCTCCAGATATTAAGGTTTTTGTGGCAGGCCCTGGTGACTCGACAGATGTTGAAAAAAGTATTGATCCACAGTTGCGTCATCGTTTTGAATTCTTGGGCAAAATTTCAGAAGAGGACAAAGCTGATTTCATGGCATCGGTTTCTTTGTATGTGGCTCCCAACACCGGAGGAGAATCCTTCGGAATCATTTTGGCTGAGGCACTTGCTGGAGGCGCATGTGTAGTTGCTAGCGACATCCCGGCTTTTGATGATTTATTAGGTCACGGTGAGTTTGGCGCACTATTTACTTCAGAAGATTCAACAGATTTAGCAAAGGTCATCATTGATTTACTGCGTGATGATGCTAAACGCCAGAAATTATCGGAGGCTGGAAAAGCTCGAGGCCAAAGTTTTGATTGGACTGCGGTAGCAGAGCAGATCTATTCAGTTTACGAGATGTCAATTGTCGGTAGTGAAAAGGTTCGTTTAGCCTCGGATACCAGATCCTGGAATCGTTTTCTATCTAAGGATGACAAGTGATGATTAATTGGGTTGCCTTAGCTTTTATTCTTTTGATTTCTCTGTGGTATCTATCTTTCACTGCAACTCGCTTGGATCGATTGCATCATCGCGTCGAAACGAGTTGGGCCAATTTGGATGTATTGCTTCAAAAGCGAGCAGCGGTAGCACTTGAAATTGCACACAGCGACATCGCCGATCCTGCATCATCGATGTTGTTGACCGGAGCTGCATATCAAGCGCGCGATGCCGATATTAAGAGTCGATCACAGGCTGAAAGCGGTCTTTCAGGAGCGCTAGGACTTTTGCTTGAAGATTCGCAGCATCTGGCCACAGCCGCAGACAATTTTCTGCTCACTGAACTCTCAGCATTGACTGACAAGATCCGAGTCGCAATCGCGATCCACACCGATGCAGTGAGTAGGACTCAAATGGTTAGAGGTAAGTTTGTTGTGAAGGTTTTCAGATTAGCTGGTACCGCCCCATTGCCCGTCACCTATGAGTTTGAATCTGATGTTCTTTAAACGCAGTTTGGTAATTGCGACAGCACTAACTCTTTCACTCAGCGGATGCGCGGTAGTGACAGATTTGCTTCCTCAGCGCACGGAAAAGAACTTCCTGACAGGTAAACCCGGAACCAATGGTCCTCTTCTTGTTGTAAAGATTGATGACACAACCCAAGCACATCCTCAAATTGGTCTTGAGGATGCAGATGTTGTTTACATCGAACAAGTAGAAGGTGGCTTGACTCGTCTTGCTGCTGTCTTTTCATCAGTGATCCCGCAACGTGTTGGTCCAGTTCGAAGTGCGCGAATCTCTGACATCGACATCGTGGCTCAGTATGGACACATTGCATTTGCATACAGCGGGGCTCAGAAAAAACTTTTACCTGTAATTGCGGCAGCTAATCTGCAAGACCTAGGTGCTCAACATGAGGGTTCAAGTATTTATACAACTGATCCAAATCGCATTCCTCCGTATGCAATGGTGCTGCGTGCAGATTTACTCATGCAGAAAGTCGCGGAAAAGAAGTATTCAATTGATGTAGCAAAAAATGTGGGTTCAATCTTTGGTGATTTGCAAGAAGGTGGAACTCCAACGACAAAGGTTGTTATGCATTGGCCAGCTGCAACATATTCTGCTCAATGGTCTGAGACAGAACAGCGGTGGTTGTTACAACATAACAACAACACAAACCTTGCTGAAAGTGGGATTCATCTAGGTCCGACCACATTGATTATTCAGATGGTTTCAATAATTCCATCTGAATACAAGGACAAACTTGGGGGAGTAACACCGTTATCTCAAACAGTTGGTTCAGGTAAGGCGTACGTTCTACGCAATGGCGAATTGTTTGCAACTACATGGAATCGTCCTTTTGAAGATTCAGGCACAACCTTCACATTAAATAACGGGGAGCGGATGAACTTTGCTCCAGGTCAGATATGGATAGCCTTGACCGACCGTGAGCCTGATTTCACGTCGCGCCCAACCTCAAAGACAAAGTAGTATTTGCTCCTATTCTTTCGATCGAAGCGGAGTTTGGTGATATGGCTGAAGTAACAGGCACTGGTCGCGTTAAGCGCGGTATGGCAGAGATGCTTAAGGGCGGCGTCATCATGGATGTTGTTAACGCTGATCAAGCAAAGATCGCCGAAGATGCAGGCGCAGTTGCTGTCATGGCTCTTGAGCGAGTACCAGCAGATATCCGCGCACAAGGTGGCGTTGCACGTATGTCAGATCCTGACATGATCGAGAAGATTCAAGCAGCTGTTTCGATTCCAGTAATGGCAAAGGCACGCATTGGTCACTTTGTTGAAGCCCAAGTTCTGCAATCTCTCGGCGTCGATTACATCGATGAATCTGAAGTTCTTACTCCTGCAGATTATGAAAACCACATCGATAAGTGGGACTTCACAGTTCCATTTGTATGCGGAGCAACAAACCTTGGTGAGGCGCTTCGCCGTATCAATGAAGGTGCAGCAATGATCCGCTCAAAGGGTGAAGCTGGTACCGGCGATGTTTCTAACGCGATGCAACACATGCGCAAGATCGGTGGCGAAATTCGTCGCCTCTCCTCACTTCGTGAAGATGAACTCTACGTTGCAGCTAAAGAGCTCCAGGCACCATATGACTTGGTTAAAGAGGTAGCGCAAACTGGAAAACTCCCAGTGGTTCTATTTACTGCCGGCGGAATCGCAACGCCAGCTGATGCAGCATTGATGATGAGCATGGGCGCCGATGGAGTATTTATTGGTTCCGGAATTTTCAAATCTGGTAATCCGGCACAACGTGCAGCGGCATGTGTTCGTGCAACAACATTTTGGGATGATCCAAAGGTAATTGCTGATGCATCTCGTGGCTTGGGTGAAGCGATGGTTGGAATTAACGTTGCCGATCTTCCTGCACCACATCGTCTTGCTGAACGCGGTTGGTAATTTCTTAACCAATGAAGGTTGGTGTTTTAGCGCTACAAGGTGATGTTCGTGAACATGTCAGTTCGCTCATTGCGTGTGGGGTTGAACCCATTTCAGTTCGCAGATCATCAGAAATCGATGCAATTGATGCCCTTGTTTTACCTGGGGGAGAGTCAACAACTATTGCGCAATTGGCTGAGGTTTTTGGAATTTACGATCAGCTAAAAAGCAGAATTGCTGAAGGAATGCCGGTGTACGGTTCTTGTGCCGGAATGATTTTGTTAGCCAATGAAATTCTCGATGCCAAGGTTGGACAGAAAACCTTCGGTGGTTTAGATATCACGGTTCGTCGTAACGCCTTTGGGCGTCAAGTAGATTCCTTTGAATCAGATATTGCATTTAATGATGGTTCAGCAGATCTGATCCGTGCCGTGTTTATTCGCGCACCTTGGGTTGAAAAGGTTGGAGCAGGTGTTGAAGTTTTAGCATCGGTGGAAAATCATCCGGTAGCGGTCCGTTCAAAGACAGTTTTAGCTACTTCTTTTCACCCAGAATTAACGGGAGACCATCGGATTCATAGATACTTCATTGAAGAGGTAGCCCGTCCAGCGCTCGAGAAGGTAAAGTAGCGCCATAATTTGGCTCAGCCAGTTTAAAACGAGATTGAGGTGTTTCCATGTCCGGCCATTCCAAATGGGCGACGACCAAGCATAAGAAGGCGATCATTGATAGCCGACGTGCAAAGGTGTTTGCAAAGCAGATTCGCGCAATTGAAGTAGCTGCTCGTAATGGTGGCGCCGACATGGATGGCAATCCAACTCTGTTTGATGCGGTTGCAAAGGCGAAGAAATCTTCGATGCCATCGGACAATATTGAACGTGCGATCAAGCGCGGTGCAGGTCTTGAAGCGGGCGCAAAAGACTGGATCACAATTATGTATGAAGGTTACGGACCAAATGGCGTAGCGATCATGATCGAATGTTTATCTGACAACCGAAATCGATCAGCATCTGAAGTAAAGGTTGCCGTTACTCGTAATGGTGGATCTATGGCAGATCTAGGTTCAGTTTCATACCTCTTCAATCGCAAGGGCGTTGTAATTGTTAAGAAGGATGGAACCCTGACAGAGGATTCAATCCTAGAAGCGGTTCTTGAAGCCGGCGCTGAAGAGGTCAATGATTTGGGCGAGGCCTTTGAAATCGTAAGTGAACCTGTAGATCTGGTTCCGGTTCGTACCGCTTTGCAGTCGGCAGGAATCGATTATGAATCTGCAGACTCCTCATTCCTGCCTTCAATGAGCATTCCGTTGGATGCAGATGGTGCTAAAAAGGTTTTTGAACTGATTGACGCTATTGAAGAGCTAGATGATGTTCAAAATGTTTACAGCAACTTCGATGTTTCCGATGAGGTTATGGCGAGCCTCGAATAGGTAGTTGCTCGTTATCTCTAGGCTTGAACACTGATCTAACGAGGAAAGCACGAGGACAACGATGAGAGTTTTGGGTGTTGACCCAGGTCTTACACGTTGCGGTGTTGGAGTTGTTGAAGGCGCTATTGGTGCGCCTATATCTCTAGTTGAAGTCGGAGTTATTTTGACGCCAACTGAAGCCCCTCTAGAACAGCGCTTACTTGATTTAGATCAGCAACTTTCTCAGTGGGTAAATATGTGGAAGCCAGATGTAATTGCGGTCGAACGTGTTTTTTCACAACACAATGTTCGAACTGTTATGGGAACTGGCCAAGCAGCCGGAATTGCTTTGTTAATCGCGGCAAAGGCGGGAATTCCAGTCATGATGCACACGCCATCTGAAGTAAAAGCCTCAGTCACCGGAAGCGGACGTGCGAACAAAGCCCAAGTAGCGACAATGGTGCAAAATATTTTGCGACTAGAAAGTATACCTAAACCAGTTGATGCAACGGATGCTTTGGCGCTAGCAATTTGTCATATTTGGCGAGGTGGAGGCAATACCAAGATCGCCAACGCACTTGCCGCAGAACAAACTCGTTTAAAGAAGTTGCGTGCGCGATGATCTCATTGTTAACCGGAACTGTTCGCTCAATTTCAACTGATCGCTTAACTGTTGAAGTTGGCGGATTCGGATTGTCGGTGTTGGTAAATCCCCAAACTTCGGCGCAAGTAACACTTGGATCCCAAATTCAACTTTTCACCTCATTGGTTGTCCGCGAAGATTCTTTGACTTTATTTGGCTTTATCACTGAAGAGTCTCGCTCTTTGTTCGAGTTAGTTCAGACTGTTTCTGGAATTGGACCGAAGGTTGCCCTATCGATTTTAGGTGCCTTAACACCAGAAGATCTTGGTCGAGCCATTTCTCAAGAGGATATTGCCGCGATTGAAAAGGTGCCTGGTATTGGTCGCAAAGGTGCGCAACGACTTATTTTGGAGCTCAAAGGTAAGTTATCTGATCTATCTCATGCTCAGCAATACAAAGCGCATCAGCCTGCTTGGCGTGAACAATTAACCAGTGCCTTGGTTTCATTAGGTTTCTCACCTAAAGAATCTGATGCGGCAATCTCTAATGTTGTTTCTAGTCTGCAAGCAGATGAGGTGGATGCATCCACAGTTGAATTGAGTGAACTGTTAAAACTTACCCTGGCAAGCGGAAAGAGCTCACGTGGCTGATGATCGTTTAGTTACTCCGCAGATCAAGGGTGAAGAGTCGGCACTTGAACATGCGTTGCGACCAAAATCATTAAAGGATTTTGTAGGACAGCATCGAGTTCGAGAACAGATTGATGTTTTGTTAACCGCTGCACGTCACCGCAATTCTCCTGCAGATCATATTTTGTTGTCTGGACCTCCAGGTTTGGGAAAAACAACGCTTGCTTTAATTTTGGCATCTGAAATGCAAGCACCAATTCGAATTACTAGTGGACCTGCAATTACCCATGCTGGGGATTTAGCAGCGATTCTTTCCTCACTTGTAGAAGGTGAAATTCTCTTCTTAGATGAGATTCATAGATTGCCAAGACCTGCTGAAGAGTTGCTGTATTTGGCGATGGAGGATTTTCGAGTAGATGTTGTTGTGGGTAAAGGACCAGGTGCAACGGCGATTCCTTTGCAGCTTCCACATTTCACATTAGTAGGCGCAACAACTCGTGCCGGTTTATTGCCAAGTCCTTTGCGCGATCGTTTCGGCTTTACCGCACATTTGGATTTCTACAATGAAGCAGACATCGCTCATGTAATTACCCGTAGCGCCGAGCTTTTAAAAATTGATATTGATAAGGATGCAATTGTTGAGGTTGCAGGTCGCTCACGGGGTACTCCACGTATTGCTAACCGCTTATTGCGACGTGTTCGTGATTATGGTCAGGTTCAAGGCAGTTCACGGATTTCGTTGGTTGATGCCAAAGCTGCACTAGAGATGTATGAAGTTGATGAGCTAGGTCTAGACCGATTGGATCGAGGAGTTCTAACCGCTCTGATCGAACGATTCAATGGGGGTCCAGTCGGCTTATCTACCCTGGCAATTGCCGTAGGCGAAGAGATCGAGACCGTTGAATCAGTGGCCGAACCCTTTTTGGTCAGAAATGGCTTCATGGCCAGAACCCCACGCGGAAGGGTCGCGACCGCTCAGGGCTGGCGACATATAGGACGAACACCACCTGCTGAAATTGCCTCGCTTTTCGACTTACCTGCACCTGACGCCTAGACTCTGCGGTTATGTCTACAACTAATAAACCTGTAAAGACGGCTGCCCGCCCTGGCCGTTCTTTGGCGATTCTTGGCTTGGTGCTTGTTGCCATGACCAGCCTCGTCTTCATTCAAGGAGCGACCTCAGTTCATCTTGGACTCGATCTTCGCGGAGGAACATCAGTTACTTTGCAACCTCGAATTGCTCCAGGTGAAGAAGGCAAAGTAACTAGCGAATCAATTGATCAAGCTGTTTCAATTATTCGTCAACGTGTTAACTCACTTGGTGTTGCCGAGTCTGAGGTAGCTGCGCAAGGAAGCGGAACTAACCGCCAGATCGTTATCTCTGTTCCAGGGGATACGGGTCGACGTGTAGTTGAGTTAGTTGGACAGACAGCAGAACTTCGATTCCGTCAGGTGCTTGCATCTGCTTCGGGAATTCCAGCTGCCGCCGATGCTGCAGCGACTCCAGCATCCGGAGTGAGTGCAGATGTCAATGCAAAGTTCGCAGCCCTTGATTGCACTAAGGCTGAGAATCTTCAAGGCACAGGAACTGATGCACCAACAGACACCATCGTCGCATGTGATCGTGCAGGGGGAACCAAGTACATCTTGGCTCCTGCTGAGGTACTTGGTCGCCAGATTTCTAAGGCAGCTGCCGGAATTGATACTCAAGGCGGAAATGCTTGGTATGTAAGTCTTACATTTAACAATGAAGGAACTTCAGCGTTCGGTGCTTTAACTTCACGTGTAACTTCATTGCCAGAACCAACAAATCAAGTTGCAATTGTTCTTGATGGATTAGTTGTTTCTTCACCTCGAATTACTGAAGCAATTCCTTCAGGAAATGCGCAGATCACTGGAAGCTTCACACAACTTGAAGCTCAGGATCTTGCAAATGTTTTGAAGTACGGTGCTTTGCCACTCGCATTTGATCGCGGCGAAGTACAACAGGTTTCACCAACACTTGGTGCAGATCAGCTCAACGCTGGTTTGATCGCAGGTGCACTTGGTCTGGGACTTGTATTCCTTTACTCATTGCTTTACTACCGTGGTTTGGGTCTTGTAACAGTTGGTTCTTTGACTGTTGCAGCAGCGCTTACATACCTACTGTTCTTGCTCTTGGGTGAATGGATTGGCTTTACTCTTACATTGGCTGGTATTGCCGGTGCCATTGTTGCAATCGGTGTAACTGCAGACTCATTCATTATTTACTTCGAGCGTATTCGTGATGAAGTACGTGAAGGCCGTTCGCTACGAACCGCGGTTGAAATGGGTTGGACACGCGCTCGACGCACCATTCTTGTTGCAGACTTTGTATCGATCATCGCCGCAGTGTTGTTGTACTTCTTTGCGGTAGGTGGCGTGCGTGGCTTCGCATTCACTTTGGGTCTAACCACTTTGATCGACCTTGTGGTGGTCTTTGTATTCACAAAGCCGCTGGTTTCAATCTTGTCTCGAGTTAATTTCTATAGCTCTGGTCATCCATTGTCAGGATTCTCAAGCAAGAGCTTGGGAACAATCGTTGCGAAGGAGGCATAAGAATGTCGAAGATGTCAGGTCTTGGCGGTCGTCTCTACCGCGGCGAAACAGCGATTGATTTCATTGGTAAGCGTCGTCGTTGGTACTCAATCTCAGCATTGTTCGTATTGGCATCAATTGCAGCTTTAACTCTGCAGGGTTTGCATCTTGGTATTGAGTTCAAGGGCGGATCCTCTTTCACCGTGAACCAATCAACAGCAACGATTGAACGAGCAGAGTCAGCTGTTAAATCTGCTGGCATCCCAGGTGAACTTATTGTTCAAAAAATTGGAAACGACAAAGTGCGCGTTCAAACTGGCGCACTCGATACGGTGCAAAACAACGCTGTTCAAGATGCATTGGCGGCCGAGTTCGGAGTATCTGTTGAATCCATTGACACTCAGATTATTGGACCATCATGGGGTAAGGAAATTACTCGCAAAGCGGTTTACGGACTCTTTGGATTCCTGATCGTAGTGATGCTTTATCTGGCGATGGCTTTCGAGCCCAAGATGGCGGTAGCGGCAATCGCTGCAGTGGTTCACGACGTTTTTATCACGGTGGGAATTTACGCATTGGTTGGCTTTGATGTCACACCTGCGACCGTCATTGGTTTCCTCACTATTTTGGGATATTCGCTTTATGACACAGTGGTTGTGTTCGACAAGGTTCGTGAGAACACTCGAGCGATTACCTCTTCTTCTACAAAGACTTATTCTCAAGCTGTTAACCATGCTGTTAATCAGACTTTGGTTCGTTCAGCAAATACCTCTTTGATCGCGCTTCTTCCTGTTGGCTCAATCTTGTTTGTTGGAGCAGGTTTACTTGGTGCAGGTACTCTGAAGGATCTTTCGCTGGCGTTGTTTATCGGCCTTGCGGTCGGTACTTACTCCTCAGTGTTCATTGCACCTCCAGTGCTTGCACAACTTCGCGAAAAAGAGCCAGCAATGCAGGCTCTTGCAAAGCGTGTTAACTCTCGCTCTGGTGCAACAACAGAAGGTGCTGTAAGTGCATCTGTTGCGGCGGTTAATGGACGTGGTCCACGTAACCAACCAAAGCGCAAAGGTCGTAAGTAAGGTTCTTTGTGGATACTTTGATAGCACCAGTAATTAGTGCTCTCAAAGAAAATCACGCCTCTGTAGATTCCGATGAGGTATCACGCGCATTTGAAGTTGCGCGTGATGCCCATGAGGGTCAACTTCGCAAATCAGGGGAGCCGTACATAACTCATCCTGTAGCTGTAGCCGAAATCTTGGCGCATCTCGGATTGAATCCAGCCACCATTATTGCTGCGCTGCTGCATGACACCGTCGAAGATACTTCATATTCATTAACCCAGTTGCGCACCGACTTTGGTGACGAGATCGCGAACTTAGTTGATGGTGTTACTAAGTTAGACAAACTTACCTATGGACCTACCGCCGAAGCTGAAACTGTACGCAAGATGGTTATCGCTATGTCTCGCGATATTCGTGTACTGGTTATCAAATTAGCCGATCGCTTACATAATGCGCGCACTTGGAAGTATGTTTCTGCTGAAAGCGCAGAACGAAAAGCTCGCGAGACTCTAGATATTTATGCGCCATTGGCACATCGCCTGGGAATGAATGCGCTCAAGTGGGAGCTTGAAGATCTTTCATTTGAAGTTCTTGAACCTAAGAAGTTTGAGGAAATTTCTCGCTTGGTTGCAGAGCGTTCCCCTTCACGTGACAAGTTAACAGAAGAGGTTATTAGCGCAGTCAAGGAGGATTTAGCACGTGATCACATCGAAGCTACGGTCACCGGACGCAAGAAGCACTTCTTCTCCGTTTATCAAAAGATGGTTGTTCGTGGCCGTGAGTTCAATGATATTTATGATCTTGTCGGGATTCGTGTCTTAGTAAATGATGTTCGTGATTGTTACGCAGTATTAGGTTCTATCCACGCACGTTGGAGTCCAGTACCCGGTCGTTTCAAGGATTACATCGCAATGCCAAAGTTCAATCTGTATCAGTCACTTCACACAACTGTTATTGGGCCAACTGGCAAGGCGATTGAAATTCAGATCCGTACCTACGATATGCATGCGCGTGCAGAATTCGGTATTGCAGCGCACTGGAAGTACAAGCAAGGACCAGAGAACTCTGAAAGCTCTCCTGAAATGTTGTGGCTGCGTCAACTGCATGAATGGCAGAAAGAAACAGAGGATCCTTCAGAGTTTCTTGAAGCATTACGTTTTGATCTAGGTTCTCCTGAAGTATTTGTTTTCACACCCAAGGGGAGCGTGGTGGCTCTGCCTGGTGGATCGACACCAGTGGACTTTGCCTTCTCGGTTCATACAGATGTGGGTTTGAGATGTGCCGGTGCAAAGGTCAATGGCCGTTTGGTTCCATTGGAATCTCGACTTAATAATGGTGATGTTGTTGAAATCGTCACCAATAAAAGTGAATCTGCTGGTCCGAGTCGCGATTGGCTTAACTTCGTAAAAAGTCCGCGTGCACGATCAAAGATCAAGGCATGGTTTAGCAAGGAACGACGTGAAGAAGCGATCGATGCAGGTCGTGAGTCAATCGCACGTCAGATGCGTAAAGCGGGACTTCCTTTGCAAAAGATTTTCGCGGGTCACTCATTACTCGAGCTGGCTCACGATTTACGATATTCAGATATCGAAGGTCTGTACTCGGCTGTTGGCGATGGGCATGTTTCTGCCGCTTCAATCATCGATAAATTGGTTGCATCGATGGGTGTGGAAGATTCACACCCAGAGCCCACCATGGATGTACTTCCAAACCGTGCACCTACTACAAGACGATCAAGCAACGCGGTTGATGTTGAGGGAACCGATGATGTTTTAGTAAAACTTGCTCGCTGTTGTACGCCAGTTCCTGGTGATCCAATTATGGGATTCATAACAAAGGGCAGCGGCGTTTCAATTCACCGCAACGACTGTACAAACGCTCACGATTTACAGAAACATCAATTAGATCGAGTTGTAAATGTTAAATGGCGCGTTGGGGCGGCATCTATTTTCTTAGTAAACATCCAGGTTGAAGCGTTGGATCGTGCCTCATTGCTTGCCGATGTGACTAGAACTTTGTCAGAACAACATGTAAATATTCTCAGCGCTGCCGTGAGTACATCAAAGGATAGAACCGCCTTTTCACGTTTTACCTTTGAAATGGCGGATGCAACCCACCTTGATGCTGTTTTAGCAGCGGTGCGAGGTATTGAAGGTGTTTACGATGTTTACCGAACAACTAATAATTAGTTGAACTCAGCTAAACCCTTTTCAGCTTCAGCAAGCCATACCTTACGAGCAGCAGCAGATTCAGAAGCCTCTTGTGACTTCTTTGCATTTCCACTTGCGGCAAACTTTGCAGCAGCCTTTTCATAGTTAGCGATTGACTCAGTTAGTTGAGCAACAACCTCTTGAGCGCGCTTCTTTGCAGCTGGATCTGTCTTGCGCCAGATTTCAGCCTCTGCCTCTTTAATAGTTGATTCAACTGCAGCTACTCGAGCATCAAGTGCTGCACGCTTATCACGGTGGGTCATTCCGATCTTTTCCCAAGAACGTAGGTGCTCATTGAGCGCCTTGCGCGCTTCTTTTACATCGGTAATTGGAAGTACGGCTTCAATAAGAGTTAATAGCTCTTCACGCTTAGCAAGGTTTGCAGCCATTGTTACATCGCGCTTTTCCAAATCAGCGTTCTTAGCTGTGAAGAACTTATCCTGAGCTGCCTTAAATCGTGCCCACAACTTTGCATCATCATTCTTCTTACCGCGACCGGCAGCTTTCCATGCATCCATGAGCGCCTTGTATCGCTTTGCTGTTGGAACCCATTCAGTTGATGTAGCAAGCTTTTCTGCCTCTTCAACAATCTTCTTCTTAGCATCTGCAACAACTGATTGAGTTGCTTCAAGAGATGCAAAGTGGGTACGACGACGCTTATCAAACTTATTACGTGAGGAAGAGAAACGCTTCCAAAGATCGGCATCAGCCTTTTTATCTAGGCGAGGAGCGGCCTTCCACTCATCAAGGAGCACCTTTAAGCGATCTCCGGTTGCCTTCCAGCTTTCAGACAGTGCCAAGCTTTCAGCTTCTGCAACAATCTTTTCTTTTTCGACAATTATTTGTTCGCGACGAGCAGCCTTTGCAGCGGTTTCTGCCGCCTTCTTTGCTTCATACGCCTCACGATGCCCTTCAATGAGTGGCTCGATCTGCTCAACAGAAGCAGCTAGCGCTTCGAGATCGCCAACACCATTGAGCTCTTTAACCTGATCGCGCAACTTCTTTACCGCTGCATATGCATCGGAAGGAACCATTGCACCGCTCTTAATGCGTGCAGCAAGTAGTGCAACCTCAGCAGCTAGTACCTCAAATTTGCGAACGAAGTAGGCAAGCGCTTCTTCTGCTGTTTTTCCTGGGTAAGAACCAACTGCTTTTTCACCCTGTGATGTACGTACAAAAACGGTGCCATCTTCTGCGACTCGACCAAAAGCTGAAGGATCTCCGATCAACGCACTGGCTGCGCTGGCCTGGTGTGGGAAATTCATATCTGTCATGAGAGTGATCCTTTCAGCGCGTTTCTTCATTATGAAGTTCGCTATGTGGTGGGTGCGATACTCAGAAGTTTTAACGCCTCTGAGCGTGGGTTAGGTCTGTATTCCTGTGCAAAAGGTACCCTGTCTCATGGTGTGAGCGTCAATTACACCCATATCTGAGCGTGGAATGAGGGGGAGAGCCAATGCTTATCGACTCCTTTGCCGCACCTATGTTTGCTACAAATTGTTGGGTCATTGCGACCGAGCCTGGGGCTGAGTGCGTAGTTATTGATCCAGGGATGCCTGATGTTTCACATCAACTTACTGAAATGCTGGAAAAACATAATTTGAAGCCTGTGGCTGTTATCGCAACACATGGACATTTGGACCACACCTTTTCTATCCAGCCAATTGCCGATGGTTACGCGATCCCTTCGTACATTCACAGCGAGGATCGAGCATTTTTGGGCAATCCTGAAAAACTCCATGGAGCTGAGTTTGTGGCAACACTTTCCGGTATGAGTTTTTCAGAACCTAAAGATGTGCGCGAACTTCGCAATGGAGATGTGATTGATCTAGTCGGTTTATCCTTTAAAGCGATCCATGCGCCGGGCCATACACGTGGTTCATTGATGTTTGAAGTCTCGAACGAAGTAATTATCAGCGGCGATGTGCTCTTTGCTGGTTCGATTGGTCGAACAGATTTACCAACGGGATCATCAAAGGATATGGAAGAGACTTTGCGTAAAAAGGTTTTGCCATTATCGGATCATCTACGCGTGCTTCCTGGTCATGGACCGGATACAACGATGGCAATTGAGAAGAAGACAAATCCTTATTTAAAGAGTTTGGTGGGTCGTTACTAATGGCTGGACAAAAGATTTCTGCACCTAAAGGTGTTTCCGAGTATGTGCCAGATCGTTCTGCAGCCTTTGAGTTTGTGCGTGAAAACCTAGTTGCTCCCGCCAAGCGTGCTGGATATCAACTCATTGAGCTTCCTGTATTTGAAGACACCGATCTATTTACTCGCGGTGTTGGAGAATCAACCGATGTGGTCTCTAAAGAGATGTATACATTTGAAGACCGCGGAGGTCGTTCAATTACATTGCGACCCGAAGGAACCGCAGGTGTAATGCGTGCTGTTATTGAACATGGTTTAGATCGTGGTCAATTACCAGTAAAAGTTTGGTACTCAGGACAGTTCTTTAGAGCAGAACGCCCTCAAGCTGGTCGTTATCGCCAGTTCTATCAGGTTGGAATAGAAGCGATTGGTTTGGATGATCCAGCGATCGATGCTGAAGTTATTGCGATCGCAGATGCCGGCTTTAAAGCTTTGGGTTTAACTAAGTACCGTTTAGAAATTACATCATTAGGGGATGCAGAATCTCGCGCGGCTCATCGCGTCGACTTGATGAAATTTATTTCTACATTAGATCTTGATGAAGCTACCGCGGCACGTGCAACGATTAATCCATTACGTCTCTTTGATGACAAGCGTGAAGAGATGAAAAAAGCGATGGCTGATGCTCCGTTGCTCATCAATTACCTGAATGAAAAATCTAAGGCTCAATTTGAACTTGTCAAAAAGTATCTTGATGCACTTGGTATCGCATATGTTTTGAATCCACGAATGGTTCGCGGTTTGGATTATTACACCGGCACTACCTTTGAATTTGTTCATGAACTATTAGGCGCTCAATCAGGAATCGGTGGCGGTGGACGTTACGACGGCTTGATGGAGCAACTTGGTGGTCAATCATTGTCCGGAATTGGATTTGGATTAGGTGTAGATCGTGCGCTTCTTGCGGCAGAGGCTGAAGGTGTTATCGCATCTGATGCATTTGTTTCAGATCTTTTCATCATTCCTCTGGGAGAGTCGGCAAAGGTTGAAGCACTCACAATCGCCGCAGATCTTCGCAAAGTTGGAAAAGTGGTCGAAATCGCCTTCGGAGATCGTGCTCTCAAAGGCGCCATGAAGGGTGCCGATAAAAGTGGGGCAACCTATGTGATTGTCTTGGGTGAATCTGAGATCTCAAGCGGAACAGTTGAGTTGAAAGAGATGAAAACTGGCAAGACAGTATCGGTTAAGATTGACTCCTTGCTCCAATCACTTTAAATAGAAATTAGGACACTTACAGATGTTGCGCACACATGAAGCTGGATCGCTCCGCAAATCACATGCGGGTCAGACCGTAACCCTTGCAGGATGGGTATCACGCCGTCGCGATCATGGTGGAGTTGCATTCATTGATCTTCGAGATGCATCTGGTTCTGTTCAGGTAGTTATTCGTGATGAAAAGGTTGCTGGATCCCTTCGCGCTGAGTGGTGTTTGCTCATCACCGGTGAAGTTGTCGCACGCCCTGATGGAAATCAAAATTCAAATATCGCAACTGGCGAGATTGAGGTCATGGGAGACACTGTTGTCGTTCTTTCAGAGTCTGCTCCGTTGCCATTCCCGGTAGACAGTGGTGATGACACAGATATCAATGAAGAGGTTCGCCTGAAGTATCGCTACTTGGATCTCCGTCGTGAAAAGCCAGCTCATAACCTGCGTCTGCGTTCAAAGGTCACATCGACTATTCGTCGAGTTATGGAAGAAGAAACCTTCCTTGAGATTGAAACTCCGTACCTAACTCGTTCTACACCTGAAGGTGCCCGCGATTTCTTGGTGCCAGTTCGTTTACAACCAGGTAGTTGGTATGCATTGCCTCAGTCACCGCAATTATTCAAGCAGTTGTTAATGGTTGCGGGCATGGAAAAGTATTACCAAATTGCACGCTGTTTCCGCGATGAAGATTTCCGTGCAGATCGCCAGCCTGAATTTACTCAATTAGATATTGAGATGTCATTTATTGATCAAGAAGATATTTTGGCTGTTGCGGAAAAGATCGTAGCTCGCGTATGGAAAGAGACTGTCAATTACGACATTCCACTTCCACTCAAGCGCATGACATACGCAGATGCCATGACTAACTATGGCTCAGATAAACCAGATCTTCGATTTGGAAATCAATTAGTTGATCTCACCTCATTCTTTGCTGAAACTCCCTTCCGCGTTTTCCAAGCACCTTATGTTGGTGCGGTCATAATGCCAGGGGGAGCATCATCTGCTCGTCGTGAACTAGATGCGTGGCAGGACTGGGCAAAGGCACGTGGTGCAAAGGGACTTGCTTATATTTTAGTTAATGAAGATGGAACCTTGGGTGGACCTGTATCCAAGAACATCTCTGAAAAAGAGACTGCAGGAGTTGTTGCGGCAGCCGGGGCAAAGCCAGGAGATGCAATCTTTTTTGCAGCTGGTGATCGCACCTCATCGCTTAATCTCTTAGGCGCAGTTCGTCTTGAAATTGGAAAGCGTTGCGGTCTAATTCCTGATGGACAATGGGAGTTCTTGTGGGTTGTCGATGCACCAATGTTTGAACCAACAGATAACGGGGGATGGACAGCTGTTCACCACCCATTTACCGGTCCAAAGCCAGAGTTTGCATCAACATTTAAATCAGATCCAGCATCTGCTTTGGCATATGCCTATGACATCGTTTTGAATGGCACTGAATTAGGTGGTGGATCGATTCGTATCCACGATCGAAATATTCAAAAGGATGTTTTCTCTGTTATTGGTTTGAGTGATGAAGAGGCAGCGAGCAAGTTTGGCTTCCTACTTGAGGCGTTTAATTACGGACCGCCTCCACACGGTGGAATCGCACTAGGTCTTGACCGTGTGTGCGCATTGTTGACGGGTTCAGATTCAATTCGTGAAGTAATCGCATTCCCTAAGACTGCAAGCGGTGGTGATCCATTAACTGGAGCTCCAACACCGATTACACCTGCACAACGTAAAGAGAGTGGAATCGACTGGGTTCCACAGCCTAAAACCACCGAAGATAAGTAACGGTCAGGTAGGCTAACAACATGGGTCCAGGTGGAATTGCAACAATCATCGCAGCATCGTCTTTGGCGATTATCGCGGTCGCTATCGCCTACGTGGTTATTCGCGTAGGTCGTTTGATTGATGAAGCGAAGGCTTCATTAAAGGCGATCACCGCTGAAACTGCACCACTAATTGATGAGGTTCACACAACAGTGACCCTTGTAAATGGACCGTTGCACAGCATCAACCGCGTTTCAAAAAATATTGAAGAGTTATCTGAGAAGGTATCAGAAGCAACTACAGGATTTATGAATAAGAATGGTTCAGCTGTAAAGGTTGCAGGAGCGCTTTTATCTGCAGCTCAAATGAGCAAGGGCCGTTCCAAGAAGAAGAAGGCGGAGTGACCTTAACTAGTGGAATCCGCCGAGATCCGTTCGCGCTGGCTGCGCTTTTTTGAATCAGACAACCGTCAGGGTTTAACTCACACAGTTGTTCCATCTGCATCTTTAATCGCTGATGACCCAAACCTGCTCTTAGTAAATGCAGGAATGGTCCCATTCAAGCCTTACTTTTTAGGTGAGGTTACGCCTCCTTATAAGCGTGCAACATCGGTACAGAAATGTGTTCGCACACTTGATATTGATGAAGTTGGAAAGACAACTCGTCACGCATCATTTTTCCAAATGTGCGGCAACTTCTCCTTTGGTGATTACTTCAAAGAGGGTGCAATCGCACTTGCATGGGAGTTGTTAACTCGTCCAATCGCAGATGGCGGATATGGCTTCCCAGAAGAGAAATTATGGGTAACTGTTTACTTAGATGATGATGAAGCAGCAGATATTTGGCACAAGAAGATTGGCGTTCCCAAGGAACGAATCCAACGTCGCGATATGGCCGATAACTTCTGGTCAATGGGCGTACCTGGTCCTTGCGGTCCTTGCTCAGAGATTTACTACGATCGCGGCCCTGCATATGGTGTTGAGGGTGGTCCGATTGCAGATGAGAACCGCTACCTAGAGGTATGGAACCTCGTGTTCATGCAAAATGAACGTGGCGCAGGTGGCGGAAAAGATGGTTATCCAATTCTTGGAGAACTTCCAGCCAAGAGTATTGATACCGGTCTAGGTCTTGAGCGGACAGCTGCGCTATTGCAAGGTGTTGAAAATATTTACGAGATCGACACAACAATTCAGATTCTTAACCGTGCTTCCGCTTTAACAGGCGTTAAGTATGGAGCTTCTGAAAAATCAGATGTCTCGCTTCGAGTAATCGCCGACCATGCTCGAACTTCTGCGATGTTGATCGGTGACGGAGTAACCCCAGGTAATGAAGGCCGTGGTTATGTATTGCGCAGAATGATGCGTAGAACTATTAGAAATATGCGTCTTTTGGGTTCAATGGATCCGATTATGTCTGAATTAACAGTTGCAGCAATTGGTGCCATGGGTCCTCAATATCCAGAGCTAATCGCTGATCAAAAACGAATTCTTTCAGTGAGCGTTTCTGAGGAAGAAAGCTTCCTGCAAACTCTCAAGAGCGGTACTCAGATATTTGATCTTGCATCAACTGCATTAAAAAAGAGCAAAAGTTCCGTTCTTCCTGGTGAAGAGGTATTCAAACTCCACGACACTTATGGATTCCCTTTTGATCTAACTCTAGAAATGGCGCGCGAAGAGGGCTTATCTGTAGATGAGGATGGCTTCCGTCGCTTAATGAAGGAGCAAAAGGATCGCGCTAAGGCCGATGCTAAAGCTAAGAAATCAGGACATACCGATGTCTCTGTCTACCGCGCTATTGCTGACAAGAGCGGAAAAACTGAATTCCTCGGTTACACACATCAATCATCTGAATCATCCCTAACTGGAATTGTTGTTGATGGAGTCGGTGTTGCAAGTGCATCAGAGGGCGATGATGTTGAAATTGTTTTGAATCGAACTCCGTTTTATGCTGAAGGCGGCGGACAGTTAGCCGATGGTGGTCGAATCACTTTAAGCAATGGCGCAATTGTTGAAATTGATGATGTTCAATCACCTGTTCCAGGCGTATCTGTTCACAGAGGTCGAGTTCTCAATGGCAGCATCGAAGTTGGCAGTGATGCGTTAGCTGAAATTGATAATGAGCGTCGTAACGCTATTTCTCGCGCACACACAGCAACGCACATGGTTCACAAAGCTTTCCGTGAAATTCTTGGCGAGACTGCGACTCAGGCGGGTTCAGAAAACTCACCAGGTCGATTCCGCTTCGATTTCCCAGCTACTGGCTCGGTTCCAGTCAGTGTTTTAAATGATGTCGAATCACGGGTTAATACATTGCTATTGGACAACCTTGAAGTAACCGCTGAAAGCATGAGCCAAGCAAAGGCTAAAGAGCTTGGTGCGATGGCTTTGTTTGGTGAAAAATATGGCGATGTTGTTCGAGTTGTCAGTGTTGGCGACTGGGCACGAGAGCTGTGCGGTGGAACCCACGTTTCTCGTTCGGGACAACTTGGAGTTGTTAAATTACTGAGCGAGTCCTCAATCGGCGCAGGTGTTCGACGCGTTGAAGCTCTCGTAGGCGTTGACGCATATAAGTTCCTAGCTCGTGAACATATTCTGCTTAATTCCTTAACTGAATTAATTAAGGGTGCTCGAACTGAAGAGCTGCCAGAGCGAATTTCAGATCTTCTCAACAAGATGAAGGAGATTGAAAAGGAACTCGCAGCGGTTCGTTCTGCTCAGGCGCTTTCACAAGTTGGAGATTTAGCTAAGAGTGCGACCGTAGTAAATGGCATCTCGTTAATATCTACCGTTATGACAGATGGTGTATCAGGAGATGACTTACGTAAGATCGCTATTGATCTGCGATCAACCAGCGCAAAGAGCGTAGTTGCTTTGATCAGCAGCAACGATGGCAAACCTGTTCTAGTAGTTGCTGTTAGCGATGGAGCGCGTGATGCTGGAGTTAAGGCTGGAGCATTGGTGAAGGTTGGTTCAACAGTTCTTGGCGGTGGTGGTGGCGGTAAAGATGATTTCGCTCAGGGTGGCGGAACGGATTCAAGTAAATCTTTAGATGCCTTAAAGGCGATCTCTAACGCCTTAGTTGGATAGTAAATGCTTCGCGGACGTCGTATCGCATTTGATTTTGGTGATGTACGTATTGGTGTTGCCGTAAGTGATCCGGATTCTATTCTCTGCTCTCCATTAACAACGCTGCAGGCAGCGGATAAGCGCCTTGATGCGAACATAACTCAGTTACTTCAGGAGCATGAACCGGTCCAAATATTTGTTGGTCGTCCTGCTCTTTTGTCAGGTAATGACGGGGTAGCTTCAGAAAAGGCGTTGGCCTTTGCAGAACGAATTCGAAACTTGAGCCACGTGTCCGTGGAAATGATTGATGAACGGATGAGCACGGTAAGTGCAGCACGAAACTTACGTGATTCTGGAAAAAGTGCAAAGGAATCTAAGTCGAGCATAGATATGGCTGCAGCGGTAGCCATCCTTGAATTCGCACTTGAGATAGAAAAGCGCAAATGAAGAAGAAGGTTGTCGCGTCAATTCTAGCCTTGCTGACTTTATCGGCTCTCTATATATCGCGTTCGGGACCATCTGTTGCGCCTGATTTTCCAACCAACACCATGATCGCAGACCAACCTGAAGTTGTTATCGAAATTCCGCAAGGTTCTTCAGGTTCTGAGATTGCAAAGTTGCTGTTTGAGAACAAAGTTACTAAATCTTCTGAGGCATTTTTTCGAGTTGCGGTAGGTGACAAGCGCTCAGAAAAGATTGCGCCAGGCAATCATCGAATATCACAGAATATCTCTGCGCGACAAGCACTAGAGCAGTTACTTGACCCTAATCGCATTCCTAACCTTATAAAAATATATGAAGGTGGATGGAAGAGTGAAGTTACTGACGCGCTTAGAAAGTATGGTTTCACATCAACTGAAACAGCTGCCGCGTTCAGGCAAGCGAAATTACCTCAAGGTTTTAAAGATATTGAAGGCCTTTTATTTCCTGCGCAATACACATTTGCAAAGGGAGTAACTGCGCAACAGGCTGTGCAAGCAATGGTTGATCGTTTTACAAGTGAAACGGTTTCACAACAGTTGCTCCAAGGTAGTCCGGAATTTTCCGCAGCACAGCTTTTGACGATTGCGTCGATAGTACAAGCTGAAGGTGATGCTAAGGATTACGCCCAGGTTTCGCGGGTAATTCGAAACCGCTTAAAGATAGGCATGCCGTTGCAATTGGATTCGACAGTTCATTTCGTCAAAAAGGTGCGAGGACAAATCTTCTTGAGTACGCAATCAACCTTGATAAATTCGCCGTACAACACCTATAAGCGCTATGGATTGCCCCCTGGTCCTATCGGAAGCCCTGGTGTTGAAGCGATGAAGGCGGCGTTAGAACCTGCCACCGGGGATTGGTTGTTCTTCATTACAGTTGCACCAGGGGATACCCGCTTCACTAAATCAATTGAAGAGTTTAATTCCTGGAAGAGTTTGTATGAAAAGAATCGAAAGGCAGGGGCGTTTAAATGATTAATGCTGGTGTCTTGGGTTCGCCGATCGCTCATTCATTGAGTCCGCTGTTACATACAACTGCTTATAAAGCTTTAGCAATCAAGGGTGAATACAAAGCGTATGAAGTTGCTTCAGGCGGGCTTGAAAACTTTCTTCTGAATCAAGGTAAGAGTTTAAACTGCTTATCCTTAACGATGCCACTGAAAGAGGAAGCTCTTACTATCGCGGATCACGTATCAACAATTTCTTCACAGATCGCAAGTGGAAACACTTTGCACAAAGAAGAGGATGGTTGGCATTTAACGAGTACCGATGTTGAAGGGTTTTCATTTGCGTTAGCTGGTGCGGGCAACCTTTCAACTCAGACGGTTTTGATTATTGGTGCAGGAGCAACCGCACGAGCGGTTGCAGCAGCTTGTAATCGTGAAGCAACATCGATAACTGTTGTTGGACGATCAACTTCACGTCATGAATCAATTCGTCAGTCGGCTGCGAATACCTCAATTACCTTTGTCGATTGGGATACCAATCTAGATCTAGATAGCTTCGATTTAGTAGTAAACACAACCCCTGCGGACACTGCGGCCGTATTTCTTGATCGGGTCAACGACCCTCAAGGAGTTTTCTTCGAGGTTATTTACAAACCTTGGCCAACCGCATTGCTAAATAAGTGGAAACAGGTAGGCGGTTCTTATGTTGATGGTTTGGATCTTTTAATCCATCAAGCGATTTCTCAAATCAAGATATTTTCAGGCCAAGAAGTGGATCGCTTATCTATGGCTCAGCTACTTCGAAGCGAAGGATTGAAAGCGTTTCACTAATCCACAGCCAGTTTGATTTCTAAGAATTGGCTTTAGGCTCCGGGGATGAGCTTGATTTTTGGTCTATTTCTGATTCCGATTACCATCTCGGATTTACGCAGACATGTGATCCCAAATATCTATTTGAAGATTCTTTTTTGTCTAATGCTTCTGAGCTTCATTATTAATGGCATCCCGCTGCCAGGTGTCTACCTTCCTTGCATGTTTACGGCAGTAGTTCTTTTCCTTTTTAAGGTGGGTATGGGCGATATAAAACTATTAACAATTTTGATTTTGACCTTTAATTGCCAGATCCTCACTTTGCTTATATTGGTATCTGCAGCAGCATTGGTTCATATAGTGATATCAGCTGCTCGAAATCGAGCGATCCAACACTCAATTCCATTGGCCCCAGCGATTTTCTTTGGCTTCATAACTTATTTGGCGACGAGATAAGCGGGTTATCTGCAAGAATACGCACATGCGTTGGTTAACAGCTGGTGAGTCACACGGTCAGGCACTCAGTGCGATTGTTGAGGGTATCCCTGCCTCAGTAAAGGTGACGACAGCTGATATTGATTACCATCTGGAACGTCGACGCTTAGGTGTTGGACGCGGAGCACGGCAAAACTTTGAAGCTGACAAGGTTTCTATTCTCGGGGGAGTTCGTCTTGGTTTGACCCAAGGTGGTCCCATTGCGATTCAGGTTGGCAACTCTGAATGGCCAAAATGGGAAAAGGTGATGTCAGCCGATCCCGTTCCAGAGGATGAAATTAAGAATTTAGCGCGTAACGCTCCGCTTACTCGTCCCCGTCCTGGACATGCAGATTTAGTTGGAATGCAAAAGTACGATTTAGATGATGCGCGACCAATTTTGGAACGCGCCAGTGCGCGTGAAACAGCGGCACGAGTTGCACTTGGTGCTGTAGCTCGAAACTTTTTAGAACAAAGTGTTGGAATAACTATTTTGAGTCATGTGCTGTCAATTGGCTCAGTGCGAGTTCCGGAAAATACCAAGCTTCCTGAAGCTGGGGATATGAAAACAATTGATGCTGATCCAGTTCGTTGTGCTGATTCGGCAACGAGCGAAAAGATGATCCTTGAAATTGAAGGCGCACATCGTGACGGAGATACATTAGGCGGGGTTGTTGAAGTTCTGGCATTTAATATGCCTCCTGGTCTGGGCTCACATGTTCATTGGGATCGACGCCTCGATGCACGTTTAGCTGGTGCTGTCATGGGTATTCAAGCTATTAAAGGCGTTGAAATCGGTGATGGTTTTCAGACTGCAACACGTCGTGGTTCTGTGGCGCACGATGAAATTGAAAAAGACTCAACTGGAAAGATTGTTCGTCGCACCGATCGTGCCGGTGGCACTGAAGGTGGAATGTCGAACGGTGAAATTTTGCGCGTCCGTGCAGCGATGAAGCCGATTTCCACCGTTCCAAAGGCGTTAGACACTATTGATGTCTCGACAGGCGAGGCTGCTAAGGCAATTAATCAGCGCTCTGATGTGTGCGCTGTTCCTGCAGCCGGTGTTGTTGCCGAAGCAATGGTTGCTTTGACTCTGGCTGAAGCGGTACTTGAAAAGTTCGGTGGAGATTCTGTTTCAGAAACTAAGCGCAATTACGAGTCATATATGGCTCATTTGAACTTTAAGTAGGCAGTGATGTCTCGCATTGTTTTGATCGGTGCACCTGGAAGTGGAAAAACAACGGTTGGTCACGCCTTGGCTGCTCATCTGCAATGGCCATTTATAGACACCGATGCTTTGATTGAATTAAAAGCTGACAAGAAGATCACAGATATTTTTGTTGTTGATGGCGAGGAGCAATTCCGCGCATTGGAGTTTGAAGTTCTAAAAGAGGTCTTGCGGGAAGATTCGGCGGTGATAAGCCTGGGTGGTGGAGCGCCAATACCCGCGCATGCACAAGATGAGATTCGTAAATCAGATTCAACAGTTATTTTCTTGGATGTCTCGCTGGCAACTGCCGCACCTAGAGTCGGTTTCAACCGTGATCGACCATTGTTATTGGGTAACCCGCGCGCACAATGGCAGGCTTTAAGTGACAAGCGACGACCTATTTACGAGGAATTAGCGACGCATTCAATTAAGGTGGATGACATGAATGTAGATGAGATTGTGGCGATCGCAGAGAGCATGATCTCATGAAGAAAATTTCAATTTCCGCTGAGCGCGATTACTCTGTGACAATTGGTGGTTCAGGGGCTCATGAAGTTCGCGAACTATGTAGCGAGCGAACACGTGTTGCGATCATTACCTCGAAAAGTTTTTCACCTGACTTAACCTCACTGAATGATGTGGATGCAGAGCTGCATCTGTTTCAGGTACCGGATGGCGAAGAGGGAAAAAGCATTTCCACTGTTACCAATCTCTGGAACTGGTTAGGAGCAGCTGGATTTACCCGCTCTGATTTAGTAATCGGAATAGGCGGGGGAGCGATCACAGATTTGGCAGGCTTTGCAGCGGCTTCGTGGTTGCGCGGTCTTGACTGGGTAGCGGTACCGACCTCTTTGGCTGGAATGGTTGATGCCTCCGTTGGTGGCAAGACTGGAATTAACTCCGATTACGGCAAGAATTTGATTGGTGCTTTTCATTCTCCGATCGCGGTAGTAATTGATCCTTCCTGGCTTACAACCTTGTCTGATAGAGATTTATCAGCGGGCATGGCAGAGGTTATTAAATGCGGATTCATTGCAGATCCTCAAATTTTGAGTTTATGTGAAGGTAAAAATGTTTCCACTTTGCGATCTGAAACAGGATTACTTGAAGAGCTAATTTCAAGGTCGGTAGCGGTTAAGGCCTCGGTTGTGGCAGCAGATTTTAAAGAAAGTTTTGCACGTGAAGCTTTGAATTACGGACATACCCTTGGGCATGCAATTGAAAAATTCGCCAAATATCAATTGCGTCATGGTGAAGCAGTGTCAATTGGGTTGGTTTATGCGGCTGAGTTAGCTCACGCCCGTAAGCTGATTTCTTCTGATGATCTAGCTCAGCACAGAACTCTGTTAGCTAGTTTTGGATTACCCATTACATATCAACGTGATGCATGGCAAAAACTTGCTCCATTATTAGCACTCGATAAGAAATCACGAGGAAACACAATTCGCTTTGTCGCTTTACAAGGAATTGGCACGACTACCCGGCTCGAGGATTTAACCTCCGCCGAACTCGATGCTGCCTATGAGAGAATTTGTTCATGAAGATTTTGGTAATTAACGGGCCAAACCTGTCACGCCTAGATATTCGTGACTCTTCGATTTATGGTGACCTCAATTATGCCGAATTAAAGTCGATGATTGAGATAGCGGCTAAGAAGCATGACTTTGAAGCTGATGTTCGTCAAAGTGATGATGAGGCAACCATTATTGGATGGCTTCATGAAGCAGCTGATAAGAAGACACCAGTAATTATTAACCCTGCGGCATTTACTCATTATTCATATGCAATTCGTGATGCTGCCGAACTTGTTAAAGCTCCACTTATCGAGGTCCATCTTTCTAATCCGCTTGCTCGTGAAGAGTTCAGGCATACATCAGTTATTTCAGGTGTTGCGAATGGAACTATCGGCGGATTTGGGCCAAATTCCTATGTTTTGGCCATCATCGCCCTTTCAAATCTAGTTCAGAGGTAGCAGAGCACCCCGTCAGTACGGGTATCCTTAGCACCTCATTTAACAAAGTACTTATAGACAAGAGCGGGTGGATTTACTGTGGCAACAACTAATGATCTAAAAAACGGAATGACTCTAGATATCGAAGGTCAACTTTGGACAGTCGTAGAGTTCCAACACGTTAAGCCAGGTAAGGGTCCAGCTTTCGTACGTACCAAGTTGAAGTCAGTTCTTAGCGGCAAGGTAGTTGATCGCACATACAACGCAGGCGTAAAGGTTGATGTAGCGATCCTCGAAAAGCGCGAAATGCAGTACTTGTACAAGGAAGGCGATGACTTTGTATTCATGGATACAAAGACATATGACCAAATGACTATTAGCGCAGCAACAGTAGGCGATGCCGCTAACTACATGCTGGAAAATACTGAAGCGATTGTTGCTGTCAATGAAGGTAACCCTTTGTATATTGAATTAGCAGCCTCAGTTCCATTGAAAATTACCTACACAGAGCCAGGAATTCAGGGCGACCGTTCATCTGGTGGAACAAAGCCAGCAACAGTTGAAACTGGAATCGAAATTCAAGTTCCACTTTTCATCAAGCAGGATGAGGTAGTTCTTGTAGATACTCGTGATGGGTCTTATCAGGGTCGCGCTAACTAGTGTCCGCTAGAAGTAAGGCTCGTAAGCAAGCACTGGATCTGTTGTACGAAACAGATATTCGCGGAACAAATCTGGTGGAAACACTTATTGCACGAGATATACCTGCAGATGGTCCAGATGCACGACCAATTCGTGACTACACCCGTGAACTTGTAAATGGTGTTTCAGATAATCGTCGCAAGATTGATGAGTTGATCACCACGTATGCCCAAGGCTGGGATATGGATCGTTTGCCAGCGGTGGATCGAAATATTTTACGATTAGGCATCTTCGAAATTCTCTGGGCAACTGAAGTTCCTACTAGCGTTGCCATTGATGAAGCGCTTATGTTGGCCAAAGAGCTATCAAGTGATGAATCTTCAAAGTACATCCACGGTGTACTTGGAAGAATCGCCAGCCTCAAAGACACTATTTCGATCTAGGAATTACATACTCACTGGTTATCAGTGTGATTTCTTCTGGTGAGAAACCGGAAAAAGTTGAAAGATTCTTTAAATCCTCACTGCGTAAGGAAATAACTTCACCGTTCCAATCGCTACGCATTCGGGCGATCTTTGCAACCACCCCTGAAAATCTCTTGGATAGTTCAGATCCGTTTCCAACAACTTTTCGAATATCTACAGTGATTCTGTGGCTAGAAATCGTTTTGTCCGGTGCTGCAAATAGTTCCTGAACCGGAACCCCGTACATCTGAGAAATGGTCAGAAGTTTATTTGCCGTGATAGCGCGATCACCGCGTTCATATGAGCCCAGAGCGATCGGCGTAATGGCGCCCTGCGACAAGGCTGCGGCCTGCACCAGGGTTAATTTTCGAGATTCACGAAGAAGGCGGAGGCGTAGAGTGAGCTGAAGTATGTGTTGTTTTGTATCCATGCGGGCACGTTAACGCGACTCGACATCTGAAAAATAGGATATCCACAGCTTCGTGCAATAAATGCTAGTATCGAGCCTGCATCCTTTAACGACCCATCCAGAGAGGTGGGAAAGGAGATTTACATGAGCGTAGCCCTGTCCGCACAGGATATTTCACGTGCGTTGACCCGTATTTCACATGAGATCCTTGAAAAGAATCAAGGAGCTTCCAACATCGTTTTGCTCGGAATCCCTACACGCGGAGCCCACCTAGCAGCTCGCATTGCAGAGATTATTCAAGCAATCGAAGGAACTGAAGTTGCAACAGGAACCTTAGATATCACCTTGTTCCGCGATGATCTGCGTCTGCGACCACCACGAGCAATCATGCCCACGAAGATTCCTACTTCTGGGATTGAAGGAAAAGATGTGGTGCTAATTGATGATGTCTTGTTTTCTGGTCGAACAATCCGCTCAGCTCTAGATGCCCTCGGCGAAATCGGACGCCCACAAACAGTTCAGTTAGCCGCACTTGTTGATCGTGGCCACCGCGAGCTTCCAATCAAGGCAGATTTTGTTGGCAAGAATCTGCCAACCTCGAAAAACCAAACGGTAAAGGTTTTATTGGCTGAAATTGATGGCCGAGATGAAGTAAGTATCGAAGAGGAGGCAAAGTAATGCGCCATCTACTGTCAATCGCAGACCTCAGTAAGGCAGAAGCGATCTCGATTTTGGATACAGCGACTGAACTTGCTCGCGTAAGTGATGGCGCCGTCAAGAAGCTGCCTACTCTGCGCGGAAGAACAATTGTTAATCTCTTTGCAGAGGATTCAACTCGTACCAGAATCTCATTTGAAGCGGCGGCAAAGAGATTGTCGGCAGATGTTATTAACTTTTCAGCTAAGGGTTCCAGTCTAAGTAAGGGTGAATCTCTGAAAGACACGGCAATGACCTTTCAAGCTATGGGCGCTGATGCCGTTGTTATTCGTCACTCTGCATCTGGAGCTGCCCAACGTTTGGCAGATAATCAATGGATGTCCGGAAGCGTTGTGAACGCGGGGGATGGAACACATGAGCATCCAAGCCAGGCACTGTTAGATGCTTTCACAATTCGCAAACATTTAGGTATGGGTGGTGCGGATCTTTCAGGGTTAAGCGTTGCAATTGTGGGCGATGTACTGCACTCACGAGTTGCTCGATCAAATGTCTTACTACTATCGCTGCTAGGCGCAAAGGTGACTTTAGTTGCACCACCAACCTTGTTGCCGTTAGGTATTGAAAGTTGGCCAGCAGAGGTTTCTTATGACTTTGATGCGGTGATTCCACATGTTGATGTTGTGATGATGTTGCGTGTACAACAAGAACGAATGACCGACTTATTCTTTCCAAATGCGCGTGAATACTCACGTTACTTTGGTCTAAATGCAGAACGAATGTCTTCTATGAAGCCAGGTGCAATAGTTATGCACCCCGGACCCATGAATCGCGGTTTAGAAATTTCAGCTGAGGTTGCAGATAGCGCGCGTTCTGTAATCACGGAACAGGTTACAAATGGCGTGAGCGTAAGAATGGCGATTTTGTATGTTTTGCTCGCCGGTGGAGCACTAGAAGCAGGGAGCAACTAAATGAGCAACGTGGATTTCTTAATTAAGAATGTTTCCTTGCCAGATGGAAAGGTTGCAGACATCGGCATCACCGATGGAGTAATAAGTAGCATCGCTAAAGGCTCTAAAGATCAAGCAACAAACAGCATTGATGGCTCTGGATGTGTTGCCCTTCCTGGTTTAGTAGATCTTCACACGCACCTGCGTGAACCAGGACGTGAAGATGCCGAAACGGTTTTATCCGGAAGTCGTGCTGGTGTTAAAGGTGGATTTACCGCGGTATCAGCAATGGCAAATACCTCACCTGTCGCCGATACTGCAGGTGTTGTTGAACAGGTATATCGATTAGGGCAAGAAGCAGGCTTGCTCGATGTTTTCCCGATTGGTGCGGTTACTCAAGGTTTAAAGGGTGAAGCGCTGTCAGAGATCGGCGCGATGGCAGATTCCGTTGCTCGTGTAAGAGTGTTCTCGGATGATGGCAACTGTGTCTCTGATCCGCTGGTGATGCGCAGAGCCCTTGAATACATCAAAAAATTTGATGGAGTAATTGCTCAGCATGCCCAGGATCCACGCATGACAGTTGGATCTCAAATGAATGAAGGCGAAATTTCTGCACGACTTGGTCTTAAAGGTTGGCCAGCGGTAGCAGAAGAGGCAATCATCGCCCGGGATGTGCTGTTAGCAGATCATGTGAAATCACGTTTACATATTTGTCACTTAACAACTGCAGGTGGAGTTGAAATTATCCGCTGGGCTAAAGCACGTGGGATTAATGTGACGGCAGAAGTTACTCCGCATCACCTTTTATTAACTGATGATTTGGCAAGTTCATATGATCCTGTTTACAAGGTGAATCCACCATTACGAACTGAAGCTGATGTGATGGCTCTGCGCGAAGCGTTAGCAGATGGCACCATTGATATCGTTGCAACAGATCATGCTCCTCACCCAACTGAAGCTAAAGAGTGCGAGTGGCAAGAGGCAGCCTTTGGAATGCTCGGTCTAGAAACCGCGCTATCAATAGTTCAAAAAACAATGGTGGATACGGGATTGATCTCTTGGCAACAGGTTGCAGAACGAATGTCATATGCACCTGCTCGCATTGGTCGCTATGAACTTCAAGGTCAACCCTTGGTTGAAGGTTCGGCAGCAAATATCGTTGTGATGAATCCAACCCAAATGTGGACAGTAGACCGCGATTTAGTCCTATCAAAGTCATCAAATACTCCATACCATGGCCAACAATTGCCAGGAGTAATCATGCATACCTTCTTTAAAGGTAAGCATGTATTAAACAATGGAGTAGTCGCACAGAATGGAGCTAAGTGATGAGTTCAGCTTACTTAGTTTTAGATGATGGTCGAATTTTCGAGGGCTCATCATGGGCAGCGACCGGGAAAACTTTCGGTGAAGCAGTATTCCAAACTGGAATGACCGGGTATCAAGAAACTCTTACAGATCCTTCGTATCACAAGCAGGTAATCATCATGACCGCACCTCATATTGGCAATACTGGTGTTAATGATGAAGATAATGAGTCTGCAAAGATTTGGGTATCAGGATTTGTGGTTCGCAATCCTTCATCCCTTACCTCTAACTGGCGTGCGCAAAATGATTTAGAGGCAGAGTTAAGCGAGCAAGGAATTGTTGGAATTCAAGGTGTCGATACCCGCGCCATAACCAGACATCTTCGTGATCGTGGTGCGATGCGAGTTGGAATTTTTTCTGGTTTAGATTTATCGCGCGAAGAGATGGTTGTTGAAGTGCGAAAAGCAGATGCTATGGCTGGTGCCTATTTAGTACGCGATGTATCAACGCCAGAAACCTATGTAGTGCCTGCAATCGGTGAAAAGAAGTTCACAATCGCCGCCCTCGATCTAGGAATCAAAGCTGCAACTCCTAGAGCGTTAGCCGAACGTGGAGTTGAAGTTCATGTGATGCCATATGACGCAACCATTGAACAGATTATGTCGATAAAGCCTGATGGTGTTTTCCTTTCTAATGGTCCTGGTGATCCGTCAACTATGACGGATGTAATTGAAGTAGTTCGTGAACTTCTTTTGGCAGAGATTCCGTTGTTCGGAATCTGTTTTGGACATCAGATTCTTGGTCGTGCCCTTGGATTTGAGACATATAAGTTGCAGTTTGGTCACCGCGGAATCAATCAACCTGTTATCGATAAGAACACTGGCAAGGTAGAGATCACCGCACATAACCATGGTTTCGCGGTGAAAGCTCCAACCGATCAAGAGTTCTCAACGGTCTATGGTCGAGGTGAAGTGACACATGTGTGCCTTAACGATGGGGTAGTCGAAGGTTTGCAGTTGCTCGACAGATCAGCATTTTCAGTTCAGTATCACCCAGAAGCTGCCGCTGGTCCGCACGATGCGTCATATCTATTTGATCGTTTTGTAGATCTCATGGCAAAGAAGGTGCGTGCGTAATGGGTCTTGATACAACAATTAAAAGTGTTTTAGTTATCGGAAGTGGTCCCATTGTTATTGGACAGGCTTGCGAATTTGATTACTCCGGTACGCAGGCTTGTCGCGTGCTTCGGGCAGAAGGTATTCGAGTCATTCTCGTTAATTCAAACCCTGCGACGATCATGACAGATCCTGAGTTTGCGGATGCAACCTATATCGAACCAATTACCCCTGAAATCATCGAGAGAATCATCGCTCACGAAAAGCCGGATGCTGTATTGGCAACATTGGGTGGACAGACCGCCCTGAATGCCGCGATTGGCCTTTACGAACGTGGCACGTTAAAGAAGTATGGAGTTCGCTTAATTGGTGCAGATGTTGATGCGATTCAACGTGGTGAAAATCGCGAACTATTCCGCGCAATCGTGGAAAAAGTTGGGGGAGAATCTGCGAAGTCTCGCATCTGTCACACAATGGAAGAGATTCTCGCCGCAGTGGTCGAGCTCAACTATCCAGTTGTAGTCCGTCCATCTTTCACGATGGGTGGTTTAGGTTCCGGCATTGCATTTGATGAGGATGAACTACGACAAATTGCGGGTGCAGGATTGCGTCATAGTCCAACATCAGAGGTACTTCTCGAAGAATCAATCCTCGGTTGGAAAGAGTATGAACTTGAAGTAATGCGTGATCGCAAGGACAACGTAGTAATCGTTTGTTCTATCGAAAACCTAGATCCGATGGGCGTACATACTGGTGACTCGATCACAGTAGCTCCAGCTATGACCTTGACCGATGTTGAATACCAAAGACTTCGTGATCTATCCATGGACATCATCCGCGAGGTTGGCGTTGATACCGGTGGCTGCAATATCCAGTTTGCGGTCAATCCAAAAAATGGTCGAATTATTGTGATTGAGATGAATCCACGTGTTTCTCGCTCAAGTGCGTTGGCATCTAAGGCAACGGGATTTCCTATCGCAAAGATTGCAACCAAGTTGGCTATCGGTTACACATTAGATGAAATTCAAAATGACATCACAAAGGTAACTCCTGCCTCATTTGAACCAACCCTCGATTATGTTGTAGTAAAAATGCCACGTTTTGCATTTGAAAAATTCGCAGATGCAGATCCTCGCCTGACGACAACTATGAAGAGCGTTGGCGAAGCGATGGCGATCGGTCGCTCATTCTCTGAAGCTTTAATGAAGGCAACCCGTTCTTTAGAGCGAAAGGAAGCGATTTTCACCTGGCCCGAAATCAGTGCTGCTGAGCTTTCAGCGCTTATGCAAGCCATGAAGGTCCCAACTGAATATCGTTTACAGCAAGTTCAAAAGGCGATGTGGGCTGGGGCCACGATCGAGCAAGTATTCGAGGCTACTAAGATCGATCCTTGGTACTTGCGACAGATTGAGTTAATCAACGCACAAGCTGCTGTCATTGCTCAACCGGGCGAATTAACCTCCGAGCTGCTTCGCACCGCGAAAACACAAGGCTTTTCAGATTCACAGATTGCAATCCTTCGCGGTGTAACTGAGGATGAGATTCGCAAGGCTCGCCATCACATGTCGATCAGACCTGTTTACAAAACAGTTGATACATGTGCTGCAGAGTTTGAAGCTTTTACTCCGTATCACTATTCAAGTTACGAAGAAGAAACTGAGGTTAAGCCTCGAACAACTCCTGCTGTAATCATTCTTGGAAGTGGACCAAACAGAATTGGGCAGGGTATTGAGTTCGATTACTCCTGTGTTCATGCCTCATTTACTCTGCGTGAAGCAGGTTATGAAACCATCATGATCAACTGCAATCCAGAGACAGTATCGACGGATTACGACACTAGTAATCGTTTGTACTTCGAACCATTGACTTTGGAAGATGTATTAGAGGTTGTTCATGCAGAGACACAGGCTGGTCCAGTACTAGGTGTAATTACTCAACTCGGAGGGCAAACACCACTTGGTTTGGCAGCAGGCTTGAAAGCTAATGGAGTGACAATTCTTGGTACCTCACCTGATGCAATTAACCTTGCTGAAGAGCGTGGAGCATTTGGAAATATCTTGGCTGAGCAAGGTTTGAAGGCGCCAGAGTTTGGAATGGCATCTTCACAACTAGAAGCAACCAATATCGCTCATGAAATTGGTTATCCAGTATTGGTTCGACCATCATTTGTACTCGGTGGCCGCGGAATGGAAATTGTTTATGATGATGCTGCTTTGGGTGGTTTCATCACCCGAGCTACAGATATAACTCCAGATCACCCAGTATTGGTAGATCGCTTCTTAGATAATGCAATCGAAATCGATGTTGATGCGCTTTTTGATGGCGAAGAACTCTTCTTGGGTGGAGTCATGGAGCACATCGAAGAAGCTGGCATTCACAGTGGTGACAGCGCGTGCGTGCTTCCATCGATGACAGTTACTGAAGCCCAAAGATCCGAAATCCGTACTGCAACAGAAAAGATTGCTCGCGGTGTTGATGTCCGTGGTCTCATCAATATTCAGTTTGCTATCGCTGATGAAGTTCTTTATGTGCTCGAAGCAAATCCTCGCGCATCTCGAACTGTTCCTTTTGTGAGCAAGGCAAGTGGAGTTCCGCTAGCAAAAGCAGCTGCAAGAATTTCAGTTGGCACAACGATCGCTCAACTGCGCACTGAAGGGTTGTTGCCATCTGTCGGTGATGGCGTTGCTCGTGGTGTCTCAGTTAAAGAGGCGGTTCTTCCGTGGAATCGTTTCCGCAGAACTGATGGGCGCGGTGTTGATGCCGTACTTGGACCTGAGATGAGATCCACCGGAGAAGTAATGGGTATCTCACCAACCTTCGGCGAAAGTTACGCCAAGAGTCAGATCGCCGCCTTTGGTCCTTTGCCAAGTTCTGGAACAGTATTTATTTCATTAGCTGACAAGGATAAAGAGACTGGAATTGAACCAGCTAAGGGATTTTCAGAGCTCGGCTTTAGAATTTTGGCTACTGAAGGAACTGCAAACTTCCTGAAGGATCATGGGATCGAGTGCACCACGGTGCGCAAGAACTCAGATGGCACCGGTCCTATGGGTGAAAAGACTATCGTCGAGATTATTAACGCTGGCGAAATTGATTTAGTCATTAATACTCCTGTTGGTCGCGGAACACGAGCAGATGGCTGGGCGATTAGAACAGCAGCGGTACAGCGTTCGATTCCTTGCATTACGACCACGGCTGGATTTAGCGCCGCGGTGGATGCGATCACCTTCCTTCAAAGTGGTCCTTTAAGTATCAAATCTCTGCAGGAATGGTTGGCGTAGATGTCACAAATAAACAAGAGCGCTAAACAGATATTGGCACCTGTTGTCAGTAACAAGCGTGTTGGTCAGTATCACCAAATTATCTTGAACATTGGTGACTTAGCAGCGGTGTGCAAGCCAGGGAACTTCGTCGCGATCAGCGTTGGTGGCGATACCTCAAAGATGGTGCTTCGCAGAGCTTTCGCAATTTCTCGAGTTTCAAATAGTTCAACTTTTGGTGGCACTATGGAACTTATAGTTGCACCGCACGGTCAAGGCAGTAAATGGCTATGTGCCCAACAAGAAGGCGCAATGATCGACATCGTCGCTCCGCTCGGAACAGCTTTTGGAATTCCAACTGAGCCAGTTCCAGTGCTTCTAGTTGGTGGAGGTTACGGTTCTGCCCCACTGTTTGGATTAGCCGAAGTTCTTAACGCTCGCGGCTGCAGAGTTGATATGTTGCTTGGTGCGAGTACCGCTTCCAAAATTTACGCCCCGATGGAGGGCAAGCGAGCCGTTAATTCGATGCGTATCTACACCGAAGATGGCTCTATGGGTCAAGCCGGTCGTGTTACAGATCCAATTCCAGAAATTATTAAGGATTTAGATATTGCAGTTATTTATTCGTGCGGTCCGATGGCGATGTTGTCAGCGATCACTAAAATCTCGGATCAATTTGGTGTCGTACATCAATGCGCAGTTGAAGAATCCATGGCATGCGGAATCGGTATTTGTATGACTTGTGTATTGCCGGTGGAGAATGAAGATGGTTCAATCTCAAATTTGCGTTCGTGTATTGATGGACCAGTGATGGATGGTTCAAAGGTTCAGTGGAGTCAGGTAGGTATGCAGCTATGACCAGCCTCGATTTTTCTACAACAATCGGAAACACCTGGTTTCCAGCTCCAATATTTACGGCAAGTGGTTGTGCAAGCTCCGGACGGGAGTTAGCGCAATTCTTCCCGCTCCGTGAAATGGGCGGAATTGTGACCAAGTCTGTGATGTCAAAGGTTCGCCCTGGGCGACCAACTCCGCGAATGGCTGAAACACCAAGCGGAATGCTTAATTCCATTGGTTTACAAGGTCCCGGAATCGATGCCTTTCTTGCTAAGGACATTCCTTACCTAACGGAGCAAAAGGCTCGCATTATTGTTTCAATCGCCGGTGAGACTGTTGAAGAGTATTCAACCCTCGCTCGAAAATTGCGTTCTGTTTCTGGCATCAGTGCCATCGAAGTAAATATCTCATGCCCAAACGTTGAAAACCGTGGCTTGGTATTTGCCTGTGATCCTGAAGCATCACGTCGTGTTATTGATGGAGTGCGTCGAACAATTGGGGGAGAGCTTCCAATCATCGCCAAACTTTCGCCAGATGTAACGGATTTAGTATCTATTGCTCGCGGTGTGGTTGATGCTGGTGCGGATGGTTTAGCACTTATTAATACTGTTCTCGGAATGGTAATTAACATCGACACGATGAGGCCACAGCTTGGAGGAAAGACGGGCGGATTATCTGGTCCAGCGATTCGCCCTATTGCTGTTCGTGCGGTGTATCAAGTCCACGCAGCACTTCCAAACACTCCAATTTTAGGAATGGGTGGCATCTCGTCGGGTCGCGACGCACTGGAAATGATTTTGGCGGGAGCAAGTGGAGTTTCAATTGGTACCGCAAGTTTTGGAAATCCAACGGCAATCATGTCTATTCAAAATGAGCTCAAGCAGCTACTGATCGATCGTGGTTTCACATCTTTAAAGCAAGCCATCGGATACGCACATCGCGCAGAAACGGAAAGTGCACAATGAGCAAAGCACCTATTGTTTTAGCTGTAGATACTCCGGATCTTTCAACCGCTATTGAATGGGTAAAGGCAACCCAAGAATCAGTATCAGTTTTTAAATTGGGTCTTGAGTTCTTTCTTACCTTTGGTTCTGACGGTGTGAAAGCGATAAAGGATGTTACAGATTCTGATATTTTCCTAGATTTGAAATTGCACGATATTCCGCACACAGTAAGTGGCGCCACCAAAGCTGTTGCACATCTAGCACCGAAGTTTTTGACTGTTCATGCATCAGGTGGTGCGGCGATGATCAAAGCTGCTGTTGATGCTGTTCCTTCAACACACATCACCGGAGTAACGATTCTTACCTCTCTGTCTGAAGCCGATGTCACTCAGATTGGTTATGCCGCAAACGCGCTAACTTCTGCTGTCGGTCTTGCAACACTTGCAACCTCTGCTGGTGCCGGCGCAATTGTGTGTTCTCCGCTAGAAATCGCTGCAATTCGTTCAGCGGTTGGTGCAAACCCAATCATTATTACGCCAGGTGTGAGACCAGCAGATTCAACAAAGAGTGATGATCAAGTTCGAACTATGACCCCACGTGATGCAATTCAGGCTGGAGCAACTCTGGTTGTCATCGGTCGCCCCATCACGCAAAGCTGGAGTCAAGGGGCGGATGCCATGCGTGATCGCGCCGCACAGATAGCGGCAGATTTACTCTAATCACTTTCCCACTAGATTTACCCCCATGGGATTGCCTCCGCAGCTAAGTGATGAACAGCGCAAAGAAGCGTTGCTGAAGGCTGCTGCCTCGCGTAAAAGACGAGCCGAAGTTAAGTTCAAGATTAAGAATGGTGAATTCTCAATCGACACCGTCTTGGAAATTGCAAAGAATGAAGATGCAATTGCAAAGATGCGAGTGAAAGAGTTACTTGAGTCAATGACAGGTGTCGGAAAGATCAGAGCACAGTCATTAATGGAGAGGCTAAATATCTCCCCAACGCGTAGAATTCAGGGCTTAGGTCGTCATCAGATTAAGGAATTGCGTAACGAATTTATGAAATCAGAGCACGCAATCAAGCCCGGAAAACTGTTGGTGTTATCTGGTCCTGGGGGAGTTGGAAAAAGTACCGTTGCTCAGAAACTTCGCGAAGCTGGCGATTTCTGGGTAAGCGTTAGCGCGACTACTCGTGCCCCTCGAAACAACGAAGTTGATGGACATGATTACTACTTCGTAACCAACGATGAATTTTCAAGAATGATTAACGCAGATGAGTTTCTAGAATGGGCCGAGTTTGCAGGTAATCGTTATGGAACTCCACAAGAAAAGGTTGAACAAGCGTTGCTGCTTGGTCGGAATGTTCTACTTGAGATCGAGATAGCTGGAGCAAAGCAGGTAAAGGCTCACCTTCCGCAGTCGATTCTCGTTTTCTTAGAACCACCCACTTGGGAAGAGTTGGTCTCGCGATTAGAAGGCCGTGGAACTGATAGTCCCGAAAGAAGGGCTGAAAGGCTCGCATTGGCCCAGGATGAGCTCGCTGCCGCCTCATTTTTCGATGTTGTGGTGATAAATGACCAGGTCGAGAGCGTGGTTCAGAAACTGATAGAGTTAGCACAGAGTTAAACACTGAGTACGAAGATATTTCACTAAGTACGAGATAAATACAGAAGCGGGGAAACCATGGATGGCATTACAAATCCACCAATCGACGAACTTCTAGACAAGAGCGGTTCTAAGTACAGCCTTGTTTTGTACGCTGCAAAGCGTGCTCGTCAGATCAACGCTTACTACTCACAACTTGGTGAAGGTCTACTCGAGTATGTAGGACCACTTGTTGAGACTCATGTGCATGAGAAGCCTCTATCTATCGCGCTTCGCGAGATCAATGAAGGCCTGCTAACAATCGAAAACCTCGAGCCAACAGCTTAAATTTTTTCACAATGTCACTTCTTGGCCGTGAGGTTATTCTCGGCGTTGGTGGCGGAATTGCAGCTTACAAATCCTGCGAACTTTTACGACGTCTGCAGGATCGCGGCTACCTTCTAACAGTTGTTCCAACTCCATCCTCACTTAACTTCGTGGGTAAGGCGACGTGGGAGGCGCTGTCGGGCCGTCCAGTAAATACTCAGGTCTGGGAGAGTGTCCATACAGTTCCGCATATTGCACTTGCTGAACGAGCTAATTTTTTCCTAATTGCACCAGCGACCGCTGATTTGATAGCCCGCATTGCTCAAGGTCGAGCAGATGATTTACTCACAAACTTGATCCTCGCCTCTGACGTTCCGAAAATGATCGTGCCTGCGATGCACCCATCGATGTGGCTAGATCCAGCAACAGTTGCAAATGTAAAAACATTACGCGATCGCGGCTACCTGGTCATGGATCCTGAAGTCGGACGACTAACTGGTGATGACATTGGTCCTGGGCGTTTCCCAGAAGTTCCCTCAATCATTCATAACTTTGACCAAATGACGGGACATACGCAAGATCTCAAAGGTAAAAGAGTTTTAGTAACAGCTGGTGGAACGCGTGAAGCGATTGATCCGGTTCGTTTTATTGGCAATAAATCTTCAGGCAAACAGGGTATCGCGATAGCAAAGGCGGCAGCGGCGCGAGGTGCTGATGTTCATTTAATCGCAGCGAACTTTGATACTGACTCGCTTAGTGGAATTCATGTTACAAAGGTTGAAACCACTAGCGATATGAAGCAAGCCTTAGATTCGAATTTCGATCAATGCGATATTTTGATTATGAGTGCAGCGGTTGCCGATGCTCGACCAAAAAACACAGCGATAGATAAGATCAAGAAAACATTTCTTGGAAGTATCGAGCTAGAGGAAAATCCAGATCTGATAGCCACTGTATCGGCCCGCAAAAGCCATCAGGTAATAGTTGGTTTTGCCGCTGAAACTAAGGACCACCTGCAAGAGGCTCGCAGGAAGTTAGAGTCCAAAGGCTTGGATTTAATCTATGTGAATGATGTTTCTGGCGGGGCGATATTTGGTCAGGACCAGACTATGGGTACCATTCTCCTACGCAATGATGCGGATATAGCGGTCAAGGAAGTCTCCAAAGACGCTCTCGGTAATTTACTTCTTGATCACGCCATCCGGCAGTTAGGTTAATTTATGTCAAAGCGACTTTTTACATCTGAATCAGTAACTGAAGGACATCCAGACAAGATCGCAGATGCGATCTCCGACGCGGTTTTGGACTCACTGCTTTCGCAGGACAAAAAGAGCCGCGTTGCGGTAGAAACACTGATCACAACAGGTCAAGTTCATGTTGCTGGTGAAGTTACTACTGATGGTTACGCAGATGTTATGGGAATAGTTCGCGACACTGTTTTGAATATTGGTTACGACTCATCTGATAAAGGTTTTGACGGAAATAGTTGCGGAGTATCGATCTCTATCGGACAGCAATCTCAAGACATTGCTCAAGGCGTAGATGATGCCTACGAGCACCGCGTTACTTCAGCGGTGGATCCATTGGATCTTCAAGGTGCAGGCGATCAAGGATTGATGTTTGGTTATGCATGTGATGACACGAAAGAGCTGATGCCGCTACCAATTTGGTTGGCACATGCATTGGCTCAGCAACTTACTAAGGTTCGCAAATCTGGAGCTCTTCCATACCTACGTCCAGATGGAAAAACTCAGGTAACTATCGAGTATGACGGTGATCGAGCGGTTGCATTAAATACAGTAGTTATCTCAAGCCAGCATTCTGAAGATGTCGATGTAGTGAAAAAACTTACTCCTGAAATTATTGAGCAGGTTATCGACCCAATCTTGGCCTCTATTGATCTTCCAAAGAAGGATCTTCGTACCCTTATTAATCCAACTGGTCGCTTTGTTATTGGCGGACCGATGGGAGATGCAGGGTTAACGGGACGCAAAATCATTGTTGATACGTACGGTGGAATGGCACGCCATGGCGGTGGTGCATTTAGCGGTAAGGATCCATCAAAGGTAGATCGTTCAGCAGCGTATGCAATGCGTTGGGTAGCAAAGAATGTTGTGGCAGCTGGTCTTGCACGTCGTTGCGAAGTTCAAGTTGCATATGCGATTGGAAAAGCGCAGCCTGTTGGAGTTTTCGTCGAAACATTCGGTACCGAAACAGTGCCAGTGGCAAAGATTCAGGATGCTGTACTTTCAGTATTTGACCTTCGTCCTGCTGCGATCATTCGCGATCTTGATTTGTTACGTCCTATCTACTCACTAACAAGTGCTTATGGTCACTTCGGTCGTGAACTTCCCGAGTTCGCTTGGGAACGTACTGATCGAGTTTCAGCACTTCAAAACGCAATCAAGTAGTCGGTGGGAACTCCAAGGCTCTTCAAGTTAAAGGCAGAAGTAGCACCAGCTGCTTCTGGCCCGAGAGCCTTGGTCTTACCTGTTGCTCGAGTTCGAGTTGATACAGGTGTTTTTCATCTAGATCAGTTGTATGACTATGCAATCCCCGAAAAACTATCCGCACAGATTCAGATTGGCGTACGAGTTCAGCTTCCATTTGGTGGTCGTGAAACTGAAGGAATCGTCCAAGAACGTGTTGCTCAACCAGAACGTGCAGGGGCGTTAAAGCCGATTTCAAAGGTCTTATCGCCTCATCCAATTGCAACCGTCGAATCACTTACATTGTTTGAGGTATTAGCTGAAAAATATGCGTGCAATCCATGGGACATCATTCGATCCGCGATTCCGCCAAGAGTAGCTTCAGTAGACAAACTCTTTACATCAATACAATTTGGTAAGAGTAAGTCTGGAAAAACAGGGACAACATTTGAAACATTTCATCCATTTACTCAGCCATATCGACAATTAAATGCCTTAGTCTCAGAAAACTTTGATGCAGGATCGGTCTTGATCGTTGCTCCTGATGAGAAAGATGTTGATCAGATCATTGAATCACTGTCGGAATCAGGCTTTTCACCCTTGAAATTAACTGCCGCTATGCAGCGTGATCAGAGATATACAAACTTCATGACCGCAATAAATTCTGATAAATCCATAGTTGTTGGTACGAGAAGTGCAGTATTTGCACCAGTTACCAACTTATCAACGATTATTATTTTCAAAGAGTCATCCTTTGATCACTATGAGGTGAGATCACCAGGTTGGAATTCGCGAGCGGTCGCTCAACTTCGCGCCTCTCAAGAAAAACTGAAGCTGGTGCTTACGGGATTTTCTCCTTCTATCGAAGTTGGATTCGAAATTGAGAATCGACACATCAAATACATAACTTCTCGCGAAAGTATCGATGTAAAGGCGTTCACACCCACAGATGGAGCGTTGTTACCGGGACGAATCTTTTCAGAGATCCGTGCGGCACTAAAGGTTGGACCAGTTCTTTTCCTCGCCCCTCGAAAAGGGTATGGAAACGCCCTACTGTGCGCGCACTGTCGCAACATCGCATTGTGTGAATGTGGAGGACGATTGTCAGTGGGATCAAAGGCTGCCAATCCAATATGCGTACATTGCGGAAAGAATTTTGATTCTTGGAAATGTTCCTTCTGCCATCGCGATAAGCAGTACCTGGCTGGCCGCGGTATCGAAAGAGCCTCAGAGGAAATTTCTCGCGCGTTTACTGGATTTCCGGTAATTATTTCAGCAGGTGATGTCATCAAAGGAAAGATCCAGAATAAACCTTCTTTGGTTCTGGCTACTCCTGGTGCACAACCAGAAGTTGCTGGTGGTTATGCCGCGGTAGTCGTGCTTGATGGAATGCGTTTTTTCGCTCACACAGATCTTCGTACCGCTGAAAGAGCGCGAGAACTGTTCCTTGAGACATCTGCATTGATCTCTCGCAAAGGAAAGGTTTTATTGGTTCTGGATGAATCCCATCCAATATCGGCAAGCATTGCGAGATGGAATGTTGCTCCCTTATTAAAACGTGAGCTCACTGAAAGAAGCGAGTTGCAACTGCCGCCATATACAACTTCAGCTGTACTTGTGATGGGTCAATCGGATGCGACCCAGATTTTTACAGGTTTAAGCAAGGCGATCGAACAAGGGCGTCTACCCCAATCAACGCGATTGTTTGGTCCAGCTCCCATCGCGAAGGGGCAAGCGAAAATTGTTTTACATGTAGAAAATAGCGAGGCACCTTCTTTAATCGGCGTGGTTCATGAACTACAAAGACGCAGAAGTATCGCGAAGAAGGAACTCTTCACCCTGCGAATCAATCCATATTCCCTCTAACCAATTGGTAGACTCGCGCCATGTCAATTCAAGAGATTAGATTCTTTGGGGATCCCGTATTGACGACCCCAGCTTCTGAGGTACTCGATTTCGACAAAGAATTGCGCGTCCTCGTCCAGGATTTAACGGACACCATGCTGGATGCGCCAGGCGCGGGTTTAGCGGCGCCACAAATCGGTGTTCCATTGCGCGTATTTGTGTGGGATGTTGATGAGGCGTTAGGCCATTTAATTAATCCCGTTTTGACTTTAAGCGAAGAGATGCAGGATGGTGAAGAAGGATGTCTTTCTTTTCCAGAGCTTAGATATGAAACTCCTCGTGCCATGCGTGCGGTTGCAAAGGGTTACAACATGTATGGCGAACCCATTACCGTCGAGGGAACTGAGTTTCTAGCTCGAGCGTTGCAGCATGAAACTGACCATCTCAATGGAATTTTGTTCATAGACAAATTGTCGGCTGAAGATCGTAAACTTGCGATGAAGGAAATTCGTGAATCAGAGTGGTTTAACCTTGCGGCAGAGCAAGGAAATAACATTCAAGTTAAGGATTCACCACACACCATTTTCGGACGGATCTCTTAATGCGTATCGGAGTAGCAGCTACTCCGGATGTGGCGATTCCGACTTTGGATTGGCTATTGCAATCCGAACACTCACTTGAATTAGTAATCACTCAACCCGATAAGCCAGCTGGGCGTGGCAGAACATTGACACAATCAATCGTGGGGGATTGGGCGGTTGCGCATGGTATTTCCCTCTTCAAACCTAGCTCCCCAGATGATTTGATTGGAAAGATTGAAGATCTCGATCTGATCCTGACTATTGGTTATGGAGTTTTGCTACCTGAACGTATTTTAAGTTTGCCTAAGCATGGTTTTTTGAATCTACATTTCTCGCTATTGCCTGCTTATCGCGGTGCAGCACCAGCGCAACGTGCGCTGCAGAATGGTGAAGTGAAGACGGGAGTCTCTGTTTTCCAACTTGATAAGGGTATGGATACGGGTCCTATCTATTCTCAAGCAAAAATTGATATCCAACCGTCATGGCGCAGCGTTGAATTACTGAACGAACTCGCGAAAGTTGGAGTTCAATCGGTGTCTGAAGCTTTGCAATTAGTTAAACAAGGGCACACGCCAACTATTCAAAGTGGCAGCTCTTCAATTGCGCCTAAGATTTCAAAAGCAGAGGCGAAGATAGATTTCACAACATCAGCACTTCAGGTGGTCAATGCCATTCGTGCTTTTACCTACGAACCAGGCGCATGGACTACATGGAAAGGTGAGTCTTTTAAGATTACTTCTGCCCAGCTTGCTTCTGAAAATAATTTCCCCGCAGGAACCCTTGCAACTATCGAAGGTTCAGTTTTTGTCGGGGCAAAGGATGGCGCAGTTGAAATATTGACTGTAATCCCGTCAGGTAAGAAAGAGATGACCGCATCTGAATGGGCTCGAGGGGCTCGACTTTCAGGCGGTGAACTCCTTGGCTGAAGCGCGCAGAAACACCTTTAAATCTCCAAAGCCAGATGCATCTCGATTGTTAGCTTTTGATCTACTGACTGAAGTAAACCGAAACGAGGGTTACTCCAATCTATTGTTACCGCAGGCACTAAATGCCAGCAAACTTGAAGAACGAGATCGCGCACTCGTTACAGAACTTTTGTACGGAACGATTCGAATGCAAGGAAAGCATGATTGGGTACTGTCTCAGATTAGCGATCGCCCCTGGAATGAAGTAGATCCCGGAATTGTCGATATCTGTCGATTGGGCGTTCATCAAATTCATGAAATGCGTATTCCAGATCACGCAGCGGTAGCGGCAACTGTAGAAGTTGCTCGCAAAAGAGTAGGTGAATCAAAGGCGAGTTTTGTAAATGCTTTGCTGCGAAGTGTGACGCGTAAAAGTATCGAAGAGTGGTTTGCCCCGTTGCTTACCATCTCTGATCCCGTTGAACGCTTTTCGATTCAATACTCACATCCCGAATGGATAGTGTCTGCTTATTTTGATCTGCTGAAGGATTGGCGAGAGGTTGAATCGGCGTTAGCAATTAACAATGAGGCCGCCTTGCCAACCTTGGTTGCTTGGCCGGGATATTCAACGCAACAAGATCTCATCGATATCGGTGGAGATCCAACTGAATTCTCGCCCTTTGGCGCCCATTGGAAGGGTAATCCCGGAGCATTGGACTTAATCAAGGAACGCAAAATTGGTGTTCAAGATGAGGGTTCACAACTAGTTGCTGAAGTTTTTGCGAAAGCGGCTGCTGGTACTCAATGGCTTGATTTATGTGCCGGACCAGGTGGAAAAGCTGCACTGCTTTCAAGTATCGCTCGAACTCGTGGGGTTACCTTTACAGCTAATGAGTTTTCCGCTCCGCGAGCAGAGCTAGTCAAACAAGTAGTACATGGAGATCGTGTTTTGGTATCAGATGGACGCGAGATTAACTCGCTAGGTGAAAAATTTGATGCGATATTAATTGATGCACCATGCACAGGTTTAGGTGCTTTGCGTCGGCGCCCAGAGGTCAGATGGCGTCGAACTCTTCAAGATTTGCGTGCTCTTACACAGTTACAGCGAGAACTCATTGATTCTGCAATCGAAGCGCTCAATCCAGGGGGAGTCCTTGGTTATGCCACCTGTTCGCCTCACCTAGCCGAGACGAGTATTCAAATTGCAGACATTAAGAGGAAGCACACCGAACTCAACAAAATAGATGTGGATCCATTTCTTCCGGAAAGGCTAGAAGGTGCAAATCGAGATGGTGCAATGTCGCTCTGGACGCATAAACACGGCACCGATGCCATGTACTTAGCGCTCTTTCAAAAGGTTCAGGGCTAAAATTCAACTATGAGTTTAGAGATTCGTATAACGCCAAGTATTTTAAACGCGGATTTTTCAAAACTTGATCAAGAGATTGAAAGTATAGCTGGCGTATCAGATCTGATTCATTTGGATGTTATGGATGATGTATTTGTTCCAAACTTCACCTTTGACTTCGAAGCTGCAGCTAAGATCGTTGAGAACTCTTCACTAGGAATTGACGCCCATTTGATGGTTGCTAATGTTGATGACATTGCAATTCAGTACGCTGAAATTGGATGCGCATCAGTCACAATCCATGCAGAGGCAACAAGTGATATTCCTGCAACCTTAAGAAATATCCGTAAAGCTGGTGCACGATCAAGTTTAGGCATTAAACCAAATACCGATATTTCACAATACGCGGATCTGATTGATGATGTAGATATGTTTTTGATCATGACAGTAGAGCCGGGCTTTGGCGGTCAAAAGTTCATGGAAAATATGATGGAAAAGGTAAGACGCACACGAAAGATTATTGGAGATCGACCAATCTGGTTACAGGTCGATGGAGGTATATCGATGAGTACCATTCAAATCGCTCTTGAAGCAGGGGCCGACACCTTTGTTGTAGGAAGCGCAGTCTTTAATGCTCCAGATCCAGCGCAGATGGTTGTTTCAATCAGAGAGTTTGCGCAACAGTTAATTAAGTAATTTATTGTGGGGCCAGACCCGCTGTGCGTCTAGTAAACTTGCACTATGAAAAGCTTTGAATCACTCTGGGTCGAGCTCAGCGAAAAGGCTATTGCGCGCCCAGAAGGTTCAGGCACGGTTGCAGCACTGGATGCCGGAATTCACACTATTGGAAAAAAGATTCTCGAAGAGGCGGGCGAAGTATGGCTAGCCGCAGAACACGAGTCAGATGAAGCGCTAGCCGAAGAGATTAGCCAGCTTATTTATCATCTCCAGACATTGATGTTAGCTCGCGGTTTAACCATCAACGATATTTACAAGTTTCTTTAGGAGATTACATGTTAAGAATTGCAGTTCCCAATAAAGGCTCTTTAGCTGACAGTTCAATTGCTATTTTAAAAGAGGCTGGATATCGTCAACGCACCGACAGCCGCGATTTAGTTTTAATCGACAACGACAATTCAGTTGAGTTTTACTATCTTCGTCCACGAGATATCGCTGTTTATGTTGGATCAGGTGAGTTAGAGGCTGGAATAACTGGTCGAGATTTGCTCATCGACTCGGCAGCACAGGCAGATGAGATCTTGTCGCTAGATTTTGGTGGCTCTACCTTTAGATTTGCTGGACCTGCAGATAAAGAGTGGACGGTTCAAAGTATTGCTGGCAAGCGTGTTGCTACCGCTTACCCAGGATTGGTTGAACACAGTTTAAAGAATCTGGGTATTACCGCGCAGATTGTGCGCCTTGATGGAGCTGTTGAAAGTTCAGTGCGCCTTGGCGTAGCCGATGTAATCGCTGATGTTGTGAGTACTGGAAACACTTTGCGCCAAGCAGGGTTGAAGATTTTCGGTGACCCAATCCTGACAAGTGAAGCGGTTGTGATTGCACGTAAGGGAGCAGCAATTCCAGCTGAGCTCGAAATTTTGATTCGACGTCTTCAGGGTGTTGTTACCGCCCGCCGTTATGTCCTGTTGGATTACGACGTTCCAAAAGATTTGGTTGATAAGGCTTGTGCAATTACTCCGGGACTTGAATCTCCTACGATTTCACCTCTGCAGAAGCAAGATTGGGTTGCGGTTCGAGCAATGGTGCTTCGCAAAGAAACAAACCGAGTAATGGATGAGCTGTGGTCTGTTGGAGCACGTGGAATTTTGGTAACGGATATTCACGCCTGCCGTCTGTAAAGCTTAAATTGCTCCAATTAAATCAAAAACAGAGCGTAGCGAAGGTTCATTGATCGCATAATCAGCGGCTTGAACAACAACTGGTTTGGCGTTGAAAGCGATACTTATTCCCGCAATTTCCATCATATCTAAATCATTTGCGCCATCACCGATAGCGACTGTGTCTTGTAAATTCACATTGCACTCTGCTGCGAAGAATCTAAGGGCATCCGCTTTAGCTGCACGATCAACAATTGCCCCTTCAACAGTTCCAGTCAGTAAGCCATTAGCGATGCCAAGCTTATTTGCTCGGTAATGCTTAATTCCCAAAGATTCGACCAGAGGTTTCAAAATGTCACTAAAACCACCAGATACCAATGCAACACAATGTCCCTTTTCGTGAAGGGTCTTAACGAGAGCATCTGCACCATCTGTAAGCAGGATTTCATTTTGCACTTCTACAATTGCAGCTTCTGGTAAACCTTTCAACAAGGCAACTCGAGCGCGCAAACTTTCTGAGAAATCTAGTTCGCCTCGCATGGCAGCTTCAGTTACTCGGGAAACCTCTTCAAGTACACCGGCCTTAGCGGCAAGCAGTTCAATAGCTTCCTGCTGAATAAATGTTGAGTCAACATCTAGCTGCACAAGCCGTTTTGCTACGGTCATTTATGGGTGAGCCTTTACCGACACCGTAGCTCCGTCTTCAAAGGTCGCCGAATTCAAAGCCGCTGACAGTGCAGCGATTGGTGAATTAGAGATTGTGAAACACAACGAAATTGGATTGGACCCGATACGTTGAATCGATTCAATATTTCCTGCTAATTCATTCGCGCAATTTGAAACGAAGGCAACTGTAGAAGGGTGCAGTTTTTCACCTGTAATCGTCACATCAACTAACGATCCCTTTACCGAGGTAAGAGGTCGGGTGGTAAATAGTGTTGCTATGTCCACATCATTTGCGGCTGCGCACTCTTCAAGATCTGCCTCGATCGCTTTCTGATGTGATGGATTAAGGGCGATCAAAACCGTCAAAATCAGACGATCGCTAACTACTAACTGTTCAACATCTACAATCGAGATCGCAAATGGTGACAAGCTCTGGAATAAGGCGGCGGAGATTCCAGCTTTATCGACCCCGGTCAGCAGGATTAATCCTGTGAATTGCTCTTTAACTTCAGTTTCAACAGTCATAAGAGGGCTAGGTTATCGTGAATCACTTGCCCTTTAGGCGAGGCATTGAGACATCGAGGGCTCAAATGGCACTATCTTTTGCATCTATGAGCAGCACCGTCCTTTCCCTGAGCGATGTATCAGTGCGTCGCGGTGACCGCACCATTTTGGGTCCGCTCAACTTTTCGATCTCACAAGGGGAGCGTTGGGTTGTCTTAGGACCAAATGGTGCTGGCAAATCAACCTTGCTGCAGATTCTTGCTACCAAAATCTTTCCGACCAAAGGGCAGGTTCGAGTTTTGGATAAAGAGATGGGCAAGGTTGATCTCTTTGAACTTCGCACGCGTATTGGAATTTGCGGTTCGGTAATCGCCGAAGATATTCCTTACGATGAAACGGTAAAGGATGTGGTTTTAACAGCGGCTTATGCAATCTTGGGACGTTGGAACGAGAATTATGATTTATGGGATGAGTCCCGAGCGATTGCGCTACTTACAACCTTTGGTGTACGTGATCTAGGTGATCGTTTGTATGGGACTCTCAGTGAGGGTGAAAAGAAGCGGGTGCAAATATCACGTGCACTGATGACCGACCCGGAGCTCTTGTTGCTGGATGAACCTGCCGCCGGTTTAGATCTAGGAGGACGTGAAGATCTATTGCAGCGTTTTGCACATTTCTCCGCTGATCCAACCGCACCGGCCACAATTTTGGTGACACACCATATTGAAGAGATCCCGGTAGGAAGCACCCACGCCTTGTTGCTCAAGGATGGGGTTATCGCAGTTTCAGGTCCTATTGATCAGGTTATTACCTCAGAACATGTATCTGCGGTCTTTGGAACTTCAATCTCTGTAACCTCAGAATCAGGGCGCTTCTTTGCACGCGCAGCTCTTTAAACAACTACATCCAGAATGGCAAGTTGTACTCGCTCCGCATAAGGATTTAATAGCAACAATAGAAGCGCAACTGGATCCTCAAATCGTTGCTCCACCTATGCACAGAATATTTCGTGCACTGAGTTATCCCATTTCAGCAACAAAGGTAGTGATCTTCGGTCAAGATCCTTATCCAACCGCAGGACATGCGCATGGTTTAGCTTTTTCAGTTGATGGACATGTTAACCCGCTGCCTCCAACACTAAGAAATATCTTTGAAGAGCTTTCTAGTGATACCGGTTCCGTGAAGCGAACAAACGCTGACCTGTCCGATTGGTTTGAACAAGGAGTTTTGTTACTGAATCGAATACTCACTACTGAAATTGGATGTTCGATGGCTCACGCAACTTTAGGTTGGCAAACAGTTACAGATGCTGTAGCGCAAGAGCTTGGCAAGCATGATGTAGTTGGCATCTTTTGGGGTAAATCTGCAGGGGAGTTGAAGGGGTATTTCCGCCAGGAGATGTGCATTGAATCGGTTCATCCGAGTCCACTCTCGTCATATCGTGGATTTTTTGGTTCCAAACCATTTACTAAGACAAATGAAATCCTGGTTCAGCGAAACCTTGCACCGATAATTTGGTAAGAAAAAAGCCCCCGGTTTCCCGGGGGCTTTTCTTTAATCTACCTTAGCCAATCCAAGCATTGATTGGAGATGACAAGAAGTAGATCATAAACAATCCAGATACAAGTAGAAGCAATGGATGTACATCCTTGCGACGTCCTTGGATCAAACGGATCACAACATGTGAAACAAAGCCCGCACCAATACCAACTGAGATGTTGTAAGTGAAAGGCATCAAGATGATGGTCAAGAATGCAGGAATCGCAATTCCGTAATCCTGCCAATCAATATTCTTGATCTGAGTCATCATGAGGAAACCAACAATTACTAGTGCTGGTGTTGCAGCCTCGTAAGGAATTACGGCAACTAATGGCGCTAGGAATGTTGTAAGAAGGAAGAGAACTCCGGTAACAACTGATGCAAGACCAGTACGTGCACCTTCGCCAACACCAGCTGCAGATTCGATGTAGCTTGTATTTGAGGAGATGCTTCCAGCTCCGCCAGCTACTGCTGCAATTGAGTCAACCAAAAGGATGCGATCGTTATTTGGAACATTTCCATCCTTATCGATGAGATCTGCTTCATGTCCAATTGCAGTAACAGTTCCAACAGTGTCGAAGAAATCTGAAAGAAGCAATGTGAAGATAAAGAGGATTCCAGCGATTAGCGAGATGCGATCAAATGATCCTAGTAGGTTGAAATTACCGAACAATGAGAAATCTGGAGTAGAAACAACATCTGAAGGCACAGCTGGAACATTTAAGCCCCAACCCTTTGGATTCACCTTGCCAGTTGCTCCATCAAAGTTTGGACCAATCTTGAATGCAGATTCAATTGCGATAGCTGCAACTGTTGCAACGATGATTCCAATCAGGATCGCTCCCTTAACCTTCTTGACCATCAAGCCGATCATCAAGAAAAGTCCGAAAGCGAAGACGATTGTTGGCCAGCCAACAAGGGTTCCATTATCGCCAAGAGTTACAGGTACTGGACCTGAACCTGTGCGACGAACGAATCCTGCATCAACAAGACCGATAAGGGCGATGAATAGACCAATACCAACAGAGATAGCAACCTTAAGTTGCGCAGGAACTGCACGGAAAACCGCGGTACGGAAGCCGGTGAGAACCAAAACTGTGATGATCAGACCTTCGATGACGACAAGTCCCATTGCATCTGCCCATGTCATCTTTGATGCGATACCAACTGCAACAAATGTATTGAGACCAAGACCAGTTGCGAGCGCCAATGGATAGTTTCCGACAACTCCCATAAGAATCGTAAGGATTCCTGCGATCAACGCAGTCATAGCTGCAACTGCAGCAAGGTTAGGAGCGTCGCCGCCACCTAGGAACTTTCCATCGCCATCTTTTGCAAGACCGATGATGAGTGGGTTAAGTGCAACGATGTAAGCCATCGTGAAGAAGGTTACAAACCCGCCACGTACTTCGCGGGCTACGGTTGAGCCACGTTCTGAGATTTTAAAGAATGAATCCAGCATGGAGTCAGCCTCTCTAATTTTGTTATCGGGGGTGTTTGCGACCCCGTGTGCGAAAGGGCGCACAGCCCTGGGAAGATGTGAGGATCCTATGCGCTACCGGGAGGTAACTCTTGAAACGACTCCCAGTGCGACCGCAATAGATTGACCAATAAGGGTGGCAAAGAGCAGTGTGCCCAATCCAACGGTGCCTCCGAGCAGCCATCCCATCACCAAGACAGAGCCTTCAATGCCCAGGCGCACTCTGCCGATTCTGATCCCGCTTCGGTGATGTAGCGCTGTCATCAAGCCATCACGGGGCCCAGGTCCTAAACCACAGGTGATGTACAAACTAGAGCCAACGCCCACCATTCCAATTCCAATAAGACAGTAGATGATTCCAACAAAATAAGAGTCAGGGGTAGGGAAGACCGTGACACCTACTTGGATCGCAGCTGCAATCAATGCGATATTTGAAAGGGTGCCAAATCCAGGCTTTTCTCTTAACGGGATCCATAAGAGAAGTACCAATGAACTGATTGCAAATGTTGACCAACCCATAGTGATATCAAGTCGATGTGAAATTCCTTGAGCAAGCACCGACCAAGGAGCATTTCCAATCTCACTTTGGATCAATAGTGAATCTCCAAGACCAAAGATAAATAAGCCGAAGAAAAGCACACTGACTCGAAGCGGTGATAACTCCCATCGAGATTTTGCTGTCCATGGTGTTTGGGGAACGGTTTTATGCGGACGCAGGAACTCTAAGAAGGGATTAGACATTGCATGAGTATAATCATCTAATGTTTCCTGGCGTTGGCACCTTAATCAACATAATCACAATTATTTCTGGTGCATCACTGGGCGTCTTGGTCGGCAATCGCATGAATTCAAAAACCAGAACTTTGCTCACTGATGTTTTGGGCATGGTGACATTGCTGGGAGCAGGTTCAGCGCTGATCCCGTTGTGGTCTGATCGCTATACGCAAGCACTTCCACAAGGCTGGACCTTATTGGTGGTGCTCGGTTCACTATTAATTGGTGGCCTCATTGGTTCATTTTTCAAATTAGAAGATCGACTTGATTCATTGGGTGAAAACCTGCGCATTAGATTCAAAGCATCCAGTGACTCACCCTTTGTTGAAGGCTTTGTTTCAGCCTCGCTGTTATTTGCAATCGGACCTCTCGCGATCCTAGGAAGCATCAGCGATGGCATGGGCAATGGAATAGATCAGCTGATTCTGAAAAGCACTTTGGACTTTTTTGCCGCAATGGCATTTGCAACTTCACTGGGTTGGGGAGTAGCTGTTTCAGCATTGCCAGTCGGTATTTATCAAGGCGTGTGGACCGTTATTGGACTCGGACTCGGTGAAATCCTCGATGGTTATCAAATCGATGCGATGACAATTGTGGGCGGAATAATGTTGATATGCATCTCTTTCCGACTACTCAATATCAAGCAGGTAGCGGTAGGAAACCTTTTACCAGCGTTAGCGATCGCACCAGTATTTGCCCTACTGGTTCACTCCTTTTAAAAGGTTGATGCATCAATCACAAAGCGATACTTAACATCACTTGCAACTGTTCGTGTGTACGCCTGATTGATGTAATCAGATTTAATCACTTCTACATCGCTGACAATCTGATGCTTGCCACAAAAATCCAACATCTCCTGTAGCTCAGGAACTCCACCAATCATTGAACCGGCGATACGGCGACGACCATTAAGCAAGGCACCAGCATGAACTGCATATGGCTTACCCGGTAAACCAATCACAACAAGGGTTCCATCCAAGGTAAGAAGATTTAGGTAATCACCAATTTCAAGCTCTGCACTTACCGTATTTAGAATCAGATCAAACTTCTTTTCAAGAGCCTTTAGATTCTCAGGATCCTTTGTTGAAACAAAGTGATGGGCACCCATCGCTAAAGCATCTGCCTGCTTTGAAGGGGAGTGGGACAGAACAGTCACTTCTGCACCCATAGCAACTGCAAACTTAACGCCCATATGCCCCAGACCGCCAAGGCCCATTACAGCCACTTTCATTCCGGGTCCGACATTCCAATGCTTGATTGGAGAATACAAAGTAATTCCGGCACACAACAATGGTGCGACACCATCCATCGGCAAGTTATCGGGAATTGTTACCGCATAATCCTCATTGATCACAAAGTTGTTTGAGTAACCACCCATTGCAACTGTTTTGCCGTCGCGCTCATATCCGTTGTACGTACCAGTCATTCCCTCAACGCAGTACTGCTGAAGTCCCTTTACGCAGCTAGAACATTTACGACACGAATCTACAAATACTCCAACGCCAATTTTGTCTCCAACGGCAAACTTAGTGACAGCGCTACCAATTGAGGTTACAACTCCCGCAATCTCGTGACCGGGAACCATTGGAAATATTGCTGGACCCCATTCTTCAGCGACCTGGTGAATATCACTGTGGCAGATGCCGGCGTATGAAATATCAAGTGCCACATCATGTGCACCTAGTTCACGGCGATCAAATTCGTAGGATTCAAGTGGGCTTTTGGCTGACAGCGCTGCATAACCACGTGATTTCATTGTTACTCCTTGAACGGTAATGGAAGTGATGATGTGTGTGCGGCACGAGATGCTCGTGCGGTAACTTGACGCATATGGTGACGGCGGCACAGTACTTCATAGGCAACTTCAGCGCCTGTTGAAACATCGCCAACTACAACCTGTTCGCCTTCTGTAACCATAACTCCGCCGACTGTTCTAGCGTTGTGCGTTGCACGTGAGCCACACCAGCACAGCGCTTCGACTTGAAGCGTGTTCACTCTGTCAGCTAATTCAACTAAACGGGCTGAACCCGGAAAAAGCTTGGTTCTAAAATCTGCCAAGATTCCGAATGCATAGACATCAATGCCCAACCCATCTACAACGCGGGCTAGCTGTTCAATCTGTTCACTCTCATAGAATTGCGCCTCATCACAAATGATGTAATCGATGCGCTCACCCATAGAAAGTCGATCTACAACAAGCTTGTGAATATCCATTGTCGGCATGACTTCAATCGCTGGACTTGATAATCCAAGTCGTGAAGAAATAACTCCGCTACCTGCACGATCATTATTTGTAAAGATCAAGCCTGTGCGACCACGACTCTGATGGTTATGTGCCGTCTGTAAGGCAAGCGTTGATTTTCCGCTATCCATCGTTCCGCAGTAATAGATCAATTCAGCCATGGCACGCATCCTGCCATAGCGCTAGGAAAATAGCCCCTTATCGGCAAGCGCCTTTTCTAATTGTGGCTTGAGGGCGATTGCGGCTGCAACGGAGATATGGGATGCATCACGATAAACGACATAACCATTCTGGATTGCGGGACAGAAGATTGAACACATCCATAGTGTTGGATCAATTTTCTCAAAGCCAGAAATGATTTTTACCGGCGTCTTTTCAGAAGAGTCACATGAATGTGAGTCGCGCGAAGCCAGACAATTTGGAATATCGCGTAAAGGACGGGGAGTGTCGCTGATATAGATCAAGTGCGAAGAAGAGCCCTTCAAATCTGCGAGTAAACGACGCTGTCCTGCATTCCACCAATCCGCACGATTTGGATATCCATTTGGTGGCGTAAAGTATTGGAAACTGCTAATAATCACGGCAGCAGGATGAATTGATTTAATTCGAGCGATTGAATTTTCCCGCCATTTTTCGCAATGGACATTTTTGAAGGCGCCTTGATCTTCACGAGGAACATCCACAGAAGGACATGCAGATTTTGTCAAAGAGACAAGTTTGTATCCCTTTTCAAGGGCTAACTTTTCTAAAGCCGGAAACCATTGAGCAGCATGTGAATCGCCGTAAAGAACTATTGTTTTCTTTGAGGTCTTTACACCGTATGTGCAGTAACCAGACTTAGTTTCACCATAATTAACATGGCAGCCATCGCCATAAACAGCTGGCTTCTCCATCACCTTTGTTAAATTGAATTTGTAATCGGTGCCTTTGACCGAGATCATCGAAGATGCGGTCGCTGAAATGAGCAATCCAGCTACCAACGAGGTCACAGTTGTCGCCACAAAAAAGAGATAAACCTTCTTGCCGGATATTTTCTTGTGACGAATTGGTTGTTCAATGAACTTACTTGTTAAATGCGCTAAAACTACGGTCAGCAGAATACAAAAGAGTCGCTCTCGTACACGCAGCGGGCGACCTAATGCACTACTTGGTAAAACTAAGGCTGGCCAATGCCACAGATACAGGGGATATGAGATTGCACCTAACCATTGCGCCAATCGGTTATTGCTCAAATCATTAAAAAGTCGCGGCCAGATTGAAATGGAGCCAATTAATAAAGCGGTTGCAACCACTGGCAATACAGCATTAATGCCTGGGAAGGCGGTGTTCTCGTTAAAATTGAATGTTGCTATTCCAATTCCGATTACACCGATCCACGGAATGAAACGATTACGCCACAACTTTTCAGGAATGAAGAGCAGCAGCGCGCCAACACCTAACTCCCAGGCGCGGGTAGGTAAGGAATAAAAAGCCCAAATAGGAGAGGTTTGAGTTTGGTAAACCGAGAGAAGTAGTGATGCAGCCGTGGTGATTGAGATTCCGTAGAAGATGGATCGTTTTCCATAGCGGGCTAAAAACAGAAGAAAGATTGGCCATACTACGTAAAACTGTTCTTCGACAGCTAAAGACCAGTAATGAATGAAGGGTGATGGCGTTGCATTTAAGTTCTGATAATCATTTTGCCACCATGCAAAAAGATAATTTGAAATATATGCAGCTGCGGCAAATAGATCTCGTCCTAGCGCATCACGAGTAATTGCTGGAAGCACAAACATGCCAACGATCGCCGTACAAAACAGTACGAAAACAGATGTTGGAAGTAATCGCTTGATGCGACGTTGATAAAAAGCGTGCAGATCTAAGCTTCCAGTTTTTTCTATCTCGCGAAGAATCAAACCGGTGATCAGGTATCCAGATATAACGTAGAAAATATCTACACCAATGAATCCTCCAGGTACCAAACGAGCGTGGAAGATTGTTACAAGGAGAGCGGCAAGAGCTCTTAATCCTTGAATCTGGAGGATGCGCACCGTTAGGAAACTACCAGCGAAGTTATCGGAATATTTGGATATTTCTCTTGGAGAGTTGCGCGGCCCGGCAATCCCTCGATTTCGAGCAAGGCTAAAACATGCACAACTTCGCCACCAACTCTGTGGATGAGTTCAATAGCTGCACCGATGGTTCCACCAGTTGCCAAGACATCATCAATAAGAAGGACCTTGGAACCCTTAGGGATCGCATCAAGGTGTATTTCAAGGGTGTCGGTACCGTATTCAAGACCGTAATTTTCAGAGATCGTGATGTGGGGGAGTTTTCCCGCTTTGCGAATCGGAACAAAGCCGCTTCTGAGTTGGTTGGCTACAGCTGATGCGAAAATAAAGCCTCGTGCCTCGATGCCTGCAACTAATGTTGATGAATCTGCAAAAGAGGCAAACTTTTCAGTGATGGCGATAAATGCTTCACCATGTGCCAACAATGGGGTGATGTCCTGGAAGCGAATGCCCGGTTTTGGATAATCTGGGATTTCACGGATGAGCGATAGGGCATCATCAATTTTCATGTGTCCGAGAGGGGACTTGAACCCCTAATCCCTTGCGGGAACTAACACCTCAAGCTAGCGCGTCTGCCAATTCCGCCACCCGGACTAAGTGTTGGAAAAGTCTAGCAATCTGGTGACAGAATAGCGAAATGACTACATCTACACACTCAGAGTTAGAACTAGACGCCATCCGTATCTGCCAGGAGTTAATCAGAATTCCTAGCGTTAACTTTGGCGATGGCAAGGGCGATGAGAAAGATGTGGCTGAGTACGTTGTTAAGCAACTAGCTGAAGTTGGAATTGAATCAAAGATTTATGAATCAGCACCAGGTCGTTGCAATGTTATTGCGCGCATTAAGGGATCAAATTCAAACCGTCCAGGTTTAGTCGTTCACGGTCACCTTGATGTTGTTCCAGCCAATGCAGCTGATTGGTCGGTCGATCCATTTTCAGCTGAAATGAAGGATGGCTATATCTGGGGTCGCGGTGCGGTCGATATGAAAAATATGGATGCAATGATCCTTGCAACTGTTCGCAGCTGGGCCCGCTCTGGTTATGTTCCTGAACGCGACATCGTTCTTGCATTCTTTGCCGATGAAGAGGCCGGAAGTATTTATGGATCTCACTACATGGTTAAGAATCACCCAGAAGTGTTCGCCGGATGCACAGAAGCGGTTTCTGAAGTTGGAGGATTTTCAGTAACTGTTGCGGGTGGAAAGCGTTTGTACTTAATTGAAACCGCTGAAAAGGGTATTCACTGGATGAAGCTCACAGCTCATGGAAGAGCGGGTCATGGTTCAGTAATGAATGATGAAAATGCACTCACTCGACTCACTGAAGCTGTTGCAAAGATTGGTAATTACACCTGGCCACAGCGTTACAGCAAAACTGTAAAAGCATTTTTTAAGCGCGTTGCAGACGAGACTGGAAAGCCATATAACGAAGCTGATCTACAACCGCTTTTGGAAGAGGTTGGATTTGCAGCCCGCATGATTGGCGCAACACTTCAGAACACTGCAAACCCAACGATGCTCGAAGCGGGATATAAAGCCAACGTGATTCCTGGTTCAGCCAGCGCAGTAATTGATGGTCGCTTTATTCCAGGTTTTGAAGATGAACTTAATAGCACGATCAAAACGTTGATCGGTGAGCACATCACAGTAGAAACAATCACTCGAGATAAGGCGCTTGAGGTTCCATTCGAGGGTGATTTAGTTGAAGCGATGTGTAATGCATTAATTAAAGAGGATGCTGTAGCTATTCCCGTTCCATATGTCATGAGCGGTGGAACAGATAACAAGGCGCTAGCTGATCTAGGAATTATTGGTTATGGCTTTTCACCACTCAAGCTAGATGCCGACTTTGATTTCATGGCCATGTTCCATGGTGTCGATGAAAGAGTTCCAGTTGAAGGTTTAGTGTTTGGTGCTCGAGTTCTAAAAGATTTCTTAGAAAACGCTTAAGCACTCACATCATTTAAAGCATTACGAACGATTTCAGGTAGCGAAATCTCTTCGCTTTTAAGTACGCCACGAAGTTGAGCTCCAGTTCGTGCACCAATCAGAGAAGTTGTTACACCTGGCGCATCACGAACCCATGCCAAAGCAACTTCCAGTGGCGAAAATCCAAGACCTTCGGCAGCGACAGCTACCGCTTCAACGATTCTTGATGAACGTGAATCCAAGTACGGTTCGATGTGTTTAGCAAAATGAGGTGCTGCTCCTCGGGAATCGCTTGGAATTCCTTTGCGATACTTTCCAGTCAATACGCCACGAGCCAATGGTGCCCACGCAAGAAAGCCTAAACCGCACTCTTGGGCGGCATCTAGCACTTCGATTTCAACTTCACGATTCAAAAGCGAGTACTCACTTTGCACAGTAGTTAAAGGTGCTTTCATCGAATTAGCTTGTTGTTTAGTTGCAGCGCGTGCGATCTGCCAACCCGAGTAATTACTAATTCCGACATATCGCGCACGACCCGTTGTGTATGCATAATCAAGGGCGGACAAGGTGTCATCTAGCGGAGTAGCTTCATCCCAAGCATGGATCTGCCAAACATCTACAAAATCTGTACCAAGTCGAGCTAAGGATTTATCTAGTTCAGCAATTAAATGGTGGCGAGTGGCATTAACAGTTCTCGTTCCATCAGAAAAGGTGATGCCAGCCTTTGTAGCGATTACAACATCATCTCGATTAAATAATGTTCCAATTAATCCGCCTATGACACGTTCACTGTCTCCATCACCATATGTGGCAGCGGTATCTATGAAATTGCCACCCGCATCGAGAAAGGCACGGCACTGATCTGCAGCCTCAATCTCATCTGTATCGCGACCCCATGTCATAGTTCCTAGGCCGAGGCGAGATAGCGATAATCCGCTTCCACCCGCTTTACGCTTTTCCATGAGGCGACCCTAGCAAGGCAAGGCGGCAAAAGCTGCGATAGCCTTTCATTTATGCGATTGGTTTTGATACGACATGCACATTCCGAGGCCAACGCTGCAGGAATACTTTCAGGCCGTCTTCCAAATGTTCACCTATCGACCAAAGGTTTAGAACAAGCAAAAGCGCTCTCAAACCGTCTTGGAACATTTCCAATTTCACAACTTCGAATAAGCCCAATGGAACGTTGCTTCGAAACGATCCAACCTTGGATTAATGATCATGTGATTCCCCGTGACTCTGCTTTTGAGCCGGTTATTGATCCCGAACTTACCGAAGTTGATTATGGATCGTGGAGTGGTCGTAAGTTATCTGTTCTCAGCAAAAACAAATTGTGGAGAACTGTTCAGGAATCACCTAGCCGTATGTACTTTCCTGCCGGTGAAGGCATTGCCCAAATGCAAGCACGAGCGATGAGTTCTGTGCATGAAATGGTGGCCGCTAAGAAAAAGGGTGCGGCGGTAATTGTCAGTCATGGTGATGTCATCAAATCCATTATCGCTTCAGCCTTAGGAATGCATTTAGATGAATTCCAACGCATCATCATCGATCCTGCATCTGTATCAATCTTGGAGTACTCCGAAGTTAAACCGCGGGTTTTATTGCTCAATGATTCTCGTGCCGTTGTAACTGAACTGTTAGTTGCGGCTCCTCGCAAGAAGAATTTACTTGGTGGCGGTTCGGGTAAATGAGGCACACATTTAACTCTCCAGAGCGATTTGTTGCGGGAACGGTCGGTGAACCTGGAGAAAGAGCCTTTTTCATTCAGGTTAGAGAAGGCTCTCGAGTCATTTCCGTAGCTTTAGAAAAAGCACAAGTTCAAGCTATCGCTGCACGATTAGAGGTGATGGTTGCTGAAGTTAAAAAGTCAGATCCATTGATTTCAGTTGTAAAACTTGCACATGATGATCAACCCTTGGAATCTCCTATCGATTCAGAGTTCCAAGTTGGTGCTATTTCCTTGGCATGGGATGATCAAACGCAATGTATTTGCCTAGAACTTTACGAGTTGGAAGAGGATGAGGAAGACACTGAAGGAGAAGTTCTAGAGGTAAATGTTTCGCTGGGCGCAGCAATAGCTTTCGCTACTAGATCAAAGGCTGTCGTAGGTGCAGGGCGTCTGCCTTGCCCATTCTGCGCAATACCAATCGACCCACGAGGTCATCTATGTCCGAGGGCAAATGGTTACCGACGATAAAGCGAAACATCTTGCACAAGGTGATTTGAAAGTTACGGGTCGTCTTGTCGATGCTTCCAATGCAACCTTGTATGCAACAGCAACTCTTGATGAACAAGAGATCGTTTGTATCTACAAACCGATAGCAGGAGAGCGCCCACTATGGGATTTCGCAGATGGATCATTAGCCCATCGAGAGTACGCCGCCTACCTTGTAAGCGAAGCGCTTGGATTTCATTTGGTACCGCTCACAATTTTGCGCGATGGTCCTTATGGATTTGGCATGGTTCAAGAGTGGATCACAATTGATGAATCCATTGATTTAGGAGCCTTTTTCTCAACCGATCATCCACGTTTGCGTGCCATGGCACTCTTCGATGCAATCATTAACAACACAGACCGCAAGATCGGCCACCTGCTTCCGATTGACCAGGAACAAGTTTTTGGCTGTGATCACGGAGTAACTTTTCACCCAGAAGACAAGCTGCGAACGGTGCTGTGGCAATGGGCCGATAATCAATTAAATGAATCAGAGATTCAGCTTTTACAGCATGCCCAGAATCTTTTGTCGGGGGAGTTAGCGGTGCAATTACAACCATTGTTGACTCAGGTTGAGATCGAAATGACCGCAATTAGAATCAAGAATTTGTTGGAAACGCGACGTTTTCCGCTACCTAACCCGAACTGGCCTGCAGTTCCTTGGCCAGCTTTCTAAATACCCAATACGATACTCAAATGAATTCTTGGTCAGAGGTTGATGTTCCTGTCATAAGCCAAGCTCTGAACAAACCACTCCTTCGATTGTCTGATTCAGCTACTCAGAAAAAAGAAGAGGTAACTTTAAAGCCGCTATACCGAATGTATGTTTGTGGAATTACTCCATACGATGCAACACATCTTGGACATGCTGCAACCTATTTAACATTTGATTTAGTCAATCGCTATCTACGCTTTCTGGGCTCTGAGGTTCGCTATGTACAAAACATTACCGATATCGATGACCCACTTTTAGAACGCGCTAATCGCGATGGTCTTGATTGGAAAGATTTAGCACATCAACAAATCGATCTTTTCCGCGGAGATATGCAGGACTTAAGGGTCATACCCCCTGCGCATTACATTGGCGCTGTTGATGCAATCCCATTAGTTACAAGTGCAATTTCGATGCTGCAAGAGCGAGGCAGTATTTATCCAGTAGATAGCGATCTGTACTTCGAGGTTGATGCCGATAGTAAGTTCGGACAGCGTTCCCATTTGAATCACGATGAAATGTTGCAAATCTTCTCTGAGCGCGGTGGAGACCCACAACGCGAAGGTAAAAAGAACCCATTGGATTGCCTTGTATGGATGTCTCAAAGACCAAATGAACCTGGTTGGGATTCACCATTTTCTGTTGGACGACCTGGGTGGCACATTGAATGCACAGCAATCGCGATCGAGTACCTTGCACCCTCAGATTTTGATAACACTCTGATCGATATCCAAGGTGGCGGAAGTGATTTGATTTTTCCTCATCATGAAATGTGTGCTGCGCAAGCTCAAGTAATTTCTGGAAAAGAACTTGCGGCCCATTATGTGCATGCTGGCATGATCGGCCTTGATGGCGAGAAGATGAGTAAGAGTAAGGGCAATCTAGTTTTTGTCTCGAAATTGATATCTGCTGGGCGTGATCCCTTGGCAATTCGCTGGGCTTTGATGAAAAGCCATTACCGTTCTGATCGCATGTGGACTGAACAATTATTGGTTGAATCCGAATCCGAAATTGCCGCACTTCGCTCGGTTCTTAAGAATGGATCTGCGATCTCAGCTTCCGAATTAGTTCAATCAATCGTCAACTCACTAGCCGATGATCTCGATACGCCAACTATTCTCAATTCAATCAACAGCTGGGTGAACTCATCAAAAAATGAAGGTTCGCATCAAGATTTGCCAGAACTTGTCACGGCGTTGGATGCTTTACTTGGATTAAAGTTTTAATCGTTACTTCGTCTGCGTAAGTATCTTTCAAACTCTTTTGCAATTGAATCACCTGAAACATCAGGTAGCTCGGCTGCATCTTTGCTCTCTTCTAGTGCCTTTACATACTCTGCAACATCGGTATCTTCCGCTGCTAATTCATCAACAGACTTTTCCCATGCATCGGCATCTTCTTGCAAAGTTCCCAGAGGAAAAGAAACATCCAAGAAATCTTCCAATGAATTGATCAGCGCTAAGGACGCTTTAGGCGAAGGGGAGGCCGATGCGTAATGTGGTACAGCGGCCCATAATGAAATCGCATCAATTTCACGCCGCATACATCCATCCTGGATAATTCCCAAAATTCCAGTAGGGCCTTCATACTTTGAAACAGATACACCTAAACGTTCCGCGATATTTGGGTGAGCTCCTGTTCCGGTCACAGTGATGGGGCGTGAATGTGGCGTGTCAGCTAAGAGCGATCCCAAGGTAACAACTAGCGAAACTTCAAGATCATCAGCAAGATCTAATAGATCAGTAGTAAAAGTTTTCCAACGCATTGATGGTTCAACGCCGGTAACTATTACAAGATCACGATCCATAGATGGGATTTCCAATCCAAAAATTTGAGTTGAAGGCCAGGTGATATTGCGAATCGATGAATCATCAATTGAAACTTGTGGCCTATTGACCTGGAAATCGTAGAAATCTTCTGGTTCAACATCTGCAATGAGTTGAGGCAGGATTTCATCATCTTTCTCACGCCAAATAGAGAGCAGATGTTCAATGGCACCTGATGCACCTTCGGCAGCATCATTCCAGCCGGAAAAGGCCATAACCATGACTGGATTGCGAAGCAACGGAATCTGATGAATCTCCATGAATCCAACCTTAAGGTAACCTTCACCAAATGAGTACGACGAAAAGCCCGATAGCACCAGGCTTGCTTCGCCGTACGCTCGCCCAAAGAGTTGTCATTGCAGATGGTGCAATGGGGACAATGCTCCAAGCAGCCAATCCATCCCTCGATGATTTTGAGGGCCATGAAGGCTGCAATGAGATTTTGAATGTAAGCCGCGCTGACATTGTGCGTTCCGTTCATGATGAGTATCTAGCCGCTGGGGTAGATGCAATTGAAACCAATACCTTTGGTGCTAACTGGGCAAACCTTGCCGAGTATGGAATTGAAGATCGCATCTATGAATTGGCCTTTGCTGGAGGAAAGATTGCTCGTGAGGCCGCCGATGCCTTTTCAACATCTGATAAGCCACGTTTTGTTTTGGGATCCCTTGGGCCAGGTACCAAACTTCCTAGCCTTGGCCACACTACGTATGCAAAGTTGAAAGAGGCCTACCACACAGCGGCAAAAGGATTGGCCGATTCTGGTTGCGATGCATTGTTGATTGAAACCTCACAAGATCTTTTACAGGTCAAAGCTGCGGTTAACGGTTGTCGTGATGCAATCACTGAATCCGCTCGTGACATTGTTTTAATTGCACAAGTGACCGTAGAAACTACTGGCACCATGTTGCTTGGATCAGAAATAGGCGCAGCACTCAATGCATTAGAACCAATGGGAATAGATTTGATTGGTTTGAACTGTGCAACTGGACCCGCAGAGATGTCTGAACACCTTCGCTACCTCAGCAAGAATGCAAAGATTTCGATTTCAGTTATGCCAAATGCGGGGCTCCCACAATTAGGGCCAAATGGCGCAACATATCCATTGGGTCCTGATGAGTTAGCTACCGCGTTAGATGGTTTTGTATCTGATTACGGAATCTCGCTCATCGGAGGATGTTGCGGAACTACTCCAGCACATTTAGCTGCCGTCGTTGAAAAGGTTCATAACAAGCCTATTTCTTCTCGAACTCCTGAATTAGATCCCGGCGCTTCTTCGTTGTATCAGTATGTGCCCTTTAGACAAGATAAAACATATTTAGCGATCGGTGAACGTACCAACGCAAATGGTTCGCGCGCCTTCCGTGATGCGCTCCTTGCTGAAGATTGGGAGAAGTGTGTTGAGATTGCACGCGATCAAATTCGCGATGGTGCACACATGCTCGATTTATCAGTTGATTATGTTGGACGTGATGGCGCGAAGGATATGAGCGAACTAGCTTCTCGCTTTGCAACCTCTAGTACTTTGCCAATTGTCTTAGATTCCACTGAGCCAAATGTCCTAAAAGCTGGATTAGAGCATTTAGGTGGACGTTGCGTTATCAACTCTGTTAATTATGAAGATGGAGATGGTCCAACTTCACGATTTGCCAAGATCATGCCTCTTGTAAAGGAGCATGGAGCTAGCGTTGTCGCGCTTACTATCGATGAAGAAGGACAGGCTCGTGACGCTGAATGGAAGTTACGAGTTGCTCGACGTTTGATTCATGATTTACACGATAACTGGGGAATGAATATCGGCGACATCTTGATCGATTGTCTTACCTTCCCGATCGCCACTGGCCAAGAAGAAACTCGTAAAGATGGCATTGAAACGATTAATGCAATTCGCCAACTCAAAAATGAGTTCCCTCAAGTTCAAACCACACTGGGTGTAAGTAATGTTTCCTTCGGACTAAATCCCGCAGCACGCGTAGTACTCAATTCAGTATTTCTTCATGAGTGCGTTCAAGCAGGATTAGATTCAGCAATTGTTCATCCATCCAAAATAACCCCGATGGTCCGAATAGATGAACGGCAAAAGCAGGTTGCACTTGATCTCATTTATGATCGTCGCACCTTTGATGGCGATGAATGTACATACGATCCATTGCAGGAATTTTTGCAGTTATTTGATGGCGTTGAACTAGCAACGAGCAAGAATGCCCGGGCAGAGGCCCTTGCAGCCCTTCCACTTTTTGAACGCCTACAACGCAGAATCATTGATGGCGAAAAAGTGGGCCTCGAAGATGACTTGAAATCTGCGATGTCCGAAGGAATGCCACCCCTTGAAATCATCAACTCGCATTTGCTTGAGGGTATGAAGGTTGTTGGCGAGTTATTTGGTAAAGGCGAGATGCAACTTCCATTTGTTTTGCAATCAGCTGAGGTGATGAAGACAGCAGTTGCTTTACTTGAACCATTTATGGAAAAAACCGGAGATGAAGGTCGCGGCACGATGTTGCTTGCTACGGTCAAGGGCGATGTTCACGATATTGGAAAGAATCTTGTCGACATCATCTTGACCAATAATGGTTACCGAGTCGTCAACATTGGAATCAAGCAAACAATTAACCAGATCATTGACGGTGCGCTAGAAAGTAATGCCGATGCAATCGGAATGAGTGGTTTGTTGGTGAAATCAACGGTCATCATGAAGGAGAATCTCGAAGAGATCACCTCACGCGGTTTAGATCAAAAATGGCCAATTGTTCTTGGGGGAGCGGCACTTACCCGCGCATATGTAGAACAAGATCTCGCCGGAATCTTCCCAGGTGAAGTTCGCTACGCACGCGATGCCTTTGAAGGTTTACGACTCATGGACTCCATCATGGCTGTTAAGCGTGGAGAAGAGGGCGCAGCACTTCCACCGTTACGCGAACGTCGTGTCGCTAACACTCGAATTAAATCTGAAGATCTACCAGTGGACACTCGAAGAAGTGATGTTGCAGCAGATAACTCAATTCCAACTCCACCGTTCTTTGGATCAAAGGTTATTAAGGGAATACAACTTGCCGATTACGCAGGCATGTTGGATGAACGCGCACTCTTTGTTGGACAGTGGGGGCTTAAAGGTAATCGTGGCGAGTATGAACAGATGGTTGAAAGTGAAGGCCGCCCACGTTTGCGCTCCTTGCTCAACGAGGTTCAGTCAAAGGGTTGGCTCAACGCCGCCGTTGTTTACGGTTATTTCCCTTGTTACAGCGAAGGAAATGATCTTGTCATCCTTCACCACGAAGGTGAAAACAAAGGTAAAGAGAGAATTCGTTTTACCTTCCCACGTCAAACACGTGACCGTAGATTATGCATAAGTGATTTCTTCGCCTCCAAAGATTCAGGTAAAACAGATGTTGTCGCATTCCATGTTGTAACGATGGGATCAACTGTTAGCGAAGCTGCAGCTAAATTATTCGCAGACAATAATTATCGTGAATATCTTGAGCTTCATGGTTTGTCTGTTCAATTAACCGAAGCACTAGCCGAACATTGGCATGCACGTATGCGCGAAGAGTTACAGGTTAAGGGTGAAGACTCTGCGGAACTACAGGGAATCTTGGATCAGGGTTACCGCGGATCACGTTATTCATTTGGTTATCCAGCTTGCCCAGATCTTGAACAACAGGTTCAGCTATGCGAACTACTTGATCCTGCTCGAATTGGCGTCGAACTTTCGGAAGAGTTCCAGCTACACCCAGAACAATCAACATCTGCGATTATTGTTCATCATCCTGAAGCTAAATACTTCAACGCTAATTAAGGAGTAAACAATGAGCTTCTTCGATGCTGTCTTTTTCGACATGGATGGTTTGATGGTTGATTCTGAGCCTGAATGGCTTCAATCAGAGATCGATGTCACCGCTCCCTATGGCTATACCTGGCTGGAAGAAGATCAAATTGCTTGCTTAGGTGGACCTCTGTCTCGAGTCGGTCAATACATGCATGACAAGTGCGCACAACAACAATCACCTGAATTTTTCACACAATCTCTCATTGATACGCAGGCTGCAAAGATGCGTGGAAATACGCCGACAATGCCCGGAGCTGTCGAGCTAGTTCGCGAACTGCAATCCCATGGCATTAAAACAGCATTGGTATCTGCAAGCCCTAGAAATATTGTTGATGCTGTTTTGGACAATCTCGGACATGACCTTTTCCCATTTTCAATTAGCTCTGATGATGTCGTTAATACAAAACCTCATCCAGATGCTTATCTAAAGGCTGCAAACATCAGTCAATCGGACATAGCAAATTGTTTAGTATTCGAGGACTCTTTAACAGGAATGAAGGCAGCTACATCTAGCGGGGCTTACCTCATAGCTGTTCCGCACCTGGTGACAATTGAAGAGTCAGCACGCGTAAGAGTAATTAAGTCCTTGGCTCAACTTTCTCATGCAAAACTCCAGCAATTGCACCAGGATTTTTCAGTACAGATTTAACTGATGTGCGCAGGACAAATGCTCTTGAAGTAGCACCAGTCACAAAGACGAGATGGCTTAGGTGGCCAGTACTCTTTTTCAATTGAAATAAATATATCCTTCGCCACTCTTCGAAGTACTTTTTCCGCGCTTCCAATATCTGACATGGTCGGATTGCTCTTTATGACTTTTCCGTCACCTAAATAAATAAGTTGCAAAAGACGGGGGAGTACGCCGGTGTTTTTCCAATACAACAATGCATACACCCGTAATTGAAAGAGCGCCTTCTCTTCCCAACCAGGCTTTGGCGCTTTTCCAGTTTTGTAGTCAACAATTCGAACCTCACCGGTTGGTGCAATGTCTAAGCGATCAACATAACCGTGCAAGTAAACATTTGTATCAAAATCATTTTCCAAGTGTATTTCGCGATGAGTTGCCTCGAACGCGGTTGGGTTTTCCAAAGTGAAGTAGGTTGAAATCAGCGCCGAAGCCCGATCGAGCCATTCCTTTTCATTGGTAACCATCTCAAGCAGCGCTGGCTTATCAGCTAATTGAGCGCTCCAACGAGATGGTAAAAGATCGATCGCCGCTGCAGGGGTACGTTCAGGAGCGGGAATTTCAAAGAGATCTTGCAAAATCGTGTGTACCAATGTGCCTCGTTCGGCATCGAGCGAAGGCGGTTCAGGCAACTTATCAATTTTGCGATACCTATAGAGCTGAGGGCAGTTTTCATATTCACTGACAGCACTTGGTGAAAGACGCAGATTTTCAAGGTTACTCACTTGGCTGAAGATACTCGCACCTGTCCCGATAAATTCGCCTAAGATGCTCCCGTGTCTAATCTTGGGTATTTCGGAGCAGGGGATCGTATTCAATTAACCGACCCCAAAGGTAAGTTGTACAGCTTTACGATTACACCTGGCAAGGAATGGCACACCCACAAAGGTTGGATCACCCATGATGATCTCATTGGAATGCCTGAGGGCTCAGTAGTAAGCACAACCGCTGGTTTGAAATTCACCGCATTCAAACCTTTGTTGGCTGATTATGTTTTAACTATGCCGCGTGGAGCGACGATCGTGTATCCGAAGGATGCAGCAATGATTATCGGTGTTGCCGATATTTATCCTGGTGCCCGCGTGCTTGAGGCAGGTGTTGGCAGTGGTGCATTAACAATTTCACTTCTTCGTGCCGCAGGTCCCACCGGCAAAGTGCTTTCGGTAGAACGTCGTGCTGATTTTGCAGATAACGCTCGTTCAAATGTTGATTCATACTTTGAAGGTGCGCCTGCGAATTGGAGCCTTGAAGTAGGAGATCTGCAGGATCAAAACTTTGAATCTGAATTTGATCGAGTTGTACTAGACATGCTTGCGCCTTGGGAATGTGTGGACATCGCAGCGCGTGCTTTACGTCCTGGTGGAGTTTTCTTAGCCTACGTTGCAACTACAACCCAACTTTCAGCAACCGCCGAAGCGCTCAAAGAGGATGGTCGTTTCACCGAACCAGAAAGCTCCGAAACTATGGTTCGCGGATGGCACCATGAAGGTTTAGCTGTTCGTCCGCAACAACGCATGATCGGGCACACAGGATTTCTTATTCAAAGTCGACGTATGGCTCCTGGAGTAGAGGTTCTTGCACGTCGACGTCGACCTGCGAAGGGTGCATACGGTGTCTCGGAAGATTGAGAGATTAATCAATCTAACAATCGCATTGCTGGCAACTAAAAGGTATCTCACCAAATCTGAAATTTTTCGAACAGTAGAAGGCTATGAAGGTTCGCCTGAAACAAAAGAGCGAATGTTCGAGCGCGATAAGGATGATCTGCGCACATTAGGTATTCAAATTGAGGTTGGAAGTTTCGATCCACTCTTTGCAGATGAAGCGGGATACCGCATCCATTCTGAAAGTTACCAATTAGATTTGGGCGATATTTCATCAACTGAAATTTCATTGTTATCGCTTGCAGCTCAAGCGTGGGAGGGTGCAGCGCTAGCCGATGTTGCACAAAGTGCCATTCTCAAACTTAACTCGATTGGAATTCCTGCAGATTCACTTGATCTTCCTGCGATCTCACCGAAGTTATCCAATAGCTCAGAGGATTTAAAGGTTGTTACTGCGGCAATTTCTCAATCAGATTTTCTGACTTTTTCGTACATCGGAGCTGATCTTTCAGTCCAAGAAAGAACAGTGATTCCATTCGCCTTATCTACCAAATCAGGGTTTTGGTATATCACCGCCGTGGATCAAGATGTCCAAGAGATTCGTAACTTTCGTTTGGATCGCATACAAGGTGCGATTGAAAGTAAGGAAAATTCAGATGAGTTTGAATTGCCGACGGAACTAGCTGCAAATCCGCTTGAAGCCCAAATGCCCGAAGGTTATGCAACCTTAGATGTTCGTAAAGGTAAGTGTCACTCATTACGCATGCAGGCGATGAGCCTGACCGATTTAGGTGAATGGGATCAGATCAAAGTTCCTATCTATGGAGTCGACGCGATGACCGCACAAATCCTGTGGCATGGGGAAGATGTTTTTGTACATGAACCTTTGGTCCTTAGAGAATCTGTGATTAAGAACCTAGAGGCGTTGGTGAAATCTCATGGTTAAGAGTATTTCTGCGCCATTAGCACGAACAGCCAGATTGTTGGATCTAGTTCCATTTCTAAACACCCATCAAGGGATCTCACTTAAAGAGTTAGCGCAACGTTTTGATGTTTCACCCGCACAAATGAGCTCGGATCTAACAACTTTGTGGATGTGTGGACTTCCGGGATATACCCCTTTGGAGTTAATGGATCTTGAGTTTGAATCGGGATACGTCACCATTCGTAACGCGCCGACCCTTGCCAAACCTCGCAGTATTTCCTTTGATGAAGGTGTTGCACTGATACTCGGATTAGATTTATTGGTAAGTTCGCTGAGCAACGAAAAACAAAATTTAGCTTCCTTAATTGAAGATTTAAAAACCAAGATTTCCACAAAGATTGGTCTGTCTGTTTCGTTAAATGCGCAACCAAAATCATCTCCGCAAGTTACTTCGGCACTCAACGAGTCGATCTCAAAAAATACTTATCTTGCTATTAGGTATCACTCGTTGTATCGCGATGAAGTATCTGAGCGGACGATCCAACCCATGGAAATTTTGCAAGAAAATGAAAATCAATATGTTCGAGCATTCTGCTTCTCGGCTGGAGCTATGCGAGATTTCCGAGTAGATCGAATCATTGAAGCTACGCAGACATCAGAACGCCCTGTTGGTAACGAAGCAACAGTTACTTCACAATCGATAGATTTCACCATTTCACTGAAGAAACCTTCGAGAGATGTTGTTGAACGATTTGATGTTAAGTATTCAGATATTTCGAAGAATCTGAGGTTGCAATCTTTCTCTCAGCAATGGATTGAGAGATCGGTAATGGCCTCAGGTGATGGGGTAGAGCTAGCTAGCCCATTGAATATCCGTGCAGATATCGCCTCTAAGGCTCAACTGATACTGGATCGTTACAAAGCGGTCTGACTCCGCCTACCCATTTTCTGAGGCGCTGGGGTAGCCTAAGCGCATTAGACCCACCAACCTGCAGGGAGTTTGAAGAATGTTTCTACGCGAGCCAAGCCATATTTTGATTCTTCTCATTGTTGTTCTCGTTTTGTTTGGTGCAAAGCGTCTTCCAGACTCTGCACGTTCACTAGGTCGCTCAATGCGCATCTTCAAGAGTGAAATGAAGGAAATGACCGCAGAAGAGAAGAAGGCCAACGAAGAAGGCACAACAGAGAAGTAAATCCATGGCGTCTACTAAAGACGCGCGGATGCCGTTACTAGATCATTTACGAGAGCTTCGTAAAAGGGTTTTTCGCGCAGCCGTCGCGATTTTCCTTGCTTCTGGAATTGGTTGGTACTTCTACAACACGATCATTACAACTTTGGCGCAACCTGTTTGCGATCTCAAAGCTGCACAAGAGTCGGGTTCTGCTAGCTGTGGTTCTCTCTATATCAATGGTGTCTTAGGACCGCTGAATTTACAGATCAAGGTAGCCCTGCTGTCCGGAGTAATTGTTTCAGCTCCCTTTTGGTTATATCAACTGTGGGCATTCATTGCGCCAGGTTTACACCGAAAAGAAAAGCGAAATACCGTTTTCTTTATAGCTTCTGCGACACCATTCTTTGCGATCGGCGCAACATTGGGATACCTCGTGCTTCCAGTTGCAATTAAAGTTCTCTTTGGTTTCACTCCTAATGCGCTCAACAACTTGGTTAAATTTGATGATTACTTAGATTTCGTTTTGAGAATCATTCTTCTATTTGGTTTGGCCTTTGAGTTACCGATCTTTTTGATCACCTTCAACCTCATTGGATTCTTACGTGGTGAGACGATTCTTAAGCCTTGGCGTGGATGGGTATTTTCAATTGTTCTCTTTACGGCTGCGTTCACGCCAACCGCAGATCCCTTAACGATGATGCTACTTGCAGTTCCATTGATTGTTTTGTACTTCATGGCTGGAGGAATCGCGCTGCTAGTTGATAAGCGTCGCGACAAAAAATCAGCTTCGATTGAAACTGGTGTATCGACTATCGATGCTCCGACACCTATTGAGGATTAACAGATAGGCTCCGCGCATGTGGGCACTAGTTATAAATCCTGTCTCTGGACAGGGTAAAGGCACCACGATTGGAACTTACGTCGCTGGTTTTCTCTCGCAAAGATCAATCGACTACACGATAGTCACTGGTAACTCTTCCATTGCTTTAACAGATCATTTACAAATATTTATCGATAAAAATCCTGATTGCGAAGGCGTAATAGCTGTTGGGGGAGATGGGCTTCTACACATCATTCTCCAAAAGGTTGTTCCTGCTCAAATACCTTTCACAATCGTTCCAGCAGGTACTGGCAACGATTTCGTCCGCACGCTCGGTTGGGATTTAGAAGATTTAGATCAGCAACTCGAATGCGTCACCACTACGCGACCAACTTCCATAGATTTAGGGCTAGTGGATGGAGAATGGTTTGGCGCGATTCTTTCTACAGGTTTTGATTCTGTAGTAAACGAGAAAGCAAACACCATGCAGTGGCCTAAAGGCCCCATGAAGTACAACGCTGCTATTGCGATTGAACTTCCGCGCTTTAAGCCACGACATTACGAGATCACGCTTGATGATCGCACGATGTCAACTGAAGCGATGTTAATTGCGGTATCGAATGGCCGCTCTTACGGCGGGGGAATGCTTGTTTGTCCCAATGCAAGTATCAGCGACGGATACTTTGATGTGATGGTTTTACATCCTGTTACAAAGCTAGAGTTCCTTAAAGTATTTCCTAAGGTATTTGCTGGTACTCATGTAACCCATCCAGCGGTTGAAATTGTCCGAAGCAAAACTGTAAAAATTGAATCAAAAGCAGTTGCATATGCCGACGGTGAGCGCATTGGGCAGTTGCCCGTTGTAGCCGAATGCATCAATGGTGCTGTTCAAACGTGGGTCGCATGACAACCCCAGCCGAAAAATACGCCGCCGCCAAGTTACGAGGAAAGCATCCTGTAACCACCGATTTCTTAATGACCTTTGATTTCGAGTTCGATCCATTCCAAATTGCCGCATGTCATGCAGTTGAAGAAGGAAAAGGTGTTTTAGTAGCTGCGCCAACGGGAGCTGGAAAAACAGTCGTAGGTGAGTTTGCGGCCTACTTTGCTTTACAAGCCGGAAAAAAATGTTTCTACACAACACCGATCAAAGCCTTATCAAATCAAAAGTACTCAGAATTCGTAGCGAAGTTTGGCGAGGATCGCGTAGGACTTTTAACTGGCGATACAAGCATCAACGGCGAGGCTGAAATTCTCGTGATGACAACCGAAGTGCTTCGCAACATGTTGTACGCCGGATCAAATACCCTGACCAATCTTGGGTGCGTTGTAATGGATGAGGTTCATTACCTGGCCGACAAGTTCCGTGGAGCGGTATGGGAAGAGGTTTTGATTCACTTAATGGAGAGCGTTCAAGTTATTTCCCTCTCGGCTACGGTTTCTAACGCGGAAGAGTTCGGTGAATGGTTGGGCGAGGTTCGCGGTGACACTGAAGTAATTGTCAGTGAAATCCGACCTATTCCACTTTTTCAACATGTGTTGATCGGCAATCGTTTACTAGATCTTTTTGATGCGCCTGGTCGGGTAAACCCGGAGGTACTCAACCGTGAACGAGAGATGACTCGCCGAGCTTCCTTAGGAAGAAATCGTAGAGGGCGTTTTGCAGAGCCATCTGATCGAATGACACGGGCTGAAATAATTGAAAAACTTGCAGGTGAATCATTGCTTCCGGCAATTACCTTTATTTTTTCCCGTGTTGGATGCGATGCAGCGGTCAAGCAATGTCTACACGCAGGTCTTCGCTTAACGTCAACTGAAGAACGAGAAGAGATTAGACGTACCGCCTTGCGATATACACAAAATATCGCCGAGGAAGATCTTGAAGTTCTTAACTTCAAAGAGTGGTTGACCGCCCTTGAGCGGGGGATCGCTGCTCACCACGCTGGATTGTTGCCTAGCTTCAAAGGTGCGGTTGAGGATTTATTCCAACGTGGATTAGTGAAAGCGGTTTTTGCTACCGAAACTTTGGCACTTGGTATCAATATGCCGGCTCGAACTGTTGTTTTGGAAAAATTAATAAAATTCAATGGTGAAGGACATGTCCCAATTACACCGGGGGAGTACACACAACTAACGGGACGCGCAGGCCGTCGTGGTATCGATATTGAAGGTAACGCCGTTATTCAGTGGTCGCCAACTGTTGATTCGGCTTCAGCTGCAGGTCTTGCAAGTACTCGTACATATCCTTTGCGTTCTTCATTTTCACCTTCCTACAACATGTCTATCAATTTAATTGCGCAATTTGGTCGCGAAAGAGCCCGCCGTTCTCTTGAATCATCATTTGCACAATTTCAAGCAGACCGGGCTGTCGTCGGATTAACCAGACAAATTCGCAAGAATGAAGAGGTCATCAAGGAGTTAATGAAAGAAGCCCAATGTCACATGGGTGATTTTTCAGAGTATGCGCGTTTGCGACGCTCCATCAAAGAGGTCGAAGTTCTTTTAAGTCGCAGAGACCAAAGAAAAACTTTTGATAACCGTCAACGCGGACATATGGAAGGTGAGTTAGCTGATCTTCGTAAATCCTTGAAGAATCATGCCTGTCACGGCTGTGCAGAACGAGAAGATCACGCCCGCTTGGCAGAGCGTGCTGGTCGTCTGACACGTGAAAATGATGGACTTACAACGCGCGTAGAAAATCGAACCCATGTGATTGCAAAAACCTTCGATCAAATCTGCAGAGTCCTGGACCATCTCAATTACATTGAGGGCGAGAAGCCAACGGCTCAAGGAAAAATTCTGACGAAAATTTACGCCGAATCAGATCTTTTACTCACTGAATCGATACGTCGTGGACTCTTTGATGAGCTGAATGCAACTGAACTTTTATCTGTCGTGTCTTGCATGATCTTTGAATCTAGATCTGCCGAGAACTTGGCGCCGAAAATGCCAAGTCAAAAGGTAACCTCCACCATTACTGAAATCATCTCGCTGTGGGCTGCACTTGAAGAGATTGAAACTGAATTTGGCGTTAAAACGCAACGCGAACCAGATGCTGGTTTTTGCTTCATTTCCTATAAATGGGCAAGTGGTAATTCGCTCAATAGCGTCCTTAAAGGTAGCGATATGTCTGTCGGTGATTTTGTGCGCTCCACAAAACAGCTGATCGATCTATTGAACCAAATAGCAGGTGCTAGCGATAAGTTACGTCCTGTCTGCAAAGATGGCGTAAAACGTTTAGACCGTGGAGTAGTTGCATACCTGATGGGGGAGATATGACGTTAATGCTGCTTGATAGCGCATCCCTTTGGTATCGCGCTTATTACGGAATGCCAGATACCTTGTTGGCACCAGATGGAACATCGGTTAACGCCATTCGCGGATATATCGATATGACCGCTCGGTTAATGAATGTGTACAAACCAAATCGATTAGTTGCATGTCTCGATGGAGATTGGCGTCCAAGTTGGCGAGTAGATATTTTTCCAGAATACAAAGCAAACCGCCTCGAGGAAGAGGGAGATGAAGAGGAAGAGCCTGAGACTCTGACTCCGCAGATTCCTATTTTATTAGATCTCTTGGATCTTTTTGGTATTCCAGTTGTTGGTGTTGATGATTACGAAGCTGATGATGTTATGGCAACTTATGCAGAAATTGAAAGGGGTCCGATAAGAATCGTTACAGGCGATCGAGATCTCTTTCAAATGGTTGACGACAAACGTGATATTAAGGTTGTTTATCTGGCAAAGGGAATTTCACAACATGATTTAGTTGACATCAAATATGTTGCAGATAAGTATCAAATACCTGGTGATCGTTACGATCTTTTCGCGATGTTTCGAGGAGATCCATCTGATGGTTTGCCTGGAGTAAAAGGTATTGGAGAAAAGGGAGCTGCGGTGATTGCAAATAGCTTTGCGACCGCTGAAGAGGCACTTGAAGCCGCTCTTGCGGCACATGATGCATTGCCACCAGCATTGGCTAAAAAGATTATTGCAGGTGCCGACTATTTAAAGATCGCACCAACATTGGTTCGAGTTGCTAGAAATGCACCATTGCCAAAGGTTGATTTAAGTGTGCCAAAAGCACCGGCGGATTTATCTGCAATCTACCAATTCAAGGAGCGTTACGCCTTAGGTGCAAGCGTTGATCGTTTGATCAGTGCATTAGGTTGGTAAATCTCCTTCTATCAGCTCTTTCTGGAGCACTTCTTAGCTGTGCATTTGAACCGGTGGGGAAGTGGTACCTAGCTCCACTTGCACTTGCTGTCCACATGTACGCGCTCAATCGAACCGGCAAGAAGGCGCTATCAATTCTGGCTTTCGCTTTAACATTCAACGCCTTGTTACTGCATTGGACAAGTATTTATGTTGGATCGATGCCCTGGCTCATTTTGACCTTTGGCTTATCACTTCTTTATCTGCCGTTGATGCTGATTAAACGCTGGGGGATTGCCGCGTATCCATTGCTCTTTGTAATTGCAGAAGAGATCCGCAATAGATTTCCATTTGGTGGATTTGGTTGGGGAAGAGTCGCATACTCACAAGCAGATGCACCTTTTTCAAAAATTGCGGCGTATGGGGGAGCTATAGCACTCTCAGCGATCACCGCTCTTATTGCGTTACTTATTTTCTTGCTGGGTCAAAAACTTTTTCGACCCTTAATCTTGCTTCCGCTTTTATTGCTAATGATTCCTTCAAGTATTTCTGAAAATGTTCAAACAAATGTTCTAATGGTCCAAGGAAATGTTCCACAATACGGTTTAGATTTTAATTCACGTGCGACGCAAGTTTTCTTTAATCATGCACAAGAAACAGATAAGGCTCTGGCTGTTAATAAAAATATCGACTTTATTTTGTGGCCTGAAAATGCGGTCGATGTAGATCCATTTAACAATACGACCGTTTCATCAGAGCTCAACAAATATGATGTGCCATTATTAATTGGAGCAATTGTCGATAACAATGGTGCGACCCTAAATACCTCAATTTTGTGGCGAAAATCTGGTCATGAACTGTATGCAAAACAACATTTAACACCTTTTGGCGAATACATTCCTTTGCGATCGCTAGCTTCAAAAATTTCGCCTTTAGTTGATCAAGTTGATGACTTTTCTGCCGGAAATCAATCCATAGTATTCAAAATTGGCAAGGCAAAGGTGGCTCCCGTAATTTGCTACGAATTGATCGATGATTCCATCCTCGAAAACGCTGCGAAAAGTTCAAATATCTTGGCTGTCCAAACAAACAGTGCAACCTTTGGTCGATCTGCTGAAAGTGCCCAACAATTGTCGATTTCTAGAGTTCGAGCTATCGAACATTTCCGAAATATCCTTTCAGTATCAACAACTGGTTATTCAGCAGTTATCAATTACAAAGGCGAGATTGTGCAAAAAACATCTATGGGAACTGCAGAACACATAGTTGCCAACGTTGGATTGATCGATAGCCAATCACCAAGGGATCGTTTAGGAGATTGGGCGGGGATTTTCACGCTGATGTGGTTGCTGCTTGTATCCCGCCGAGCGTATGTATTACGCCGATAAGTTACATTATGTAAAGTAAATGAGATTCGGCAAAGGTACTTAAACCCTCAACCTCTCCTAGCGGTAATCATCCATCGGCGTGCAGGCACAGACCAGATTTCGATCTCCATGAGCACCATCGATGCGCGAAACCGGTGGCCAATACTTCATGCGTGAACCAATGGATTCACCAGCAACTAGGCCATCCAATGAAACGGGATATCCGCCCTTTTCACGGCTGTACTCCCGCTCCCATTGGCTTGAGACCACAGAAAGGGCTGTATGAGGCGCATGGCGCAAGGCTGAGCCCTCAATGCTGACCTTGCCATCAATAACTTCCTGGATCTCAGCTCGAATCGAAATCATGGCATCGATGAAACGGTGAATTTCAGAGATGTCCTCTGATTCAGTTGGTTCAATCATCAAGGTGCCAGCTACCGGGAATGACATAGTCGGTGCATGGAAGCCGTAATCCATCAATCTCTTTGCAATGTCATCAACTGTGACACCAGAATCCCTGGTAAGTCCGCGAATATCCAAGATGCATTCATGAGCGACTCGACCATTAGCTCCGGTGTACAGAACAGGATAAGAATCCTGCAATCGAGCCGCCATGTAATTTGCGGACAAAATCGCTACCTGGGTTGAGTGGGTAAGTCCTGCTCCCCCCAACAAACGAATGTACGCCCATGAGATCGGCAGAATGCTTGCAGAGCCATATGGCGCAGCCGAAATCGGTCCTGGTCCTGTTGCAGGTCCGGCCAGTACATCCATTGGGTGATTAGGTAGGAATGGTGCAAGGTGTGCACGAGAGATAACTGGACCTACTCCAGGTCCTCCTCCACCGTGTGGAATCGCAAAAGTTTTATGCAGATTCAAGTGAGAAACATCGGCGCCAAACTTTCCGGGCTGAGAAACACCAACTAAAGCATTTAAATTCGCACCATCTACATACACCTGACCGCCTGCATCATGAACAAGTGCACAAATCTCAGACACCGCAGTTTCAAAAACACCGTGGGTTGAAGGATAAGTAATCATTAACGCAGCAAGGGCTGACCCATGCTCTGCGATCTTGTGCTTCAAATCATCAACAGAAACATTTCCGTTGTCATCGCAATCAATAACAACAACCTTCATGCCGGCCATAACTGCTGATGCTGCATTTGTTCCGTGCGCACTTGATGGAATCAGACAGATATTGCGGCTCTGATCTCCACGTGAATCGTGATAGTTGCGAATTGCCAGGAGTCCGGCAAACTCCCCCTGGCTTCCGGCATTAGGTTGCAAAGAAACTGCGTCGTACCCAGTAATGGCTACAAGCCAATCCGATAACTGCTGAATCAGTTTGCGAGTTCCCACCGTTTGTTCTGCAGGCGCAAATGGATGCAGCGCAGAAAACTCAGGCCAAGTAACCGCTTCCATCTCAGTAACCGAGTTCAGCTTCATGGTGCAAGAGCCCAAAGGAATCATTGTGCGATCTAATGCTAAATCTTTATCTGCCAAGTTGCGCAGGTAGCGCATCATTCCTGTTTCGCTGTGATTGGTATTGAAAACCGGATGAGTTAGGTACTTGCTCGTACGAAGGAATTTGGCCGGGATCTGCTCCCCTGCTACATCCTTAAATCCAAAAATCGCTAGAACATCAGCAAAGATTTCTTCCGTTGTTTCCTCATCAAATGAAATACGAATTTCGGTCGCACTGACCTTTGCAAAGTTATATCCCTTTGCCACAGCCTTTTGATGAATAGCATCAGCGTTATCAACAACAATGTGAACAGTATCGAAAACAACATCCTCGCGATTGTTGCTTGCCGCATGAAGGCGTGCTGCAAATCCATGCACTCGTTCTGCAATCTGCTTCAAACCAACTGGACCATGCCACATGGCATAGAACGCACTCATGTTCGCAAGCAGTACTTGAGCAGTACAAATATTTGAAGTCGCTTTATCGCGACGGATATGTTGTTCGCGAGTCTGCAAAGCTAAACGAAATGCTGGCTTACCGTTTGCATCAATACTTTGCCCAACTAAACGTCCAGGCATTGACCGTTCTAATCCTTTCCGCACCGCTAAGAATCCCGCATGTGGTCCACCAAAGCCCATAGGAACACCAAAACGTTGTGAAGTACCAACAGCAATATCAGCACCCCACTCCCCTGGTGCCTTAAGCAATGTAAGTGCTAACAGATCAGTTGCAGCAATAACTAAGGCATCGCGCGAATGCGCATACTCTGCAAAAGATGCATAATCGATAACAGTTCCAGTTGTATCTGGATATTGCAGCAATGCTCCAAAGAATTCGCCATCAAAACCATCGCGCACAACATGACCTGAATCAACTTCAACAACAGTGATGCCCAGTGGCTTCGCGCGAGTGATAACGACAGCTTTAGTTTGTGGATGTACATGCTCTTCAATCAAAAAGACCGCGTCATCACTTAACTTTGAGGCACGTCTAGCGAGCGTCATGGCTTCTGCGGCTGCGGTTCCTTCATCCAACATTGATGCATTTGAAATATTCAGCGCAGTTAATTCGCAAATCATTGTTTGGAAGGCAAATAACGCTTCTAAGCGACCTTGTGAAATCTCTGGCTGATATGGCGTGTACGCGGTATACCAAGCAGGATTTTCTAAAACATTTCTTTTGATTACAGGAGGAACGATGGTTCCGTAGTAACCCGTGCCAATTAATGATCGAAAAACTTTATTTTCCGAAGCAATTTGACGAAGCTCAGCAATGACTTCGACTTCACTCTTTCCAGAATCAAGAGCGCTTTCAATAACGCCATTGATCGCGATATTTGCAGGAACTACATCGGCAATGAAGGACGAGAGGTCTTTGTAACCAAGAGTCTTAAGCATCGCTGCTTCATCAACAGAGGTTGGTCCAATATGACGATCCTCAAATGAACGACTCATCGTGCTCCCCTGTTGTTAGTTGCGATCAACTAGTACAAGGGTGCAATTTATCTGTATTTAGGCGTTTACGCCCCTTTACTCTTGCGACGCAGAGAAAGTTCATCGTTATGTTCGCCACCTATTACCTGGCCATTCACTTCACCCTGAAGTACAGATAGAGAGCCTTCAACCTCATGCCAGACCTTGCCGACGGCGATTCCGAAAACGCCTTGTCCGCCCTGTAGTAGATCGATAATTTCATCTGGGCTGGCACACTCATAAATAGATGCACCATCACTCATTAAAGTGATTCGCTCTAACTCAACTACTCCCCGACTGCGCAAATGATCAACAGCGGTACGAATATTTTGAAGTGAAACTCCCGCATCCAATAATCGCTTAACAATCTTTAGTACCAAGATGTCGCGGAAACCGTAGAGACGTTGAGTTCCAGAACCACTTGCCGTTCTAATGCTTGGTTCAACTAATCCAGTACGTGCCCAGTAATCCAATTGGCGATATGTAATTCCGGCAGCAGAACAAGCTGTTGCACCTCTGTAGCCAATTTCCAACTCTTCTGGAGACACGGGGAATGCTCTTTTCTCTTGGGGAGTGGGTTAAATGTAAACCCACGCCCCTTGCTTACCTAGAACCGACACGATCGAAACCTCTACTTTAGGTTGAGGGTTGAGCCTACCCTGCAAAATCCTCGGGGTTGATCTGGTCCAAGAACTCGCGGAACTTCTCGACCTCTTGGTTTTCACCCTCGCCCTGTGGGATCTCTATTCCGATCTCAGCCAATAGCTCTTCAGTTGCCAGGATGTTGCTCTGGGTTCGAACCGCAAGGGCGATCGCATCAGATGGTCGGGCAGAGATCGTTAGTGGTTGTGAGTTGGAATCTCGAAGATGCATCGTTGCGTAGAAGATCCCCTCCTTGATTTCGGTTAGATGTACCGCGGTCAAAGTTGCATCAAATAATTCAACAAGCTCTTTCATTAGATCATGGGTCAGAGGACGAGGTGGCTCTACCCCTTGCTGAGCAAATGCGATCGCTGTTGCCTCAACCGCGCCGACCCAGATTGGCAAGAAGCGGGAACCATCAATTTCCTTTAACAGGACGATGGGTTGATTGGATGGCATCTCAACGCGAACGCCGATGACCTCCATGGGGATCAACATAAAAATTACTCTTTAGCGAAGTCGGTTTAGTCCACCACGCACAAGAGCTGCGTGTAGACGAATTGAAAGAGATGCAATCTCCTTTTGAACCTCTTCGGCACGAGCCTTTGATTCCGCGCTCTTCTGTCGAGTTAAAGGAGTGATCACTTGTTCAATCAAACCAATCTCACGGTCTGCCGCAGATTTAAAGGAACGTAGGTGACGGGCTTCAATTCCAAAGCCGCCCATTTCAGTAACTGCCTTAGCAATCGCCAATGCATCGCCATCGTAATGACGACCACGAGGTGCGATCAATCCATAACCTTCTAGCTCTACTAGTTGATCCTCAGTGAGACCACTGTTCTTCAATAACTCTTCACGAGACAAGCGCATTTCGCTAACTTCACCAAATGCACTTGGAGCCATCTCGCCATCAATAGTTGCTAGGCCAATGTTTGGACGAGGTGCAGGAACTCCACCAACTGCAGCTGGCTGGAGTCCGCGATCAATCGCATCAAGGTTGTCCTTGATCACCTTCAGTGGAAGGTACTGATCGCGTTGTGCCAACAAAACATATCGAAGTCGCTCTAGATCAGAGCTTGTGAATTTGCGGTATCCAGATGGCGTACGTTGCGGCTCAATCAAACCTTCAGATTCAAGGAAACGAATCTTTGAGATTGTGATATCTGCGAAATCTCCACGCAAACGGTTGAGAACTTCACCGATGCTTAAGTACGCGCGAGCTGGAACTGCCATGACTACTCCCCTAATTTTTCTGTGAATTAAATTTAGTTTTTAGAGCCAACAAAAAGTAAGTGGAACTTGCCAATCTGAAACTCATCACCTGAGACCAGTGTGTGTTCTGTGATTGAAACATTGTTGATGTAGGTTCCATTTAGAGAGCCGCCATCACGAAGTACAAATGAATCTGCAACCTTTGTGATCGTTGCATGTGATCGTGACACAGTTACATCATCTAGAAAGATTGCACTCGATGGACTGCGACCAATGGTTGCTCCATCTGCAGTTACAAGAAAACGAGATCCCTTGTTTGCTCCACGAGCGATAAGAATCATCGCCTTCTCACCCTTGGAGCTTTGAATCTCGGCGATTACAGAACGGTCCTCTGGGGAAAGTAGGGCCAACTGCTCTTCTAAATGTTGTGCTGGGGAATGTGTAACTTCACGAAGACCTAAATGGAGAGTGGTAGTTAATTCATTCTGCGATTGCTCTGCAGCCATGCTTTCTACCTCCTCACCGTCAACTTAAGGGTGACAGTAGAGAGTTAGCGGAAGAAGGTCAAGCCGTAATTTCAGCGTATTGAGCTGCGCTCAACAGGTCTGCAGGCGCTGCTGCGACCTCGATCTTTGCCAACCAACCGGCGCCATATGGATCGGAGTTGATTGTTTCTGGAGAGTTCGCTAGTGATTCATTAATCGCAACTACCGTTCCAGTTACTGGTGCATAAATCTCTGAAACACTTTTAGTTGATTCAACTTCTCCGCAAACTTTTTCAGCTGTTACTACTTCGCCAACCTTTGGAAGTTGTACATAAACAATGTCGCCCAATGCGGCTTGCGCATAATCGGTGATACCCATTGTGTAGACAAAGTTGTCAGCTGAAACCCACTCATGTTCCTTGGTGTATGACAACTCATTTGGAATCGATGACATGGGTCCCTCTTATCTGCGAAATTCCTTCGCGTGCGTAACTAATACCAGTCGAAATGTAGAGGGCAATCCCCCAGATGGCAAAACTCCACCCAAATATGTACGCCCCTGTTCCCCACGCCCCATCACTTTGCGCCAATAGTAGAAATGGGAAGGCGTACATCAGATTGAAGGTTGCCGCTTTACCGAGATAAGTCACTGTGAAAGGAGGAAAACCTTTGCGGTTCATTGCAATGGTGATCAATCCAAGGATGATGTCTCGGCCAACAATTACAACGATCATCCAGGTTGGCACGATCTCGCGAATTAAAAAAACCGCCAAGATCGCCAAGATATACAGCCGATCAATTGCAGGATCAGCTAACTCGCCAAATCTAGAGGTTTGGTTCCAGGCTCTGGCTAACTTTCCATCGAAGTAATCAGTTGCTCCCCCGATAGCCAGAACAACAATCGCCCAGCCATCTGCTTCAAGATTGAGGGTTAGATGAATGAAAAGCGGGATGCCAAGGAAACGTAGAAAGGTGAGAGCGTTTGGAACGCTAATCACTGAACTACTCATTCCTTATCGCGCTCCTTGACTCTGACCGCCACCTGAACCGGTGTACCTGGGAATTTGAACTCTTCACGTAGACGGCGCTCAATAAAGCGCCGATAGGAAGCCTCAATCCAGCCACTAGAGAACACCACAAACTTAGGAGGAGCAATTCCCGCCTGCGTTGCGTAGTAAACCTTTGGCTGCTTTCCACCACGAACAGGTGGAGGTGTTGCACCAATAAGGGCTCCCAAGAAGGAGTTGAGCTTTGCAGTTGGAACGCGGCGCTCCCAACTTTCAAGGGCGGTGCGAAGGGCTGGTGCTAAACGGTCACGGTGCCAACCGGTTTTAGCGGCAATGTTTACCCGTTGCGCCCATTCGACCTGATCTAAGTGTCGATCAATTTCACGATCCAATTGATTGCGACGATCCTCATCTACTAAGTCCCACTTATTCATCACAATCACCATGGCTTTTCCAGCCTCTTCGACCATTGTGATGACGCGCAAATCCTGTTCAGTAATTGGCTCTGATGCATCAAGAACTACAACTGCAACCTCACAACGCTCTAAGGCCGTCGCTGTTCGAAGCGATGCGTAGTAATCAGTTCCGGAATCCTGATTGGCGCGCTTTTTTAATCCAGCTGTATCGATAAATCTCCATGTTGACCCACCGAATGAAAGCAAAGAGTCAACCGGATCTCGAGTCGTACCTGCTGCATCATCAACAATCGATAATGATTCACCGGCGATCGCATTGAATAAGGATGATTTACCAACATTTGGACGACCGATTAAGGCAACCTTGCGATATCCATCTTGATTTTGTGCGCGACCTACTTCAGGTAAGACGTTAACGATGTGATCAAGCAAATCTCCACTACCGCGACCATGCAGTGCGGAAACAAAACGAGGCTCACCTAAACCTAGGCTCCAAAGTCCATGTGCTTCTGCTTCTTCACGCTCACCATCAACCTTGTTACCAATCAAAATAGTTGGCTTCTTTGCCTTACGAAGATGCTGAACCAAAGTGTCATCCTCATCAAGTGCACCAACTTGAGCATCTACAACGAAAGCCAAGACATCTGCTTCTTGCATCGCAAGTTCTGAACCCGCACTTACCTGAACTGAAATTCCATCTGGCTTTGCTTCCCAGCCACCGGTATCCATAATGATGAAGCGACGTCCGCCCCATTCACATTCATACTGAACACGATCACGTGTTACACCTGGAGTATCTTCAACAATCGCTTCACGACGACCCAAGAAGCGATTGATCAATGTTGATTTACCAACGTTAGGGCGACCCAGAATTGCAACGATCGGTAAACCCAGCAAATTACGCTTCTTTAGCAGCTCCCAAATACGGTCAATAGTTTCATCTAAATCTAAGTACGTTGAATCAACTTCAACCGCATCTGCTGCCATTACAAGTGGCGATACCGCACGCGTTGAATCAACCGCATCACGGCTATCTAAGGACGCCTTAACATCAACACTTTTGTCTTCAGTTTCATTTTCACGACGTGTAGCGCGTGCATTCAAATCAGCTGTTAAATAAATCTTCAAACCAGCTTCTGGCGCAACAACGGTTCCGATGTCACGACCTTCTACGACAATGCCACGTTCTGCTGAATCAATTATGTGGTGTTGGATGTTCAGAAGCTCTCGGCGAATTTCAGGCAACGCACTGATGCGCGAAACATTTTCAGTAACTGATGTTCCGCGAATAGCATGAGTGATCTGAGTTTCACCAGCGAAAACATTTGACGATTCTGGATCTGCAATAAATTTAATAGGGTGATCTTTGATCGCTTGCAAGATTGCAAATGGTTCTTCACATTTGTATTCCAGTGCAAGCCAGGTTACAGCGCGATACAAAGCACCAGTGTCTAAATAATTCCAACCAGCACGAACTGCAATTGCTTTTGCGGTGCTCGACTTGCCTGCGCCACTAGGGCCATCAATAGCTACGATTATGCCCATGTACTGAGCCTACTTCTATTTACGAATCGGATGAACATTCCATCCGATCGATGATAGATGTGATGAAAGTTTCTCGGCATCTGATTGCGATAAAGCCAATGTGATTAATGCGCTCAACTGTCCTGGTGAGTGTTCAATGATCAAATCTTCAACGTTGACATCCATAGTTGCGCATTCATTGAAGATAGAACCAAGTTGGCCAGGTTTGTCATCGATAACAATTGGAAGATAGGAATACTCGCGAGCCACGCCACCATGCTTGCCAGGAATCGCTGCCTTTCCTTTTCGTCCAGCCGCGATCAACTCTGCGATCTTTTCAGGATCATCCAAAGCGGTAATCATCGAATGAAGATCGTTTTGTAGATTTATTAGCAATTCCTGCAATTCAGTTCGGTTTGAAAAGATGATCTCTTTCCATAAGGACTCATCAGAGCCTGCGATGCGGGTTGTATCTCTGAGCCCCTGCCCTGCTAACTCCATCCATTCAGCTGGCGTTCCAGTTAATTGCTTGGCTACCAGCGAGGCTGCGATCTGAGGCAGGTGGGAGATCTTTGCGACCGCTCGATCATGATCTTCAGCAGATAGCTCAATCGCTGTTGCCCCCAACAGCGAGATCAGCTCTAACACTAGATTTTTTGAACTCGGCTCGAGATCATCGCTAGGCGTAAGTATCCAACTACGCCCCTGGAACAGATCGGCCCGTGCAGAGCCTGCACCGCCGATCTCACGGCCTGCCATGGGATGGGTGGGCAAAAACCGCTTCGACAGCCCTGAAAATGTCCTAACCTGAAGTACAACTTCATTCTTAACACTACCAACATCCATAAATGTCGAGTTAGGGTTTAGTTGAATTTCTTGTGCTATGACTACTGAAAGTTTTGATGTAGGTAGAGCAAAGATAACTAGCTGTGGCTCAGAGACCACTACCCCACCAACCAGATCATTAGCCAGGGATTGGCTCTCTGGCGCTGAATCCACCATCTCAACTAGGACCCCACGCTGAACTAAGCCAAGACCGATCGAGGTTCCGATCAGCCCTGAGCCTACGATTCGTACGCGGGAAAGGGTATTTATCGTCATTATTGAGCGATATCTCTTCGCAAAGCAGCCGCTCCATGGAGATAGATATGGGTGATTTGCTCTGGCGTTGAGCCTGTTTCAACATGCAACATCGCTCGCACAGTGCGATCTAACGCTCCTGGTACATCTACCTCTACAGAACCAATCAGCGGAACATTGGCAAAGCCCATCTCGCGGCAGGCTGCAGCAGGAAAGGCGGCGTTGAGATCTACCGTTGAAGTAAAGAAAACAGAGATCACATCTGCGGGTGTTAGCTGATTAGCCTCCAGAATCGCTGAAATCAGCTCCTGAACACCGGCGGCGATATCCGCGGCGGTATTTGCTGGGACCTGGATCGCTCCTCGAATAGCGCGCACACTCATGGGTTAAGGGTACCTTTCCTCACCGAAATCGGCGTGTATTTAAAACAGTATAAGTCGATAAAACTGTAAAACATTTAAACCTGTTTACTACTTTTCCCTCTTGCGACCCTTCTTTCTCGAGCTTCACTCTCGTGGCCATAATTATCGATAAATCTATACGCAAAACGACATCTGAGCGTGCTAAATATCGATAAATCAACTACTGCTCTTCGTAATATAGATAAAACTATAAATAGTTTTTCCTCTATTATCGATTTGTAGTAAAAAGGTTATAGATCTAAAGCCTTTTGAAGATTCATTAACTCGGTGTCATTGAGATCTCTCCAGCGACCTTCTGGGGTATCTCCCAGTGAGATAGGTCCGAACTTAGTTCTGATCAGGCGAAGGACATCCACCCCTACCGCCTCCATGAGGCGACGGATGATGTGATACCTGCCCTCGTGAATTGAGACCTCAATCCATCGAGCAGATAACTGTTTAAAGGTAAGGACGCGGCCCATTCCATCCTCCAGCTCAACACCCTTTAAAAGAACCTTGTCCACCCCAGTTGGCAAGATGCCATCAAACTCAATGATGTAGGTCTTTTCTAATCCAAAGGAGGGATGGGTAGCTCGAAAGGTCAAATCCCCATCATTTGTCAGCAAAATCAGGCCCTCTGAGTCCTTATCGAGACGACCCACATGGAATAGACGCTCCTTGCGAAGATCGATGAAATCATCCAAAGAAGGTCGCCCTTCAGGGTCGAACATCGTAGACAAAACACCCTTTGGTTTATGAAGTACAAGATAAGACTTAGTCAAAGTGCGAGTAATTGTCTCACCATCAACCATGACTTTATCTTTTTCAGGGTCAAATTTGCTACCCATCTCACGAACAGTGATTCCATTGACGGTAACTCGACCATCTTCAATTAACTCATCAGCTCCGCGACGGCTAGTAATACCGGCATCAGCGATTATCTTATTAAGCCTCATTTGGGCCATGGCTATCCTCCCGACAGTCAGGAGGTAAGGGTAGCGGAAAGGCTACTCAGTTAGCGAATCGAGGATCTCATCGAGACCATCAAGATCTGGCAGATATGGAGCCAGGGCTGGAAGATCTTCAAGTGAGTTCAAACCAAGGCGCTCGAGGAAGTAACTGGTGGTCTTATACAGAATCGCACCAGTCTCATGCTCAAGGCCCGACTCCTCCACCAAGCCTCGAGTAATTAGGGTCTTCATAACAGCTTCAACATTAACCCCACGTATCGCCGATACTCGCGCACGTGAAACCGGCTGACGGTAGGCGATCACTGAAAGGGTTTCCAGGGCTGCTTGGGTTAATCTGGATTGCTGCCCATCCAACACAAACTTCTCAACAACAGCAGAATAATTTGGGTGGCTGTAAAAGCGCCATCCCCCATTGATCTTGCGCAGCGCGAAGCCCCGCTCCTCATAACTGCCTTCAAGGGCAGCTAGCGCCGCCTCGATCTCCTCGACGGGACGCTCAAGAACCTGAGCCAGAATAACCTCGGTGACAGGCTCATCGACGACCATCAGGATCGCTTCAATTGAACGTTCAACTTCTACATTAGACATTATCGCTACCTTCTGTCGAGTCTTCCATCTCTAAAACCACGGGTATATCAAACTCATCGGTGATCTCAACCTCGCCCTCGAGGCTGCCGGTCCAGCTGATATGCAGCTCCCCGAGGGCAATTACCTGCTCAAAGCGTAAAACTCCCTGACGATATAGATCGAGCAACGCTAGGAAACGGGCCACAACCACCAGGGTGCTATCTGCATCTGAGATCAGGTTTCTAAAGCTCAGAGACTTCGAGTGTCGCAGCGCCTCTACAACCCGCTTGGACTCCTCTGTGACGCTTACCAGAGGCATATGGAGGTGCTCAACAGCCACAACTGGTGAAACCTTTGGGGTCAAAACACGCTCAGCGATGGCGGCAAAGCGTTGAGCTCCAACGCCAATAAGCACCTCAGGAAGCAGGCTCGCTAAGGCTGGATCAAGAGCTACAACACGTGGGAAGGATTTATCGGCGGCCAGAATGCGCTCGCTAAAGGTTGCAGCGATCTCTTTGAAGGCGCGATATTGAAGCAGACGAGCAAAGAGTAGATCTCGAGCCTCAAGGAGAGCTAGATCCTCTTCATCCTCGACCTCGCCGCTTGGAAGTAATCGAGCCGCCTTGAGATCGAGCAAGGTAGCGGCTACAACTAAGAACTCCGTTGCTTGATCAAGCTCCCAACCCTCACCCGATGCCTCAAGGCCGCGAATAAAGGCGATGAACTCATCGGTCACGATGCTCAGAGAAACCTCTGTGACATCCATCTTGTGACGGGAGATCAGTTGAAGGAGGAGATCAAAGGGACCATCAAAGTTGTCGAGGTGGACGGAAAAGCCGCCTGAGGCAGCGTTTACATCGGTGTTCTCCTCGACGGAGATCTCATTGGTCAATTCCACTGTCGCACCCTACTTCACGCTTGCCTGTTTTATGTGTAACGCATAGGCTCCCGCGTATATCAGGAAAGAGGTTTGAAGATTGAACGCTAAATCGACAATTGCAGAGGATGTTGCGACTACATCTACCTTGTTAGGCAAGGTTGCTAAGAGCTTTCCTACACCTGCGCCCCTTGCTGATCATGGCAACGCAAAAGTTATTTCAATCTTCAACCAAAAGGGTGGAGTTGGAAAGACAACGAGCACAATTAACTTAGGTGCCGCTCTTGCTGAAATGGGTCGCCGAGTTTTGCTGGTCGACTTCGACCCTCAAGGTGGTTTGTCATTGGGTCTTGGAGTCAACGCCCACTCACTTCCACTAGAACAAACTGTTTACTACGCCTTGATGACTCCAACAGCAAATGTTGATGAGATCGTTTTGAAGTCATCGGTGCCTGGTTTGGATTTCTTGCCTGCTAACCGCGATTTAGGTACAGCAGAAACAACGCTGGGTGCTGAAATTGGTGGACAGCAATACCTAAAGCGCGCTCTTGCTCCATTGCGCGATTACTACGATGTTATTTTGATTGACTGCCAGCCAACAATGGGTCAGTTAACTATCAACGCACTTGTAGCATCTCAAGAAGTTATTGTGCCGATGCAGTGCGAATACTTTGCTCTGCACGGATTTATCGAACTCAAGGGAAATCTAGATAAGGTTAAAAACTTCCTTAATCCAGATCTTCGCCTTATTGGAATTCTTGCGACGATGTATGACAAGAAGACATCTCATAATCGTCAGGTTCTAGAGCGCATTCTCGAACAGTTCCCAGAAGATGTTTTTGAAACAATTATTGCTAAGACAATTCGCTTTCCAGAAACAACTGTTGTTGGAGAACCAATCACAACCTATGCAACATCTTCAGGTGGTGCAGCTTCATATCGCCGCTTAGCCCGAGAACTTATCGCCAGAGGAGGCGCACGATGACACGCAGAGCAAACCTTCCAGGTGCAGATGAGCTATTTCGTTCAACAGCTCCAGCACTGAGCGCAGTACCAACTCAACCAACACAGGATGTTGCTGCTCCCCTAGTTCCTCCAGCAATTGCAACACCAAAGGCTCCATCCTCTAAAAAGGGTGTTCGCACAATTGCTCGACGTCGCGTTACCACTGTTGATCGTTCACCATCGGGACGCGAACGTCACGATGAAAAAATCACTGTTTACTTATCACCAGATGAGTTATTTGACCTTGATCAAGCCCGCCTACAACTTCGCGGAGATCTTGGCCTAGCTGTTGATCGTGGTCGCATTGTTCGCGAATCAATCGCTGTAATCATCGCCGACCTTGAAGCAAAGGGTGATCAAAGCATCTTGGCTCGTCGCTTACGCGGTCAGTAACAACTACTCTCTGGCTCTTGGATGAGCCATTGAATATGTTTCGCGCACCTTGTCGATAGTAATAAGGGTATAAATCTGCGTTGTTGTAACAGATGCATGTCCCAATAACTCTTGAACAACGCGTATATCTGCTCCACCATCTAGCAGATGAGTTGCATATGAATGCCTAAAAACGTGCGGTGACACATGTTCAGTTACTCCAGCAGCCTTTGCAGAATCTAAAACCATCTGCCAAGCAGATTGTCTGGAAATTCTTCCGCCTCTAGAGTTCAAAAAAAGCGCAGCACTTGGCTTGGAGCTCTTGCCAGACAGAGTTGGTCGAATGCGAACCACATAATCATTAATCGCTTTAGTGGCAAAACTACCTAGCGGAACAATTCGCTCTTTAGAACCTTTACCCCGCAACTTCAAAGTAGTGATTTCGCCATCAGCTGTTTGAACTGTACTGAGGTCGTTGATGTTGATTCCAATTAACTCGCTAACTCGTGCGCCGCTGCTATACAAAAGTTCTAACATCGCTTGATCACGCAAGGTGATTGAATCCCCCTCGCGATATGCCGCATCGATCATCGAAACAATTTGTTTGATAGTTAACGCTTTTGGCAATCTGCGAGCTGACTTACTTGGAGCAATCTCTAAGGTGGGATCGGCGTATCCATACTCCTGCTGTAAATGTTTAAAGAATGACCGAAGAGTTGAATCGATGCGATTAATACTTGCGACTGCTAACTTCATTTCTCGTAATGAGGTTTCGAAATCATTGATGATTTCAGGTGTTACCTCATGTAAAGCGAGATATTGAAGAAAGCTTTGGAACTTAGCTAGATCACGACGATATGCAGCGATTGAGTTTGTTGCCAAACCTCTCTCAATCTGAAGATGATTCAGAAAAGAAGAGGCGGCTAGATCAAAGCTGAGCGCTTGCGTAACCATGAGCTTCTGCAACAGCGGAGTAGTAAATCTTTCCGTCGTGCACATTGAGGCCCTTAGCAAGATTCTTATCGATCGCGCATGCAGCTTCCCAGCCATTATTTGCCAGAGAGAGCGCAAAAGGAAGGGTCGCATTAGTAAGTGCGTATGTAGATGCCACAGGTACTGCGCCAGGCATATTTGCAACGCAATAGAAAATCGAGTTATGAACCTTGTACGTTGGCTCAGCGTGAGTTGTTGCCTTTGAATCCTCAAAGCAACCGCCTTGATCAATCGCAATATCAACTAGTACCGATCCTGATTTCATCTGTGCAACTAATGCATTTGATACAAGTTTCGGAGCCTTTGCGCCATGAACAAGTACCGCGCCAACAACTAGATCAGCTTGCTTTACCTCACGTTCAATCGCGTGCTTTGAAGCAACTAATGTCTTAATGCGTCCACCATAAACGGTATCGATGTACTGCAAGCGATTAATGGAACGATCAAAGACAGTTACATCCGCACCCATGCCAAGTGCAATTACAGCTGAGTTCAAACCTGCAACTCCACCACCAATTACAACTACGCGACCTGGCGCAACTCCCGGAACTCCCCCAAGCAAAACTCCACGGCCACCATGTGGCTTCTGAAGGGCGGTTGCACCAACCTGTGTTGCAAGACGACCTGCCACCTCACTCATTGGAGCAAGCAATGGCAATGTTCCATTTACTTCAACGGTCTCATATGCGATCGCTGTCGTTCCTGATTTAACTAATGCATCTGTGCAAGCCTTTGAAGCAGCTAAATGAAGATACGTGAAAAGGGTTTGTCCTTTACGCATCTTTGGATACTCAGGCTCAATAGGCTCTTTCACCTTGAGTACTAGATCCGCTGTCTTCCATACATCATCAGCGGTAGCAACAATGCTCGCACCCGCAGCGACAAATTCTTCATTAGTAATTGCAGAACCAACTCCTGCACCATCTTCAATGATGACTGTGTGACCAGCGTGAACAAACTCCGAAACGCCTTCAGGTGTGACAGCTACTCGTGATTCGTGAACCTTGATCTCTTTTGGAACTCCTAAGATCATTTCTTAGCCTTTCGCTGCAACTGCCGCTGCAATCAACCCAACAAATAATGGATGTGGTCGCGTTGGACGTGAACGAAGCTCAGGGTGAGCCTGCGTTCCTACGTAGTAAGGATGCACCTCTTTAGGAAGTTCTACAAACTCCACAAGATCTTGCTCCTTGAAAACACCAGAGAAAACAAGGCCAGCGTTCGAAATTTGATCACGGTACTTGTTATTAACTTCGTAACGATGACGGTGACGCTCTGAAACCTCTGTTGATCCATAAGTTTGAGCGACAACTGAACCTGCTAATAAATCTGCTTTATAAAGACCTAAGCGCATTGTTCCACCAAGATCTCCCTTGCCCGATACAACATCTTTCTGATCATCCATAGTTGCGATGACAGGTGTACCAGAGTCAGAGAACTCTGCTGAGATAGCATCGTTAATTCCTGCTAAATGACGTGCAGCTTCAATCACCATGCACTGCAATCCAAGACAAAGTCCTAGCGTTGGAATCTTGTTTTCGCGAGCAAACTTAAGCGCTCCAACTTTTCCTTCAATTCCACGAATACCAAATCCACCAGGTACGCAGATCGCATCAACGTTGCTAAGATGCTTCTTTGCGCCTTCGGGAGTTTCACACTCATCACTTGCGATCCAGACGATTTCAATCTTTGCTAAGTTAGCAAAACCACCGGCACGTAGCGCTTCGGAAACAGAAAGATAAGCATCTGGAAGATCGATGTACTTTCCTACTAGACCCACCTTGATGTGATGCTTTGGATGGTGAACCTTTTCTAGCAGTGCATCCCATTCGCCCCAAACAACATCATGGCAATCAAAGCCCAGACGCTTCACAACATATGAATCTAGGCCCTCTGAGTGAAGCACCTTTGGAATGTCATAGATAGATGGGGCATCAACCGCTGCAACAACTGCTTCAGAATCAACATCGCACATCAAGGAAATCTTCTTCTTAACTCCATCTGGAATTTCTCGATCTGAGCGCAAAACAATCGCGTCAGGTGCAATACCAATGCTGCGCAGTGCGGCAACTGAGTGTTGAGTCGGCTTAGTCTTTAGTTCGCCAGAAGGGCCGATGTATGGAACAAGTGAAACATGTAAATAGAAAACATTGTCGCGACCTACAGTTTGACGAATCTGGCGAATTGCCTCTAAGAAAGGTTGTGACTCAATATCGCCAACAGTTCCACCTACTTCGGTGATTACTAAATCGATATCTGGTCCTGCCATTGCAATGATGCGTTCTTTGATCTCATTGGTGATGTGTGGAATTACTTGAACCGTTTCACCTAAATACTCACCACGACGCTCGCGTGCGATTACTCGCGAATAGACCTGACCTGTTGTGACATTTGCTGAACCATGAAGGTTGCGATCTAAGAAACGTTCATAGTGACCGATATCTAAATCTGTCTCTGCTCCATCATCGGTGACAAAAACTTCACCGTGTTGGAAAGGGTTCATGGTGCCAGGATCTACGTTGAGATACGGATCCAGCTTTTGCATTGTTACGCGGACGCCGCGTGCTACGAGTAATCGTCCAAGACTTGAGGCTGTGAGTCCTTTGCCCAAACTTGAGGCGACTCCGCCGGTTACGAATAAATGTTTAGTCACATGTGCTTGGCCCATGGGAGTCGAACCTATCATTTATTTGGGCCGAGCTCTTACACCTTCAGGGAAAGCAGCTCCGTGGCGTGTTCACGGGCGCTAGCGGAGTTCTCAAGACCTGCCAACATGCGAGCGATCTCCTCAATTCGCTCCTCCCCTTCGACCTTTGCTACATCACTCTGGCTAACTGAACCATCATTATTTTTTGTGACAACAAAGTGCGAATCTGCCCATGCTGCAACCTGTGGCAAATGTGTAACAACAATTACCTGGGCATGTTGTGCGAGTTGGTGTAAACGCTTTCCAACTTCAATGGCAGCCTTTCCTCCAACTCCAGCATCAACCTCATCAAAAACATATGTCCCGATTGGATGCGTTGTTGCAATTACAACTTCAAGTGCCAACATGACTCGCGACATTTCTCCTCCGGATGCACCCTTAGCTAAAGCAACAAGTGGAGCATCTTTGTGGCCTTGAATATACATCGCTACTTCATCGCACCCAGTTGCAGTGAAATCTGATTCCTTAGGTGCTTCGTAATTTGCTGAATTAACCTGCGCTACAAAGGAGGCGTGCGGCATAGATAGTTGTTGAATCTCTAGGGTCACCGCTTTGGATAATTTTTCTGCCGCAGTACTTCGCTGCGCGGATAGAAGTTTTGCTTCCTTGAGCAGTTTCTTCTTAATTCCTGACAGCTCGTTTTCTAACTCTTGTAATCGTTGATCTCCACCTTCAAGATCGGCTATTGCATCGGCTGAACTCTTGAACCGGATGGCAAGCTCTACCAACTCTTGATCCTGTGAGGCTGCCCCACCAAACTTTTTAATCAAGGTGTTGATCTCTGCCTTACGTGATTGCAGATGATCCAAGCGAGCAGGGTCGGCTTCTAGCTTGCTGTTATATGAATTCAAAGCGCTGAGTGCATCATCTAAAACAAAGAAGCTCTCACTTATCTGTTGATAAATAGCCTCGAGCTGGGGGTCTTTTCCACGTGAGTTATCTAAAGCACGACGGGCGATACCTAAAGAGGTTAAAGAACCCGCCTCCTCATCCTCAATTGCCGCCACCGCTTGAGCGGTTGCCAAGCGAAACTCCTCAACACTAGAAAGTCGTGCGATCTCACCTTCGATCTCGGAGTACTCATTATCCAGAGGGTTCAATTTCGTATAAGCATTAGCAAACTCACGAAGCTCTGCTAACTCTTTATCCTTTTGCGCAATACTCTTTTTTAGCGCTGATATCCGATCCTTCATCTCGTGGTACTCCGAAAGGGCTTTAACGTATTCGGATGTATCAACTGTTCCGAAGCGATCGACAAGCTCACGTTGTCTTGATGCCTTTGTAATATTTTGATTAGCTGCTTGGCCATGAACTTCAACTAAATTCTCACCAATAGTAGAAAGCACAGATGCGGTTGTACTTACGCCATTTGTTGTCGCTTTACTTTTTCCATCGGCCGCTACTGTCCGAGTGACAATCAATTCGCCATCTTCAACTAAGGCATCTTCAAATAAATACTCATGCGCCTTTGGAATTGAGAATTTACCGCTAGCTACTAAACGCTCAGATCCCTTTCGAACCAATGCGCTATCTGCTTTGCCGCCTAAAATGAGGTTTAACGCGGTTAAAATCATGGTTTTTCCGGCACCAGTTTCACCTGATAAAACCGTCAGCCCTTTAGAAAGCTCAAGGCTTGATTGATCTATAACGCCGATCGAACGGATTGTTATCTCTTCAAGAAAGGTGCGATCACTCACCACGCCATCCTTCGACGGGAAGTTTGAACTTTGCTACCAATCGATCGCTAAATAATGTGTTCTTCAAGTGAGCTAGCTGCACAATCCGTGAATTCTTTGTAACCGTTACCCGGTCACCTGTCAGCAATGGGAATTTGCGTAACGCATCCGCAGATAGCAAGGCTTCAGCAGATTCAATTCCGACGGCAATATGTGATGCTGGTGAGATTACAAGTGGACGCGAAAACAGTGCATGTGCTGAAATTGGTAGAACCACCAGAGCATCTACCTGAGGCCACACAACTGGACCGCCTGTTGAAAATGCATAGGCGGTAGAACCCGTCGGTGTAGAACAGATAAGACCATCGCAACCCCAACGAGAGATTGGTCGATTATCAATTTCAAGGAAAAGTTCCACCATGGTGGCCTTCTCGCGTTCAACAGTTACCTCATTTAACGCCCAGCCCGAAGTAATAACTTCGCCATCTCGTTCAACTGAGTAGGCCAAGGTAATTCGTGGATCAATGACATATGTCTTATTCACTAATGCGTGAATAACATCGGCAATCTTTGATCGTTCTACTTCTGATAAAAATCCAACATGTCCCAAATTCACGCCCAGCAATGGAATATCGTGCGCTTGAGTAACCTCAGCTGCACGTAACATTGTTCCATCTCCACCAAGAACTACTGCAACTTCAATTGGTGGAAGATCAGCCAAGGTTGACTTGATCATTCCTGGAATATTTACATCTGAAATTGTGTAAATCGCAAAGGTTGATGCAAGGTTCTGCTGAAGCTCTACCGCTGCTACAACGGCATCGACTCGTCCTGGATTACAAACAACTAATAGGTTTCTCATTATTGGGGTCCAATCGCTATCGCTTCATCGAGCATCGCGTGATCGATTTCTGGTGCACCTCTGCGCAGCCATAAAAAGTATTCAACATTGCCGGCTGGTCCCGGAAGTGGGCTAGCAGTTATTCCTAATGTGCCAAGACCTACATCGTAAGCAGACTCTGCTACCTCAATAACCGCTGCCTTTCTCAGAGCAGGATCACGCACAACGCCACCTGCTCCAAGCTTTTCGCGGCCTACCTCAAATTGAGGCTTCACCATCAAAACAAAGTCTGCTTCTGGCTTTGATACCGCCGCTAATGCAGGTAGCACCAAAGTTAAAGAGATAAATGAAAGATCGGCAACAACGAGATCAATCGGTTCTCCGACCATATCCCCCGTTAAATGGCGAATATTGGTGCGATCTAAAACAGTTACCCGCTCATCCTGACGTAAACCCCAGGCAAGTTGACCGTACCCAACATCAACCGCTACAACATGACCCGCATTTCGGCGCAGCAATACATCGGTAAAGCCACCAGTGGATGCACCTGCATCAAGGCAGCGCTTACCTTCAACAACAACTCCGGTAAATGCATTGAGAGCGCCATCTAACTTGTGCCCGCCACGTGATACAAAATCATCACGATCGCCGGCGATGACGATGGAGGTTTCAGCATCCACCTGTGTTGCCGGTTTTGTTGCAGGAATTCCATTGACAAGCACTGCGCGTTTTTCAATGAGATCGGCAGCTTGTTCCCGTGAACGCGCGAGCTCTCGACGAACTAGCTCAGCATCCAGACGAGTTTTCATTGTGGTTGAATTTATAGACCGTCAATAGATGAAAGTGCTTGATTCAGCTTCTGATGTAAGGCTTCGAAGCGTTGTGCGTGATCGCCAACCTCCATCGCATCGATCTCTTGAAGCTCATTACGCAGCTCTTCAACAAGAGATTCGCCATTAAATTGCTGGTTCATTGATTGATTATTCTGATCCATTACTTAACAACTTTCTTTGCAGCGGATTTCTTGGCAACCTTCTTAACAGTTTTCTTCACTGCGCTCTTATTTGCAGCGGATTTCTTGACTGCAGATTTCTTAGCGCCCTTCTTCAAGGATGCAACCTCTTGCTTCAACGCTTCAAACTCTCCACGCTTTACAAAACCCATCTTTGAAACGGAGCGCTCAACCTCATCCTCAATCTTTACTTTGAGGGCTTCACTGCTTTCCTTGATCCAAGCGTTAACAGAGTCGGCAACATCGGTTGCTGACTTGTTTCCCAATTGGACATTGTTGGCAATAGATTTAAGTGTTGATAGAAAATCGCTGTTCTTGCTCATGCCATAAGCCTACCTAAATTCGGGATATCTCCACCGCTTCAACCTGCCAACGACTTGCAAGCCCTGTTGGTGAGCTCCAAAAGCGACGATGAATTGAGCCTGAAACCTCTACCCATTCATCTGGTGTGAGCGATAACGCAGTTCGGCGTGACTTTGCGCTCCATGAACCAATATCAAGGGTGTCAACACCTGATTGCTTCTCTCGCGTAATAATTAAGCGAAACTCAACAACCTTGTCACCACTTGGTAACTCCTTCTCAACGGCCTCTTGTGAGACTCGACCGCGAAGCACAACATCATTGAGAGAGTAATCCTCTTCAATCACTGCGTACTCATTACCCTTTTTCTTTGTTGCCATAACCGCCTCCTGTATTGATTGGAGTGCAGATATTTAATGTAGGTACTGACAGATATCTGAGTCGAAGTTAAGTTTGTGGGTAACTACTCAGCAGCTCTTTCAGCAGCATCTGTGAACTCATCAACATCGAGTTCAGCACACTTTGCAAACCATTCACGGGCTTCAGCTTTTCGTCCCGCCGCATCCAATGCATCTGCATAGGCGTAACGAAGGCGTAGCGCCCATTCATCTGTTTCATTGTTAAGTTCTTTGCAGGTAAGAGTGACAACCGCTGCATCTAGTTCACCAAGATCACGTCGTGCACCTGCTGCAACGATTCGCATTTCAATTTCTTCCGGCTTAGCTAGGCGCTTAACCTCTGGGGAACCAGCCAAATTCAAGGCTTTTAAAGGGTTCCCAAGGCCACGTTCGCAATCTGCCATTACAGGAAGTGATGAAACATCTCCTGAAATTCGATTAGCGGCACGTAACTCTTTTAACGCGATTTCATAATGTCCTGCACGGTATGCGGCATATCCAGCTGATTCCCGCACAACAGCTAAGCGACCTGCATGGTGCGCAGCTGCGATTCCATGCTTATGAGCCAATTGTGGATCTGTGTCTTGATACAGATTGATACACACTAAGTGTCGTGCAACTACCTTTGCATTCTCTGCAGAAAGTGAGAGCAGTTCAGCGCGAACTGATTTTTCTAACTCTTCACCAGTAACATCTTCAGGAATATCTGGTTCAAAAATTCGTGGACGTAAACGAGATTGATCTCGTTCTATCGGCGCTGGACGTGCTCCGCGTGGATCTGAGCCGTCACGTGTTTGACGTGGTGCTCCTGCTCGGTTTGTTGAACCACCACGTGCCGGAAGATCTTCACGGCGACGTTGTGAGTTTGGACCAGATGGCTTGCGAGGTGCATCTCCAGATGGACGACGCTCTCCAGAGCGAGCTGGACGCTCCCCTGGCTTTAGATTTTGTACAGGACGTGAAGGACGGGATGGGCGTTCATTTCTATCTTCCATCGTTTCTTTCTCCTTCACTCTCTTTAATTATGATCTTTAATCCAACAATAATTCTAGGGAAATAAAAAAGGGGCGCTCGTTAAAGCGCCCCTTTTTATAAAAGAAGTCCGGCGACGTTCTACTCTCCCACAAGGTCACCCTTGCAGTACCATCGACGCTGAGAGGCTTAACTTCCGGGTTCGGAATGGGACCGGGTGTTTCCCTCTCGCTATGGTCGCCGAAACGCTATTGAGTTTTCGGTCGCATTGACACTTTTCCTAGAAGGACGAAGGGTCAATGTTGATCGTGGATCTCGAGACCGTATCTCGAGAGCCACACAGTGGACGCGTAGCAACTTTGTAGTTAAATCCTCGGCCTATTAGTACCGGTCAGCTCCAAGTCTTGCGACTCTTCCACTTCCGGCCTATCAACCCAGTCGTCTAGCTGGGGGCCTTACCCGGTAAACCGGTGGGAAACCTAATCTCGAAGCGAGCTTCCCGCTTAGATGCTTTCAGCGGTTATCCCTTCCGAACGTAGCTAATCGGCGGTGCTCCTGGCGGAACAACCGACACACCAGAGGTTCGTCCAACCCGGTCCTCTCGTACTAGGGTTAGCCCTTCTCAAGTTTCCTGCGCGCACAGAAGATAGGGACCGAACTGTCTCACGACGTTCTGAACCCAGCTCGCGTGCCTCTTTAATGGGCGAACAGCCCAACCCTTGGGACCTACTCCAGCCCCAGGATGAGACGAGCCGACATCGAGGTGCCAAACCTTGCCGTCGATATGGACTCTTGGGCAAGATCAGCCTGTTATCCCCGGGGTACCTTTTATCCGTTGAGCGACGGCGCTTCCACAAGCCACCGCCGGATCACTAGTTCCTGCTTTCGCACCTGCTCGACATGTCTGTCTCACAGTTAAGCTCCCTTGTGCACTTACACTCGACACCTGATTACCAACCAGGTTGAGGGAACCTTTGAGCGCCTCCGTTACTTTTTAGGAGGCGACCGCCCCAGTCAAACTACCCACCAGACACTGTCCCTGATCCGGATTACGGACCGAGGTTAGAAGTTCAAAACGATCAGAGTGGTATTTCAACGATGACTCCACAAACACTGGCGTGCCCGCTTCAAAGTCTCCCACCTATGCTACACAAACCGTTCCGAACACCAATATCAAGATATAGTAAAGGTCCCGGGGTCTTTCCGTCTTTCTGCGCGTAACGAGCATCTTTACTCGTAATGCAATTTCGCCGAGTTCACGGATGAGACAGCGCTCAAGTCGTTACGCCATTCGTGCAGGTCGGAACTTACCCGACAAGGAATTTCGCTACCTTAGGATGGTTATAGTTACCACCGCCGTTTACTGGGGCTTAAGTTCTCAGCTTCGCCTTGCGGCTAACCAGTCCCCTTAACCTTCCAGCACCGGGCAGGCGTCAGTCCGTATACATCGTATTGCTACTTCGCACGGACCTGTGTTTTTGGTAAACAGTCGCTTGAGCCTGGTCTCTGCGGCCTTCCAACGCTTCGGAGGTAAACTCCTACACGTCGAAGGGCCCCCCTTCTCCCGAAGTTACGGGGGCATTTTGCCGAGTTCCTTATCCATGATTCTCTCGATCGCCTTGGTATTCTCTACCTGACCACCTGTGTCGGTTTCGGGTACGGGCCGCAATAATTCTCGCTAGATGCTTTTCTTGACAGCATAGGATCATCCACTTCGCCTTACGGCTCGGCATCAGCTCTCAGGGTATATGTGATGCGGATTTGCCTACATCACCCCCTACAGCCTTACCCCGGGACAACCATCGCCCGGGCTGGACTGCCTTCCTGTGTCACACCATTGCTTAACTACTACCACACCGGTTCGTGCCATCCATCCCACCGACAAAAGCCGGCAAAACTTCAAACACTTAGCATTAGTGGGTTCGTCATGGGCGAATTAAAGCGGGTACTGGAATATCAACCAGTTGTCCATCGACTACGCCTGACGGCCTCGCCTTAGGTCCCGACTTACCCTGGGCGGATTAGCCTGGCCCAGGAACCCTTGGTCTTTCGGCGGAAATGTTTCTCACACTTCTCTCGCTACTCATGTCTACATTCTCACTTGTGTGGCTTCCACGGCTGGATTCCTCCGCCGCTTCACCAGCCACACAACGCTCTCCTACCCATCCACACTCCTGGATCTTGCGACCGGGATAATGTGTGAATGATAGAACTTCGGTGCTGTGCTTGAGCCCCGTTACATTGTCGGCGCGGAATCATTTGACCAGTGAGCTATTACGCACTCTTTAAATGGTGGCTGCTTCTAAGCCAACATCCTGGTTGTCTATACAACTCCACATCCTTTTCCACTTAGCACAGGCTTTGGGACCTTAGTTGCTATTCTGGGTTGTTTCCCTCTCGACTATGAAGCTTATCCCCCACAGTCTCACTGCCACGCTCTCACTTACCGGCATTCGGAGTTTGGCTGATGTTGGTAAGCTTGTAGGCCCCCTCGACCATCCAGTAGCTCTACCTCCGGTAAGAAACACGTGACGCTGCACCTAAATGCATTTCGGAGAGAACCAGCTATCACGAAGTTTGATTGGCCTTTCACCCCTACACACAGCTCATCCCCTAATTTTTCAACATTAGTGGGTTCGGTCCTCCACGCGGTCTTACCCGCGCTTCAACCTGGCCATGCGTAGATCACCTCGCTTCGGGTCTAGATCATGCAACTCATTCGCCCTATTCAGACTCGCTTTCGCTACGGCTTCCCCTCGACGGGTTAACCTCGCTACATGACACTAACTCGTAGACTCATTCTTCAAAAGGCACGCTGTCACTACTCAAGGTAGCTCCAACGGCTTGTACGCACACGGTTTCAGATTCTATTTCACTCCCCTTTCGGGGTTCTTTTCACCTTTCCCTCACGGTACTAGTCCGCTATCGGTCATCAGAGAGTATTTAGGCTTAGCGGGTGGTCCCGCCAGATTCATACCGGATTCCTCGAGTCCGGTATTACTTGGGATACCAATAATGAGTTAACAGTGTTTCGGCTACGGGGATCTCACCCTCTGTGTCTGGCTTTCCCACGCCATTCACCTACACCATTAATTTCTGACTCATTGAAGCAACGGCAGTCGCTTCTAACTGGTCCCACAACCCCAATACTGCAACGCCTGCCGGCTTGGCACAGTACTGGTTTGGCCTCTTCCGCGTTCGCTCGCCACTACTAACGGAATCACGGTTGTTTTCTCTTCCTGTGGGTACTGAGATGTTTCACTTCCCCACGTTCCCTTTATCTACCCTATATATTCAGGTAGAAATAACTGGACATTACTCCAGCTGGGTTTCCCCATTCGGAAATCCTCGGATCAAAGCTCGTTTGACAGCTCCCCGAGGCTTATCGCAGCCTACTACGTCCTTCATCGGCTTCTGATGCCAAGGCATCCGCCATGTGCGCTTAATAATTTGACCACAAAGATGCTCGCGTCCACTGTGTAGTTCTCAAAATACGGGCGGTACTCAATAAAGCCTTGAAGACCTTGGATCGAAATCCTGGTTTCTTCGCCTTATTAAGCCCAGAGGTTTGGCATTTTCAGCCGTCCCCTCAGGACCCAACAACGTGCCTAGTTAATTTTCACTCAGAGCTAAGTTTCCACTCCCACGAATGGGCTGTACTAATAGATGATTTTTTAAACAAACCTAAGTCAATGCTCCACTTATGAGCTCAACTACTAAATCCCGAAACCTTGTCCGAGTGAGTTGATTGCTCCTTAGAAAGGAGGTGATCCAGCCGCACCTTCCGGTACGGCTACCTTGTTACGACTTCGTCCCAATCACCGATCCCACCTTCGGCAGCTCCCTCCTTGCGGTTGGGCCACTGACTTCGGGTGTTACCGACTTTCGTGACGTGACGGGCGGTGTGTACAAGCCCCGGGAACGTATTCACCGTAGCGTTGCTGATCTACGATTACTAGCAACTCCGACTTCATGGGGTCGAGTTGCAGACCCCAATCCGAACTGAGACTGGCTTTCTCGGATTCGCTCCACCTTGCGGTATTGCAGCCGTTTGTACCAGCCATTGTAGCATGCGTGCAGCCCAAGACATAAGGGGCATGATGATTTGACGTCATCCCCACCTTCCTCCGAGTTAACCCCGGCAGTCTCCTGTGAGTCCCCAACTAAATGCTGGCAACACAGAACGAGGGTTGCGCTCGTTGCGGGACTTAACCCAACATCTCACGACACGAGCTGACGACAACCATGCACCACCTGTATACAGACCTTGCGGCTATGACATCTCTGCCATATTCCTGTATATGTCAAGCCTTGGTAAGGTTCTTCGCGTTGCGTCGAATTAAGCCGCATGCTCCGCTGCTTGTGCGGGGCCCCGTCAATTCCTTTGAGTTTTAATCTTGCGATCGTACTCCCCAGGCGGGGCACTTAATGCGTTAGCTGCGTCGCAGAGACCGTGGAAGGTCCCCACAACTAGTGCCCACCGTTTACGGCGTGGACTACCAGGGTATCTAATCCTGTTCGCTCCCCACGCTTTCGCTCCTCAGTGTCAGTAATGGCCCAGAGTCCTGCCTTCGCCATTGGTGTTCCTCCTGATATCTGCGCATTCCACCGCTACACCAGGAATTCCAGACTCCCCTACCATACTCAAGCTCGCCCGTATCGAATGCAGGTCTGGGGTTAAGCCCCAGAGTTTCACATCCGACGTGACGAACCACCTACGAGCTCTTTACGCCCAATAATTCCGGACAACGCTTGCACCCTATGTATTACCGCGGCTGCTGGCACATAGTTAGCCGGTGCTTCTTCTGCAGGTACCGTCACTTTCGCTTCTTCCCTGCTGAAAGCGGTTTACAACCCGAAGGCCTTCATCCCGCACGCGGCGTCGCTGGGTCAGAGTTTCCTCCATTGCCCAATATTCCCCACTGCTGCCTCCCGTAGGAGTCTGGGCCGTGTCTCAGTCCCAGTGTGGCCGGTCGCCCTCTCAGGCCGGCTACCCGTCGTCGCCTTGGTGAGCCATTACCTCACCAACAAGCTGATAGGCCGCGAGATCATCTTCAACCGAAAAACTTTCCAGATCCACAGATGCCTGTAGATCTCATATCCGGTATTAGCCCCGTTTTCACGGAGTTATCCCAGAGTTGAAGGCAGATTTCTCACGTGTTCCTCACCCGTTCGCCGCTAATTCACACCCGAAGGTGCTTCATCGCTCGACTTGCATGTGTTAAGCACGCCGCCAGCGTTCGTCCTGAGCCAGGATCAAACTCTCCATAGAAAGTTTTCATCTTGGCGATCAGACAAACAAACTGTCGTTTAATTTGTCATTTATATACCAAAGGAAATCAACGGGTATAGCTTTTTATGGCTATACCTCATTGAGGTATTTATATATTTGCCGTGGTTCTTAATTAATCAAAAGCATTGTAAAACAATGATTTTTCGCTATTGAAAGCATGACTAACTAAGCCACTATTGGCATTGACTTATGGCACGCTGTTGAGTTCTCAAGGTACGGATGCGCACTGCTTTTCAGAATTTCTCCTGATTTTCAGGGCAGATCGCCAAACTTAGTGCATGCATGCAGGCGCGGTCAAACCGGCCTAAATGAAGTACTTAATCTGGCTGACGCTCAATCTCTTGAGCATCGACGCCTACTGTCCGGCCTAAATCGTCCGTTCCCAGCAAGGAGCGTAACTATACATACGCCCCAAGGACCGGTCAAATCGGCATGGCCGGATCCTGGCTAAAGCTATAAATCGGTCAAAAATGCGAATTATCCACGCCCGCTAGCGTTTTACCGCGCTTTTTGGATATTTACGCTAATTCGACGGCAGCGAGATCTCGCTTACCTTTTCGCAAAACTGCGTATTTTCCGCATAAAAAGTCAGATTTTGAGGGTCTGAAATCTTCGCCGGAAATCTTTTGGTTATTGAGATATGCGCCACCTTCTTTAACGATGCGGCGCGCAGCTGATTTCGAGTCAACGACGCCAGTTGCTGCTAAGAGATCTACCCACGTTGGAATCTCTTCATTAGCTGAAATTGTTGTTCGTGGAAGTTCAGCAAGTGCTGATGAAAGTGTTGCTTCATCAAGTTCTGCTAACTCTCCTTGACCAAATAATGCACGCGCAGCAGCTTCTACTCGTTGTGTTGTTTCTTCTGAGTGAACAAGTGAAGTTAATTCTCGAGCTAATGCACGATGCGCTTCACGTAAACCTGGGTTTTCGCTATGTGTTTTTTCAAGTTCTGTAATTTCTTCATGAGACTTGAATGAAAATACCTTTAGGAAATTGATTACATCTTTGTCATCACTGTTTAACCAGAACTGGAAAAACGCATAGGGCGAGGTCATTTCGGGATCTAGCCATACTGATCCGCCAGCGGTCTTTCCAAACTTAGTTCCATCAGCTTTCATCAGTAGCGGAACGGTTAAAGCGTGACCGCTCCCCTGTTCAACGCGACGAATAAGATCAAGACCCGCAACGATATTTCCCCACTGATCAGATCCACCTACCTGCAATGTGCAGTTGTTGCGTCGGTACAGTTCGAGAAAATCGTAGGACTGTAAAACTTGGTATGAAAATTCGGTGTAAGAAATGCCGCCACCTTCAAGACGTGCAGAAACTGAATCCTTTGAAAGCATCTGATTAACGCTGAAATGCTTACCGATATCGCGCAAGAATTCGATCGCACTTAGTGGTGAAGTCCAATCAAGATTGTTAACAACCTGTGCTGGATTCTTAGGTGCATCGAAATCTAAAAATGCAGAAACCTGCATGCGAATTCGGTTAACCCAACCTTCAACAATTTCTGTGCTGTTAAGAGTTCGTTCTTCATTCTTACCGCTTGGGTCTCCGACTAATCCAGTTGCTCCACCAACCAATGCAATGGGGTTGTGTCCTGCTAACTGGAAACGGCGCAAAACTAGAAGCACCACAAGGTTCCCCGCGTGTAATGAAGGTGCTGTTGGATCAAAGCCTACGTACAGCGTTGTTGGCTTCTTAAGCGCTTCTAAGAGTGCCGCCTCATCTGTTGATTGGGCTAATAATCCACGCCAGCGAAGATCTTCAATCAGGTTCATGCGCTCATCATCTCTGAAAATGCCTTGTGCTTGCTGGCAATTTCTTTACTAGTTTTTTCATTGGCGGCTAATGCATCTTTAATCTGTTGTGCCACTAAAACTGGAGCAGTGCCACCAGATGTGGTGCGAGAGTTCAGGGCGCCATGAACCGTCAATACATCGCGCACTCCCCCATCAAGTTCTGGGTGAACCTGAAGGAACTCTGCATCAGTTAGTTGGTGCAATTGGCGATTGGAAGCTTCACAGATCGCAACGCACTTACCTGCAGCTTCATGTGCATGAGCGAAGGGAACATTCTTCTTCGCTAAGTAATCGGCGATCTCAGTAGCTAAAGAGAAACCAGTTGGTGCAGCCAGCGCCATCTTTTCGCGATCAAAATCTGTTGTTGCAACCATTCCGGTAACTGCAGGCAGAACTAACATCAAAGTGTCGATGCTGTCGAACAAAGGCTCTTTGTCCTCTTGTAAATCACGATTGTAAGCAAATGGCAAACCTTTGAGCATTGTTAAAACACTCATGAGATTTCCTACTAGTCGACCAGATTTTCCGCGGGCAAGCTCTGCCATATCGGGATTTTTCTTTTGCGGCATGATCGAAGAGCCCGTTGAATATGCATCTGCAACCTTTGCCCATGCAAACTCTTGCGAAGACCAAATAGTCCACTCTTCGCCGATGCGTGATAGATGATTTCCGATCATTGCAAAGATGAATAGTGCTTCGGCCACATAATCACGATCGCTGACCGCATCAATACTGTTTGCAAATGTTGATTCAAACCCTAAGTTCTTTGCAGTAAACGCAGGTTCTAGTGCAAGTGATGATCCGGCAAGGGCTCCTGCACCTAATGAGCTAACCGAAGTACGAGCTAGCCAATCATTAATCCGATCCAAATCACGAGCAAATGCATGTGCATGCTTTGCTAATTCATGGCCAAAGGAAACTGGTTGTGCATGTTGGATGTGCGTAAATCCTGGCGCAGGATCATTTACATACTCTGCGGCTTTTTCTAGGATCGCCGTTTGTAGTGCGGTCACCAAGGTTGCAATTTCGAGCATGTGATCAATTGAGAAAAGTCGAAGATCTGTTGTGACCTGATCATTACGAGAACGTCCAGCACGAAGGGCTCCCCCGACCGCGCCTAACTTGTCAGTTAATCCCCGTTCTAAGGCGCTATGAACATCCTCATCGGAATCGATAGCTGTAAATCTTCCGCTAGCCACCTCAGTCGCAAGCTCTTTAAGCGCCTTCAGAATGGCTTCCGCATCCTTAGGAGCGATCAAGCCGCTCTTATTCAAAATCGCAAGGTGGGCCATAGATGAGCGCAGGTCATATGGCGCTAAACGCCAATCAAAGTGCACGCTTCTGGACAAGGCGAAGACCGTGTCTTCTGGTCCTTGCGCAAAACGTCCGCCCCATAGAGCCATTACTTCCTCTTCCCATCACCTTGTGCGTAAGCAAGCAATTCTTTCGCTAAATGTGCTCCACCTGTTGCTTTCTTCGATACCAAAATTATCGTGTCGTCCCCGGCGATAGTGCCTATAACTCCAGTTAATCCCGCGTGATCCAAAGAGCTAGCTAAGAATTGAGCTGCACCTGGCGGAGTATGGATTACAGCCAGATTAGCGCTGTGATCGACAGACAAAATCAACTTTGATGGCATTGGAGTACTGCGAACAATCGCATCATCTGAACTTTCTCGGATTTGATAGGTGCTTTCGCCATCTTTATTGCGTGCTCGTACTGCGCCAATCTCTTCAAGATCACGGCTTGCTGTCGCTTGCGTAACTTTATATCCCGCCTTTTTTAGGAGCGTCACCAAATCAGATTGAGAATGTACGAGGCCTGCTTGGATAAGAGCAATTGCCTTAGCTCTACGAGCAGAAACAGATTGTGCGTTATTTGGCATCTGACATCACCTTCTTAAAAATCGCAATAAATTTCTTAATCTGTGCATCGGTCACAATCAATGCGGGAGCAATGCGAATGGTTGTTGGGTTTGCAGCATTTACCAAAACCCCTTCAGCAAGAAGAGCGTTCGCAATATCTGCCGACTTCAAACTGCTTAGTTCGATTCCAAGAAGTAAACCCGCACCACGTACTTCAGCAACTCCAGGAATTACCGCTAGCTCTTGCATCAAATGCGCACCCTGCTTTTCAACCTTTGCAAGAATTCCAGCGGTTTCAATAAATTTAATAGCAGCTAAACCTGCAGCAGTTGTTACTGGGTTGCCACCAAAAGTGGATCCGTGATCTCCTGGTTGGAATAGATCTGCCGCTTTTCCTAACGCGATCATTGCTCCTAGTGGCAATCCGCCGCCAAGCCCCTTTGCCAAGGTAATAACATCTGGAGTAATTCCGGAGTATTCATAACCAAACCAATCACCGGTACGACCCATACCTGTTTGCACAGCATCCATCACTAAAAGTGCACCCTTGTCATCACATAGTGCGCGAAGCTGTTGTAAGTAATCTGCTGGCGGAACAATTACTCCTGCTTCACCCATGATCGGTTCGATAATCACCATTGCGGTTTTTTTCGTAACCGCTTTGCGCATCGCCTCGATGTCACCGTAAGGCACATGCTTAACGCCTTTGATCAACGGCAAGAATGGTTCGCGCTTAGAAGGCTGCCCGGTAAGGGATAAAGCCCCCATAGTGCGACCATGAAAGGCACCTTGTGCCGCAACAACGCGTACTTTGCCAGTACGACGAGAAAGTTTGAGAGCTGCTTCATTTGCTTCAGCACCTGACTGGCAGAAGAAAACCTTTGCATTCTTATCACCCGTCATCGCAGTTAACTTTTCAGCTAACTCAATAGCTTGAGGATGTGCATAAAAATTACTGACGTGGCTTAAAGTCGAAACCTGCTTGGTAACAGCTTTAACGATGGCAGGATGTGCATGTCCCAAGATACTTGTGGCAATTCCGCCAAGAAAATCAAGGTACTGCTTGCCATCGGCATCAGTGACGACAATGCCTTTGCCTTTCACAAGAGCAATAGTCGGAGTTCCGTAGTTATTTTGAACAACTGTGCTCCAACGATTGAGCATCTTCTTGTTTGTCATGCAACCACCAACGTTCCGCCTGTACCAGCTAGCGCTGATGCAAAGCTATCGGGATCTGTACCATCAATGATTCGAACCGCCTTTGCGCCAAATGACAAAGCATCTAATGCGGCTTGTACTTTTGGTGCCATTCCTTCAGCAAAGGTAGCCTTGATTGACTCTAGTTCTTCCGCACAAATCGATTCGATGAGCGAACTCTTATCCGGCCAATTGCGATAAATACCAGCAACATCAGTCATGACAATTAGTGCCGAAGCTTCAAGAGAAGCAGCAATTGCAGCTGCAGCAAAATCCGCGTTGACGTTAAGCCCTGTTTTCAAATCAACATCTGAAGATACTGGTGCAACTACTGGCACGATTCCTTGCTCAAGAAGTTGCAGAAGTTGTGCAGGATTTACCGATTGGACATCCCCCACAAAACCTAGATCCGCGGGAGTTCCATCAATTAAAGATCTTCGACGTTGTGCAATCACAGTTGGAAGTGCTCGCGCTGATATCGCCTGAGCCTTGATGCCTGATTTGCTGAGCGTTGCAGCAACCTGATGACCCACTTGATTAACCAATACATCTTCAACAACATCAAAGATCTCTTGTGTTGTGACTCTAAAGCCACCAATCCATTGGCTTTCGATGTGCTTAGCCTTTAGGGCGGCATCAATTTGAGGACCGCCACCATGTACAACCACAACCTTTTCACCTGTTGCTAAGGCAGCGGAGATGGCTTTAGCAAAGTTACCGTTCTCATCCTTCATGGCGTGGCCGCCGAATTTAACGACGATCATGTCGAGTACGCAGAGTTCTCGTGAACATAATCATGAGTGAGGTCGTTGGTCATAATCGTCGCTGTTGCTGTACCGATCTTTAAATCGATTTCAATTTCCACTAAACGTGCATCGAAGTTGACCGTGGATTTATCGGCATCAGGTGCACTGTTGGTGCATACCTGCACACCATTGAGTTTCACATCGATCGCAAGTGGGTTCATGTCAGCATCAGCGGTACCTACCGCAGCTAGTACCCGTCCCCAGTTAGGATCTCCGCCAAAAATTGCAGCTTTCAGTAGGTTGTTACGCGCACAAGCACGTCCAACTTCCACTGCATCTTTCTCAGAGGAAGCATTGAGCACCTTGATCGCGACAGTCTTACTTGAGCCTTCAGCATCGGCAATCAGTTGAGCCGACAAAGTCCCACATACATGCATCAGCATGTCTTCAAGATCGTTATCTGAGATCTTTACTCCACTGGCACCTGATGACATGAAGAGCACTGTGTCATTAGTAGATGTGCAACCGTCAGAATCGATGCGGTTGTAGGTGCGGTCGGTTGCGCGTTGAAATATTTCCTGAGTGTTGTCAGAAACAACTGCATCGGTCATAACCACAGATAACATCGTGGCAAGTGCTGGGGCTAACATTCCGGCACCCTTCGCGATACCAGCAAAAAGAGCGCCATTAAAGTTCGCGGTAGCGATTTTTGCAACAGAATCAGTTGTCATGATTGCTTGCGCACTTGTTTGCAACCCATCGTTATCCATCAACGGAGCAATAGCATCAAGCCCTGCAACAATCTTTGGCATCGGCAATAGTTCACCAATTAATCCAGTTGAACAGACAATTACTTCACCTGATGAAACATTAAGTAGCTGTCCAACATGCTCTGCAGTCTTATGGGTATCTGCAAAACCTTGTGGGCCGGTGCAAGCATTTGCTCCCCCGCTATTGAGAACAACTGCTCGTACGATTTCACCCTCTGCAACTTGTCGTGACCAAATAACCGGGGCGGCAACAACTTTATTGGTTGTAAAAACAGCGGCCGCGTTGAAGTTCGGGCCTTGATTTTCAATAAGAGTTAAATCAAGAGCACCCGTACTTTTCAGGCCTGCAGCAATTGAAGCTGATCTGAAACCTTGCGGAAGCTTCATGCGCCGATTCCATCAAGTGCTAAACCGCTATTTTCAGCTAAGCCGCAAATCAAGTTTGCATTTTGAATTGCTTGGCCCGCTGCACCTTTACCAAGGTTGTCGATAGCAACAGACACAACTAAGCGTTGAGTGTGTTCATCAACTGCAACTTGAATTTGAACCTTGTTGCTTCCTGTGACAGCACTCGTCTTAGGCAACTGTCCGAGTGGCAGGAGATCTACAAAGAACTCGTGTGCATAATGTTTTGCATAGAGGTCATGTGCTTGCTGAGTTGTTAAAGCAGTTGTCAGTTTTGCGGTAATTGTCGCCAGAATTCCACGGGGCATTGGCGCAAGGATGGGCGTAAATGAGATCTTCGCTTCCTTTTGCGCGACAGCAGATAATGCTTGTTCGATTTCAGGCGTGTGTTGATGTACACCGCCAAATTTATAAGATGTAAGAGATCCCATTACTTCACTACCAATGAGATTAATCTTTGCGCTTCTTCCGGCACCGGTTGTGCCAGAGGCTGCAACTACAACGATGTCGGAGCAATCAATGAGAGCAACCGCTGGTGCAATGCCAAGAGAAATCGAGGTTGCATAGCAACCCGGATTTGCAACCTTGCTCTCTTTTTTTATCGCTTCACGTTGACCTACTGCAAGCTCAGGTAGTCCATACACCCAAGATCCTGCGTGCTTGCCGCCGTAATACTTTTGCCATTGGTTGGCATCTTCTAATCTGTAATCGGCACCCAAATCAACAATCTTCACATGGGCAGGAATTTGAGCAATCAATGCGGCAGATTCACCATGTGGCAACGCTAGAAAGACAAGTTCTATATGTGAAAAATCGATGGAATCAGCGGTTGCAAACTCACGACCAGCGTAACTTTGTAATTGAGGGTGAAGAGCAGTTACCTGCTCCCCTGCATTTGAATGAGCGCTTACAACTGAGACCTCAAAATGTGGGTGAATCGCCAGGAGCCTTAATAGCTCTCCGCCTGCATACCCACTTGCACCAATGACCGCTGTTTTCATGGCTCCAGCGTAAGGGATTATCAATAATTATGCAATCTTATGCATAATTATGCGGTTCGTACAACAGCTCCGAACTTGGTCGCGGCCACCGCAGTTGCAGCCTCACGCATAGCCGAGACCTCTTCTCCTGTAAGTGTGCGATCAGCTGCACGGAATACCAAGGTGAAGGCTAGGGAAATCTTGCCATCCCCGATCTTGTCGTAGCGATCAAAGAGGGTAATTGACTCAAGCAACTCGCCAGCACCTTCTCGCAACGCACCTTCAATATCTGCGGCGCTCACCGTTGCATCAACAATCAAGGCAACATCTTGAACTGCAGCAGGCATAGTTCCAACTGTTGTTGGGCGAACAAGGGTTGAGTCTGGCAATGCATTGAGTGCCACCGCAAAGGCAACAGAGCGTTCTGGCAGTCCATATGCCGCAACGATGCGAGGGTGAAGTTCACCTGCGTGAGCTACCGCTTTTCCATTAACGATTAATTCGGCACAACGACCTGGATGCCACGGTGCGAGATCGGAGCGAGCAACACTCCATTCAAGATTGCACAAAGCCAAAATGTCTTGTGCAAAGGCGATTGCATCCTGCCAGTTATAGGCGCGTGCTTTTCCTTGCCAATTCTCATTTTCCGTCTTTCCAACGAGCAACCCTGCAACGTGATAACCCTGAGTTGGAACGCTTGCAAAGATTTCATCAATCAGCTTTTGATCCGGACGCTTTGATAAATCAGGAGAAATCGCAGGAACTAACTTTTGAGAGCTACGGAAGATTGAGCCCATTTCAAAGATCGCAAAATCCTTTGCTCCGCGGCTGATATTGCGCTGCGCAACTTCAATAAGTCCTGGCACCAAGTGAACACGCATCAATGGGAACTCTTCAGACATTGGGTTTGCAACCTTGTAAGTCGAAGCGCGTTCGCCAACAAAACCCATGGAATCAATCGTTGCCTGATTTGTAAATGGAAAGGTTTGAACCTCGGCCAATCCGCGGCTGGCAAGCATGGTTGCTACAGCGCGACGGCGCTTTTGCGTTGGGGTCAAAGTTGCGTGTAAAGGTCGAGGTGGAAGTATTGATGGAATTTTGTCGTAGCCGATCATGCGGGCTACCTCTTCAGTGAAATCTGCAGCGGTCAGTAGATCTGAGCGCCAAGATGGAGGATCGATAGTGAAGCTCTTTTCATCAACATCGCATCCAATTACACGAAGAACTTCGGCAACCTTGGCCGCCGGAACTTCAAAGCCCAAAATCCTCGAAATGTATGTGGGATCAATAGTGACCGTTGGGGCATAAACAGGCTCGCCATCTACAACTGTTGCAACATGTTGTGCAGAGCTATGGGCGGTCAGCAGTTGAACAAATCGTGCCGAAGCAAATTGCGCCAAAGAGGGATCAACGCTTCGTTCTAAACGACGAGAAGCCTCGGAAGATAGTTTGTGACGGCGTGAATTCTTTGCGATGCATACAGGATCGAACCGCACCGCTTCGAGTGCGATATCTGTAGTTGTTTCGGTGATCTCTGAAGACAAGCCGCCCATTGTTCCGGCAAGTGCTAACGGTTGTTCATCATCGCAGACCATCAAATCATCTGGATCCAACTGGCGTTCCTGGCCATCAAGGGTTACAAACTTTTGAGCAGACCCTGCGCGCTTGATCGTTAATCCGCCCTTGATCTTTGATTTATCAAAGGCGTGCAAAGGCTGACCAAGTTCGAGCATTACGTAGTTGGTTATATCTACAACTAAGGAGATGGAACGCATCCCCATCTTTTCAATTCGGCGGCGCATCCAGATTGGAGTTGTTGCTTTAGGATCAAAGTTAGACAGCGTGCGCAGATAGAAAACTGAAGCTGTCGATTTGTCAGCGATCTTTGCAGATACACCTTTGCCGGTTTCTTCAAATTTAAGACCACGTAATGCATCTACTGGATCTGTGAACTTTAGATCGAGCGAACCCGCTACCTCGCGTGCTATTCCGCGAATGCTCAAGGCATACCCACGGTCAGGGTTTACAGCTACATCAAAGATCACATCATTGATCTGTAGAACTTCAATTGCATCTGCGCCGATTGTGACTTCACCTTCAGCAAAAACCATAATGCCCGCATGGTCATCGCTGATTCCTAATTCGCGAGCTGAACAGATCATTCCATTTGAAGTTTTACCATAGGTTTCGCGTGCGCCAATTTTAAAATCACCAGGAAGAATCGCACCTGGTAGCGCTGCTACTACTAAATCCCCCACTGCAAAGTTTGTTGCACCGCAAATCACATAACGAGTTTCACCTTCGCCACAATCAAGCCCCACATAGCGAATTGGCTTCTTAAATTCAGTGATCTCTTCAATTGTTAATACCTTTGCAAACTTCAGCGGACCGGTTAAATCAGCGCCTTGGTGAATGATCTCTTCCACCTCAAAACCAACTCGAATAAGGCCATCTGAGATTTGATCAGCTGTAACTGTTGAAGGAATCTCAACAAACTCTTTGATCCACGATAAAGGAGCGCGCATTACAGGCCAACTCCAAACTGACGGGTGAAACGAAGATCGCCTTCAACAATGTCATGCATGTCTGTAATGCCGTGGCGAACCATGAGTGTTCGTTCTAGACCCATACCGAATGCAAATCCACTGTAGACATCTGTGTCGATTCCACATGTAGCCAAAACCTTTGGGTTAACCATTCCGCAACCGCCCCATTCGATCCAGCGATTGTTAAAGAAGATATCTACTTCTGCGCTCGGCTCGGTGAATGGAAAGAATGATGGACGAAGACGTGTAGTGACATCAGGCCCAAACATGTGTCGAGCAAAGTTATCCAGCGTTCCCTTGAGGTGTGCCATTGTGATTCCCTTATCAATGACGAGACCTTCAACCTGGTGGAACACAGGGCTATGAGTTGCATCTAACTCATCGGCGCGGAATGTGCGCCCAGGACATACAACGTAAATTGGTGGTTGCTGCGTCAACATCGTGCGAATTTGCACAGGAGATGTGTGGGTGCGTAAAACCATTCCTGATTCAACTGGTTCGATGAAAAATGTATCCTGCATTGTTCGAGCTGGGTGATCGGCAGGAATATTTAAGGCATCAAAGTTAAGCCAGCCAGATTCAAGTTCTGGACCTTCTTCTACTGCAAAACCTTGTTCGATAAAGAAATCTGAAACTTCATTCTTAATAATTGAAATGGGATGCAGCCCACCACGGTGAGAGCGATTAACGGGCAAGGTAATATCAACAACCTCTTCGAGCAAAACTTTACGGTCGCGCTCTGCTTCTAGAACAGCGGTCGCTTCAGCAAGTGCTTGGGCAATCGCCGCCTTAGCCTCTCCGATTACCTTTCCGAATGAGGCCTTATCTTCAGGTGACAAAGCACCAAGTCCGCGGGATGCCAAGGCAATTGGAGATTTGTCGCCGGCATGTGCCAAGCGAGCTGATTTCAGCGAATCCAGATCTGAAGCGGAGGCGAAAGCCTTACGGGCATCTTCAACCCAGGCAGAAATTTCCTCTACGCGCATGGGGAGAACTCTATCGGGAAGTGCTTTATTTACGCGGCATATTTGATAGGTGATACATAACAATCGAGGCTGCTGCAGAAAGATTAAGACTTTCAGCATTGCCTGGCATCGGAATGCTTACCGCTTCAATTGAATCCACCTGCTGCGCCGTTGATAGGCCTCGCGCTTCATTGCCAAATACTGCTGCGATGTCCCCCGTTGGCTGAAATTCATTTAATGAATGTGAGCCCGAAGCGCCAAGTGAAAATGGTTTTACTCCGAGATTAATTAGCTCTTCCAACGGTATCGATTCAAAAACAGGAATGTGCCACAAGGATCCAGCGGTGCTGCGAACTACCTTTGGTGAAAACATATCAACGCTTCCAGGAGATGTAAGAACAGCATCCATTGCAAATGCATCAGCTGATCTCAGAATTGTTCCGGCGTTACCTGGATCCTGAACTTCGGAAAGATAAATAAATTGACGTGAACCATTTAATGAGATCGATTTCAAATCTGTTGTAGGAATAGTGCAGATTGCCAATATGCCTTGTGGAGTGATGGTTTCTGACATTTCCTTCATGACTTCATCACTTACATCTACAACATTGAATTGTGTGAGATCTGCAATCTCTTCTACCTTAAGTCGGCCATTCGTCGTCAGATACAAAGTTTCGATCTGAGGACCACTTTGTGCAACAAGTGCTTCGCGGGCGCATTGCATTCCTTCTGCAACGAACTGCCCAGTGCTCTTTCTTTCCTTTACTCCCCGAGAACCAATAAGAGCCTTAACTCGCGCAACATGTGGCGAGTTAAGGCTCTCAATCATTATTGGAACTTAGAGTGATGCAAGAGTCTTGCGAGCAACATCCACAAGAGTCTTGAATGTTGCAGGATCATTAGTCGCTAGCTCTGAAAGAACGCGACGATCAACCTCTACACCTGAAGCTTTTAGGCCCTGGATGAAACGGTTGTATGTAAGACCATGTTCGCGGCAACCAGCGTTAATACGCTGGATCCATAGGCGACGGAAATCGCCCTTCTTATCTTTACGGTCATTAAATGCATAAACCATTGAGTGCGTAACTTGCTCTTTCGCCTTTGTGAAAAGACGTGAACGTTGTCCGCGGTAACCGCTGGCACGTTCAAGAGTTGTACGACGCTTCTTAGCTGCGTGGACTCCGCGCTTTACTCTCATTTAACCCGCTCCTTACTTCAACCCAAGCATGCGCTTGGCTGTGACTGCGACAGTTGGCTTTGCAGCTGACTCTGTCGATAAACGACGTGTTACTCGTGAAGATTTACGCTCGAGCAAGTGGCGCTTTCCTGCGCGCTCGTGCATAACCTTTCCAGAACCGGTGATGCGAAAAGTCTTCTTCGCACCGCTGTGTGTTTTCATCTTTGGCATGGTTATGCTCCCTTACTCCGTTGTCTCTGCAGCAGCTTCAGCTTTCGCCTTGCGTGCTGCCTTTGCTTCTGCAACTGCTTCTGTCTTCTTCTTAGTTGGACCAAGAACCATGGTCATGTTTCGTCCCTCTTGCTTTGGAGCAAATTCGACGAAACCAACTTCTGCAATATCTTCTGCAAGACGTTGCAACATCTTGTATCCCAACTCAGGTCGCGTTTGTTCGCGTCCGCGGAACTTCATGGTTACCTTGACCTTGTCGCCACCCTTAAGAAACTTTTCAACCTGAGAACGCTTTGTTTCGTAATCATGGTTTTCAATCTTGGGTGTTAGTCGCACTTCCTTCACCACAATGTGGGTCTGGTTTTGACGCGCTTCCCGTGCCTTCTGTGCAACTTCGTACTTGTACTTTCCGAAGTCCATGATCTTGCAAACGGGTGGATTAGCATCTGGTGCGATTTCGACTAGGTCGAGACCAACTTCATCTGCCATCTTGAGCGCTGTATCGATATCTACAACTCCCACTTGTTCGCCGGTATAACCGATCAAACGAATTTCGGGTGTGCGAATTCGATCGTTGATGCGCGGTTCAGTGGTGACTTTGAGCTCCTTCGGTTCGTTAACGCTTTGGTGTGACAGCGCTGCAAAAGAAAACCGCAAGGGCAAGAGAAATACTTCTCTTATCCGACAAACCAGCCCGCACTAGTGGCGATGAAGGTGGGAGCGGTAACTCCTCTTGCAGTGACTGTTACGCCACTGGTCTGGGGCAAAGATTACCCGCATAGGGGTAAAAAGGTGAAATCGAGCGTGAACGCCCGCTTAGCCACCCATGGCGTGGAAGCCGCCATCGACGTGAATGATTTCAGCGGTCGTCTTAGGGAACCAATCTGAGAGCAGTGCGACCGCAGCTTGAGCGGCTGGCACTGGATCATTTACATCCCACTTCATAGGTGAACGCTCATCCCATAGATGTTCGAAACGTTCAAAATCTGGAATCGACTTTGCAGCGATAGTGCGAATTGGACCCGCTGCTACCAAGTTAATGCGAATATTTTCCGCGCCCAAATCACGTGCAAGGTAACGAGAGGTTGCTTCAAGTGCTGCCTTAGCAACACCCATCCAGTCGTACTTTGGCCATGCGACTTGACCATCAAAATCCAAACCAACCACTGATCCCCCGCCGTTAAATAGTGGGCGAGCAGCCATCGTTAATGATTTCAAGGAAAATGCAGATACCTGAACCGCTGTTGAAACATCTTCCCACTGAGTGTTTAAGAAGTTTCCACCAAGTGCTGCTTCTGGAGCAAATCCAATTGAGTGAACAACGCCATCTAAACCTTCAGGAAAGTGTTCACGTACTCGTGATTCAAGTGATGCAAGATCTGCTTCGCTAGTTACATCAAGTTCAATTACTGGGCATGGCTTTGGAAGACGACCAGAAATTCGATTTGTTAAGGAAAGTCCACGGCCAAATCCAGAAAGGATGACCTCGCCGCCTTGTTCCTGTGCAAGTCGAGCAATGTGAAATGCAATTGAGGCATCGGTAAGTACTCCTGTTACAAGGATCTTTTTACCTTCGAGGATTCCCATTTAGTGTCCCATTCCTAATCCGCCATCAACTGGAATCAATGCTCCAGAGATGTAACTTGCTTGTGGTGATGCAATAAAGGTGACGACATCTGCAATCTCTTCAGCTGAACAGAAGCGACCAAGTGGAACTGATCCTGCGATCTCTGTTCGGCGTTTTTCATCAAGGGTTGCTGTCATATCTGTTTCAACAAATCCGGGTGCGATCACATTTGCTGTGATTCCGCGACTACCAAGTTCTCGCGCAAAGGAACGAGCCATTCCAACTAGACCTGATTTAGATGATGAGTAATTGACCTGGCCAGCTGAGCCAAGTGCGCCAACTACAGATCCGACAAAAATAAGACGTCCGCGCTTTAACTTCAGCAAACCCTTAGTTGCCCGGCGAGCAACTCGGAAGGCGCCCGTTAAGTTTGCATCAATAACTGATTCAAAATCCTCATCGCTCATTCGCATGACAAGGCCATCCTTTGTGATGCCCGCATTAGCAACGATGATTTCAGGAGATCCCCATTGTTCTTCAATTGAGGTAAATCCCGCATCAACACTTTCAGTACTGGTGACATCCATCTGAACCGCTTTGAATCCATCAGGTGCATTGCCGCTGCGGTAGGTCACAACGACATCATGGCCAGCAGCTTTGAGGGATTGAGCGATCGCTAAACCAATTCCGCGATTTCCACCTGTTACCAGGGCGATTGAACTCATGTTCAAAACCTACTGGCTACCTTTGAGTAAACAAAAGAAGCGAAGGTGCGCGCCGAGCACTACGCTTGCGTACATGGCCAAAGAAAAGAAGATTTTCGACATTACCAACGCTCCAAAGGCGTTGACACGTGATCAAGCTGGCCGCCAGAAGCGATACTTCATTTCGATGATGATCCGTACCGCGTGCTTCATCCTGACAGTTATTTTGCCCAGCCCATTCCGCTGGTTTGCTCTTCTAGGTGCGGTCACATTGCCGTACTTTGCTGTTGTGATCGCAAATGCAGGACGCGAAACCGTTACCCGCGGTGCTGATGTTGTAGAAGATAAGCCGCTTGAACTTAATTAATAATGTCTTCTGAAATTAAAGTAAAAGAGCCGTGGGCTTTCTTTAAGTCATTTTTAGCCTTACTTCTCATAATTCTGTGTGCGTGGGCTGCTCAGTGGCAGTATCACCGTGGGGTTGATCGACATGCACGCAACACAGTTATTGAAGAACGAATAGCAAAAACACCCCTAGCGTTAGCAAAGGTTGAAGGTGAACTTGCCGACTATGAATGGCAAACGATCACAGCAACAGGGCGCTTTGATTCAAACAAACAAATTCTTTTACGCAATAGATACAACGAAGGTAAATACGGGTACGAAGTCTTAACTCTTTTTACATCAGATGATTCCCGTAACTTTTGGGTTGATCGCGGTTGGGTGCAAGCAGGTGCAACCGCGACAACAGCACCTGTTGTTACTCCGGTACCCGATAATCAAGTAAGTATCACAGGACGTCTACGTTTAGATTCTTCCTTGCCGCGAGGTTCTTTCTTTGCCTTGCCGGGCAAGGGACAGGGCTTGGTATCTGAACTCAATGCGCAATCGCAGTTAAATACTGAAAAGTTTTACATAGATCTTTTGTCTGGGTCTGAGGCAGAATTAACACCTGCAGTTACTGCGCAGCTTCCGGAACTCAGCGATGGGCCACATATGGCTTACGCCTTGCAGTGGATCTTTTTTGGCGGCCTAGTTATCTACGGACGAATTTTAATTCGCCGCACCCGTTAAATCCTGACGGTTGTATAGCTCGGAGTACAAGCCACCCTTAGCTACAAGTTCATCGTGTGTTCCGCGCTCAACGATGGAACCCTTTTCAAGCACAAGAATCTGGTCAGCATCACGCACAGTGCTTAAGCGGTGAGCAATAACAATGCTAGTTCTTCCCTTAAGCGCAGTTTGCAAGGCGGCATGAACTAACTGTTCATTCTCTGAATCTAAGTGGGCTGTTGCCTCATCCAAAATAACTACCGCAGGTGATTTCAACAGTAAGCGCGCAATGGCCAGACGCTGTTTTTCTCCGCCTGAAAGTCTGTGTCCACGCTCTCCCACCATTGTGTCCAAACCATTCGGCAAGGATTCAATGAGATTCCAAATTTGCGCAGCCTCACAAGCGGCCTTCATTTCTTCAAGCGTTGCATCCTGCTTTGCATAGCGAAGATTTTCCGCAATTGATTCATGGAATAAATGTGCATCTTGCATAACTACACCGATTGAATCACGCAATGATTCGAGGGTTAGATCGCGAATGTCGTGACCATCGATTGTGATCGCACCTTCTGTTACATCATAAAGACGGGGCAACAGTGCGCTGATCGTTGTCTTACCAGCACCTGATGGACCAACAAGTGCGGTCATGGTGCCAGGTTCAGCGATAAATGAAAGGTTACGAAGCACCTGACCGCTTTGCACTGTTTCAGCCTTTGCTGCCGATTCAAGAGATGCCAAAGAAATTTCCTCAGCACGCGGATATGAAAAATCTACATTGTTAAATTCGATGCGGGGTTCTTTTGTTTTCAACTCGATTGCGTTCTCGCGGTTTTTGACCATTGGTTCAAGATCTAAGACTTCAAAGACGCGTTCAAAGGAAACAAGTGATGTCATGACATCGATACGCACATTTGATAACGCCGTTAATGGCCCATACAAACGAGCTAATAGAGCGGTAATTGCAAGAAGGGTTCCAACGGTTACTCCCCCGCTAATTGCTAAATGGCCACCGATTCCGTAGGCAAATGCAGTTGCAACAGCTGCCACGCTTGTAAGTGCAATAAAGAACAAGCGGTTGAGCATGGCCATCTTGATTCCGATATCAGCAACGCGACGTGCTCGACTTCTGAAGTACTCACGTTCGCGATCTGGTTCACCATACAGAGCAACCAACATTGCGCCTGAAACGTTGAAGCGCTCAGTCATAGTGCTCGACATCTCGGCGTTAACGTTAAATGACTCGCGAGTTAGCGCCTGCAATCTGCGGCCAACCCATTTAGTCGGGATTAAGAAAACCGGTAAAAGCAGCAGGGAAAAGATAGTGATCTGCCAGGACAAAATCAACATTGTTGCGCCTACTAAAACCAAACTGACCACATTGCTGACAACACCTGAAAGGGTTGCAGTAAAAGCTTGTTGTGCGCCAATGACATCTGAGTTAATTCTTGAGATTAAGGCACCTGTTTGAGTGCGGGTAAAGAATGCAATCGACTGCTTTTGTACATGCGCAAAAACTAAGGAACGCAGATCGTAAATGAGTCCTTCGCCGATACGTGAAGAAAAATAACGGCCCAGCATGTTGAAACCAGCATCGGCGATAGCAAGCAGGCCTACTAAGAGTGCAAGTCTGGTTACAACCGCACCATCCTTTGGAATTACACCATCATCGATAAGGCGCTTCAAAAGCAAAGGTGTTGCAACCACTAAAGCAGCATCGACAACAACTGTTGCTAAGAAAATGAAGATGTTGATGCGATATGGCTGCGCAAACTTAAAGATGCGCTTAACAGTCCCTGGCTTTAACTTCTGTTCCTTCACTGAAGGATCTGCTGTCATTGAGCGGTGGGTCATCCACGCTGCATGCATTGACATAATTAAACGGTGAAGCCTAGAGCGCGGAGCTGTTCTCTTCCATCATCAGTGATCTTGTCTGGACCCCAAGGCGGCATCCACACCCAGTTAATTTTTACATCAGTTGTCATGCCAGCTAGTGCGGCACGTGTCTGATCCTCGATTACATCTTGCAATGGGCAAGCAGCAGAGGTAAGTGTCATATTGAGAATTGCAATGTTTGCTTCATCAACCATGACATCGTAGATAAGTCCTAGGTCTACAACATTGATACCAAGTTCAGGATCAACCACATCCTTCATCGCCTCAGTTACATCATCAACGCTAGTTGCCATTGTTACTCTCCCCCTGTTGTGGTGTTAATTCTAACCGCTGCATCCTTGAACGCCATCCACCCTAGTAATGCGCATTTAATACGTGCTGGGAACTTAGAAACCCCAGCAAGCGCTACGGCATCCTCCAGAACATCTGGGTTACCTTCTTTAGTGCCCTTGCTCTGCATAAGTTCGGTGAACTCATTAAGAATTGCATCAGCTTCGGCAAAGCTCTTGTTAACCAACAAATCACTTGCAATTGAAACACTCGCCTGAGAAATCGAGCAACCAACTCCATCCCAGGTAATTGCTGAAATCTTTCCATTAGTTGCAGTTACATTGAGAGTGATCTCATCGCCGCAGCTTGGATTTACATGGTGGACCTGAGCGCCATAATTTTCTGACAAACCCTTATTTAAGGGATGTTTGTAGTGATCCAGGATCACCTCTTGATAAAGGCTATCTAGTTCCATTATGCAAAGTATTTCTGTGCGCCAAGGATTGCATCAAATAATGCATCGCAATCTGATTCATCGTTGTATAGATATAGAGAAGCTCGAGTTGTAGCAGGTACGCCGAGTTTGCGTGTCAACGGCCAAGCACAATGATGTCCAGTACGCACTGCAACACCTTGGCTATCGAGGAACTGACCTAAATCATGTGGATGAATATCGCCAACGGTGAAGGAAACTGAACCACCGCGTGACTGTGTATTTGTTGGTCCTACTACCTTCAGATCAGGAACAGCTAATAACTTGTTCAGCAAATATCCCGTCAATTCAATTTCATGATCATGAATCGCTTGCATACCAATACCTGTTAGGTAATCAATCGCGGCACCAAGCCCAACGGCTTGAGCCATGTTGGGAACGCCTGCTTCAAATTTACGAGGCGCAGGTGCCCACGTTGCAGTTGTCATCGTTACAGTTTCAATCATCGATCCGCCATAAAGAAATGGTGGCAGCTCGTTGAGCAATGAACTCCATAGAACGCCTACACCGGTTGGACCTACGGCTTTGTGGCCAGAGAAAGCTAAGAAATCTACGCCTAGCATTTTTACATCTACTGGCATATGTGGAACTGATTGACAGGCATCAAGTACAACAACTGCACCGACTTCATGTGCACGAGCAACAATTGCCTCTAGTGGATTAATTGTTCCCAAAACATTTGATTGATGAGTGAGCGCAACAACCTTTGTATCTTCAGTAATGACAGAGTTGATATTGGATAGATCTAAACGACCTTCTGGCGTTACCTCAAACCATGAAAGTTGAGCTCCAGTTCGAGCCGCTAACTGTTGCCATGGAATTAAATTGGCGTGATGTTCCATCTCGGATACGACGATGCGATCTTTAGATGTCAGTGCAAAGCGAGTCCCTGGTTCAGCATTACCCATTGCGTACGCAACTAAGTTAAGTGATTCAGTTGCGCTCTTTGTAAACACTATTTGATCTTCATGAGCACCAATAAAGTTGGCTACCTTTAAACGAGCTCCTTCGAAGGCATCTGTTGCTTCTTCTGCAAGTTGATGAGCGCCACGATGCACCGCTGCGTTGTGAAACTTGTAGAAATCACTCTCGGCATCAATGACTGACAGTGGCTTCTGACTAGTTGCACCGCTATCTAAGTAAACAAGTTTTTTACCGTCGCGAATAGTACGTTCAAAGATTGGGAAATCTTGACGTACCTTCGCAACGTTAAAGGACATAAGTTCTTACTTGCTCACATAATCTGCGTAACCATTTGCTTCAAGCTTCTCAGCTAGCTCTGGTCCACCTTGTTCAACAACGCGACCATTTGCAAATACATGCACAAAGTCAGGTTGGATGTAACGAAGGATGCGTGTGTAGTGGGTAATAAGTAGCACGCCGAGGTTGTTTGCAGCCTTCGCACGAACAACACCTTCAGAAACAATGCGCAGCGCATCCACATCAAGACCTGAATCAGTCTCGTCGAGGATTGCCATCTTTGGCTTCAATAGTTCAAGCTGCATGATTTCGTGGCGCTTCTTTTCTCCACCAGAAAAACCTTCATTGACGTTACGAGTAGCAAAAGATGGATCCATGTTGAGTGCTTCCATGGCTTCCTTAACTTCGCCAACCCATGTGCGAAGCTTTGGAGCCTCTCCACGTAGTGCTGTCGCTGCTGTGCGCAGGAAGTTTGAAACTGATACTCCTGGAACCTCTACTGGGTACTGCATCGCTAAGAACAAGCCAGCTTTTGCGCGTTCATCAACTGTCATCTCCAAAACATCTGCACCATCAAGAGTTACAGAGCCACCAGTGATTGTGTACTTAGGGTGTCCTGCGATTGAGTAAGCAAGAGTTGATTTACCTGAACCGTTAGGCCCCATGATTGCGTGAGTTTCACCTGAGTTGATTGTTAGATCTACGCCCTTAAGGATGTCGACCGTTCCGTTATCTGTATCTACTGATACCTGCAGGTTGCGGATTTCTAGTGTGCTCATTGTTTTCTCTCTTCTCTCGTTACTAAATCTCTACCGTGACGGCGTTTCCGTCGATTGATACCGCATATGTTTCAAGTGGAATATTTGCTGGAAGGGTTAAGGCCTCCCCTGTGCGTAGATCAAACTCAGCTCCATGAAGCCAGCATTCAATCTTGAAACCAGTGACATCTCCTTCAGACAATGACGCATCTGAGTGAGTGCAGGTATCTGCAATGGCAAAAACCTCTTGGCCTACACGTGCGACGCAGATCGTTTTGCCGGCTTTTTCAATCTTTACCGGCTTTCCTTCAACAATTTGATCAAATGCAAGATCAGCCATTGTGAGCCGCCTTTTCAAGTTCTGCATCGATGCGATCCATGATTCGGTTTTGAACCTCTTCATTACCGATCTCGGAAACGATTTCATTAAAGAAACCACGAACTACCAAGCGACGTGCATCAGCCATATCGATACCGCGTGACATTAAGTAGAACAACTGCTCATCATCAAATCGGCCAGTAGTACTTGCATGGCCTGCGCCAACAATTTCGCCAGTTTCGATTTCAAGGTTTGGAACAGAATCTGCACGAGCACCATCGCTGAGCAAGAGATTGCGATTGAGCTCGTAAGTATCGGTTCCTTCAGCCGCTGCGCGAATAAGAACATCACCAATCCAAACAGTGTGTGCATCCTTGCCCGCTAGTGCGCCCTTGTAATTCACATTTGACTTTGCATTTGGTACAGCATGATCAACATGCATGCGATGCTCAAAGAACTGACCCGCGGTTGCAAAGTACACACCAAGAAGATCTACTGATCCACCAGGTGCTGTGAACTCAACTGTTGGAAGAATTCGAACTACATCTCCTCCAACCGTGACAGTCACTGACTTAAATGTTGCATCCTTATCAACCACTGCATGGTGACGAGCGGTGTAGACAGATTGAGATTCAAACTCTTGCAAGGTTACAAACTTTAAGTTTGAACCCGGCGCTAAGTTGATCTCTAGGTCTTCTGCAAGAACGGTATCTGTTGTATTTTCAACAATTACCGTTGCAACTGCGTGCGTTCCTAGAGTGATGCGGACGCGTGAAAACTCTGCTGTGTCTAAAGCTCCTGCAGAACGTCCCAAGAAGATTGGCTCTGAAACTTCAGTATTTGCAGCGATCGCTAGATGTGCAACAGATGTTGCCGCTCCTCTGATGCGCTCGATGATTACATCATCAGATGCAGCAAGAGGTTCTAGATTTTCACGGGTAAAGCTCACGCCCGTAGGGAGTGTGCCCTTTGAAATAAGTGATTGGCGATCAGATTGAACCGCCACACCATCATGTAATCCGCGAAGGCGCTTGAGCGGTGTAAAGCGCCAGGCCTCTTCACGACCAGTTGGTGTTAAGTAATTAGTAGTTAAAACTGACATTAACCGACAGCACCTTCCATCTGAAGTTCAATAAGACGATTGAGCTCAAGTGCGTATTCCATTGGAAGTTCACGAGCGATTGGCTCGATAAATCCACGGACGATCATCGCCATAGCTTCATCTTCATTAAGGCCGCGAGACATCAGGTAGAACAACTGATCATCGCTTACCTTTGAAACTGTTGCTTCGTGACCCATAGAGACATCATCTTCACGGATATCTACATATGGATATGTGTCAGAACGAGAAATTGTGTCAACCAACAAAGCATCACACTTAACTGTGCTTGCAGAGTGGTGTGCACCTTCTTGAACCTGAACCAGACCGCGGTATGAGGTACGTCCTCCGCCACGTGCAACTGATTTAGAAATAACAGATGATGATGTGTAAGGAGCTGCGTGAACCATCTTCGCTCCAGAATCCTGATGCTGACCTTCTCCCGCAAATGCAAGTGACAAGGTCTCGCCCTTTGCATGTGGTCCCATCAAGAAAATTGCTGGGTACTTCATGGTTACCTTTGAACCGATGTTTCCATCAACCCATTCCATGGTTGCACCTTCAGCACATGTTGCACGCTTTGTAACCAAGTTGTACACATTGTTAGACCAGTTTTGAATTGTGGTGTAACGAACGCGTGCACCCTTCTTTACAATAATTTCTACAACTGCTGAGTGAAGTGAATCTGACTTGTAAATAGGTGCAGTACATCCTTCAACGTAGTGAATGTATGAATCCTCATCAGCAATAATCAATGTACGTTCAAACTGACCCATGTTTTCAGTGTTAATACGGAAATACGCCTGCAAAGGAATATCAACGTGAACACCCTTTGGTACATAGATAAATGAACCACCAGACCATACAGCTGTGTTGAGCGCTGCGAACTTGTTATCTCCAACAGGAATAACTGTTCCGAAGTACTCCTTGAATAGTTCAGGGTGCTGCTTCAGCGCGCTATCTGTATCAAGGAAAATTACACCTTGTGCTTCTAGGTCTTCGCGAATTGAGTGGTACACAACCTCTGACTCGTACTGTGCTGCAACACCTGAAACTAAGCGCTGCTTCTCAGCCTCTGGAATACCTAAACGATCGTAGGTGTTCTTAATTTCATCAGGAAGGTCATCCCATGTTGTCGCTTGCTTTTCTGTTGAGCGAACGAAGTACTTGATTGTGTCAAAGAAAATTCCTGAAAGATCTGATCCCCAGTTAGGCATTGGCTTCTTATCAAACAAAGACAAGCCTTTTAGGCGAAGGTCTAGCATCCACTGTGGTTCAGATTTCTTTGATGAGATGTCGCGAACAACATCCTCATTGAGACCACGCTTAGCGTTATCGCCAATCGTGCTTTTATCTGACCAACCGTATTCGTAGTTGCCTAGTCCATCGAGCTCTGGATGTGCTGTAGTCATGCACGGACCTTTCCATTGTTTGTTTGCGCCTGAGGTATAAATGTCGTACAAACACCATCACCATGAGCGATGGTTGCTAAACGTTGAACATGTGTTCCCAGAAGTTTTGATAACGCTTCTGTTTCTGCTTCACATAGTTGGGGAAATTCAGCTGCAACGTGTGCAATTGGACAGTGATGCTGGCACAGTTCTGCGCCCATTGGCTTTTCATGAGCGCTTGCCGCATACCCTTGATCGGTTAAGAAGGCTGCGAGCGCATCAACTTTGTGCGAGCGCTTTGCAATTGCAACTGCAGCCTTTCTTTCGATGTCATCTGCGCGTGATTGAGCAAAGGCATTAACCAGATGCTCGCCAGATTGTGCTGACATAAATTTAAGAGCGGCAACCGCTAAGTCATCGTATGAATGCTCAAACTTTTCGCGACCCTGATCTGACATAACAAAAACTTTGGATGGTCGACCGCGACCGCGAATTGAGGATGCGCGAGGATCGCGTGCTTCAAGAACGCCATCATTAACCAGAAGATCTAGGTGGCGACGGATTCCTGCAGGGGTAAGGCCTAAACGCTCCCCCAGGACAGCTGCTGTTGATGGACCATTTTCGAGAATGGAGCGGGCAACCAGATCCCTCGTGCGGGCATCATCGCCAGCTGGGTTGGCTCCTGTCATTTTCACAACAGTATTGTGTCGTAATTCGACACGTTCAGCCACTCGGGAGCCACCCGCCTGTCGGGGTCATAGGCTTAGGCCATGTCCCGAACCGTGCGCCTAGCTACTCGGGTCTTGGCCCCCGCATCCGGTTTACTACTCTTTCTACAGGCCGCCTTGGTAGTAACAGGCGGGGCGGTTCGCTTAACGGGATCTGGGCTTGGTTGCCCTACCTGGCCTGAATGCACACCCGGTTCGTACACCCCTGTTCCCCATCAAGCAGAGGGTCAGCTTCACGCATGGATCGAGTTCGGAAACAGATTGCTGACCTTTGTTTTGGTCTTTGCAGCAATCGCGGTCTTAATTGCAGTCTTACGTGCCGGTCGAAAAGATTTACGATTACTTGCAGCCGGACAGTTCTTTGGAATCTTTGGCCAAGGAGTCTTGGGTGGAATCACCGTACTGACTGATTTGAATCCAATCCCTGTAGCGGGACATTTGTTGCTTTCAATAATTCTGATCGCCGGAGCAACATCACTTCATTCACGTAGACATTCACCTGCCACCTTTGTAAAGGCACCATCACTTACATCGAAGATTTCAATTACTCATATTGTTACCTCTTTTATTGTCATCGTGCTTGGAACATTGGTGACGGGATCTGGACCACATGCTGGAGATCTTCAAGCTAAGAGATTTGGTTTTGATATTCGAACCGTGGCGTGGATTCATGCTGACGCGGTTATTTTCCTGCTTGGGATCACCGTTGCTTTTTACGTTGCACAAGGTACGAGTGAGCGAACAAAGAGAGTGCTAAAAGTTTTTGCAGTAGTTGCTTTGGCACAAGGCGGAGTTGGTTACATTCAATACTTCACAGGTATTCCAGAAATTTTAGTTGCAGCCCATTTATTGGGAGCTACATTGGTTTGGATCGCATCGTGGCGCATCCGACTGTCAGTCATCACACGGAATGGATAAAGAATGAGCACACTCACCGGATGGACAGAGCTAGATGATCGCGCGATCGCATATGCGCGTGCGTTGGCAGCCGATGCAGTTCAAAAGGTAGGAAATGGTCACCCCGGAACTGCGATGTCTCTTGCACCTGTTGCATACTCGCTTTTCCAGCGCCATTTAGTGCATGATCCATCAGATCCACAGTGGTTAGGTCGCGATCGCTTTATTCTTTCTTGTGGTCACTCATCCTTAACTTTGTACATTCAACTTTTCTTAAGTGGCTATGGCTTAGAAATGAAAGATCTTGAGAGCTTTAGAACATGGGGCTCTTTAACACCAGGACACCCTGAATATGGACATACTGCAGGTGTAGAAATGACTACAGGTCCACTTGGACAGGGCGTATCCACCGCGGTTGGTATGGCTATGGCTGCTCGTTATGAGCGTGGATTACTAGATCCTGATGCGCCAGCAAATACATCTTTATTTGATCACTCAATTTGGGTTATTTGTTCAGATGGTGATTTACAAGAAGGCGTTAGCGCCGAAGCGCATTCACTTGCCGGAACTCAAGAACTTGGCAACCTGAACATTATTTATGATGACAATCGTATTTCAATTGAAGGCGATACACATAACGCATTTACTGAAGATGTATCTGCTCGTTACCGTGCCTATGGCTGGCATGTAATTGAAGTTGCTGCTGCAAAAGATGGCAGCGTAGATCTAGTGGCACTTGATGCAGCGATGACGGCCGCGAAGAAAGAAACCGCTAAGCCAACTTTAATTCGCATGAAATCAGTTATTGCCTGGCCTGCACCTAAGGCGCAAGGAACCGCAGCTTCACACGGATCTGCACTTGGTGAGGATGAAATCAAAGCAACAAAGGTTGCATTAGGACTAAATCCAGATGAGAACTTTGCAATGCCAGCAGAAGTTTTGGCGCATGCTCGCGCCGTTAAAGATCGTGGCGCCCAGGCCCATCAACTATGGAATGAAAAGTTTGCCGCTTGGAAAACTGCACATAGTGAAAAGGCTGCGTTGTTAGAAAGACTTCGCACGCGTAGTTTGCCAGCAGGATGGGACTCAGATATTCCAGTTTTTGCACCAGGTAAAGATGTTGCAACTCGCGCAGCATCTGGTGATGTTATTAATGCGATCGCAGCTGTCTTGCCAGAGTTCTGGGGAGGTTCAGCGGATTTAGCTGGATCAAATAACACCAGCATTAAGGGCGGCGGTTCATTCTTGCCAGCATCCTCTGCAATTGCTGGTGCGCATCCTTATGGACGAATCATTCACTTCGGAATTCGCGAACATGCAATGGGTTCAATTCTCAATGGAATTACCTTGCATGGATTAACCCGTTCTTTCGGTGGAACATTTGCGGTCTTCAGCGATTACATGCGTCCTGCTGTACGTCTTGCCGCGCTTATGAATATTGGATCAACCTTTGTGTGGACCCATGATTCAATTGGTGTTGGCGAAGATGGTCCTACACATCAACCTATTGAACATTTTGCAGCACTTCGTGCGATCCCTGGTTTAGATGTTGTGCGCCCGGGAGATGCCAATGAGGTTGCAGAGGCTTGGAAGAAAATCATTACCCGTGGTCGGGCAACGGGAATTTTGCTCTCACGCCAAAACCTTCCGGTATTTGATCGCACCGTATGTGAACCAGCATCAGGAACTGCAAAGGGTGCATACATCTTGAAGGATGCAGAAAATCCAAAGGCGATCTTGATCGCTACTGGCTCAGAAGTTTCCTTAGCAATGGATGCTCAGTCAGCTCTTGCTGCCGAAGGAATCAATGTACGAGTAGTAAGTGCTCCATGTCTTGAATGGTTTGCAGAGCAAGATCAGGCGTACAAGGATTCAGTCCTCTCCCCTGGTGTTGTAAAGGTAAGCATTGAAGTAGGAATCGCACAGGGATGGCGTGAGTTAATTGGCGATTCAGGAGTTGCTATCTCGCTCGAACATTACGGTGCTTCTGCTGATGCAAAGCGTTTATTCAAGGAGTTTGGATTCTCTGTTGAAAACGTTGTCGCCCAAGTAAAGAAGGCAATTTAATGAGAGCTCAGCAAGTATTAGATGCCGGAACATCGATCTGGCTTGATGATTTGTCGCGAGCAAAGATTTCAGGCGCTGATTCACATTCGCTGCCATCGCGAATTGCAACAAGTGGCGTTGTAGGTGTTACGACTAATCCAAGTATTTTTAGCGCTGCGATTAGTGGAGCCGCCGAATACAGCGCAGATATTGCTCAGATGAAGGGTGCAAGCGTTGATGATGTTGTTAAGAAATTAACGACAGATGATGTTCGCCAAGCATGTGATCTATTTACTCAGATTTATACAAGCAGCAAAGGCGTTGATGGTCGCGTCAGCATCGAAGTGGACCCTCGCTTAGCTCATGACGCCGAAGGCACTATCACCGCGGGTAAAGAGTTATGGAAGATCATTGATCGTCCCAATGTCATGATCAAAGTCCCGGCAACAATTGAAGGTTTGCCAGCGATTACAGAATTAATTGCAGCTGGAATCAGCGTCAATGTCACCCTTATCTTTTCGGTAAAGCGTTACGGGCAGGTTATTGATGCATACATGCAGGGAATCGACCGCAGCGAAAATCCTTCATCGGTTCATTCAGTTGCCTCATTTTTCATCAGCCGTATTGATTCATCTGTTGACGCATTACTCAAGGCAAATGGAACAGCTGATGCGACCGCCTTGCTTGGAAAGGCTGCAATTGCAAACGCTCACCTTGCTTACCAATTATTTGAAGAGAAGTTTTCTTCAGCTAAGTGGTTAGAACTAGAAGCAAAAGGTGCCAATAAGCAGCGTCCATTGTGGGCATCTACCGGCGTAAAGGATCCTGCTTATCCTGATACTCAATATGTAATCGAATTAATCGCCCCTGACACTGTTAACACCATGCCTCAATCAACCCTTGATGCATTAATCGATCATGGCGATGTTCGAGGAAACACCATCAGCGGTAAGTATCCAGAAGCTGTTGAGGTACTAAAAGGATTGTCCGCACTTGGGATTTCACTGGATCAGATCACAACTGATTTAGAGGTTGATGGAGTGAAGAAGTTTGCACAGGCATGGGATGAACTACTAGAGAATGTAAAGGCTGCACAACAATCATGATTTCACTTAAAGGTAATGCGCTAATAAAGATTGATCGAACGTCCGCTGAGTACAAAGCACTACAGGTATTCCATGACCGTTTGAAGACAAAGGATTCAACTATCTGGGGCCCTGAAGCTCAAGCAGAGGCTGCGATCCGTCTGAATTGGATCGATCTTCCAGAAAGCTCACGTGAACTACTCCCTCAGTTTGATGCCCTTGCTGCAAAGCACCGCGATAAGGAGCATGTGATTTTGTGTGGAATGGGCGGGTCATCACTTGGACCCGAAGTTATTGCACAAACATTTTCGAAAAAACTCTTTGTCTTGGATTCAACCGATCCAGATTATGTAGCCCATGCTTTGAAATTTAATTTATCCAAGAGCGTTGTAGTTGTTAGCTCTAAATCAGGTTCAACAATTGAGACCGCTTCGCAGCGCGCATTATTTGAAGGCGCGTTCAAGGATGCTGGCCTTAACCCGATCGACCACATGGTCTTTGTTACAGATCCAGGATCACCATTAGATAAGCAGGTTCGCGAAGGCGGATTCACAGTTGTTAACGCAGATCCCAATGTTGGTGGTCGTTTTAGTGTGCTGAGCCCATTTGGTTTAGTCCCAGCAGCGTTAATTGGCGTGGATGTCTCGGTTTTACTTGATAACGCAAGTGATGCGAAGAAAGGGTTCTTTGCTGATTCACAACAGATGTGCGATATCGCGTACTTACTGACATATGCAGCTGGTCAATATGTTGCGTACACAGATGAAGCATCGGGCATGCCGGGCTTAAGTGATTGGATCGAACAGTTAGTTGCAGAATCAACTGGAAAGAATCAGGTTGGTCGTCTGCCGGTTGTTGCTGAAACTTCGCACAATGGTCGTGAAGGTCAAGCATTTACCGTCGCCTTCGCAGGTTCTGCTGATCTAGTGGTTGAAGCAGATCTAGCCTCACAATTTATTGTGTGGGAATGGGTTACAGCGCTCATTGGCGCTGCTCTTGCAATTGATCCCTTCAATCAACCAAATGTGACAGAAGCAAAGGAACAAACATCTGCACTTCTGAATGAGTGGAAGGGCGTACTGCCAACATTTACTGGAGATGCCAAAGATGGCGTTTTAGAAATCTTCGGTGCTGGTAAAAACGCTACAGATGCCTTAACTCAATTAATCGCAATGATTCCTGAAGATGGCTACATAGCGGTGATGGCGTACCTAGATCGCAAGGATGATGTTGCGGTTGCAGAGTTGCGAGCAATTCTGGCTGACAAATCTGGTCGCCCAGTTACCTTTGGTTGGGGTCCACGTTTCTTGCACTCAACAGGTCAATTCCATAAGGGTGGACAACAAAACGGAGTCTTCTTACAGATCACTGGCGATGTAAAGAATGACATTGCAATTCCGGGACAAAGCTATGGCTTTAAGACCTTGGTTGCTGCCCAAGCACTAGGTGATGGAAAGGCGCTGGCATCAAGAAAATACCCTCTCCTTCGATTCAATCTTACGAATCGTGCAGTGGGTATCTCTGAATTACTGGATGCTGCTAAGTCTTTGTAAAAGTTACTCTTCGTCTTCTCCGCGAAGTTTACGAAGTGCTTCTTCAAGTAGCTTTTCACCTTCAGCATCTGTGCGACGCTCTTTTACATAAGCAAGGTGGGTCTTGTACGGCACATTTACTTCTGGGCTAGGCGGATTGTTGCGATCGCGACCTGCTGGATAACCACACTTTGGGCAATCCCATTCAGCTGGAATAACAACTGTTTCTTCAACAGCAAATGATGGACGAACCTCATGGCCATTTGCACACCAGTATGAAACATATGCACGAGCGATCGAATCGCCGCGCTCTGCCTCACCCATTGGTCCGGCGCCAACACGGCTTCCGCGAATTGCACTTGCCATTATTTACTCCCAGTTAAATGCTTGATTAAAAAAGAAAAGAGTTACTTAAGCAACAAAGATAAAGCCACAACAAATGCGAACCACAAGCCGCCAACGACGATTGTGATGCGATCAAGGTTGCGTTCTACAACAGATGAACCGCCATAGTTTGATGAGATACCGCCACCGAATAGATCGGATAGGCCGCTTCCCTTACCTTTGTGAAGAAGTACCAAAAGGATCATGAGAACGCTGGTGATGATCAGCGCGATTGAGAGAGCTAGTTTCACTTTTCTTAAACTCCTAGTTCGTAGAGGGTAAGGATACCCGCCCCATGGGGGTAATGCTTACTCTGTCACCGCGTGGAACTTGGCGATCTTGGCCAATTCCTCAGGATCTAGGCTCGCGCCACCGATCAGGGCGCCATCAACATCTGGCTTCTTCATGATTTCGACGATGTTTGAAGACTTCACCGAACCGCCGTACAGGATGCGCATATTTGATGCGATCTCTGGAGATCCAATGTTTTCGATCTCTTCACGGATTGAAGCACATACCTCTTGAGCATCCTCAGGTGTTGCAGTCTTTCCAGTTCCGATCGCCCACACTGGCTCGTAAGCAATAACAATCTTCTTGAGCTCTGGCTTTGTGAAACCTTCAAGGCCTGCACGCACCTGGCGAATTACATGGCTTACATGTGTTCCCGCTTCGCGAATCGCTAACTCTTCGCCTACGCAAAAGATTGGAGTTAATTCATTAGCAAGGGCAGCCTTGATCTTGCGATTAATGAGCGCATCAGATTCATTGTGAATTGCACGGCGCTCTGAGTGGCCGATAACAACATAGGTGCAACCAAGCTTTGCAAGCATTGAGCCAGAGATATCTCCGGTGAATGCACCGCTAACTTCTGGTGAAAGATCCTGCGCTCCATATTGAAGGCGCAGGCGATCTCCATCAACCAAGGTTTGAATTGAACGAATATCAGTGAAAGGAGGAATTACCGCAACATCAACTGCGTCGTAATCCTTGTCATCTAGTCCGTAAACCAACTTCTGAGCAACTGCAATCGCCTCAAGGTGATTGAGGTTCATCTTCCAGTTTCCTGCCATTAATGGCTTACGCATTATGTGCTCCCCTAACTAGCTCTGGCTAGATTAACTTCGTTTAGATTAATTCAAGCGCTTGAAGGCCAGGTAGTTCCTTGCCCTCAAGGTATTCAAGTGATGCTCCTCCGCCAGTTGAGATATATCCAAACTGTGAATCAGCAAAACCAAGTGCACGTACAGCTGCCGCAGAGTCTCCTCCACCAACAACTGAAATTCCTGAAACTTCAGTAAGTGCTTGAGCAACAACCTTTGTACCAGCCGCAAAGTTAGGGAATTCAAATACTCCCATTGGGCCGTTCCAAAATACTGTCTTGCACTTAGCGATCTCTGATGCAAAGGCTGCTGCAGAGACAGGTCCGATATCCAGACCCATCTGATCTGCAGGAATTGCATCGGCTGAAACCAAGGTTGGTGTTGCATCGGCTGCAAATGCAGGTGCAACAACAATGTCAGTTGGAAGAAGCAGCTTTACGCCATTCTTTTCAGCTGTAGCGATTAATCCCTTAACAACATCAAGCATCTCTGCTTCAACAAGTGAGGTTCCAATTTCTTTACCTTGGGCCTTAAGGAATGTGAACACCATTCCCCCGCCAATAGCTAGAACATCTACCTTGCCCAGCAAGTTTTCGATCACGCCAAGCTTGTCTGAAACCTTTGCTCCACCAAGTACAACACCGTATGGGCGTTCTGGGTTTTGAGTCAGTTTCTTAAGAACTTCAACCTCTGCTGCAACTAACTTTCCTGCTGCATGAGGAAGCAACTTTGGTAGATCAAAAACAGATGCATGCTTGCGGTGAACCGCACCAAAGCCATCACCAACATAAACATCAGCAAGCTTTGCTAGATCTGCAGCAAATGCTGCGCGCTCTGACTCTTCCTTGCTTGTCTCTGCTGCGCTGAAACGAATATTTTCAAGAAGAAGAATTTCGCCAGCCTTGAGTGATTCAGCTGCGGTTGTTACCGCAGCACCTGTTACCTCGCCTGTGAACTTCACTTCGCGGCCAAGCAGTTCAGCTAAACGCTTTGCTACTGGTGCAAGTGAAAGTTCAGGCTTTGCCTCACCCTTTGGGCGACCAAGGTGTGCAGCAATTACAAGTGATGCGCCCTTTTCAAGAAGAGTTTGAATAGTAGGAAGCGAGGCTTTAATACGTCCGTCATCCTTAATGACTCCCTCTTTCAAAGGAACATTAAGATCGCAACGAAGAAAGACTCGCTTTCCTGCTACATCAATTGTTGAAAGATCTGGCATTACAGAGATTTGCCAACGTAATCGATCAAGTCAACGAGACGGTTTGAGTAACCCCATTCGTTGTCATACCAACCAACGATCTTGACCTGGTTACCAATTACCTTGGTAAGACCTGCGTCGAAGATACATGATGATGGATCGGTCACGATGTCTGAAGAAACGATTGGATCTTCAGTGTATGAAAGGAATCCCTTAAGTGGACCATTTGCAGCAGCCTTCATCGCTGCGTTGATCTCAGCAGCTGTTGCTTCCTTTGCTAGTTCAACAGTCAGATCTGTTGCAGATCCTGTTGGAACTGGAACGCGCATTGCGTAACCATCTAGCTTGCCCTTGAGCTCTGGAAGAACCAACGAGATCGCCTTTGCAGCACCTGTTGATGTTGGGATCATGTTTGTTGCAGCTGCGCGAGCGCGGCGTAGATCCTTGTGTGGGAAGTCAAGAATTACCTGGTCATTTGTGTAGGCGTGAATTGTTGTCATCAAGCCCTTAACGATTCCCCAGTTGTCCTGAAGTACCTTTGCCATTGGTGCAAGGCAGTTTGTTGTACATGAAGCGTTTGAAATGATGTTGTGCTTTGAACCGTCGTACTGAGTGTGGTTTACACCCATAACGATTGTGATGTCCTCATCAGTTGCTGGAGCAGAGATAATTACCTTCTTCGCTCCTGCTGTGATGTGCTTCTGAGCATCTGCAGCCTTTGTGAAGATACCTGTTGACTCAACAACTACATCTGCCTTAACAGATGCCCAAGGTAGGTTAGCTGGATCGCGCTCTGAGAAAACCTTAATTGTCTTTCCGCCAACAGTGATTGAATCATCTGTGTAGGTAACTTCTAGACCTAGGCGACCCAAGATTGAATCGTACTTCAATAGGTGAGCAAGAGTCTCATTAGGAGTTAGGTCGTTAATTCCGACGATGTTGATATTTGGGTTAGTTAGTGAGGCACGGAAGAAGTTACGACCGATACGTCCAAAACCATTGATTCCGACATTAATCACGAAAGTGTCCTTGCTACTAGTGGGGCACATGAAAAAGCCCAGCTGTTGGTGGTTCGTAAAACTGCCACAACGCTGGGGTCTTATTGCCAACCTTATCAGTGGGAATGGGCGTACGTCTGCGTCTACTGATGGGTTAGTTCAGTAAATCTGGTGATAATCCGCTCTCAGTATCGGGAATTCCGAGCTCTGCAGCGCGCTTATCGGCCATAGCCAGCAAGCGACGAATACGACCTGCGATCGCATCCTTTGTCATAGGAGGTGTCGCTAATGAGCCGAGCTCTTCGAGAGAGGCCTGCCCATGGTTGATGCGCAACTCCCCTGCCTCTTTCAGATGGTCAGGAATTGTTGGCCCAAGGATCTCCATTGCGCGCTGAACACGGGCGGCTGCTGCAACTGCCGCACGTGCAGAACGACGAAGGTTTGCATCATCAAAGTTTGCAAGGCGGTTAGCTGTAGCGCGGACTTCGCGGCGCATGCGTCGCTCTTCCCAAGCAAGGACAGATTCATGTGCTCCAAGGCGAGTAAGCAAAACACCGATCGCATCACCATCGCGAATAACAACGCGATCTACTCCACGAACTTCGCGAGCCTTTGCAACAATTCCTAAACGACGAGCGGCACCAACAAGTGCCAATGCTGCCTCTGGTCCTGGACAGGTAATTTCAAGTGAGGATGAACGTCCTGGTTCAGTTAATGAACCATGCGCAATAAACGCTCCACGCCATGCAGCTTCTGAGTCACAGATTGCAGCTGATACAACTTGTGGTGGAAGTCCGCGCACTGGTCGACCATTTGCATCTACTAAACCTGTTTGGCGAGCAAGTGCATCACCTTCATTAATGACACGAACTACATACCGTGAACCTTTTCGCAAACCACTTGATGACAAGACGGCAAGATCTGAATCATGTCCATAAATATCTGCAATATCTTTTCGCAAACGGCGAGCACTCTGCGAGGTATCAAGTTCTACCTCAATAACAATCTTGCCTGCTGCGATATGAAGGCCGCCAGCAAAGCGAAGAAGAGAAGAGACTTCAGCCTTACGACAGCATGGTTTGGTGATGGAAAGACGAGTGAGCTCGTCCTTAACTGATGCTGTCATTGCCATGGGGTTATCCAACCAGTTACTTGCGCAAAATGTGGCCCAAATGGAGGGCTAATTTTTCCGCATCATGATGAATACTGCCGGGGGCTTTGCGAATATCTGCGATAACAATCTCTGAACCTAAGGTTGATGCTGTTGCGCGTAAAGCAGCCTCATCGCGAACCACTGATTGGTCTACAAGGCAGTAATCAACGGTTAAACCAGGGGCGTAACGATGGAAAAACTCTAAATGCTGCTCTGGGGTAGATCCTGCAAACTCTTCGCCCTGAGAACGACTTGATGCATCGAGATTCAAAATCAAAATCTTTTTAGCCTTCGAACTCTTCAACGCCTCCAATTGAGCAGGTACTAAAAGGTGTGGGATCACACTTGAAAACCAGGATCCTGGTCCCATCGTGATCCATTCAGCGGCAGATATCGCAGCTAACGCTTCAGGACGAGCCTCTGGGTCCTCTGGAATTATCCGTAGAGATTCAATATGTCCCTTTGCCGTTGCAACCTCTTTTTGTCCGCGTACAACGATTCGCCCGGTAGATGTTGTAAATGTTCCTTCAATATCTAATGCAACAGCTGCCATTGGCAAGACGCGACCAATAACTTTTAATAAATCTCCGACTCGATCTAAGGCAACAACGGGATCATCTCCAGCGTTCCACATAGATGCAAGAAGTAAATTTCCCATTGCATGGCCATTGAGTTCGCCATTGCTAACAAAACGATGTTGCATTATTTGAGCCCAGGTACGACCCCATTCGTCATCTGCGCACAGTGCGGCAAGTGCCATTCGCAGATCACCAGGTGGGAATATAGGAAACTCTTCGCGCAATCGACCAGATGATCCGCCATTATCTGCAACGGTTACGATCGCGGTGATTTCTTGCGTAACTTGGCGCAATGCTGTCAGTGTTGCAGCCAAACCATGGCCGCCACCTAAAGCAACAACTTTAGACAAAGTTATTCCCGACCTACATCACGGTGCGTTGGATGAGCCGAGACGTCGGTACCAATTGCATTCAACTGCTTTGCAATCTCTTCTGTGATGGCAACGCTTCGATGCTTTCCACCGGTACATCCAACTGCGATGGTTACATACTTCTTGCCTTCGCGCATATACCCATCCATCATTGAATTCACTAAACGAACATATCCGTGCACAAAATCCTTGACGCCTTCGCTGCCCAAAACTTTCTCACTTACCTGTGGGGTTAATCCAGTCAGTGGGCGAAGTTCTGGAATCCAATGAGGGTTAGGAATGAAGCGACAATCCAAAACTAAATCTGAATCAACAGGGATTCCATATTTGTAGCCAAAGGATAAAACATTAACTCGGATACCTTGCAACATACCTGAGCCAAAGATTTCGCCGATACGCTTTTCAAGTTGGTGCACATTGAGATTAGAGGTATCGATCGCAACATCAGATTGTGACCGGACAACTTCAAGCTTTGCTCGTTCACGTTCGATGCCATCGACAATTCGATCCTTGCCTTGCAATGGGTGAGGTCGTCGTGTGGATTCAAATCGCTGCACTAACGCCTGGTCTGTTGCATCTAGAAAAACTAATCGATAAGCAGATTTACTCTCTTTGAGTTCTGCAAGTGCATGAGTGAGTTCATCAAAGAACTCTCCCCCGCGAACATCTACAACTACCGCTAACTCTTTACCCTGAGGGCCAGTGCCTTTACTGACTAGCGCCGGTAACAACGCTGGTGGCAGGTTATCGACTACATACCAACCAAGATCTTCCAATGCGTGCGCAACTGTTGAACGTCCTGCGCCAGACATCCCGGTAAGGATCAAGGTCTCTTGAGTCATGGCTCTATTGTGTTACATCTGTCAAGAATGCGGAAACACGCTCCATGCTCTTTTCGAGATATGAAGGGAGCATCTCTTTATGCTCAGCATTTTTGGTCTCGAAGAGGTAGTTCAACAGCAATAACCTTCTTTGAAGTAATAAGGATTTCATCGCATTATCGGAGTACACCGGCAATGGTCGCACACTCGTATAGCCAGCAAGCAAAGCCGCTTCTTGCTCAGGGGTATCGAGGTAATACAGCGCAACCGCTAAATCCTGTGCCTCTACTCCAAAACCGCAATCATCGAAATCAAAGATTGAAAGCTGGCCGTCGTTCCACATCAAGTTCCACCCGTGATAATCGGCGTGAATAATGTGAACTGGAGATTCGGCGTACAACTGCTTCGTGTACTTCATGATCAGATCATGGGCTTTTTCAATCGCATCACGTTGTTCTGGGAGCAGAGATGATTTTTCTGAAAATAGGTAATCCTCTGTTCCCCAAAAGAAATCATTAAAGGTTGGCAGCTCCGCTTTTTCACTCAGCACGAATTCACCAGAGTTCAGATGCATCAGCGCGATGGAGCTTCCGACCAGATGCAGCTGCTCAAGTGTTGGTTCATCGCCCAGTTCTTCACCTTCAAGCCAGCTGTACATCACGCCGTAAATAGTTAGTCCAGAATCTTGATGTATTCCACTAACTACAAATTGATCATCTAGAGTCGCAATTGGTGCCGGCACCTTGATTCCTTGAACTCGCGCCAGGTGTCGCACCCACTGAACTTCGGCAACAATATTGGATTCAACTCGCGTGGAATTGATGTTGAGTCTAAGGGCGTAACGCTGAGCTGATTCGGTTGTGATGGCAAAGGTTGCATTAAATTCAAAGTTGATGCACTCAACCTCTGCATTGTTGATTCCGTACTTCTTTAAAACCTCGTGTGCAAATTTCGCTAGTGAATGTGTTTGCACTTCCACCGGTGTATCAAAGAAATTTTCTGTCATCATCAACCTTCTAGAATCTCGCCGGTTTCTACATTTACTTTTTGCGTGGTAATCGCAGATAAATGCTCTTCAATGATTGAAGCAATTTTAGAACCTATTCCAGGAGTTGCCGCGATATCTTCAACCTTTGCTTTACGAATGGCTGCAACCGATCCAAATCGATCTAACAATGCGGCTCTGCGCGCGGAACCTAGTTGGGGAATGTCATCCAAAATCGACTCAAGCATCACCTTTGAGCGACGAGATCTATGGAATGAGATAGCAAAACGGTGAGCCTCATCGCGTATTCGCTGAAGCAGGTAAAGACCTTCGCTGTTTCTTGGCAAGATCAACGGATCGCTTGATCCTGCTATCCAAACCTCTTCTAATCTCTTTGCTAGTCCACACAACGCAATATCGGTGATACCTAGTTCATTGAGCGCTCGTGCTGCGGCATTAACTTGAGGTGCGCCTCCATCAACAACAATTAACTGTGGTGGATAAGCGAACTTGCTTGGCTTGCCTCCAAGTTCGGCAACCTCTGCTTCATTTTCCTGACGATCATCAATTAAACGCTTAAGCCTGCGAGTAATAACCTGATGCATCGCGCGAGTGTCATCAAAACCTTCATCAGTATTGATAATGAATCTGCGGTATTCGCTCTTTTTAGCCATGCCATCTTCAAAAACAACCATGGAGGCAACAACACTAGTTCCAGAAATATTTGAAATATCAAAACACTCGATTCGAAGCGGTGTGCGACCTAGGTCTAACAACTCTTCTATTTCAGTTAAGGCTTTACCTGAAACTGCCGCATCTGTTGCACGCTTACTTAAGTATTGAATAAGTGAGTACTGGGCATTTCGCTTCACGGTATCTAAGAGCTCGACCTTTTCACCGCGTTGCGGAACTTTAATTTCGACCTTTGAACCACCAATTGTGGCCAACCATTGTTCAAGTTGTTCCTTGTCCTGAGGTTCGGCATTGATATAGATATTTCGCGGGACGGAGATCGCTCCTGCTCCATAGATAGAATAGAGAAGAGATGTAAGTACATCTTGACCCTCAAGAACCATTTCTTGATCAACGATCCATGAACGTGATCCCTTTACCGAACCGCGCTGCATGGAAAAGATCGAGCCTGCAGCATGGAAGCCATCTTGATAGATCGAAATAAAGTCACCATCTAGATCATCTGAAAAATTACCTTGGGTAGATTTTTGAGCCTTTTCAAATGATTCGATTTGGTCACGAAGCCGCGCGGCTCTTTCAAACTCTTCATTGTTCGCTGCGTTCTGCATCTCTTCATGCAACTTTGGAAGGATATTTTCCATTCCTGATTCCATAAAATCATTGAGCTTTACCGCTAACTCATGATGATCTTCTTTAGAAATCCAGCCCACACATGGTGCTGCGCACTTGCCGATATCCCCCAAAAGACATTGACGCTTGCTCTTCTGTGCACGTGTGAAGTTTGAGGATGAACATGAACGCACTGGGAATACCTTTAGTAGTACTTCAAAGGTGTTACGTAACGCCCATGCATTTGTATATGGACCAAAGTACTTAAGTCCAGGACGCTTATCTTTGCGAGTAATGAAGATCATTGGGTACTCATCATTTAATGACAATGCTAAATAGGGGTAAGACTTGTCATCCTTAAACTGAACGTTGTACTTGGGTTGATACTGCTTGATCCAACTGAACTCCAGCGCCAACGCCTCAAGTTCAGTGCTGACAATGGTCCAATCAACCCGAACCGCTTCATGCACCATGCGATATGTCTTAGTCGCAAGATTTGCCTGAAAGTAATTGCTTAAACGATTCTTAAGATTCTTCGCCTTACCGACATAAATAACCTTGTCCTGCTTATTGTAAAAACGATAAACCCCGGGGTGCTCAGGAATATTGCTTGGCCGATAACTTTGAGGATCTGCCATGGGACTACTTCTTCGCTGGGGCTTTTCTATTTGATATTAAGATTTCGCCCAAGAATTGACCGGTGTAACTTTCCTTGACGGCTGCAACTGTTTCAGGTGTTCCTTCGGCAACAACCATTCCGCCACGGAATCCGCCTTCTGGTCCCATATCAATGACCCAGTCAGAACACTTGATGACATCAAGGTTGTGCTCAATCACAACAACGGTGTTACCGGTATCAACGAGGCGATTAAGAACGGTTAACAACTTATTAACATCTTCGAAGTGAAGACCGGTAGTTGGCTCATCAAGTACGTAAATAGTTCTTCCGGTTGAACGGCGTTGTAATTCCGTGGCTAGCTTTACACGCTGTGCTTCTCCGCCAGAAAGTGTTGGCGCAGATTGGCCGAGGCGTACATAGCCAAGACCTACATCGTTAAGAGTCTTTAGGTATCGAGCGATCGCTGGTACAGATTCAAAGAATCCATGCGCTTCCTCAATCGGCATATTGAGAACTTCAGCGATAGTTTTACCCTTGTAGTGAACCTCTAGAGTTTCGCGGTTGTAACGAGCGCCGTGGCAAACCTCGCACGGTACATAAACATCAGGCAAGAAGTTCATTTCAATAGTAATAGTTCCATCACCGGAGCAGTTCTCGCAGCGCCCGCCTTTTACGTTAAAGGAGAAACGACCTTGCTGATAACCACGAATCTTTGCTTCGCTGGTTTCAGCAAAGAGCGCACGGATCTTGTCGAAAACACCTGTATAGGTAGCAGGGTTAGAACGCGGTGTGCGACCAATTGGAGATTGGTCAACGTGAACAACCTTGTCCAGTAGTTCGATACCCGTAACCGTGCGGTGACGACCTGGCACTAATCGGGCGCCATTTAGCTTGTTAGCTAACACTGTGTACAAAATGTCATTTACTAAAGTTGATTTTCCCGAACCACTAACGCCGGTAACCGATACAAATACGCCAAGAGGGACTTCAACTTCAATATCCTTGAGGTTATTTTCTTTTGCACCTTTGACGACAAGCTTGCGCTTTGGATCTACAGGACGGCGACTTTTTGGAATTTCAATCGACTTGCGTCCAGATAGATATGCGCCGGTTATTGATTCCTTTGAGGCAATTAAATCTTCATAGCTTCCAGAAACAACAACCTTTCCACCATGTTCGCCTGCGCCTGGACCAATATCAACGATCCAGTCAGCTGTACGAATGGTTTCTTCATCATGCTCAACCACGATTAAGGTGTTACCGAGGTTGCGCAAGCGAGTAAGGGTTTCAATCAATCGCTTGTTATCACGCTGGTGCAAACCGATAGATGGTTCATCTAAAACGTAGAGAACTCCAACAAGTCCGCTACCAATCTGGGTTGCAAGTCGAATACGTTGCGCTTCTCCTCCTGAAAGGGAGCCAGCAGGACGAGCAAGGGATAGGTAATCAAGACCAACATCTAGCAAGAAGCCAAGACGAGCATGGACCTCTTTCATCACACGTTCAGCGATTTGTGCTTCACGCTTATTCAGTTTGATCTGCTTTAAAAAGGCTGCGCAATCTGCAATTGAAAGCTCGCAAATCTCGGAAATGTTTTTGTCGCCGATAGTCACAGCTAAAACTTCTGGCTTTAAGCGGGCTCCGTTACATGTTTCGCAAGAAACTTCGCGCATGTACGCCTCGTACTTATCGCGGCTGTAATCACTATCTGTTTCTTCGTGGCGACGATGAATAAATGGCACTACACCTTCAAAGCCGGTTGTGTAGTTACGTGCTCCGTAACGACCCTTGTACTTCATCTTAATTTCGTACTCATAGCCGTTCAAAATTGCATCTTTCGCCTTAGCGGAGATCTTCTTCCATGGCGTATCCAATGAGAATGGAAGGTCCTTTGCTAACGCTTCAAGCAAACGAAGGAAGTAATCTGATGATTGACCGCCAGACCACGGTGCGATTGCCCCATCATTAATGGAAATCGAGTCATCGGGAATGATGAGATCCTCATCAACCTCTTTCTTGGTTCCGATTCCTGAACATTCAGGACAGGCACCAAATGGAGAGTTGAATGAGAAGGAACGCGGTTCAAGCTCTTCAAAGGAGAGTTCGCAGTCGTGGCATGCTAGATGCTCGCTGTATGTGCGCTCTTTGTCATCACCCTTTGCATCAACAAAATCCAAAACAACGATTCCGGATGCAAGACGTAGTGCCGTTTCAATCGAATCTGTTAAACGAGTCTTGCTTTCTGCTTTTGCAGTTAAGCGGTCAATAACAACTTCGATAGTGTGCTTTTCTTGTTTCTTAAGTTTTGGTGCATCTGAAAGCTGAACCACTTCCCCATCGATACGTGCACGTGAGTAGCCCTGAGTAATCAGATCGCTAAAAAGTTCAACAAATTCGCCTTTGCGTGATCGCACAACTGGAGCTAAAACCTGAAACTTTGTTGTGGCCGGAAGTTCAAGAATTTGATCAACAATCGCCTGTGGAGATTGACGAGTAACCGCCTTGCCGCACTTAGGGCAATGTGGACGACCTGCACGAGCAAACAAAAGACGCAGATAGTCGTAAACCTCTGTGATTGTTCCAACGGTCGAACGTGGGTTTCGGTTAGTTGATTTTTGATCAATAGAAACCGCAGGAGATAAACCTTCAATGAAATCAACATCGGGCTTATCCATCTGGCCCAAGAATTGGCGTGCATACGCAGAAAGAGATTCAACGTATCGGCGTTGTCCTTCGGCAAAGATGGTGTCAAAGGCAAGTGATGATTTTCCTGAGCCTGATAGCCCAGTAAATACAACTAGGGAGTCTCTAGGTAGCTCGATAGAAACATTCTTAAGGTTGTGTTCGCGTGCTCCGCGCACAACCAACTTATCGATGCTCAAACCCCGGCCTCTTCCATCATTCGTAGCTCTTTCTTCAAAATCTTGATCTCATCACGCAAACGCGCCGCGACCTCAAATTGAAGTTGAGATGCGGCGTTACGCATCTGTTCGGTGAGCGAGCCTATCAACGCGATTAGATCCTTGCGCGGCAAGGAGAGCGATGATTTATCGTAAATTCCAGCGGCGGTATCAACGCGCTTGGCAGCACCCTTTTCATGCGCCAAAAGCTCATCGGTGTCATCTGATTCGCGGTTAATGAGGTCGGTGATATCTGCGATCTTCTTGCGCAATGGCTGCGGATCAACTCCGCGCTCGAGGTTGTATGCAACCTGCTTTGCTCGGCGACGATTTGTTTCATCAATCGCCTTGGCCATTGAATCGGTGATTCTGTCGGCGTACATATGAACTTCACCAGTTACGTTACGAGCTGCTCGACCAATTGTCTGAATCAACGATGTAGATGAGCGAAGGAAGCCTTCTTTATCTGCGTCCAGGATTGCTACTAGCGAGACTTCAGGTAAATCCAAACCTTCGCGAAGCAAGTTAATACCGATCAAAACATCGTATTCACCTGTACGTAGTTCACGCAGCAGTTCTACACGTCGCAAAGTATCAACCTCGCTATGGAGGTAACGAACATTCACACCCTTTTCTTGCAAGTAATCGGTTAGGTCCTCTGACATTTTCTTAGTCAAAGTTGTTACTAAGACACGTTCATTCTTTTCTGCGCGAATCTTGATCTCTTCTAGCAAATCATCGATCTGACCCTTGATTGGTTTAATAACAATTTGCGGATCAACCAGACCTGTTGGGCGAATTACCTGCTCAACAACATCGCCATCTACCTTTGCTAACTCATACTTTCCTGGCGTTGCAGATAAATAAAGTTTTTGCCCGGTGCGCTCTAGAAACTCTGGAAACTTCAATGGTCGGTTATCTAAGGCGCTAGGTAGACGGAATCCATGCTCAACCAGGGTTCGTTTACGTGAAGCATCACCTTCAAACATCGCGCCTAACTGCGGAACGGTTACGTGACTTTCATCGATTACAACCAAGAAATCTTCCGGAAAGTAATCGAGCAAACAGTGAGGAGCAGATCCTGCTGCACGATCATCAAGGTGACGTGAGTAGTTTTCGATTCCAGAACAGAAACCAATCTGTTCCATCATTTCAATATCAAAGGTTGTACGCATCCGAAGGCGCTGGGCTTCAAGTAACTTGCCTTGCTTTTCAAAAAGATTTAACTGAACCTGCAGCTCATCCTGAATATCACCTATGGCCCGCTTCATCGTTTCAGGTCCCGCGGCATAGTGAGTAGCAGGGAAGATAAAGATCTCTTCCTCCTCGCGAATAATTTCACCGGTTAAGGGATGCAAGGTCGTTAGCTTCTCAATCTCATCACCAAACATCTCGATGCGGATGGCCAGCTCTTCATACATAGGAATGATTTCAATGGTGTCACCACGGACGCGGAATGTTCCACGTTCAAAGGCCATGTCATTGCGCTTGTATTGAACATCCACAAAGCGGCGCAGCAATGCATTTCTCTCAATCTCTTCACCTACGCGCAAACGAACCATGCGATCTACATACTCTTGAGGGGTTCCCAAACCGTAAATACAAGACACTGTAGCTACAACAATTACATCTCTGCGCGTCAATAATGAATTTGTTGCTGAGTGACGCAACCGTTCAACCTCTTCGTTAACGCTTGAGTCTTTTTCGATAAAGGTATCAGTCTGAGGTACATATGCTTCAGGTTGGTAGTAGTCGTAATACGAGACGAAGTACTCAACAGCGTTGTTAGGCAATAGCTCACGGAACTCATTTGCAAGCTGAGCGGCCAAGGTCTTATTGGGTGCAAGAACCAATGTAGGTCGTTGAAGCTTTTCAATTAACCAGGCAGTTGTTGCAGATTTACCTGTACCAGTGGCTCCGAGAAGGACAACATCCTGCTCGCCAGCGTTAAAGCGACGAGCGATCTCTTCAATTGCTTGAGGCTGATCACCTGCTGGAACGTAATCACTGATGACCTGAAAGGGCTCGACTCTGCGTTGGAGTTCAGAGATCGGGCGCATTTGCCAAGCCTACTTACTAATTATCGTGGAGGCTATCCCAAATGTTTTCGACCTGGCGCAGTAGCTCATCCTCAGTTCCATCATTTTCAATGAGGAAATCAGCCACCTCTATACGCTGCTCGCGAGTGGCCTGTGCTGCTATCCGGCCTTCAATCTCTGAGATATGCATTCCGCGGTCACGAAGACGTGCGATGCGATTTTCCATTTCAGATTCAACGGTGATTACTAAATCAAATCTTTCATGCGCTTTTGTTTCAACGAGCAATGGAATTTCATACACCAAAACTTCATCAGCCTTTAACGATGCAACAGCTTCTTCAAACTCACGTCGAACAAAGGGGTGAACGATGTTTTCCAGCTTTTGTTTTGCGATTGGATCCTTAAACACCAATTCACCAAGTGCTCGGCGATCAATATCGCCATTCCTTAAAACACCATCACCAAATACAGTAACTACTTCATCAAAACCCTTTGACCCACGTTCAATCGCCGCCCTGGCCAACTGATCAGCATCAATCACCAACGCTCCAAGTTCAGCAAAGAATTGCGCCGCCAATGACTTACCGCAACCAATGCCCCCAGTTAAAGCAATCACCCGCATAGTTGAATCTTATCGCCACCTCAATCTTTTAAGAGGGGATTTGGATGATGCAAGAAAGGGTGCTGTACAAAGAAAAAGGAGTCCAGTTGAAGTTAGCGAGGTTCAAACGTTTTTCTCGCGACTTCAAGCTGGACTCCTTTTTACGGAAGTCTTTATTACTTATTCAGCAGCAACTTCATCTGCTGGAGTTGCAGCTGCATCTGCAGCCTTCGCTTCAGCCTTCTGCTTCTTGTGTGCCATGAAACGCTCTTGAGCTTGGGCGTACTGCTTTTCCCACTCTTCGCGCTGTGTTTCAAATCCTGGCTTCCACTCTTGTGAGTCAGCATCGAAACCTTCAGGGTAAATGAAGTTTCCTTCTGCATCGTAACGAGCAGCCATTCCGTACTGAGTTGGATCAAATGCTTCGATCTCAATCTCTGTACCTTCATTAGCCTGCTTGAGAGAAAGTGAAATACGACGACGCTCTAGGTCGATGTCGATGATCTTTACGAATAGTTCATCATCAACCTGAACAACCTGCTCTGGAATTTCAACGTGGCGTTCTGCCAACTCTGAAATGTGAACTAGGCCTTCAATTCCTTCGTGAACACGAATGAATGCACCGAATGGAACAAGCTTTGTCACAACACCTGGAACAACCTGATTGATTGTGTGTGTGCGAGCAAATGCCTGCCATGGATCTTCTTGTGTTGCCTTCAGTGAAAGCGATACACGCTCGCGCTCGAAATCAACTTCGAGAACTTCAACAGTTACCTCGTCGCCAACTTCAACAACTTCACCTGGGTGATCGATGTGCTTCCATGAAAGCTCTGAAACGTGAACCAAACCATCTACGCCACCAAGGTCAACGAAAGCACCGAAGTTAACGATTGATGAGACAACACCTGTGCGAACCTGGCCCTTTTGAAGCTGATTCAGGAATGTTGTGCGTGATTCTGATTGTGTCTGCTCAAGGAATGCACGACGTGAAAGAACAACGTTGTTGCGATTCTTATCAAGCTCGATGATGCGTGCTTCAACCTGCTTGCCAATGTATGGAGTCAGATCGCGAACGCGACGCATTTCAACAAGTGATGCTGGAAGGAAGCCACGTAGACCGATGTCCACGATAAGTCCGCCCTTAACAACTTCAATAACAGTTCCGACGACAACCTCGTCGCGCTCCTTCTTGCCTTCGATGTCTCCCCATGCACGCTCGTACTGTGCGCGCTTCTTAGAAAGAATCAGGCGACCCTCTTTGTCTTCTTTCTGAAGAACGAGAGCTTCAATAATCTCACCGACTTTAACGATTGAGTTTGGATCTGCATCGTGGCGAATTGAAAGTTCGCGAGAAGGAATAACACCCTCTGTCTTGTATCCGATATCGACAAGAACTTCATCGCGTCCAACTTGAACAACGGCACCTGAAACTAGGTCGCCATCATTGAAATTTCTGATTGTGCCTTCGATCGCTGCTAGGAAATCTTCAGCTGATCCGATGTCATTTACTGCAATTTGTGGTGTAGACAATTGTGCTCCGTAGGGATAGAAAGTAGTAGTTCCCGCTTTCGCGGCTGAAGGGCAAGGGTACGGTTTGCACGCTTGTGAGGGCAAATCCGCATGAATTATTGAGCGTGATCGCTAGACTAAAACTCGATATGAAGCGATATAAAGAGTTACTGGCGATGCCTAATGTGCTGATTCTGGCAATTAGCGCATTTCCTGCCCGATTGGCCTATTCCATGATCGCTCTGGGAATCTTCTTTAAAACAGAGCAGACGACAGGATCTGTTGCAGCTGCAGGTCTAGCTATTGGATTGAACTCGCTCGCTGGATCTTTGACCGCGGGAGTTCGTGGATCTGTCATGGATCGCTGGGGACAAAAGTGGCCACTTCGAATATTGGTTCCTTCATATGCAGCGATGATCCTGGCGCTCAACACCATGCAATCAAAAGAATCGCTTCTGATCACTGCTTTTGTTTTAGGAGCAACCGCTCCCCCAATTAATTTATCTGTTCGACCTTTATGGAAAGACATTGTTCCAGAAAACTTCTTACGCACCGCCTACGCTCTTGATTCATCAATGATGAGTTTTACATCGGTGATTGGTCCTGTTGTTATTACAACTTTGGCGTTGTCTTCACATCCAGCACTTGGTCTTGGAGTTACCGCAGCGCTGATGCTGATCGGTGGAACTGCGCTTGCTTTAACCTCGGTGTCTCGAAACTGGATTCCAGAAAAGAAGGAAAAGGGCCAACAAAGATTATGGCGCGATAAGGCGATTCAACTTCTGATGTTTGAAGGTTGCTTCATCGGATTTGGATGGGGTGTATTTGATGTTGCCGTTCCAGCCTTTGCCACCCAAGAAGGTGTTGCTCATCGCGTCGCGTGGATCTTTGCAGCCTTTGGAGTTGCAAATGTAATTGGTGGTTTATTGGGTGGATTGGTTTCGAAAAGATTAGCTCCCCTTTCAGCGCTTCTGCGCGCATACGCAATCTGGGTTGCTGCCAGTATTCCATTTGTCTTTACCTACCCTGATTGGTCTATGGCGGTAGTCGGTGCCGGAATCGGATTTATTGGCGGAGCGGTACAAGTCTTTTACTTTGAAGTTTTGGAAGCGGTTCGTCCGCAAGGTTCACAAACTTCATCACTGGGATGGATCTGGAGTGTTGAAGGTTCATTCATGGCAATTGGTGCTGCAGTTGGTGGTTGGGTGTCAGAGCATTACTCGCCACGTACTGGTTTAGCGCTGACGCCAATAATGTTGATCATTGGTTTAATAATTTTCACAATCGGAAAAGGTCGACTCTCTGCAGCAAATGATGTTCCAACTGAAGAAGAGGATCTACGCGCAATGAAAGATATCTCTGACGACGTTAAGTAGTTAGTGAGCCGCCTCGTGCCAAGTAAGTCCCAAGCCTGCATTTACATCTAATGGTGCATTGAGCGGATAAGCAGCTCCCATTTCGCGACGAACAAGCTCGCTAATTTTCTCCTCTTCGCCCTTAACAACTTCAAGAATCAATTCATCGTGAATCTGCAGAAGCAAGCGAGAGTTCAATTTTTCCTTTTCGATTGCCTTTTGAACATTGAGCATCGCTAACTTAATAATGTCTGCTGCTGATCCTTGGATCGGTGCATTGAGAGCCATACGTTCTGCAACTTCTCTACGTTGACGATTGTCATGCATAAGATCTGGCAGGTATCGACGTCGACCCATAATGGTTTCGGTGTAGCCAACTTTGCGTGCTTCTTCTACGACATCCTTTAAGTAATCACGGATTCCGCCAAATCGTTCGAAGTATGTGTCCATTAACTGTTGTGCTGCAGGTGGTGAAATATCCAGCTGCGCGGCTAAACCATAGGAAGACAGTCCATATGCAAGTCCATATGACATCGCCTTCATTTGTCGGCGCATTTCAGGATCAACCTCAGATGCTTTAACGCCAAAGACAAGACCAGCAACTGTCGCATGCAGATCTTCACCCGATGCAAAGGCGGATAAAAGTTTTTCATCATGTGACAAGTGCGCCATGATGCGCATTTCAATTTGGCTGTAATCAGCTGTCAGCAATGCAACATAGCCCTTGCCAACGGTAAAACAGTTTCGAATTCTGCGACCTTCTTCGGTGCGCACTGGGATGTTTTGCAGATTTGGTCCGGTTGATGACAGGCGTCCCGTTGCAGCGACAGTTTGCTGGAAATGGGTGTGGATGCGACCGTCCTTTGCAATTTCAGCGATCAAGCCTTCAACAGTTGTTCCGAGCTTCTTTGTTTCACGAATTCGAAGCAGCGAGGTAAGAACGGGATGGCCGCTCTTTTGGTGTAACCAATCCAAGCTTTCGGCATCTGTTGTGTAGCCAGTTTTAATCTTCTTGGTCTTTGGTAATTTCAGTTCGTCAAACAGGACAACTTGTAATTGCTTCGGCGATGCAACATTAAATTCATGCCCAACCGCATCATGAGCCGCCTTAGTTTCGCGAGCGACCTCACCTTCAAAAAAGGCGGCAAGGGATTCGAGCTCTTTTCTGTTGACTGCAATTCCGATTGATTCCATGCGCGCTAAAAGGTCGGCGACAGGTAACTCCATTGTCGTGAAGAGCTCCCACACATTGCGCTCTTTGAGCTCGCGGGTGAGGGAATCCTTTAAGGTAAACATGGCACGAGCCGATGTAAGAAGCTCTTGTTCTGGCGAGGATTGGTTGATTGCAGAACCATCTCCCCAACGTTCCTGAATATCTTTTAACTCTTGTGCGCGAACACCAGGATTTACTAGATAGGCAGCAAGTGAGGTGTCAAAAGCGATTCCAGTCAAACCATTTGTTCGAGCAAGTGATTTTGCATCATGCGCAATCTTCGGAACCGCCGAATTAGTGGCCCAATCCCCCATCACCGCTGAATGCACCAAGAAAACATCATCCGGACTCAAGGCAACTGCATATCGGTGCAATTTTTCTTCCACTAACTGAAAAGCGATTGCGATCTCGCCGCTGTGCTGTGCGATCTTCGTTGATGCCTCTTCTGGAGTTAAAACCCCTTCGGCGATCTCTGCCGCGAATAATTCCAGGGCCGGCTCTGCACTCTTGCCGCTGCCTTTGAGCAAAATTGGTTTCATGCGATCTTTAAGGGTTTTAAACTCAAGCTTTTCAAATAGTGGGTTGGTGTTGTTCTCATCTACGCCGCTCCAAGCAAGAGCATCAATACTTAACTCAAGCGGAACATTTGCAACAAGTTGTGTTAGCTCGCGATTTCGAATCACATCATTAATTGAATCGCGTAGGGACTGCCCAACTTTGCCACCTAGCTTGTCGATGTTGGCAATAAGTTCGTGAAGTGAACCGTATTCAACAACCCATTTAGCCGCAGTTTTTTCTCCGACTCCCGGAACAGATGGCAGGTTGTCACTTGGATCTCCACGTAACGCGGCAAAATCTGGATACTGCTCAGGAGACATTCCATACTTTTCTTGAACGGCATCTGGAGTCATTCGAGTTAAATCGCTGACGCCACGCTTTGGATACAGAACAGTTGTCTTGTCATTAACCAACTGGAATGAATCGCGATCGCCGGTACAGATAAATACTTCTGCGCCTTCTCGCTCTGCCTGCTTTGCAATTGTGGCGATGATGTCATCTGCTTCAAAACCTTCAACCTCAAATGTTGTGATTCCAAAAGCGGTTACCAGCTCATGTAAATAGGACATCTGTGATCTGAACTCATCAGGGGTCTTTGCACGATTGGCTTTATATTCCGGGAAAATTTCGGATCTAAATGTTTTGCGCGATACATCAAAAGCTACGGCAACGTGTGTTGGCTTTTCACTTGAGAGCAGCGAAAGCAACATCGTTGCAAAGCCATAAATAGCGTTGGTGTGCTGACCTTGGGCGGTCGTGAAGTTCTCAGCAGGTAATGCGTAAAAAGCACGATATGCCATGGAGTGCCCATCGATAAGTAATAGGCGTTTGGTCATGGATGCATCGTAGAGTGCCCGTTAGACTCAGCGCATGACAGAACCGGATTATCTTTCAATTATTCGTGAGCGCGGAAGCGGCGCCCTTGATAAGAAGATGGGCATCGAAATTACCGAAGCTTCATTGACTCGCTTGGTGGGTACGATGCCTGTTGAAGGAAATACCCAACCAATGGGAATTCTTCATGGTGGCGCAAATGTTGTTCTCGCCGAAAGTCTTGGTTCGATCGGAACTCAAATAAATGCTGGCGCAAATCGCAGAATTGTTGGAATCGATATCAATGCAACCCATCACAAAGCAACAGCAACTGGAATGGTGACAGGTGTTGCAACAGCGGTTTCAATCGGAAAGACGCTGTGCTGCTGGGATATTGTGATTACAAATGAAGACGGACAGCGCACCTGCACTGCCCGTATCACCTGCATGATCCTCGCGGATCGCTAGCTCTTTAAGCGCCGTGGCCCAAATAAGCCTGACGAACCTTTGGATCATTCAATAGTTCAACACCACTACCCTGCATTGTTATATACCCTGTTTCAAGTACATAAGCACGATCTGCAATTGTTAGGGCTTTAGCCGCATTTTGTTCAACCAAAAGAATAGTTACATTTTGCTTTTTGATCTCTTGAATGATCTCAAAAATTTGGGCGATGAATTTTGGTGCAAGACCCATAGAAGGTTCATCGAGAAGAAGTAATCGAGGACGGCTCATTAGCGCACGGCCAATCGCGAGCATTTGTTGCTCTCCGCCCGACAAAGTTCCACCGGCTTGGTTTGCTCTCTCCTTCAAACGTGGAAATAAGTTATAAACCATTTCTAGATCTTGAGCATTCTCAGATTTTGCAGCGACGCGGCTGAACTTTCCCATTTCCAGATTTTCCAGGACGGTCATTCCAGGGAAAATTCCGCGTCCTTCTGGAGCTTGGCAAATACCTTCAACAACACGTTCGAAGGGCTTGATATCGGAAAGTGGTTTACCTTCGTAGTCAATACTTCCGCTTGCTGGTTGAAGCAGCCCAGAAATAGTCTTCAGTAAGGTTGTCTTTCCTGCGCCATTGGCTCCAACGAGAGTCACGATTTCACCGGCTGGCACTTCGAGAGAGATTCCCTTGATCGCCTTGATCTTGCCGTATGAGACATGTAGATCTTTAATATTAAGAAGCATCTTCTGCAACTCCTAGATAGGCATCGATAACTCTTTGATTTTTCTGGATTTCAGAAGGTGTGCCTTCGGCAATTTTTTGTCCGAAATCAAGCACTGAGATGCGATCTGAAATCTTCATAACAAGACTCATGTCATGCTCAATTAAAAGCACCGCATAACCCTTATCTCGAATCTTCAAAATCAGATCACCCAATTCAACCTTCTCCTGCGGATTAAAGCCGGCAGCAGGTTCATCGAGAAGAAGAACCTTGGGGTTAAGCGCCAAAGCTCTTGCGATCTCTAGTCTTCTTTGATCTCCATAAGGAAGATTCTTTGCCATTTGATGTGCTCGATGGTCTAGGCCAATAAACTCCAAAAGAGATTGTGCCGTTTCCATGCTTCGCTTTTCATCTCTACGGCTACGACCTAATCCGAATAGCGCGGAGAGCAGACCAGACTTATTTAATGCATCTGCTGCAGTAGCTACATTTTCAAGAGCTGTCATGTCGCCGAATAATCTAATGTTTTGGAAGGTTCGTCCTAAGCCCATACGAGCGATCAAATATGGTCTCAAGCCAAGAACTGAATTGCCATCAACCAATACATCGCCAGATAACGGCTTGTAGTAGCCGGTGACAATATTAAACACTGTTGTTTTACCGGCTCCATTAGGACCGATAAGTGCAGCTATCTCACCCTCGTTGACATGAAGGTTCACTTCATTGAGGGCTGTAACGCCACCAAATTTCACAACTAAATTTTGAATCTCTAATAGTTTTTTTGTCATGAAATCTTCTCCTGGAATTTCTCCCGTTTCTTACGAGGCATCAAACCATTTGGTCGGATATTCATCATTACAACCATCAATAAACCAAAGAAAATGATTCTGTAATCACTGAGGAATCTAAGCTTTTCAGGGATATAACCCAAAAGCACCGCTCCCAAAATAACACCCCAGATATTTCCCATTCCGCCGAATACAACACAAGCAAGAATCATGATGGATAAATTGAGGGTAAATAACTCTGGTTGAATTGAGCGAATCTTGGAAGCATAAATTGCTCCTGCTAATCCACCAACAGCTCCGCCAATAATGAAGGCCCACAATTTGTATTTCAGAGTAGCCACTCCCATAAATTCAGCGACATCTTCATCTTCGCGAATCGCTTCCCAAGCACGGCCCGGCTTTCTATGAGAAAGTCGAAGAACTCCCCAAATAACCAAGATCAAAAGAGTCAAAGTTAGCCAGTAATAAGGACGTGGGTCCATCACTGAGAACTCAAATCCAAATATTGGGGTTGGACCTGGGATATCGGTAATACCCGCTGCCCCACCAATTGCTTCTGTATTAATAGCAATAATACGGATGATCTCACCGAAACCAAGGGTGATGATCGCTAAATAATCGCCTCTGAGTCTTAATGCAGGAAGACCCAGAATCAATCCTGCCAACATGGCAAAACCCATTGCAAAGGGAAGAATTTCCCAAAAATTTAGCGGCGTTCGTGCGCTCATCACAGCGTGTGTGTATGCGCCAATGGCAAAGAAGGCCACATACCCAAGATCAAGTATTCCTGACTTGCCAACAACAACATTTAGTCCGACCGCCATTAAGGCAAATAGAACTAGTGGATAGAACAGAACTGACTTAAAGGATGTCTCAGGGGTATCAATCACAGGATTATTCAAAAAAGGAAGAGCATAGAAAGTCGCGATAACAACTGTGCGCGTGATTCCCCGCTGAATAGGGGTGGCACTCTCCCACCAATCTCCGAATATATCGCGGAGGTTAAAAGCTTTTGCCTTCATCTCAAACTCTCGCTTTCTGCAACGATTCACCAAATAAACCTGTTGGCTTTACAAGTAATACAAAGACCAAGATTATGAATGTAACAACATCTTTCCAGCTATATCCAAGTACCGCTGATGTGTATTGCTGGAAAAGGCCTAATGCAAATGAACCTACGAGAGCTCCCCGAACATTTCCGATTCCACCCAGCACTGCAGCTGTAAATGCTGAAATTCCAATCAAGAATCCAACATTTGCTTTCGTTGTTTCGTAGAAAACCATATAAAAGGCGGATCCGACGCCCGCCAATGCACCGCCAAGTAAGAATGTGTAGGAGATTATGCGATTCACATTCACTCCCATCAAAATCGAAGTTTTCTCATCTTGAGATACAGCCCTGATTCCGAGTCCCAGCTTTGTGTGGTTAATGATTCTATTCAAAATGTAAAAGACGATTCCTGCTCCCACAATTACAAGGATTTTATCTGCAGAAATATACGCACTGCTAAAGGTGAATATTGGTTCCTTGCTTATCAAGCGTGGGAAATCTAGATTCTTAGCTCCCGAGAGTTTCTGGAAAACTTCTACAAGGAAAAAGGATGCGCCTATCGCAGAAATCAGTGAGCTTAATCTGCTTGCGCCTAATACACGCAGGCGGCGATATGCAACAATCTCTAAAATAACTGCTGCAACACCGCTCACGATGGCAGCGGTTAGGCCGAATAGTAAAAATAGTGAAGCAAATTTCCAAAGAGGTAATGGTTCTTCATATCCCGTGAAACCAAATTGTTGAATTACGAGATAGCAAGTCATAGTTCCGATCATGAAAATCTCGGAGTGCGCAAAGTTAATTAAGCGAAGAACTCCGTACACCAAGGTGTATCCCAGAGAAACTAGCGCGACAATTGCGCCAACCACGATGCCATCAATTGTGAGTGACCAAAAATCTGTTACCAAGATTGAAAAATTCACTTTACTTCCTTTGTTTATGAATCAAGTGGCGGGTTCACTATTTAGAACCCGCCACTTGATTAATGTTAGCTTGGCAAGAAACTTATGAAAGTCTCTTAACCCAAACCATTTGGCCATTCTTGATTGTGTACTGGTTCATGACGATGTTGTCAGGATCTCCAGTTGCTGAGAAGGAAATAGTTGTTCCATTTACCTTAACTACAGCTTCACCCAACCATGTGTTTAGAGCTTCACGAGTGGTCTTTCCAGCCTTGATGCCCTGAAGAAGAACATACGCAGAGTTGTATGCCTCTAGAGTGTAGAGACCGTGTGCGCGGTTGAACTTCTTCTTGTATTCAGCAGCTAGAGCAGGAGCAACCTTCTCCATTGGCTGACCTGGAGCAGTTAGGTAAGTTCCTTCTGCATTCTTCTTAGCAAGCTTGATGTACTCGCCATCAAGAACACCATCTCCAGCAATGAACTTAACGTTCTTTGTCGCAGGGTTGTCGCGTAGAGCCTTGATAAAGATTGAAGCTTCTGGGTAGTAACCACCGTAGAAGACCGCAGTTGCCTTTGAAGCCTTAACTTTTGAAACAACAGAAGTGAAGTTAGTTGTACCTTCTGTAACTCCGTCGGTTCCAACAACAATCTTGCCTGCTGTCTTCTTTACGATTGTTGCAAGCCCCTTACCGTAAGGAGTTGCATCATCAACAACAAATAGCTTCGACTTCAGGCTAATTGCGATTTGCGCAAGAGCTGGTCCCTGAACTAGGTCTGAACCAACGACACGGTGGAAGTATGGAGACTTGTTTGTCAGAGCTGGATTAGTTGCAGATGGTGAAACTACTGGAACTTTTCCACCTTCGTAGATAGGTACTGCAGCAAGTGTTTCACCTGAGTACATTCCACCAACGACACCAATTGCACACTCGTCTTCTACGACTTTCTGAGCTAGAGCTGGTGAGTTAGCGCCTGAAGCCTGAGTATCGATTGACTTGTATTCAACCTTAACCTTTGGGTTTGATGCGTTGTACTTATCGATCGCCAAGATCACACCGTTAGCCTCGTTAATTCCAGTTTCCTGGTATGGGCCTGTTAGCGCGCCTTGGAAGTAAATTGCTGGGTTGCCTGTGCAAGCTGCAAAAGCTGATGGAGCAACTGTTACAGATACTCCTACAACTAGTGCACTAGCTGCTGCAAGCGAAATGAATTTCTTCATATGTAGTGCCTTTCCTGTTCTTGTGTCCCGGGACAGGGAGGCTGAAAGAGTAATGGCAGGGGTGAGTGTTAGACAAGGCAGGGCCCCGCGTGAATTGTTTCAGTTTCGTTATATTTGGGGGTCTTTAGTGATCTGGGACCGCATTGGGATTAATAACCGCCTCGGCCACTTCTTTCATAGTGAGACGGCGATCCATGGCAGCTCTTTGGATCCAGGAAAAGGCTTCCGGCTCAGAAAGATTGAGCGCCTTCATCAAAATACCTTTAGCGCGATCAATTAATTTACGGGTTTCAAGACGATCATGAAGATCTGCGACCTCTGCTGCAAGTGATTTCATTTGCAGATGCCTACTGATTGCAATCTCAATAGCTGGCATCAAATCACCAATTGTGAATGGCTTAACAACATATGCCATGACACCTGCATCACGTGCGCGATCGATCAACTCTTTTTGAGAAAAAGCGGTCAACATCAATACGGGTGCGATCTCAATAATTTTTTCAGCAGCTGAGATGCCATCTAAAACCGGCATCTTCACATCAAGAATTGCAAGATCTGGTTTATGTTCTGTTGCTAGATCAATTGCTTCTTGACCATTAGTTGCCTGTGCTACTACTTCGTATCCCGCACCTTGCAACATTTCAACAAGGTCCATGCGAATTAATGCTTCATCTTCAGCGACAAGGATACGAACGCTCATACTCATTCATCCTTTCGGAATTTTCAGTTAACGTGCGTGCCCCGAGTCGGATTCGAACCGACACTATGCAGTGTTTGAGACTGCCCTCTCTACCGTTGGAGTACCGAGGCCTTTAAGCCTGTAATTCTAGCCGCTTAAAACCGCTCAGCGATACGCAGGAACTACGCCACCAACAGCATCGCCTACGCGGTGAACGCGCATAGCGTTGGTTGATCCTGGAATTCCTGGAGGTGCACCGGCAACGATGACAACATTTTCGCCGACCTGTGCGCGACCTGATTCGATCAATGTCGCATCTGCCTGCTTCACCATGTCATCGGTGTGCTTAACCATTGATGCAACTACTGGTTCTACTCCCCAGGTAAGCGCAAGACGGTTGTATGTGCCCACTTCAGGGGTGAAGGCCAAGATTGGAATTGGTGAACGCAGACGTGCCATGCGACGCGCAGAGTCACCAGTTTGAGTAAATGTAACTAAATACTTTGCATCAACAATTGGTCCAACTTCAGCTGCAGCACGAGTAATAGCGCCACCCTTTGTCTTTGGTGTCGTGCGAAGTGGGCGGATCATTTCAAATCCACCTTCTTCGGTACGAGCAATAATGCGAGCCATGGTTGCAACCGCTTCAATTGCAAAAGCACCAACAGATGTTTCACCAGACAACATCAATGCATCTGCGCCATCTAGCACTGCATTTGCACAGTCTGTCGCCTCTGCACGAGTTGGTGATGAGTTAGTAATCATTGAATCAAGCATCTGGGTAGCAACAATTACTGGCTTTGCCGCTTCGCGTGCAAGTTCGATACAACGCTTTTGAACTAGTGGAACCTCTTCGATAGGAAGCTCAACACCTAAATCTCCGCGGGCAACCATGATGCCGTCAAATGCATTTACGATCTCCTGAAGATTTTCTACAGCTTGTGGCTTTTCAATCTTTGCAATAACTGGAACGCGGATTCCGACCTCATCCATAATTGCATGAACATCATCAACATCTGCTGCGTTACGAACAAATGAGAGAGCGATGAAATCTGCACCAGCATGTAAGCCCCAGCGAAGATCTTCCTTATCCTTTTCAGAAAGCGCAGGAACAGAGACTGCAACTCCTGGAAGGTTAATTCCCTTATTGTTTGAAACAAATCCTGGCTGAATTACCTTTGTAACAACATCGTTGCCCTTAACTTCGACAACCTCGACGGTTACCTTGCCATCATCGATCAAGATGCGATCTCCAGGCTTGCAATCCCCCGGTAAACCTTTATAAGTAGTTCCAACACGATCCTTCGTGCCTTCAACCTCATCAATAGTAATTGTGAAAATATCGCCACGAGCAAGCTCGTGTGGGCCGTTAGCAAATCGCGCTAAACGAATCTTTGGACCTTGAAGGTCAACAAGGATCGCAACAGGCTTGCCGGCTTCCTTTGCAGCTGCACGAACTCGGTCGAGTCGGTTTTGGTGCTCGTCATATCCACCATGTGACAGGTTCAGACGCGCCATATTCATGCCCGCTTCGATGAGCTCCTTAACCTTCTCTGGAGACTCAACAGCAGGACCCATCGTGCAAACAATCTTCGCTCTACGCATAAGTGAACCTTAAACCATTAGTGGGCGGGCAGTTGGCTCTATGGGCGCAGGAAGTTGGGTGCGTCCAGTGAGATATCTATCAACAGCAGCAGCTGTGCTTCGTCCTTCAGCGATTGCCCACACGATCAATGATTGACCACGTCCAGCATCACCTGCAACAAATACACCTTCTTCAGTTGATTGGAAATTTTCATCGCGCTTAATATTTCCGCGCTCATCTAATTGCACTTCTAGTTGAGTAAGAAGTGGAGATTTTTCAGGACCTGTAAAGCCCATCGCCATGAAGACAAAGTCGCACCGAAGCTCTTTTTCACTTCCAGCAACTGGCTCGAACTTTCCATTGATAAATTGTGTTTCAACAATCTTGATTGCGCGAAGATTTCCATTGTCATCACCCAAGAACTCTTCAGTGCTGACAGAGAACATGCGATTGTCTTTCTCTTCATGCGCGCTAGAAACACGATAAATCATTGGATATGTAGGCCACGGTTGTCCTGATGGACGTTCTTCAGTTGGTCGAGGCATGATCTCAAGTTGAGTAACGCTTGCTGCACCTTGGCGGATAGATGTACCAAGGCAATCTGCGCCGGTATCTCCGCCACCAAGAATTACAACATGCTTGCCCGCAACATTAATGGGTGGAGTTTCAACTTCACCAAGTGCCTGCTTGTTGCCCCATGGCAAAAACTCCATAGCTTGATGAATACCCTTTAGTTCGCGGCCCTTGATTGAAAGATCGCGCCACTGAGTTGATCCAACTGCAAGAACAATTGCATCGTACTTTTTACGCAGATCAGAACCTGTTAATTCGCCACCAACATCAACACCTGGACGGAAACGAGTTCCCTCTTTTTCCATCTGCTCAAGACGTCGATCAAGGATGTGCTTTTCCATTTTGAACTCTGGAATTCCGTAACGAAGTAAGCCACCGATTTTGTCAGCACGCTCGTACACAGCAACTGTGTGGCCTGCGCGGGTTAGCTGTTGTGCAGCTGCAAGTCCTGCTGGACCTGAACCAATTACCGCAACGGTTTTTCCTGTTAAACGGTCAGGTGCCATTGGCTTTACATTTCCTGCGCCAAAAGCCTCTTCGATCGTGCGAAGTTCAACCTGCTTGATAGTTACAGCATCACGATTAATTCCAACTACACATGCTGTTTCGCATGGTGCAGGACATAGTCGCCCTGTGAACTCTGGGAAGTTGTTAGTGGCATGTAAGCGATCAATCGCTTCATCTAGATCTCCACGCCAAATCAAATCATTCCATTCAGGAATTAAGTTTCCGAGTGGGCACCCATTGTGGCAAAAAGGAATTCCACAATCCATGCAGCGACCAGCTTGCTTCTGTAAGTGCTCAAGGCTCTGTGGCTCATACACTTCTCGCCAATCTTGAATACGAACATCAACTGGTCGACGCGTTGGTGTTTCGCGTGGAGTTGTCATAAATCCCTTTGGATCAGCCATTTGCTGCAACCTCCATCACTAGTGCATCTACCGGTAAACCTTCACGTGTTGCTCTCTCCATTGCGGCAAGAACACGTGCGTAGTCACGAGGCATGATCAATGAGATGCGAGCAATGCTCTTATCCCAATCCTTAAGCAACGCTGATGCGATTTCAGAACCAGTTTCGGTGAAGTAAGAAGAGATATGAGACTTCAAAATCTCTTTCTGATCTTCAGGAACTGCAAGCACATCAACCATGTCAGCATTTACATTTGCGGTATCAAGATCCAATACATATGTACGTCCACCGGACATACCCGCTGCAATATTGCGGCCAGTACGACCAAGAACTACAACTGTTCCGCCGGTCATGTATTCGCAACCGTGATCGCCAATGCCCTCAACAATCGCTAGTGCTCCAGAGTTTCGAACGCAGAAACGTTCTCCAACAACACCACGAATAAAGATCTCGCCCGCTGTCGCTCCGTATCCAATGACGTTTCCGGCAATCACATTGTCCTGTGAGTTAAAGGATGCTCTTTCATCAGGACGTACAACCACACGTCCTCCAGAAATTCCCTTACCTACGTAGTCATTGGAATCTCCGTAAAGACGAATTGCAACACCCTTTGGAATAAATGCTCCAAGTGATTGACCAGCTGAGCCATGCAAAGTTACATCGATAGTTCCGGCAGGCAATCCTTCTGCCCCGTACTTACGTGTTACTTCAGCGCCCAACATAGTTCCAACTGTTCGATTTACATTTCGAACTGGAAGATCAATCTTTACCGCTTCGCCCTTAGTAAGTGCAGGCTGTGCAAGCTCAATCAATTTATTATCAAGAGCAGCATCCAAACCGTGATCTTGCTTGATTGTGTTGTGTAGCGCGCTATCTACATCTGGACGTACTAATAATGGTTCAAGATTTAATCCTGCAGCCTTCCAGTGATCAACGGCCTTGCGAGTATCTAAATACTCAACATGTCCGATCGCTTCCTGAAGTGTGCGGAATCCAAGTTGAGCAAGTAATTCGCGAACTTCTTCGGCAATGTATTCGAAGAAAGTTTCAACAAACTCTGGCTTACCGCTGAACTTCTTACGAAGCTCTGGGTTTTGAGTTGCAACACCTACTGGGCATGTGTCCAAGTGACATACGCGCATCATGATGCAACCAGAAACAACTAGCGGCGCAGTTGCAAAACCAAACTCTTCAGCGCCAAGCAAAGCTGCGATAACAACATCGCGACCTGTCTTTAGCTGACCATCTGTTTGAACAACAATGCGATCGCGCAAACCATTAAGCAGCAATGTCTGCTGAGTTTCAGCAAGTCCGAGCTCCCACGGAGCACCAGCATGCTTCAGCGAAGTAAGTGGTGATGCACCAGTTCCGCCATCATGACCTGAAATCAAAACAACATCTGCGTGAGCCTTAGAAACACCAGCAGCAACTGTTCCAACGCCTACTTCAGCCACAAGCTTTACATGTACGCGTGCATTCTTATTAGCGTTCTTTAGATCGTGAATTAATTGTGCAAGATCTTCAATTGAGTAAATATCGTGGTGAGGTGGTGGAGAAATTAAACCAACACCTGGAGTTGAGTAACGAGCCTTAGCAATCCATGGGTACACCTTGTTACCTGGCAGTTGTCCACCTTCGCCAGGCTTTGCACCCTGTGCGATCTTGATCTGAATGTCATCACTGTTAACAAGGTAATTACTAGTTACTCCGAAACGACCAGAGGCAACCTGTTTAATTGCAGAACGCTTTGAATCACCATTAGCCATCGGAACAAAGCGCTCTGGCTCTTCTCCGCCTTCACCGGTGTTGGATTTTCCACCAAGGCGATTCATTGCAATCGCTAAGGTTTCGTGAACTTCAGCTGAAACTGATCCGTATGACATCGCACCTGTTGAGAAGCGCTTGATGATGTCATGCGCGGACTCAACCTCATCAATTGAAATAGGTGCGTTTTCGCCCTCTTTAAATTGGAACAATCCGCGCAAAGTCATTAAACGCTTGCTCTGCTCATTAACACGATCGGTATAACGCTTGAAGATGTCATAACGCTTGTTACGTGTTGAGTGCTGCAAAGTAAATACAGTTTCAGGATCAAATAGGTGAGGCTCACCTTCGCGACGCCACTGATACTCGCCGCCGATTGGAAGACGCTTTGTTCCTGGTACTTCTCCCCCAGGTGGATACGCGATGTGGTGACGGGCGATAGTTTCTTCAGCAATTACATTGAGTGAAACTCCACCAAGACGAGATGTGGTTCCAACAAAGTATTCATCGACAACTTCCTGTGACAATCCGATCGCTTCAAAAACTTGAGCACCGGTGTATGAAGCGATGGTGCTAATTCCCATCTTCGACATAACCTTTAGAACGCCCTTGCCAAGGCTCTTAATTAAATTCTTAACCGCCTTTTCAGGGGTAATGCCTGTGATTACACCTTGCAGAACTAGATCTTCAGCTGACTCCATTGCAAGGTATGGGTTAACGCATGCTGCGCCGTAACCAATAAGAAGTGCAACATGGTGAACTTCGCGTACATCTCCAGCTTCAACAACTAAACCAACCTTGGTGCGACTCTTTTCGCGGATCAGGTGATGGTGAACAGCAGATGTTAAAAGCAGTGAAGGAATTGGTGCATTTTCAGCATCGCCATCACGGTCAGATAAAACAATGATGCGCGCACCATCATTAATCGCTTGCGAAACTTCAGCCTTAATCTCATTTAAACGTTCGCGCAGTGAGTCTCCCCCATCGGCGATGCTGAACAAGCCACGGATTACATGTGCGCTCAAACCGGGATGATCTCCATCGGCGTTAACGTGAATGATCTTTGCAAGTTCATCATTATCAATAACCGGGAAGGCAAGTGAAATTTGACGACATGATGTTGGGCCAGGATCAAGCAGGTTGTGCTCTGGGCCCATAGATGTGCCAAGACTTGTAACTAATTCTTCGCGGATCGCATCAAGTGGTGGATTTGTAACTTGAGCAAAAAGCTGTGAGAAGTAATCAAAGATCAAACGTGGCTTTTCAGAAAGTGCAGCGATTGGAGTATCTGTTCCCATTGAACCAAGTGGCTCCATGCCGTTCTTAGCCATTGGAGTAACAAGGATGCGTAGATCCTCTTCTGTGTAACCAAATGCGCGTTGACGGCGAACAACTGATGAGTGTGGATACACAATGTGCTCGCGTGCAGGAAGTTCGCTTAACTTAATAATTCCAGCGTGTAACCAATCTCCGTATGGAGCAGCGTTTGCTAGATTATCTTTAATTTCGCCATCTTCAATGATGCGTCCTGCTTCAATATCTACTAAGAACATCTTTCCTGGTTGTAGGCGACCCTTGCGTTCAATGTTTTCCGCAGGAATATCTAACACGCCAACTTCAGAGGCAAGAACAACAAGTCCATCCTTTGTTACCCAGAAACGTGAAGGACGAAGTCCGTTGCGATCAAGAACTGCACCAACTTGATGCCCATCCGTAAATGTCACACACGCAGGTCCATCCCATGGCTCCATCATTGATGCGTGGAATGCATAGAAGTCGCGTCGATTCTGCGGCATTGTTGCGTGGTTTTCCCATGCCTCAGGGATCATCATCAAAACAGCGTGTGGCAATGAACGCCCGCCAAGGTAAAGCAGCTCTAGCACCTCATCAAATGAAGCAGAGTCAGAGCCTGACATTTCAACGATAGGAAATAGACGCTTTAAATCACCAGGGATTACATCACTTGCAAGCAATGATTCGCGAGCGCGCATCCAGTTTCGGTTTCCCTTAACTGTATTGATCTCACCATTGTGAGCGATAAAGCGATAAGGGTGTGCCAGTGGCCATGAAGGAAAAGTGTTGGTTGAAAAGCGTGAGTGAACTAGTGCAAGCGGAGATACAACACGCTCATCAGATAGCTCTGGGAAAAACTCTTCTAACTGTCCAGTTGTAAGCATTCCTTTGTACACAATTGTCTGTGATGACAATGATGGGAAGTACAGATCAAGTGCATGCTCTGCGCGCTTGCGCAAACAGAACGCTAAACGATCTAGCGCAATACCGGTTTCACCATTCTTGCCTGCAACAAACACCTGGTGGAAATCTGGCATGACAGAAAGTGCGGTCTTACCTAAAGATGAAGAATTAATTGGAACTTCGCGCCATCCAAGAACTGTTAAGCCCTCTTCTTCAGCGATCTTTGCGATATCTGCCTTTACATCCGCACCTTGTGCAACAAATGCGATACCTGTTGCATATGCGTTAGCTGCCGGAAGTTTGAAATCAACAACAGCTTGAAAAAATGCGTCTGGAACACGGATAAGAATTCCTGCACCATCACCACTATCTGGTTCAGCACCTGATGCGCCACGGTGTTCAAGGTTTCGTAGAGCGGTTAACGCTTTAGCAACGATCTCGTGTGTTGCTACCTTGTTTAAGGTCGCAACCATTGCAACACCACATGCATCATGTTCATTGGCAGGGTTATAGAGCCCTTGTGCCTGTGGATAATTGGATGCAAGTGCCATGGGCGTCGCTCCTACGGGATTGTCCTACGTGTACAGGGACATCCTTGGCCCGTCTTGCTTAGTGCGAAATCGTAGCAACAAGTAGGTAGAAGGGAAGCCTCGGAAGCGGTGAAATCAGAGGCCAGATACGTTGGCGAGTTGACCAATTCCAGCGGTGATCGCCATACCCAAGCAGCCACCGATCATCACGCGAATGGTGGGAGCTAGGACCTTTGAGCCTGAAGTTCGAGCGGAGACAACACCGGTCAGCAGTAGACCAGCCATTGTGAATCCGATGATGCTCCACGCCTTAGCACCCAGAGTTGGTGCGAAGGCTCCAGCAAATGGAATCAAACCACCGGCGGTAAACGAGATCGCTGACGCAATAGCTGCCTGCACGGGGCGGGCCTTTGTATGTGGATGTTGACCTAGCTCATCGCGAAGGTGCGCTTCCAGTGGATCCTTACGATGCATTTCAAGTGCAACCTGCAAAGCAAGCTCTGGAGTTAAACCGCGATTAATGTAAATATGTTGTAGCTCCTGAAGTTCGCCATCTGGATCTGCTGCCAGATGCTGAATCTCCAAAAGGCGATCTGATTCTTCAACATCATTTTGAGAACGGACAGAAACATATTCGCCAACAGCCATCGACATCGCACCAGCTGTAATTCCGGCGATACCTGCCGTTACGAGAAAATCATTTTTACCCGCAGCTGCAACACCAATCATCAATGATGCGGTTGAAACGAGTCCATCATTTGCTCCCAATACAGCGGCACGTAACCAACCTGCGCGATGGGTGCGATGTTCAAGGTTTCTCTTGTAGACCTCTTCTAAACTCATGCAACGAGCCTACCTGAAAGCTATTGCTGTTGTTTTGAGGCGCGAGCAAAAAAGCTAAGTGCAGATAGGGCGACGATCACACTCACCCAGACATTTACGCGTAAACCGGCGATGGTATTGGCTGAATCAATCCGAATGAGTTCGATGAAGAATCGGCCCAAACAGTAGGCAAATACATACCCTGCAAAAACCTGACCCGGCTTCCACCTGTTTCCAAATGCAATGAGGGCAATCGCAACAAGGGTGCACCACAAAGCTTCATATAAAAATGTTGGGTGAAAACTTTCAAATTGGCTGTAGCCATATGGTCGATACTTAAAAGGGACTTCAAGCGCCCACCAGGTATCTAGTGGACGACCAAATAACTCTCCATTAAACCAATTTCCAAAACGTCCAATTGCTTGAGCTAGAAGAATTCCTGGTGCTAACGCATCGGCAAAAACTGCAAATGATGGGAGCTCAATTCGCTTTTGCAATGATCGATATCGAAGGAAAGCGCCTAATAACCCTAGGGAAATAGCGCCCCAAATACCTAAGCCACCCTCCCAAATTTTGAAGGCAGCTAATGGGTTTCCGTTGCTTCCGAAGTATGCAGAAGGGGATGTGATCACGTGATACAGACGGCCACCTATAACACCAGCTGGTACCGCAGTGATTGCAACTTCAGATACAACATGTGCACCCAATGGAGTTGCAGCACGAAATCTTTTGTCACCCAACCAAATTGCAACTGCAACACCAGTGATGATGCACAGCGCGTAGTAATGAATAGTTAATGGCCCAATTTCTAACGCCGAATTACTTGGCGTTGGAAAGGCGAGCAACAAGGTTTAAGCAGCCTCTACAGCGGCTTTGAACTCTGCAAGGTTAAAGTCTGGGCTCTTGCGCTCCCAAAGTTTTCCGTTGATGAAAACAGTTGGAGTTCCCTTCACTCCATACTTTTCCATCGAATCGTAATTTGCTTTCACAAGATCAATCTTGGATCCCTTGTTCACGCAATCTGCAAACTTTGTCGAAGTGATTCCGATCTTGGATCCGATCGCCACCAACTTTTCAATGCTCCAGAAACCTGAGTTTTCAAGTGGTGATTGAACCGCGTATAAAGCGTGGTGGAAATCTAAGTACTGACCTTCATCTGCGGCGCAAAATGATGCGTTAGCTGCACGAACAGATTCATCACCTAAGAATGAAAGAACATGGAAACGAACAGTTGCCTTGTTGTCGCGAACTAATGATTCGATGTAATCACCATTTGCATCTTCGAAGTTCTTACATACAGGGCACTGTGGGTCTTCCCACACATCTATAACCTTTGCTTGACCAGGATTGAGCACAATCGCTGAACCATTTGCTGGATCAATTGTTGCGGTTACTGCTGGCTTTAACTTTGTGCCATCAAGTGCTGCAAGTGAGGCGTTCTCCTTGTTGTTCTGGCTCATCAATGAGAAGACAACTCCAGTGACTACAACTAATAAGACCATCGCGATGACGATCCAACGTGTTGTGTTGTCCTGAGCTTTCGCCTTTTGCTGTGCCATCGTTACTCCTCCACCGCTGCTTTTTCAAAGGAAAGTTTTCCGTATGGGAAAAGGTATAGATAAAGGGCTGCTAGAGCCAAACCTAAATCGCGCATTATTTCTATGAAGTAGGTCCTATGCACCTGTGCCGCAAGAGAAGGATCGATTTCCCCGCCTCCGCCAAAGCAGCCACAGTCAATGAGTAACCCTCGCGCCCACACCGAAGCGATTGCCGCGGTAAATACAAGCATGATCGCTCCACCAATGAGCGCAGCTGGACGAACCATAATTCCAATGATGAGCAACAGTGCAATTGCTACCTCAAGCCACGGCAATGCATACCCAACAAGATGAGCAAGATTTGCTGGGAGAATTTTGTACGCTGCAACTGCATTTGCTGAGTCAGTTGGTTTATTAAGTTTTAAACCACCAGCGACAAGCAGAACTCCGCCTAATAGCAATCGTGCCAATAAAGTGATCTGAGGTTGGAAACGAGCGTTGAAGTTTTTCATCGTCCTTCACGGACTCCTAGCGCCAATTCAGATGCTAAATGTGAAATTGCAGCTAAGCCTTCTTGCTCGCTCTTTGCTTCAAGCAGCAACTTAATAAATGCAGAGCCAACAATGACGCCATCGGCGTATGCAGCTAATGATTTTGCTTGCTCCCGCGTTGAAACACCTAAACCAACAGAGATTGGTAAATCTGTAACAGAACGAACTCGTGCAACTAAATCAGCAGCACCAGTTGAAACACTGTTTCGAGTACCCGTGACACCCATCAAACTTGCAGCGTAAACAAAACCACTTGTCTTAGAGGTGACTTCGGCAAGGCGTGCATCCTTGGTGCTTGGTGCAACAACATAAATCGGATTGATTTGTGCCTTAGCTGTAGCAGCAAGCCAGCCCGTCGATTCTTCAATTGTCAGATCGGGAGTAATTACACCCGATCCCCCATTATCTGCGATCGCTTGCGCAAACTTTTCAACTCCGTACTTTTCAATCGGATTCCAGTAAGTCATGACAACCGCCGCAACACCGGTGCTACTTGCAACCTTTAATGCAGCAAATACATCTGCAGCATTAGTACCTGCTTTCAGAGATATATCTGCGGCCTCTTGAATTACCGGGCCATCCATCACTGGATCGCTGTAAGGAAAACCAATTTCAATTGCATCTACACCTGCATCAGCAAGTGCTTGGATCGCCATTGCGCACCCTGCTTGAGATGGAAATCCTGCTGGAATATATGCAATCAGCGCTGCGCGATTTTCTGCGCGCACCTTGGCCATTACAGAATCGAGTTGCGTCATTACAGCGGAATTCCAAAGTATTCGGCCGCTGTTTGCACATCCTTATCTCCACGTCCAGATAAGTTAATCAACAAATTCGCATCAGGGCCAAGCTCTTTACCTACAACAAGTGCACCTGCCAATGCGTGTGCGGTTTCAATTGCCGGAATAATTCCTTCGGTCTTGCTCATTAAAGCAAAGGCAGCCATTGCAGCATCATCATTAATCGCACGATACTCAGCGCGACCGATGTCATGAAGATATGCATGCTCTGGTCCTACACCTGGGTAATCAAGACCTGCTGAAATTGAGTGCGATTCAATTGTTTGACCATTTGCATCTTGCAATACATATGAACGAGTTCCATGAAGAACACCTGGAGATCCACCAGTGATTGTTGCTGCATGGCGACCGGTTTCAACTCCATCACCACCTGCTTCAAGACCAATTAAACGCACACTTTCATCTGGGATAAATGCATTAAAGATTCCAATTGCATTAGATCCCCCACCTACGCAAGCAAGGATTGCATCAGGCAAGCGACCGGTGAGTGCGAGCATTTGCTCACGGGCTTCCTCGCCAATAATTTTGTGGAAATCACGCACCATTGTTGGGAATGGATGTGGACCTGCAACTGTTCCTAAAAGGTAATGAGTATCGGCAACATTGGTAACCCAGTCGCGCATCGCTTCATTAATTGCATCTTTCAAAGTTTTTGATCCTGAAGTAACTGGAACAACTTCGGCGCCAAGCAATTTCATACGTGCAACATTGAGCGCTTGGCGACGTGTGTCTTCCTCGCCCATGTACACAACGCAATCGAGTCCCATAAGCGCTGCAGCTGTTGCAGATGCAACACCATGCTGACCTGCTCCAGTTTCGGCGATGATGCGCTTCTTGCCCATGCGCTTTGTTAATAGCGCTTGACCTAAAACATTGTTGATCTTGTGACTACCTGTGTGATTGAGATCTTCACGCTTCAAAAAGATTCGCGCGCCACCTGCATGTTCAGAAAATCGCTTAGCTTCGGTAATGATGCTGGGGCGACCTGTGTAACTGCGATGAAGTTCGGCAAGCTCTGCCAGAAATTCGGGATCTTTTTGTGCCGAGTTATGTGCGGCCTCTAACTCTTCAAGTGCGCCAATTAAAGCTTCGGGAACGAAGCGTCCACCATATTCACCAAAGTGGCCGATTGCGCTCATGAGTTAAAGCCTACCTAGCAATTGGTTGATCGCAACACGAGGATCACCTGCACGAACTAACGCCTCGCCTACCAAGATCGCGGTGGCTCCATTGCTTTGCGCAAATGCAACCTCTTCGCGGGTGGAAATACCGGATTCAGCAACTCGAGCGATTGTTGATGGGATTTGTGGAATTAATTGGGCAAAGGCTTGTGCGTCAACATCAAGTGTCTTCAAATTACGTGAGTTAACTCCAATGATGTCAGGAGAAATATCTAACGCACTTTCTAACTCTAATGGTGTGTGCACTTCAATCAATGCACGCATTCCAAGCTCTTTTGATAAGTGAAAGTAATCTTCCAATTGATTTTTGCTTAGTGCAGCAACGATCAACAAAACTACATCTGCACCATGAGCGCGTGCTTCATAAAATTGGTAATCATCAACCATGAAATCTTTGCGCAATACGGGAAGGTCAACCGCTTTACGTACCGCATCTAAATCTGCCAATGATCCGCCAAATCGACGTTGTTCCGTTAGGACGCTAATGACAGATGCGCCAGCCTCTTCATACTGCGCAGCAAGGCCAGCCGGATCTGTGATTGCAGCAAGGGCGCCTTTGCTGGGCGATGATCTTTTTACTTCAGCGATAACTGAAATCTCTTCGGTGAGCAGAGTTGCCAAACAATCTCGTACTGCAGGTGCCTGCTCTAATTGTTCGTGCAGCTGCCCCATAGGTAGTCGACGTGCAGCTAAATCCTCACGCACACCTTCGATAATCGAATCGAGAACGCTCATTGATGAACATCCTCGGTTGGATCTATTCCTTTATCTAAAGCGTTCCACGAGTTAAGTACACGCGGCTTGCGTTCGTAGCGGGACGATAAATTAAATTTTCTGCCAATTAAAACAACTAACACCATCACAACAACAGCCATGCCAGCGATCGTTAAGTAATCCTTCATCGCACATCACCTAAACGATTTGCAGCATGCACCGCGGTTAAAACAGCGGCAGCTTTATTGCGACATTCTTGGTTTTCAGATTCAGGATCAGAGTCTGCAACTACACCTGCACCTGCTTGAACGTAAGCGGTTCCTTGGTGCAATAACGCGGTACGGATTGCGATACAGGTATCAATATTGCCTGTGAAATCAAGATACCCAACGATGCCGCCGTAAACACCGCGTCTAGTTGTTTCAAGCTCTTCGATAATCTCCATTGCGCGAGGCTTTGGTGCACCTGACAGGGTTCCAGCCGGAAATACAGAAAAGAGTGCATCTACTGGTGTTGCTTTATCAGCAAGCTTTCCAATAACTGTAGAAACAATATGCATCACATGTGAGTAACGCTCGATATGCATGAAGTCCACAACCTCTACTGAACCTGGTGCGCACACTCGACCTAAATCATTGCGTCCTAGATCTACCAGCATTAAATGCTCAGCACGTTCTTTTGGATCTGCCAGTAACTCTTCTGCAAGGCGATGATCCTCTTCGGGATTTGCAGAGCGTTTTCTGGTGCCAGCAATGGGATGGATCATTACATCTTTTTGATTTACCTTTACAAGTGCTTCAGGACTTGAACCAACAATTTCAATTCCATCGGTAAAGCGGAACAAATACATATATGGAGATGGATTGTTCAGGCGCAACATACGATAGACATCAATTGCGTCAGCAGTACATGGCATCGCAAAACGTTGTGATAGCACCACCTGAAAAGCCTCGCCTGCAAGAATCTCTTCCTTTACCTTTGCAATATTTTCCTTGAATTGATCTGCAGAAATATTGCCTTCGTAATGAGGTAATGAGAAATCTGGAATTGCTGTCGCATCCCCAGTTAATGGTGTTGAAAGATCGGCTTGCATGCGATCTAAACGTTCGACGCAAGAAGCGTACGCCTCATCGATTCGATCATCGCTTCCATCCCAGTTAATTGCATTTGCAATCAATGTGATGGTTCCATCGCTGTGATCTAGTACTGCAAGATCACTTGTAAGCATGAATGAAAGTTCGGGCAGCGGAATATCTTTTGTTGTCAGATCAGGTAAGCGTTCAAGGCGACGCACAACGTCGTACCCCATGAATCCAACGAGGCCACCAGTAAGTGGTGGAAGCCCTGCAATCTTCGGAGATTTCAAATGAGCTGCAGAAAGGCGAAGTGCTTCCAATGGATCAATTCCAGTTGGTGCTCCAGCTGGTGCGGTTCCTTGCCAGTACGCAAGACCATCTTTTTCGCTCAAAGTTGCTTCGCTGCGCACACCGATAAATGAGTACCGTGACCAAGCACCGCCGTGTTCTGCAGACTCCAATAAAAAAGTGTTATCGGCACTCTTGGCTAATTTGCGATACACGCCAAGTGGTGTTTCACCATCTGCAAGTAAACGACGAGAAACTGGAATGACATTTGAAACCTTCGCATAGGCGCGAAACTCTTCTATGTTCACTTACTTGCCAAGCTCTAATGGTGTGTGAAAACAGGTGCGATCCCCCGTATGGCAGGCAGCTCCGGTTTGAGTAACTTTGAGAAGTAATGCATCTCCATCGCAATCAAGTGCAACTGAATGAACATCTTGGTAGTGACCAGATGTTGCACCCTTCACCCACAGTTCATTGCGGCTACGGCTCCAGTATGTTGCTTTGCCGGTTGAAAGTGTGAGCGCTAAAGATTCGGCGTTCATGTACGCCAACATCAACACTTCATTATTTGTAACATCTTGAACAATCGCTGGAATTAATGCAGCAGGATCCTTCAGCAACGCTTCTACCTGAGGATCGATTGTCGTCATGTGCTCATTCTGCCTTAACGAGCAGCCAACGTGCGCACCGGATAATTGTGCTTACCCAGATATGACTTCACATCTCCAATGCGGTGAATTCCGAAGTGAAATACGCTCGCAGCTAGCAGCGCATCGGCACCTGCATCCAGGGCTGCCGAGAAATCTTCGAGGCTTCCAGCTCCGCCACTTGCGATCAAAGGCACCTTCGATACTGCACGAACTGCGGTAATCATTCCGATGTCATACCCTGCACGAGTTCCATCAGCATCCATTGAATTAAGAAGAATCTCGCCAACACCTAATGCGCACGCCTTTTCAACCCAAGCAAGTGCATCGAGTCCAGCGCTTTGTCGGCCGCCATGTGTTGTGACCTCAAAACCAGATTCAGTGTTAGCGCGACGAGCATCAACTGAAATTACTAAAACCTGTGAGCCAAATCGATCTGCGATTTCAGCGATTAATTCAGGGCGTGCGATTGCAGAGGTATTGATTGAAACCTTGTCCGCACCTGCTCGAAGTAAACGATCTACATCTTCAACACTGCGAATTCCACCACCAACAGTTAGCGGGATAAATACCTGCTCTGCGGTACGACGAACAACATCCAAAGTAGTTTCACGTCCTGCAACACTTGCCGAGATATCTAGAAAGGTAAGTTCATCGGCGCCTTCGAGGTTATACAAGGATGCCATTTCAACTGGATCGCCAGCATCGACAAGATCGGTGAAGTTAACACCTTTAACTACGCGGCCATCGGTTACATCTAGGCACGGAATGATGCGAACAGAAAGAGTCATTTACCGCTGACCTTCAGCGCTTGTTCTAATGTGAACTTTCCTGCATACAAAGCTTTACCAACGATCGCACCTTCTACACCTGTTCCAACTAGTGCCGTTAGGGCGGCGATGTCATCAAGGGAAGAAATTCCACCACTTGCAATTACCGGCTTACTTGTTGCGGCACATACCGATTTCAATAATTCAATATTTGGTCCAGCTAAAGTTCCATCCTTAGCAACATCTGTTACGACATAACGAGCGCAACCATCGCGATCTAAACGAGCAAGAGTTTCAAAAAGATCTCCGCCCTCTTTTGTCCAACCACGTGCTGCAAGTGTGTGACCACGAACATCAAGGCCAACTGCAATCCGGTCCCCATGTTCTGCAATCACACGTGCGGTCCATTCAGGATCTTCAAGTGCTGCAGTTCCGAGATTCACTCGGCGACAACCGGTGGCAAGTGCGCGCTTTAAAGATTCATCATCGCGAATTCCACCAGAAAGTTCGACCTTGATATCAAGCTTTCCAACAACTTCGGCAAGTAGCGCAGAGTTTTCGCCACGACCAAATGCTGCATCAAGATCTACTAAGTGCAGCCATTCAGCACCTGCTGCTTGAAATTCAAGGGCAACATCTAGTGGTGCGCCGTAAATGCTTTCCTTTTCAAGTTCGCCTTGAACTAATCGAACAGCGCGACCATCTTTAACATCAACTGCAGGCAATAGTTCTAGGTAACTCATAGCGATCCCACCCAATTCTTAATTAACGCCAAGCCTGCTGCACCAGATTTTTCTGGATGAAACTGCGTTGCACTGATGTAGCCATCTTCAACAGCAGCTAAAAACTTTTCTCCATGGGTACTCCACGCCTGCGTTGTACCTACAGCTTGCTTTGCTGCATAGGAGTGAACAAAGTAAAAGGACTCACCTTCGACACCGCTAAACAGCGTAGATGTAGTTGCAGCTTCTACGGTGTTCCATCCCATGTGAGGAAGGATTGGTGCATCTAATTTCGATACGACGCCTTGCCAAATTCCAATACCTGCATGAGCTCCCTTTTCGGAGTGTTCAGTACCTTCGCTAAACATAATTTGCATACCGATACAGATTCCTAAAGTTGGACGTTCTTTTGCTAAACGTTCACGAACAATTGCTGCACCATCAACCGCATTTAATCCGCTCATGCATGCAGCAAATGCGCCAACACCTGGAACTACTAATCCATCTGCTTCAAGTGCAACTGATCGATCAGATGTAACAACTACATCTTTTCCTGCTGTTGCAAATGCGCGTTCGGCTGATCGTAGATTTCCAGATCCGTAATCAAGAATTGCTATCAAAGAGAACCTTTTGTAGATGGGATTCCGGCAACTCTGCCATCTAGTGAAACTGCGTCACGTAATGCACGTGCAACAGCTTTGAATTGTGCTTCAAAAACGTGGTGAGCGTTACGACCTTCAAGTACGCGGATGTGTAATGCAATTCGCGCCTCAGCAACGATTGATTCCCAGATGTGCTTTCCGAGTGTTGTATCAAAGGTTCCGATAAGTTCAACAATCTCTGGCTGACGGTGCACTAGGTATGGGCGACCTGAAAGATCTACCGCTGCCTGAACAAGCACCTCATCCAATGGAACCATTGAATCTCCAAAGCGACGGATGCCAGCCTTATCGCCAAGTGCTTCGCGAAGTGCCTGACCAAAGGCAAGGGATGTGTCCTCAACTGTGTGGTGTGAATCAACATCAACATCACCAGTTGTCTTAACTGTTAGATCAAAACCTGAGTGCTTGCCCAACTGAGACATCATGTGATCGAAGAATGGAACCCCTGTTGCAACATCAATGATGCCTTGGCCATCAAGATTGATCTCAACGAGTACATGTGACTCCTTGGTCTTTCTTTCGACGCGTGCTGTTCTCATGGGTCTCTCCTTCTTAAATGAGCTCTTTGAGGGCTGAAATAAATAAAATGTTTTCGGCTTCATTGCCAATGGTCACTCTTAAGTACCCTGATAATCCCACATCTCGAATCAGAACACCCTTTTCCAGCAGCGCAGCCCACAGTTGTGGCGCATCCTGCTTGAATCCAGTGAACAAAACAAAGTTAGCGCTGCTTGGAATGGTGGCAAGGCCCATGTCGTGCAGTGCCTGAACAACATGTGTTCGTGCAGCGATAAGGGTTGAAACCCCTCCTAATAACTCAGCACGGTGATCGATGGCAACAACAGCTGCAGCTTGAGTTAATGCACTGAGGTGATACGGCAAGCGCACAATCATCATCGCATCTTTAACACTTGCATCACTTACCAAATAACCAACACGTGCACCAGCAAAGGCAAATGCCTTGCTCATCGTGCGAATAACAATTACATGTGGGTTATTGGCAATTAATGTAACCGCAGATATTTCTTGCGAGAACTCTGCATACGCCTCGTCAACAACTAGTAATCCCCCAACAGATTTAGCAGCATCTGCCAACATCTGAATGGAATCAATTGTGACTGCACCACCAGTTGGATTATTAGGTGTTGTAATAAAGATCAAAGTTGGTTTGTGCTTTTGGATCTCTGCGACAGCATCTGCGGTATTAAGCGAAAAGTCTGCGTTGCGCTTTCCATCAATCCATGACGACCCAGTCACCTTCGCGATCAAAGGGTGCATTGAATAGGAAGGTGTGAAACCTAAAACTGAACCTTGGACAAAAGCTAAGAAGATTGATTGAATAATCTCGTTAGATCCGTTAGCAGCCCACAGGTTGTCTGCTGAAAACTTTGTGCCACTTTGCTCGTTTATGTAATCCGCCAGCTTTGTGCGCAGAACAGTTGCATCACGATCTGGGTAGCGATTTAAATCAGAAGCAACCTTTGCAACAGCATCGGTGATCGCCTTTTGCAATGCAGGTGAAGGAGAGTAGGGATTTTCATTGGTATTTAAAGCTGCGCGAGCCGGAACTTGTGGCGCACCGTATGGAGATAGCGGACGCAAGTTATCGCGCAGCGGTAACCAACTTGGCCAAGCCATTACAAATTCTCCAAGCGCGCAGTCATTGCTTCACCGTGTGCCGGTAAATCTTCAGAGTTTGCAAGGGTTACAACTGTGTCAACAATGTCTGTAAATGCCTTTTGACCGTATTCGATAAAGTGCAATCCACGTAGGAAAGTCTGTACAGAGAGCCCACTTGAGTGACATGCACATCCACCAGTTGGAAGAACGTGGTTTGAACCTGCAGAGTAATCACCTAATGAAACAGGTGAGAATCGACCAATAAATACCGCACCTGCGTTACGAATCTTTGCTGCATCTGAGCGTGAATTACGTGTTTGAATTTCAAGGTGCTCTGCAGCATAAGCGTTAACAACATCTAAGCCTTGTGCGATGTCATCGACCAATGCGATCGCAGATTGCACACCAGATAGCGCGGTCTTAATTCGATCTGAGTGCTTCGTCGCTGCTACACGAATCTTTAACTCTGCTTCAACAGCTGCTGCTAGTTCGACAGAATCAGTTACTAATACCGCAGCTGCGATTACATCGTGTTCTGCCTGGCTAATTAAATCTGCGGCAACATCTGCAGCAATCGCCGATGAATCTGCCAGCACTGCGATTTCAGTTGGTCCTGCCTCTGAATCAATTCCGATTACTCCGCGAAGTGCCCGCTTGGCAGCGGCAACATAAATATTTCCGGGTCCGGTTACCAGATCTGCCTTTTCGCAGACACCTTCCATACCGTAAGCAAACAAGGCGATCGCTTGCGCTCCCCCAACCGCATACACCTCGGAGATTTCAAGCAGTGCACATGTTGCAAGAATTGTTGGGTGAGGCAATCCGCCAAACTCTTTTTGCGGAGGTGAAGCAACAGCGATTGATTGAACCTTTGCAATCTGTGCTGGGATTACATTCATCATGACGCTACTTGGATACACAGCGCGTCCACCTGGAACATAGAGACCGACACGATCTACGGGAATCCATTTTTCAGTAACTGTTCCGCCATCGACAACGGTGGTTGTCTTTTCGCTACGAAGTTGATCATTGTGAACTTTAGTGATGCGAACAATTGAAAGCTCTAACGCGGTGCGAATCGCGGGATCTAATTGAGATAGCGCTTTATCAAGTTCTGTTTGTGGAACTCTGATGGCAGCTGGAGTGACGCCATCAAACTCTTGAGCCAATGCGATCAGATCGGACTCATTGCCATTCTTAACTCGCTCCATAATGGGCTCGATCAGCACCATCGCCTCTTGCACATTGAGCGTGGCTCGGGGCAGTTCAGAGTTGTATTGGGCTTTAGACAGGGCTCGTCCGCGCAGGTCAACGGTACGAATCATTGGGTAATTGTAACGGCAAGGCGGTTGGCCTTGCTCATTAAATTAAACGAGGCAGTTAGGGCCCAAAATTGATTTCAAATCCGCGCTCAAACTTGGTGATGAAGTGATCAACGCATCAACCTTCATTACTGTGCTGCTGCCATTATCCAGAAGCTGCAAATGCACTTCACGCTTTCCGGGATGTGAACGCAAAATCTCTTTAATGCGATCAACTACAGGTGGAGTGCATTGTTGAATCGGCAATGAAATCACTAGTGGGCCTGTAGGGCCTGCACTGATATCTGGCATCGACATTTCAAGTGCGGTAAATCGCAGTGCATCTTCGCGACGATCAACACGACCACGAACTGTGACGATGCGATCCTCAGTCAATGACATTGAGTACTGATTGTAAGTATTTGCAAAGAACAAGACTTCTAGCGCACCTTCAAGATCTTCAACGGTTACAACCGCCCATGATGCACCTTGACGCGAAACCTTTCGGGTAACACTTGTGATTAAGCCGCCGATGGTGACAATTGATTCGTGCTGTGCGCCATCATCAACTAACTCGCTGATGGACATATCTGTGTTGGCGCGCAAGACATGTTCAACACCCAGCAATGGATGATCTGAAACATACAGACCTAACATTTCGCGTTCGTAGGACAAGAGCATCGCCTTGTCCCATTCGCCCGTAGGTACTTCGATATCTAATCCCGAAACAGCGGTGACCGCTTCTCCGCCGAACAAATCAAACTGTCCGATCGCTTCGGCACGCTTTGATTCAATGACAGAATCAATAGCTTCAAGGTGGACAGCGATTAATCCCTTACGAGTTGAGCCGAGTGATCCAAAGGCACCTGCTTTGATCAAAGATTCGATTGTCTTCTTATTGCAGACCTGCGCATCAACCTTTGCTAAGAAATCACCAAAGGATGTAAAGCGACCCTTTGCATCACGCGCATTCTTAATAGATGCAACAACACCTTCACCGACATTGCGAATTGCAGCCAGTCCAAAGCGAATATCTACTCCGCGTGGCGTGTATTCAGCATCGGATTCATTGACATCAGGCGGCAGAACCTTGATTCCCATGCGGCGACATTCAGACAGATACAAAGCTGACTTATCTTTATCGTCACGAACAGAGGTCAAAAGCGCTGCCATATATTCAGTTGGAAAGTTCGCCTTTAAATACGCGGTCCAGTATGAAACAACGCCATAACCAGCTGAGTGCGCACGGTTAAATGCGTAATCAGAGAAGGGAATTAGCACTTCCCATAAACGTTTAATGGCGGCGGTAGAGAAACCATTTTCCTTCATGCCCGCTTCGAATGGAACGTATTCCTTATCCAGGATGTCCTTATTCTTCTTACCCATCGCCTTTCGCAAAAGATCTGCGCGACCCAAGGTAAAGCCGGCAACCTTTTGGGCAATCGCCATTACCTGCTCTTGGTAAACGATTAAGCCGTATGTGTCACCCAAAATATCCTGCAGCGCATCAGATAGTTCAGGGTGAATTGGCTCAACAGGCTTGCGACCATTTTTACGATCTGCATAGTTGTTGTGCGCGTTTTCGCCCATTGGTCCTGGACGGTACAAAGCAATAACCGCGGAAATATCTTCAAATGAATCTGGAACCATGCTTCGAAGCAGCGCACGCATTGGTCCACCATCGAGCTGAAATACACCCAAGGTGTCTCCGCGACCAAGTAATTCGTAAGTCTTTGGATCATCCAGCGTTAAATCTTCAAGCACTACATCTTTTCCTTGATTTGCTTTGATGTTAAGTAAACAATCATCAAGTACTGAAAGATTTCGAAGTCCCAAGAAATCCATCTTGAGCAGACCAGTTGCTTCGCACGCACCCATATCGAACTGAGTGATGATCGCTCCATCTGCTTCGCGGCGATGAATCGGAATAACATCCAACAAAGGTTCGCGAGACAAGATAACTCCTGCAGCGTGAACACCCCATTGACGCTTCAAACCTTCAAGACCACGTGCGGTATCAACAACACGTTTTGAATCAGGATCTGAGTTATAGAGAGCGCGGAACTCTCCTGCTTCTCCATAACGATCATCCTTGGGATCAAAGACTCCCCCAAGAGAAATGTCCTTGCCCATCACAGATGGTGGCAACGCCTTAGTTAACTTTTCGCCAACAACATATGGATAACCAAGTACTCGAGTTGAATCCTTGATCGCTTGCTTAGATTTAATAGTTCCGTAAGTAATGATCTGAGCAACGCGATCTTCACCATACTTATTAGTGGCATAACGAATCATTTCGCTGCGACGACGTTCATCAAAGTCCAAGTCGATATCAGGCATCGAAATACGTTCTGGATTTAGGAATCGCTCAAACAAAAGCCCGTGCTCGAGTGGATCTAAACCGGTGATTCCCAGCGCGTATGCAACGAGTGATCCCGCAGCAGATCCACGACCTGGACCTACGCGAATTCCAACCTTCTTTGCATGACCAACTAGGTCGGCAACAACAAGGAAGTAACCCGGAAAGCCCATCTTCTCCATAACGCCAAGCTCATACTTCAGGCGATCTTCATGTGCTGGAGTTAAACGAGCACCTAAACGCTCTTTCAGGCCGCGCTCTGCCTCTTTTTTCAACCAACTATCTTCAGTTTCACCTGTTGGAACCTCAAACTGTGGCAGCAGATTTTCGCCTTCGCGCAAGGTGATGTTGCAACGTTCAGCAATTAATAAGGTGTTGTCACAACTTTCAGGAATATCTTTGAAAAGTTCGCGCATTTGAGCAGCGGTCTTTACATAGAAGGTGTCATTATCAAATTTAAATCTCTTGGGATCTGCCAAGGTAGAACCTGATTGCACACATAACAACGCTTCATGCGCGCCAGCATCCTCTTGGCGTGTGTAGTGAAGATCGTTAGTTGCAAGAAGCGGCAGACCAAGTTCCTTACCCAACTTCATTAAATCTGCTTTAACACGGGATTCAATTTCAATCCCGTGATCCATTACTTCAAGAAAGAAATTTTCCTTGCCGAAGATGTCGCGGTAAGCGCTAGCTGCTTTGATCGCTTCTTTATAAGCACCCATGCGCAAACGAGTTTGGATTTCTCCACCAGGACAACCTGTTGTTGCGATCAATCCCTTTGAATACTGAGCAAGCAGTTCGCGGTCCATGCGAGGCTTGTAGTAATAACCTTCAAGGGATGCAAGAGATGAAAGACGAAATAGATTTCCAAGACCTTCATTATTTTCAGCCAAGATCGTCATGTGGGTATAGGCGCCACCACCTGACACATCATCTTCTCCACCATCGGCCCATTGCACGCGCTTCTTATCAAAACGTGATTCAGGAGCAACGTAGGCTTCAATTCCAATAATTGGTTTTACATCAGCTTTTTTAGCAGCTTTATAAAAATCAAATGCACCAAACACATTTCCGTGATCTGTCATGGCGATCGCCGGCATGCCCTGCGCCTTAACTTCAGACATTAAATCGCCAACACGAGCAGCGCCATCGAGCATTGAATACTCGGTATGGACGTGCAGATGGACGAAGTTATCGTTGGACATGATTGGCGAGATTAGTGGTTAAGGCAGAACGGCGTCGGAAAGCAACGCCAGCGAGCGTGTGAGATCGGCCGGGTATGGGGCTTCAAAGTTCAAAGCCTGGCCAGTGATTGGGTGGGCAAAGTGAAGTTCGGCAGCGTGAAGCCAAGGTCGAGACATTCCTAAACTCTTACCCAGCACGGGATCTGCACCATACGTCGTATCCCCCACCAATGGATGGTGAAGTGCTGAAAAGTGAACACGAATCTGGTGAGTACGTCCGGTTTCCAATTCAATCTTCACCATTGAAACGCCACGATAAAACTCCATGACCTCGTAGTGCGTGATTGATTCTTTACCTGTTGCAATAACTGCAAAGCGGTGATCTTCCTTTGGATGGCGATCGATTGGTGCATCGATAGTTCCAGTTGTTGGATCCATGTGACCCTGAACTAATGCGTGATACACCTTGTCGACTGTGCGATTTCGGAAGGCATCTTTCAATACATGAAAAGCCTTGTCGCTCTTTGCAACGATCATCAAGCCACTTGTACCAACATCAAGACGATGAACAATTCCCTGACGCTCTGCGGGACCAGTTGTTGAAATTGTGTAACCAGCTGCCATCAATGCACCAACAACTGTTGGGCCGGTCCATCCTGGACTTGGGTGTGCTGCACATCCGATTGGCTTATCAATAACAACGATGTCATTGTCATCGTAAATAATGCTTAGGCCTTCGATAGGCGTAAGTGGAATTGGATCTGCATTAATTGGAGCTGGCATCAAAACTTCTATAACTTGACCTGCAGTAACCCGATCAGATTTTGGCATTTGCTTTCCGCCAGTGGTGATGTCGCCATCTTCAAGTAGCTTCACAACTGCGGTGCGCGATAACCCTAAAACGCGAGTTAATGCGCTGTCGATACGTTCGCCGGCAACACCTTCAGGAACAGTTAATGTGCGATGTTCACGGTTGCTCATACCTAGGAGCCTACCTTTGTTATGGGTGGGATATTTCGCCCCGTCAAAATCATCGAAATCAAGGCTGCGATGACAATTGCTGAATCAGCTACGTTAAATATCGGCCAATGTGGGAGCTGCATCCAGTCAATGACATGTCCGCGTAAAACACCTGGTTCACGGAAGATCCGATCAACTAAATTGCCCAGAATTCCGCCCATTACTAACCCCAAAACAACCGCCCAGCCTTTAGATGTAATTTGTGGAGAAAAGTAAAAAATCGCAACTAGTACTGCGATTCCGAACAAGGATAAAAAGATTGTTGCACCTTCAGCAAATGAAAATGCTGCGCCAGAATTTCGCACAAAGGTTAATTGGAAAAATGAACCAAGTACTTTGATATTTGATCGATGGGAAAGGGTGCTAACCGCCCAGATTTTTGTAGCTAGATCTAAAACCCACACAAACCAGGCAACACTAAAAAGTGTGCGCCATGTGCGCACAGTTAGCGCCGTTCTTCCTTCTGCTTGCACAGCATGCAGAGAGTTGCGCGAGGGAAAACTTGTAGACGTGCCTTACCAATTGGAGAACCGCACTCTTCGCAGTTTCCATAACTCTTGTTATCGATGCGCTCAAGTGCGCGCTCGGTTTGCAAAACCATGTCACGTGCATTGATAACCAATGACATCTCATGTTCGCGTTCAAAAGTCTTTGTTCCAGCATCTGCTTGATCATCGCCAGCGCCTTCGCCAGATTCCTGGATTAACTCATCCATCTCACGTTCAACAACTGCAAGCTCTTTACGCAAGCGCTCGAGCTCCTTTGAAATTTCTGTGCGGATCGCTTTAATTTCAGCGGCGGTCCATGGAGATTCAGAGTCGCTAACAACAACAGGAATTGGAGCGCCCTTTATTGGCTTTAGTGGTGCAATCTTCTTACCGCTCTTAACGGGACGCGGTGGAGGTGGCATAACCAAGCGACGTTCCTCAACAACTGGCGCAACAACTGGCGCAGTTACCGTTGAAACTGAAACAGTCTGTGATTTTTCATCAACTGTAAGAGTTGTCTTTGAAGGAAATGGCTTTCCGGGAGCTTTCTTTACAGGAATACTTTTAACTGAAGCTTTCTTGGCAGGGGCCGCCTTCTTCGCTGGAGCTTTCGCAGCAGCTTTCTTGGCAGGTGCTGCCTTCTTAGCGACCTTCTTTACCGCCGCTTTCTTGGCGACCTTTTTTACCGCCGCCTTCTTTGCAGGAGCCTTTTTAACCGCAGCTTTCTTCGCGGCCGCTTTCTTTACAGGCTTCTTAGGCATGTCGCGAACCTTATGCCCAAGCGGGCGCGGTTACCAATTTCGCCACGGTCATTCTTTTATATCCCCATGAACTACACTTAAGCCCTCGCGTAAGCGGCGTTGACGGGGCCATCACCTCACGAGCCAGCAGGAAGAATTGAGCGAAAAGCTCATGTAGAACCGGCACGCAAGATATGAAGTGGTGCATTTCGATGCACAAGGCGGGTGGTACCGCGAACGCTGTGAATGCAGCGATCGTCCCTCCAGAGATTGTTTTCTGGAGGATTTTTTTATGTCATTTCGCGCTATTCCAGCAGCTGTTGATCTGCCTGCCGTCGAACATTCAATTTTAAAGTTCTGGCGCGAAAACTCAATCTTTGAACAAACCGTTGCGGCACGCGAAGGTGCACCAGCCTGGACTTTTTATGAAGGTCCACCAACTGCAAATGGAATGCCTGGTACTCACCACATTGAAGCTCGCGTATTTAAGGATTTGTTTCCACGTTTTCACACCATGAAGGGCAAGCAGGTAACTCGTAAAGCGGGTTGGGATTGCCATGGTCTTCCAGTTGAAATCGCAGTTGAAAAAGAGCTTGGTTTTTCTGGCAAGGGAGATATCGAAAAGTTTGGTATCGCACCATTTAATGACAAGTGTCGCGAATCAGTTCAGCGTCACGTAAGTGCATTTACAGATATGACAGATCGCATGGGCTTCTGGGTTGATTTTGATGAAGCGTATTGGACGATGTCACCAGAATATGTTGAATCTGTGTGGTGGTCTCTGAAAGAGATTTGGAAAAAGGGATTATTAGTTCAGGATCATCGCGTTGCTCCGTACTGCCCTCGTTGCGGAACAGGGTTATCAGATCACGAGTTAGCGCAAGGGTATGAGACTGTTACAGATCCATCTGTCTTTGTTCGCTTTCCAGTTACATCTGGTGAATTAGCACCGCTTAACGCATCTTTATTGGTCTGGACCACTACCCCATGGACATTGGTTTCCAACACAGCTGTTGCTGTTCACCCAGATGTTGAATATGTAGCAATTGAAGTGACACATGAAGAGACAACTGAAGTTTTGGTTGTTGCTCAAAATTTGATGGAGACAGTTAAGGGCGAGAAGAAGATCCTAAAGACGATGTTGGGCAAAGAGCTTGAGCGCGTTACATACAAGCGACCATTTGATTACATCGAAATTCCAGATGCTCACTATGTTGTTCTTGCAACTTATGTAACAACTGAAGATGGAACCGGCTTAGTTCACCAAGCACCAGCATTTGGTGCAGATGACTTAGCGGTGTGCCGTAGCTATGGATTGCCTGTTGTAAATCCAATTGCACCTGATGGACATTTCTTAGCTGATGTTCCAGTTGTTGGTGGAGTATTTTTCAAAGAGGCAGATAAAGCGTTGGTAAAGGAGCTCAAGGCAAGCGGTGCGCTGTACAAGCATCAGCAGTATGAGCACACCTACCCACATTGCTGGCGCTGTCACACAGCGTTGATGTACTACGCGCAACCTTCTTGGTACATCCGCACCACTTCTATTAAAGATGCGCTGCTGCGAGAAAATGCTGCGACTGATTGGCATCCCGAAACAATCAAGGAAGGCCGATACGGCGACTGGCTAAACAACAACATTGACTGGGCGCTTTCACGTAACCGTTATTGGGGAACACCGCTTCCAATTTGGCGTTGCGAAAACAAGCATGAAATTTGTGTTGATTCACTGAAGGAGCTTGGCGCACTTGCTGGACAGGAGCTTTCAAACCTTGATCCGCACCGTCCATTTGTAGATGACATCACCTTTGCTTGCGCAGAATGTTCACAAACAATGACACGAGTGCCCGAAGTTATCGATTGCTGGTATGACTCAGGTGCCATGCCATTTGCTCAATGGGGATATCCGCACAAAGAAGGTTCAGTAGAAAAGTTCAAGGCTTCATACCCTGCTGACTTTATTTGCGAAGCGATCGATCAAACTCGTGGCTGGTTCTACACATTAATGACTATTGGAACCTTGGTCTTTGATCAATCCTCATATAAAACAGTTTTGTGCCTAGGCCACATCCTGGATAAGGATGGACGCAAAATGAGTAAGCACCTTGGCAATGTTCTAGAGCCAATGGCTTTGATGGATCAACACGGCGCAGATGCGGTTCGTTGGTACATGTTGGCGGCGGGATCTCCGTGGGCTGCTCGTCGCGTTGGCCATGACAGCATCAACGAGGTTGTTCGCAAGACATTGCTTACCTATTGGAACACAGTGTCATTCCACGCTTTGTATGCAAAGGCATCAAACTTTGAACTGTCACAAACACCTGCGGTGGCAGATCGTCCATTGATGGATCGCTGGATCATCTCTGAACTCAATCTTTTGGTTCAAGAGGTTGATGCAGCGCTAGAAGATTTTGATTCACAGATTGCAGGACGTGCACTTGCTCGTTTTATTGATGATCTTTCAAACTGGTATGTGCGACGTTCACGTCGACGTTTCTGGGATGGAGATGTAGCAGCACTTGGAACCTTGCATGAGTGCTTGGTAACTCTTACTCAGTTGCTCGCTCCCCTAGTTCCATTTATTACTGAACAGGTGTGGCAGGAGCTAGTACGCCCAACTGATGCAAGCGCTCCAACATCTGTACACCTTTCTGATTGGCCTGTTGCAGATCAATCAGCGATCAATACAGAACTTGGCGCTCAGGTTGCATTGACTCGACGGATTGTTGAACTTGGTCGTGCAACTCGTGCTGAATCAGGTATCAAGATTCGCCAGCCATTGGGTCGCGCACTCATTGCAGCAAGTGGTTGGTCAACATTGCCAGAAGCAATGCGCGAACAAATTGCAGATGAATTGAATGTTCAAACCCTTGAGGACATTGCAAATGCTGATGGAGATTTAGTTGATATCAGCGTGAAGGCTAACTTCAAATCATTGGGCGCAAAGTTTGGTGGCGCTGTACAAGAGATCGCTAAGGCGATCGCTGCAGCTGATGCCACTGTTCTGGTGAAGACCCTTCGCTCAACTGGCTCAACTACGGTTGGCACCTGGGAGATTGCACTAGATGACCTCGTTGTTACTGAGGTTCCAAAATCAGGATGGAGCGTTTCATCCCACGATGGCGAAAGCGTTGCCCTGGATCTACAACTAACCCCTGCCCTGATCGCTGCAGGAAATGTGCGTGAAGTAATCAGATTTATTCAGGAGCGTCGCAAGAGCGATGGCTTTGAGATCTCTGATCGAATTACCGTCACATGGAATGCATCAGCTGAGATTGCTGCAGCTATTGAAGCTGATCAACAGCACATCGCAGATGAGGTTTTGGCGACATCAATGGTGCGCGATAGTGCGCTAGCGATTACAGATACTGAGATTGGTGTTGAAGTTAAGTTAGCCAAGAATTAAATCCGGCTAACAAAACCCATCAAGATTTGTGTTCCGAAAAAGAGCACAATGAAACTCATATCTAGACTTACTGCACCCAATCGAAGTGGTGGAACGAAACGTCCCACAAACTTCATTGGCTTGTCTGTGATTGTGTAGATCGCTTCAACCAAGTAAAGAACTGGACCGCGTGGTCGCCAGGTGCGTGAAAACATCTGGATGTAATCAAAGATCAAACGACCTAATAGGGCGTAGAGAAATACTTGCAGAATTGTTGCAAGTAGTGAGCCGACGCTCAACATGAATCAGCTCTGGTTAAAGAAGCTTGCTTGTGCAGCGGCTGATTTATCTTCAGTGCTGACATTTACATTTGCAGGCGAGATCAAGAAAACCTTCTTGGTAACGCGTTCAATTGTTCCGTGCAAACCAAATGCAAGACCAGATGCAAAATCAACTAGGCGCTTGTGCTCTGACTCATCCATCTCAGTCAGATTAATAATGACTGGATTGCCTTGGCGGAAGTGCTCACCGATTGTGCGCGCTTCGTTGTAGTAACGAGGATGCAAGGTAATGATGCGATCCAAAGTTGGAAGATCAAGTTGTGGAGCAACTTCGACTACTGATGTGTGACGAACTGCTGACACGGCACGTGGCTCGCGAGTTTTGATTCGGACATCACCTGTTGCTGGAACAGCTGGTGTAGATGATGACTGTGTTTGTGGAGTATCGAACTCAGGATCATCCATCAAACCAAGGTAATTAGCGACACGGCGGATTGCATTAGACATAGTGAAAGGTTACCTGCGCACCTAGCGAGAACCGAGGATTGATGAGCCTACGCGTACATGTGTCGCACCATGAGAAATCGCGGATTGGTAATCCCCACTCATGCCCGCCGAAAGCTTTGTAGCCGCGGGGAAACGCTTCATAAAATCATTGTGGATCACTGCTAATTGGGAAAAGGCAACATCCGGTTCAATCCCCAATGGAGGCACCGACATCAACCCCGCCAAGGTGTGGGTCGGAGATTTTTCTACCAACTCAGCCAACGAGTACAGCTCTTCAAGGCCTGCTCCCCCGCGATGGTGTGCCCCATCTAAGGAAACCTGCAAAAAGATTGTTAGCGGATGGGGTGCAACCCGTTCAATAATCTCAAAATGTCGAGGGTCATCCAACGAATGAATTACCGATGCCCACGAAGTTATCGATTTCAACTTGTTGCTTTGAATCTGACCTTGGAAATGCCAGGTGCCAGGAACAATTGCCGCTTTTTCCGCACCTTCGGCATCGCGATTTTCTCCAAAGTTGCTGACTCCTAAATCGTGCAGAATCTGGGCATCACTTACTGGAAAGGTCTTAGTAACCGCGATCAAAGTAACTTCATGATCGGCTACGGCCGCAATATTGGCGCGCACGATTTCAAGGCGTGCAGAGATCTCATCGATGCGGCTCATAATGAAACAACTCCGGCAAAGCGACCAGTTGGATTGTGTTTGCGATGGGAAAAATACAGATCATCTTCCATTGTGCAGCTTGATGAGGCTTCATAGGTGACACCTTCAGCAACAAGATCGGCTATCAATGCCGCTGGAAGATCTAAACCAGGAGTTCCCTTATGTGTGGTTGAAAATGCACGAGGATGATCAGCGATGACATCCTGCTGCATTTCAAATGGAACTTCGTAGCATCGGCCGCAAATAGATGGGCCGATGATCGCATGTACATCGATGGCACCCATGGTGCGCATTTGATGCAAGGTTTTATTTGCGACCTTATTAATCAATCCGGCGCGTCCAACATGAACCGCAGCTACCGCTTCGCGTGAAATCAAAAGCAATGGAATGCAATCTGCAACCATGACAGCTAATGAGATTCCAGTTTTAGTTGTGATCATTGCATCGCAGGTTGGATCTGTCGCAAGTAATTCATCAATTACTACGACCTTGTCTCCATGTACTTGATTCATGAATTGAGCATTCGGAATCGATGAACGATTCGAGGTGACCGCTGCAGGATCATCGCCAACATGAAATCCAAAGTTCAAGGATTCATAGGCGCCAAGGCTTGAGCCTCCGCGCCGATCAGTAAAAAAGTGAGGCAAAGCCTTACTTCATGAAGTCGGGAACGTCGATCTCATCTTCAGAAACTAGCTCTTCAAAGGTCACGCGACGCTTTGGAGTTTCGTTACCGAGATCAAGTGCCACAGAGATTGGATCATTAGATGCAATCGGATCTGCTACCCCACCAAGTGTTGCCGCATCAATTACAGGTGTTGCAACCTTCTTAGGCTCTCCACCTTCGAAACCTGCTGCAACAACGGTGATACGAACTTCATCACCTAGGGCATCATCGATAGTTGTACCGAAGATGAACTTAGCGTTTGGATGCACAGCTGATTGAACAAGCTCGCACGCCTCGTTAACTTCAAACAAACCAAGATCTGATCCACCAGAAACTGAAAGAAGAACGCCCATTGCGCCATCAATTGATGCTTCAAGTAGCGGACTTGAGATTGCAAGCTCTGCTGCACGTAGTGCACGATTTTCACCACGAGCAGAACCAATTCCCATAAGTGCAGAACCCGCACCTGACATAACCGCTTTAACATCTGCGAAGTCAAGGTTGATAAGTCCTGGCTGAGTAATGATTTCGGTAATTCCTTGAACACCTGAAAGTAGAACTTGATCTGCACTCTTGAAGGCATCAGCCAAAGTAATTGTGCGATCTGAAATTGCAAGTAAACGATCATTAGGAATAACGATCAAGGTATCTACTTCTGCACGAAGTGCTTCAATACCAGCATCTGCCTGAGTTGAACGAAGCTTTGCTTCAAATGAGAATGGACGAGTAACAACACCAATTGTTAACGCGCCAATCTCTTTAGCAATCTTTGCAACAACTGGAGCTGCACCTGTACCGGTTCCGCCACCTTCGCCTGCAGTTACGAAAACCATATCTGCGCCACGAAGAATTTCTTCAATGTCATCTGCGTGATCAAGTGCGGCTTCGCGACCCTTATCTGGATCCATACCTGCACCAAGACCACGTGTTGTCTTGCGACCAATATCTAATTTCACATCTGCATCACTCATTAACAAATGTTGTGCATCTGTATTAATCGCAATGAACTCGACGCCCTTTAATCCGACATCGATCATGCGATTGATTGCGTTAACTCCACCGCCACCAATGCCGACGACTTTGATGACCGCTAAATAATTTTGTGGTGAAGCCACTTTGTTTCCTCCTTATGAACCATAAACCTCAACTTGAGCCTTACAATTCACTACTTTTCGATAAGGCGAACTTAAAGTGCATACGGGTGATTATCAAACACCGACATGTTTTGTTTAACGTGTCGCAAAAATTACTTTTCTAAAAATTATTTAACGATTGGTGCATGTGGTGCAGATAGATCAACTCTTTTGATTGCAGAGTTTTCAGGTAATGCTAAAAGTGCTTTATAAACCTTTAATTTCAACTCATTATCTGAATTGGTACCCCAGCGAATCTCAAGATTTTTTCCAGCGTTGTTGATTTCGAGGACCAAAGCGCCGGTGCTGCGAACCTTCACAACTGTCAATGCTGACTTGAGCTCTTCAGGAAGAGAGGTAAAGAAAGAAACGGCAGAAACCGCAGCCTCTAAGTCTGGTGATTGAATCTGCACCAGAGGTGCTGATGGTTCCGAGCGAAGTGCGAAGCTCTTGCCAGATGAATCGATTACCTGATTATTAAAGATGGCCACAGGTGTTCTTTCAGTTAACTCAATCGTGACCTTGCCATTGATCCAGTTGCGAGAAACATTTGCTGATTCAACCCAATCTAGGGTTTCAAACTTTGATGCAATTGCGCGTGGTTCGACACGAGCCAACTTCTGACCAATTGATATTCCGGGATTGATCTGATTTTTACTACCAACAACTTCTACCGCACTTACCGTGAAGAGCGATGAGTACCCAAGTACATACGTTGCAGCCGCTAAAACAACAGCGCCAACCAGAAGAGTTAAGCGACGGTTCATGATTGATTAAATCGGCGAGCTAATCCATCAACAATGATCGGCGCTAGCGAGCTCACATCGCCTGCACCTAAAGTCATGATGACATCGCCAGGTTCGGCCATAGCAATTACAGAATCTGTCACTTCGACAAAGTTAGGAATGTATTCGCCTTTGCTCATCTTGCTTGTGATGATCTTTGAGGTAACACCATCGATTGGTTTTTCACTTGCTGCATACACTTCGAGCACAATTGCACGATCTGCAGTATCTAGAACATCTGCAAAGCCTTGGGCAAAGGCTTGAGTTCGCGAGTAACGATGCGGTTGAAAGATCACGATCAAACGACCATCTGCGGCATAACGTCGTGCAGCTTCAAGGGTTACTTTGAGTTCCGTTGGGTGATGGCCGTAATCATCAATTACACGAACACCATGAACTGTTCCCTTTACTTCAAAACGGCGACCTGTGCCGCGAAATGTGCTTAATCCCGTTAATAGCTCCGCCGCTCCAAAGCCCAGCTTGAGCCCCGTTGCTAATACTCCTGCTGCATTTAATAGATTGTGATGGCCAGGAACTTGAAGTTCGATATGTCCAACACTCTTTCCATTCCAGATTGCACGAGCTGTTGAGCCCATTGTTAAAAGTTCAATCTGATCAATATGCAGATTGGCGTTCTCTGAAACTCCGTAAGAAACAAGTTCTGTGCCGCTGATGGAATTAGCTAAGGCAACTGCGCCTTGATCATCTGCGCAATAAGTAAGGAATCCCCCAGGTTTGATAGTTGCTGCAAAATCGCGGAAGGCTTGAGCAACTGATTCGGCGGTGGCAAAGAAATCAACATGGTCATGCTCGACATTTGTCACGATCGCTGCAAATGGGTTGTATTCAATAAATGAACCATCGGATTCATCTGCTTCAGCAACAAAGATCTCGCCAGTACCGCGATGAGCATTTGAGCCAGATGCGGTAATGGTTCCGCCAATTGCAAATGATGGATCTGCGCCACATGCCTGTAATGCAACAGCGAGCATTGATGAGGTAGTTGTCTTGCCATGAGTACCTGCAACTGCAACGCTCTTTGATTCAGACATTAAGACGGATAGCGCTGCAGCACGTGTAAGTGTTGGAGTATGTAACTCGGCAGCGCGCATACGTTCAGGATTGTTTGCAGCGATTGCATTTGAATACACAACTAAATCAGCACCATCTACATTTGCTGCATTGTGCGAAGTTGCAACAGTTGCGCCAAGTGCAGACAAGGCTGTGACGACAGATGAATCTTTCGCATCTGAACCACTGACTGTTATTCCATGTGACAGAGCAATGCGCGCTAATCCGCTCATGCCCGCTCCGCCGATACCTATGAAGTGAACTCGCTTGCCTATAAGCGAGGAAAGTTGTGGCTTCATGCTTTCATCGCAAACTCTGTTAACGATGCAATCTTTTCTGCTGCATGTAGATCTGCGCCATTACCTTCGGCACTTGCTTTTGTTGATTGCTGAAGCAAATCATCCAGATTGCTTTCCAGATACTTCGCGGTGAACTCCTTTTGCGTGATTACTTGTGCGCGACCATCGGCCACAAGGGATGCGGCATTAACAAACTGCTCGCCATTTCCTATTGGTAGAGGCACAAAAAGAGCGTAACGGCCCAGCGCTCTGAATTCGCTGCAGGTCACCGCTCCGCTGCGACCAATCACTAGATCTGCAGCTAAATACGCATCTGCCATCGCCTCTATGTACGCAACTGCTTTATAACTGGAAGTCGACGCAGGCAGGGCGTTGAGCTTTCCAACTGAGTGCAAAACCTGAACGCCTTTGCGATTGAACACATCAAGTGAGGATTCAATGACCTTATTTATTGCTACAGAGCCCTGTGAGCCACCCATGATGACCACAAGTGGTGCATCCTCAGAAAATCCAAGTCGCGTCTTTGCAGCTTTTCGCGCCTTCTTCCAATCCTTTTCAGCTGCAACAAAACCTTGCGCAACATCTGAACGTAGTGGCAAACCTGCAAGTAGTGCGGAAGAAAACTTTCCGCTTTCAACGGGATGAGCGACCGCCAAATGATCTGTGAAAGCGGCTCCTAAGCGATTTGCCCACCCTGGTTTTGCATTTGCTTCATGAATGACAATAGGAACACCAGCAAGTTTTGCAGCGATATAGGCAGGAGCGCTTACATATCCCCCGAAACCAACAACCGCTGAAGAACCCTTTATGACCTTTGAACATGCGCGAACCGATGACAGTAGGTCGATTGGAATTTTCAACCAGGATGCAGATGGCGTGCGTGAGATTCGAACTCGTGGAATCAAATGCAAAGGAAAGTTCGCTGCTGGAACAAGTGCTGTTTCAAGCCCACTAGAAGTTCCTAGAAATATCAATTGATCATGTGGGTGAGCAGCAGCCCACTGACGTGCAACAGCTAGTGCAGGTTCAATATGGCCAGCGGTTCCTCCGCCTGCCAGAACTACCGTAGCCATTTAATTCCTGTCTCTTTTAACTCTTTATAGATTACTGGGTCTCGACGTGCAGCACCCAATACAAATCCAATTCCCATATACGTGGCGATTAAGGCTGATCCTCCATAAGAAACAAGAGGCAAAGTCACACCAACTACCGGCAAAACGCTGATTGCAGAGCCAATATTCAAGATTGTTTGAATTGCGATCCACACACCAAATCCAGATGCAACATAACGCACCATTGGGTCACCGGCTCGCAACGCTAATTTAAAGATTGAAAAGATCAGAATTGAAAGCAACAACAATGTTGCAAGGGTTCCAAATAATCCAAGTTCTTCCCCAATTACTGCGAAGATAAAGTCGGTATGAGCTTCAGCAAGGTTTCCCCACTTTTGGCGGCTTGCTCCTAGCCCAACACCAAATAGACCACCACTGGCAAGGCCTAACAAGCTGTGTGCAGGCTGCCATCCATAAAGCTTGTACTGATCTTCTGCAAAGGGATTTAAGAAAACCATAAATCGTTGAACACGATAGGGCGAGGTAAGAATCGCTGCAGTTAATCCAACAAGACCAACACTTAACGCAATTCCGAAGATTCCCAACCGCAGACCCGATACCCACAACAAGCCAGCCAAAATGCAGGCAAATACTGAAGCGGTACCTAAATCACTACCGGCCATAACAAGGATGATGCACAGCGCAAAAGCAGGTGCGATTAACTTTAATACTGCGATGTGATCAACACCTGAGCGTTCTTGCTTTGCCAGCATAAATCCAGCCCACAAAATCATCATGAACTTTGCGATCTCGCTGGGCTGGACATCGACAAAACCCAAACTAATCCAGTTGTGGTTTCCGTTAACGCTCTTTCCGATTACTTGCACGATCAAAAGCAAGAACACGGAAACTGAAAAGCCAAAGCGAGCAAGCACCTTCCATTGATTCAAAGAAAGGCGAGACAACACCCACGCCATAGGAACTGAAAGCAATAAGAAGATGAACTGGCGCAAGACAATTCCGAAGGATGTTCCCTTAGTTTCCAGCGAGTGAATTGAAGAGGCAGAGAAAACCATAATCAAACCCAACAAACTTAAACCAAGGGTACTTCCAAGCAACATGTAGTAAAGATTGACCGGTTTGGTAAAGAAAGTTTCGCGTGATTGATTACTCATGAGCAACCAACTTTTTAACGGCAGCGGCGAAGCGATCTCCACGATCTGCGTATGAAATGAATTGATCCATCGATGCGCATGCTGGAGCCATCAAAACGGTGTCCCCCGCAGATACTTTTTCAAGCGCTGCAGCAACCACAGCTTCCATTAATCCGTTGGATTGACCACCGCGCACATAATCAGCAGGTGCATCGATAATCAGTTGTGGAATTTCAGGTGCGTGCTGAGTTAATGCATCAGCGATTAACTGACGATCTGCTCCAATAAGAATTGCCGCTTTAATTCTTCCCTTGCAGCGAAGAACTAGAGCGTTCATATCTGCGCCCTTGGCCAATCCCCCAGCAACCCAGATCACTGAGAGATGAGACATCAAAGAGGCTGCCGCTGCATGTGGATTAGTTGCCTTTGAATCATCAACCCAGGCAATGGAGTCTGACTCGAAAACTGTTTCGATGCGGTGTCGACCTGGGCGAAACTCCTGCAATGCTTTTTGAATTACTTCATGAGGAACATCTATTGAACGGGCAAGTGCTGATGCGGCAAGCGCATTGGAAACATTGTGCGGAACAGTTGGCTTGATATCAGCTAACTCGCAGAGCATGGAAGCCTGTTGTGGATCTGGAACAAAAGCGCGATCCACCAATAGCTCTTCTACTACCCCGATTTCACCGGGTGCAGGAGTTTCTAGTGAAAAGAAAACTTTGCGATCGGTAAATCGGTTAGCACGCTTAACTACCTCACCATCATCGGCGTTTAGTACTGCGATTGCTGCGCGATCTAAAATTGAAAACTTTGCATCTGCATATGAGTTGAAGTCTCCATGCCAATCGAGGTGGTCATCTGCAATATTTAAGATGGCCGCAGAAACGAATTGAGCCTGCTTAGACCAGTGCAGTTGAAAGCTTGAGAGTTCAAGAACTAAGTAATCGTAAGGATCTGTGCGATCTACCGCTTCGATAACCGTGTCGCCAACATTGCCACATGCAACAGCCTTTAATCCTGCGGTTTGTAAAATCTTTGCAGTCATTTCGACGGTAGTCGTTTTTCCATTGGTTCCAGTTAGCGCTAACCACTTTTGACCTGGAGCAACCTCTGCTCGAATCTGCCACGCTAAATCAATTTCGTTGAGAATATTCAAATTACTGGCAAGCACCTTTGTGACCAACGGGTGATCTTGACGCCATCCCGGCGAAATCACAACGGAATCAAAGTTATTGAGATCTACCGCATCTGGCTTTATTGCATCAGGTGCGTTGTCATCAGCAATGCTTACGATGCCACCACGTGCTTGTAGAGACTTGGCAACTGCAGAACCAGTTACTCCTGCTCCTAATACAAGGAAACGTTGGTTAGCAAAGTTGATTGACATGAATTACTTAACAACCCACTGCGCATAGAACAAGCCAAGACCCATTGCAACGCTAAGTCCTGCAATGATCCAGAAACGAATAACGATGGTTATTTGCTCCCAGCCAATTAATTCAAAGTGGTGATGCAGTGGTGCCATCTTAAATACGCGCTTTCCACCACTGATTTTGAAGTACAGAGTCTGAATCAATACCGACATTGTGATGATGACAAATAGGCCGCCTAGTGGAATAAGCAGAAGTTCTACACGTAAAGTTGCTGCAAATCCTGCGATTGCTCCACCTAATGCAAGTGAACCAGTGTCTCCCATAAAGATCTTTGCTGGCGCCGTGTTCCACCATAAAAATCCGGTACATCCACCAGCAAATGCTGCAGCAAGTACTGCAAGGTCCAATGGATCACGAACCGCATAACAACCAGCTGTTGCATTAATTGCACAGCTTTGTCCAAACTCCCACACACCGATTAAGACAAAGGCAAGGAAAGTCATGATTGATGCACCAGTTGCAAGTCCATCAAGTCCATCAGTGAGGTTCACGCCATTACTTGCAGACATCACCATCAGCACAATCCAGACAACAACGACCGCTGATCCCAAATAAATTGAAGTTTCGCGCACTCCTGATAAGTACTGTGAAATTGGAGTTAAGGAATCCTGGTCAACAAACTGAAGTCCCATGTAACCAAAGATCGCTGCAAAAACCGCTTGACCTAGTAACTTGAAACGCCCAGGTAAGCCACGAGAGTTTTGCTTTGAAACTTTGAGCCAATCATCTAAGAATCCAATAAAACCAAGTGCGACAACTAACCCCATCACTAACAACGCGGAGGCTGTAACAGCTGTGCCTGAAATTAGGTGGGCAAAGAAGTATCCAAGAACTGCTGCAAGAATAAAAATGATTCCGCCCATAGTTGGGGTTCCGTGCTTGATGCGGTGAGTTGATGGACCATCATCACGAATGATCTGTCCATACCCCTTGCTAGCAAGTAATCGGATTAAAACTCGTGTGCCAAAGAGTGCAAAGATCAGTGCGAATGCACCAGCGATCAGAATCTGTCTCAACTCTCAACTCCGCTCTTGTTCAACCACAAACTTTCTAACTTCTGAGCTAAAACTTCAAAACCTTCTGATCGTGAAGCTTTAACTAAAGCAACATCTCCTGCAGAAAAATAATCTGTCATGGATAAACATTCATCAATGCTTGCGTAGTGATGAACCTTCATCTGACCCTTTGGATCCCCGTATTCAGGAGCTCCAATGGCTACAAGATGATCAATTCCAATCTCTTGAGCAAGGGTGCCAATAGCCTCATGTTGCGATGGGCCTGACTCGCCGAGTTCATGCATCTTTCCTAAGAATGCCCACGACTCTCCCCCGCGCTCCTGCGCAAACAGCACCAAGGAGCGCAAAGCTGCCGCCATTGATTCGGGATTAGCGTTGTACGAATCATTAATAATGAGCAGCCCAAAGACATCATGAAGTTCCATGCGCCATTTGCTCGCGTTTTCAGCGGTTGATAATGAACTTGCGATTAATTCAATCGGAAGCTCAAGAGCTGTTCCGACAGCTGCGACCGCTAATGCATTTGAAATTTGATGCGCACCCACAACTCGCATGCCAACAGCATCGCGACCGGCAGGAGTAACTAAATCAAAGTGTGGTCGACCTTCACGAATTTCAATATCTGCTGCGCGCACTTCTTGACCATCACCAAAGTTAATTGTGCGGCCCTGGTGTAACGATGCCATCGCAGGCGTAAATGGATCAAAGCTTCCAAGAACAGCAACTCCGTCAGAACTTAATGACTGAATGAGTTCAGATTTAGTTTCAGCGATCGCTTGAACAGATCCAAATTCACCAAGGTGTGCTGTACCTACCGTTAGAACAACTCCAATATTGGGCTGCGCAATTGTGCACAAACGAGCGATATCGCCTTTATGGCGTGCGCCCATTTCAAGAATGCAGAACTTTGTACGCTCATCACATTCAAGCAATGTGATTGGTAAACCAAGATCGTTGTTAAATGAACCTGCAGGAGAAACCGTTGGGCCTGCTACACGCAACATGTGTGCCAATAAATCTTTGGTGCTGGTCTTTCCTTGCGATCCAGTAATTCCGATAACTGTTAGATCAGTTAAACGCTTGCGCACAAAGGTGGCCAAAATCGCTACCGCTTCAATTACATCCTTAACGACAATGCATGGCCCATCGATGCGATGAGTTGTCAGTGAAAACATCGCTCCTGCACGATAAGCATCTGCTGCAAAATCATGACCATCAACGGTTTCGCCCTTAAGCGCCAAGAAGATACAACCTGGTGTTGCTAAACGTGAATCAAATACAGGTGCTTTCGAGACCAGAAGATCTTTATCGCAATGAAGCTCGCCACCAACAAGCAGGGCAATTTCACCTGCGGTTAATGTAATCATTTTTTATCCTCAATCGCTTTTGCAAGTTCTACGCGATCATCAAATGGGTGATTAACGCCTGCGATCTCTTGACCCTTTTCATGGCCTTTACCAAGAACTAAAACCACATCTCCTGCTTGTGCTTCATTTACAGCGGCGCGAATCGCATCTGCGCGATCTTCAATAATCGCACTTGGCTCTTGAATATCTAATCCCAAAGTCATCTGCACCAAAATCGCTTCTGGTTTTTCTGAACGTGGATTATCGCTGGTAAAAATTGCCACATCTGCGCCTTCATGCAACGCCTTACCCATTAAAGGACGCTTGCTTGCATCTCGATCGCCACCGCAACCCAGAACTGCAATGACTCGACCATCTGTAATTTCATGAGCTGTTTCAAGTACCCGTGCAACAGCATCTGGTGAATGTGCGTAATCAACGAGTGCCGTAAAGTTTTGACCAAGCCGCACAGCTTCTAAACGTCCTGCTGCACCAGTTAACTGAGGCAGGATCGCAGCAATATCAATTGGGTCGATACCGCTTTCAGTTGCGATAGCAACGGCCATAAGTAGATTGTCAAAGTTGTATCCACCATGCAGGTGAACTTTTCCTTCGATCAGAATTCCGGCACTTCCGCGGATTGCTACATGAGCACCGACATAGTCACGTGTTATTGAAACGTAATGCCAAGTAGCGTTGTGATCGTGGCGAGAAACTGTCATAACCGGTAGTTCAGTAGATGATGCAAGCCTTACGCCATATGCATCATCAATATTGATAACGGCTAGATCTGCAAACTCAAAGGTAAAGAGCTTTGACTTAGCTGCAAAGTAATCATCCATAGTCTTATGGAAATCAAGATGGTCTTGTGACAAGTTTGTAAATGCAACAACTGAAAAGTGACTTCCGCGGATTCGCTCTAACGCGATTGCATGGCTTGAAACCTCCATGACAAGGTTTCTCATATGACGTTCGCGCATTACGGCAGATAACGCCTGTAGATCGCTGCTTTCAGGGGTTGTGCGCTTGCTAGCGACAACTTCATCACCGATGCGAGTTTCTACGGTGCCGATTAAACCGCTTTCGCGACCTGCTGCAGACATGATCTGGTGCAGCAAGGTCGTAACTGTTGTCTTTCCATTTGTACCAGTCACGCCAACGCTATACAGATCTCGCATCGGTTCGCTGTAGAACCAAGCGCTAATGACACCTGCTGCACGTCGTGGATTTGAAGACACTATGACTGGAACACCTGAAATCTTGTGGGCACCTTCTGCATCAGTAAGAACGGCAACCGCTCCCCGCGCAATTGCATCTGCTGCAAAATCTGCACCATGTGCTTTTTCTCCGGGAAGTGCGATGAAAAGATCGCCTTCTTGAACAGCATTGCTATTGAGCGTTAAGCCAGAAATTACAGTTGAATCATTGCCAGTCAGTGTTGCATTTGCAATCGCTGCTACCGCTTCAACGGTTCGCTTGAACTCCTCAATTGGTCTTGACACGCGCAGCCTTCTGTTCCGCCAATTTTCTTTCGGCAATGAGCTGCTTCTCTGTCAATGCAACTGGATCTACCTTTGTACCAGTTGGTGCAATTCCCTTTGATTGAAGAACAAATGACATCACCTTTTTAAATACTGGACCGCCAAGTGCGCCGCCCCAGTGAAGGCCCTTTGGATCTTGAATCGTTACAGAGATTACATACGCTGGCTTATCAGCTGGAGCAAAACCAATAAATGAGGCTGTGTATCCGCGGTAGCAACCACATGTGTCATCAATACGCATCGCAGTACCGGTCTTACCTGCAACGCGGTATCCAGCGATTGCAGCTGTAGGTGCTGTTCCATTTGCTGAAACAACGCTTTCCATCATGATGCGCATTTTTTGTGCAGTTTCAGAACTTACGACTCGAACACTTTCGCGAGTTGCAGAAGGTGTGTAATTTCCGCTTGCATCACTTGTTCCAGCAATAACTGTTGGAGAAACGCGAACACCATCATTGGCGATTGTTGCGAAGACGCTTGTTGCCTGCATGGCAGTTAATGAATATCCCTGTCCAAAAGCAACTGTTGGCGCTGTTGTTCCAGACCAGTCTGCCACCTTAGGAAGGATTCCGCGAGATTCACCAGGAAGTCCCGATCCAGTTTTCTCGCCAATTCCAAACTTTGAAAGATAGTTATGCAAAGTGTCGTTCGACAACATCTCACCGATCTGAATGGAACCGGTGTTACTAGAGACTGCCAAAATTCCTGATGCCGTTAATCGCTGTGTCGCATGTGGCTCGTGATCATGGAAAACCTTTGTAGAACGCTTTAATGCATAAGGAACAGTTAGCACTGTCTCTGGAGTAATTTTCTTTTCTTCAATTGCTGCAGCAAGTGTCATTACCTTTCCAGTAGATCCTGGTTCGTAGACATCTTGCACAGAAGGGTTGCGCATTGAAACGAGCGAAACCTTAGAGGTGTTATTTGGATCAAAAGTTGGAGCTGTTGCATGCGCCAAGATCTGTCCAGTCTTTGGATCCATAACAATTACAGTTCCGCTTATTGCATGGGATGACTTCACAGCATCTGCAATCGCCTTTGAAGCCACCCATTGAATATCGCGATCAACTGTTAAGCGAATAGATGTTCCCGCTTGTGCTGGAATGATTTCAGATTGTGAGCCAGGAATTTCAGCCTTGTAACCATTTGCATATGAGTACTTACCGTTAATGCCAGAAATTGTTGAGTTCATGCTGGATTCAAGTCCAGTTGCACCGATTCCGTCGTGATTTACAAAACCAATAAGTGAAGCAATAAGTGAGCCTGATGGATACTCGCGAACATAACTGCGCTCTGGGAAGAATCCGATGATTCGCTCTGGGCTCATGCCAGGAAGGGTCGCGTTGTATTGATCAATTGCTTTAGCCAGCTTTAACCATGTCGCGGGCTTTGCATTCTCGGCAACCATGTACCACTTACGTTTTCCAGTGATTGCTGTTTGAACCTCAGCGGTGCTCAGACCAAGAATCGGAGCGACAAAAGCTGCAGTCTTTGCAGGATTAAGGATCTGGGTCTGATCAACGACGATACTGGTTGCTGCAACGCTGCGAGCAAATGGAAGTCCGTTGATATCGGTGATATCTCCACGTGGTGCCTGAAGAGTCTTTACCTTTTCCATCTCATTAACTGCGCGAGAGCGGTAATCATTTGCCTGCAGAGCCTGCACCTGTACTAGGCGCACACCAAACAAGAACATGATGACTGCGGTAAACAGAATTAAGAATCTAATTCTGTTGCGCGCGAGAGAAAAATTACCCATTCTTCACCGGTACCTCTGTTATTGGCTTGTCTAATGACAAGAAAGTTGGAGTCTCAGAAGGCTTCATACCAAGTGCGGTAGCTTCCTTTGCGAGTGATGCCGGAGAAGAGATTTTGTCCATCTGTCGTGCAATTGCTTCGCGTTCATCACTTACTAACTTTGCTTGCAACTTCAAGTTAGTAAGTTCAAATGCATCTTGAGCTAGCAAGGTATTGATCAGGAGAAGGAACATGAGACCAATAACGCCAACTACAGTTACAAATGTTGCGAAGAACTTTCGATCTGCTTGCTTTCCGTCGGATAGATCAGGCACAAGCTTGAGTACAACTTGTGATGACTTTTCGGCGAAAATTTCTTTGGAGCGAGTAATCGCTGGAGCGAATGCGGTCATAGCCATTACGCGGCCACCCTTTCGATTGCGCGAAGACGTACAGATTGAGAACGTGAGTTCTCTTCTAGTTCGGCATCGGTTGGTGTTTCGCTTCCGCGAGTGATCATTGAAAACTTGGCAGCAAATTCAGGTAGCTCGAATGGAAGATCGCGTGGAGTGCCAGATGTTGTTGAAGCAACAAACAACTGCTTCACAATTCGATCTTCAAGAGATTGGAATGACATAACAACTAAACGAGCTCCTACATTAAGAAGATCAAGTGCTGCAGGAAGTGCGCGAGTAATCGTGCCTAATTCATCATTTGTTTCGATGCGAAGCGCTTGGAAGGTGCGCTTTGCAGGATTGCCACCTGTACGACGAGTAGCTGCTGGAATCGCCTCTTTTACTAGCGTTGCAAGCTGAGCTGTTGAGTTCATTGGAGCGATTGCGCGCTGCTTAACAATTGATTCAACGATACGAGTAGCAAACTTTTCTTCACCATATGTACGAAGAATGCGAACTAACTGACCTGGCTCGTAGGTATTGATGATCTCCCCCGCAGTTAGCGATTGAGTGCGATCCATACGCATATCAAGTGGAGCATCCTGTGAATAAGAAAAACCACGCTCTGCCTGATCTAGCTGCATCGATGAAACACCAAGATCAAATAACGCGCCATCAATGTGTGAGTATCCAAAACTAGAGACAACATCTGCAACACGATCAAATGTTGAATGTGCAGTCTTTAGGCGATCTGCAAATGGAGCAAGGCGCTCTGTAGCCTTTGCAATCGCATCTAAATCGCGATCAATTCCGATAACCGTTAAATGTGGGAACTTCTGAAGCAAAGCCTCTGTGTGGCCACCAAGCCCCAAGGTTGCATCAACAACAACTGGATTTGCGGAAGCAATAATTGCGGGAGACAAAAGATTGACGCAGCGATCGCGCATTACAGATACATGTTCAGTCGTGCTTGTCATCTCTTCCCCCTTACTTCATCTAGTTACTGAGTTATTACTTCTCTTTCCTTGCGACTCTCATCTCTGGTCACTGCCGGCCGACGGATCTATGTGTTGCAACGGCGCCGGGGAAGGGACGTCGCTACGTTCGAAGGGTCGGCAGTGGCCACAAATGAGAGTTAGAACAATCCTGGAAAGACCTCCTCTGAAACATCAGCAAAGCTCTTTTCGCGATCTGCTAAATATTCATTCCAAGAAGTTGCATCCCAAATTTCAACGCGAGTATTTGCACCAATAACAACGCACTCTTTTTCTAAACCTGCATATGTGCGAAGTGATTGAGGAATTGTTACGCGACCTTGACGATCAGGAATTTCATCGTGTGCGCCAGCAAACATCACACGGCTGTAATCACGTGCTGATTTCGCAGTGACTGGCGCTTGTTTTAGCGTCTCTGTAATTACTGAAAATTCATTCGATGGAAAAACATAAAGACAACGTTCTTGTCCTTTAGTAATTACTAAACCTGCAGCAAGTTCTTCGCGGAATTTCGCGGGAAGGATTAAGCGACCTTTGTCATCAAGACGTGGCTCGTGGGTGCCTAGAAACATTTTCAGCGCCCCCCAAATACCTGATGTTTGGCCCAGGTTCGCCGCGGACTTTCGTGCCCGCTTAATTCCCCACTTTACTCCACTTTTCCCCTTTTTCAACCACCTTTTCCCACTTTTACCCCAAATCCGCCCCACTCCTCCCCCCCCACGGCAGCATGAAAAAAGCCCCTCACATGGAGGGGCTTGAAAGGGTTTTACCTACTTATTACTGCTCCTTGCGGTCTTCCCAACGCTTTTCCATGCGAGCGCTTAAGTTGCCACGCGCACGAGGGGCCTTCTTTGGGCCACGTACCTGAGGAGAGATGCTTGAAATCGCGCTGATCACGCCTGTGAGGGCGATGATGAAGCCCAGGATTCCGATCGGGGTAATTTGAGCGATGAGGCCGCCAAACAAGGTAGCCAATCCCAATAGGAGTAAGCCTGCACCGACCATGATGCGATTTCGAGAGGGCGAGGTTGGCGTAGCTGAAAGAGCTGAAACTAGGCGTGGATCCTCAGTTAAAAGGGCAGCCTCCATCTCTTCAAGTAGGCGCTTTTCGCGATCTGATAGTGGCACAGGCTCACAATAGAACAGATTGTGTGTGCCCGCTACTTCTTTTCCTATTCTTCAGCATCCTCTGATGAAGGCTTAATTAAGCGTGCAGGTCGGACGGAACCATGGCCAAAACGCTCGCGGGCTTTATCCATAGCCCCTTCCGCCTCACGCCAACCCTTTTCGCGCTCACCCAAGATCATCTGAACAGGTGCTCCTTCGCTTAAGTTTTCAAGGGATACGCCTACTAGACGCAAACGTGCACGATCGATGCGCAGCGCTTCATACAAACCTTTTACAACTTCATACACATCATGGGTGCTGTCGATTGGAAGCGGCAAAGTCTTTGAGCGATTAATCGTTGAAAAATCTCCGAAGCGAACCTTGATTGAGATTGTCTTTGCAAATAATCCTTTGTCGCGCAATCTAGATGTTGCGCGCTCGCATAGCCGCAGGTACTCGCGCAGAATTTCTTCGGGGTTGTCTAGGTCTGTTGGAAAGGTTTCAGCGGCGCTAATACTTTTTTCAGCATCTTGTGGTGCAACATCGCGGTAATCGCGACCCCACGCAAGTTCATGCAATGTGCTGCCAGCTGCTTCTCCGACTGCGCGAATCAATGTTGTGCGAGGAAGCCTTGCGATGTCCTCAATTGTGCGCAGACCTAAACGTTCTAGAACCTCTGCGGTCTTTGGTCCTACTCCCCACATCGCTGAAATGGGCAACGGATGCAAAAACTCAAGAATTCGATCGCTAGTAATTTCCAGCATTCCATTGGGCTTGCAATGTGTTGATGCAAGCTTTGCAATGAACTTAGATGGAGCGATTCCAACTGAACAAGTAATTCCTTCTTGCGCTTCAACCTTTGCACGAATTGCAGCTGCGATCTCGCGACCTGTACCTAATAACTTCTTTGCACCAGTTACATCTAGAAATGCCTCATCAACAGATATCGGTTCAACGTTAGGAGTAAAGCTTTCAAAGATCTCCATGATGTGCCCAGATACCTCTTGGTATCGCGCCATATCAACCGGTAAAAAGATTGCATGCGGAGCTAACCGTCGCGCTTGCCCGACCGGCATTGCAGAGTGAATTCCAAATTTGCGCGCTTCATAATTTGCCGCAGATACAACTCCGCGTGTACCCATTCCGATAACAACAGCCTTGCCCTTTAATTCGGGGTTATCTTTTTCGGCAACGGACGCGAAGAAAGCATCCATATCGACATGCAGAATCGTGGCCTGTGTTGCCGCACTTTCTGTCGTCATATTGCGAGCGTACTTTGTTTAGCGCTCCAACTTTCGTAAGCGGCACGTAAATCCCACGCCCCAGTGGCTCTTATGGATATGCCCCTGGCCCCTGTTCTGCGGGTAACGCCACGTACAAGTAGCAGCGATGTTGAATATAAAACATTGGCGTATTCGCCTTGAACATCGGTAAAGAATGTTGAATCACTAAGCCCATAACCATCATCCAAAGTTAGAAAGATGACACGTTTACCTGAACGCACCGGTGGGGTCTGCATCGCAACCTTGATGCCCGCAACCAAGACCGATGATTGAGATCGTTGTTTCAATAGATCACTAGATCGCACAGCACCAATTGCGTTCAGGAAATCTCCGTAAAATTCAATCATGTGACGGGACATATCGATACCTAATCGATCGACCTCGTGCTTCACGCTTTCGGCAGCTGTCATTGCAGGCAGACCGCTACTGATTAAAGCTGGTGGTTCAAACCCTAAGTTCAGCTGCGCGCCAGAAACAGCGGCGCTTGGTGATTTCTGCAGATCGGAAAAGTGCAACAGCAGATCGCGCCGGTTGACATCAGCATGCAACGAATCAAAGCCGCCGGTAAGGATCAGACTTTCAGTAACCGGTGTGCTGCACCCTGATCTGCGTACGAAATCATTTAAGTCAATGTATGGGCGGCCAGCGATAATCGATTGCACTTCCCCATCGCTGATTCCGCTAACGGTTGATAACGCTATGCGAATTGCGTTGCCGTGATCTTCGACCCGATATGTCGAATCAGATGCGTTGACATCAATCGGTGCGATAGTGATTCCTAACTGCCGTGCCTCATCAACAATTAAACGTTTTGGATACATGCCGGGATCATGGGTTAACACCCCTGCAAGAAATGCTGCTGGGTAATGCGTTTTAAGCCAGGCAGATTGATATGTAGGCAGTGCAAAGGCTGCGGCATGTGCTTTGCAAAAACCAAAGGATGCAAAGGCGCGCAGCACATCCCAGATCTCAGTGATGATCGGTAGTTCGTACCCCTTGGCTGTTGCTGCAGGGAAGAACCAATCGCACACTTCTTGTTGGCCAACCCGTTCACCCAACGATCGACGCTTTTCATCAGCGGTTGCCAATGAAACCCCGGTCATCGTTGCGATGATCTGAATGACTTGTTCATGGAAGACGACAACGCCTTCGGTGTGGGCCAAAATCTCATATAAATCAGGGTGAATTATCTGTGCAGAGCTCCACCCATGACGAGCTTTCAGAAATGGCGTGATCATGTCGCTTTTGACTGGGCCAGGTCTAAACAAGGAAATATCAATAATTAAATCGGTGAAGTTATTGGGTGCAAGCTTTCCAACTAATTCGCGTTGTCCTGGACTTTCAACCTGAAAGATTCCAAGGGTGCGGGTTGATTGAATTAATTCATAAGTCGCAGCATCATCTAGTGGCACCGTATCGATATCAACGACATCTTTATGAACTCGCTCGATCTCTTTGACTGAATACGCAATCGTGGATTGCATACGAACTCCCAGCACATCTAGCTTTAACAACCCCACAGCTTCAACATCATCCTTATCAAATGCCACCATCGGGTATCCCCCGGCACTTGCCATTAGCGGTGCGCGATCTAGAAAACCTCCATCAGATAAAACAATGGCGCATGGATGCATCGCAAGATGTCGGGGCAAACCATCTAGGCGTTGTGCCATTTCAATTGTTGCTGCCATTAGTGGCGCAGATGTATTCATTCGTCGAAGCTCTGGCAGGGATTCGAGGGTCGCTGCAATGTTGCGAGCACGTACATGTGGCATTGATTTTGCCAACATATCGATCTCCATGCCGGGCAGACCAAGTGCTGCACCTGCATCGCGAATTGCATGCCGGGCACGATAGGTATCAACCATGGAAACAACTGCGCACCGTGATTGATTGTTCGGCCCAGACCAATCGCTATCGCCATATCGCTTAAAGACCATGTCATAAATTTCTAGCCGTCTGGCAGATTCCACATCGATATCAATATCTGGCAGTGCTCTACGCAACGGCGAACAAAACCGTTCCATTAACAAACCATGTTGCATTGGATCTACACCTGAAATTCCAAGCAGGTGACAGATCAGTGATCCGGCACCACTGCCACGAGCTGCGACACGAATGCCTGCATCCCTTGCCATATCTGCGATATCTGCAACGGTTAAAAAGTATGACTCGTATCCAAGTGTTGCAACGGTTGCTAGTTCGTCATCTAAACGTGCACGGGCTTTAGTGATTTGATCATTGCTGCTGTAGCGCCAGTTGATTCCTGCTTCACTGCGAGCACGCAGCAAGGTACGCATTTCTTGGGCGGTATTAACGCCTACAACATGGGGTTCTGGCAGGTGCGCCGCCCCTAATCCGATATCGCGCTGCGGTGATAACAAAGAACGTTCTGCCCATTCGCGGGTTGTCTTTAACAGCGCACGTGGTGTTCGTTCTCCTGCAGCTCGTGCAATTTCTGCAGCTAGCGAAATCATTTCATCACTTGATTTTAAAAAACCTTCAGCGTTACGGCGTTCGATGTGGCGATCATGCAACGGAACCAATTGGCGCACGCAATCTAAAACATCGGCAACTGGTCCATCGGTGCGATCCTTCATACGAACAGCGTTGGTAATAACCGCTTCCAGATCATTGTCGCGAGCAAAGATTAAAGACCGTGCTGCATGTTCGGTAGATCGCGGACCACGACCGGCGACAAGATGTGAAACACATTCAATGGCATTGCTGGCAAATAGCTCACGGGTTTGATTGAAGATAGATAGCGCTTGATCAAAGCGATGGTTTTGAATTGCGCTACTGATTGGTGATTCCGGGCCGTGCAACGCATACACATTGGTGCTGTAACTACTGAACTGTTGTAAGAAATCTAAAGTTAAAACCGGCACTCGCGTTTCGCTGTTCATTGTTAGCGATGTCATCAATCTGCACAGCGAGCGCCATCCCCCATCGCTATGTGCCAACAATGTGATGCGACCTTTGCTATCGCCCAGGTCGATTGCACAATTGACTCCGATAATCGGCGCGATTCCATAATCAACACAACTTTGAGTAAAACGGATAGCACCAGCTAGCCCATCGCGATCTGTTAGCGCCAGCGCCGGCATTTCAAACTCGGCGGCACGGTGCACTAAATCGGCGGGTTGCGTTGTTCCGTATTTCAATGAGTACGCACTGGCAACATTGAGATGAATAAAACTCATACGTTACGAATAATCCACTGACCTGTTAGCTCGTCACGTTCTAGTTCGAAGGTTGTTAAAGCACCAATAGGTGCAGCCTCTACCCGCCACAGTGCGCGTGCTTGATCATCGGGGCGATACTTGCCATCGCTAATGCGGTTCCACCAGCCACCTGCTTCACACCACCGTGACAACACCGCATGGATGCGAAAGCGTTTTCCTTTATAGGTGAACTCAATAGGCGTTGTTGCCCCATCGATAGTGACATCGAGGGCGGAGTTAACCTGGCTGGCTGACATTTTTGAGGCTACCTTTCAAGGCTGTGGGTATTCGAACAGATGTTCGAAAAATAGCCCTAGCCACCGACAAATAGCAAGCCGCCAAGCGTGTTGAGCCTCGGCTGGCAGGGGGGCTTGGTGCCCCACACTTACCCCATGGAGATCATTGGGGGGTTGCTGGCGGGTGCCTTTATCGGCGCGGTCCTTGGCTTCATCGGCGCAGGTGGCGCGATGCTCTCGGTTCCAATTCTTCTGTACATCTTTGACTTCACTCCCCAAGCTGCGACCACTGCAGCAATCGCGGTTGTATTAAGCGCAGCAATTTCGGGCTTGCTTCCAAAGATAAAAAGTAAAGAAGTACTTTTCAGAGAAGCGGCAATAATCTGGGCATTGGGCCTTGTTACCAACATTGGTTTTTCAATTATTGCCCACCGCTTGAGTGACTCAGTTATTACAACAGGTTTTTCAATAGTTCTAGTAACCGCGGGAACAATGATGTTGATTAAGCCAATTGCTGGAACAGAAAAGAAGGTTCCTTTCTTCTGGCTCATTGTTATCTCACTTGTAATCGGTTCAATGACAGGTTTATTTGGAATTGGTGGTGGCTTTCTTGCAATCCCCGTTCTTGTTCTGTTCTTCAAAGTTCCACAAGGAAAAGCAGCGGGTACATCTCTTGCAATCATTGCGATCAATTCAATCACCGCATTCTTTGCTCACTATCAAAGTTGGTCTTCGGTTACATGGAGTACTCCTATTGCCATGGCAATAGGAGCGGTTGTTGTTGCACGCTTTGCATCCATTAAGAGCGGACAGATGAATCCGACTATCTTGCGTAAAGCTTTTGCTTTCTTGCTGTACTCAGTTGCAGTCTTCACACTGCTACAGACTTGGGTTATTGCTTAAGTTCTCGCACCTTGATGAATCTAGATTGCAGACCAACCACCATATAAAGCAGCACCGGGAAGGCAAAGGCCACCGGCAGCGAAGTAACTTCGGCAATTAAACCAATAATCGTTGGTCCACCAAAGTATGCAGCAATCGCAATTAAACCTACGCGGGCTAAGCCAACTGAAGGCGCAATCCCTGGAATCGATGCAGCTGCCAAGTTAAATGCCGGAAAGAATGGACCCATTCCAAATCCTGCTGCTGCAAAACCAATACACACAACTATTAATCCCAGTGTTTTATGGGAATCAGATAGCGGAATACCAACTAATAAACCTATTCCCCATAATCCGCCACCAAAGTAGCCACCATATTTAACGGTGTTTACATGGCCCCATTTTTCAAAGGCACGGTCACCTAATAGGCGGCTTGCGATCATCGCTAATGAAAAAGTTGTTGCCGCTGCAGCGTTTAAACCTTTGCCGATTCCCATGTGATCCTGCAACAAAATTCCAGACCATTCATAAGCGCCACCTTCAGGAATCAGCGAACACATCAAGCCAATTCCTAGAGCCCACAGAACTAATGATTGCTTTCCAAACAGGGCAACCTTGCCAGCATCTCCTTCGCCAGCTTCGCCTAGGTGTCCATCAAACTCTGCAGGTAATAAGTAATGCGCAACTGTTTGAAATGTGAAAAGTCCGAAGATTGCAATGATGTACAGATTCCACTGCGGTGAAACAAAGTTAGCGATTAAGCCACCAACCAATGTTGCCGAGAATGCACCGATACTCCACAAGCCATGGAAGCTCGACATCCAGCGACCTTTAGTGTGCTTTTCAATTTCAACGGCTTGCCCATTTATTGCAATGTCCATAAATGAAACATTGAAACCGCAAATAAATAGTCCAAGAATAAGAATCTGAACTGATGATGCAGAACCCACTACAAATACTCCGACAGGCAGTAAGACACCTGAAATCTGAACTATTAACTTTGATGAATGCATGTGTACGGCACGCCCAGCAATCTGCGCTCCAGGGATTGATCCAATCGTGCTTGCAAGCAGCACTAGTCCAAACTGACCATCGCTTAAACCAAGCGCGGTTTTAATCTCAGGAATACGTGGAATCCACGCAAGGCCTAAAAATCCGAGCAAAAAGAATGAAGCCCATAAAGCATTCCGGGCTCGCATGCCTAATGCATATAAATCAGTTGTCATAGAGTGATAACGGTAACTGACAACTACCTAATTCAACTCTTACAATCAGGCATGTTCTTCTCGTTTTGGCCACGGCTTAACGAGTTTTCTAGAACCCGAAAAGACATCACTGCAGATTTAATTGCAGGTATAACCGTTGCAATTGTTGCTCTTCCCCTAGCTATTGGCTTCGGAATCACATCAGGAATGTCGGCTGCTGCTGGATTAACCACTGCAATCATCGCTGGATTCCTGGCTGCTGTATTTGGTGGATCCAAGTTCCAGGTCAGTGGTCCCACCGGTGCAATGACAGTTATTTTGATTCCTGTTATTCAAAAGTATGGACCAACAGCAATCCCGGCACTTGGTGTGATGGCAGGCGTCATGGTTGTTCTAATGGCGATCTTCAAGCTTGGTGCGATTATCAATCGAGTTCCTTGGGCCGTAGTTGAAGGCTTCACCGTTGGTATTGCACTTGTTATCTCGCTTCAACAAATTCCACTCGCATTAGGAATTGCAAAGGGCGAAGGCGATAAATCTCTTCCCGTTGCTTGGCACACAATCCAAAACGCAATCAAAGCAGGAATCAACACAACATCACTTCTAGTTGTTGTGTTAACCCTTCTGATCAAATTCAACTTCCCTCGTTTGGCAAAGAAGCTTCCATTTCATGTCCCCGCAAGCTTCGTATCCCTGTTGCTTGTCACCATTATTGTTAAGACTGCGAACATCGATGTTGCGACTATCGGAACTATCCCCCGCAGCATCGGCACGTATCAATCTCCAACATTTGCCGACTTCAATAACCTGTTAGTACCTGCTCTTTGGATCGCGCTACTTGCCGCGGTTGAATCCCTACTCTCTGCACGTGTTGCCGATGGCATGGCGAAGGAAGAAAAACACTTCGAACCTAATCGAGAACTGTTCGGACAAGGTATTGCAACACTTGCAGCATCTGTCATGGGTGGAATGCCAGCAACAGGTGCAATTGCTCGTACCAGCGTAAATGTGCGATCACACGCTAAATCCCGCCTCGCATCTGTATTTCACGCACTAGTTCTTCTACTCATTGCTTTGATCGCAGCACCATTGGTTAGCTACATTCCAACAGCAGCAATCGCAGGGGTTCTATTGGGCACTAGTTATCGAATTTTGAATCCCGCATCGATTATAGAATCTCTACGAACAACTAAACCAGAAGCGACAACCCTTGCTGTTACCGCTGTTTCTGTTCTTGTGATCGACCTTATTTGGGGAATGGCTATTGGAATTGCTCTTCATTTAATTCTGGATCGTATTAAAGTGCGCACATGGAAGGCGTAAAGGAAAAAGCTGCGGTTAAGCGAGTTTTAGTTGCACTGCATGAACACGGCCTTGAGGGCGAAGTTCATGTGCTTTCCGATAGTGCTCGTACCGCTCAAGAAGCAGCATCGGCATTAGGTATTGAAGTTGGGCAGATCGCTTCTTCGCTTATCTTTAAACTTCCAGATGATTCGCCTCTTTTGATTATTACAAGTGGTCGCCATCGCGTAGACACAGACTTAGTTGCCAAGAACTTAGGTATAGAAAAACTCGGACGAGTTGATGCTGACTACGTGAAGGAAAAATCAGGATTTTCAATTGGTGGAGTCGCACCAATTGGTTGGGTCTCCACCGCAACGGTTCTCATTGATCAAGCGCTCAATGATTATGAAGTTGTATGGGCGGCAGCTGGCCACCCACATGCGGTGTATCCAACTTCGTACGCCGAATTGCTTGAATGCACTGGTGCCCAACCAATGGTTGTTGGCGATTAGCTTTTGAAGCCATCCACTCGATAACTAACCGCTACCCACTTGGCGCCATTAGCTGCCTTTGGTGCCTTTGACGATGGATACAAGATTGTTGATGTGACTATGGTTTTCTTCTGAGCCTTGATCAATGCACAAACAGCCTTTGCTTGTTTAGAAGCTAATGCCTTTGCCTTTGAATAGCTTGTGTTCTTTGTGTAAATGTATCCAACACAAGTAACTTTCGCCGTTGGCTTCAACTTTGAAACATACTTTTTCAAGTATGAACTGTCATATGTGCTCAGTTTCAGAGAAGTAGAGATTGAATACAAGGTCACATTTGGAACTATCTTTCTAGCGGCCAACAATGCCGCCGCGGCTGCATCTTCTGCAGCTTTCTTTTCGGCGGCTGCACGTAGATCTGCTTCTGCCTTTTCTTGCGCCATTCGCAACTCTTCGGCAATTCGAGCATCCTCTTGTGCTTTATCTTGAGCCGCCTTCAACTCTGCATCAGCCTTTGCCTGAGCATCCGCTAATTCTTGCGCGGCCTTTAACGCGGCAGCTTGAGCCGCTTCTGCAGCAGCTTTATCTTGTGCCGCCTTTAGATCAGCCGCTGCTTTTGCATCTGCTGCAATTTTCTCTGCTGCAGCCTTCGCCTTCGCTGCTTCCGCAATTGCGATTGCGGGATCAGGCGTTGGTGCTACATAAACAGTGCCACCTCCGCCGCCACCACCACTTGGAGCAGGTGTTGGAGCGGGTGCTGATGGAGTTATTGGAGACGATGCAGTACTTGAATCGCTAATTCCGATTGCGTTGGTTGCAGTGACCGTAAATGTGTATGCAGTTCCGTTTGTTAAACCTGAAACTGAACATGAAGTAGTTGTACTTACGCAACTCTGTCCGCCACTGGAAGTTGCTGTATATTCAGTTATAGCAGAGCCACCGTCTGAAGTTGGAACTGTCCACGAAACAGTTGAAGTTGCATTACCTCCAGATGTTGCGGAAACTCCCGTCGGGGCATCAGGCTTTGTCAAAACAATTACAACCTCAGGGTCATCTGTGATTCTAACTTCCGCAGATCCATCTTGAGTGGCTGTGCCAAGAAGAGTTACAACATCATTAACAATGGCGTAAACCTTTGCGCCTTTCTTAATTGTCCCGTTACTGATAGTCATAGTTACAGGCTTACCCGTTTGCGTAGTTGGAACTGTAGCGTCAGGTGCTAACCATGCGACAACTAGAGACAGCACGTAATTGGATCCCACCAACAGTGAATTAGCTCGGGTGGGGTCTGTTACTTGATAAATATCCACCAAAGTTTGATGCGGAAGCGCACCGGCGGGAATGGAAATAGTTACAGTTCCATAATCGCCAGTACGTGTGAAGGTATCTAGATATTGAATATCCGTTGTTATGGAGCCAATCTTTGTTGCTGAACCCATCCCGTTTAATGAGTTCTGAATCCAATGAGCCCAGTAGGTGGTGTCTGCCACTGGAGTAATTCCACCGTTAACTTTTGTCCCACCAATCGCAGATGTAAACCATCCCAGGAATGTGAAGTTACTTCGAGTTGGAGCAGCCTGATTAATTGGCGAATCGCCGGGGACGAAATTGACTGTCACGGTTGAGGTGTCACTACTTGTGAAATTAGATTTGAATGAGATCAAGTATGACGAAACGATATCTAGCGTTCCTGTCACATAACTAAGGTTGTAGTTATCACCAGCACCTAGGACACCAAAAATTGCAGCCGAAGGGGTAATTGTTGAAGACCCAACTGTCGTGGGAGGCGTGCCTGTGCCGGTCGAAGAAAAGCTGTAAGTGACGGCAGTAATTGAATCAGATCCAGCTAATCCGCTTGTACTGAATGCAGGTGTGTATGAACTACCTACGGCGATTGTTGAACTCGTTGCAGTAACTGTGGCGCTCTTCTTAGTGATATTTGCAGTGACAGTTGGTTGGGTTAAACCGTATTTCGACGCATCAGCACCTGTGAGCGAGTAACCACTAGCCGTAACAGTCTTTGAATCCCCTACGGATGCATTTGCAAAAGCGAAGGTGGGAGTTCCAAGTAAAGTCACAACATCACTATTAATAATTCCGGACAAGGTAGCGGTTCCTGAAACTGTGCCAACAACCCCACCATCAAAAGCTCTATTGACGCCGGAAAGTCCAGTAATAGTTAGCGTCTTCGCTGCGAAAGCGATATTTATTAACCCGGAAGTTGCACTCGCATAAGTAGCATCTGCAGCTTTAGTCACAGAGATCTGACAAGTTAGTGCGCCTGTCGCCCTTAAAGTAGTTGAGGTCGGGAGCGAGCAACCAGCAGTAGAAGTTGCATATGTAAGTGCTCCAGTACCCGAGCCGCCAGTAGAAACAAGACTTATATCTGTTCCATATGTGCCGCTCATTGAGGTAATCGTTAAATCATTAGCTTGAACGCCAAGAGTAGTAAAGGCACTCTGCGAAGATTCTGCTGAATTTTCCGTGCTGGTGCCATCCCCGATGGCAGATATTGAAACCTTATAACTTGTCACATTTGATAAACCAGTAATTGATGATCCTGAGATGTAGTTAGCCACTGTTTGCAGCAAAGTTGTTCCATTGCTCGCATAGATTTTAAGTGTGTGAGAAGTAGCCTGTACCGATGATACATAAGAGACATTTATTGAACTAGAAGTAATCGAACTTATCGCAGGAGCGCTTGGCGTAGTTAAGGTCAATTTTTGTACTGTAAGCACTCCTTCCACAAAAGTTAAATTCGAGTAGGTGTCACTAGTAAAGAAAGAGCACTTCACCCACCATTGTGCAGCTGTACCGCAGATAGCATCAACCGGATTTTTAAGTGTGTAACGGTCGTTATCTACATTTGCATTATAGAGTTGCGTGTAATTCGTATTCTGCGCCACCCATTCATTAGTGATGGGGGTAGGGCCACCAGTAGGTCGAGAAGTTGATGTGCAAGTAATTGGATACGTACCAACTGCTGCACCTGTCGTGTATGTCGATGTGCAGCCCACGCCCCAAGCCGTTGTTGCCCCATTCGCACCATTCGAAATCGAGTGATTTAACTGACCACTTGCAGCACCAAAGTTAATAGTTTTGTTAGTTGCGGTTACCGTAACTGCACCCGAATTCGGGCAAAAAACATAACCACAATCGGAATCAATAGTTATTTTAGTTCCATTTGTCGTTTGATCAAAAGAGTTGTAATTGGTACTTCCATTGAATTTCACGTGCAATCCGGAGATTGCGATTGCCTGGGCGGTTGGATACATGCTTGCAGAATTGAAACTGCATGTGTAGTTTCCAGCTGCGGTGACAGTCGAACCGGAACAAACTTCATCTCCTGCACCATTAATTCCATAAGCCGTGCTTGCTTTAAATACTTTCCACGTTCCAATGCCTGCCACTGCATCGGCAGGAAATGTCATAGTAATTGTGTAAGTGGCACCATAAGTAAAAGCGCCTGTGCTAGATGCAATAGAGAAAGGGAAGACTAGTGACTTCTTGGCAATAACTACTGTGATTTGCGCTGAAGTTATTGATCCGTAAGTTCCATCCCCTGCCTTAGTAGCTGTAATAACGCAGTTACCAGCACTTGTGTTTGAAAGTACATCGCCGGAGACGGAGCAATTCCCAGAAACGACCGTGTATGAAACCGCACCTGTGCCACTTCCACCTGAAGTGCCGAGTGTGGTTGTTGATCCAAAGGTTCCAGACGCTGAATTAACTGCCAAGGGCGACTGATTTAAGAAAACTGTGAATGATTGCTGCACTTGCTGAGCTGCGTTGTAGCTGGCATTCCCTGCCTGATCTGCATTGATCGTACATAGTCCAGCGGCTACTAAAGTCACGGTTGAGCCTGAAACAGTACAAATTCCGCTTGTTGCCGAAGTAAATGCGACGGCGAGTGCACTTGTTGAACTGGCATTGACGAGAAATGGACTCATGCCCAAGGTTTTATTGCTTAGTGTGGCAAATGCGATTGTCTGATTAGCCAAAAACGGTGTTTCGCTTGAACTAACCGGGGATCCATTGGTTGTGATAGTTCGAGAAAAACTTGAATCATCAGTGGTTGCATTGCCTTGACGCATGTTTAGGAGAAGTTGAGTCTGAGTACCCGTAATAGCGGAGATATTAACTCCGCTACTCTGCGTGGCCGTCAACTGCGACGTAGGAACTGTAAAATTGCCTGTATAGACCGCTACACCCTTGACATATCTAAAATTAGTTATATTCCCCGAGAATGTCTCGGTGTCACCAAATTTTCGTCCAATTCGAAGGTAGGTACTCGTTGTCGGAGTAAGTGCAGCAGTCGTGCTGTAAGTTAATTTACTTTCTCCATTTAAGTAGACAACCCAACTAGTGCTTCCAGTTCTTACAAATGCTATGTGATTCCATTGGTCCTTCGGTAGTGCTAAATCTCCATCTGAAATCCATGAGCATTTGCCCCACCTTAACTTTCCATTTCCGATTGTCGCGTCAATACCATCACACCCTGATCCCCCATTGCGTGTTACAAGCATTCCCATATCGCCTAAGGTGTCATTTGTGTATTTGAACCACCATTCATAAGTCAAAGAGTCGCTTCCCGGTGCCACAACTGTGGTACTTAGGTGCTGGTCATTTGGGCCAGCTGTTCTTGTGAATGCGATGCTTCCGGGATCACCGTTTGCTGCATTAGCTGGCGCAGGCAGTAATAAGTAAAAAACTTGCAGTAGGCCGAGTAATAGGAATAACGAGAGAACAAATGAGACCAATGTATTTACAGACTTAGAGGAAAATCTCATGAAATAACTCCGCTGGGTGAAGGTGTTGGGATAACTGAATAAAAGAATAGCATTCGTTTATAGAGGTAACGCTCTTTTATAGGCTAGTGTTTCCGTTGTCAGGGGAACCTTCAATTTTCAGCCAATCGAGGTCTAAACTGTGTTTGTGCCCACGAGAAAGAAGCCGACGCCCCCAAATGCTGGGCGTAAAAGCGCCTATGTAGCGCGAAATCGGGCTGCTCTCCTGCGTGCGAGCCAGAGGGTCTTGGCTGAGATTGGCCCTGAAGCGAGCATCGATCAGTTTGCTGAGGCTGCCGAGATTTCGGTGAGCACCATCTATAAACATTTCGATAATAAAGAGGCACTTATATCTGCAGCTTTCATCGAGGCTTTCCGCGATTGGGAACTATGGGCAGATACCCAGCTTGAAGGTATCGAAGATCCACTTGAAGACCTGGTTTTACCTATGCGTCTGTTCTTGCGCGTAAAGAAAACCCATCCAATGTATGCGGCTATGTCAGCTCGCAACTTGGCGGATATCCCAAAGTATTTCCACGGTACCGAAGAAGGTCTTGTTGAGCACATCGCAGAGCTGATGAAAGCAAAGATTATTGAAATTGAATCTCCCGCAATCCGTATTAGGAGTATCTCTGCCTGCTTGCTTGCTGGCCTTGCAGATCAATTATTAAATCCAGCTACAACAGAAAAAGATGCGGATGCCACAGTTGAAGTTATATTGTCGATTCTAGGAATATCGCCAGCAAAGGCAAAGAAATTGGCTCATGGGCCAATGCCTGACTTAACCAAATGATTGTTGCTTACTTCTGGACAATTAAGCCATCGCGCTTTTTAAATGCAATTCACGCAATGGGCTTTGATCGTTTCTTCCTGATGGCAGATAAGAATGTTTCTTTTCATAAATCATTAGGTACAGGAAAAGGCGAAACCTTTACACCAAGTGATGCGAACGCGCTGCAGTGGGGTTTGATTGCATCTGTTGAGGATTTTGAGAAGTTTGATAACTCATTTGTCGTAAAGCGTTGGCGCAGAATTTCACAGTCAGAGTTTCGTGCATTACTTGAACCGATTTCATCTCATGGCAAGTGGGCAGGCAAAGAACCCTTTATTGCAACTGCCAAAGATTGGGATGGACAGGTTGCTGCAATTACACGAGCGCGAATTAAGTGGAGTCAGAACTTTAGATTCTGGAAATCAGTTCCCCCTGTCACAATCTCACTTAAATCAGCGCCAGGATTAGTCGCCGCTATTGGAATTGGTGAAGCCCCAATTGGATTACAGGGCACTTTCTCGCTGTGGGAATCTGCTGCTGCGATTCGCGATTTTGCTTACAAGGGCGCAGCGCATCAAAAGGCGATTGCTGATACATCTGCCTTTAACTGGTATTCAGAGGAGCTTTTTGCACGCTTTGCCGTGCGTGAAGTGCGCGGCTCAATTAAGTAAGTTCAGCGCACATAGGGCAGACTTACACCTATGTCGATCCGCCATTACACCCCAAGACGTAGAGCACGTGGTGGCGCATCTCCCATGTTAATAAAAGCAATGGCTGTTGCACTTGGTGCAACTATCTTCATGCAAATTATGTATCCATTATCTGATGGTGGATTTCTTGGCGTCATAACAATTGCATCTGTTTACGCAGGCGCCCTTGCCATGTTCTTGCACGGTATTGCTGCATTTGGTGCGCGCTATGGCTGGACCATGTTGGGTATTACATTGGTTTTTGGTTATGCGATTGAACAACTTGGAGTTTCAACTAGCTGGCCATTTGGCGAGTATTCATATTCATCTACTTTGGGTCCAAAGATTTTCTCTGTTCCGTTAGTGGTTCCCTTTGCTTGGGTGATGATCTCGCATCCATGTCTGGTTGCAGCTCGCCGTATTGGTAAGTCATGGGTCTTTTTATATGGCGCATTGTTAATGATGGCGTGGGATCTATTTTTAGATCCGCTTATGGTTTCAGCGGGACGTTGGACTTGGGTAGTTAAGGGCTCCCATATTCCATTCCAGCCAGAGATTCCGGTATCAAATGCTTTTGGTTGGTTGTTATCTGGAATGTTCTTAATGACAATTCTGCATTTTTCTACACCACGTGAACGTCGAAAGGTTGGCGGTTCTTTAGTTGCAGCCGATGTGATGTTGTTCTGGACATTATTTTCAGGGTTTGTCGGCAACTTGTTCTTCTTTAGCCGTCCTGGAATCGCCTTATTTGCTGGATTAATCATGGGTGTATTACTTGCGCCTTACTTCTTTAACCGATGGGTCGGAAGACCGTAACCCTTTGATGATCCTCTTTTTCTTAATTCCTTTGATCCTGCTGACTATCGCAGCTGTTAACTTTGTTCAGATTCGAACACCTAAGCAGGCATCAGAGTTTCAGGAATCAGTTGGCGTCGTGGTTCCGATGCGCAATGAGGCTGAAAATGTTGAAGGTCTAGTTGCAACCCTTGCAGCACAAAGTGGGGATATGCATTTTTATTTACTAGATGACAGCTCAGAGGATTCAACGTACGAGCTGCTGCAGAAATTCACCGCACAGGATTCACGTTTTACAGTGATTAAAGGTGCTGCCTTGACTGATGGATGGATCGGTAAAACTTGGGCACTGCAGCAATTATTTGAAGCATCAAATGAAGATGTTCTTGTATCGGTCGATGCAGATGTGCGCTTAACTAACGACGCAATAGCAAAAGCTGTGTCCACGATGCGTGGAGCACGTTTAGATTTTATTTCTCCGTACCCACGACAGATTGCACTAAGTTTCGGCGAGCGTTTGATTCAGCCATTACTTCAGTGGTCATGGCTATCAACTGTTCCACTTAGAAATGCCGAAGGTTCTCGTCAGAAATCAATGGCGGTGGCAAATGGCCAGTTCTTTGTTGTTCGACGCTCGGCGCTGGACTCAATCGGCGGATATGTATCTGTAAAGCATGCAGTTATTGATGATGTGTTCCTGGCACGCGCTTTGATAGAAAGTGGTTCATCAGGAACAGTGATTAATGGTTCAGATATCGCCGAGACCCGCATGTATGCATCATGGAATGAGATTGAAGCAGGGTATGGAAAATCTTTAAACAAAGCTTTTGGGTCAATATTCGGGGCAGTGTTAGTGATTGCCTTCTTATTTGCTACAAGCATCGCGCCATTAATTCTTGGTCTGCTCGGCAATACTTATGGCTGGTTAGGTTTTGCTGCGATTGTTGCCACACGTGTACTAAGTGCAATCAAGAGTCGCGGAAGAGTTCTAGATAGCGTGTTGCATCCAATATCTATCGCTGCGTTGATTTATCTGATTGTTTACTCATACTTAATGCGCGGAACTGTTCAGTGGAAAGGTCGCACAGTATGAAGATCGTTGTGATTGGCGCGGGTATGGGCGGCATGACCGCTGCTGCTCGCTTGTCACGCGGTGGACATGAGGTTGTTCTGTATGAAGCATCTGGGCAAGTTGGCGGAAAGTGCCGTACTGAATGGATTGGAAAGGTTGCATTTGATACCGGTCCATCTTTATTAACTTTGCCAGCTGTTTACAAAGATTTCTTTCAGCGCACAGGCAAGCCAATGGGTCTTGTGTGCCCAATCGAATCTGTAAATCCCTCATTTGATTACCGCTTTGCAGATGGCAGCAATGTGAAGTTTGCGAATTTGTCGCGCAAAGAAACTTTGGATGCAATCACTACAAGCTTTGGCGCAGATAGTGCGGGCCAGTGGGATCGCATCATGAAGCGCGCAGAGCGAATGTGGGATGTCAGCCGTGGACCGTTTATCGAATCTGAACTTAAATCCCCCCTTTCGCTGATAAAGCGAATCACTTTTCTGCGCGATATGAAGATCATTGCGCCCTGGAAAACATTGCGTGAGCATGCAGATGAGATTCTGAAGGATCAACGCCTTCGTTACATCATGGATCGTTACGCCACATATAGCGGATCAGATCCACGTAAAGCACCAGCGGTGCTTTCAACAATTGCTTTTGTGGAAGAGAGTTTCGGTGCATGGCATGTAAAGGGTGGCCTTGGTCAGTTAACTGAAAAGGTGTACCAACGTGCCATAGATGTCGGCGTTACTTTCCATCTGAACTCCCCTGTTGCCTCAATTACAACTAAGGGAAAGAAGTCCACGGGTGTTGTTTTAGCTGATGGAACAGTGGTTGAAGCAGATGCGGTTGTCGCTAACGCGGATGCATCGCTGGTGTACAACAAGCTTATTACTGGGCATAAGCGCTTGCTGAAGAAAGCCCGCAAAAACATAGCTAACGCAGATGTTTCAGTTGCAGGATTTTCCTTGCTGTTGGGCATGCGTAAAGATCCAGATCAAGTGTTAAATCACCACACAATCTTGTTTCCCGAAAATTATGATGCTGAATTTGATGCGATCTTTACCCATGGCAAGCCAGTAGAAAAGCCCACAATCTACATCTGTGCTCCGCAAGATGAAGCGATGACAAAAGATGAAACTTTAGAAGGTTGGTTTGTCTTAGTTAACGCACCGACCCATGGCCAGTTTGATTGGAGCAACGCTGACTTTGCTCGTGATTACGCAAATAGCATCATTGATCAGATTGAAGCTCGTGGAATCTCAGTGCGTGATCGTCTGGAATCTTTTACAATTAGAACTCCGGCAGATCTGGAATCAGCTGTCATGGCTCCAGGTGGTGCGATTTATGGAACTTCTAGTAATGGGGCACGTGCTGCCTTTATGCGAGCAAAGAATCGTTCGCCGCTAAAGGATTTGTACTTAGTGGGTGGTTCTGCTCACCCTGGTGGCGGTTTACCGCTTGTTGGAATTAGTGGAGATTTAGTTACTGAAGCAATTGGCTACGAGAAAAACGCACGACACTAACAAAACTGTAGATCTGCACAGCTAGGAATGCGATTGAAAGAGCAGTTGCGCCAGGCAATGACAACTGATTCAAAATCAAAACAATAAATAAGAAACTTGCACGAACTGGACGTTCTGCAGGAGTTACTACCCCAATATCGCTAACACCAAGTGAGATCAGCTTTGCGCGTGCATACTCTTGGAATGCAGCAATACTCCATAAAGTAATGGGAATCCACGCTGGAACACCGATTGCGTAGAGCGCGTAGAACCAAAGCGCCTCGCTGATGCGATCTGCAACCGAATCTAGCGTTGCGCCCCACTTGCTATCACGGTGTTGGAAGATGGCAACGCTTCCATCAATACCATCGCAAAACAGTGAAAATACTAAGAAAAATATCGCCCAAGCAGAATGTGCGGTCAACGCTGTAGCAACTGCTCCGAGCAAACCAAATAATGTCAGCGCGTTAGGAGAAATTCGAAGCAGTGTGCAGATCAAACCAAAACGGTAAGAAATATTAAGCCAGCCACCAACGATGCCAGTGGTTTCGGCGTCGCTATGAAGCGAGCTCCACTTAGCTCTGAACTCATCCTTATTTAGCATTGAGGTTTCCAACAATTTCTTTAGTAGCGGTCGAACTATTCATTGTGTAAAAGTGTAAGCCTGGGGCGCCGGCGGCAACTAGCTGCTTGCATAGTGATGTTGCTATCTCTACGCCTAATGCGCGCACCGCTGCAGGATCGTTTTCTACCCTTGCAAAGGCATCTGCAATATGGCTTGGGATTGGAGTTCCACCAAGTTCAGCCATTCGGTGCAATAACTTCACATTCGTAACAGGCAAGATGCCGGGAATGATGACTAACTTAGAGCCCCGTTGTGCAAGACGATCTACTAATTGCGTGTATCGATCTACATCAAAGAAAAATTGTGTTGTGGCAAATGTTGCACCGAGTTCTTCTTTACGAATCAGCACATCAATATCTTTTTCGAAATCACCATGTGATGCAGGGTGGCCATCAGGAAATGCCGCAACACCAATTGTGAATCCGCCAAACTCATCTGCTAATTGCACCAACTCATCTGCATGATTGAGGCCACCTGGTGTTGAAGTCCATGGTGCACTTGGTCCCCCTGTTGGATCTCCACGCAAAGCCAAAATACTTGTAATGCCCGCTTCTTTATAACTATGCAAAATTGCCATTAACTCTTCGCGGGTAGATCCGACGCAGGTCAGGTGAGCAACAGTTGAAATTCCGGTTCGCTTAGTAATTTCTTGAGCAATTCGAATAGAGCGATCCCGGGTTGATCCACCGGCACCATATGTAACAGAGACAAAGTCTGGGGCTATTGATTTAAGCCCTTCAATGGCAGCCCATAACCGTTCTTCACCCTCAACATCCTTTGGAGGGAAGAACTCAAATGAATACGAAATGCGCGATGCCACTGAGTGAGGGTACCGTTACCACGTGAGTTCAGAGCCGAAGACAACCTTAAAGAGCGTGCGCAGCGCCGTTGAAGAAGAGTTAAGCATCTTCCTTAACCGCGAAAGTGCGTATCTGAATTCGATCTCATCAGACCTATCCCCTGTCTCAGATTCATTGACATCCTTCTTATTAGATAGTGGAAAACGACTTCGCCCATTGTTTGCATATGCTGGTTTTGTTGCAGCTGGTGGAAATCTTGAAAAATCCGCAATCCGCACAATGGCGGCGTTAGAACTTTTACAAGCTTGCGCATTAATTCATGATGATTTGATGGATGGTTCAGATACTCGTCGTGGCAAGCCATCGATTCATCGTCACTTTGAATCGGTGCATGTGCAGGAGCAATTAGATGGATTTGCGCCTCAATATGGATTATCAGCTGCGGTACTTCTTGGCGACCTTGCGCTTGTGTGGTCAGATCAAATGTTAAACACCGCAGGTTTAACAACTGAACAATTTGCGCGCGTACTTCCTTTTTATAACGAGATGCGCGTTGAACTAATGGCCGGTCAATTCTTAGATATTCATGAACAAACACAAAAAGATACAAGTGTTGAGCGTTCAATGAAGATCGCACGCTACAAATCAGGTAAGTACACAATCGAGCGTCCGTTGCACTTAGGTGCAGCGATGACATCATCATCAAAGGAAGTTACCGACGCACTTTCTGCATACGGATTGCCGCTAGGCGAAGCCTTCCAGCTTCGCGATGATTTGCTTGGCGTATTTGGCGATCCATCAGTTACTGGAAAGCCTGCTGGTGATGATCTTCGTGAAGGCAAGCGCACTGTGTTAATTGCTATGACACATGAACGCCAATCCCCAGCACAGTTAGAGATTTGCAAAAAGTACTTCGGAAAGCCAGATATCGATGCTGAAGGCGTTGCAATCTTGCAAGACATTATTGAATCAACAGGTGCGCGAGCAGAGCTTGAAGCAACAATTGATCGCCTGACAGATCAAGCATTAACCGCTGCACAATCACAAGTCTTTACCGATGATGGAAAAGCATTGCTCGTCGAGCTTGCAAACATCGCTACAAAGAGGAGTTCTTAATGCCTGCACGTGTCAAAGGTCCTACCGATCATGTCGTCATTGTTGGCGCAGGCTACGCAGGTCTAAGTGCTGCACTTCGCTTAGCTGGCGCTGGACGCAAGGTAACTGTGATTGAACGGGAATCAGTTCCTGGCGGTCGCAGCGGTTTATTAAATAAAGATGGTTATGCATTTGATACCGGCCCAACTGTTTTAACTATGCCTTCACTTATCCAAGATGCATTTAGCTGCGTCGGAGAAGATATGAAGGACTGGGTTGAACTCATGCCGGTTTCTCCTTTGTACCGTGCCTTTTATGCAGATGGTTCACAGATCGATGTGCATGCAAATACAGCGCAAATGGAGGCTGAGATTGCAGAGAAGGTAAGCCCTGAAGAGGCTGCCGGTTACGCACGTTACGTAGAGTTTGTAACTAAGTTATACAAGTATGAGATGAATGATTTCATCGATCGCAATATTGATTCACCACTTAACTTGTTAACTCCAAACCTTGCGCGCTTAATTGCATTAGGTGGATTCCGCAGATTGTCACCAAAGGTGAATCAGTTCTTGAAGGATCCACGCTTGCAGAAGGTGTACTCATTCCAGGCGATGTATGCAGGTGTAAGCCCACAACAAGCTTTAGCAATTTACGCAGTTATCGCTTACATGGATTCAGTAAATGGTGTGTTCTTCCCTAAGGGTGGCATGCATGCAGTTCCTCGTGCGATGGCAGCTGCTGCACAAAAGCATGGCGTTGAATTTAAGTACAACACCACAGTTTCAAAGGTAGATGTTCAGAATGGTCGCGCAAAGGCTGTAATTACTACTGATGGTCAGCGCATTGAATGTGATGCATTAATTTTGAATCCAGATCTACCGGTTGCATGGCGCGATTTATTGGGCAAGACCCCACTTTCTGTAAAGCGTCTTAACTACTCACCATCATGCGTAACTATGTTGGTTGGTTCATCTAAGAAGTATGACTTTGCTGCTCACCACAACATTCACTTCGGAGAATCATGGGATGGCGTCTTTGATGAGCTTATTAAGCAGAAGAAGCTCATGAGCGATCCCAGTGTGCTGGTAACTATTCCTTCTAAGGATGATCCTTCTTTGGCACCTGATGGAAAGCATTCGTATTACGTGCTGTTTCCAACCCCTAACTTGGATGCAGATATTGATTGGAATAAGCAGGCAAAGCCTTATCGCGACCACATGATTGAAACATTGGAACATCGTGGTTACACCGGCTTTGGTGATGCGATTGAAACTGAAGTTTTAACAACTCCGCTTGATTGGGAAGCGCAGGGAATGGAGCGCGGTGCACCATTTGCTAGTGCACACACCTTCTTCCAGACAGGTCCATTTAGACCACGTAATATGGCGGCAGGAATTGAAAACGTTGTATTTGCTGGCTCTGGAACACAACCAGGAGTAGGTGTACCAATGGTTTTGATTTCTGGACGCCTAGCGGCAGAGCGCATTGTGGGTCCGGTTAAGTAAATGGATGAGTTAACCGCTGCTGGGATTACAGATCCCGATCTTCGTGCTTCATATGAAGAGTGCAAGCGACTTAACGCATTACATGGCAAGACTTACTACTTGGCAACCTTGTTGCTTCCAAAGGCAAAACGTCCGTTCGTACATGCGCTGTATGGCTTTGCACGTTACGCCGATGAGATCGTTGATGATCTTGCATCGGAACTAAGTGTTGAAGAAAAGGCAGACGCCCTTAGCACTTGGGGCAATGGCGTTCTTGCCGATTTAAAAAAGGGCACAAGTAATGATCATGTTGGACGTGCACTGATCGACACCGTCAAACGCTTTGATATTCCGCACGAGCACTTTGAAGCTTTCCTGCATTCAATGACTATGGATTTAACTGTGCAGGAATATGAAACATACGAAGATTTACTGGAATATGTGTATGGATCTGCAGCGGTTATAGGTCTTGAAATGGTTCCAATCCTTGGCCCATTACATAACGATGCATATGAGGCAGCAAAGAAGCTTGGTATTGCCTTTCAGTTAGCAAACTTTATTCGCGATGTTGATGAAGATTTAGATCGTGGTCGCGTGTATCTGCCGATTAAAGAGCTTGCACAATTTGGTGTAACCCGCGAAATGCTGGAAGAACGTGTGTTAACTCCAGAAATTATTGAAGCTTTGAAGTTCCAGATCGCTCGCGTCCGTCAATTGCAAGCAGAATCTGCTGCTGGAATTGCAATGCTTGAAGCAACGAGCCGCCCATGTATTGAGGCTGCAAGCACTTTGTACTGCGGAATCGTTGATGAGGTAGAAAAGATTGGTTATGACATCTTCAATCAACGTGCAAAAACTTCGACAGCTCGAAGAGTTCGTGTTGCTGGAGGCGCATTCATCAAGCGCCAGCTGGTTTCACGCTAGAGTAATAACCACGGGAGCCCACAAGGCTGAGAGGGTCTGAAATTCAGACCGACCGATAGACCCGTCCGATAATGCGGACGCGGAAAGGAATACATCGTGTCAACCACTTTATTTACAGCATGGGGCTATGAAGTCTCAATCCTTGAATTTATTGCAGCGCTTACATCTTTTGTTGGTGTGTGGCTTGGAACAACTGGCAAGCGAATCACCTGGCCATGGTGGGCGTTAAGTAGTGCTCTATATGGAGTTTTCTTTTATCAAGTAGATCTCTTCGCATCAGCTGTATTGCAAATCGTATTTATCATTGCAGCTGTTTACGGCTGGAAGGATTGGGCACCAACTGGTGCAGTTCCGGGAAATATGAGTAACCGCAATCGCCAATACATCGCAATTGGAACTGTAATAAGTGTTGCAGCGCTTTCACCGGTGCTTGCAAATATTGGAGCTGCAGCAACTTGGTCTGATGCATTTTTACTCATTGGGAGTCTTGTTGCACAGGTAATGATGGTGTACGAAAAGTATGAATCGTGGGTTGTTTGGTTTGTCGTGGATTTAGCCGGAACTATTGAGTACGCATTGCTTGGATACTGGTTTACAGCGGTGTTGTACGCAATGTTTACTGTAATTGCTGTTATCGGTTGGAAGCGCTGGCGTGACTCTCTTAGCTATTGATGGGCCGGCTGGAGCTGGAAAGACAACCCTTGCGGCGCAGTTAGAAAAAGAGTTTTCTGCCACGGGTTCGGTTCGCGTTGTTCATCTTGATGATTTATATAGCGGCTGGACAACAGCGCTAGGTAATGACTTAACTGAAGTGTTAGATCGACTTGCTTCGGCGCATTTGGCGGGCCAACCCTGCACGGTAAAACTCTTTAACTGGATCAGCATGAGCTTTGATCGCGAAGAGGTTATTGAACCAACTGATGTATTAATCCTCGAAGGAGTTGGCGCAGCCCAAGTAATTGTGCGCGATGCGGGAGCTATTACTTATTGGATTGATGTAGAACCACACATTGGATTGCAGCGTGTTTTGGAACGAGATGGATCAGTTGTCGAGCCATTTATGAAGCAATGGCAGTTTGATCAAGATAAACACTTTGCACGTGATGAAACCCGGGAAAATTGCGAGTTTAAACTCACTTCATAACCTTTTTGGGCGCGCCCTCAGCACCTGCCACAGGTGCGCTCCATAAAATCTGCACATGTCTGATCTGACCGGAGAGCTCATTGATGGGCGCTACCAATTGCTGCGTCAGATGGCCAATGGCGGAATGGCTTCAATCTACGAAGCGCTAGATACCCGTTTAGATCGCAAGGTTGCAGTCAAGATCATGCATCCACATTTAGCTCAGGATGAAGCATTTGTTTCTCGCTTTATCCGCGAAGCGAAGGCTGCTGCTGCGCTCTCACATCCAAATATTGTCGCTGTGCAAGATCAAGGGTGGAATCAAAGCGGAGTACCTGCAGTCTTCTTAGTGATGGAGTTAATTGAAGGCCACACACTCCGTGAGTACCTCAATGAGCGCGGACGTTTTGAAATTAAAGATGCAATTAATTACTTAACACCCATCTTGTCCGCTCTTGCCGCGGCTCATGTACTTGGAATTGTGCATCGCGATATCAAGCCAGAAAACATTTTGATATCTAAAGATGGCCGTATCAAGATTGCAGATTTTGGATTAGCTCGCGGTGAATTAATCGGCACAACTATGACCGCTGAGTCCAGTGTGATTCTAGGAAGCGTTTCCTACCTATCTCCCGAGCAAGTTCAGCGAGGAATCGCAGATTCTCGCAGCGATGTATATGCGGCCGGAATTGTGGCGTATGAAATGTTTACAGGAGAAAAGCCATTTAATGGCGATTCACCAATTCAGATCGCCTACATGCATGTGAATGAAGAGATTCCACGCCTTCGCAGTAAGCGCAAAGAAATCCCGCAAGCGTTGGATGATCTAATTGCAAGTGCCACAGCCAAGAATCCAGATGATCGTCCACGCACAGCCGCTGAGTTTCTGGAACAACTTCAAAAGATTCAGATTGAAATTGATCCTAAGAAAAACCAGCTGGACCTTGGCTTGGATCTTCCGGTTGAACCTATCCGCGAGAAGTCACGCAAAAAGGCAAAGGAAGAGCCCGTTAAAGAAGAAACAACACCTGTTAAGGAATCTACCCGCGAGATAAAGCGTCAAGAGGAAAAAAAGAAGCGTGCAAGCAAACGTGTACGTCGTAATCGCAAGGTTGCATTGATCCTTGCGATTGCAATTGGAGTTGGTGGTTGGTGGACATTAATTGGTCCTGGCTCGCGTGTAGTTGTTCCCTCAACAGTTGGTGGCACTTACGACGAGGCAATGAACTCATTTACCCCACTTGGCTTAACAGCAGTTGTTGTCGAGAATCGTTATGACGAAGAGATTCCAAAGGGAAAGATTATTCAATCGATCCCCGAAGGTGGCGGCAAAGTTGATGCTGGCGGAAGCGTTAAGTTAATTGTTTCAAAGGGTCCTGAGCGTTACACAATTCCTTCCGTAAAGGGCTTAACCCCAGAAGCTGCGCAAGCAGCAATTACAAAAAGCCCGCTGACCGTTGGCACAATTACTGAAGTATTTAACTCTGATATTCCAAAGGGATATGTAATCTCGTCTACACCAATTTCTGGAACAGAAGTGAAACGAAATGCAACAGTTGACTTAACAGTTTCAAAGGGAATTGAACAAGTCGCACTTGCTTCATACCTTGGAAAGAGTGGCGAGCAAGCGTTGAACGAACTAACACAAGCCGGGTTTAATGTTGAAGCAGGTTATGCATTTAGTGAAACAACTCCTGAGCTAGCTGTTATTTCACAAAATCCTGCAGGGGGTGCAACTGCAAATAAGGGTGGCAAGGTTTCTATTCTTATTTCAAAGGGTCCTCGCTATACATTTATTCCGAAGACTGTAATCACAATGGAAGCAAATGCAGCTAAAGCAATGCTTGAATCTCTTGGCCTAAAGGTGAAGGTTGTCAGTATCGGAAGTGCGAAGAAAAAGGTAGTAAAGAAGGTATCTCCTGCGGTAAATACAAAGGTATTACGTGGAAGTTTGGTGACGATTACCGTAGGGTGATCCAATGCCTACACCAGTTAAAAAGCCTCGTATCGGTGCCCACACCCCTACTACTGGTGGAATGGCCAAGCGCTCAATCGCATACGCCCAAGAAATTGGCGCCGAAGCAATTCAAGTATTTGCATCCAGTCCGCGTACGTGGGCGATGCCTGAGGCTAAGCCTGAATTAGATGAAGCATTCAAGATCAAAGCTGCCGAACTAGATATTGAAACTTATGTTCACGCACCGTTTTTGATTAACTTAGGTTCACCTACAGAGGCAACATATTTAAACTCTTTAGCGTCAACTGAATACTCACTTAAGCGTGGAGCTGAAATTGGCGCACTTGGCGTAGTAATTCATACGGGTTCTGCTGTGGATGTGAACCATGTTGAAAAGGCGTGGAAGCAGATTCATGAAGGCATGATGCCAATCCTGAACGCACTTGGTGATGATGCTCCTTACCTGTTGCTTGAACCAACAGCTGGTCAAGGTCAATCACTAGTAAAGAAGTTAGATGATCTGGAAATGTATTTGAAGGCACTTGAATACCACCCAAAGGTTGGTATCTGTCTTGATACCTGTCACGTATTTGCCGCAGGCCATGACATCTCTGTTAAAGGTGGAATGACTGCAACTATCGATCTATTGGTAGAAGTTGCCGGTATCGAGCGCTTCCAACTAGTGCACGCAAATGATTCGATGGATGTGTGCGGCGCGTTAAAAGATCGTCATCAAAATATTGGTGATGGTCACATTGGCGTGGATCCCTTTAAAGAACTACTTTCACATCCCGCGGTTGCAAATGCGCCGCTTATTCTTGAAACACCAGGCATGGAGCCAGAACACGGCAAGGAAGTTGCGTTACTGAAGAAGCTCCGCGGCTAATGTCAGCTCGCCACCAACTGCAGTTAAAGCTTGCTCCATGGGCGCTTTTATCAGTTGCCGCAGCATGGGGTTTTGCCTTCGTGGTTATGAAGGATGCGATTGAGCGCCAAACAGTAAATAACTTCTTATTTAGCAGATTTATCGTGGCTGTAGTTGTAATGCTTTTGATTCGCCCTCAGTGCATTAAATTCTTTAATAAAGATTTACTGCTTCGTGGATCTATGGCCGGATTGTTCCTAGGTAGCGGATACATTCTGCAAACTCTTGGCCTAGAACGCACAGGCGCGGCAATCACAGGATTTATCACCGGTTTATATGTTGTCTTTACTCCATTAATCGCAGCAGTTGTCTTGAAGGCTCGAATCTCAAAACTGACACGGGGCTGCGTTGCGCTTGCGACAATTGGTTTAGCGTTGCTGTCATTGAATGGTTGGTCAATTGGTATTGGTGAACTTCTTGTTCTAGGAAGCGCCTTTGGATTTGGTGCTCACATCATCGCTTTAGGTAAGTGGAGCAATGGTCGCGATGCCTATGCGATGACAGTTGTTCAGCTAACTGTCTGTGCGATTCTTTCAGGTATCGCATCAGCCTTTGAGGGCGGATATCAATTACCTCCCGATAGTGGCGTGTGGGCAACAGTTATCTTTACCGCTGTTGCCTGCACCGCAGTTGCTTTCGTTATTCAAACCTGGTCTCAGGCTCACATGAGTACAACCAAGGTCGCAGTTATCTTGACCATGGAGGTTGTCTTTGCGGCGATCTTTGCTATCGCTTTTGGTGGCGAGACCTTAACCTTGCAAAAAGCGCTGGGTGGCGTAATGGTTGTCATCGCAATGTTTGTGATTGTTATTAAGGAATCGTGAGAAACTAAGCCATGGCTATTGATCTTCGAAGCGACACAGTTACACGTCCATCTGCAGCGATGCGCGAGGCAATTGCTAGCGCACCAGTTGGTGACGATGTGTACAGCGATGACCCAACTGTTAACTCTCTTGAAGAGCGCGTTGCAGCAATGTTTGGCAAAGAAGCTGGAGTCTTTACTCCTACCGGTTCATTAGCAAACCAATTGGCCATCCGAATGTTGGTTGCCCCTGGCGAGGAATTAATCGCTGAAACCAATAGCCACATAGTTCGTGCAGAACTTGGCGCAGCAGCTGTATTTAGCGGAATTACTACCCGCACATTTCCTGCAAAGAATGGCCTTTTAAGAGCTGCTGATGCGCTGGAAATTGCTCGCCCCAATAGCGGCCCATATCTTGTTTCAACAACTGCAATCGCTGTTGAAAATACACATAACTTTGGTGGCGGAACTGTTCAATCAATTTCGGAAATTGCAACACTTCGCAAAGGTGCAGATGAGTTAGGACTTGCACTTCACCTAGATGGTGCACGAATCTGGAACGCTCATGTTGCATCCGGTGTTTCTTTTGCAGAATATGGAAAGCACTTCGACACTATTTCTGTGTGTTTATCCAAGGGATTAGGTGCACCAGTTGGTTCAATCATGCTTTCGACAAAGGAGCGCGTAACAAAGGCGCGTGTTTGGCGCAAGCGTTACGGCGCAGGAATGCGTCAGATTGGTTTATTAGCAGCGGGTGCTCATTACGCATTAGATAACAACATCGATCGTCTAGCTGAAGATCACCGCCGCGCAAAGCAATTAGCTCTTGCAATCGCTGCAGTAGATGCATCGCTTATTGATCCAGCAACAGTTGAAACAAATATTGTTGGTTTAGATCTAGCAGCTCTACCAATAACCGCAGCTGAGCTTGCGCAACGTTGCCGTGATGCAGGATTATGGATTAGCGCGCTCGGCCCAAAGTATGCGCGCTTAGTAACGCACCTAGATTTTGATGATGCTCAATGCGAAGAGGCAATTGAAATCTTAAAGAAAGCCCTCGTGGCTTAGTAGCCACTGCTTCTTATCTACACCGTAGGCGTAATTTCCTAACGCTCCCCCAGTTTTTACAATGCGGTGGCAAGGAACAACAAGCATGATTGCATTGTTTGCACATGCACTTCCGGCTGCCCGAACCGCTGCAGGTGAACCTGCTTTTGCAGCAAGATCTGCGTAAGACCAAGTTTTTCCTGGTGCGACCTTTCGCATCGCCTTCCACGCCGCTTGTGAAAATGCCGCACCTGGTTGACGAACTTGAATTCCGTTAAGCGCCGTTAAATCCCCATCAAAGTAATCGTTAATGAGATCTGAAATAACTGGAATTGATTTAACAACCTTTACATCACGACCTGCTTTAAAGGCAGAAACAGTTGAAAGGTTTGCCCCGATCAGAATCTGATCATCAGCTAATAAATTGAGGGTGCCGACAGGAGTCTTATGAGAAGTTACTAAAAGCGGCACTCGCCAAAATTAGCGATCGCGCAACATTTCAGCAACTAAGAAGGCAAGCTCTAAGGATTGAGCATGATTTAGGCGTGGATCGCACGCTGTTTCATAGCGTGAAGCTAGGTCCTCATGTGAAATCTCTTCGCCGCCACCAACGCACTCGGTGACATCATCGCCGGTAAGTTCAATGTGAACTCCGCCTGGATGAGTTCCTAGCGCTTTGTGAACTTCAAAGAATCCCTTAACTTCATCCATAACATCATCAAAACTACGAGTCTTGTATCCAGTTGGTGCTTCATATGTGTTTCCGTGCATTGGATCGCAGACCCACAAAACCTTTGCGCCAGATTTTGTAACGCCATCAACTAGCGCTGGCAAGATCTCGCGGATGTTCTTAGCACCCATACGTGTAATAAAGGTAATGCGACCTGGTTCGCGGTTTGGATCTAGCTTGTCGATCAAGGCAAGTGCATCTTCAACCGTGGACTTTGGTCCAAGCTTGATACCAATTGGGTTGCGAACCTTTGAAGCAAAATCAACATGTGCGCCATCTAGCTGACGTGTGCGCTCACCAATCCAGATGAAGTGGCCTGAAACATCGTATGCATCACCGGTGCGTGAATCGATACGAGTTAGCGCTTTTTCGTACTCCATGATTAACGCTTCATGGCTTGCGAAGAAATCAACTGACTTGAAACTTTCAGGATCTACTCCTGCAGATTTCATAAATGCTAGTGCGCGGCCAATCTCATTAGCCATTTTTTCGTAACGATCGCCAACCTTTGAATCACGGATGAAACCCTTGTTCCATTCGTGAACTTGGCGAAGATCTGCAAATCCACCTTGTGTAAATGCGCGAACTAAGTTCAGCGTTGCAGCTGATGTGTTGTACACACGTACTAAACGTTGTGGATCTGGAGTACGAGCAGCTTCATTGAATTCAATATCGTTAACAGCGTCGCCACGGTATGCAGGAAGCTTTACATCTCCGCGAGTTTCAAAATCACTTGAACGAGGCTTAGCAAACTGTCCTGCCATACGGCCAACCTTGATAACTGGAAGGCTTGAGTAGTACTGAAGCACAGCTGCCATCTGCAAAATTGTTTTAATACGGTTACGGATTGAATCAGCGGTAGCTGCTGCAAATGTTTCTGCGCAATCTCCACCTTGTAACCAAAATGCTTTTCCTTCTGCTGCGAGCGCAATGCGAGCTTTTAGATCATCGCATTCACCGGCAAAGACAAGTGGTGGCAACGCCTTTAGTTGCGCCACAGCTGCTTTGATCGGTTCACCCTCTGCTCCACCTGGCCATATTGGTTGCTGGGCAGCAACAAGGCCAGGTGTGAACAGGGAGTCTAAGTTTGTGCTCATTGGAGAAGTTTAGAGTGTCAACAAGTAACTGCGAGACGCAATTATCCGAAGAAGATCTCTGACTCCTTGTATAGCTCTAGTGGAACGGTCTTTAGCTTCTCAGTTGCTGATGCCAAAGGCACGCGAGCGATGTTTGTGCCGTGTAGCGCAACCATCTTGCCCCAGTCACCTTCATGAGCGGCTGTGATTGCGTGTAGACCAAAGCGAGTAGCTAGAACACGGTCAAATGCTGTTGGAGTACCACCACGTTGGATGTGACCCAATACAGATGTACGTGCTTCCTTGCCGGTCTTGGCTTCAATCTGACCTGCAAGCCAGTCACCAATACCTGAAAGCTTTACGTGGCCAAATGAATCAAGTGTCTGATCCTTTACAACCATGTCGCCATCTTGAGGAATCGCACCTTCTGCAATAACGATGATTGGTGCGTAATGAGACTTGAAACGAGATTCAACCCATTCGCACACCTTGTCGACAGAGAACTTCTGCTCTGGAATCAAGATACATGCCGCTCCGCCTGCAAGACCTGAATGAAGAGCGATCCAACCTGCGTGACGGCCCATAACCTCAACGATCAATGCACGGTGATGTGATTCCGCTGTTGTGTGTAGGCGGTCAATCGCCTCAACTGCGATGTTTACAGATGTATCAAAACCAAATGTGTAATCAGTGTTGTTCAGATCATTATCGATTGTCTTTGGAACACCGATCACCTTGACGCCAAGAGCATCAAGCTTTGTTGCAACACCTAGAGTGTCTTCGCCACCGATTGCGATCAGCGCATCGATGCCAGCCTTTTCTAGATTTTCCTTAATCTTTTCTACGCCACCATCGATCTTGAATGGGTTTGTACGTGATGAACCGAGAATCGTTCCACCGCGAGGCAAGATGCCGCGGGTTGTCTCGAGGTTCAAAGGCATGGTTAGACCCTCTAGAGGTCCCTTCCATCCATCACGGAATCCAACAAACTCGTGGCCGTACTCTTTAACACCCTTACGAACTACTGCACGAATAACTGCATTAAGACCAGGGCAGTCTCCGCCGCCAGTGAGGACACCAATACGCATGATTAACTCCAACAATTTTATTGTTTGATTAAGTGGCTCAATTTTTTACCGCCACCTGTGGTCAACGCTGACTGGCACAGTCTAGCCTTGCCCCATGGCTAATCGACAACTCATCGCCGGCGTGGATTCTTCAACCCAATCAGTAAAGGTGGTTATTCGTGACGCCAATACGGGTGAACTTGTGCGCCAAGGGCGGGCCTCCCACCCCGATGGCACCGAGGTCGAGCCAAAGCATTGGTTACATGGATTAAATACCGCACTTACTGAAGCTGGCGGAATTGCAGATGTTGAAGCGATTTCTATTGCAGGACAGCAACACGGAATGGTCGCACTAGAAAGCGAAGGCGATGTAATTCGTCCAGCACTTTTGTGGAATGACACTCGCTCTGCAAAAGAGGCCGATGATTTAAACCAGGAAGTTGGCGGCGATGCCGAAATGGCTCGCAAAGTTGGATCCAAGTTAGTTGCATCCTTCACTGCATCAAAGCTTCGCTGGATGGCAGATCATGAACCAGAAAACGCATTAAAGGTCGCATCCGTTGCACTTCCCCACGATTGGTTGTCGTGGCAGATGCAGGGCGGAAAAAACTTTGACACCTTATTTACAGATCGAAGCGATGCATCAGGTACTGGTTACTTTGACCCCAGCACATCGCATTACCGCGAAGACATTATTCGTTTAGCACTTCGCCATGATCAAGAGCTTTCATTGCCACAGATCATTGGACCTGCGCAATTTGGCGGAACAACTCAATCTGGAATTCCTATCGCTGCAGGTGCTGGTGACAATGCAGGTGCTGCACTTGGTCTGCAAGCACAACCAGGAGATGTGATTGTTTCTTTAGGAACTAGCGGAACCGCTTTTGCGGTTTCAGAAACTCCAACCCATGATGCCAGTGGTGCGGTTGCAGGTTTTGCCGATGCAACAGGTCGCTACCTTCCACTTGTCTGCACCTTAAATGCTGCGCGTATCTTGGATGCCGCCTGTCGCATCCTTGGCAAGACTCATGATGAGATTGGCCAGCTTGCACTTGCAGCAAAGCCTGGTGCTAACGGTTTAACACTTCTTCCTTACTTTGAAGGCGAGCGAACACCTAACCGCCCTACAGCAACTGGTGTATTTGCAGGAATGAACTTAAATAACTCAAACCCTGAAGATATTGCACGTGCAATGGTTGAAGGAATGCTTGCTGGATTAGCAGATGCCGTTGATTCACTTGTTGCATTAGGTGTTGGAGTTAATCGAATTCTGCTTATTGGTGGAGCTGCGAAAAACCCAGCTGTTCCAGTTATTGCTAGTGCCTTGTTTGGTCGCGAAGTTTTGGTTCCACCTGCAGGTGAATATGTTGCAGATGGTGCATCAAAACAAGCAGCGTGGGCGCTATTAGGAAATATGCCAACGTGGGATTTGGGTGAAGTGACTCATCACAACAGCGTTGCAACACCAGATGTAATGGCTAAGTACAAAGAGCTAAAGAACAACACCACCAATTGGTGATTAAACGGTAACGCGAACGCCCTTACCGACAATAACAATTCCACCTTCGCTGACGGTGAAACGCTGACGATCACGCTCTAGATCCACGCCAATCTGTGCACCGGGATCTACAACAACGCTCTTGTCCAAAATTGCCTTGCGGATGATCGCCTTTTCGCCGATCTTCACATTTGGCATCAATACTGTTCCTTCAACAATTGCAGCCTTACCGACTGAAACATCGTATGAAACTACCGATCCATGCAGAATTCCGCCGGCAACAATTGAACCTGCTCCCACGATTGAATCATGCGCAGCTCCACCTTCGCTGAACTTGGCAGGTGGCAATGATGGTGGATTTGTAAGCAACGGCCAATCGCGGTTGTACAAGTTAAAGATCGGATGAACAGAGACTAAATCCATGTGTGCGTCGTAGTAAGCATCGATAGAACCTACATCGCGCCAATAACCCTTATCGCGCTCTGTTTCACCAGGAACAATGTTGTTTGCAAAGTCATAAACCATCGCCTGACCTTGTGAAGTTAGGAACGGAATGATGTTTCCACCTAGGTCATGTCGAGATTCAATATCTTCAGAATCAAGAATTAACGCCTCTTCCATTACATCGCGCTTGAAAATGTAATTACCCATTGAAACTAATGAAAGTTCAGGGTGACCTGGCATCGCAGGTGGGTTGGCTGGCTTTTCGTGGAATGCCTTAATCGTGATTCCATCATCTGCTAATTCGATAACACCAAACTCGTGGGCTTCAGCTCGTGGCATGCGAATCGCTGCAACGGTTACTCCCGCACCAGATTCAACATGTTGCTGGAACATCTGCATTGGATCCATTCGGTACACGTGGTCTGCACCAAACACCAAAACATGCTTTGGATCTTCATCATGAATTAAATTGAAGTTTTGCAAAATCGCATCGGCGCTACCGGTGTACCAACGTGGCCCAAGGCGCTGCTGCGCTGGAACAGGGGTGATGTAATTTCCAAGCAATGAAGACATGCGCCATGTTGTTGTGATGTGGCGGTCAAGAGAGTGTGACTTGTACTGAGTCAGTACTGCAATCTTGAGCATATTTGCATTAGCAAGATTTGATAAAACAAAGTCGATCAAACGATATGAGCCACCAAATGGAACGGCGGGCTTTGCACGATCTGCAGTAAGCGGCATAAGACGCTTTCCTTCGCCACCAGCAAGAACAATGCTGAGCGGAAGTTGCAGTTTGGCCATGGCTTAACGATAGCCTTTCACCCTTGTCGAAGGAAGAGGATTGCATCAATTATGACCACGTTAAAGGTTGGAATTGTTACCAAGGAGTGGCCTCCAGCTATTTATGGTGGCGCCGGGGTGCATGTTCTGCAATTAACGCAAGCCCTTCGCACAATTAACAATGTTGAAGTAGATGTCCACTGCTTTGGTGGAAAGCGCGATGATGCTTATGGCTATTCATTACCCGCAGGTTTTGCTGATGCAAACCCAGCTGTTCAGGCGTTGGCCATTGATCTGGAAATGGCAACTCATTTAGGAAATGTTGATGTTGTTCATTCACATACTTGGTATGCAAACATGGCAGGACATGTTGCAGCACTTCAACACGGAATCCCCCACATTGTTAGCGCGCACTCACTTGAACCTTTGCGTCCTTGGAAAGCTGAACAACTAGGTGGCGGTTACAGAATTTCTTCATGGGCAGAAAAAACTGCATATGAAGCAGCAGCTGCAATCATCGCTGTTAGCGATGGAATGCGCGCAGATGTATTGAAGGCATACCCTGCTATTGATCCTGCAAAAGTTGTAACAATTCGCAACGGTGTAGATACAAACAAGTTTGCCCCAAACCATGACACTTCAGTTCCGGAAAGTTTTGGAATTAGTGGACCATATGCAATCTTTGTTGGTCGCATTACCCGTCAAAAGGGTTTAGCCCACCTACTTCGTGCTTGGAAGGATGTTCCTGCTGAATACGGTTTAGTTCTTGCTGCAGGAAGCCCTGATGAAGAAGGAATTGGTAACGAGGTTGCTGCGCTAATTGCTGAATTACAGAAAGAACGTAGCAATGTGTGGTGGATCAAAGATATGTTGCCGCACGACCAACTAACTGCAATGTTGACCGCTGCCGATCTATTTGTGTGTCCATCTATTTACGAACCACTGGGAATTGTGAACCTTGAAGCGATGGGCTGTGAAACAGCTGTGCTTGGTTCACGCGTAGGAGGCATTCCTGAGGTTGTCGCAGATAAAGAAACCGGCGAACTCGTTGATTACAACGGTGAAGCAGCTCCATTTGAAAAGGCGCTCACCGAATCAATTACCCGTTTGATGTCACAACCTGAACTATTGAAAAAGTACGGCGCAGCTGGACGTGTTCGTGCTCAAAAACTTTTTGGTTGGGATGCAGTTGCGGCCCTAACAGTGGATCTTTATCGCCGCGTGATTGCCTAAATGACCCGTAAATCACTGTTTAACTTTGTTTTAGTTGGAATCCTTTGGGGTATCCCATATCTTCTGATGAAGGTAGCTGTTGAGGATTTTCCACCTGCAGCTGTAGTTGCTGGCCGCACATTAATTGGTGCATCAATTTTGATTCCGGTTGCTCTGTATCGAAAGACATTTAAAGGTGCGGTACTGGGATTTAAGTACGTTGCTTTCTACGCACTGATGGAGATGATCGGTCCGTGGATTTTAATTACGACCGCTGAACAAAAGATTGATTCAGGATTAGCTGGACTTTTGGTTTCAACCGTTCCGATCTTTGCCACAATTATTACCTCACTACGTGGTGATCACTCCGTGTGGCAGTTCAAGCGAATCTTTGGAATCGTTGTTGGTTTCATTGGCTTGATCTTGGTTGTTGGAATTGAAAGTCTTTCAGGAAATAGCGATCCGCTTTCTATTGCGATGGTAATTCTTGCTTCTATGGGTTACTCATACGCGGTAATCATGGTGACCTCTAACTTGCCACTAGTTGATGGAATTGCAATCAATGGCTTAGCGATGGCAATTACCTCTGTGTTCTGGGCACCAGTTGCAATTGCTCAATGGCCATCAAGTATTTCCCTAAACTCAACGCTGTCTTTGCTGGCACTTGGAGTATTCAGCACTGCATTCGCATTTATTTTGTTCTTTAAAGTGATGGCTGAAATTGGGCCTGCGCGAGGATCACTAGTTACCTACTTAAACACTGCAATCGCAGTTGTATTAGGTGTCATTATCTTGAGAGAGCCGTTAACTGTGGGAATCGTTGTTGGATTGCCGTTAGTGCTTGTTGGATCTTACTTAGCTAGTCGAAAAACCGCTTAACCCTTCTCGCCAAAACCTAACTTTGCAAGAAGTTTTGGATCCTTCTGCCATTCCTTTGAAACCTTAATGTGCAGACCTAAGAAGATTTTTGCGCCAAGTGCGCGCTCAATATCGCCACGTGCGCGGATACCGATCTCTTTTAAACGCTGACCTTGGTGACCTAACAAAATTGCACGTTGGCTATCGCGTTCAACGTGAATTGTTGCGTGAACATCGTAGAAAGGACGAGATCCCTTTTCTTCGCGCTCACCAAATTCATCAATCGTTACAACGATTGAATGGGGCAGCTCTTCGCGTACATCCTGCAAAGCTGCCTCGCGAATATATTCGCAGATCAACTGATCGATTGCTTGATCACTTGTTGTTCCTGCTGGGTAGTACTCGGGTCCTGCAGGCAGATTCTTGCCAATTAATTCATTGAGTAAATCAACTTGATCATGGATCGCTGCAGATACCGGAATGATTTCATCCCAGACAAATCCTTCGGCAATCTTCATAATTCCAAGTAAACGAACAGCCAGCTTTTCCTTAGCAATTAAATCCGTCTTAGTAATGACTGCAAACTTCTTGGCCTTTGGGTGCTTAGCAATTTCTTGAGCAATGAAGGTATCCCCTGCGCCAGATGATTCATCAGCTGGAATACACATGATCACGATGTCGACTGAATCCATGCTCTGATCTACAACTTGATTAAGGCGCTGACCCAACAATGTCTTTGGCTTATGAACACCTGGTGTATCTACAAGAACCGCCTGAAAGTTATCTCCATGAACAATTCCGCGAATCGCAGAACGTGTGGTGTTTGGGTGGTGTGAAGTAATTGCGATCTTGCTACCAACTAAAGCATTGATCAGAGTTGATTTACCAACGTTTGGGCGGCCAACAATGGCTACAAAGCCCGAACGGAATTCACTCATGGGCTTATTCTCTCACTAATTAACGCCGACAAACTCCACAGCATCTGCTACAGATGTAACGATTTCCGCGGCTCGTTCTCCGATTAATCGATGACACCCTTCACTTTGAGGTGAGTTAATGGGGCCTGGAATCGCCATTACCGGACGCAATAGTTCTGCAGCATCTCGAGCTGTGCGAAGTGAGCCACTTCGAAATGCAGCTTCTACAACTAAGGTTGCTTTAGATAGGGCGGCAATTAATCGATTGCGAGTTAAGAATCTATTGGGAAGCGCCTTATGTCCTGGCATGAACTCAGTAATAATTGCACCGGATTCGCAGATTTCAGCAAATAAGCGAGCATTGCCTGCGGGGTAATTAATATCGATTCCAGATGCAACAACAGCAACTGTTATACCTTCGGCGACCAATGCACCCTTGTGGGCGTATGAATCAATCCCATAAGCACCGCCACTAACAATTCCCCATTCGCGATCTGCAAAACCTGCAGCGAAATCTCCTGCAATACGGGCCCCATAACTTGTTGGGTTACGAGTTCCAACAATGGCAAGTGATGGCATGTGAAGAGCTGCGCTATTTCCGCGCATTATCAAAGCGATAGGTGGTGCTACCAAATCATTGAATTGCGTAGGCCAATCTGAATCTAATGGTGTCAGAAGTCGGGCGTGATGTTCTGCAACTTTTGCAACAACCTGCTCGCCTGAATGAAGCTTTAATTCGGCAATTAACTTTTCATATTTTATGCTGTCGTAGCCATTGTTCATGAGCTTTTCATAAACATGTAGTGCGCCATTGCTATAGATCTCTTGAGACCAAAAGGTATGTCCGCCTTCAATTGCGCTAAATAACGCAGCACGTGCAAGTAGTTCGTTCATGCCTCAACCTTTCCGCGCATGGTGTGCGCCGCATTTACATCCTCCATCGTCGGGATTAGATGCCCATTTAGATCGGCAAAGCTCCAACTGGTGCGAATAATCTTGTGCAATCCACGCGCAGTTATATGTTCGCGATCTAGTTCATCGTGCAGGAAATTCATAGCTGCGCGCTCTGGTTGAAACTCAGCGCGCAATGCACGTGCAGGAATCTGCGAGTTCAAACTCCACCCCATTCCTTCAAAGCGTTTAGCAGCAATACTTCGGGCCTTAATTACTCTTTCGCGAATTACCGCACTTGATTCGCCTAATTGAGTCTTTGCCATATCGACTCGACCTACTGGTTCAACCTGTACACGTAAGTCGATGCGGTCCATTAAAGGACCAGATAGTTTTCCTAGATATCTGCGCACCTGTTGTGAAGTACAGGTGCAGTTGCGGCCACGACCGGTGAACTTGCCGCAAGGACATGGATTAGCAGCAAGCACCAAGAGAAACTGCGCCGGAAAGGTCAAGTTGCCGATACTTCGGGCAATCGTGATCGTGCCTGATTCCAAAGGTTGGCGTAGCGAATCTAAAACACCAGGGCCACACTCTGGTGCTTCATCGACAAACAAAACTCCGTAATGTGCCAGCGAGCATGCGCCTGGCTTTATTGAATGCGATCCCCCGCCGACCATCGCTACCCGCGTTGTTGTGTGGTGCGGAGAAACAATTGGCGCAAGCAAAGACAATGGTGATCGTTGCGTCAAAGTTCCTGCAATCGAATGGACCGCAGTAACTTCTAGCGCTTGTGCAATTGAAAGTGCAGGCATGATTGTTGGAATACGTTCAGCGATCATTGTCTTGCCAGCACCTGGCGGGCCAATCAGCAAAATGTGATGGCCACCAACCGCTGCAATCTCGGCTGCTAAGCGCGCAGCAGGTTGACCTGCGACATCTGCAAAATCTAAACGCTCATCACTTGGCTGCCACTGTAAATCGATCTGCTGCTCAACTTCCCGTTCTCCGGTACGTAACCAGCGAAGCACCTGTTTCAAATGGTGCATCGGAACAATTTCCATACCTTGCATCAACTGCGCTTCTTCAACATTTGCCGCAGGTACAACAGCTGTCGTGACCCCTGCTTTGAATGCAGCCATCAACGCTGGTAAAACTCCTCGAACTGAACGAATCTTTCCATCAAGTGAGAGTTCGCCCAGAAATACAACTTCAGATATTCGCTCTGTTGGAACTGTTTCATGGGCAGATAACAGCGCAATACAAATCGCTAAATCAAAGCTAGAACCACTCTTTGGTAACCAAGCCGGTGACAGTGAAACAGTTACCTTGCGATTGGGCCACACCTCGCCGCAGTTAACAATTGCACTTCGTACTCGATCGCGAGATTCCGATAATGCTGCATCAGGCAAGCCCAACAATGAATATCCTGGCAATCCATCTGCGATATCTACTTCAACTGTTACAACATGGCCATCAAGACCCAGCAAAGCAACTGATTGTGTAAGAGCCAGCGTCATAGCAAGTTAGCTCGGTATTCAATAGATGAACCACCATCTGCTGCCAGCAATACGGCAGCAACATCTATTTGATATTCACAGCCCAAGCAGCCATGGGTTGCTAGCCAGGCAAGTGCCAACCGTTGCATTCTGCGGGCTTTATCGCGATCAATAGCTTCAAAGGGATGGCCGAATGCAACAGAACTTCTGGTTTTAACTTCGATAAAAGAAAACTTACCCGATGGATTGAGCGCGACAATATCTATCTCGCCTTCGCGGATACGCCAATTTCTTTCAATGACTTCAATATCTTTGCGATGCAGAAAATCTACGACTAATTGTTCGCCAATAGCGCCAGTACTTTGATTGCTTTTTGTTTTCATGGTTGGGGACGATAAATACCCCCACCGATACCGCGTTACACCAGCGTTTTACTTGTGGATTAACGCAGCAACATTGGCAAAAGATGTGCGGTGCTGGGCACATGGACCATATTCATTCAGCGCCTTTGTGTGAGCTGCGGTGATGTACCCCTTATGCCCAGCAAATCCATACTGCGGAAACTCGGTATCCATGTCGCGCATGATGCGATCTCGAGTCACCTTTGCGATAACTGAAGCCGCGCTAATGGAAACAACAACTTGGTCGCCTTTCCACACTGCAAGGTTGGGAACACCTAAACCTTCAATTGCATAACCATCAGTTAAAACATAGGCGGGTTCAACACTTAATCCCTGAACTGCACGACGCATTCCATCTAGGTTTGCTGCATGAACACCACGTGCATCAACTTCAGCTGCCGGAACAATCACGACACTTACAGATGCAGCTATTGATTGAATTAATTCAAAGACAGCATCACGCTTACTTTCAGGAATTTCCTTTGAATCTCGCACTACGGCAAGCTCTGGTGCAAAGGGATCATGCAGAACAACAGATGCAATTACTAATGGACCGGCACATGCACCACGACCTGCTTCATCAACACCTGCAATCGGTGCAATTCCAGCGTTGGTAAGAAGTTGTTCAATAACCTTCATGAGGTTACTTTTTTAATACATCAACTTTTGGGATGTAAGTAATATCTTTAAAGGGCCAGATAACTGCGACTACACGCCCAGTAACCTTTGAAATCGGCACAAAACCCTTGTTGATGTCCTCTTGGTGATAACGAGAATCCGCACTTGCACCGCGGTGATCTCCCATAACCCAAATCTTTCCAGCGGGCACAGTTACATCAAAGGTCATCTCAGATGGCTTGTTTCCAGCATAGATATAAGGCTCAACAACTTCGACATCATTAATTTTCAGATTGCCATCTTTTGTACAACACACGATGTGATCGCCAGCTACGCCAATTACACGCTTAACTAAGTACTGCTTTGCAGGGTTTGGTAGAACTCCAACTGCAACTAATGCGCTCTTAGCCTTTGCCACATACTTGTTTGTTCCGTAATCAACAATTTCAGGAAGCCAATTGTTGGGATCGCGGAATACAACAACATCACCACGATTAATGGTTTTTGAAATAAATGGAATCTTGTTAACCGCTACGCGATCCTTAATCTGCAATGTGTTTTCCATAGATCCTGAAGGGATGTAGAAAAACTGCACCAGGAAAGTTTTGATTAACAATGAAACAACAAGTGCTACAACAACTAGAACTGGGAGCTCCTTGAGGAGCGATCCCTTATTGCGCATTGAAGAGATTATTCAGCTTTTGGAGCGTCAGTTGCTTCTTCAGCAACCGCTTCAACTGCTGGCGCTTCAACAACTGCTTCAGCAACAGGTGCTTCAACAACCGCTTCAACTACTGGCGCCTCTACAACTGCTTCTACGACAGGCTCAGGAATAACAACTGGTTCTGGAGTAGAAAGAATTCCATCGCCGTAACCTTCAACGCCATCGCGCTTTTCGCGAATCTTTGCAGCCTTACCGCGGAGATCGCGTAGGTAGTACAGCTTGGCGCGACGTACTTCGCCCTTCTTTACTAGCTCGATCTTTTCAATAACTGGAGTGTGAACTGGGAATGTACGCTCAACACCAACGCCGTAAGAAACCTTGCGGATTGTGAAAGTTTCGCGAACTCCATCACCTTGGCGACGGATAACGATTCCCTGGAAAACCTGAAGACGGCTCTTGTTACCTTCGATAACGCGAACATGGATCTTGAGCTCATCACCAGCGCGGAACTGTGGGATGTCTTTGCGCAGCGAAGCTGCATCTACGGCGTCAAGAATGTTCATATTCGGATCCTTTTGTCATTTCTATTAAGCACGCGCTTTGGCGGTGCAGACTGCGTATCCTGCCATAAAAGAGGCCTTGAGCGTAAATCGAGGCTGGGCTACTGCGGGATCTGAGCGTTCAGCGCCTCGTATAAGTGGGGTCCAGCTGCGACGGTCAGATTGAGCCCATGCCAAGGACGAGTGGTCACCGTTGCCCCAGCCTCGCGGGCGATCAGTTCGGCTGCGGCTAGATCCCACTCAAATAATCCAGTTTCGAAGTAGCCATCGACCAGACCTGTGGCCACATGGCAGATATCTGCTGCGGCAGATCCAATGCGTCGTAGATCGCGGATCTGAGGCAATAAGACATTCACAATCTTTAACTGCTCAATGCGGTTCTTAACATCGTAGGCAAAACCAGAAGACAGAAGTGCGCGGTTGAGTTCAACTGGGTTGTTGCACGCAATCTTCACATCATTCAGGAATGCTCCCCCACCTTTTGTTGCATGCCAGGTGGAATTAACTGTTGGTGAATGAACTACACCAACTAAAGTTCCGTTTTCATCCTTTGCCGCAATGCTGACAGCCCAACCAGGTAATCCGTAAAAGTAATTAACTGTTCCATCAACAGGATCAATCACCCAGGTAACACCACTTTTGCTTTCACGTGATGCACCTTCTTCACCGATGATTCCATCATCAGGACGTGCAGCCAAAATACTTTCAACAATTAACTTTTCAGATGCCATATCCATCTGTGTTGCAATATCAATCGCGGTTGATTTAACAGTTAAGTCCCACGAAGCCGGACGATCCACTAATAAATCCCCAGCTTTCTTTGCAATAGATAAAGCTAAATCAAGTAATTGCAGGTTATCAGTCATGGATGCAGTCTAACTTCTCGATAGACTCTTGCCTATGTTCTCGGCCTATCTGACCTTATTTCGCACGCCAGGTGCGCTGAGATTTTCAATTCCGGGCGTTATTGCCCGCATGCCGATTTCGATGGATTCACTTGCACTTATTTTCATTGTTGTAGCCGTTAGTGATTCATATGCAATAGCAGGTGCTTTAAGTGCTGTTGCATCTGTGACGATGGCGCTAGCTACACCGCATTGGTCGCGAGTTGCAGACCGCATTGGTCAAAGTGCAATGCTGGTGCGGGTTATTCCAATCAAAGTCATCGCCTTTATTGCTTTCACATTTTTAGTCTTACAAGAAACTCCAACCTGGTCCTGGTTTGTTTCCATCATTATTGCTGAAGCATTTTCTGTTAATACTGGTGGATTGGTGCGACGACGTTGGTTGCATATTCTTAGTCCAGATAAGTCAACAACTGCTGAAGATGAAAAAGATCGCCACATCGTTAATACTGCGTATTCATTTGAAGCGTTGATGGATGAGGTCGTCTTTATCCTTGGACCAATCATCGTGACAGCGTGCGCGACCTCAATTGCACCTGCTGCCGGAGTAATTTCAGGAATCATCTTTGTGGCAATCGGCTTTCCATTATTTATTACAGCAAAGGCAACAGAACCACCGGCCTCACCTAAGCGCCACGTGGATCCACATCCCGCGGTAATCAGGAACAAGCGTGTTCAGGCAGTAGTGCTTGCAACAACATTGCTCGGTGGATTCTTTGGCTCAATTGCAATCGTTACAGTTGCATTTGCCGAATCACGTGGGCATGAATCACAATCTGGAGTTCTGCTTGCGATTTGGGCATTGGGCAGCGCAGTAGCTGCAATTGCAAACGGTGTTATTAAATGGAAACTGCCAAGTGCCGCGCGATTCCTCATTTTCTTATTTGCGCTAACAGTTCTATCTATCCCGATGCTTTTTGCACATTCAATTACCTGGTTAGCTGTTGCGCTATTTTTCAATGGCTTTGCAATCGCACCATTAGTTATTAACGCCTATGGTGTTGCAGAGGGTGCTGTTCCGGCTGAACAAATCACTGAAACACTTACCTGGGTCGTGGCTGGAATGCCAATGGGCGGTGCAATATCTAGCGCGCTATCTGGGCAGATCATCGACCGCTTTGGTGCCGACATTGCATTTTGGGTTCCGCTGGGATTCATGATGGCGGCATGTGCAGCCACGCTGCCGTACTTCAGCACTTATAAGGCCCTCATCGGCTACCCTCGTGCTCGTGACTGAGCTACGACTAAATGGAAAGACCGAAGATGGTCTGTACCTTTCATTACATGACAATGACGGCAATGAATTTACTGTCCGTGTAAGCGACACATTGCGTTCAACTGTAAATCAGCAACGATTGATGGCGGTTCCAGCAACAGATGAACCGACAGTTTCAATCAAAGAGATTCAGCGACTATTGCGTGCAGGACAAACCGCAGAACAAATCGCTCGCGACAACAATGTTTCTATCGACAAAGTTGAACGCTTCGCAGGTCCAATTCTTTCTGAACGTATCTACATCATCGATCAGGCGCAACAGATTGCAGTTCGCAAAGAAGGCGGACGCGATGCAGTTACCTTGCTTGGTGTTGTGATTTCACGTCTTGCACCACGCAATATTGATTCATCTGAATTGTCATGGGACACCTGGCGCTTAGAAGATGGAACCTGGACAATCGAATTGCATTATCCAAATAACACTGGTGTTGGTATTGCACAGTGGAGTTTCGATGCAACGCTTCGCACAGTTACATCAATGGATGAAAATGCTCGTTGGATGATGGGTGATGAACCAGCTCCACGTCAGCTTCCAACTCCAGGGTTAGTCTCAACTGAGGCTTCTCACCCCTCTGAGCGCCGCGTCATTGATGTGTACAGCGAGTTCCGCAAGGAAGTTGCCGAAGATGAGCTTGAAGAAATCGTCGAAGAGATTCGCGAAGTTCCGCGCTTAGCAGTTATCCGCGAAGAGCCAGATGATGAGGCTTCACGCGATGGAATTACTGCGCGAGCAAAGGTTCCAAGCTGGGATGAAATCATGTTCGGTATTAAGCCAGAGGATAAGTAACTCTTTAACTTAACGTTGTAGTTAGTAATCCAACCTGCGATTCAATATCGCTATCACCACCATGATGCCCAACCATTCCACCTTCTTTATCTGCACGTTCGGCATCTAGAAGTACCAATCCCCCACGTGCAATAGCGATAATTTCGCCCATTCGATCAACCGCATCAGCACTGACATCGGCACCAAATAAGTTGCTAGAAATAGCTTGTTCGCGGGTTAACACCAATGCTTTTTCCTGCAAGTACTGTTGCCATAATGAAGCAGCATCTGAACGTGCAGAGGGTGAATCATTTGTTAAATAGATATGTCGAGCACGTGGTTCACCGGCAACAACACTGACACCTTCAAGCAGTGGATTGTCCTGACCGATAATTACCTTTTCTTCAACATTCACCATTCCGTGATCTGATGTAATCCAGATTCGAGTCCCCTTTGGAACCTCTTTCATTAACTGTGAAACCATTTGATCAATCATTGAAAGCGCAGCAATCCACTTATCGCTACCGACGCCATCTGAATGTCCTGCTGAATCCAAATCATTGACATACAAATACACAAAAGAAGGTGTTGCTTGTAGCGCCACTTTTGTTTCGCTCACTAAATCTGCAACAACATTTGCGCCTTTGTAATTAGCACCACGAAATACTGCGCGAGTAAATCCTGAATTTTCATAACGCTTTGCAGCAATATGTGTCACATTTATTCCGGCAGCTGTTGCACGTTGAAATAAAGTTTCTACCGGTTGCCAATTTTCTGGATCAACTCGTTCATCCCACTTCAAGGCATTGAGCAAACGTCCACCACTGCGTGGAACCTGCACTGTGTAACCCAACATTCCATGTGCACCAGGCATTGCACCGGTTGTTAACGTTGCAAGGGATGTTGCAGTCGTTGATGGAAACGCAGTCTGAATTAAGCCATGATTAAACATGCGAGACATCGTTGGCATGACTTCTGCGTATTGAGAAAATGTGTTGATACCAAAACCATCAATCAGGAAAAGCAGTTCGCGCCCCATTGGCGATTGGCCCATCGCCAAGTGATCAACCGCACTGTCTAAGCCCAACGAAGAAAAGATCGATGGGGTTATCTGGGACAAATGCACGTGCTTATTCTCCCACGGCGGTGCACTAGAGTTTGCGTATGGAAAAAGCGATCAAGTTATCTGCTGAAGTTGAAGCTGCGCTAAAGGCCGGAAAGCCGATTGTTGCCCTTGAATCAACGATTATTAGCCACGGTCTTCCGCGTCCATCGAATCTAGAAGTCGCCCTGGAATGTGAACGCATAGTTCGCGATGCAGGCGCAGTCCCAGCAACTATCGCTTTGCTAGATGGAAAGATTTTGGTCGGCCTAGAGCGCGCAGAGCTTGAAGCTATCGCTAACCGTGATGACATTTCAAAAGCTTCGATTCGCGATTTAGCGATCATCGTTGCGCAAGGAAAGAGCGCTGCAACAACAGTTGCGGCAACAGCGCACATCGCAGCACTTGCTGGAATTCACATCTTCGCAACTGGTGGCCTTGGTGGAGTTCACCGTGGCGCTAATGAATCCTTTGATGAGTCTGCAGATCTAACCGCGCTAGCAAATGTTGACATGACCATGATCTGCGCTGGCGTGAAATCAATCTTAGATGTTCCTGCAACATTAGAGCGTTTAGAAACTTTGGCGATCACCTTAGTTGGCTACAAGACAAACGCATTCCCTGGTTTCTACCTAACTGATTCTGGTTACACCTTAGAACACCGAGTTGATTCACCCGCTGAAATTGCAGAGATCATCAAAGCCCGCAAATCTGTTGGTACTTTGACTAAGGCACTTGTTGTTGCCAATCCAGTAGAAAAAGAGATGGACAAGGCTCGTCATGACGAGATCTTGGCTTCAGGTTTGGCGAAGGCTGAAAAAGAAGGAATCGCAGGTAAAGCTGTAACTCCATTCTTACTTGAGCACTTCCACACAACTTCTAAGGGCGAATCATTGGCAATCAACACTGAAATTATTAAATCAAACTGCTTGTTAGCTGCACAGATCGCGGTAGCTTTGTAATGAAAAAGATTCTTTGTATCGGTGATTTAGCACTTGATGTTATTTCTCAGTTAAAAGAGCCAATTAATTACGGCAATGACACTGCAAGCAAGATTTCAAGTCACCCTGGTGGTCAAGCAGCAAATGTTGCAACGTGGATTACCCGCACTAATTCGAAGGCTCATCTAGTCGCACGTACAGGTAATGACCCTGTTGGTTTTGCCTTGATTTCAGACCTTGATAAGTACGGCGTAGAACACCTTAATTTGATGCACAGCGGACGCCCAACTGGAGTCGTTGTTATTTTGGTTGATGCAAATGGTGAGCGAACAATGTTTCCAGACAATGGAGCTAACGCTGATCTAGAGGTCAGCGATCTTCCATCACTGGATGATGTCGATGGTGTTTATCTTTCAGGATATGCGTTACTAGATTTCCGCAGTCGTGATGCAGTTCTTGCAATGATCAAGAAGATCAAAGCATCGGGCAAGCCAATTTTCTTTGACCCAACTACAACAGGTGCCCTCAAGGTAGTTTCTTTAGAAGAGGCTCTTTCATGGGTTTCAATGATGGATGGAATTCTTTTGAACAGCGAAGAGGCTTTGTACCTTGGCAACTCAAAGGATTTAATTGAGGCTGAAGAGAATTTGAAGAAGTACACACCGCTTGTAGTAATCAAACTCGGTTCCAAGGGTGCAATGGCGGTCAACGGAAATGATTCTGCAAAGGTGCCAGCTGTCACAACTAATGTTGTCGACACGACTGGTGCCGGAGATTCATTTGCGGCGGGCTTTATTCCAAAGTGGCTTGAAACAAATGATTTAACTCAGGCCCTATCGGCTGGTGCATCGCTGGCAGCAAAGTGTGTTTCATCAGTTGGGGCGCGCCCTCCCCTAAATTAAGGCTGACTCTTGGCAGAATGCCCCAATGGCAACTGCGAAGACTCCCGCGAAATCTGCGGCAAAGGGTAAGAAACCTGCTGGACCAAAGCCCGGCGAATACCCTGGAAAGATCGTTGATATCGATGTTTCAAAAGAGGTTTCAGAATCTTTTCTTGAATACGCGTACTCAGTAATTTACTCACGCGCACTTCCTGATGCACGCGATGGTTTAAAGCCGGTTCACCGTCGCATTCTTCATCAGATGGCAGATATGGGTCTTCGTCCAGAGCGCGGCCATGTAAAGAGCGCACGTGTTGTTGGTGAAGTGATGGGTAAATTGCACCCACACGGTGATGGTGCAATTTATGACGCACTTGTTCGTATGGCACAAAGTTTCTCAATGGGATTGCCATTAATTGATGGCCACGGAAACTTCGGTTCATTAGATGCAGGTCCTGCAGCGATGCGTTACACCGAAGCTCGTTTGGCACCAGCTGCAATGTCGATGGTCGCAGAAGCTGATGAAGACACTGTTGATTTTGGTCCTAACTACGACGGACAGCTTTCAGAGCCTGTTGTTCTTCCTGCTGCATATCCAAACCTGCTTGTAAATGGTGGTTCAGGTATCGCAGTTGGTATGGCGACAAATATGGCTCCACACAACTTGGGCGAAGTTATCGCTGCAACTAAGTTTCTGATTGAAAACCCAACTGCAACTGTTAAGCAGTTAATGAAGTTTGTTCCAGGGCCAGATTTCCCAACAGGCGGAGAAATCGTTGGACTCGATGGTGTTCGCGAGGCGTACTCAACAGGTAAGGGATCCTTCAAGGTTCGTGCAACTGTTGAGATTGAAAAGGTGACATCTCGCAAGATGGGTATCGTCATCAAGGAGCTTCCCTACACAATCGGACCTGAAAAGGTTGTTGAACGTATTGCAGCACTTGTTAAGGCAAAGAAGATTCAGGGAATCAGCGACATCGTTGATCTATCCGATGGCCAGACAGGCACAAATGTTGTTATTGAAATCAAGAATGGCTTCGAACCAGAAGAGGTTCTAGAAAAGCTATATGCGTTAACTCCAATGGAGGATGCCTTTGCTATCAACGCTGTTGCATTGGTCAAGGGCAAGCCGCAAACACTTGGTCTTAAAGAACTACTGCGCGTATTTATCGATCACCGTATCGAGGTTGTTCGTCGTCGTTCAGAGTTCCGCAAGGCAAAGGCTGAAGCTCGTCTTGGTCTTGTAGATGGCTTACTGAAGGCAATTATCGATATCGATAAGGTCATCAAAATTATTCGTGGCAGTGATGATGCATCTCAAGCCAAGGAAAAGTTGATCAAAGACTTCAAGTTAAATGATGAGCAGGCAACATATATCTTGGACATGCCACTTCGTCGTCTAACAAAGATGAGCAAGATTGAACTTGAAACAGAGCAAAAGGAACTTAAGGCAACAATCGCTGAGCTAACAAAGTTACTCAAGAGCGAAGATGCGATTAAGGCTCAAGTTGCAGATGAATTAACCGCTGTTGGTAAGTCATTTGCTACTCCTCGTCGTACGCGAATTGGTGCTGCTTAAACCCAGCCGATAGACTTGGGTGTGATTTCAACCCAAGCCCTCGAATTACGTGCAGGTGCTCGCCTTCTTGTTAAGGGCGTAACTGTTCGTATTAATAGCGGCGACCGTATTGGTTTTGTTGGTCGTAACGGTGCTGGAAAATCAACCCTTGCAAAGGTCCTTGCTGGTGAAACTATGCCTGCAGGTGGCGCAGTAAATCGCACAGGAAAAATCGGATACTTGCCACAGGATCCACGTACTGGTGATGAACCTGGAACAGTTATTGATCGCATCCTTTCTGCACGTGACCTTGATCAGATCGCATCACGTATGCGCGCTGTTGAAGAGGAGATGGCAACTGCGCAAGATGAAGCACTGGAAAAGGCGATGGATCGTTACACCCGCGTTGAAGCAGAGTTTTCAGCAGCAGGTGGCTATGCAGCAACCGCTGAAGCAGAAGCGATCGCAACATCCCTTGGAGTATCAGAGGCGGTATTTGGCAATGAACTCTCAACACTTTCTGGTGGTCAACGACGTCGTATCGAATTAGCGCGCATTCTCTTTAGCGGCGCAGAAACACTTTTGCTGGATGAGCCAACTAACCACTTAGATGCTGATTCCATCATGTGGCTTCGCGAGTTCTTGTCCAAGTACTCAGGTGGACTAGTAATTATTTCCCACGATGTGAACTTGATTGAAACAGTTGTAAACAAGGTGTTCTACTTAGATGCGAACCGAAACTGCATCGATGTCTACAACCTTGGTTGGAAGGCCTATCTATTGCAGCGCGAGCAGGATGAGCATCGCCGCAAGAAGGAGCGCGCTAACGCTGAAAAGCGTGCAGAGATTTTGCAGAAGCAGGGCGAGAAGATGCGTGCAAAGGCATCGAAGGCAACAGCAGCACAAGGAATGCTGCGTCGTGCCGAAAAACTTCGCAGTGGCCTTGATGATGTTCGAGTCGCTGACAAGGTTGCAAAGCTTCGCTTTCCTACCCCTGCCCCATGCGGAAAGACTCCGCTATCTGGCGAAGAGCTTTCAAAGAACTACGGATCTCTTGAAATCTTTACCGATGTTTCATGTGTGATTGATAAGGGAACCCGCGTTGTAATCCTTGGTCTTAACGGTGCCGGTAAGACAACACTTCTTCGAATTCTTGCTGGCGAACTTGAATCAGATACTGGAAAAGTTGAACATGGTCACGGCTTAAAGATCGGTTACTACGCCCAGGAGCATGAATCACTTGATTTTGAGCGCACAATTTTAGAGAACATGATGTCTGCTACCCCAGATATTCGCGAACCTGAAGCTCGTAATACCTTGGGTTCATTCCTATTTGTTGGCGATGATGTTCATAAGCCGGTAAAGGTTTTATCTGGTGGAGAAAGAACTCGTTTAGCACTTGCTGTTCTCGTTGTATCTGCAGCAAATGTTTTATTGCTTGATGAGCCAACAAATAACTTGGACCCAGCATCTCGCGCTGAAATTCTTGGTGCGTTATCTGAATACCAAGGCTCTGTCATCATGGTTTCTCACGATGAGGGTGCAGTGCAGGCTCTAAAGCCAGAGCGCGTTATCTTGTTGCCAGATGGCGATGAGGATCTATGGAAAGACGAGTACTTCGATCTAGTTTCAATCGATTAAAACTTAAGCGTCGATGTGCTCGCGATCGATTTCAGCGTTCGCAATAAATTCCTTACGTGGCGCAACATCGCTACCCATCAATAGTTCAAACATCGCCTCTGAAGCAGCTGCATCTGAAACGGTGATGCGACGCAATGTGCGAGCATCTGGATCCATTGTTGTTTCGCGGAGCTGATCTGCATCCATTTCACCAAGGCCTTTGTAACGCTGAATTGGCTCCTTCCAGCGCTTTCCATCCTTCTTCAAATCTGCAGTTACTTTCTTCATCTCGTCATCACTGTATGTGTAGATGTAATTACCCTTCTTTCCTCCCCCGCCAACAACTTCGATGCGGTGTAGAGGTGGAATCGCTGCAAATACGCGGCCTGAATCAATCAGAGGGCGCATGTAGCGATACATAAGGGTTAGAAGCAAACAACGAATGTGTGCACCATCGACGTCAGCATCTGACATCAAGATAATGCGACCGTAACGAGCCTCATCTAATTCAAAAGATTTCCCAGAACCCGCACCGATTACCTGAATAATCGAACCGCATTCCTTGTCTTCTAGCATCTGAGAAAGTGATGCTTTCTGCACATTTAAAATCTTTCCGCGAATAGGCAAGATCGCTTGGAACTCGCTATTACGCGCAGCCTTGGTGGTACCTAGTGCTGAGTCACCTTCTACGATGAACAACTCAGTACGTGTTACATCCTCTGAGCGGCAATCTGAGAGCTTTGTAGGCAGCGATGAGGATTCCAATGCGTTCTTACGACGCTGTAGATCCTTATGGGCACGTGCACTAATACGTGTACGTGATGCAGCTGCAATCTTTTCTAGAACCAGGCGACCATTTGCCTTATCAATGCGCTTTGAAGTGTTGAAGTACTCCTTCATTTTTTCTGCTACAACTGCAGAAACAATTCGGGTAGCGGCTGCTGTTCCTAAAACTTCCTTTGTCTGACCTTCAAACTGTGGCTCAGACATACGAACAGTTACGACAGCTGTTAATCCTTCAAGAACATCGTCCTTGATGACATCAATTTCCTTGTTAGCCAAAGTCTTCGTCGAACGAAGTGCCTCATTAACAACCTTGATCAATGCACGTTCAAAACCAACGACGTGGGTTCCGCCCTTTGGTGTTGCAATAATGTTTACAAATGAGCGCTGCGTGGTCTCAAAACCATTGCCCCACTTCATCGCGATATCAACTTCCATATCGCGCTCTACTTCAGTAGAAACCATATGGCCCTTGTCATCGAGAACAGGAACAGTCTCCTGGTAGTGACCAGTACCGTAAATACGAATTACATCGCCGACAGGTTCATCTGGCTGCAAGTAATTACAGTATTCAGTAATACCGCTCTTGTGGAAGAAGGTCTCTGAAGTCTTTGTCTTAGTTCGATTGTCATTAACAATCAGCGTTAATCCTGGAACTAAATATGAAGTCTGACGTGCGCGTGCGTAGATATCTTCTAGATCTAATTCTGCTTCCTTAAGGAAAATCTGGCGATCGCTCCACCACTTAATACGTGTTCCAGTTACCTTTGATGAAATCTTTCCAATTACCCGTAAACCTGATTTTGGTTCGAATGGTGCCTTTGGACCATCGCCATCAAAAATACCTGCAGTTCCGCGCTGGAATGACATCCAGTAAATCTTTCCATCGCGATCAACTTCAACATCAAGACGTGAAGCAAGTGCGTTTACAACTGATGCACCAACACCGTGCAGACCACCAGATGCTGCATATGAACCGCCGCCAAACTTTCCACCTGCGTGAAGCTTTGTTAAAACAACTTCAACTCCGGTTAAACCTGTCTTTGGTTCCTTATCAACTGGAATACCGCGACCATCATCATGAACTTCAACTGAACCATCAGATTCAAGATTAATTTCGATCTTCTTGCAATGGCCTGCAAGTGACTCATCTACAGAGTTATCAATAATTTCCCATAGGCAGTGCATGAGGCCACGTGAATCGGTTGAACCGATATACATTCCGGGGCGCTTGCGAACCGCATCAAGACCTTCGAGGACCGCTAAATCTTTTGCGGTATAGCTATCTTGCGAAGGGGTCGCAACTGCATCTTTCTCGGCCATGGGGCGAAAGATTATCTTCCTCACCCTATTTTTCAGCGTAAGCGCGCCGAAAAGGTCTCAGATATTGGAATTTGTCGACTCTCAGCGTTAAATCAGTGTTAATTAAGTAAAAAAGTTAAATATTAACGAGCGGGGAATAAAATAATGTGGTTTCCTGTTCCATAGAAGTAAGCAGTTCACACGGATACGGAGAGAGATATGACAGAACAGTTGTTGCTTGAATCAGTACCTCTTAACGCCCTCGATCGCTGCGATCGTTGCGGTGCACAGGCATATGTGCGCGCAGTGTTACTTAATGGCGGAGAGCTTATGTTCTGTGCTCATCATGGCAAGGAATACGCTGAAAAGCTAAAGACAGTTGCCGCAAAGATTCAAGATGAAACTGAAAAGTTAATCGAATCTAAAAACTAATTATTTTTGATCGAGAAAGCCCTTATGCGAACCATCGCAGAAGGGCTTTTCTTGTGAGTGGCCACAACCACAAAACTTTGGGTTTTCAATGGTTTCAATGACATTGCCTTCAGAATCAACAATGTCAACCGTTCCAGTTAAGCGAATAGATCCGCTCTTTGGATTAATGAAAACCTTTGGGTTTGTCATTTTTAATCTAGGTAGTCGCGCAGAACCTGGCTACGTGATGGGTGACGAAGTTTCGACATTGTCTTAGATTCAATCTGACGAATACGTTCACGAGTAACTCCGTAAACCTTTCCGATCTCATCAAGTGTCTTTGGCTGTCCATCTGTTAAACCAAATCGCATTGCAACTACGCCTGCTTCACGTTCTGACAAGGTGTCCAGAACTGAGTGCAACTGCTCTTGTAGCAATGTGAACGAAACCGCATCAGCTGGAACAACTGCTTCTGAGTCTTCAATCAAATCACCAAATTCGGAATCTCCTTCTTCACCAAGTGGTGTGTGAAGTGAGATTGGCTCGCGGCCGTACTTCTGAACCTCAACAACCTTTTCAGGAGTCATATCTAGTTCTTTAGCGAGCTCTTCTGGGGTCGGTTCGCGACCAAGATCCTGAAGCATCTGGCGCTGAACGCGTGCCAACTTATTAATAACTTCAACCATGTGAACAGGGATACGGATCGTACGAGCCTGGTCAGCCATCGCACGTGTAATCGCCTGACGGATCCACCAGGTTGCATATGTCGAGAACTTGTAACCCTTTGTGTAGTCGAACTTCTCAACTGCACGGATCAGACCCAAGTTACCTTCCTGGATCAAGTCCAAGAACAACATGCCACGACCGGTGTAACGCTTTGCAAGTGAAACTACAAGACGAAGGTTTGCTTCGAGCAGGTGGTTCTTTGCGCGCTTTCCATCTTCAACTAGCCATTCAAGTTCGCGCTTGTACTTCTTATCAAGCTTCTTTTCATGCTTCAGTTTTTCTTCTGCAAAAAGACCAACTTCTACGCGTGTAGCAAGCTCTACTTCAAGCTCTGCATTCAGAAGTGCTACGCGGCCGATCTGCTTCAGGTAATCCTTAACAGGGTCAGCGGTAGCTCCAGCTGTCATAACAGTCTGTGCAGGTGCGTCATCCTCTTCAGAGGCCTTTAATGTAAAGGCATTCTCTTCATTGCCTTGATTTGCATCCTCTGCTGAAAGATCTACAACGCGAGGCTGATTTCCCTTATCTTCTTCTTCGCTGTCGATGATCTCGACAACTTCCTTGATTAGTGTTTCAACATCTTCAAGTTCAACTTCTTCTAGCTCTACTTCTTCGCCATCGATCTTTGTGACAACTGCCTTACCGGTTTTTGCATCAACCTTTGGCGCAACTTCGGCCTTTACTGGCTCTGGCTTTGGGGCGATTAATTCATATTCAGCCTTCTTAAGAATTCGTGAAGGTGAACCAAGACCTGCTTTGCGAAGACGTTCAACCATAAGTGGAACATCACTTGCGAGCGCGCGTGCTTCATCAACTAAATCCTTGTCAACCTTCTTAGGAATTCGGTTGATCGAAGTAACGCCACGTGATTCAAGCTCTGCAAGAACTTCATTTTGACGAAGTACCGCGTTCTTAGCATCAACAATCTGCTGAACATCTTTTGCAGTTAAATCTTTTTTAAGTTCAATCTTCTTTGCAGGTGCAGCCTTCTTAACGGGCGCTGCTGCTTTCTTTACTGGCGCTGCTGCTTTCTTTACTGGCGCAGTTTTTTTAACTGGCGCAGCTTTCTTCGCAGGGGCGGCTTTCTTAGCTACAGCTTTCTTTACGGGTGCAGCTTTTTTCACTGCAGCCTTCTTAACTGGGGCTGCTTTTTTGGCAGGTGCTTCCTTCTTTGCAGAAGTCTTTGCCTTCACCTTGTTTTTGAGCGCACTAAATACAGCCACAATTGTCCTTTGATTTGTTTCAGCGAATCCGCTGAAGCGATGGCTATATTATAATTTGTCCACAGGGGTAAATGCACATCCAAAAACACCATTTGGACCCTTATTTAGAGAGTTTTATCGCCTCTCGAATCACATTTCCAACACTCTCAACCTCAACTAGAAAGCCATCATGGCCAAATGGGCTTGAAATGGTGACCAATGGGGCCGCTGCAGGGGCTAATTCAGCGATTTCAGCCTGCAGGCGAGGTGGGAACAAGCGATCGGTATCAATCGATACCGCTACCACTGGAATGGTGATTGAGGCCAAAGCTTCGGCAACTCCCCCACGATCGCGACCAATATCGTGGCTATTCATCGCCTCTGTCAGGGCGATGTAGGTGTTGGCATCAAAGCGCTTGGCCAACTTATTTGCCTGGTGATCTAGGTAGGACTCAACGGCATAACGACCTGTGTCATCTCCCTGTAACTGGCGACCAAAACGGATATCCATCTCAGCTTCAGTTCGATAGGTCAGATGGGCGATCCGACGGGCGATTCCCATACCTTCATCAGGGCCAACCTCTTGCTCGTAATAATCACCGCTATTGAAGTTGGGATCGGATTTAATGGCACGAATTTGAATTGATGCGGTTCCAATTTGATCACCAGTTGCAACAGCAGATGATCCGATTGTGCAGATTGCCCCAACACGTTCTGGAAGTTGCACCGCCCATTCCAAAGCGCGCATTCCACCAAGTGATGGACCCACAGCCAACTTATATTTTTCAATTCCAATGGCATTTGAAAATGCAACTTCGGCAGCGACCATGTCGCGGATTGTTAATGCAGGAAAACGAGAACCCCATCGCTTTCCATCAGGTGCAAGAGATGATGGCCCGGTTGAACCCTGACAGCCACCAATCACATTGGGACAGACAACAAAATACTTATCTGTATCAAATGGTAATCCTGGGCCGACCATTGAAGGCCACCATCCAGGAACATCTGACCAACCGGTCATCGCATGGTTAACTAAAATCGCATTATCTTTTGCCGCGTTTAATACGCCCCATGTTTGATACGCAATAGTGACATCGGGCAGAGTTTCGCCATTTTCTAAAAGGATGAAACCGATCTTGATGAACTTACGTTCACCCGGATCATGAGTTTCGAGCCATGCACCTGTTGCCATAGAAATAAATATCCTTCACCTGCGCTTGCCACGTAGTGGCCTGTTCGTCACCCGGAGCACCCCGCCGCGGTGGAGGGTTGCCGCCTACTAAGCCGGGGCTAATACGTAGGACTCGTGAACGGTGTAATTCTAGCGACTACGCCTCAAAAATCCCAGCCGTCACCTTTGGGTGAAGCTCCACCCTCATTGCAGCAAATGCAGCGGCGGGCCAGCCTGAACCAAAGACTCTGCGCAGCAATATGGTCAATGAGTACTTCGGATCATCAGCAGTTGCTCGATCAAGTGCACGGTACGCCAGCTCTGAATCCCCGCGTTCATACGCCAAGGTGGCAAATAAACAAGCAACCGGTGCAACAAATCCGGTGGGTGCAATTCGAAGCAGGTAGAGCCACATGTTCCAGTAGATATCAAAGGTTTTTGCGTTGTGAGTTCCTAATGCAAAATCACGCACTTGAATATCGCTTAAACGACCAAGCACTTGTGACATCAATTCGATATCGCATTGGTATCCGCGATCTGCAAACTGCATTGATAGATCAATGACAGCCGTTGCACCATCGCGTTGGAGCAAGTTCAAATCAGCAGAATCAGGTGTTAACGCAAAGCTATGTACAGATTCGATGAATTCAGAATCCGCAGCAAGTGGAAGTGGAGTGATGCTTACATACATGTTTTCAGTTGTCATTGATTCTTATCCTTTGAAGTGGGTGGGGGCTTGAACGATGGTGATTGCTGCGACGGTGATCTTTTTAACGGTGCCTGAAACTGCACGGGCTTCTGCGTTATGTGTGTAGGTGCCGTTCCAGGTAGTTAGTAATGTGACGACATAATTTCCAGGTTTTGCATAGGTGTGATGAATCGGTCCGGTTGGGTAGGGAGCGCCGTTTTCTGTTGTGGCAAAAACGCTTCCATCGCCGAAGCTCCACACAAAAGACGGGCGCAGCGCAACATCTACAACTTCACCGATGATGTCGACTCGGCTCTGAAATAGTGAAGGCAGGTCGCACCAGAAATACACCGGCACATGTACAAGTGGTTCAAATTCAGGTTGATAGGCAACACCTGCTGTTGGAACCATTTTCGTTAACTTGTCGCTCAAATTGACCTTTGTGACAGCTTTTTTAACTCGTGGCTTATAGGTGCGTTTTACAGTTGGTTTTACAACTACAAGTTTTGGCTTTGTTGGTGGGAAAAATAAGGGCACAGCCTTTGGTTTTGGGCTCTGCTTAACAACCGGCTTCTTTGGCGCTTGGGCAATGCTTTTCTTAACGGTGGTGTTGCCTTTGTGAGCTTCAATAATGATTTGATTGTTATCGGTATACACATTGATGCAGGCGGTTTCCTGACATGGATCTGCCGCGCCAGCCGGGATGATTGAAATAACCAGGAATACCGCAAGAAGTAAGGCGACCATGTGCGGCACCATAAATTGAGCGACATACGGTAGTAACAATCACAGCGCCAACTGTGGATAGTTGTGACAGGCTACGAACATGGCGGCGCGCGATGGTGATGGATGGGTTGAATGCGCCTGCGGAAATAAGCACTGGGGCTTAAACGGTGCGGCCGGCATTTTGATTGTGCGCGGCCATGAAATCTTGTTACAACATCGCGCACCATGGGTTCATAACGGAGACACATGGGGAATCCCTGGTGGTGCTCGTGATTCTCATGAATCCACAATTGAAGGTGCGTTCAGAGAAGCTGTTGAAGAAACCGGTATCGATACCGACTTACTGTCCCCACTTCATACCTTCACCGATAACCATGGTGATTGGAAGTACGAAACAGTTATTGCCCGTGCCCATGATGGATTAATTGCGCATGAAGTAAATGATGAATCCCACGAGGTTCGCTGGGTTGATATTGAAACAGTTAATGAACTTCCGCTTCATCCGAGCTTTGCTAAATCCTGGCCTGAATTAAAGGCTCTCCTTCAATCGCTTTAAAGAGTCGCGAACTACTGCAGCATCAGATGTGCGCCACAGCGGTGGCATTGAATTGAGCAACACACTTCCGTAGCGCTTAGTCACGATCCTAGAGTCAAGAATTGCAACTACTCCCCGATCATCAACTGAACGGATCAAACGACCAGTGCCCTGCGCTAATAACAGCGCCGCCCGTGGCAATGAAACCTGCATAAAACCACTGCCGCCCTTTGCATCTGCTTGTGCAGCACGTGCGCTCATAACTGGCTCATCTGGACGAGGAAATGGAATTCGATCGATCGCAACCAAAATACAACTATTGCCCGGAACATCTACACCCTGCCACAACGACATCGTGCCGATTAAAACTGAAGTTTCATCCTTTGCAAAACGCGAAACCAGCGGCCCGACTGCATCTCCGCGCTTTTGCGTGATGATCTTTATCGGAAGCTCTGCCAAAACATTTCGTAGATGTGCATCTGCTGCCTCTACCCCGCGCCATGATGAAAACAACGCCAGTGTGCGTCCACCGGCAGCATCAATTAACTCGCCAAGTTCGGTCAGTACTTCTTGACTTGGGCCATCACGACCAGGCTCTGGTAAATGCTTAGGCATGTACAAAACACCTTGATTTGCAAAATCAAATGGGCTACCGACATCGAGCATTTGAAGATTTGCAGGATCTACTTCGCCCTCTTTAACTTCAGCGCTCATTTCTTCATTAACTAAGAAACCAATGCTCTTTGCCATCGCATCAAATCCATTGCCTACCGTTAGCGTTGCAGATGTCGCAATAACAGGAGTCTGGGTCAGCATGTTCTCGCGCAAAACATCAGATACAGATAGCGGAGCTAAATACAGCGTTGAAAATGTTGGTTCATACCAAAGAACTAAACCATCGCCCATTTTCAGCAAGGTCGTGGCCGTTGTTGCAATTTCCGTGACCGCACCCTTTACTCGTGCACGCTCTGCTAAAACATCGGTATCGATAATTTCATCATCTGCCGACATAAACTGAACGATCGCCTTAGAAGCTTCCATCACTTTGCGTACTGAAAATTCAAGGGATTGTGGAATCTCTTCCAGTCGACCTTGAGATGAGAAATCGCCCTTAATATCTTCGCCGTAATCAACCATAGATTCGTGAAAATCATTTGCCGCTTTATGGAAGGCATCTGAAAGCTTACCCGGCATGAACTTTCGGGCCATTGCGGCAGCACGCAAAACTCGGTTAGAGGTAAGTTCATCCGTTACCGCTTGAGTTGCTCGATCCATGAACTCGTGCGCCTCATCCAAGATGATGCAATCACGATCAGGCAAGATCGGATGAGAGTCCACAATTTCAATTGCAAGCAAGGTGTGGTTTGTAACGACGATATCTGCAGTTTGCGCTTTGGCCTTTGCATTAGCGGCAAAGCATTGTGAACCAAATGCGCACACATCTGCACCAACGCATTCGCGGCCTGAAACACTGTTTGCTGCCCATACCCGGCGATCTACTTCAGGGGCATCATCACGATCCCCTGACACACCCGGTGTCTTTGCCCACGCAATTAAACGCTTTGCATCCTTTTCAAGGGATGAGACTTCCATGACTAATTCAGTGTCAGGATCTACATCTTCACTGTTCAACTTTTGCAGACAAACATAATTACCAACGCCTTTATAAATTGCGTAGGAAATATCGCGGCCTAGCTCTTTTTCCAATGCCGGAACAACGGCAGGTAGGTCACGATCTACTAACTGACGTTGTAAAGCGATTGTTGCTGTTGCAACTAATACTTTTCGACCATGCACGATTCCAGGAATTAAGTACGCCAGAGATTTACCGGTACCTGTGCCTGCTTGAACCATCAGGTGATGACGATTAGTTAATGCATTTGCAACCGCTTCAGCCATTTCAATCTGGCCTTCACGCGGCTTTCCACCAATTGCTTCTACGGCAACATCCAGTGCACGACGCACCTTTGCTGACATATCGCTCATTAAAGAGCCATCAAATCCATAAACTCATTTACAGGTGTAGCTGCCAACTTGTTGTAATCAAGGCAAAGATCGATGATCTGCTTCTGCTTATCTGCATCATAAATACGAGCAAGATTTGTCTTGTACTTTTCGATTAACAGCGGAATACCTTCAACGCGGCGACGTGCATGGCCGATTGGGTACTCAACAGCAACCTCGTCAAAGGTCGTGCCATCATTGAATTCAACTGTTATTGCGTTAGCAATCGAGCGCTTTTCTGGGTCGTGATAATCAGCTGTGTAGCTGGTGTCTTCAACGCAGACAATCTTTTCGCGCAATGCATCGATACGTGGATCTGAAGCGATGTCATCTTCATAATCGCGAGCAGTTAAACGACCAAAGATAAATGGAACAGCGGTCATGTACTGAATACAGTGATCGCGATCTGCTGGGTTATTCAGCGGACCCTTCTTATCGATGATGCGAATACATGCCTCGTGGGTGCGAATCGTGACCTTCTTGATGTCATCTGATGTTTTACCCGCTGCTTGCATCTGCTTGTAAATTGTCATCGCCGCTTCAACACCAGTTTGTGAGTGGAATTCAGCAGGGAAAGAAATCTTGAACAAAACATTTTCCATTACATATGAACCGTACTGGCGCTGGAATTTAAATGGATTTCCCTTGAAGGAAACATCGTAGAAGCCCCAAGTCTTTGCAGTCAGCGCTGATGGATAACCCATCTCGCCAGTCTGTGCGATTAAGGCAAGACGCACTGCACGTGATGTTGCATCTCCGGCAGCCCATGATTTGCGTGAACCTGCGTTTGGAAAGTGACGATAGGTGCGAAGTGATTGACCATCTACCCAGGCAAGTGAAACAGCGGCAAGTGCTTGATCTCGGGTAAGACCCATCATCTGAGCAACAACAGCGGTTGATGCAACCTTTACTAATACAACGTGATCTAGACCAACCTTGTTAAATGAGTTTTCAAGTGCAATACAACCTTGGATTTCATGCGCCTTGATCATGGCGGTTAAAACATCTTTAACAGTGAACTTCTTATCAGTTGTACGTGATAACCAATCTGCTGTTGCAAGGATTGCACCTAAGTTATCTGAAGGGTGTCCCCATTCGGCAGCAAGCCAAGTGTCATTGAAATCTAACCAACGAATCATTGCCCCGATATTGAATGCGCCTTGTACTGGATCTAAAACATGCTTTGTTCCTGGAACCTTTACGCCGTTTGCCACTGTTAAACCTGGGACAACCGGTCCTAAAAGCTTGGTGCAGGCTTCATATTCAAGGGCTTCTAGGCCACAACCAAGTGTGTCCATAAAACAGTTCCATGCAGTTTCATAAGCAACCGGCGACTTAACTTCGTAGTTCAGTGCGTAATCGACGATATCGATTATTTCTTGATCGTACGGCTGGTTGTTCTTAGCTACATGGCTGGACATATTTAGCGCTTTTCGATTGGAAGGAATGCGCGATCTTCTGGTCCAACATAGGTGGCTGTTGGGCGGATGATCTTTCCGTCATTGCGCTGCTCGATAACGTGAGCAGTCCAACCTGAAATACGTGCCATCACAAACAATGGAGTGAAGTAGTTAACTGGAATCTTCATTGCATCGTATGCAACAGCTGAGAACCAGTCCACGTTAGGGAACATCTTCTTAACTTCCCACATTACTGATTCGATGCGCTCTGCGACGTTGTACAAGTTTTCCTTACCAGCAGCTACCGCAAGATCCTTTGTGATGACCTTGACGATCTCGTTGCGAGGATCTGACACTGTGTACACAGGGTGTCCGAAGCCAATAACAACTTCTTTTGCTTCTACACGCTTGCGAATATCTGCTTCAGCCTGATCAGGTGATGAGTAACGAAGTTGAATTTCTAGTGCAACCTCATTTGCTCCACCATGCTTTGGACCACTAAGTGCTCCAATTGATCCGGTAACACATGAGTAAATATCTGCGCCGGTTCCTGCAATTACACGACCGGTAAATGTTGATGCGTTGAACTCGTGCTCTGCATAAAGAACTAGAGATGCGTGCATCGCCTTTTCCCACTGCTCTGATGGCTTCTCGCCATGCAAGAGGTGCAAGAAGTGTGCGCCAATTGAGTTGTCATCAGTTTCTACTTCGATGCGCTTTCCGTTATTTGCAAAGTGGTGCCAGTAACCAAGGAGTGAACCAGTCTTTGCAAGCATTGAATCTGCAATATCGCGTGCCTCTTCTTCAGTGTGCTTTGTTGACTCTGGTGTGACCGCACCAAGTGCTGAAAAGCCTGTACGCAAAACATCCATCGCATGAGCAGATGCTGGAAGTTGTTCAAGAACTGTCTTGACCTGAGGTGAAAGCCCGCGTAGACCTTTGAGCTTTGCCTTGTAAGCATCTAGCTGCGCCTGGGTAGGGAGCGCGCCGTGCACTAGTAAGTATGCGACCTCTTCGAACTGGCAGTTAGCAGCCAAGTCCTTGATCGAGTATCCGCGGTAGTGAAGATCTGCTCCACCCACTGCGCTGAGCGCTGTGTTTCCTGCTGGAACGCCAGAGAGTGCAACTGACTTCTTTACTTTGATTTCTGTCATGATTTTTACCCGTTGTCTTTGCCTAGTGTTTGGTCAAGTGCTTTTTCATATTCATAGTAATTAATAGCTTGGTATAACTCTTCGCGGGTCTGCATCGTGTCGATCACACCGGCTTGAGTGCCATCGCGACGAATCGCTGTGTAGACATTTTCTGCAGCCTTGTTCATCGCTCTGAATGCTGACAATGGGTACAGGATCATTCCCACACCGTTGGCAGCTAATTCATCGCGGGTAAACAATGGAGTCATTCCAAATTCAGTGATGTTGGCCAAGATTGGCTTTGAAACCGCGGCGCTAAAGCGCTTGTAATCTTCTAAAGTACGAATTGCTTCTGGGAAGATTAAATCTGCGCCAGCTTCAATGTAGGCATGAACGCGATCAATCGCGGCTTCGATACCTTCATTGGCAATTGCATCTGTGCGAGCCATGATTGAAAAGTTGTCATCTGTACGAGCATCTACTGCTGCCTTGATGCGATCGACCATTTCAGCCTTGGAAACAATTTCCTTGTTTGGGCGGTGACCGCAGCGCTTAGCGCCAACCTGATCTTCAATATGTAATGCGGCCGCTCCAGCTTTGATCAGATCCTTTACTGTGCGGCCGATGTTAAAAGCCGAAGTACCGAATCCGGTATCTGCATCAACGAGCAATGGCGTATCGCAGACATTGGTAATGCGACGAACATCAGTTAAAACATCTTCTAATGTGGTGATTCCTAGATCTGGAATTCCCATTGAGCCTGCTGCGACTCCGCCACCAGATAAATAGATTGCGCGAAATCCTGCGCGCTGAGCAAGCAAGGCGTGATTAGCGTTGATGGTTCCAATAATTTGAAGTGGGGACTCTTCAAGTAACGCCTTTTTAAAGGCTGCACCTGCGCTGGTTACGCTCACAGGTTGAGTGTAACTACCCGCAAGTACCTATCAAACTCCGGAAGTAGTTGAATGTTCAACTACTTAGGTATACCCTGTCGGCATGGCTCAATTACCCGCGTTGTACATAGGCCATGGAGCGCCAATGCTTCTAGATGATGAGTTATGGACATCACAGTTAAAAAGTATCGCTGGGCAGATCGAAAAACCGAAGGCGATCCTGATTGTCTCGGCTCATTGGGAATCAGCGCCTGTCACATTAAGCAGTCCTATCGCTGGGACTCCCCTGGTCTATGACTTCAGTGGTTTTGCGAAAAAGTTTTTTGAGATGACGTATGAAACTCCAGATGCAACAGAGCTGATGAATTTAGTTGCATCGATGATGCCTGACAATGAACAAGTCTTTCAAAGCAATCGCGGTTTAGATCATGGTGCTTGGGTTCCGTTAAGAGTGATGTACCCCAATGCTGATATTCCTGTTTTACAGATGTCGATGCCAACTAGTGATCCTGCACGTTTGTTAGAACTTGGTCGTCGTTTGCAACCGCTGCGCGACATGGGCGTACTAGTTATTGGTTCAGGATTTATGACTCATGGTTTGCCGTACTTGCGCGACTGGAGCACCGATGCAAAGGCTCCAACATGGTCCAGCGAGTTTGATACCTGGGCAGCTGAAGCACTTGCAAAGGGCGATGTGGAAACACTGTCAGCCTTTAAATCAAAAGCACCTGGAATGCCTTATGCGCACCCAACTGTTGAACACTTTACGCCTTTATTTATTACCTTAGGTGCAGCTCAAAAAGCAGATGCGCCAGTTGAAACTTTGATCGATGGCTACTTTATGGGGCTATCGAAGCGTTCAATTCTTGTTGCGTAAGTGAAGTAGTTCAATCGCAGCAATTGCGCTGTCATATCCCTTATCTTCTTTACTGCCTGCGCGACCGCTGCGAGCAATTGCTTGATCAAGATCGTTACACATCAATACGCCATAACCGATTGGCTTTCCGTACTTCAGCGATACATCGATCACACCCTGAGTTACACCTTGGCAAACATAATCAAAGTGTGGGGTTTCGCCCTTGAGAACTAAGCCCACTGCAACAACTGCATCAAAACCTGCTTCAAATGCGTACTGCGCAGCAAGTGGAATCTCGAATGATCCGGGCACAAACTGCACATCTACCGTTGCAACCTGTGCTTCAGCAAAGGCGCGCTGTGCACCTGCAATGAGGTCATTACAAATATCTAAGTGCCACGATGAGGAGATAATCGCGACCTTTACCTGTGGCAGTGGCTTGATTCCGATTGCTGGTGCGTGTCCTGCCATTTACTTGCCTCCTCGTGTGTGGCCAAGTTTTTCTTCCTTGGTCGCTAAGTATTTTTCATTAAATTTATTGCTGGCGATAACCAACGGGGTCTGCGTTACAACCACTCCTGCATTCTCCAAAGCCGCAACCTTGTTCGGGTTGTTAGTTAGCAGTTGAACTGCGCTTAAACCGAGCGCATGAATGATTGCAATCGCATCAGACCAATCACGTGCATCGATTTCATGGCCCAAGTGCAAATTAGCATCGATGGTATCCATGCCCTGATCTTGTAATTGATACGCCTTAATCTTTTCAGTTAAACCGATTCCTCGGCCTTCATGGTCGCGTAGGTAAACAATGAAACCGTAACCGTGGTTTTGAATGGCGGTGATTGATTGCTCTAGCTGTTCTCCACAATCACAACGCTGTGAGTGAACAACATCGCCGGTAAAGCACTCGCTGTGAATGCGAACCATCGGTGTTGCACCTGGTGTTCCAAATGAAATTACAGCATGTTCACGTTGACGAAGACCCGGATAGGTTGCGATTTTCCACATTCCGGTGCGCAACGGCAGATCAGCCCAGGCAAACTCAAAGGTTGATTTAGTGGCTGGTACAACAGGTGCAACAGCCTTAAGCTCTTCAACTGAAATAACAAGGATTGAATTCTTCGCCGCAAAATCCATTAATGATTGCCCACGAGCCATGGAGCCATCTTCTGTAACAATTTCAGATAACAAACACAGCGCTGGTGCGCCAACTAGCTGTGACAAAGCCACTCCAGCTTCGGTATGCCCTCCGCGTGCCTGTAGCCCGCCATTGTCAGCAATCAACGGAAACACATGTCCGGGACGAATGAAATCTGAGTGCACCACACTGCTATTTGCTAAGGCACGTACCGTGTTTGCACGCTCTTCCGCGCTGACTCCGGTTGTGATTCCAACCTTGTAATCCACACTGACAGTAAATGCGGTCTTCTTTGAATCCTGGTTCTCTTCAACCATTAACGGCAAACCCAGCTCGCGGGCACGATCCTGAGTCATTGCTACACATAAAATTCCAGTTGTGTGACGCACCATGAAAGCCACTTTTTCAGTTGTCGCTAAATCTGCACGCAGCATTAAGTCGCCTTCATTTTCGCGATCTGCATCATCGGTCACAATGATCAGCTCGCCATTCTTATATGCATCAAGGGCGGCTTGCAGATTGCTCATTATTTATCTCCCTTGGCTAAAAGGCGTTCTACGTACTTTGCTAAGACATCAACTTCAACGTTAATTAAATCTCCTGGCTTTAGCGTTGAAAGATTGGTGCGTTCTAGTGTTTCAGGAATCAGCCACACGGTAACTACATTGGTTGCATCATCGATGCTGCCCACTGTTAGCGAAACACCATCAAGGCAAATAGAACCTTGATTGACGATGTACTTTGCAAGATGCGCTGGCACGGTGAGATCAAACTGAGCCCACTTATCCCCCGGCGTTAATCCACCAACGTTTGCTACGCCATCAACATGACCCTGCACCATATGGCCACCCATACGCGCATTCAGTTGTGCTGCTAATTCAAGGTTTACGGGACTGCCTACAGCGATCTGTGAAAGCGAGGTTAATGACAAAGTTTGAACCATGACATCGGCGGTAAAGGCTGTTCCATTAATAGATGTAGCCGTTAAGCACACTCCATTTACTGCAACGGAATCGCCTAGTTTGATTTCGGAAATTAACAACGGTGCATCGATAGTAAAGACAGCAGAGCTTTCGCTCTTTGCGATCGCGGTAACAACTCCTAATTCAGCAATAAGTCCTGTAAACATCACTCACCATTCCTAATGCCGTACACCGATTTAACATCGCCAGCTAGAACCTGGGTACTGATGTGATCTAGGCGCATTTGATTGCTGATTGTTGATGGGTAATCAAAGAGAAAGAACTGCTTTCCAGATCCAAGCAGCGAAGGTGCTTGATACATGATTAATTCATCTAATAAACAGCCATCCAACATAGCGCTGCCTAGCGTTGGGCCGGCTTCAACAAATACATGGTTAACGCCGAGTTCATTGAGTTTTTCAACTAGAAGATTGAGATCCTTTGATTTAACAACAACTGTTTGGGCGGCTGCATCAAATACTTGCGCATCTGCAGGTAGTTCTTGCTCGCCACAAATGATGCGGATTGGGTTGTGTGTGTAACCAGCAAATTCGCCTCGTGGAATTAAATGCGGATCATCTGCCACAACGGTGTTAGTGCCTACCAAGATCGCATCTGCTTGGCGGCGAAGCTGCTGCACATCGGCGCGAGATGTTTCATTGGTAATCCACTTTGATGTTCCATCAGTTGCAGCAACCTTTGCATCCAAAGTAGTTGCAACCTTCCAGGTAAAGAATGGGCGGTTCTTGGCAATCTTGGTGAGCCAGGCACGGTTTGAGTATGCAGCTTCCTTTTCTAAAACTCCGCTGATCACAGTTATTCCTGCAGCCTTCAAAGTAGCTGCACCACCTGCTGCTTGCGCGTTGGGATCACTGACGGCGTACACAACAGTTGTAATTCCGGCATCGATAATCGCTTGCGCACACGGACCGGTGCTACCTGTGTGATTACATGGTTCAAGGGTGACAACAATTGTTGAGCCCTTGGCCTTATCCTCTGCTGCTTTAATCGCAACAACTTCAGCGTGGTCTGCGCTATTCATTCGGTCATGAAAACCTTCAGCGATAACCGCGCCAGTTGCATCAATAAGTACTGCGCCAACAATTGGGTTGGGCGCTGTCTTTCCTAAACCTTTTTCGGCAAGGGCAATGGCACGTTGCATTGCAACTATGTAATCCATACATTCCCCCAACTCTAGATACGAGTTCTCGGGGTGGGTGCACAAGTAGAAATGCACAAAGAAGGTAGGCGCAAGCCGACCCTTTGTTTGTTTTCTCTCATCCGGACTTTAACCGTCGGTCTCAGAGTTTCACTGAGTCAACCGATACCTGGCGGGTATCGGGTCGCGGACTTTAACCGCCGGTTCGAAATTACATCGACCCCGAAAACAACGTCGTAATTCTACCTCGCTTTGAAGCTGGCGCAGAACAGTAAAAAACCCCGCCAATCGCAATGATTGACGGGGTTTTAAACGGGGTTGGTTAAAGCAATTTACTTCTTAGCTGCAACCAGATGTGTTTCCGCAACCTTCGCATACGAAACATGCACCTGACATACGCATCTTCACTCCACATGTCATACATAGTGGTGCATCAGATTTGATTCCCATTGATTCAAGTAGATCAGATGAAGATCCGATTGTTTGAGCAACTGGTGCTGCTTCAATCTTCACATCTGCTGGCTTACTTGGAGCAGCTACAGGAGCCGCCACAGCAACCGGAGCTGTCTGTGCTTTTGGGGTATCGGTTTCCTTTGCGATCTCTACGTACTCGCCGCCATTGTCTAGCGCTGCTGCACGCTCTGCTGATGTGTATAGACCCATCGCTGAACGTGAATCAAATGGCAAGTAATCAAGTGCAAGACGACGGAAGATGTAATCCATCATTGACTGCGCCATACGAATATCTTGGTCATCAGTCATACCTGCTGGCTCGAAGCGCAAGTTTGTGAACTTCTCTACAAATGTCTCTAGTGGAACTCCGTACTGAAGTCCGATAGATACTGCGATTGAGAACGCGTCCATTACACCGGCAAGAGTTGAGCCCTGCTTGCCAAGCTTCAGGAACACTTCACCAAGTGCACCATCTGCGTAAGCACCAGCGGTCATGTAACCCTCTGCGCCACCTACTGAGAATGATGTTGTTGTTGCTGGACGTGACTTTGGAAGACGCTTGCGAACTGGAGTTGCTGCAATCTCTTCAACTTCAACAACCTTCTTCTTCGCCTTTCCATCAGACAAAGGCTGACCAACCTTGCAGTTGTCACGGTAAACCGCGAGCGCCTTAAGTCCTAGCTTCCATCCCTGGAAGTACACATCTTCAACCTCTTCAACAGTTGCATCCTCTGGAAGGTTAACTGTCTTTGAGATCGCACCTGAAAGGAATGGCTGGCATGCAGCCATCATGCGTACGTGACCCATTGGAGCGATTGAACGTGCGCCAAGTGCGCAATCAAATACGTCGTAGTGCTCGAGCTTTAGCCCTGGAGCATCAATAACGTGTCCGTTTGCTGCGATGAACTCAACGATCGCTTCGATTGTCTCTTCTGCATATCCAAGCTTGCGAAGTGCTGCTGGGACTGTCTGGTTAACGATCTGCATAGATCCGCCACCGACAAGCTTCTTGAACTTAACCAATGAGAAGTCAGGCTCGATACCAGTTGTATCGCAATCCATCATCAAACCGATTGTTCCTGTTGGAGCAAGAACTGAGATCTGCGCGTTGCGCCATCCGTTCTTGTCACCTGTTGAAAGACATGCATCCCACGCCTTGTTTGCTTCTGTCCATACATCGCGGTCAAGAGTTGTCTCTGACTTTGCAGATGATGATGCAGATGCATGCTTGCGCATAACACGTGCGTGTGGCTTAGCGTTTTGTGCAAAGCCTGCGTATGGTCCAACGATTCCAGCTAATTCTGCTGAACGCTTGTATGTAATACCTGACATCAATGATGTGATCGCACCAGCAAGAGCGCGTCCACCTTCTGAGTCGTATGCAAGACCTGATGCCATAAGAAGTGCACCCAGGTTTGCGTATCCGATACCTAGCTGACGGTAAGCCTTTGTTGTGTCACCGATCGCCTCTGTTGGGAAATCAGCGAAGCAGATTGAAATGTCCATCGCAGTGATGATCATTTCTGCAGCCTTACCAAATGTCTTTGCATCAAATGAACCATCAGCCTTGAGGAACTTCATCAAGTTAAGTGAAGCCAAGTTACATGATGAGTTATCAAGTGACATGTACTCAGAGCAAGGGTTTGACGCATTGATGCGACCTGTCTCTGGGTTTGTGTGCCAATCATTGATTGTGTCGTCGTACTGAATTCCTGGATCAGCACATGCCCATGCAGCTTCAGCCATCTTTGTGAATAGCTTGCGTGCATCGATTGTCTCGATAACTTCGCCAGTTGCGCGTGCTGTTAATCCGAACTGCTCGCCCTTTTCAACTGCGCGCATGAAATCATCTGATACACGAACTGAGTTGTTTGCGTTCTGGTACTGAACAGAGATGATGTCTTTTCCACCTAGGTCCATGTCGAAGCCAGCATCGCGAAGTGCGCGAATTTTGTCCTCTTCCTTAACCTTAGTTTCAATGAACTCTTCGATATCTGGGTGAGAAACATCGAGAACAACCATCTTTGCAGCGCGACGGGTTGCGCCTCCTGATTTGATTGTTCCTGCAGATGCATCAGCACCGCGCATGAATGACACTGGACCTGATGCAGTTCCACCAGACTTTAGAAGCTCCTTTGAAGAACGGATGCGAGACAGGTTAAGTCCTGCTCCTGATCCGCCCTTGAAGATCATTCCTTCTTCGCGGTACCAGTTAAGAATGCTGTCCATAGTGTCATCAACTGACAAGATGAAACATGCTGAAACCTGCTGTGGTTCCTGTGTTCCAACGTTGAACCACACTGGTGAGTTGAATGAGAAGATCTGGTGCATAAGCATGTATGTCAGCTCGTGCTCGAAGATTTCGGCATCCTTATCGGTTGCAAAGTAACCGTGCTCTTTTCCAGCCTTTGTGTATGTAAGTACAACGCGATCGATTACCTGCTTCAAAGACCACTCGCGGTTTTCAGCACCTAGTGCTCCACGGAAGTACTTTGTTGTAACGATTGTTGATGCGTTTACTGACCAAGTATCTGGATACTCAACTCCGCGTTGCTCAAAAACAGTCTCGCCCGTTTTCCAATTCTGCTGCACCACATCGCGACGTTCCCACTTAGCTTCTTCGTATGGGTGTACGCCTTCCTTTGTGTAGATGCGTTCGATGGTCAAGCCCTTACCCTTAAGGGTGTTGTGAGCCTTGATCTTCGCTGGTCGGTTGATGACCGTCTCTGACATGTGTATTTCCCCGTCTTCTATTTATGAATTAATTTTTGTGGTGCGTTTTGAGATGCGTTATTACTTTGTTCTTTGTTCTTTGATTCTGAAGCAATTGGGGAATTGCTTGAAGGCAGAGCGCGGAGAAGAGCGATCTCACCTTCGAAATCTTCAAGGGAGGCAAAGTTACGGTACACAGAGGCATAACGTAAGTAAGCAACCTCATCGAGCTCTCGGAGTGGCGCAAGGATTGCCATGCCCACATCTTGTGCTTCGATCTCTGCCTGACCTGTGCGGCGAAGGGTCTCTTCTACGCGCTGAGCAAGCAAAACTAAATCGTCCTCGTTGACGGGACGTCCCTGGCAGGCTTTACGAACGCCAACCAAGACCTTCTCGCGGCTGAATGGCTCTGTGGCCCCGCTGCGCTTAATAATGTTAAGAAGTGAGAGCTCCTGAGTTGAGAATCGCTGGCCGCACTGGGGGCACTCGCGACGACGGCGGATTGCTGTGCCATCTTCAACGGGACGAGAGTCCACAACGCGTGAATCTTCATTGCGACAGAATGGGCAATTCATCTCGGCGTGTCCTCCAATCAATGCTCGATATTTATAACTTCGGGTGTAAAGGGCTTTTTGGGCCGGATTGCGAAACTTACCGTAAAACCACTACTTATGGAAGTTTTTCTCCGACTGACCCCTACATCTTGTGTTAACTATAAAGCATTTCTTGAGACTCTGCCTGTTGAGTATGCATTTACCCCGCTATGAGCGTGTCGCAGTTACTTCACAGGGATACGAAGCTTCTGACCTGCCTGTAGATCTACACCCTTGAGGTTGTTTGCCTCGCGAATATCGTTAACCAAACCCTGCACATCCCCCGATGCATACGCTGCTGCTACAGACCACAGGGTCTCGCCAGGGGCTACAACCACGATCTCGTATGAAGGCGCTGTGCTTGCCTCGACCTGTCCGGCCCCGGACTGAGAAGCAAAGCCAGCTGCCATCACAACGGTCAGCGAGAGAACAAAGAGAGTACGAGCTAGACGACCACGGCGATTCAATCGACCGGACGGATTGGCTGAAAAGCCTTGATTTACAATGCTTTTTCCACTTGTTGTTGAACCAAATGAATTGATTGTTAGTGCGCTCATTGTCTTTTCTCCTGCTGTCTTACCTTGGGGAAGGTGTTCGAACAACTGTTCGAATAAGACAATTAAACACCCCACCACTGACAAGTGCAACATTTTTTCGAACAGGTGTTTGAATTTTTTCCCAAGCTGTGTCACTCTTTACTCATGGCAAAAGTAACTGAACTTCCCGATAGCCCAGAAGGTCCACACGGCCTTACAGCCCGCCAGCTCAAGATCCTTGGCGCGATCAAGGATGCCCTTGAGACCAACGGCTATCCCCCTTCAATGCGCGAGATCGGCGTCGTAGCCGGCCTGACCTCCCCAGCCTCGGTCAAGTACCAGCTGGAAGCCCTTGAAAAGAAGGGCTTTATCCGCCGCGACCCAACCCGTGGCCGCGCACTCGAAGTTTTGATGCCCGATGAAAAGACAGCTGAGAACTCAACACCAGTTGATGCAACTCGCTACATCCCTCTTGTTGGTCGCATCGCAGCAGGTGGGCCAATCACCGCAGAACAATCAGTTGAAGAGACCTTCCCACTTCCAGAATCACTTGTTGGAAGCGGCGAACTATTTATGCTGAAGGTCGTTGGTGAATCAATGATTAACGCAGCTATCTGCGATGGCGATTACGTAGTTATTCGTTCACAAAAGGATTGCAACAACGGCGAAATCGTTGCTGCGATGATCGATGGAGAAGCAACTGTAAAAACTTTCTCACGCAAGAACGGCCACATCTGGTTGCTTCCTGCCAATGATGATTTTGCACCAATCGATGGCGACAACTGCGAGATCTTAGGAAAAGTTACAGCGGTCCTTCGCTCAGTTCGTTAGTTCTTACTAATCTGAATTGTGTCGTTGTCCCCTGATTTAACTAACTTCACTGTCACTCCGTCAAAGGTAAAGCTTTCACCTTCGTATAGGAAGTAGTTCATCGTGAAGCGAGGAGATACTCCGTAGCTTTCACCGGTTTGCCAATTGAACCACTCGGCCATGTACTGCGAATGTCTCAATGGGAATTCAATGTAATTAGCTACTCGGGTATACAAAATACCTTTGCCATCATCTTTACCTGCGTATTCGCCAGTGCGGTCGGTGGCATAACGTGTATCGACGATGTACGCAGTCAATCCATAAGTCCCAGCATTGAATTTGCCCCACTTATCTTTCCGATGTGATTCAACAACAAGTGTTCGTGATGGCGTCAGATTAATCATGGCCGCTCGCACGCCTTCTTGCTCTCTTTCCAAGGGCACGAGTGTGACTTCAGAACTAGAGAGAGTTTTTAGATCGCTGCACCAAATATCTTCAGGATTGGTCCAGCCAAGAACCATCTGATCCCAAGAAATAATGCTTTGGCCGGGGCCAGGAGTACCTGTCGATATACCTAGATAAACCGGGTATGCAGGAGCATGCTGCTGAATTCCCCAAACATGGTGCAAGAGTTCGTGAGTTAACCAAAACCATAACTCATGAGGCTGAAAGTAAATCTGCAGCCCTGTCGCATAAGTTCCTAGTCGAAGCTTGCCTTTATTAGTTTGGATGTAGTCGACTCGCGTTGTCTCAGTCTGGAATGTCTTTAGATCTTTGGGGAAAATCAAAAAAACTACATCAACAGTTGAGTAATCAAAAATATTCTCTGAATCTTTTAATAACAATTCCATGGCAGCTTTGGAGTTTGGTTTTCCATGTCCCAAACTCTCTTCATATGCACCCGAGGGCTGAGAGGCCCTGATCCAGCGCTCTGAAGTCTCAACTTCAATACTCTTTTTTCCATTTGAGTACCACTTAACCCACTCTTTAAATTTCGTAATGTCCTGCGAATAGATTGAAGCTGGATTACCTGTTGCCGGATGGTCGGAAAAGTCGAATGGAATAAATAAGACTTTCAATTTTTCTTTTTTCACTACCCCATCCCATGTAATTGGATAGGCGATTGCATATGGATCCGAAGGCGAAATGGAGGCTCTTTGATCTGATACTCGGCAGGTTGCAAGTGGAAGTGGCGAAGTTTGAGGTGCTAAATCACTTACTGAATTGGATAGCTGGAAATACTTCTTTTGATTATTAGCCACTTCGCGACACTCAAGGTAACCCTGGGCATTGTTCAAGGAATCACCAACAACCGAACATGGATCGCCGGCCATAAGAGGCTTTGGCTCGGGCGTTTTTGTTGGAGTCGGTGTTGGAGTCGGTGTTGGAGTTGCAGAAGGCGAAGGCGTAGCTGTCGGAGTTGCAGAAGGAACTGGCGCAGGCACTGCAACACCTTTATTCCACACAAGCTTCTTACCGCTCTTAATACAGGTGTATTTCTTTCCGCCAGCAGTAATTGTTTGCCCAACAGTCTTACAAGCGCTGCCAGCTTTTGGAGCCGTTGCTGCCTGAGCCATGGTCGCTACGAGTGCTAAAGAAAGAAGTACTGGTAGGGCGCGCATGGCTTTTCTCATGCCAAAACCTTAAGTAACTAATTCATCAAAGACAATCACCTGACCACACACAATTAAGCGATTAGTTCTCCGAACACGCTAACTCTTAAGGAATGATTGTGAACTTGCTGGTTGCTACACCTGATGGAAGCCAGATGTAATCTCCACCAACTGAACCATTCAAAACACATTCACCAGGTGCCACAAACTTCACCCAGCGTCCATCAATGCGACATACAGCAGGTGTTGTTGAAGTGATTGTTGGTTCGATCGTAAAGCCCAATGTAGGAGTCTTCGATGATGCGTAGAAGTACGCAAACCAGTTGTTTCCGCCGGTTGCGGCCCACTCCTTCATCGAATAGGTCTTGGACCATCCACCAAAGGAAACGCTCTGGGCAAACTTTGTTGCAAGTGGTGCAGAAACCATCTGAGTAGCTGTTGGAACGATCTTTGGATACTTGGCAGGGTCAACAACTGTTTTTCCGCAAACATTTCCAGTCTTGGTAAATGTTGCACCAGTTGACGCTGCATTTCCGCCATCTAATACCGCGTTCCAGCAAGTTGTTGTGGCACTGCCACCACTGATAACTCGTGGTGGGCGAAGCTTGCTCACACCGGTTGGCCCTGTTGTTGAAATATAGGTCCACTTATCCGCTGAATTACATCCATAAGCGTTACATGATGCAACGTTGATGACATATAAAGTACTTGGCGCTAGACCTGTTACTGAAACATTGGTCTTTGTCACAACGCTGTTGAAAACGGCAATTGTTGGGTCGCCCATTGAATTAGAGGTCCACACATTAACTTTGTATCCATACAGCGGCGCTCCGCCATCATTGGGATCTGGAATCCATGCGATATCCATTGATGTGTCACTTGTTATCTTCGCCAATGGAATCTGTGGCGCGTAAGGAATCGACGCATACTTCACCGCATTGGATGCAGCAGATCCAGGTCCACTTCCAGCAGCGGTATTTGCAATCACTGTGAATGAATACGTATTTACATAACCCAACTTCGCAATTGGGAAAACACATTTATTTGTTAAACCACCATTAGCTGCACATGTAATCCCGCCAGGGTTTGCAGTAACTGTGTATCCGGTAATTCCCTTTGTATCTGCAGGCACTGTCCAGCCCACCATGTACCCAAGATCAACGCGCACGAATGCGCTAACCCCTGTCACAACTCGAGTTTCAGCGGCCTGTGCCGGCGCGAAACCAAGGACAGATGCAATCAATGCAACAACAGCTACCAGGCGGATCTTCATGGGGAACTCCTTAACTCGGTACATAAATTGTAATTTCCAACCCCTGACAAACTGTGTTTCAACATCCACATGTCCATTAACCTTGACCAGTGACGACCAAAGACTCATCCCGCGAAGCCCACTTCCCCGCTATCGAAAAGCGATACGGCGAAAAGATGGCCTACTGGTTCAAGGTCATGGCAAAGCTTGAAGGCAAGAAGTACCCAGAACAAGTCGCACACCTGCGCGAGAACTACGGTTTTTCTCAAGCCCACGCCAACGCACTTGTTATGTATAGCCGCGGTTCTGAATCATCAAAGCGTTTCAATACGCCGACCGAGTTTTACAAATCAATCCCAGCGCCACAAGCAAAGACAATCAAGGCGATCTTCAAAGCGATTACAACTAAGTACCCTCAACTGGAATTAGTAATCGCCTGGAACCAGCCAATGGTCAAACTCGATAAGCACTACATTTTCGGAGCCTCTGCTTCAACTAAGCACGTGTTGATCGCCCCATGGGATCAAGATGTGCTTCACCAATTCGCACCTAAGTTCAAAGAGGGCAATGCGCTCAAGAAAACAATTCAGCTTCCTATTGATTGGGAAGTTGATGCAAAGTTGATTCAATCCCTGATCAAGGCATCACTTTCCAACCTGAAGTAATTCACCACAGCACTTACGATTAACCCATGCAGCGGTTGATCTATATCCCCTTTGATCACCTGCACCGCAAGTACGGCGCCCTCAAAGATGCCGACCCAAAGCAGGATGTGATCGTCCTGGTCGAAAGTGCTCGCATGACCACGGGGCGTAACTGGCACAAAGAACGCCTTCTCTTTTTAATCTCGAGCGCACGCCACTTTGCGCAGTCCTTAGAACAAGAAGGTTTCACCGTTGAATACATCAAGGCACCAACCACTATTGACGGCCTAACAACAATTCAGAAGAAGTACAAGCAACTTCCCATCACCTGCGCCGAGCCATCTTCATTCACGCAGTACGAACAGCTAAAAAACTTCGGTGCCATCTTTGTTCCCAATGATTTCTTTTTAACTCCACGCGACCTGTTTGCCCAATGGGCAGGTGCGCAAAAGAGTTTCTTGATGGAAACCTTTTATCGTGCACAACGCATCCGGTTAGGAATCCTAACCGAGGGCAATAAACCTGTTGGAGGCGCCTGGAACTTTGATAAAGAAAACCGACTGCCTCCCCCAAAGAAGTATGAAGGCCCTGCATATCTAGAACACAAACGCGATGAGATCGATCTAGAGGTTGCACAAGAACTTGGCCACACACCCACAACTACCTGGGCCACAACCCGCAAGGGCGCACTTGCCCAATTAAAAAACTTTATCGATAACCACTTTGCCGAATTTGGTCCGCTAGAAGATGCGATGACAACTGACAACTGGGCACTTCACCACAGTCTGCTATCCCCTTACATCAACAACAACCTGTTGCATCCATCAGAAGTCATTCACGCAGCGGTTAAAGCATTTAACGATGGCAAAGTCCCCATCGAATCTGCCGAAGGTTTCATCCGCCAAATCATCGGTTGGCGTGAATATGTAAACGGTATGTACTGGTTCTTGGGCCCTGAATACCGCAACAACAATCAGCTAAACGCAACCAGAAAACTACTGCCACTTTTTTCTGATCCTTCGAAAACAGAAATGAACTGCATCAAGCAAACAGTTACAGATATCAATGATCGCGCCTGGGTTCACCACATCCCGCGCCTGATGCTGCTTTCCAACCTTGCCTTAGTCACCGGCACCAACCCACAACAATTTCTAGATTGGATGCGCGAAGTATTTATCGATGCATCTGAATGGGTAATGGTTCCGAACGTGATTGGCATGGGCGTTCACGCAGATGGCGGACAGATGATGACAAAGCCCTATGCAGCAGGTGGTGCTTACATTTCTCGAATGTCTAACTACTGCAAGCCTTGCCAATACAACCCAAAACTTCGCACCGGTGAAACAGCTTGCCCATTTACAACCTTGTACTGGGACTTCTTAGATCGTCACAAAGAAACTTTTGCGAAGAACCATCGCATGAGCCAACAGGTCTTTGGATTAAAACGTTTATCTGATCTACCTGAATTAAAGGAACGCGCACAAGAGGTTCTAGAAGGTTTAGAGCGCGGCGAAATATAGAAGTGGCCCTGCGCAAAAGTTACGCAGAGCCACCAAGGTTGTGCCCCCGACAGGATTTGAACCTGCAACCTCTGCCCTGCGACGGGAGTGCTCTATCCGTTGAGCTACGAGGGCACAACGGAAAAATAGAGACTTGAAGTCTTTCAGAATTTTTGTTGCATTTTTTGGTGGATAACTTTTTTCCTTAACAGCCTGGTGCTATTCTTTTTACACCCTGCGATGGAAGTGCATTAATATCTGTTGAACTAGAAACAAAAGCCCCGCAAACTATTGCGGGGCTTTTGCTTTGTCTAATAACTTAATTAAAAAGCTCGGACACCGTTACTGCGTTAGCTGAGCGACCAGGTAGCTCTTCACCGCTAAATGATGCGTTTAAGTCGCGAACCAATACCTCAGCCGGAACAATTGCCCCACCTGATGTGTAATCAGTTGTTGTGTGCGCATCCTTAATCAAGGTCACGTCATAGCCGCGATCTAACGCTCCATGGCTGGTAAAACGCACACAGTTATTTGTCTGTGCTCCGCTGACATAGATATGCCCAACATCTAGGCCCTTTAAAACACTCTCTAAATCAGTTGCCTCAAAGGAGTTGCGATACAACTTGCCGACCTTCGCCTCCCCTGCTTCAGGATTTAACTCAGGAACAATCTGCCAATCATCGGAACCAATCGGCATCCATTCATCTGAATGCTGCACCCACACCACTGGCACACCAGCAGTACGTGCTTTATCCACGGCAATATTGATATTGGCCACTACCTGGTCCTTGTTGTACGCACCATCTACAACTTGATTCTGAACATCAATTACAAGCAGTGCCGACTTTGTGCGCCCCAGTGTTGTCATGCAGAAAGTATAACTTCGTCTATAAGAAAGCTGGAATAACTATCTCGTTGTACTGCATAAACCCTGGCTTCATGGGCGGATCAAAGCGACAGATTCTGGTCTCATCTGACAAGTTAATGTTTTCTCTAGCAGCTGCCATTCGTAATTCAGCAACTTGCTTCTGCGCCGCTCCTTGATTAGCCCGACCACGAAATGATGTTGCAACACAGATCTCTGTGTCCAAATCTCTCAAAACCACCCGCGGGTCATTGGGATCAGGCAGATCACTAAAGGTGCTACCTGCTGGCATTACAAAGGAAACACTCCATTGATTGACATCGATTGTTGTGTCCTGAGTTGCTGCAATTACAGGCGCAGTCATAGCAATTTTCTCTGCTCGGCTATTTCCTTGAGCTATATATGAAAAGAGTGATCGAAAAGCGATGCTCCCTGCCGATGAGTAATCAGCTGAAACCTTTACCTCGGCAAGCACACACGGTAAGTACTGACGTAACTCAAAATCCCCAAACTTCTTAAGAACTGTGAACTCTTGCCGCTGTGTCATGGTTTAAGCCTACCGCGCCAACTTTTCCAGGCCCCAGTACTTCCCAACGCCCACATCACCAACAACGGCTGGAAGAACAACCGCACCAACCGCTTGGTATCTGTATCCAATCCAAATGCATCAACGTGATTTACATACTGAGAGATATTTCCCCAGAACACCGCCACAAAGAAGGCTGCCACCAACCACCCGATTTGCACTCGGTACTTCCACAGCGCAATCAACCCAATACCCAGGGCGATCTCTACAACCCCAGATGCCAACACAACAAAGTCTGCGTAATCTGCAAACACACTCGGAACCTGCGCCCGAAACTCCACGCGACTAGTCGTTAAGTGCCCAACACCTGCATACGCCAAGGCAGAGCCCAACACCATCTGCGGAATACGCGCAATTAGCTTCATTGCGCAAACATACCTTTTACACTCCGGATATGACCGAGCAGATCGACCAGTTCTTCAACCCCGATGGCACATTAATCTCCATCCCCGTTAAACCCGCCAAGAAGATCGCAGTCCTGCACCGCATTGCTCAAGATCTATCCCCGACCGCCAAATATCCCGAGAAGGAACTCAACGCGATTATCGCCAAGTACCACGATGACACCGCAGCTATCAGGCGTTACATGATTGAGTATGGGATTTTAGAGAGGGATAGTGAGAGTGTTTATTGGCTCAATAACCAATAATTAAAACTCCATCCAATGGAACCTGAAGCCTCCCGGAGGAATATAAAGTATCCATGAATGTGGAAACGATCTCAAAATCATTAGATGGCGTTTTGAGTGAAGCAGGTTTATATGCTTTACAAACAGCAATAACTAAATATTTTGCATCTTGAATGACGCAAGCCTCAAAAAAGTCCTTCAAGAACTGATGATTGATAACAGCTCTACCTGCCTCAACTTCAATGATTGTTCCTGTCGATTCTTGCCACGCGTCAACTTCAAATGCTTTGTCAATTGAACCATCCCGCCCATATAGGACAGGTCTATGAATCTTTTCCGCACGCGACTTTCCTCGCTCGACTTTGTAGTTCAATTCCTCTAAGAAATCTGCCACCTTTTCTAAAACTTCATTACTCGATAGTTGATGTTTGGGCGTAGCAATTTCATGAGCTGCATTCTCAAAAGCGATGACAGTTTGCTTAAGGTGCTCAGGTGCGGACGCAAACCTGGGGAAATATTGCCACTTGATCTCCATTTTTGAAGCTTACGCAGAGTAATATCAGAAAGCTAGCTTATTTGTGGCTTTTGTCGAGAACTCTTCTACCTCTCTATTTTAAACTTGAGAGCGAAGAATGCGTTATTCCTTCAATAACTCCCACACCCGATGGCTTGCGCGCCATGTCATGTATGGGCGTGGATTTCCATCATACATTCCACAATCACAAAACACTTCACCTGTTTTCACTAAGGAAAGAAAGTTTTCATAGTTAATTGGACGCCCAAATTGGATTTCAGAATATGCTCCTGTTGAATCTTTAAGGCACTTGAACCAGCCAAGTTGATTAAACTTTCTTTCAAGTCTTAATCTCAACTTTTCATGCGTCCATTTTGCGAGAATTATCTCGCCCTTCTTGTATTTTGAAGGAACAATAGACACTTTAGACTCACGATGATCAAAATCGTAATCATAGGTGGCCTCTATATTCCCAACATCATCTACCCGCATGAGCTGCCCAAACTTATTCACTCCTTTAACTGTCGGGAAAACTTCACCTGACCATGAGAATCGTCCGTTTTTACGTGATTCAGAATGTTTCTTTGGGGTTCCAAATATCTTGAGAAATTCAGACCTGCCTAGCTCCGCCAACACACCACGTGCTGGTGATTTATAGAGTGCTATGTCAGGCGCCCAATCGCCAAAAGTTGTCTTTGGGGAATCCTTCTTCATTTCAAATCCGTTGAAGTCTGGTTCATTTCGACCATTGACCGTGAGACCCATTTTCTTGGTTAACCAATCACCTTCAGCGCCGTCATGGTTTGAATTAAACTCTGATAAATCGGGAATCAATCCTTTAACATTCTTTTGAAAATGCTCTTCGATAAGACTCTTGATCAAATCTCTCTCGAGCTCCATGACAGAAATTTAGCTCATTGAAATGATGAATTCTACAAAAATGACTCGGTGACCATACATTTTATAAGAGACCCAATTGCTTCCATTCGGAAAATGGCACTCTCTTCTCTGGATGCAACAGCAAATCAACCATTTTCTTAGCGATTGCGTGTACCACTGGGACCGCAACAGAGTTTCCAAATTGCTTATAAGCTTGCGCATCACTCACTGGAATAACGAATTTTTCAGGAAAGCCTTGAAGTCTCGCTGCCTCTCGAGGCGTGATTTTGCGTGGGTTTGAATTGACTTGATCAATCAATATTTCCGAACCATCTTTATAGTAACGTGCTGAAATCGTACTTGTATAAGTTGAATCTGAATTGAAAAGGCTATAACCAAAGCCATTACCCTTTGCGCGATGTTCTTTTAGGCGGCGTTTATGTCCCGCCCAAAGCTTATTTGAAATCGTGTACTTTGGATCAACATTCTTTTCTAAGATATCCCCTAGTTTTGTAGCTTTGCATGGTGGATTAGGGAACTGAAATCCAATACTTCCCATCTTCCGTTTATTCAATGCAACTATATAAACACGTTCACGGTTCTGCGGGACACCGAAATCTCTAGCGTTCAATACCTTGAAGAAAACGTTATATCCCAAATCTTCAAGGGTTTCTTTAACGATCTGCAAAGTTCGACCTTTGTCATGTCCGACAAAGCCTTTCACATTCTCCAGCAAAACCATCGAAGGCTTCCGATGATCAATTATCCGAGCGACATCAAAAAACAAAGTTCCTCGCGTATCTTCAAAACCTTTCTTTAATCCTGCCTGCGAAAAAGGCTGACATGGAAACCCACCTATTAAGACATCGTGTTTTGGTACGTCCATGACTTCGACGAGCGTGATATCCCCATGAGGTGTTTCGCCAAAATTCGCAGCATAAGTTATTTGAGCATGCTTATCCCATTCCGAGGAAAAGACACACTCGCCACCAGTCTTTTCAAATGCTACCCGCATGCCGCCAATGCCCGCGAATAAATCTATAAACGTAAAACTCATGCCAATAGTTTAGTGGATTGAACTGACAAATTTACTTATTCGAATTGAGAAAAACAGGTTATTGCCTCATTATGAAGCACTAAAGCTATTTTCCCTTCCATGAAGATTGGCGCGCATACCTGCTTTCAGCATCTCTAAACAGCACGAGTTCAATATCGTCTGGATAGCACTCAAGCTCAATAGAATGTTTCTTCACCCAATCCCAGTATTTTGAGTAGGTTCTAGTATTCCAATTTTCCGAAGATGTTGGAACATCTAAAAAGTCTTTTCTGGCATATTCACCTATCCACATCGCTATTAGAGAATCATAGATCGGAGCGCCTATATCTCTAGGAGTACAAAATGTAATGAACTTAGAACCATAGGATGGCCCTAGTATTTGGATCCGATTACGTCTTAAAAAGTCATATGCCAACTTGGGGTCACCTTTTTGACAAGTTGCAAACACTTGAGTCAAAATTTCTTCGGCATTTTCTTGATTCAGCATTTTGGTTACACGGTAAGGCCCGTAGCCGCGATCCCCATAACCCCAAATCATGACTGATAAGAACTTTTCCCTTACAGAATATTTCTTCGCATCACAAATTCTGCGAACTGCGACTCTGTCTATTTCTGAAGGTAACGCCATAATAAACTTCTTGTCATTAGGAAACGCCTTAATCCAATTATGTTTACTTGGAGTCCAGTCGAAACCTTCTTGCCTCGGTGAACCATTTGCTTGCCATTTTTGAACAAGTTTGACGAGTCGCTTATTCACAATGCCCTTACCATTCCATTCATTCTTTCATTGGCGAATATCTGTTCTACTTTACCCTCGCATTTATGGCTCAATCAAATTTTCGGTTGAGCAGTTCAAATACAATAGGTAAGCATTCCCTAACACCCGTAAGCAGCTTTTCTAAAATCCTTTAATGGGAAATAATTAAACTAACTTCAAGATCCCATTGAGCACTTCTGTTGCACTTAACCTAGTTAAATGCTCATGCCTCCACTGATTTCCATAAGTTCTAATGCAGGAGTAGCACGATGAATCTTTGGTGCAATCTGAGCAATTTGCCGCTAGCCCTAATGCAGCCCCCAAGACTTCATTTAGTCTCTCATTGAGGGCTTGAGCTAAACCAGCACCACCAGGCGTCGTATCAAAAATCATTAATCTGTGTTCATTGAACCTATCTCTAGAGTTCACTGCAGAATTCAGATCGAAGGACGCAACGCCAAGAATTCGGACGGCACCGGCAACTATCGCTGCTGCCGCAGACTCGAGTGCTCCTAAACACAGTGCATCGCCGCAAATGCATTTAGGCAACAAGTCTAAATTGAATTTCATGCGTAACACATCTGTTACATATTCGTGACCAAATGTGGTGCGAACCAATGGTCGCGTACTTGTGCAATCTTGCTCACGTCGAGGATCAGTGTGTTTTGCGGTTGGTGCTGTTGTACGAGCATTTCGGGAAGGAACCGGTTTTGCATAACCACAGGTTGAGCAGAACCAATAGGAAGAATTACTCAAAGTTAGCAAACGCGCATCTCGCGAGACAGAAATAGCCATGCCTTTTGGCGTAATTTGCCAATTTGCATCATCCCCTGATGCGGTTGATAAATATGTTTTAGCTGTTGCAAGTTTTCTTGGTCGAGACTTAGAGCCAGCAGATTTAGTGTCGATGCTCGCGATAAATCCAAATCTTGGTTCTATAAAATGTCGCTTTTTATCTTGTTGGATATCCAAACCGCAGTTGCCACAACTTGTGGGCAAAGAAACGTCCGGTAAATCACTAAAGGGAGCACGTTTGTGGAAAAACCAACCGCAAGAATCGCAAGTAATTGAAATCCATCTCAAAGATCCAAAATCAATGTGACTCGGCTTTTTAACGCCTTCACATGTGAGTAGTTTTCCACCAGCAACTACCTGGCTACCAGGCGAATACTCAGTTAGTGCAAGAGATAGGTCTCGACTTAACTCGAGTCCGACACCACGACCAGATTGTTGTGACTTATAGCCGGGGGTTAAAGTTGCGACATCGACTGGAAACCCATACTTGGGAAGAATTCCACCGTTAGCTAACAATTCGACCAACTGCCTATTCCTCAAGTTCTCTCGAACGGTTATTGCTTGACTAAGTCGGTCTGACGTTTTTTTAGACTGACTGGACGGAGTTGATAATTCCCTGATCAATTCATTTATCCACTCTTCGAGTGATTTATCTTCGGAATTAAACATGTCCTCAATCGACTTAAGCCAGCCCCCTCTATCATTTACATCTGGAGTAGAGAGCAAACCCACCCAACTCCAATCTTGTACTCCAAGGCGCATCAAAGTTGCGCTGGGTAGTCCCAACTTTTCGATATTGGTTTTAATCGATTCTGGATGAGTCATAAGCCATTCAATAAAGTCATTAGCGGGCACAACACCTGCATCATTAACTCCAAAGAATGAATTTACTTTATCGCCTGGCAGATTCCTTAATCGCAAATACTCAGAGAGAGCTAGAGCGTATATGTGTCGACGAACCAAATCGTAATTTTCTAAATTTATGATAGGAACGGGTACATGACCTTGAATTAATCGTTTTGGATCTGCCGCAAACTGAGCATCATGACTTCTTTTTCGCGTGAATGTGACAACTAGCGCTTTATCTCCACTTCTACGTCCGGCGCGCCCAGCGCGCTGAACATAATTGGCTGGTGTGGGTGGCACATTTCGACAGAGAACTGCAACCACTTCTCCAATGTCAACACCCATTTCAAATGTCGTAGAGCAACTAAGTACATTTACGTGCCCATCGATGAATTCATTTTGAATCTGCTCTGCCTTCTCTGGTGTCCATTGAGCTGTGTGCTCGTTCGCTCTTAATGATGCTAGAGGCAAATTCATGTAAAGTTTTTTGTAGTGGCTATCTGGCTTCGCCGTTAATAAGACAGAAACCCCGCCACAATTTTTTTGGACACATCGCATATTTGGCAATTTCCACCAAGAAACACGGCGACACACAGGGCATATAAACTGCGGGGCACTTAGCGAATTCATGCCTTCAACACGCCAAATCTTATTTGATAGTGATTTTAAACCTGCGCCTTCGTCGACAAAGACTTCATCCGCCAGAAGTGATTCCCAAATCAAGTTGAGTATCTCTTCGCCTCGCACTTTATCTACGTCAAAACTTCTTTGAATCATGCTTGTTCTTTTGTTTCCTTGGCTTGCCTCAGAAGTCCATGCGACCGCAGAATTCGAAGGCCGCTTGCCAACCTTATAGAGCTTTTTGAGAGTTTCCTTTGGTGCGAAAATAGGATCTGCGGCATCTACACCATCTGGCAATTCGATGGCTCCATCGTATGCCGCACTCTCAAGCAAAGCGTTTGCAAGATCAAATGAGGACTCCTGCGTAAGTCCAAGTGACTTTAAGAGTTCTAAAGTATTAGAAAGTTTGTTTTCTGGTACAAACCATCTCATTAAGCCAGTTCCAGAGAGTGACTGCTGGCTATCAACTGCAACAAGTTCTCCTCTTAACCAAGTCCACGGCCAAATATTGTCACCATCTTCTTGGTCAACCTCTTTATAGAACTTTTGGATAGTGGCGGCTACATCTTTCATCATGAAAGGTGGGGACTGAATTTCAGATTTTTCGAGACGCCCCAAACTTTCAAAGATGATTCGTCTGCGTAAGATATCAAAATACGAATCCTCCAAATATGGAGCGAAATATGCTGCATCTTGACGATTGTCAGAAAAAGATAAGAGTTTACGCCTTCCACCTGATTTGAAAGACTTCTCATTATCGATTGGTAAATGTTGATAGAGCGCAGTCGCGATAACTGAAGTTAATGCATCAACGCCAGAAACAGGTCGAATAACGGCACCAAATGCACTACGCCCACCCGAACTATTACATCGATTACAATTCAATTTTCCATTTGATCCTATTGTCAATTCCTCAGTCAATTCAATACTCAAATCTGACTTACACATTCTACATTTCATACTTGAGTTCAAAGTCGAACAAGCAGTGCAATACCAGTTTGTCTGAAACATTCTTTGGTCCGAATCCGTAACTTGATCATCATCAGATTCATCGAGAGAATCTGATCGAATTTCACGTTCAGAAGAGGACCAATCCGGCAAATCTGCGCTCACTAATCTGAAGTACCTTGCTGCCTCGTCAAACTCGTCAACAGGAAGAAGTTCGCCACCAACTTGTTTTGCAATCAAATATTCAATTCCACAAGATCTGCATGCTCCAATCTCAATCATTCTTGAAGGTTGGATGCACTCAGGGCACCATTTGCGTTGCTGTAATCGCATTCTGGGCTTTCCAGATGGGTGATTAGTCGATAAGCATATAAATGCGCCGCCCGGATTTTTCACGAAAAGGTGATACACACCCTCTTGCTCTTTTTTGTATCTCTCTATACTTCCAGAATTCGATTCGTCCAAAACGTCTACTAATTCCTCTTCTGGAGAATCCTTAGAATACTCCGGAAGAATCACATCTCCTGGCTCAAATTTTTCACCGAAAAGTATCGATGCAAAATTGCTGGCACGAGAAATGTCAGCTTCAGATCCATCGCCGAGAGTTGCTGAAGCGGCAATACATCTCACTCCTGAACTTGAGGCGGTTCTAGCTTTCAAACGTCTAAGAAGCAGACTTATCTCAATACCTTTTGTACCATCATAGCTATGCACTTCATCCATGACGATCCACTTTAAATTCCCTGTAAACACGCCAGCCCATTTTGGAAGAAGGAGAAGTCTTTCTAACATCGAGTAATTTGTTATCAAGATATGGGGCGGGTTAGACAATATTTCTTCGCGGGAGGCTCGTTCATTCAACTGAAAAGCCTTATTGTTGTTCTCGCGAATGGCATCAGCCCTTGTTGCCTTCGTTGGGCCAACAAAACGTCCAAAAGTGATTTCGGGGAATAATTCAAGTGTTTGCCTAATTCTTCCCAGCTGATCAGCTGCAAGTGCGTTCATCGGATAAACAATTATTGCTCTCACACCAGGGTTTAACTCATTCCGATCTGCTTCGTTTAACAATGAGTTAATAATGGGAAGTAGAAAAGATTCAGTTTTGCCTGAGCCAGTACCGGTGGCAACCACAACATTTCTATTTTTTGATGTTGTTAATTCAAGTGCCCGTGATTGGTGGCTATATGGCGTATTACTCATGGCGGAGACTAAACGTGGGTTTACGACTTTGCGAGAAGCAAACGAATCGAGCGACTCACCTTGTGCGAATTTACGGCGTATCTGACGATAAAGTGAACCGCCGAGTTCATTTGTAAGCCTTGAGGCAGAAATTGCATTCAAATATTCGATTGCGACAATTTCACGTCGAGGATTGAAGGTTGATCGAAGATAATTTTCAACAGATTCAATGATGGATTCACTAGCCTCAATAGGATTGAAGTTATTAGTCATTCTATCTTCTCTTCTCTCTGAAGTAGTTCTTCAATTTACTACTATTTAGCTTTTGCTCTTCCTTGAAGGAATTCCAGTCTTCTTCAGAAATAATGCCTTTTGCAAGTGCTTCAATGTCAAGTTTCGCAGGATCGATGCTCCGCATTTTCACCTTTTTTGGAGCCTGGGTGTTGAGCAAAAAATCAGCCAATGCTAATTCAGATCCCCCTAGATTAATCACAAACGAGGCTTCTTGTGATTGCGCAGCGTCTTGCACAATTTGAACGTCATATAAACAATCCTGATTTCTGAATTTCCCATTTAAAACTGTTTGCTTGCCACTTTGCTTGAACAAAAGCCTGGGTACTTGATCTCCGATTCCGTGTAAAACAATTCTTCTAATTGCCTTCAATCTCGATATCTTGAATTTTGCAACTTGGTCATAAAGTTCAGGGGTTTCGTTTTCAAATTCAATTGACCAATAAAGTTTTGGTAAATCAATAAAAATCTCGAATTCTTGTCCAGCAATATCAGCAACCTTGAATCCTTGACGCAGGAATGTTGCATCATTCACCATCACTACAGAGATCGGAGCCTTCCAGCCCGACGCGATTTCTAAATTGATTTTTCTCGATTCGTTTCTTATCAATGGACTTATATTTCCATCCAACTTTAGACCAGGGATAAGTAACCCCTTGATCTCTAGAGTTTTACCAAGACCCGCATAAACCGTGAGGTGAATCGGGCCAGATTCAACTTGGGTAATTGGTGTTTCTTCAGGTCCGTGAACAGTTCTAGAATTTGTAATATGATCAATTACGGTGACAATTTGACCAGCCGTAATGCGAGGCTTGTCAAACAGGATTGGATACTTTTTCTTCGTTTCTAAGTACACAGATGAGCTGTTTATAACTTCGAGAGTTTCGCGAGCTGCGAGATTACGAATAGCACCATTTGGAAGCGTTATTTGCAATCTACTTCCAGGCTTTAGATACGCAAGTTTCCATCCAGGCCATGAGAAAAACTCGATTGACTCTGTGGCAAAAACTGTCGTATCAAATCGCACTGATTCACTAAAGAGCAGAATGCCCCCTGCCATCGGTATAGCTGAATTTTCAACTAGCTCGTGATTCAAGTTAAAGACCAGATAGCCTTGGGAAGGATCCAGAATTCTCAGATTATCGAAGTTTTGATTTCTAGCAATCAAAATATCCATGGGTAAGCAATCTCGGTTGACGTTCTCGCCTTTGGAATTTATCAGATCCCAGCTTGTAGCACTCCTAATGTAAAGTTCACCACGACTTTCGTCCAATGCAACTTGTGGGATCTCGAGAATCGGGGCATTACTTGTGATCGCAATTCCTTGGTCTCGCCTATTTAGAGCATTGTGAAGACGCGGTGGAAGGCCAGCTTCTTGCCCGGTGCGAAAAGTGACGACTGCACGAGAGATCAAATCCAGACCCAGCTCGGGCTTCTCTTCAAATAGTTTTTGTACGGCACGTGACATATCCTGTGCCAATTGAATTTCATGCAGAATAATTCGGGGAGACAAATGATAACTACTGCCTCGTTTAATGTGTGTAACAAATTTACTGAGTGCATAGGTAGGTATCACCGCATGAAGTCGCGCAAGAGTCATATGTCTTTGCATACCTTCTAGATTCTCTTCAAAAGTTTCAAGCCCGAGTTTAGCAATGGCCTCACTAAATGCATTTGGCAAATGAACTAATGAGCTGCCATTAAGGTTTGAAGTTGTCCATAACTCTTTCCCGTCTTCCAAATTTTGTGCTTGCGCTACTGACCAAATCGCAACGATGGCAGGGTGATGGCAATTTCCAACTGTCCACTTTGATAGTGCTCCTCTAATGGAGTCAGTACTAAATGCGTATGTAGCTAACTCTCTTAAAGAGAAATTCGCATTTCCATAGGAATGTTTCGCGTCTAAATCTATTTCCCCAAGCAGTGTTACCTGTGACTGGCGGATCACGCGAGCCAGTTCTTTTTCAATAAGGATTGGATTTCGTTTGTCTTGCTCTGCATGCACTGGCCAAAGAATCAAGATTTATCCCTTCTTTCAAGCCAGATAGTTTGGAGACGTAATGGCATCATTATTTAAGACATCCTTCTGAATTCATAGCCCTAAGGTGATCTTTAGTGGCGCATTCCCATGCTTGGAAAGCCGATGCTTGAGGCTGGCAGTGAGGTAAAAACAAATTGCAAAGCTTGAACATGGATGAATGGCTCCGGCTGTAAAATCACCATACTTCGTGTCATCCAGCAATTGTCTCTTCAATCGTCTTGATTCGTTCGAGGCGCTCATGAGCCTCATCTTCGCGGTTTAGAGCGACTAAGGCTTTTGCAAGTTCCTTATTCGCAGCGACAATGTCTTCCCAGTCCTTATCATCTTCAAGAGTAAGAAGTTCAAGTGCTCTAGTTAAGTGCTTTTCTGCTTCGACATACTCTTCGCAGATTAGGAAGGCTGCTCCAAGTCGATAACGTGCATAGGCTTCCATGCCTAGATTTTCAGCTACCTTGCTGTAGTTAAAATAGTGTTGCGCGTGGAACTTTGCTTCTGGGCCATTTCCTAAATTGAAGTAAGCCATTGCTAAGTAGTTATCGCACCAATTTACGTATTCAGGGTTCTTTGCTTCTTTGAAGAATTTGCGAGCGCTTAGGTAAGCAACTACCGCTTCTTCATCTCGCTTGAGTTTTGCGAGTGCCATTCCAATGTTGATCTGATCCATTCCCATTGAAAATGGTGTTGCATCAGGATCCAGAAGTTCTGTTGCTTCAAGGTGACCATCTAATGACTTTTGCCATTCTTTGACTTCATACCAGGCACGTGCAGCAGCTCTGGCTGCACATACTTGACCGTGGAGATCATCATCTAGGTAATGCAGTTTTGCTAACTCTTGAAAAGTGTCTGCCGCTTCATCAAAGCGCTTAAGGTTTTCAAGACAGTGGGTCTTGCCTTGGTATAGATGAATTAGCTCTCTCAGATAGTTATCCGCTCCACCGAATTTGAAGTAGATATCTATCGAGGTGTCTACAAGATGTAGGCACTCTGTGAAGTTGTCCTTCTTGTAAGCGATGTGGCTGAGTTCATCTAAGACCTCAGCTCGTTCCAATCCTTGGCTCGTGCTTATGCGTTCCCAGAGTTCTAACTCTCGGGTTTCGTGCTCGTTGTTCTCGGCGCTCACCGGTTCCCTTCTTGTAGACACTGGTGCTTCTGACTGGTGGAGAAGTTACTGACCGTCACTGACAAATCTGCTTGAGGGCTTGGGGTCAGCGTTGCGCAGTTTTTGGGGGAAGCGGAGAGTAACACAGTATTCGAACAGATGTTCGGGTAGGGTTCCGATCGTGGCTGAGATGGGCTTCTGTGACCGCTATCAGCCTGTTAAATGTCGGGGTCTCAACATAGGCTTCAAGCACAAGGCGATTGGGCGAAACAGATTGCGATCATGTCCTGCCTCAGTTTTGAGAGATGAGTCTGGGGGTTCAAATTTATGGCGCCAAAGATCTATCCACCAAACCCCATTTTTAAGAATCATGGCGAGCGCAAGGTATTTGAAACTTTAGTTCCTCTTCTTACTGATGATGACGCAATAATCGCCAATCTTGAGATGTCTGATCCTGAGGCTGGAGACATTGAGATCGACTTAGTTTTGCTGCTGAAAGATTATGGCTGCATGGTGATTGAGGTCAAAGGTGCGCACATAACTTACGACCACGGTTCTTGGATTCAAAGTGATCCATCGGGATCTCATGAAATTGATCCAGCAGGTCAAGCAAAACGAAATATGTATTCTTTACGCAATTATCTAACTAGTCGTTGGTCTCAAGGGCTTCTTAGGTGCGACTGGATGGTTGCATTTCCACACTCAAACATTGTGGATGTTCGAGATCCATTGCTTCCAATAGCTAAAGTCATTCAAAAAGACGGCTTGCCTTACAGCTTGCGCCAAATTCAAACAGTTTTGAATACTTTAAGAAACCATTCGCTACCAGATTTTGATGGCTGGGTGGATATCGCGTTAAAGATCCTCACTCCCCTAGCTGCGCAGGATGCAGATCGTGAAGCAGTGTTAGGAAATAACTACGAATTCATCAGAGGGCTAACGCATGAACGCGAATTAATTCTCGATCAACTTGAAGACAACAATAGGTATTACGTAAAGGGACCGGCTGGATCTGGAAAAACCTGGCTGGCCTATGAGCAAGCTCGTCGGTGGACTAAGCAAGGTTTAAAAGTTGGAATTCTTGCTTACAACCGTGGCTTGATTTCATACATGATTAATAAGAACTCTGAAGTTCCCGAGGGTGAAAAGGTTGCTTGGGTTAGTACTTTTCATGATTATGCAATTTCAATGGGATCGACAGCAGGATCGCCACAATTTTATGGTGAAGAGGTTGATAGATATCGCGATGATTTGATTGCTAAGGCATCTGCACTCAGTGACGGTCTTAAGTTCGATGCGTGGGTAATCGATGAAGCACAAGACTTTTTGCCTTCTTGGTGGGAAACTTTAAAGATTTCTCTTCGCGATCCCGCAAACGGAAAGATGGCACTCTTCGGAGATGATCAGCAACTTGTATTTGGTTCGAGGACCGAACCAGAGGGTTTCTTTGCCTCTTTAAGGCTCAAAGAGAATCTCAGAAATTCGCAGCAGATTGCGCATGCAGTAGAGAAGTTCTTGGACAAGCCCACTATTGCTCGCGGGCCGCACGCCTTTGAAATTGAGTATGTCGAAGTAACCGACGGGAATACATTTGAAGTGGCTGATGATGTTGTTGCGAACTTAACCGATAAGGAATTCTGGCATCCTGGTGAAATTGCGTTACTGACTACCAAAAGCAGACACCCTGAGCATGAGCGACAATCGAATCACGATCGTATTGGTCACTGGGACTCACTCTGGACCAATGAGGATGTCTTCTACTGCACAGTTGGTGGGTTCAAAGGTTTAGAAAGGCCAGTGGTTGTTTTAGCCATTGATGGTTTCCACAAAGATTCAGACAAAGATGATGTGCTTTACGTAGGAATGTCGAGGGCGCGAGATAAATTAGTAGTTGTCGCCAATAATGGGATTATTCAAAGTCTGAGAGGCTTACAAGGTGAATAGGTCAGATTTCGATGTTCTGGTTGAAAAATACAATCGAGCTTATAAGTCGCAAGAATGGAATGACCTACAAAGTATCGGCCTAGAACTCGGTGAATTAATTGGTGGTGGATTCAAGGGAACCGTGCGCGACATTCGTGAAATTTCGCGAATTTATTTGGGTTCTTTGATTGGTTCAGGAGACTTTCTAACAAAAAATAACTCGGAGTTAGAAGCAATATTTAGCAACGGAATAAATGTTCTAGAGAATTACATCGGAAACGCAATGACCGATGTAAAAACATCCCTTACGTCTTTAGTTAAAAATGGTTATGAGGTACAGCTTTTTTTAGTTAAGAAACAATCTGATTCGAGAAACAAGGCTGCTTCAGCCCTGAGGAAACTTGCTCGTCCAGATTTGGCAATATTGCTAACTACTCAGCAACTGGAGATAACTAGACTTAATTACTATTCTTTAGTGGTCAGAGCTTCTGCCTACAGCGACATATCAAGCTATTCAAAGGCAATTATTGATGGGCAAAAAGCCTTAAAATTTTCTCCTCCTGATAAAAAGTCTTTTTCCTTAGTAGTTTTAGCTAAAGCTTATGTAAATCGCTTCAGACAAACAGGAGAAATAAGCGACGCAGAAATGGCATTCGATCTCGCAGAAAAATCATTCAGGTTGAAGCCAGATGAATACTCCGCAAATACTTTTTTGAATGTGATCTACTTGATGGGCCTCACAGGAATGGAGGAATTGATTACCGAACTTCAGAATGTTGAAAAAACGCAAAAATATGTACTTGATGAGTTGGCAATTCAAGTTGCAAAAGAGGTGCTTCGCAATTCAACTGCTACTCAATCTGTTGACACATGGATCGAAGAGGGAGATGCGCTTGCAGACGCATTGTTTGATGATTGGCTCGATCTCGAACTTGAAGATGATTTTCAAGGGGAAATTGATGACGCAGACCAAGTTTCAGATTACTTCGAGGATTATTTCGAGGAATACATCGAATCCTTAAGTGACCCTCAAAGCCCTCATCTAGAACCATGACGAGTTGATAAGTTTCAGGTGAATTCTTGCGCTCAGACGAGAATTATCGACGCGCCGCAGATTTAATCTGTGCAACCACCTCATTGGCCGATAAGGATTTGTTTGAACCCGTGTTGCGCAATTGCACGTCGGTCCATGATTTCAACTCTGGATCAATTTTAAGTATCCGTTCCAACACTAAATCAGTAGATGACGCATTAATTGCAACCGCAAACGCCACATAGGACTGCACTTCGGTAGGAAAATCTCTCAAAGGTTTCAAGTTGAGCATTTCACTTTCTATAAGTCCTATGACTCTCCATGAATTTTCAGCGCTTTGAGCAAGTTCCAGTAATGTTTCATCCGACGCATTAGGGTTACGGGCAACCGCCCATTTAGCAGCGGAATCGTAATGATCCTGTCCGAGAATCAAATTCAGTGTTTCAGATGTTGAATTCGGATGTAGGGCTACAAGCGTGAAATTACTAAGGCAACTGTCATCTCGCCCTGTATCCTCATCACAGGTTCCATGTTCCATGACTTTAACTAACTGTTCGCTAGTCAGAGACAACTTATGAGAGTTATTTTTACTCAGACCATCGTAACCGCCTGAAGGTCCCCATAAATCTGCATATACCAATTTGCAGCCAAAATGAGAATCTAATTCAATAAGTGAAAGTACAAACTCTCTAAAATTATGTGACTTAATAGCATCGTGGTTTTCTAATGCTAAATCAATGGTTTCATGAACAGACACATACCACAGCCAATCTTCCGTGAAATAACTCGATTCAAATTCTTGATAACTTGGGTAATAAGATCTAATGACTTCGTTGAATTCATCTAAGTGTGAGAAGTTTCCATTCGAGACCTCATCTGCGTAGTAAATAATTCTTCGGGCAAGATCCCATAGTTTAATATGGTTAGGGAAAGCACTTTCTATTGAATTTGAAATTGAACTTGGCAAACCATTTTTGAAATAAATAGCTTGAAATAGTCCTTCATAAGTTTCCGGCGTGATCTTCTTTTTTGATCCGCCATCAATTGGCTTAGTAATCAGCAAACGTGGCACCAGATGATTGATGAATGCAGTGCTTATATTCTGATTTTCAAAACTCTTGACTATAGAGATAGTTTGCAAATAAAAAGAGTACCTCTTAAAACTTCCGAAGTTTGCACCTTTTTCAATTACAAACTGAACTAATTGTGATGCTTGTTCAAAATCTTTTACCTGTCCTTGAAATGCGCTCTCGAGGAGCTGCTCGCTTTTCTTGGTGAATTCGTTGAAATCTTCCCTCTCTAGAATTTCGAGGAAATCGCCAATTTCAAGGTCCGAACCAAATATTGCAAAGGCGTCTTCGTGGATAGAAGTATCTGCTCCACTCGAGATCGTCGGTACTTCGATGGAATCGTCATCTTCAAACATGTCATCAAAAAGAGATTCGTTTTCTATTTCCATTTGAAAATCATTTATGATTTCCATAAATATTTCATCAAGTGAAAAATCCTTCATTCTCTCAACGATTTCTGACAAATTTGCTTCTTTATTCGTTTTCAACCATTCAATTGACAACTCTGCCAAGTATTCGGGGTCATTCCACAGTGAAGGATGCAACTCTGGATTTGAGATTAATTCAAGAGCATGCACCGATATCCAATCTGAATTATTTGTCTCCAAATTTAGTTGCAATAATGCAAGGTTGGCTCCATAGAAATTTTGCAGTTCTCCTTGATTAAGAAGAGACTTAACATAACTAATGTTTGATTCCTCAAGAATATTCGATTCATTGAAGATCCTTTTAGCTCCGATTTTCTTGATTAGTTTCAAAAGCTTAGAATCTATTTCTTTGCTCATACAAATATATGCCAAAAGAGTTCTTGCAGCAGGATCGTTAAATTTGATTGCTTTATCTAGAAGCGCAACTCCTTTTTTGAAATCGCCATTGATTAGCAATAAGCGGGCTTGAGTTCCCACAACCTCAGGATTTTCATTACGAATTAATTTCTCAAGTTCTGATTGATAAGCCTTAAGTTCTGGAAATTCAAGCGTGTTTTTAGTTGCTTCGAAAACGAACCAAGGTAGTGCGCGCAAATCACCCTCTTCAAATGCTGTGAGTAGTGCTGCACATATTTCTTGTGGTGACCCACCAAGTCCCTCAATGGCATTGGCAATCTGACGCTTAGATCCTGGATAGTTACCTGATTTTGAGAAAGCTTCTATTGCCAAATCGAAGTTCTGTCGACGCATTTCAAAAAGTCCTCGGACATAAGATCCTACGAATTCGGTATTCATGACGCCAATATAGATACAAAATGGTCGAAACAGAAGCACATAGAATTTTGACTCAACAAGCAACATCAAGCGCTTAAAGCAATCAACATACAGGCCAAGAAGGCTGGATATATTTTTGCTTTCTGGGAGTAAGGATTTTGCTTGCGCCTGCTTAATTCACGCTAGAGATCGGATGTAATTCCGCACCGCAAAGGTAGCTCGAACATCATCTCTGTTGTAGGCATCTAGCCATGCAATGGCTTCATCGCGGACAGACTGGTCAAGATCTTTGTTAATGGCGTCCCTGTATTTAAAGAGCGAGTTTGCGCCACCAGCCAATTCAACTGACCATTCAAACTTAGCAAGCGGAGCTAAATCCTTGATTGAATAGGACTTCACTGGAAATGCCCACTTTTGCGCATAAGGATACAGATCAACTAAGTAATTGATCTTGAACTCTTCCAATTCATTAAGTGTAGGGACTCCTGGGCGACCTAGAAAACGGTTTGCATATTTTTTCCACCAGGTGAATTCATGAGGTGAGTAATGAAAGATTTTTATGCTCTGGCTAGAGTTTTCCGCCTTAGAGATTTCCTGATTTAACTTGTTCCACATCTTTGACATAACATCGAATTCACCATCTTCGGTGTTCGAATAATCGAAGTAAGTGTCAATTACAGCTGTGCGCCAATCCTTGCTGACAGCCCGGTCGTGAATTCCGAATCCGTAAAGATACAGTCGATCTTCACCGATGGGTTCATCGATTTCTAATTCGCGTAGGGTTTCCATTGAGTTTTCTAGATCTATATCAATTTCAATGTCAGCTTCTGGAAGTTCAAACGGGGTTGATGGATCTAGCAGTTCAGGGACCTCTGTCTTTTTCACTCGTGCTCTAATTCTTGCTGTCACCATTTGATCATTTAACGGTGTTTCCACCAATAAGTCATTGATACTGGCAATGTGTGGAAAATGCTTTTCAACGGTTAGTGGCGTAATTCTGGCAAGTAATGTGACATGACCGTGTCCGTTATCAAAGGCTTCCATTTCCTTCAGGCATGTGGATTTGTACTTGCAGACTGTGCAACCCATCTTTCCGGAAGAGTTAACTGGAATAACTCCAGCTTTCTTGGAGAGATCATCATTTTCAATCTGAGAGAGTCTTACGACTTCTCTAGCCTCAGCAAACTGTTGGTCGTAAGCACTTAAGAAGGACTCTTGAGCCTGGCCCTGCCCCATAACCACATCACCAATTCGAGCCCAAATGCAGTTCTCCAAGTCGCGGCCAATGATTCCAACCCACAAATCATCGCCAGCGATACCAAGTGCCTGAAAGTGACGTGTGTAGTGAGCCAACTGATGAAGGTCGTTGTAATCCAAACGTCCTTGGGATCTCGTATCTTGCGAAGGAAGGATGTCGGAAATTTGCGATGAGAAAACAAAGTTTGCTTTGCTGTCAGAAATTGCTTTGTGGCTCTTGATGTCTACCGGTGCCCAGATAGGATGGCCATCGCTTTTAGTACCTATCCGAATAATTAGATCTGGGCGACTTGATCGTTCTGAAGCTTTAAATTCAACATCAAAGGCTTTCGCTAGCTCTTTCTCCACGTTTTCTGAGATGTAAGCACCAGCAATTGCAAAAGCGTTTGGATCTAAAAGTGCCCTAACCGTTTCCAATTCAATTTCGGAAAATGGCAAATCTTGATTAATCTCGATCAGATTTGGGATTACCTCTTTGAGGGCGACGATCGCTTTGTTCTCATGAGAAAAACCGAGTTTCTTGAACTCTTCGACCACAGGATCTGGAGCGTCGGGAGTTAGACCAGGGAAAGCATTAGGTGCATACTTTTTGTGAAGGTACTCATGGCAGTAAATTGCAGACCTAGAATCGAGACGCAGACTTTTCACTTAACATTTATTTCTGCGCAAAAGACATCTAGGAGCGCGGAGCCATTTACACCTAAAGGATTCGTAGAGGAAACTTGACTCACAGGCAAGAGTTTCCCCGAATGTTTTTCAAGTATTCCTTTTAGCCCGTTTACGCCGTCCTGACGATAAACATCGACTTGTTCCTTAACTCGCTTAAATGCCTTGCTGTGATCCCCAAAATAGGTTGACGGTAATTTCGAAGGGTCGCTAGGAGTTACTAGATTCACTAGTACAAAACATCTCGGGCTCTTAGGTTGATCAAGGGCGGTGAGTGTTAACTTCTTGATATCGGGAATCAACTGATTCTCAATGTCGGGATTCACTCTCTTATTGTTCCTACCTTTTGCTCCATCAAAGTGATACCAAACTTTGTTTTCGAGGAGCAAGTGGAAAACAGCATCGTCATCAATCAGACATACATCATGCGTATTTCGGTTCTTCTTTATTGATGCTTTGTCCGTGCTTTTAACCAATTTTTCAACACCTTTGAGTTCAACAAATGAGCTTAAGTTGTTAGGTTCCTGACTCTTCTGCAGTCTATTTGCAAGAAGAGCACTAAAGGTCTGCTCCTTCTTTGTTTGAAATAGCAAATCTTGTTGTGCTGGCGATAACTCAGATATTGAATCAAACATCAGCCCTGCAATAGCTGCGGAATCCAAACTTAGGATTTTTTCCATGACTGCATCCTTCTCTCTATTTATTCCTATCGCAACGGTGCGGTGGTCATTTCACGCAATTTCTTGACAGAAAACTTCCCAGACTTCGGGAGTCCGAGAGTCCGGTAAATAACCTCCTGCTCCTCCAACAAGGATTGGAAGTGACGGAAACCTAGATCGAATCAATGTTGCCGTACTGCCATAACCTTCAAGTGTGAACTGAAGGGAACTCAATGGATCCTCTACATGTCCATCAGCTCCGCAAGCAATAAAAAGTAAATCCGGCTGGAATTGGTCGGCTAGCCGACAGAACTCTGTCACGCCATCGATAAATGCTTGATCATCCTTATTTGGATTTTGGGCTGGATTATTGCCTCCAAGCGGATAGTTATAAACAAGCTTTGAGGGATCGCTTTCATTACCTGTTCCTGGAAATATCCCTTTCTCATGAATTGAGAATGTTAAGACGTTTGGATTATCTGCAGTCAGATTCTCGGTTCCATCTCCGTGATGGGCGTCAATATCTAGGATGGCAACTTTCTTACCGTGATCCTTCGTTGCTATATCTGCAGCAAGTGCGAAGTCAGCAAAGATACAGAATCCAGATGAGTAGTCGTGCTGGGCATGATGCTTAGCTCCTGGAAAGTGAACAGCGGTGCTTGTCTTTCCTGTTAAGAGAGCATCTAATGCAACTAATGTTCCGCCAGCGAAGAGTCCCGCCAGATTTGATAAGTCAGGACGTTCACCTGTCCATTGTCCCGATTTGTGGTCATCAAGAACTTCTGAAACATATCGAGAGGAGTGAATTCGCAGAAGTTCATCCTTGGTTGCTAAGCGAGGTTCCACGATTTTTAATTCTGTGCTCTTCCCTCTAAATGACTCCGCGAGAAGCTTTTTAGCATTCATAAATCGACGCCCTTGCGTTGGATGGTTTGGATCAAATACCCAGTTTGCGTATTCGTCTGAATGAATCAGAATGATTTCTTCCATAGTGATTACTTCACAATCTCGAAGTGCAACGGTACATAGTCGGTAACGGTGCGGTAGGCATTAACTAATGAGGCTCGAACCTTTGTCATCACGTCGGTGTATCCCAGACCTAGGTTTATCTGCTTTACAACATAAGTAGCAAAGGCAGCTGTTGCTGATGAGGTTCCCATTGAGACAGATTTCTGTCCAAAGGCATCTGTAGTGGTGTATCGACCCAAGGCATAGAGATCTAGATCAGGACCTTGATTGGAAATTAACATAATTGGATAGACCCAGCCTTGAATAGCTTTTACTGTGTAGCGGCGATCTGTAGCACCGACAGCAATTACCTCTGGAACACAAGCCGGGTAATCAACCTTCAACTTGTTTGAACCGTTACCCGTTGCCGCAATCACTGGAATGTTGCGGGTCAAAAGGATTCGAACCTGGGTCTGGAGTTCGGTTTCGATGGGACATGATGCTTCTTTGTATGCACGACCCACAGATAAAGAAACTGCACCAACGTTAAGGCGTTCAGCATTTTCAGTAACCCAGTTAAGCGCCTTAGTTACAGCACGAGTTGTGTAAGAGTTTGCAAATCCTTTGTCTGACATTCCGACGATTCGAATCATGACTAACTTAGTAGATGGGTCTATCTCATAAGCAACAGATGCCATCTGCGTACCGTGTGACATTGCCTTATCTTTTATTCTTGAAACTTGTAGTGCTGCCGCACCTTTTCCAAACATGGTGCTTTGACCGTTCGGGCATTTGCCGTATTCGATGAAGCAGGCTTCATCGACAAGCATCTGCTGAACCCATGGAAGATCGGCGGCTATCCCTGAATCAATAATGACCAGGGTTTTAGGTGTAGCAGCTTGCGCAGCTGGTGTTGTGCCAGCTGCGGCAAGTGCAATAACTACAAAGAGTGAAATGAACTTTTTCATATTAGGCACTCTTTCTCATAGATGATTGTGCGATGTAGGCATCTGCCTCGGTGAGTAACCAGTGTTCATACTCGCCATTGCACAGTGCGTAGCTAGACCGCTTTGCGCGCAAGGTATTGATCGCTTCATCCGCAGATAGACCGCTAATCATCAAAGTTAATGCGGTAATTAAACCGGAGCGATTAAGCCCCGCTTGGCAGCGAATGTTTACCTTCTTGCCAGCAGCCCACTTAGAGTGCGCCCAATGAGCAAGTTCAAGAATCGTTGGGATGTACTCCTCGATGATGTTGGCATCTGGGAAACCAAAGCGTCTTTCCTCAACGCCCCAGTTTGCAGGTGCTGCCCATGCGTACAGGGTGACAACACAGTCAAAAGTAGTTCCACCTTCGAAGTATTGAAGCTCCTGGGGTTGATCTATCGTTGCATTGTCATCAGTTCCTCCCATAAATAGATTGGGAGCAACCTCTGAGTACAGCGGTGTTTGTTCGTATTTCATTTTTTCTCCTTAGTTCAAGAATTCATCGGCGTCGATTGCTGGATCGACTGGTTGGTTGCGCACATTGCGAGCGCGGGTTTTGCGAGAGAAGGACTCGGTCATGCGCTTTGATGAGTACATAACATCTTGCTCTTCAGCTGTTTGAGCCAAGACATCGATCTCGTCAGCTTCCGCTTTGATGATTGCAAGTGATTCAGCGCTGCGCTCATCTGTAACGGGTATCAAAGAAGCCTCACGACGAAGGTTGGACGCAGTGCCTTTTAGGCGACCAGAGGCTTCTTTGATTTTGCCGCTTAGTAGCTCATCTACTGCCAACGACTTTGCAGTTTGAGCTTCCAGAATCAATCGCTCGGCACGAACGATTGGGTCAGAGATACGACCTGCTGCGATATCACCGGGTACAACATTGACGTTGACCGGCATTGAGACAGAGATTTCTTGACGCTGTGCAAGATCTAGATATTCGATAGTGATGTCAGCGATTGTGCAAAGACCAAGGGCTGCAATACCTGGGACATCGAGGTCGATTACAAAGCGACGGTTCTCACCGCTATAGAGATCACCGAGCTGCACAACAAATGTTTCGCCATCTTTCCAATATGGAAGACGTTGAACGATCTCGATGACCGGCACACCTGACATTGCAGGTGTTGGGGTAATGCGAAGTACTGCGTTAACGATTGTCTTATCCAGTAGGTCATCGACCTCAGCCGCGATTGCACCGACCGCTTCATCGATGGAACCTGCGAAGCGGTGTGCTCCCCCGCCACCTTGAGCGAGCGCTTCAAGGATTGTTTCGTCGTAGCCATTACCTAAACCGATAGTCGATGTTGTTACCTTGCCGGTAGCTGACTTAGTTGAGACCTCGCTAAAGAACTTTGGATCCTTTTCACCAGCATTTGCATGACCATCAGAGATGAGTAGCAGAGTTGACCCGCCGGCTGCTTGAACCCGTGTTAATTCACGTAATCCCATGAGGTATCCCGCTGAGATATCTGTTGATCCCCCAGTTTGAAGATCGCGGATTGCCTTGCGTAAAGATGGCATGTGGTGATCTGCAATTGTGCGGGTTGGAACGATGACTAGAGCTGAGTCATCAAATGCGACTAAGCCAAAAGCATCTTGAGGTGCAAGGCGATCTACTAACTTAAGTAGTGACCCTTTTGCAGCATCTAGTGGTTGTCCTTGCATTGAGCCTGAGCGATCTAGAACAACTTGTACTGCTTGTCCTGGACGAGTGCTGTGTGCTGGATTTGCTGGTGCGGTGAGGTCAAGCATGAGCGTGACCTTGTCAGCTGCCTCGAGGGCAACCATGTCTACATCTAAGAGTGCTTTTACATTCATGTGATTCTCCAATTTTCGGGATGGCAAAATAAAGCTCGTGTTGATTTGAGTGCCGTTTAATACGGCGGCTGTCGGGTTATCCCGACAGAGGAGGCGATGAAGAGCCTGATAGGAATCCTATAAACGTACGATTATCGTACGAAGGGATTGAGGCTGTTCGGTTAACCGGATGAATGTCTGATAATCAGACGCGGTCGGAATCCGACCATTCATTGGTGGTTGTTGAGTAAGGCCTGGTTTGGCGGCCTTGCGTGTAGCGGGCTAGCCGGTTATCTGAGCTGTTACGCGTGGGGAAATGCGTGTGTATGACATTTTTGCCCCCTAGTTTCTGTGATAAGAGAATTATACCACATCGCTTTCGAAAAAGAAATTTACGATCCAAACTTTTTGTGCTGTGCGATTATCGCACGATGCAATTTACAAATACTTTTTTACAAATCTAATTACACCTTCGCAAACTAACGTTCCGAGTACTGCAGCTACAAGTGAGTATGCGAGGAAAGGAAAGGTAAAAGGAAGTGAATCGTAGAAGTCAGCCTTCGACCAGAAGTTCTCATAAAACCAATTCGGTTGAATGAAAAACGAGACAACGAATGTCACGAGCAAGGTGGCTTTGTGCGTCAGGTTCATGTTTCAAATGTATCGGAAAGTACTGACAAATTACTGGATTTGTCAGTGCACTTGGCTACCTTGAAGAAATGACCACTAAACAACGAAAAAGCATTCGCTCACTTTTGTGCCCCGAATGCCAGGAAATAGGCACGTTACGAAAGATCATCTACGGGATGCCAGATCCTGAAAACTTTGACTTTGAGAAGTATGCAGTGGGTGGATGTTGCATTTCAGGGGACGGCAGCGATCCAGATATTCAATGCAAATCATGTGATTGGTCAGGATTCCGCGCGTCTCTGATTCCGAATAACGAGGAAGGTAACCTTTCCATATGAGAAAACTAGGTCTGTATTTCTTCCGCTTTGTCGGATTCTTTTTCCTGCTGATGACATTTATGCAATTCCAAGATCATTTCGTTGGTTACGCATTTGTTTCACTTGGGATAGCTTCAGTCGTTCTTTACTTCTCATTCCGTGATCTTGTTAGAAGCAAACGTCCTCTTAATTAGTCACTCGTTATCCTCAAGATCAATCTGAGGGTTTCCATCTATACCCAGTCGCTTGCGCTCTTCAACGATAATTCCCTTAGCAATCGATTCTTCATTCTTGTCTTTGGCGAGCTTTGAGCCATCGGCTAGAAGACTTTCGCGGGCGTAGTCATCAAACTCATTCTGCTTTGCCGCCAACATCTTGAGCATCTGCTCATCAACTGAATGCGGAACGATTAATCGATGGACTTGAACATTGTGTACTTGACCCATGCGGTGTGCTCGGGCTATAGCTTGGGTTTCGAGTGAAGGTTTGATCTGGGGTTCGCAGAGAATGATGACTGAGGCGGCTTGAATGTTAAGACCGGTGCCAGCGGCTTGGATTTGTCCGACGAGCACTTTTGGTGTCGGTGAGTTCTGGAATTGATCAACAAGGTTTTGTCGCTCTTGTGAGGATGTAGAGCCGGTGATTGGGCCAATTGCTTTATCTTCAAGATGTTTGGTAACTAGATCAATTGTGTTTCGGAAGTAAGAAAAGATAATTACTTTTTGATTTGATTCGAAGGCTTCTTCTACCAGCTCAAGTAAGCGCACGAGTTTGGACGGGAGTTCATTTTCTTTTCCAACAAAGGTGGCTTGGCGCATACCCATAAAGTTGCCGCGGGCAACTGCAGAGGCATAGAAGTTTTGATCGACGCCATCCCAGTTGCAGTATTCCTCGATTTGAATCAGATCAGGTAGTTCTTTGAGTACTTCAGAGGTATTGCGACGAAGATAGATGGGAGCTACCGCTTGCTTGAAGGGTTCTGGGCCTGAGGCTAGGACTCTTCTATCGAGTGTTTCACCGAGCTTTGGATCAAGAAGTGTGGCGAGATTTACGAATTCACCAACGCGGTTTTCCATAGGAGTTCCGGTTAAGAAGATGACATTGGGTGTGTTGTCGATCCATTTAGTGATTGTCTTTGCGCGGCCCGTGTGGAGGTTTTTCACGTAGTGGGCTTCGTCGGCGATGATGGTGTCGATTGCAAGGGCTTTAATTTGTGGTCCATCGAGTAAGAATGATTTAAGAGTGTCGTATGTAGTTAGGCCGACGCCGCTCTTTTCGATCCACTGTTGGAGTTGTTCTGGGTGATCTTCGCCGTGGATTTTGATGACGGGTAGATCGGAGCGGGTTTCGATTTCGCGGGTCCAGTTGATGATCACTGATGCAGGTGCGATGACGAGAAAGCGGTGTGCGCCATTGGCTTTGCGGTGTGAAAGTGCGGAGATTGCCTGCAGGGTTTTACCAAGGCCCATCTCATCGCCGATGATGACGCGGTTTTGTGTGAGGGCGAACTTGCCACCGAAGGTTTGATAGCGGCGCAGCGTTGCGTTGATACTGGATGTGTCGAGCTCTTGAGATTCGATCTTGTCGAGAAGTTCTTGAGTGAAGTGGCGATTGGCAAGGGTTGATGGTTTTGCATCGGTGACATCTTCAAGGAGTGCGTAGTAATCACTGGAGCGTTTTTCAAAGTCATTGATTGGTGCGACAACTTCTGGTTGCTCAAGTGCGTTAAGTCCAGAGCGAGCGGCTTCGACAAGGAGCATCGTTGTTGGTTCGCCGACGATGTAAGCGATGGTGCTGAGGGCGTTAAGTGCTTTCTGTTTGCCTTCGCTGTTGGTAAAGATCCAGCGGATGCGAGATTTAAGTGGTGCGGTGTTGGCGAGCGCGTTGGAAAGAGATTCAGCAACGGGTTTCATCTTGGCGGTTGCACCGCGAGTGGATTTGCGAATTTTTTCAAGGGATTGCAGATTTGTGATGACATCTATGTCGGCGGCCGATAAATCTTTGATGTTGACGCCATAGGAAATTGTTTGTGCGATTGCGGTGTACATGGCGTCTGCGATTGATTTGATTTCGCGGGCGGATTCGCCGGTGATGCCTGAGATGCGTTCTAGCTGTTGTTCTGAGGTTTGATAGATCGAGGCCATGTTGTTGTGGCCGAATTTGCGCAGGGTTTCAACGCGGATAGGTGCTTCGGTGGCATCTTTGAGCTTGTCGACATCGAGCTTTGCGAGTTGTTCGAGGACTTGCGATTGCTTGGCACGGTTGGCGCTATCGCGGGTGTTCTTGAGGAAGCGTTGTTCTGTCGTGATGATGTCGGTGAGATCGTGAGAGATCCGGGCGGCATCGGCTACCTGTTGGCGGGCGTCCTTGAAGTTAATGGCCATGCAGGCAGATTACGCAGGGTGACTGACAGATTGTTCTGATGAGTGGTCAGCTTTTAACCACGATGTTCACGATTGCTTCCGGCGTCGCACCCTCCCCTAACTCCGCATTCACATTGGTAGGTATTCCATTGATCTGTGCTGCAGCCAGGATTGACAGTTGGGCTGCGATCTCGGTCATCCAATAAAAGGATGCTGGGCCTGCGCGGTCGAGGATGTGTTGGGCTTGGTTGATGCGGGTGTCGGAGAACTTCTCGAGATCGTTGGAGTCATCGTTGATGACATCGAGCAGGAAGCGTTTGATCTCGGCTCCGATTGCGGTGGCGTCGGTGGATTCTTGGATGAGTTGCTTGAGCTCGGCGTCGAGGGTGCGCGGGGTGCGGGGTTTCTTGCGGCGGTTGAGGAAGAGGTAGATCACGGCGGTGAGGGCTAGGAGTTCGAACATAGTTCGAGGTTACGCAGGGTGACTGACAGATTTACTTTTTCTTGTACCCCGATGGGCACTTTGGATTCACAGCAGTTACCTTCTTAGTGGTTTTACCCTTGATGCAGGTGATGGTTGATTTCTTCGGTGCCACCGCTTTATTCGCTGCTAATTTCTCTGCCGCTAGCTTTGCTTCAGCTTCTTCCTTCGCCTTTAGTTCTGCAGTTAACTTTGCCTTCGCCTCTGCTTCCTGCATCGCCTTAAACTCTGCAGCAGCTTTCGCTTGAGCCTCTAGTTCAAATTTGGAACGATTTTCAGTTGCTTTTGTGACTAGTTCTTTGAACTGAACTGAATCGATAAGTGAATTTGGGGCTAATGAAATTGAAAGCCTACTTGGTTCAATGTTTGTAATTAAGAGTGTAAAACTTGGAGACTTTAATTGAAGCCCTATCGACCTGTAATCGCCAATCTCTATCCCTCCAAATTGCGCCTTCCCTCTTTCCTCGTAAAGAGTTATTGGGGGACGTTCTTCATTGTTTAAAGAGTAAAAGGCTATGTATTTACTTCCACCTGACCTAGTTGTTTCCACAATGTATGGGTCTTCATTAGGGGCACGTAGGACCGATAATTGATCATTCTTTGAGTAATCAAAGGAGAAGCTAGTAATAGTAGATGTCTGCAAATTAGAGATACATGTAACTTCGCTATCTGGAAGCCATCCCAAAACCCATTTTTCATAACTAAGCAGATTAATCTCATTACTTGCCATGAGACTGAGTCGTCCGGGACCGGTATTTGTTCCGTAGAGGTCCTGCAAACCAAACATGTGCATCATTTCATGAGTGATTGTTGCTTGTGATGAATGATTATCGAGCAGTACTGCGTTATAAATCTGCCCTTCGGCAGTTTCTGCTGGTCTAAACCACCCTGCATCTGGGCTCTTCCAAAACATAAAAGCTTCTGCAATATCAGAAAATGGACTAGTGGAGGAGCCTGCCAGAATGACTCCGTTGATTCCCGTAAAATCTAATTTTGAATCGTAATCCGTAAGGAATTTTCTTACGAAACCGTAAGTGGACTTGCTCTCGTCTTTCTGCCATGCCTCCCTCTGATTAATCTTTAATTGATCCATATCGGCGTTAGTTAGCTCAGTTGCAATAGTTGGAGCAAAAACAAATTCAACTTTCGACAGACCATTTGAAAATGCTGCAATATTGTCACCAGCAGCTAAATAATCATTTCTCATTGCGTTTGTGAATTGGTAATTAGGGTTGTCTTTGAGTTGGAACGGCACAACCATTATTTTCGGCTTAGAAAGCCATTTCAAGCGCTCTGCTTTGAATGGAAATCCAAGGGACACGGTTTGTCCTTTAGAGGCGCTGATCCTGCAGGATTCTAAGTTGTCGCCTACCGCTTGAACTGGTGTTGCCAATGCGCAGAGAACTGCTGCTGCGATTACTAGTGCTCCCCATTTGCGCATGTACGAAGGGTAATAAAAGAGAAGTCGCAATGCGACTGATTTCTCTTAAAATTGCCAGTCGATAATTGAATATGACCAGCCAACACCCTTACCTTTAACCATGCGCATTCGGAGAATCCTGGGTGTGCTTCTCATTTCATTCACTGTGCTCGCTGCGACTTCTGCAGTTGCGGCCGTGAAGCCTGGTGACGCATGCAAGACATTGGGAAGCACTTCCGTTATAAAAGGGATTCAATACACATGCATTAAGTCTGGGAAGAAATTTGTGTGGAATAAGGGCAAAGTCATTCCAAAAACTGTACCTAAAGTAGCAGCATCGGCTACGCCAACTCCTTCAATTCCTGCACCGTCTGCCCCAAGTGCGACACCTTCCCCGACCCCCACAGATACACGGACACCGGAGGACATTAAGAATCTCGCGATCTTGGAAAAATCATGGAGACAGATCTATGAAAAGCCGAATCTTCCGGATAGCGACCGAGTTATTTTCTTAATCGATCCAAAGTTTCCAAGTACAAGCCTCGATGCGATAAAGCTTGGAGTCGAAGCAACTATTTCAAAGTTCGACTATTTATTTAAACTACGAAAGCCCATCTATGCAATCTTTTCTACTTCATTAGAGTTCGAGTTAGCGCAGTTTCAGAAGTATCCACTCATGCAAGAGACATATCTAGCAGAGGTCAGATCAAATCCAATCCTTCTCCAATGGCGTAAAGATCATTACACCCAAATTGATTCTGGCGTTAAGGATTTTGCATCTGGTGGAACTATGCCTTTGTACAACGGAGTACTTGAGCCTGCTGGGTATTACATGTACTTCAGAGCTCATCCAGAGAATCAAGATCCAACAATGATTTTGATGGGTGCGCACGAAACCTCACACTTGATGCATTGGCAAATGAATTGGGATTACCCATCAACGCTTCCAGCGTGGTGGCTTGAGGGACAAGCCCAAATGATGGGTGAAAGCGTTGCTTCAAGAGCAGAGAATTTCTCGCAATTTGTGAATTACTTGAAATCACAGACAACGCCTAATTACGGTGGCGGCTTCTTCTCTGGAAGCACGAATTTGCGAGAGATGGAAGGCGATTCGGTTACGAGAACGCAATTCAATTGCGCCCTATGCGGAACGCGATTGATTTATTCACGAGGCGGCGTAGCTATTCATTATTTAGTTGGACAGTATGGCCTCGAGAAAGTTACGACTTTTGTTGCATCCTTAAATCGCAATAACTTGTGGTGGCAAGCATTTGAGAAAACATTTGGTATTTCTGTCGAAAGTTTTTATGCTGATATTGATAAATACATGCAGTGGTACGGGGATTATTTCTCCCCAGGCTGGCGAACCTCGAAGTTTTAAAGCGAGCGTTCAATCAACTTTGTTGCGGTTCGAATAAGTAAAGAGTTTCTATGGCCTGCGACCCACTTGTAGCCGAAGTGGCCTAGTGGTCCTGATGCGCGCACGATAAAGCCCAGTATCCAATTTCCGCGGCGTCCTAATAGGTATGCAATTGCATCGGGACCGACATAGGTTTTGCCGGCGTGCACCACGTGGACTGCTTGCGAGCATTGTTCATAGGTAAGTCCGTATTGGGAAAGATCTGCAGTTTGGTATGCGATTGCGTTTACAGCTAACTTCTTTTGCACCCATGCCATGGTTGCTTCGCAGAAGCGGCACTGGCCATCTGTTAGAACAGTGATTTCGGACATCGGATTACTCGACTTTATTCTTTAAAGAACGATAGAAATTTTCATGTGGGCCTGCCAGCAATAGCTTGATCTTCTTTGGTGAGATAACTCGGTAGGCCAATAACCATTGCTTATCAACTGCCTTAAATTTGTAAACAAAAATTCCATCAAGGTCCCCCACTTTGGCATCACCAATGTGTGGATCTGCCGCGATTGCTTTGACCGCTTTGTCGAGTGATTTCTTTTGATTTGTGTGGAGCTTCTTGATGGTTCGTTCTAGGGAAGGAGTAACTAGGATTTGCATTAATTAAAGCTGTACTCGCTTGTGGCTTCTTCGGTATCGGCGAGCAAGAGTTCGCGGATCAATGAAAATGAAAGATCGGGGTTTTCTTCAGCGATCTGAGCAAGACGGTAGTAATACTCGATCTGCTTTGGAACAGAGCGGTGCTCGGCTGCGGCAGTGCGGCGGGCCTTTTCGACTAAGTCGTCGGCCAGTTTTACGTTTGTTGCCATTGGTTGCTCCTGTCGTATTGGAGCAATCGTAGCAGGAGAGGGAACTTTAAGGAACTTATAGGAACCTGTGGGGATTATGTTGGGTCGCGAGGATCTGTCAGTGGGCGGGGCTAGGTTCATGGGCATGAGAAATCTGCGGATGTGGGTCAGCCTTGTGGGGCTGTCTTTTGGGGCTTTGCTGATTTTGGATTACTTTCCAAGCGGGATCTTTAAAGATTTCCCATTTGTTTCATCCACGATTAACTATGCGGTCGTCGCCATATGCGCTTATATCTTGGTGATTATGTTGGGCTCATTTAGCTTGCAATATTTCAGGTTGCCCCGGATTCATGTGAAAAGTTTGTTGGTTTTGTTGTTTCTGTCGCCGATGATTTTGAAATCGGTAACACATGAAGATTTGGAAAGTAAGAAGTTATCGGTTGCGATTCCAGGAATTATCTTTCTTTTGTTCATTGGGCTTGGTGAAGAAATCCTCAGTCGCGGAGTCGTATTTGGCGTTTTGCGGAGATTTGGACTGTGGCGAGCTATTTTCGGGTCATCACTGTTGTTTGCACTCATGCATTTAAATCTTTATACGGGAAAGAATTGGGATGCTTGGCAGGCGTATGCGCATGTCTGGAGCACCTTTGGCTTTGGTGTTTTGATGTGTGCCGTAATGATTACCACGCGAAGTATTTGGGTCAGTGTTGTTTTGCATGCTGTTCTTGATTGGAGCGTTGTTTTTGAAAAGGATCCCGTCAGTAAGGCACCGATATCTGATTGGCAGTTTGATTCGCTGTGGGAAGGCTTCACCTATCCCCTCTTTGATGCGGGATTTACAATTGGATTAGCTTGGCTATTGCTGCGCATTAATCGTGGTGGAGCACCGAGAATTCCGAAGTGGGTTCACAAGGTTGCGCTGAAGTGGAAGTTAGTGACCCCTGATTATGCGTTAACTGCTTAAGGCATAACCAATCCGCCATCAACTGGCACCGTAATTCCTGTTACATAACTTGATGCATCGCTGACTAGCCAAATTAAAGTCGCTGCGAGTTCTTCGGGATCACCTAAACGACCAGCTGGTGCAAACATCTTGATCATGTTCACCATATCTGCGGGAAGTTCATCACTCATTTCAGATGGGAAAAATCCTGGAGCAAGTGCGTTGACGCGAATGTTTTTGCGACCGGTCCACTGTGCTGCAAGATCGCGAGTAAGTCCGATCAACCCTGCTTTACTTGATGCATAGGCAGCTTGTGGCAATCCCTGTGGTTTGATTCCAAGAATGCTTGCGATGTTAACGATTGCACCACCATTGGTATTTGCTTTCGCAAATGCTTGTGCCATCCAATAGGCACCGAACAGATTGACATCTAGAACAGAGCGGAATTGTTCTGGAGTTTCGCGGGTTGCAGGAACAGCGGTTCCGACTCCGGCATTGTTAACCAAGATATCGACATGTCCAAAGGTTGCAACTGCGTGTGCGATTAATGCATCGCATTGTTCTGGTTGAGTGACATCTGTTTGAAGTGCGGTGAACTTTCTTCCGGCTGCAGTAACTAGCGCGCCGGTTTCTTCAAGGCGATCTGCGCGGCGTGCACCGAGAACAACATCGGCACCTGCTTCAGCTAACGCTTTCGCAAATGCAACCCCAAGACCTGAGGAAGCGCCTGTGACCACTGCGACTTTTCCGTCTAATCGAAAGCGGTCAAGAACACTCATTTTTTCTCTCCTCAAATTGGGCAACTGTGCGTAAGGTTATGGCATGGACTTCACCTTGAGTGCTAAGACAAGCGAATATGCGGCCAAACTGCAACGGTTTATGGAGGAAGAGGTTTTTCCAGCAGAGGCTGTGTATGAACATCAGCGTGCGCAATTAAAGGCGGCGGGTAAGCCTCATGGATTGCCGCCGGTTGTTGAAGAGCTCAAAGTAAAGGCGAAGGCGCTGGGCTTATGGAATCTCTTTTTGCCACATAGTCATGATCCACATCATGGTTTGAGTGTTACCGAATATGCAACGCTGGCAGAGATAACTGGGTGGTCTCCTGAGATTGCACCGGAGGCGATTAACTGCGCAGCACCCGACACCGGCAACATGGAACTGCTGGATATGTTTGGAACAGATGCGCAGAAGAAGCAGTGGTTAGAGCCGTTGCTTGAAGGGCGAATTCGTTCTGGTTTTGCGATGACCGAACCTGATGTTGCATCAAGTGATGCGCGAAATATTCAAACTTCGATTGTGAAAGATGGCGGCGATTACCTCATCAATGGCACCAAGTGGTGGACTACAGGTGCGATGGATGAGCGCTGTGAGATTTTGATTGTTATGGGAAAAACAAACCCTGATGCAGATGCACATCATCAACAATCGATGGTGTTGGTTCCGATGAATACACCTGGTGTGAAGGTGGAGCGCAACTTGTTGGTGTTTGGTTATGAGGATCAACACGGTCACGCAGAGGTTTCATTTACTAATGTGCGAGTTCCAGTTGCGAATTTATTGGGGCCGGAAGGTGAAGGGTTTGCGTTAGCGCAGGCACGACTTGGGCCAGGGCGAATTCATCACTGCATGCGCGCAATTGGAATGGCAGAGCGTGCATTGTCATTGATGATTAAGCGAACAATTGGGCGTGAAGCATTTGGAAAAGAGCTTGTGCGTCAGGGTGTAATTCAGGAATGGATTGCTACTGCACGCATTGAGATCGAGCAGGCGCGTTTATTGGTATTAAAAGCTGCGTGGATGATCGACACAGTTGGTGCCAAGGGTGCGCGTAAAGAGATTGCTGCGATCAAGGTTGCGGTGCCACAAATGGCACAGCGGGTAGTTGATCATGCGATTCAAAGTTATGGCGGCGCAGGTGTAAGCCAGGATTCACCATTGGCATCGATGTTTGCAGGAATTCGTACCTTGCGCATTGTTGATGGGCCAGATGAGGTTCATATTCGCGATATTGCGCGGTTAGAAATCAAGCCTTATTTGTCATGAGTGATGTAACCGCGGTCCGCGAAGAGGATCGCTTTGATGTTGCAGCGATGCATGCGTGGTTGCGCGGTTATGTGGATTTTGATGAGCTGCCTGAGGTTATGCAGTTTCGTAGCGGTGCATCCAATCTGACCTATCTGTTGAAGTATCCGGGGCGCGAATTAGTGTTGCGTCGTCCACCCGTTGGAATGAAGGCGGCATCTGCGCACGATATGAAGCGTGAGTTTTTAATTCAGTCGAGGTTGCAACCGGTCTATCCCCTAGTGCCTTCGATGATTGCTTTGTGTGATGATCATTCAGTTATTGGTTCTGATTTTTATGTGATGGATCGGGTTGTCGGAGATATCTTTCGGCGCGACATTCCAGAGAGCGTGACAGCAGCTGATGTTTCAGTGATGGCAGATTCTTTGATTAATGGTTTGGTGCAGTTGCATGCGGTGGATGCGTCGATATTGGCAGAGCTGAATAAAGGCGAAGGGTATGTGCATCGCCAGGTTGAAGGTTGGTCCAAGCGTTATCGCAATGCCTTAACTGATGATGTTCCTAATGGCGAAAAGGTCATGGCGTGGTTGGATGCGAATCAACCAGCAGATGTTGATTCATGTGTGATTCATGGTGATTGGCGCATTGATAATGTGGTTTTTGATTTACAGCAAGCGCGCATCGTTGGTGTTTTGGATTGGGAGCTGGCAACAGTTGGTGATCCGCTAATGGATTTAGGATCGGCACTTGCTTATTGGGTTGATCGTGATGATGAGCCGGCATTTGCATCGCTGCGCAGACAGCCAAGTCACTTGCCGGGTATGCCGACCAGAGAAGAGTTTGTTGCGCGGTACTTGCAGTTAAGCGGTCGTGCGTGCGCGGATTTCACATTTTATGAAGTCTTTGGCTTATTTCGATTAGCGGTAATCATTCAACAGATTTGGGCCAGGTATCGTGCGGGACAAACAACAAACCCTGCTTTTGCAGGCTTTGGTGATGCGGTGAATACATTGATTAATCGAGCTGAAGGAAGAATCAAATGAGAGCTGGACGAATCACTGTTTCAACGCGACAGTTTCAAGTTGTAGATGTGCCAACACCTGATGCAGGTGCAGGTCAGGTGCGAATTAAGGTTGCAGCAGCTGGTGTGTGTTTATCCGATGTGCATTTTCTCGAAGGTGTCTTATCCCCCGGCTACTTAACTGGCGATCATGTGACCTTGGGCCACGAAGTTGCTGGCGTCGTTGATCAGGTTGGTGCGGGTGTAACTACCAGTGCAGTTGGTGATCGCGTTGTAGTTATCGCAGGCGAAAGAAATGCTGCGCATCAGATAACAACAATGGGTTTTGATTACGACGGTGGATGGGCCGAATATGTTGTGACTAAAGCGGATTTAGTTGCTGCTATTCCTGATTCATTGCCCTTTGAGCAAGCAGCGATTATTCCTGATGCAGTTTCTACTCCGTGGGCTGCGATCTCTTCAACAGGCAAGGTGCAAGCAGGTGAGTCTGCTGTTGTCTTTGGCGTTGGTGGTTTAGGAATTCACGCGGTGCAGTTGTTAAAGATGATTGGTTGCAGCAAGGTTATTGCGATTGATCCGCGTGAAGATGCCCGTGCGAATGCGTTAGCGCGTGGGGCAGATTTTGCCTTTGCTCCTGATGATCCCGAAATCAAACAACATCGTGGTCTGAACGCAGCTTTTGATTTTGCTGGCGTGACGCCGGTGCGCAAGCAGGCTTTATCGCTGCTGGGTGAGCAAGGACGGTTAGTAATTGTTGGAATAGCTAATGAACCGATTGTGATTCCTAATGACATGGCATTTACATATATGCGCACGCAGATCATGGGTCATTACGGATCAGAGGCGCATCATGTGCACGAGCTGATTGAGTTTGCACGCCAAGGGAAATTGGATCTTTCGCAATCTGTTACTGAAGTAATGCCACTAGAAAATGCAGCTGATGCTTTGAATACCTTGGCTAACAAGATCGGTAACCCGATCCGTATTGTTTTAAAGCCCTAAATCAAAGAGTTGCACCACAACGGTGCAACCGGCAACTATCAAAAGTGCTGCCACAAGTATTGATTTCTTTGTGCCTAATCGTTGTGGCAAACCTTTAATTCCACTTACTTGATCTTGTTCCATATCTTTAATGACATTTATGAAGTGAGCGGCCATTCCAAAGAGTGCTCCCCCCAGCCACATCCACACAGGTGGTGTTACATCCTTAGAAAGTGCAACTGAAGAAGGCAGTGCTGCAAAGGCAATTGCATATGGAAGTGGCGAAAGGGCTGAGAACTTAAAGTAAAAGTTATAGGCAACGCCACATGCGATACCAAGCATGTAAACAAGGCCGCCTTTAATTCCAAGCGGGCCAAGCAGGTTTGCAATAAATGAAAAGGGAACCATAAAGCGCAGCCACTTGGTTAAGTACTTCGGTGTGATTAATCCAGAAACTAAGGGCTTGTTGGTGCGGTTATGTGCAAGGTCATCTGTGTAATCGTGCAAATCATTGCTCCAGCCAACTACCAATTGACCTAAGGCAACGGTGAATGCGATGACGTATGCGGGACCTTCCCACCAGTAATAAGTGCCAAAAACAAAAGCGATCGCTGTAACAATCAGGGTTGGCCCAAAGTGCGATGCCTGACGTAACCCTTTGAACTTCTGCATTAAAAGATGCTACTCGATAAGAGTTGAAATGAAGATCTGCCAAGCAAGAGCTGATTTCGCAACAAGAGAAAGAGTTATGTAGGTCTTCTCGCCACGTAGGTAATCAGACCACTTCCCCACCTTCTTATATTGCAGGTACTGCACAACTGCAAAGGTATTAAAGAGGACAAAGAGGGAAACAACGATTCCGTATACAAATGCTGGTGCCTTTGTATCTCCTGGGCCACCGATTGCAAGCACATAAAAGATGATCGCGATCCAAGGGATGATTCCTGCGATACATCCGAAAATAAATGGGATCCAGCCACCATTTCCAGGAGTTTCGTACTTTTCCTGCAACCAACCGAACAAGATCATTGAAGCGTTAACTCCAAATAAAGAAATGATTGCAACGACATCGGAAACTCCGCAGATCTGCGCGATCAGCACGATCATTACAGATGAGCTAATTGAGTACTCAACCCAGCGGAAGTAATTGCGGTTCTGTGCAAGGCCTGCGCTGTAGCGCGAGAAGTACTTTGGCGATGCGACTAAGAAGTGGAAGAAAGCAGATAGGCCAAGGAAGATCGCGACGGTGTAACCAACTGGTGTGTTAATCAGTGTGATTGGTTCAGCAAAAGTACTTCCTGGAGGGCCTGACATGTAACGAGCGACAATTGGTAGCGAAAAGTCATTGGCAAGTGCAATGACAATCAGCATTTGTACAAAGTGGAATACGCCGGCAATTAGGTTGTATCGGCGAATCGAAGCTGCGTTGATCTCTTTAGTCATGCATTAAGGGTACGGGGCACTCGGCTGAATTTCAGGATATAACTAGTAATTGAAGTCAACAGTTACTTTGATTTCTTGCCCGACCTCAAAGCCGTGCCGGAGTTTAAAGGACTACTTCTTCTTTGTGTAACCCTTTGGGCAGATTGGCTTAACTTCTGTAATCCTCTTTGTAGTTTTGCCCTTGACGCAGTTAATGCTTTTGATTGCCTTGACCTTGGTTTCCAAATCTGACAGGTAGGAATCAAACTCGCCTGTCTCCTCTTCGGCATATCCAACCGGGCCTTGGTAATCATCAAGAACTGAAGCCATTGAGTTATTAATTACCCGGCGAACCTCGACGATGTCAGCTTCTATTGCTAAATACCACTTCTTAGTTGATGGTGCCGTAAATGCTTTTGTCTTTAAAGATTCAAGGCGCGCAACCTGACTATCAAACTTTGGATCGTACTTATCCTTCATGATGGCGATTGCTTGATCCTTTGTAAGAGGATCTGCGATTGCCGGGGTGATTCCTATGGTGATAAATCCGATTGTTGCGATTGCGAGAACTCTCCGAAGTTTCATATGGCCACAGTACTTTTCACACCGCGGGTTCCCCATAGAAAAGGTGAGCGGTACCCCTTTGCTATGTGTGGAGAGCGCCACATCTAAGGGTTTTTTCATAGCGATTGGGCAGTTAGAATTAGGGCATGGATCTCGACAAGGTAATTCTGTATTACGGCTTTGCGCCGATTACAGATACTGCTGCTGTAAAGCTGTGGCAGAAGACCTTGTGTGAGTCCCTTGGTATTAAGGGTCGCATCATTGTTTCTCCTCATGGGATTAACGGAACATTGGGCGGCAAGATGGAAGATTTGAAGAAGTATGTGAAGGCAACAAAGGCATACCCTGGATTTAAGAAGATCGATTTCAAATGGTCTGATGGAACTGGTCAGGATTTCCCAAAGTTAAAGATCAAGATTCGTCCCGAGCTTGTTGCATTTGGAAATCCAGATGAGATCAAGGTTGATGAAAATGGCGTAATCGGCGGCGGAGTTCATTTACGCCCTGAAGAGGTTAACAAGCTTGTTGAAGAGCGCGGCGATGATGTCTTCTTCTTTGATGGTCGTAACGCCTTCGAGGCAAAGGTCGGCAAGTTCAAGGATGCAGTTGTTCCTGATGTTGAAACTTCTCATGACTTTGTTGCGGAAATTGAAAGTGGCAAGTACGACCACATGAAGGATAAACCAGTCGTTACATACTGCACCGGCGGAATTCGCTGTGAGATCTTGTCAGTTGTAATGAAGAACCGTGGATTCAAAGAGGTTTATCAGATTAAGGGCGGCATTGTTCGTTACGGTAATAAGTTTGGCGATGATGGCCTGTGGGAAGGTTCTTTGTATACCTTTGATGATCGTCTAACTATTGATTTCAGCGATCACACCAAGTTGATCGGTGAATGTGCTGAGTGCAACGGTGCAACAAAGCAGTTCAGAAATTGCCAGAAGCCTGAATGTCACCAGCTAGTACTGCTGTGCGATCCTTGTTATGACACCCATACTGAGCGTCCTTGCAACCACGAGCGCGAAGTTAAGCGCAACCGCGAACTAATCGGTTAAAGCTCATGGCTTTGCAGTTTGAAGGCTGGAAGAGAGAGATTTACGCCCGTTGGGATGAACTCAATATGGAGAGCGTCTGCAAAGAGTTTGAAATCAGCTTCGAGGACACCTTCCTAAATCCATTGATTAACTGCACATCAGAGACAAACCCTTTCGAGGGAATGCAGTTCACCTGGATGCCGAATTCAGTTATTCATTACGGGGTGCTTCATCTTCATCCCATTGACGCGCCAACTAGTGATATCACGTGGGAGGAATGGTTTATCCATACAGATGGTTTCCACCACCACGTGTTAAGAAATTACGAGTTTGAAGGTGCCACAGATAGTTGGAAGGGTGAGGATTTAGATCATCCAGCGCAGGTATGCAATATCCAATGGCATCTGTACAACGACACAAACCTGGTGCCACTGGCTCTTCGCTAATCAAGTTAAGATAAGCCTGTGATCATTCAGGCTGAACAAGCTGTAGTTGAAGGCAAGTTAACTGAATCTGTATGGCTTGAAATTACTGATGGCCTAATTACTTCAATTAATCATGGTGTTTATCCCGCCCCTGATCAATCGATTACCGGAGTGTTAATCCCTGGTTTCATTGACATTCATTGTCATGGTGGAGCGGGTTCATATTTTTCACATGCATCAAAGATCTCAGAGGTCATCGCAATTCACCGTAACCATGGAACAACGGGAATCGTTGCCTCGCTTGTTACAGAAAGTATTGATGATTTAAAGGCTCAAATTAGTGCTCTCGTTCCTTTCTATAAATCAGGACAAATTCTTGGAATTCACCTTGAGGGTCCATACCTTTCACATGCTCGTTGTGGTGCACATGAGCCCACACTTTTGGTAAACCCAGATGTAGCTGAAATCAGAGAATTGCTTGAATTAGCGGCAGGTGCGATCGCAATGATCACGATCGCTCCAGAACTCCCCAGTGCAATTGAAGCCATTAAGTACTTAGGTGCTGCAGGCGTAAAGGTTGGTATCGGTCATACAAATGGAGATTTCAAGGATGCGGCTGCTGGAACAAATGCAGGTGCAACAGTTGTAACGCACTTCCTAAATGCCATGAGCAAGGAAAAGGTAGAAGGCAGCATCTCCTCATTTGTGTTAGTTGATGAGCGCTTATCTGTTGAACTTATTCTTGATGGCCACCATGTTCCATTCACGACCGCCGCAGAAGTAATCCAGGCAATCGGAAATCGAGTTGTCCTAGTAACTGATGCAATGGCTGCAGCTGGCGCCGGAGATGGCTCATATGCAATCGGGAAACTTGAAGTAAAGGTTGAAAACTCTGTAGCTCGATTAACAAGTAATAATGCGCTTGCCGGAAGCACTTTAACTATGGACCAATCCTTTAATAATGCGATCAAGCAATGTGGGGTATCAATTCCTCAAGCAGTTTTAATGAGTTCAACCAATCCTGCACGGGCATTGGGTTTGCCGGATCGCGGAAGTATCGCTGTTGGGATGCGCGCTGATTTACTGAGCTACAACAGCGCTACACAATCTGTAACAGTAATTAGTTAGTCAAAGTAACTTTAGAAAGCCCAACTGGTGCATCTGGGTCATATCCCGATGCAACCGCAAACTCCAAAGCAAATCGCTGCAACACAATGGCATCAACAATTGTCGAAGTAATCTCATCATCACAGTTTGAGCCTGCAAGAACGATGTCATCACCAGAAGGTGTGCCGCCATTTCCAATCCAAAAGATACGAGGATTAGTTGCGCGAATCTTTACAACCGCTTCAGTAATTGAGGCCGCTGGCATATGTGATGGAGCAACGATAAATACTTGAGTTTCCTCAGTTAACGCAGAAATTGGACCATGTAGGTAATCAGCGGTCGAAAGCCCCTGAACTGAGATTTTGCAGGTCTCTTGAATCTTAAGCGCTGCTTCACGAGCATTTGGATATGCAAATCCACGACCAAGGATGACAACTTCATTGTTACGGGTAGCGGCTGTAACCGCCTTTGACACTAAGTCAGAAGTTCCTGCCAAACGAGTTGCTTCACTAATTATTTGTTCGGCATTTACTGACTTTCCAGTCCAAGCAGCAACTAACAGGTATGAAATCAGTAGCTGAGCGTTGTAAGACTTCGTTGCAGCAACAGCTAGCTCAGGACCAGCAAGTAGCGAGAAGTGGTTGTGAGCCACAGTTGCCAGCGGTGATGAATCATCATTAGTCATAGCGATTACATAGGCATTTGCCTGTCGAGCAGCGGTTGCAAACTTAACTAGGTCTGGTGATTGTCCGCTTTGAGAAATTGCGACGATCAATGTGTTTGAGTACTTCAGCTCTGAACCATAGACAGTTACAGATGATGGCGAAGTAAGTCCTACAGGCAAACCGATCTGAGTTTCAATTAAGTACTTCAAATAGTGCGCAGCGTTATCTGATGTGCCGCGAGCCAAGATCAGGACAGATTGAATCTTCTGATCCACTAAAACATTCTTTACCGAATTGAATGAATCCTTGTTATCTAAGATCGCCTTGAAAACCTTTGGGGTTTCGGCAATTTCAGAAGCCATAATCGCGCCTAAGTTGCTCATGTGCTTATCTTCCCACACCGCTTCAAGTATCCTCACGCTATGGCAAATGAAGAAGTGCTAGCCGTCGATTTAGGCCAATCCGGCTGCCGTATTAAGCAGGGTGATTTATTAATTACTAGCGACCGCGGCAAGTTAGTTGGCGAGGCACCCTTAGCTTCATTTAAGGCGATCTTTGAATCAATTGAAAAGTTAACCGCCGATGTCGTTTCATTGTCCTGCACTGGCTTTAATGGCGTTGTACAAAATCCAGAAAGCTTCGGCGAATTATGTGCCCAGTACTTTGGTGCAACAAAGGTTGCAGTGATTGATGATGGATTTGCAGGTTTTGTAGGCGCATTAAATGGCCGCAATGGTGTTGTGCTTTCAATTGGCGGTGGAGTTGTTTCTGTTGGCGGAAATGAAGGAAAGTTCGCACACCGCGATGGCCTAGGTAGCACCTTTGGTGATGAAGGTGGTGGCTTTTGGCTCGGAAAATTAGCGATCACTAAAGCATTGGGAATTCGCCAAGGTCGCGGAGATGACCAAGAGATGTTGGATTACTTCGCCGCAGAGTGCGCAGCTTTCGATGCCTTAGAGGTAAAGAACAATGCTGAAGCAGCAACCCTTGCGATCAGAACAGCCAAAAAGGTTTTGGATGCTGCAGATGCCGGTGTTTCTACAGCAACGGCAATTGTTGATGAAGGCGCTTACTTGCTTGCTCAAACAGTTGTTGCAACCTGGTACGGCTGTGGTGGAACAAAGGCTGACTCACCAGAGATTGTTATTCAAGGCGGCCCTGCACGTAATGCAACGTATGCAACAAAGATTGCACTTGAAATAAATGCGAAACTTCCTAATGCAGTTATCGTGAAATCAGCTGGAGATAACTTAGATGGTGCAACCTGGATCGCAAATAATCTACGACAGGATGCGCCTCCCCTATTGCTTTGGGCGGGGCTTTAATTCAGTAATTGGATTCCACTCTTTTAACGGAGTGCGAGTCTTCTTTGGTGACAACATCAACGCTAGTAACACCCAAAAAGTTCCGACATAACCCAACAACATCCATGGCAAAACTCGGCGACCAAAAATATAGGCGCACAAACCAGCGAAGAGACCAAAGAACAAGTGCTTAAGATCAAATGCGAACATGGAATAAGAGTACTGACCCTTACTTACAGAAGCCCGTATTCCGCAGCCTTTGCCGTTAACTCTTCGCGAACTGAAGGGTGGGCGGCGTTCTTAATGATGTTTACCGCTTGAGCTGTTTGGCTGTGGCCAAAGCAGGCAGCTACACCTTGCTCGGTAACAACATATGAATGCTGGAAGTGGGTGACATTTGCCTGCAATCTAGGAACGATCGTTGAAACATTGGCCTTTGGATGCCATGAAGGAAGAGCGACAAAGGATTGTCCGCCTCGACTATGCAGTGCGCCAACGATGAAATCCGTTGATCCACCAAAGCCACTATAGATCTTTCCGCGAACATGGCTGGCGTTTGCTTGATCAAAGAGATCTACTTCAAGTGCACTGTTAATTGATGTCATCTTTGCTTGGCGTGCGATCTGGCTTGGGTCATTTGTGCGTTCGGTGCGAAGCATGCGCACCTTTTTGTTCAGATCAAGCCATTGATACAGCTCTTGGCTACCAAAGATAAATGATGCGGTGATCAAAACTTCATCATCTAAGGTGCCAGCTTTTGAAAGCTCAAGCACGCCATCAGAAAACATCTCAGTCCAGATTCGCAAACCCTTGCGGTGCTTAAGCGCCATAAGTACGGCATCTGGCACTCCACCAATTCCAAGCTGAAGTGTTGAATGATCTTCTACTAACGCTGCAATGCGATTTCCGATCTCTGCCTGAATATCTGAGATCTCAGTTGCTGGCTTTTCTTGTAGCGGTTCATCAACTTCAACTAAGTAATCGATCTCGCTGTCATAGATCTGTGAATCACCATATGTGTACGGCATCTGCTTGTTGGATTGCGCAATAACCAATCCCCCGTGTGCGCGTGCCGTTTCAATCGCACGAGGCAAGATATTAACTTCTGTTCCAAGACTTACAGTGTCAAAGCGTTGTTCTGAGGTGTGAATAAAAACAACATCGGGGCGATAAAAGTTTCTGATTAAAACCGGCAGTAATGAAAGACGTGATGGGATGTATTCAAGGCGAGGATGGTTGCGCATCTTTGGGCCCACAAATGCGGTCTCGTAGGTGATGCCTTCGCGATCAGGAATTCCATCGCCATGAGCGTTGAGCATATGAAGCTTGAACTCTGGGATAACTTCATCAGCAATTGCCAACAAGGTCTTTGGTGTTGAGAAATTACCTGAGGCAATAATGCGTGGATTGCTTGGAAGATTGGCGAGAATGCTTTTTAGTTGTTCTGTATTAATAACTCGCATGTCGTAAATCTATCGCGTGCAGTAAAACAAAAATCTCTCTTCTCGCATTTTTACCTGTGAGAAGAGAGATATCAGTGGTAGCCCCGAAGGGATTCGAACCCTCGTAGCTGGCTTGAGAAGCCAGAGTCCTAGGCCGCTAGACGACGGGGCCCTAGTATTTTCAAAATTGATCGCCTTCGGCTTTCAATTTCTTAAACGGTACTGCGCTGGGGTACCAGGACTCGAACCTAGACTTACTGAACCAGAATCAGCAGGGCTGCCAATTACCCCATACCCCAAAGCTTTTACGCTTCGTACTGCAATGGCAAAGAATACCAGCGGTTTTACAGCGCCAATCCCGCGTTAATACGCAGCAAACAGGCCTCTTTACCCAGTAATTCCATTGATTCAAATAGCGGTGGCGAAATAGTGCTGCCAGTAGTCGCGATACGAAGCGCTGTGAAAGCGATGCGTGGCTTTAACGCCAGCTCTTCAATCAGCGAAGCTCGTAGAACCGCTTCGATATTTGCATGAGTCCAGTCGCTAACAGTTTCGAGCTCCTTGATGGAACGCTTCAGAATCTCCTTAGATCCCTCATCTGCAATCTTTGAAACAGATTCAGCATCAACGGCAAAGTTCTTGGTAAACAGGAACTTGAGCATCTTGGGAACTTCGTTCAACATAATGATGCGCTCTTGGATCAAAGGCAGAGCCTTCTTCACCAATTCGATTTCAGCATCTGTACCTGTGATGACATCTGCCTTAGTTAAGAAGGGCAGAGACCACTTCAGAAACTCATCCAAAGTCAGAGCGCGGATCTTGTCGCCGTTAATCGCTTCCAGCTTCTTCATGTCAAAGCGCGCTGGTGATGAATGAACCTTTTCAACTGTAAACATTTCAGTTAGCTGCTTCATTGTGATGTTTTCTAGATCATCACCTGGAGACCAACCCAATAGAGCTAAGTAGTTACAGATCGCCTCTGGCAAGAATCCCATTTCGCGATACCACGCGATTGAAACTTCACCATTGCGCTTTGAAAGCTTTGCGTTGTCCTGGCCCATCACAAATGGAAGGTGAGCAAAGACTGGGTAATCCTCAAGCTTTACGCCCATCGCTTGGTATACGCGAATCTGGCGAGGAGTCGATGATAATAAATCTTCTCCACGAAGAATATGGGTCACCTTCATCATGATGTCATCTACTGCAACAGCAAGTGTGTACAGAGGTGAGCCATCAGCGCGGACTAAAACAAAGTCAGGAACAAAGTTGTGATCAAAGGTCACATCTCCGCGGATTAAATCTGTAAATGTTGTGCTGCCATCAGGCATACGCATGCGGACTACCGCTTCACGTCCTTGCGCCTTATAAGCAGCGATTTGTTCAGCGGTTAGTTCGCGGCAATGTCCGTTATATCCAGGTGCAACATTGGCTTTGCGTTGTGCTTCGCGCACAGCTTCTAGCTCATCTGGTGAGCAGTAGCAGTGATACGCATCCTTTTGATCTAAGAACTTTTGTGCCCAAGTTGCGTAAATATCTAGACGTTGTGATTGCAGGTATGGGCCGTTGTCGCCGCCAACTTCTGGACCCTCATCCCAATCAAGTCCAAGCCACTTCAAGGTATCGATCGCAGCGTTGATGTACTCATCTGTTACGCGGGTTGTATCAGTGTCTTCAATACGGAATAAGAAGGTGCCGCCTGTATGACGAGCGTAAGCCCAATCAAAGAGCGCGGTACGGATATTTCCGACGTGCAGATCACCAGTTGGTGATGGCGCGAAACGAACCTTTACCTTATTTGCCATTTACTTCGCCGCCACCTTATTAGTTAGTTCGCCAAGTCCTTCAATAGCCATGGTGGCCTTTTCTCCAACAACCATTGGGCCAATGCCTGCAGGTGTTCCGGTCAAGATAATGTCGCCGGGCAACAGTGTCATAACTCGTGAAACAAAGTTAATAATCGTTGGAACATCAAAGATCATGTCGCTGATCTGAGCAGATTGCTTTACTTCACCAGCAATAGTTGCTGTGATTTTTTGTGTTCCAGGAATGAAATCTGTATCAACCCAAGGACCAATTGGGCAGAAGGTGTCAAAGCCCTTTGCACGTGTCCACTGACCATCCTTCTTTTGAAGATCGCGAGCAGTTACATCATTTGCAATTGTGTAACCAAAGATCACATCGTTAACGCGCTCCTTTGGAACATCTTTGCAAATACGTCCAATAACAATGGCAAGCTCTGCTTCATGATCAACGCGCTCTGACATATCTGGCCACACGATGGTGTCATTAGGACCGATTACAGATGTGTTGGGCTTCAAGAAAATGATTGGCTCTTCTGGAACAACTCCGCCCATTTCAGCGGCGTGATCTGCGTAGTTCTTGCCGATGCAGACGACCTTTGATCTAGGGATGATTGGAGCAAGCAGGCGAACCTTGTTCAGTTCGATCTTTGCAGCAGTTTTTTGAATTCCGGAATAGATCGGATCACCGCTAATAATGCTGACAGTTGCATCATCTTCTAGGACGCCAAAGAGAGGATCTTGGCCTAAGCCGGCATCTGGTCCTGGGGTGAATCGAACGATACGCATTGGAGCATTCTACTAGTTACTCGGCGTCTTCAATCTCTTCTACTAGACGCTCAACTAATACCGATGAAATTCTGCGACGACGACCTTGTGGGCGCTCTGAAGTAATAGCCCAGCCATTCCACGAAATTGTGGAACCTGCGATTGGTACACGGCCTAACTTTTGAGCCATTAATCCACCGATACTGTCGATATCTTCGTAATCGCTTTTCTCGATCTCAATCTTTAACTCATCTGCTAAATCTTCAATATGTAGCGTGGCTTTTGCACGCGCCTTATCGGCAGATAACCAGGTGAACTCTTCTTCGCCATCATCAAACTCATCTTCGATCTCGCCAACGATCTCTTCGATGATGTCTTCAATAGTGATAATTCCAGCTGTTCCGCCGTATTCATCAACAACGATTGCAAGGTGAATCTGGTTCTTCTGCATCTCTTTGAGCAGATCATCAGCCATTTTGATTTCAGGAACAAAGTTGGCAGGGCGCATGTGCTTTTCAATAGTTTCAGATTGCTCAGCTTCGTGGTGATCAAGCACGCGCTTTGCAAGATCCTTTACATACACAATGCCCACAATGTTGTCGATGCCATCGCCAATTACAGGGATACGCGAATAACCGCTTCGCAGTGCAAGTGAAAGTCCTTGACGCAGCGTCTTATCTTTTTCAACCCACACCATATCTGTGCGCGGAACCATAAGTTCGCGTACCAATGTGTCACCTAATTCAAATACTGAGTGAATCATCTCGTGCTCATCTGATTCCACAAGTCCGCGTTCATGCGCTTGATCTACTAGGTCACGTAGCTCTGCTTCAGATGTAAATGGACCAGATCTAAATCCCTTACCCGGAGTTAACGCATTACCCACTGAAATCAGCAGCTTAGTTACCGGTCCTAATAGAAAAGCCATTCCGTAAGCAACGATTATTCCGTAACGGGCGTACTTATGTGGTTGTTGCTTACCCAAGGTACGTGGGCCAACTCCAACAACTACATATGAGAGCACAACCATGATCGCCACTGTCAGTGCCATTGCTTGAGCGCTTGAATAATTACGGAGCAAAATAACGGCTAATAAAACAGTTGCGGTGAACTCGCACAGCTTGCGAACCAACAAAATTACATTCAGATAGCGGGCAGGCTGTGCGCTGTACTTACGCAGCAACGCTCCCCCGCGCTTGCCTTCTAGTTCATCAATTACGACTCGAGAGATCGAAGTTAACGCTGATTCAGATGCTGCAAGAAATCCTGCAAAGACAAGTAGGATGACAATGCTAAAAATAGCTAAGGGGCTCATATGCCTTTCTGCCAATCGCTAACAATCTTTTCTTGCAGTGCAAACATCACTTTTTCTTCTGCAGGATCTGCATGATCATGCCCAATGATGTGCAGCAAGCCGTGTGCAGCCAAAATATAGATCTCGTGTTCAGTTGAATGCCCTTGCTTTAACGCTTGAGCTGCAGCAACAACAGGGCTAATCACGATATCGCCTAAGGTCACAGCTTCACCTTCTGTTTCTGGCATATCCATTGGAAATGAAAGTACATCGGTAGTACCAGGCTCATCCATCCACTTAATGTGAAGCTCAGTCATGTAATCATCATCCACAAAGGACACATTGATTTCGCATTCAGGGTTTAAATCCAGCGCCAACAACGCAAAGGTCATGAGTGAAGTTATTTCAGCGGCCGGAACTAACTGCCCTGAAGTGTTTGTTACCTCAATTGTCATTGCTGGCGGATTGTTCGCAATGCTTGCTTGGCTTCATCAAACTTGTCGTAGGCCTTAACAATGTCGCCGATCAAACGGTGGCGAACAACATCTTCAGCGGTTAGCTCAAGGAATGCGATGTCATCAATATCCTTCAAGATATCGCGCACAACCTTTAGCCCTGAATGCTGGCCACCAGGTAGATCAATCTGAGTTACATCGCCTGTAACAACCATCTTTGAGCCAAAACCTAAACGGGTTAAGAACATCTTCATCTGTTCAGGTGTTGTGTTCTGCGCTTCATCCAAGATAACAAAGGCATCATTTAGTGTGCGACCGCGCATGTAAGCAAGCGGTGCTACTTCGATAATTCCTGATTGCATCAAACGTGGAATCGAATCAATATCGATCATGTCATGCAGCGCATCAAATAATGGGCGCAGGTATGGATCGATCTTCTCGCTTAAAGTTCCGGGCAAGAAACCTAGGTGCTCCCCTGCTTCAACGGCAGGACGGGTCAAGATAATTCTGTTGATCTTCTTTGCTTGCAGCGCAGCAACGGCCATCGCCATTGCAAGGTAAGTCTTACCGGTACCTGCTGGTCCAATTCCAAAGGTAATTGTGTGATCTTCAATCGCATCTACATAGCGCTTTTGATTTGCAGTCTTTGGTCTAATTGTGCGACCACGGTTGCTTACGATGTTTAGCGACATAACCTCTGCAGGATGATCTACAGGTTCATGTTCAAGCATTTCGATTGCGCGGTTAACAGCATCAACATTCAAGATATTGCCGCTGCGAATAACAACCATTAGCTCGTTGAATAGGTTTTCTAGCTTTGCGCAATCAATGTGTGGTCCGCGCAAAGTAATTTCATTGCCGCGCACAGTTATGTTTACTGAAGGGAATGCCGCTTCAATAACTCGTAGATTGTCATCATGCGGACCTACAACAGCAACCATCGGAATTGCGTTAGGTACGGTGATCAGCGTTCGCTCCATATGCGGGTAAATCTATCTTTAACCGGGTGGCCATGCCATTGGACGCCCGCCCAATAGATGCAGATGAGCGTGGAAAACGCTCTGACCGGCCTCTTCCCCGGTGTTAAAAACAGTTCTGTAGCCGTTCAGGCCACGTTTCTTGGCGATCTCATCGGCAGCCAAGAAAAGGTCTGCGGTGATGGTCGCGCTATTGCGAGCAACTCCAGCAGCGTTTTCGGTGTGCAAAGTTGGAACTAACAACACATGTGTAGGTGCTTGAGGGTTTAGATCATTAAAGCCGACAACGTTGTGATTTCGAAAAACTATATCGGCAGGGATTTCACCTTCAATAATCTTGCAGAAGATGCAGTTGGGATCTAAAGCCACGTAATTACCATACCTTTAAAAGTGCAGAAACAGCCGATACTGCAGCAATTCCTGCATGTGCCGAACGCAAGATTGGGCGTCCCATAAGCGCAACTTTCGCACCTGCTGCTTGAAATGCTGCAAGCTCTTCATCAGTTAAGCCACCTTCGGGACCAATAATAATTAAGAGATTTTGCACATTGTGTGATGAAACTTGATCTGACAGTTTGCCTTGTGCGCTTTCATGAAATGCAATCGCAAGATCGCTTACTTTAATTGCTTCGCAGATCTGCGCAGTTGTAGCTACTTCTGTTACCTCTGGAATTCTGAAACGACGAGATTGCTTACTTGCCTCGCGTGCAGTAATTGCAAACTTATCGGAGCCTTTACCGATGCTGCGTGATGACGCCCACGGAACAATGCGATCAACGCCAGCTTCGGTTAAAAGTTCAATCGCTTCCTTGGCGCGATCACCCTTAGGAAGTGCCTGCACAACGGTAATTGTTGTGGCTAACGGCTCTTGGAATCCTGATTCAATAACCTGCACCTGCATCGATTTCTTGGAAACCTCGGTTGCCTTTACCTGCGACCACGATCCCTTGCCATCACTGAGCATAAATTCTGCACCTGCTTGCATGCGCAGTACACGAATTGCATGGTTTGCATCCTCATTAGCAAACTCGTAGCTACCTGTTGTTGGTAGATCATCTACGAAAAATAAGGTGAACATTATTTGTGGAACACACCTTTGAGCTTGCTAAAGATTGAGCCATCTTGGCCCTTTACGTGGGCATCAGATGCCTTCTCGCCGCGGACTTCGGCAAACTTACGAAGCAGTGATTCCTCTTCTTTGTTTAACTTTGTTGGTGTTTGAACCTCAACATGAATAATCAAGTCTCCACGATCACCGCGACGCAGACGAGTCATGCCCTTACCCTTAACTACAACTGGTGTGCCGCTTTGCGTACCTGGCTTGACTGTTACATCAACTGGACCATCTAATGATTCAACGGTCACCGTTGTGCCCAGTGCTGCTGCGATCATGCTGATTTCTAGTGACATATGCAAAGTATCGCCATCGCGAACTAAGTATTCGTGGCGCTCTTCGACGATTTCAACATAGAGATCACCAGCTGGGCCGCCACCTGCACCAACTTCACCGCGACCTGACATTTGAATTCTGTTACCTGTTTCAACACCTGCAGGAATCTTCACATCAATTGTTTGACGGCTCCGAACGCGACCTTCGCCAGCACATTCACGGCAAGGGTTCTTAATTACGCTGCCATATCCCTGGCATGCATTACAAGGACGAGATGTCATTACCTGACCGATAACAGAGCGAACAACTTGTTGAGTTTCTCCGCGGCCCTTACATGTCATACAAGTTTCTGGGTGATCGCCATCTTGGCATCCAGTACCTGTGCACTTAGGACACACAACAGCCGATTCAACGGTTAATTCACGCTCTGTTCCAAAGCATGCTTCATTGAGATCTACTTGAATTCGAATAAGTGAATCTTGTCCAGCACGAGTACGTGGACGTGGTCCGCGTGATCCCCCGCCACCAAAGAAAGCATCCATGATGTCGCTAAATCCGCCGCCAAAGTTTGCTCCACCAAAGCCACCACCGAAGTTGCTGCCACCCATGTCATATGACTGACGCTTTTGTGGATCGCTTAAAACATCGTAAGCCTCGGTAACTTCCTTAAACTTTTCCTGCGCCTGTGGGTCAGGGTTCACATCTGGGTGAAGTTCGCGGGCAAGTTTGCGGTACGCCTTTTTAATTTCATCGGCCGTTGCACCCTTTGTTACACCTAAAGAATCGTAATGATCAGCCACTTATGCACCCTCAATTAAGAATCGTCCAACATATCTAGCAACCGCATCAACTGCAGCAATTGATCCTGCGTAATCCATACGTGTAGGTCCAAGCACACCAACTGCACCAAGTTGAGCCGCATTTGCACCGTAACCAACTGAAACTAAAGATGTTGTTTGCAGATTTGTTTCAATCTGTTCACGACCGATACGAACATGCACCGTTGAGTTTGCCTCATCGAGCAAACGCATTAAAACAACTTGCTCTTCTAACGCTTCAAGAATCGGTGAAAGGGTTAAACCTAAATCTTCGCCAGAACGTGCCAAGTTAGCTGTTCCTGAAATCGCCATTTTTTCGCTGCCTGTATTTTCACCAATAATTGGATAAGTAATTACCGCGACCTGCTTAGTGATATCTGCCAGCAACTTCGCAGATCTCTTCATTAACTGCTCAAGATTATTTGCTTCATCTAAGAAGGTTTCAATCGCACGACGTTCAGCTGGAGACAACGGCTTAACAGTTGCTAATTTATCGACGAATACTCGGTAGCCAAGATCGGTTGGGATGCGTCCCGCGCTTGTATGAGGCTGGGTAATAAGACCCTCATCCTCAAGGACTGCCATCTCGTTGCGAATCGTGGCAGGTGAAATTCCTAAACCATGTCGCTCAGCGATTGCTTTTGAGCCGACAGGTTCTTGGGTCGCAACGTACTCATCGACAATTGCGCGGAGGATTTCAAGACGACGTGATGACATTTGTGCTTAGGGTACTAGATAGTTATTTCTCGCACGATTCGATCTGCGATCAAGCGGCCCTCAGGGGTCAACAGCACGCGATCCTCGTTAATTTCAACAAAACCGTTGTGACGATACTCAGCCAATACCTCAAGTTGGTGAGGTTGAAGCAGATCAATCTGAAGGCCTTCTCGCATACGGATTCCCAGCAAGATTGCTTCATCCTTCATCTGTTCAGCTGTTAACTGTTCGCTATCTGCAATTGGTGAATCACCGGCAAATAGCTTCTGCTTGTAACTAGTTGGGTGCTTAATGTTCCAGAAACGCTTTGCATCCACATGTGAATGTGCGCCAGGTCCAAGGCCCCACCAATTTTTGTTCTGCCAATACGCGATGTTGTGGCGACATTCATAACCTGGCTTAGACCAGTTTGAAAGTTCATACCAAGAAAGGCCTGCCTGCTCGCACATCTGATCAACGAGCAAATACATATCCGCCATCAAATCATCATTGGGCATAGTTAAATCTCCGCGCTTGATTTGTGCGGCAAGCTTTGTACCGGTTTCAACAATTAATGCATATGCGCTGATGTGATCGATATCCAGTGCAAGTGCAGCTGTAACGGTTTCGCGCCAATCTTCTAGTGACTCCCCCGGAGTTCCATAAATTAGATCAACGCTTATTGATTTAAATCCAGCTGCGCGTGCCATCGTGATCGCTTTTTCAACATTAGCTGGATTATGTGTGCGATCAAGGGCGGCTAACACATGCGGCTTTGCTGATTGCATTCCAAATGAGATTCGGTTGAAACCAACTTCTAGGTAACGAGCTAATTTTTCTGCTGTTACTGAATCTGGATTAGCCTCCAGCGTTACTTCGCAATTTGCAGCTAAACCATTGCGTTCCTTGATTGCAGCGATAACTCGACCTAAATCATCTGCTGGCAATAATGATGGTGTTCCGCCACCAAAGAAAATGGTTGGTACCTCATCTGTTGGCGCAGCAGCTAGCTCGCGCAAAACAGCATCGATGTAATCATTGCTAACGATCTCTAAAGTTGCGCCATCTTGAAGCTCTGATGGTGTGTAAGTATTAAAATCACAGTAGCCGCAGCGCTTAATGCAGTACGGGATATGTACATAGAAAGAGAGCATCATTGCCCTGCTTTGCGCGCAGCCTTAATCTGTTCAATATCGGCATCTGTAGCAAGAGCTGCAACGAAGGCTTCTTGTGGAACTTCAACACGTCCCACCATCTTCATGCGCTTCTTACCCTCTTTTTGCTTTTCCAAAAGCTTACGCTTACGAGAAATATCTCCACCGTAACACTTAGCTAAAACATCCTTGCGAATCGCACGGATACTTTCGCGAGCAATGATGCGAGCACCAATAGCTGCCTGAATCGGAACCTCAAACTGCTGACGTGGAATAAGTTCGCGAAGTTTTCCAGTCATCATTACGCCATATGTGTACGCCTTGTCGCGGTGAACAATTGCGCTAAATGCATCAACCGCTTCGCCCTGCAACAAGATATCGACCTTCACCAAGTTACCCTCGGCTTCGCCCTTTTCTTCGTAATCTAATGATGCGTAACCCTTTGTACGGCTCTTCAGCTGATCAAAGAAATCGAAAACAATTTCAGCAAGTGGTAGGTCATAACGAATCTCAACGCGATCTTCGGAAATGTAATCCATGCCTAGTAATACGCCACGACGATCTTGACACAGCTCCATGATTGTTCCGATGAACTCAGATGGCGCAAGAATTGTTGATTTAACAATTGGCTCAAATACTGCGGCTACCTTGCCATCAGGAAATTCTGAAGGATTGGTAACGCGTACTTGCTTTCCATCATCCATCGTTACGTTGTATACAACGTTTGGTGCTGTAGAAATAAGGTTGAGCTTGTGTTCGCGCTCTAGTCGTTCGCGCACAATTTCCATGTGAAGCAGACCTAAGAAGCCGCAACGGAATCCAAAGCCAAGTGCTGCTGAGCTTTCTGGTTCATAAACAAGTGCAGCATCATTTAATTGCAACTTATCTAGCGCTTCGCGAAGAATAGGAAAATCAGCACCATCTAATGGGAACAAGCCTGAGAAAACCATTGGCTTTGGATCCTTGTAGCCAGATAGTGCTTCTTTTGTTGGGTTGTTGTAGGTCGTAACTGTGTCACCCACGCGTGATTGGCGAACATCTTTTACGCCTGTAATTAAGTACCCTACCTCGCCAACGCCAAGACCCTTAGAAGCAATTGGTTCAGGAGAAATTACGCCAACTTCGAGTGCTTCATGTCGAACACCAGTTGAGAACATCTGAATCTGTTCGCGTGGTGACAGGTGACCATCAACTACGCGTACATATGTAACTACTCCACGATAAGAATCGTAAACAGAGTCAAAGATCAAAGCACGTGCAGGAGCGTTTGCATCCCCTACGGGTGCCGGAATTTGAGCAACGATCTGATCAAGTAATTCTGCAACGCCATCGCCTGTTTTTCCAGAAACGCGTAAGCAATCTTCTGGTTGGCAACCAATTAACTTTGCAAGCTCTGCTGCAAACTTTTCAGGTTGTGCGTTTGGTAGATCGATCTTATTGAGCACAGGAATAATTGTTAGATTGTTTTCCATTGCAAGATAAAGATTTGCAAGTGTCTGTGCTTCAATTCCTTGTGCGCAATCAACAAGAAGCACTGCACCTTCGCATGCTGCTAGCGAGCGCGATACTTCGTAAGTAAAGTCAACGTGTCCCGGTGTATCGATCATGTTCAGGATGTACTCCTGGCCATCTAATGATGAACGCCATGGCAGACGAACTGCTTGAGATTTGATGGTGATTCCGCGTTCGCGTTCAATATCCATGCGATCTAGATACTGTGCGCGCATATTGCGAGCTTCTACAACCTCGGTAATGCCCAACATACGATCGGCAAGTGTTGATTTACCGTGATCAATGTGAGCAATGATGCAGAAGTTACGAATCTGCGCCGGATTAGTTGCTGCTGGTTGCGGAGCCTTAGCAAGTGAAATTGCAGGCATGAACCTAGCCTCGCTTTAAAGTAGTAAAAGGATTAACGTGCGCCGGCTTTGGCAGCTGCCTTAGCCATTGAAGACTTCTTATTTGCTGCTGAGTTCTTGTGAAGAACACCCTTTTGCACTGCAACATCCAGTGACTGTGAAGCAGCGCGGAGTTCAGTAGTGATCGCAGCAGCATCGCCTGCAGCTACAGCGTCACGGAACTTACGGACAGCGGTCTTGATAGAAGAGCTCACAGACTTGTTGCGAAGGCGTGCCTTCTCGTTGGTCTTGATGCGCTTGATCTGAGACTTAATGTTTGCCACGTGCGTAGTTCTCCGAACTTTAGGTTGAGGGGTAAGGCTACCCAATAGAGCGCTTATGCTCAAATTGGGCTCCTGTTAAGCGGTAATGATGCCTGAGGATGATGCACGGCGGCGCTTGCGGCCACCAGCCTTTACCTCGACCTGTGGAGCCTCTACTGCTGGCTTCTCAGTGTCCTGGTTCAAGGATTCATGAAACTCATGCTCGGTCGCATCCTTTTCATCAGCATCTTCATGCTGTGATGACGGGGTATCGATCTGAGGCATTGGCGCCTTCATCTTTACCGGCTCCATGTGAATATGAATTCCACGTCCGCTACATGAATCACATGTAGTTGAGAAGGCTTCGATCAGTCCCTGACCAACACGCTTACGTGTCATCTGAACAAGACCAAGTGAAGTTACTTCTGCAACCTGATGCTTTGTGCGATCGCGACCAAGACATTCAACCAAGCGACGCAATACAGCTTCACGGTTTGATTCAAGAATCATGTCAATGAAGTCGATTACAACAATTCCACCTAAGTCGCGAAGACGTAGCTGACGTGCAATCTCTTCTGCAGCTTCCAGGTTGTTCTTAGTAACAGTCTCTTCGAGGTTTCCACCCTTACCGATGAACTTACCGGTGTTAACGTCGATAACAACCATCGCTTCAGTGCGATCGATAACAAGTGATCCACCCGATGGTAGATACACCTTGCGATCAAAAGCCTTAGCAAGTTGTTCTTCAACGCGGAAGTCTGCGAACAAGTCGCCGGTTCCGGTGTACTTCTCAATCTTCTGTGTTAACTCTGGTGCGATAAAGCCAAGGTAGTTTGTAACTTCATCCCATGCAGTTGAACCCTGAACAGTTAGCTTGCGGAAATCTTCATTGAAGATATCGCGGATAACACGAACAGCTAGATCAGGCTCCTGATACAACGCGGCTGGTGGATGGAAGTTAGCGTTCTGGCTCTTTGCATAAATGTCTTCCCATTGTGCCTTTAGGCGGGCAACATCATTTGTTAGATCCTCTTCGCTAACACCTTCTGCTGCTGTACGAACAATCACGCCAGCTTCTTCAGGGATTAGGTTTTTCAAAATTGATTTCAAACGTGCGCGCTCTTCTTCAGGCAAACGCTTTGAGATACCTGACATTCCGCCACCTGGAACATAAACAACGTAACGTCCTGGCAATGAAATTTGGCTTGTCAGACGTGCACCCTTTTGACCGATTGGATCCTTAGTTACCTGTACTAATACTGGCTGGCCAGTCTTTAATACTGTTTCAATCTTGCGTGGCTCTGACTCTGAAATACCTGCGGCATCCCAATTAACTTCACCCGCGTACAGAACAGCGTTACGACCCTTACCAATATCAACGAATGCTGCTTCCATTGATGGAAGAACATTTTGTACGCGACCTAGGTACACGTTTCCAACGTACGACTGATTGCTATTGCGGTTCACATAGTGCTCAACCATGACGCCATCTTCAATAACAGCGATCTGTGTACGGTCTGCAATCTGACGAACCAACATCTCGCGATCAACATTTTCGCGACGAGCTAAAAACTCTCCATCGGTAATGATTGTTCCGCGCTTGCGATATGGCTCGCGGTACTCGCTGCGGCCACCACGATCATTGCGATCGTAACGATCATTGCGATCACGACGGTTACGGTTGTTGTTACGATCATTGCGATCGTTACGTGCTGGACGCTCTGGGCGTTCACGCTTTTCGCGAACCTTTACAACTGTGATGACACCATCTTCTTCAATGGTCTCGCCCGGTGTTACACCTTCGCCAGTCGCGCGACGGCGACGACGACGACGTGTAGTTGTTGCGCCTTCAGCTGATTCCTCATCTGTTGACTCTTCACTTGAATTCTCATCATTGTTTTCTGTTGTGCCTTCTGCAGAACCTGGCTTGCGACGACCGCGGCCACCACGACGGCGACGACGGTTACGGTTTCCGCGCTCTTCGCTATCCCCAGCTGCTGTTTCAGCTGCTGCTGGCTTTTCTACAACTTCAGCAACTTCCTTTTTCTCAGCAGCCTTCTTGCGAGGCTTTGCTGCGGCTGCTGGCTTTTCAGGTGCTGCTTGGAAAACAGGGACTGGAATAGCCGCTGCCTTCTTACGAGTTGTCTTCTTTTCTTCAGTTACCGTTGGAATTTCTGTAACTGGAGCATCTGCTTTTGCAGAGGCTTTCTTAACCGCACGCTTGCGCGGTGTTTTAGGCTCAATCGCCATGGCACCAAATCCTTTAAGTTCCTGTTGAGGAACATGTCTTCTTAAAAAATCCTGTTGGGTTTTCCGTACCGTTCGCGCTGGGCTTGTTTCGCGATTGATCGCGAGCCGCGCTGAACTGGTGACTTAATTATGGCAGAGCAGGCGCGATTTGCCTATTTATCCGCGTAAACGAGCGTGAACGTTCTGAAGCAGACCAACACCGATCAAGGTGGCAAACATCGAGGATCCACCATATGAAATGAATGGCAAAGGCACTCCGGTCATCGGCATGAGCCCCAATGTCATTCCAATATTTTCAAATAGCTGGAATGCAAACCATGCGATTACACCGGTACAGACCAATCGCCCAAAGGGGTCATTAGTTCTTCGCGCAATTGAAAAACCTCGCATCAATAAAATTAGATACAGAATCAAGATTGCACCGCTACCCAGAAAACCTAACTCTTCACCTGCAACTGTAAAAATAAAGTCTGTCTGTTGTTCTGGCACAAATCGGCCATTTGTTTGTGGGCCGTTAAATAATCCAGTTCCGATTAAGCCACCAGAACCAACGGTGATACGAGCCTGACGTAATTGATAGCCAGCACCTTGAGTATCTGCATTGGGATCCACAAATGTTTGCAAACGATTCACTTGGTACTCGCTGATGACTCCAGCTTTAACAGCAACAAATCCACCTAAGACTGCAAGTAGTAACAACCCTGCTACCCAACGTGCTGGTGCGCCCGAGACTGCAATGATTGTTACCACCGCTGCCGAAATAATAAGAATTGTTCCCATATCTGGTTGCAAAATAATGAGCAGAACTGGAATCGCTGCGATTGCCAGTGACTGCATAACATCTTTACTGGTTGGTTCATCACTGTCATGCGAGCGTTCCGACAGAATCATGGACATTCCAATAATGATTGCGATCTTTGCTAGCTCTGCTGGCTGAATCTGGAAACCACCAGGTAGCGCGATCCACGCCTTTGCACCATTAACTTCGCTGCCAAGCCCAGGAATCAAAACAATAATCAACCCGAGCACACCTGCGCCCCACAAGAATGGTGTGTACGCACGCAGCAAGCGGTAATCAATAACAGTTGTTCCGTAGGCCAGAACTAGACCGATCATGATGTTAATAATGTGGCGCTTTAAGTAGTACTGGCCATCTAAGCCGTTGCGCGTGTACCAATCGCGGGTTGCAGCCCATACAAGCAGCGTTCCGATAAACAAAAGCAGTCCAACAACAGCTGTTAATACTGGATCAAAGCCATGTACTAAGGATTGGCGGTTGCGACGGTATAAACGTTGGCGAGCAGCAATCTGACTCACTTGGTCGCCTCCTTAGGTTTAGTTGCAGGTGAAATCTTAGGCAACTTAGTAGGCGGCTTTCCTTCAGGGAACAACGCCGCGCCAGGAACAACCTTGTTTCCAACTACACCAAACAATGTTGAGTAAATCTGTCGTACGCCAACACCAGATGTTGATGCACCAAAACCACCCTGACCAACCATCATCACTACGGCATAACGTGGATTCTTACTTGGAGCAAAGGATGCAAACCACGATGTGTCATCTTTCAGTGAACCATTTGGATTGCGACCAAATACCTGACCAGTACCAGTCTTACCGCTCACCTCAACTGGAAAGCCTGCGAATACTCCAGCACCGGTTCCGCTAACAACTACCTCGCGCAGCGCACCTTGCAAGAACTTAATGGTTGAAGGTGCTGCATTTAAAGTTCCAAGTTTATTAGGAGTAAATGTCTGAACAACGGTTCCATCGGTTTTTACAATTGCTTTTGCAATCTTTGCCTGCCAAATAGTTCCGCCATTACCAATGGCTGCATACATCTGAGTCAGCTTCAAAGGCGTTAATACTGTGTCACCTTGTCCGATTGAAAAGTTAACCGCATCTCCGGCACGAATCTTGTCGCCATCTACGCAGTTTTCAGCGGCAAGTTGTAGCAAGAAAGGGGTCTGCTGCGCTTTGGTTGCGCGCTCCTTGTAGTTGCAATAGAAATCTTTGTTCTGCTGGTACCAGCTCTTCTTGTATGTGCGATCGGCAAGACGTGAATGTGATTCAGAGGGCAGATCGATTCCCACCTTTTCAGTAATGTGGAATGACTGCGCCGCCTTGAAGAAGTAATCATTAGGGTTGGATTTAGGGCGTAATCCGCCATCTCGTACCCATTCATCGTAAGCAATTTGGTACCACAAGGTGTCACATGAGACGGCAATAGCCTTCTTTAAGCTCATTGTTCCTTGATCTTTGCTATCAAAGTTCTGGAAAGCACGGTTACCGATTTGCACCTGTGATGGACACTTATAGGAACCATTTAAGTTGTAACCAGCAGCTGCTGCTGCAACTACAGATACAGATTTAAAGGTAGATGCTGGTGCAAACAATCCTTGCAGCGCACGGTTGAGTGCCGGAACAGCTTTCTTCTCGCTAAACAAATCTGAAGCTTGCTGAACAGTTAAACCCTTTTCCCAAGCATTTGGATCATAGGTTGGATATGAAGCAAGGGCCAAGATGCGACCGGTTTTAATATCCATAACAATCGCAGCACCTGAATCAGATGTATGGCCACTTGCACGTCCGCGCATGACCGCATCCTTCAGCGCTTTTTCTGCAGATGCTTGCAAACGGACATCCAAACTTGTTACCAAGTGATCTCCGGCAACAGGCTTAGTGTTTTGGCTTTCGCGAGTAATTGATTCCTTGCGATCAACAATCACTGTTCGAATACCTGGCTCACCACGCAAAAATGAGTCGTACTGAATTTCAAGTCCAGTCTTACCAATTGTCTCGCTGCGGAAATACTGCTTGCCATTTCCTTTTAATAAATCGGTTTCTGTTAATGGTCCTACATACCCCAATACATGGGCTGCATTTACATCAAGGTATGCGGGATAACTTCTAATCGCAATTGGTTGCGCATCTACGCCAGGAAAGGAATCTGAACGTTCAACGATTTGTAGGGCAATATCAGGATCTGCTGATTTTGTGATTGGAATTGGTTGGTATCTAGAACCTTGCCAACAACCCGCCTTTTGACCCTTTGGTAGCTCTCCGCACAATCGTGTGTTTTGATAAATATCTTTGTACTGCAGCTTAAGCAGCTTGGCCAAACGTTGCATAACGCCAACGCCTTTGTCCTCTAACTTATCGATAGCAATGCGGTCGATTGTGATCGCCAAACCAGCCTTATTCATTGCTAATGGCACGCCGTAGCCATCAACGATTAAGCCACGTGTAGCAGGGGCTACAACATCGCGACTTTGAATACTAAGCGCTGCATCACGGTACTTAGGGCCCGCTGCAACCTGCAGATAAAACAAACGGCCAAAGAGCGCCGCCATTAAGGAAACAATAAGAATTTGAACGACTAAAAGTGAAAGTCGAGATTTGTTGTTCATAGCGCTGACCGTGAATCAAAGATCATGGCGTGCAAGCGAGTAAATACTGGAAGCAGAATCGGTGAGATCAGCAATGCCCAGACACTCATTCCGAACAAGGTGATCAGAACTTGGCCGAATGATCCAACTGAAACGCCCAACAACATTCCGCTTGCAACATAGGCAATCTCAACCAAAAGATTTGCAACTACTACAAAGAAAACAATTCCGATTGCATTTGCATGAACATTGTCATCACCGTAACCAATGTATGAAATCGCATATCCTGCAAGCAACATAATTAATGTCCATTGACCAAAGGGTCCTGCCGCAGATTGTGAAAGATCCATTAAAAATCCAGCAGAAAATCCAATGACAGCTGCAACCTCAAACTCGCTGAGCACCGCCCAAGTAAGAGCAAAGATCATCAGAATTGAAAATCCCCCACCAGGAAGACGGAACTGTGACACGACAGCTTCTTGGATGATGTACATCAACAAGAAGATTGGTGCGGAGATTGCTATCTGGCGGGTAAACATTGTTGCTACTTTGTTGGTGATGGTGATGGAGTAACAAAAACTGTCACTGTAGGAACAGGGGTAACGCGTGGCTTAACCGGAACCAAAGCATCTCCTGGATTTGAACCAGAGCCACTAAGCACAACTGCAACAACACCTAAGGTTGAAAAGTTTGTGTAGTAACGAACGGTGGCTGTTTGTGCCACAGCTCCTGCAGAGTTATCGACACCTGTTACATAACCAAGTGGAACACCCGGAACAAAGGGACGGTTAGCGATACTTCCACGCGCAAGCAGGACATCGCCTTCCTTTACCGTGGTGGAATTATCAAGCAATTGCAGGCTTGCTGAGCGGTTTCCACGGCCTGAAAGAATGCCGATCTGCTGGGTTCCAGCGATACGTGCACCAATTCTAAAACTTGGATCACTTGCCAATTGAATTAAGGCAGATGATGGATAAACATCCTTAACAACTCCTGCGATTCCATACTGAGATAAAACCGTCATGTTCTTTTTGATTCCGGCGTTTGAACCAGAATCAATAGTTAAGGTTTGAGCAAATGATTGGCTGGAACCATGGCTGATCACCTTGGCGTTAACAATCTTGTAGCCAGCAGTTCCTGCTAAATCTAAAATACTTTTCAGCTGCTTTAGTTGAGCATCTGCAGATTTACGATTAATTAACTTCTGCTTCAGATTAGCGTTTTCAGCTTCTAGTTTTTCGATTTGCTTACGAGTGCGACCCAAGTGGGTTACATCGGAAAAGAAGTTTTTAACAGGCGATAAAACAACGCTACCTGCGCGCTGGAATGGAGACATGATCGTTTGCGATCCCTGCTTAAATCCATCGATGACCTTTACGCCACGTAGATCTAAGGTGATCAGGAACAAACTGGTGACAATTAAAATCACCAATAGCAAACGTGCGCGTCCACCATTACGCATCTAGAAAGACCTTATCGACGAGGCTCGGAGATTAGAACCTTCTCAAGAGCTTCAAACTCTTCGATGCACTTTCCGGAACCTTCAGCCACAGCATCCAATGGACGCTCTGCAATGTGAATTGGCATTCCAGTTTCTTTGCGAAGGCGCTCATCAAGTCCCTTAAGAAGTGCTCCACCACCAGTAAGCACAATGCCGCGATCCATTAGATCTGAAGCAAGCTCTGGTGGAGTCTTATCAAGTGTGCTCTTAACAGCGTTAACGATTGAGTTAACTGGCTCTTCAAGCGCCTTACGAATTTCAGCAGCAGATACAACGATTGTCTTTGGAAGACCTGTTGCTAAATCGCGACCGCGAATTTCTGCATCATTTTCTCCAGCAAGTGGGTAAGCAGATCCGATAGCCATCTTGATCTCTTCAGCTGTGCGCTCTCCCAAAAGAAGTGAGAATTCACGCTTAACCCAGTTAATAATTGATTGATCTAGCTCATCTCCACCTACGCGAATAGAAAGCGAGGTAACGATTCCGCCAAGTGAAATAACAGCAACTTCAGTAGTACCGCCACCGATATCTACAACCATGTTGCCTGTTGGTTCGTGGATTGGAAGACCAGCACCGATTGCTGCTGCCATTGGCTCTTCAATGATGTACACCTTGCGTGCACCAGCTGCGTAACCAGCATCCTTCACCGCGCGCTGTTCAACACCAGTGATACCTGATGGAACGCACACGACGATTCGTGGCTTTGCCAAGTAACGACGACGGTGCACCTTTTGGATGAAGTAGCGGAGCATGCGTTCTGTTGTATCAAAGTCTGCAATAACACCATCCTTGAGCGGACGGATGGCAACGATGTTGCCAGGAGTACGACCGATCATCTTTTTTGCTTCAATACCAACGGCCAAAATTCCACCGGTGTCTTGGTTTACAGCAACAACAGATGGCTCGTTCAAAACAATGCCACGTCCACGAACATAAACAAGCGTGTTCGCTGTGCCTAGGTCAACGGCCATATCGCGACCGATGAATGACATTCTGCTTCCTTGTGACATCTTTACTCCTTGTGCTTTTTGTTTCTTGGGGAAAGTTTTACTTTGGAAAGAAAATCTGAATTTCGCGTGCTGCTGATTCTGGTGAATCAGATCCATGAACCAGGTTTTGCATAACCTTTGTTCCTTGGTCACGAGCTAGATCTCCGCGAATTGTTCCTGGAGCAGCAACAGTTGGATCTGTTACGCCAGCTAATGAACGGAATCCTTCGATAACACGATTTCCAGATGCAACGATCGCAACAATCGGTCCTGACATCATGAACTCAACTAGTGGTTCATAAAATGGTTTACCAATATGTTCTGCGTAATGCTGTGCAAGTAATTCGGAATCTGCCTGCAACATGCGCAACGCATCGATCGAATAACCCTTGGTTTCGATTCGCGAAATGACTTCGCCAACCAATCCACGGCGTACACCGTCGGGCTTTACGAGGATAAGTGTTTTCTCTGTGCTCACCCGCGTAGTCTATTAGGGTTTTTTAGGACCTGCAGCCAGCAATGCAGCGCGAGCAGCCTCACCCTTGCGGCCCACAACGATGGCCGCCACCCATAGACCAATCAAAACCACCCCAATAATGAAGAAGGATGGAACAACAAATCCAAATCCGATCATTGCAATCTGCATGATCGAACCGATCACAAATCCCCCAGGACGTCGCACAAGACCAGCTGCAACAAATAATAAGAAGGAAATGACGCAACCATAAATAATTGCAGCATTTGAGTGATCCTTCATTGCAAGCAGAATTGCAAAACCCATGGTCATGCTCTCAGCAACTAATACGGATGCTCCCAGAATTTTCACTTCGTAAACTTCTTTCGTAAGTAGGTGCGAGCTTCGCCGACAGTAACAACAGATCCGGTAACAATAATTCCAACTGTGTCTTCGCTGAGTGGACGAATAGAATCGGCAACAGCTTTATCAAGCGCTGTATTCAAATCTGAAACTTCAAATACGCGATCGACTCCAAAGATCTTTGATGCGATCTTTTCTAACTCACCAGATGGCATTGCGCGCGGTGATGAACTTTGGGTGACGATGACATGATCAACAATTGGTTCAAGCTCCTGAAAAATACCTGTTGCATCCTTGTCGCCAAACACTGCAACTACAGCGATGATTTCATCAAAGTTGAATTCATTTAATAAGGTGTCAGCAAGCGCCTTTGCACCATGAGGGTTATGGGCTGCATCCAAAATAACTGTTGGATCACGGTGAACAACCTCGCAGCGTCCAGGTGAGGTTACCGCCGCAAACCCGGCACGTACCGCATCAATATCTAATGGTTGATCTCCAAAGAACGCCTCAACGGCAACTAGTGCTGATGCGGCATTTGCTGCTTGGTGACGTCCGTGAAGCGGCAAGAAGATTTCATCGTATGTGTCATGAATTCCTTGAATTGTGATCAACTGACCACCAACAGCAACTGCTCGTGATGCAACGGAGTACTCGACTCCTTCGCGAACAACATCTGCGCCTACTTCGGCGGCCTTACGAATCAACTCTTTTGCAGCCTCTGGCTCTTGCTGGGCAAGTACAACAAAACCGCCCTCTTTGATGATTCCAGCCTTAGTTGAGGCAATTTCATGCAATGTGTTGCCTAGGTACTCCATGTGATCAAAACCGATAGGCATCAATACTGAAACATCAGCATCGACAACATTTGTTGCATCCCATTCGCCGCCCATACCAACTTCGATGACACCAACATCAACTGGGTGTTCTGCAAATGCAGCAAAGGCTAAAGCTGTTATCGCTTCGAAGAACGAGATTGGATGTTCAAACTTTGTATCCATCAAATCTAAATAAGCGGCAATGTCGTTGTACGAAAAGATTAATTCCTTTGGATCAATTGGCTCGCCGTTGATCGCAATACGCTCGCGATACGTTTCAAGATGCGGGCTGGTAAAACGACCTGTGCGTAATCCATGAGCAAACAACAAGGCATCGATCATGCGTGATGTTGTTGTCTTTCCATTTGTTCCACCAACATGAATCGTTGGATAGGTAAGGTGAGGCGAACCTAAAATATCTACAAGAGCTGCAATCCGCTCAGTAGTTGGCGCAATACGAGTTTCAGGCCAACGTGCAAGCAGCGCTTGCTCAATCGCATCTACGCGCTCTTGATCGTCAGGTGAAATCATCATGCTTGTGGCAATGCTGCAAGTGCTGCGGTGATTCGTTCGATATCTGCAGTTGTCTTTTCAAGACGCTCGCGAATTTCAACAACAACATTTTCAGGTGCCTTTGCCATAAAGCCTTGATTGTTGAGCTTCACTTCTGCTGTTTGCTTATCTTTAGTAGCAGTAGCTAAATCCTTTTCTAGGCGTGCACGCTCTGCAACAACATCGATCGATCCAGTCAGGTCGAACTCAATAGTTACTCCAGCTGCTTCACACTTTGCACTAGGCGTAATGTCGCCCAGCTCCATACGTACAACGAAGGCAACCGCTGATGCGTAATCGGCGATATCTCCCGTTGCAACAATGCGACCAGGAATCTTCAATGATGTCTTAATGCCTTGATCGTTACGGAAGCGACGTACTTCGGTAATGATCTCTTGTAGTTGAGAAACAAGGCTTTCAGCCTTCTTATCTACATGTGCTGGATTAGCAACAGGCCACTGCGCAACAACAAGGGACTCTCCCCCAGTAAGCGTGGTCCACATCTGTTCTGTAATAAATGGCATTACAGGGTGCATCAAACGGAACAGTTGATCCAAAACATAGCCAAGTACACGCTTTGTTCCTTCAGCGTTTCCTGATGCAAATGCTTCCTTTGAAAGTTCTAGATACCAGTCGCACAAGTCATCCCATGCAAAGTGATACATCAATTCACACGCACGAGCGAACTCGTACTTTTCAAGAAGATCAGTTACCTCGGTAACGGTTTCAGATAAACGGCTAAGGATCCACTTATCAATTGCATTTAACGATTCAACAGCAGGAAGATCTCCTGAAACAGTTGCACCATTCATCATTGCAAAGCGAGTTGCGTTCCACAGCTTGGTAGCAAAGTTACGTGAACCACCGATCCAGTCTTCAGCAAGTGCCTGATCGGTTCCTGGGTTGGCTCCACGAGCCAAAGTAAAGCGCAACGCATCGGCGCCGTACTTATCCATAAACTCAATTGGATCAATTACGTTTCCGCGACTCTTCGACATCTTCTTACCAAATTGATCGCGCACTAAACCGTGCAACATGATTGTCTTGAATGGAACAACGCCATCCATTGCAAATGTAGACATCATCATCATGCGTACAACCCAGAAGAACAAGATGTCATAACCTGTTACAAGAACTGATGTTGGGTAAAACTTTGCAAGGTCGGCTGATTTTTCTGGCCAACCAAATGTTGAAAATGCCCACTGACCAGATGAGAACCAGGTATCTAGTACATCTGAATCTTGAGTCCAACCTGCAGGCGCAGTTTCATCAGGGCCAACAACTTGTACTTCGCCATTAGGTCCATACCAAACAGGAATTCGGTGACCCCACCACAACTGACGAGAAATACACCAGTCATGCATGTTGTCGACCCACTCAAAGTAACGTGGAGCAAGTGCTTCAGGTTCAATTGTTACTTCTCCGCTGCGAACAGCATCAGCAGATGCCTTTGCCATCGGTGCAACCTTTACAAACCACTGCTTTGATAAACGTGGTTCAACAGTTGTATCGCAACGAGAACAGTGTCCAACTGCGTGAATGTATGGACGCTTTTCAGCAACGATGCGGCCTTCGGCTCGCAATGCATCAACAACAGCCTTGCGTGCATCGAAGCGATCCATGCCATCAAATGTGCTGTTGGTGTTGATGACCTTTGCATCAGCATCCAAGATCACGATGTTTGCAAGGTTGTGGCGCACGCCGATTTCAAAGTCATTTGGATCGTGCGCTGGAGTTACCTTGACCGCACCTGTACCAAATGCAGGATCTACATGCTCGTCCGCAACAATTGGAATCTCACGATTGATCAGCGGAACCTTTACGGTCTTACCGATCATGTGCGCATAACGCTCATCCTCGGGGTGTACTGCAACTGCGGTATCGCCAAGCATTGTTTCGGCACGAGTTGTAGCAACAATGATTTCGCTATCGCCTTCGCCATAACGAATAGAAACTAATTCGCCTGCATCATCACTGTGTTCAACTTCAATATCTGAGAGCGCTGTTAAACAACGAGGACACCAGTTGATAATTCTTTCTGCGCGATAAATTAAACCTGCGTCATACATGCGCTTGAAGATTGTTACAACAGCCTTGGACATTCCTTCATCCATGGTGAAACGTTCGCGAGACCAATCAACAGATGAACCAAGGCGCTTCATCTGCTCAAGAATCGCACCGCCTGACTCCTCTTTCCATTCCCACACCTTTTTAACAAACTCTTCGCGACCAAGATCATGACGTGACTTACCGTTTGCAGCTAACTGCTTTTCAACAACGTTTTGAGTTGCGATACCCGCATGGTCCATACCTGGAAGCCACAACACTTCAAAGCCTTGCATACGCTTCATACGTGTTAAGCAATCCTGCAATGTTTGATCTAGTGCGTGACCAATGTGCAATACACCTGTCACATTGGGAGGAGGCAAAACAATTGAAAATGGTGGCTTGCTAGATTTTGCATCTGCGGTGAAATATCCAGCGCTCATCCACTTTTCATACAGCGGAGATTCAATCTCGGATGGCGAGAAGGTTGACGCTAATTCACGGCTTGAAGACATAGTGCGCAGTCTAGATTATGCGCTCTTCTCCTCTTGACCTTTTGCGCCGCGTGAGCGCTTTGGGCCTGTGTGATTGATCAAAGTAGGTGTGCCATTAGATGTAATGCACTCCTTGGTAATGATGACCTTTTCAACATCTGTACGGCTTGGAACGTCGTACATAACTGAAAGTAGGACAGATTCCATGATTGCGCGAAGGCCACGTGCACCAGTTCCGCGCTCTTGAGCAAGGTCAGCAATCGCATCGAGTGCTTCAGCATCAAACTCAAGCTCTACATGATCAAGATCAAATAGACGCTGATACTGCTTAACAAGTGCGTTCTTTGGCTCTGTAAGGATCTGCATCAATGCAGGCTTATCAAGGTTTTCAACACTTGTAAGAACTGGCAGACGACCGATGAATTCAGGGATCATTCCAAACTTCAAAAGATCTTCGGGCATTACATCAGCGAAGATGTCCTTGCGGTTCTTATCTGCTGCATCCTGAAGTGTTGCGTTGAAACCAACGCCAGACTTTCCGATGCGGCTTTCAATAATCTTTTCAAGTCCTGCAAATGCTCCGCCGACGATAAACAAAACATTTGTTGTATCGATCTGGATGAATTCCTGATGTGGGTGCTTGCGTCCACCTTGTGGTGGAACAGATGCAACAGTTCCTTCAAGAATCTTTAGTAGTGCCTGCTGAACACCTTCACCTGAAACATCGCGGGTGATTGATGGGTTCTCAGACTTGCGTGCAACCTTATCGATCTCATCGATGTAGATGATTCCGGTTTCAGCCTTCTTCACATCGTAATCTGCTGCCTGCAAAAGCTTGAGCAAAATGTTTTCAACATCTTCGCCGACGTAACCAGCTTCAGTCAATGCTGTTGCATCTGCAATCGCAAATGGAACATTAAGCATGCGAGCCAATGTCTGCGCCATCAGAGTCTTACCGCAACCTGTTGGTCCGAGCATCAAGATGTTTGACTTAGCTAATTCGATTGCGCCTTCGCCCTTTGATTCTCCGCTTTGTACACGCTTGTAATGGTTGTACACAGCAACGGAAAGAGATTTCTTTGCGCGATCTTGTCCGATTACATATTGATCTAGAAATTCAAAGATTGCCTGTGGCTTTGGAAGTTCTGAAAGTCCAAGGGATGTTGCCTCGCTGAGCTCTTCAACGATGATCTCGTTACAGAGTTCAATACATTCATCACAGATATAAACGCCAGGACCGGCGATGAGCTTCTTTACTTGCTTCTGAGTCTTGCCGCAGAAGGAGCACTTCAGCAGATCGCTTGTTTCGCCGATTCTTGTCATTCCAGAATTTTAGTTTCTAACGCTGATTTATGTGTGGGTTTTTACGCTTACTTGTGTTCGCCGTGAGAATAATCGGCGGGCATCCGCATATCTTTCACACCAGGAACTCGAAGGATTACAAAGCTGAGCAAGATATGTATCACCGATGCACCAATGAGAACTTCTTTTTCGCCGAACAATGCAACCGCTGGACCAATGAGCGCCATTCCGATTGGCATTAATCCTGCAGAGCCCATGTGGTCTATGGAAAAGACTCGGCCCTGTAAGTGCGAAGGAACTTCGCGTTGAACTGCTGAGGACCACCATGCTTCCCAAGGCCCCACTGAAAATCCTGCAAGTAGATACGCAATAACTAAAACGGTTCCTGATACTGGAAATGCCAAAGCCAATGGTGCAATAACCACAAACATCCACACGAAGATGGAAACGTACCCTTCGTGCTTCACCTTTATTTTGACGCAGAGCAGCGCTGAGATGATTCCACCGATTGAAAATGCCGCTGCTGATAGCGCGAAGGGAGTATTGGATCCGAATTCGCGACGAGAAATGATGGGGTTCAGAACTGTTTCAGCAGCAATAACGACCATTAGCTGAAATGAGACCATCACGATGAATGCACCAATCCATGGGATGTCTCGGACTGTGCGAATTCCTTCTCGCATTTCCTGCATAAATGGCTCGTGTTCGCGCTTTTCGCCATTGATATCTTCTTCGATTTGATTCAAAAAGTAAGTGCCAAAGGCAAATGCAATAGCGGTGAACAAGAATGTTAAGCGTCCACCAATAATCAGAATTGATGCTCCACCAATGCCGGGACCAACAATTGTTGCCGCTTTCACCACAATGTTTCGCGCAACATTTGCTGCTGGCAATTTATCTTCAGGAACAAGACTTGGCATGATCGCACCAGCTGCTGCTGCACCAAATGCATCGCCCATACCCATTAATAAAACCGCTAAACCAAGTAGGTAATGCGGCAGGGATGGTGCGGAAATAAATACCATTGAAAAAACAATTGCAGCTCTAAATAGATCTGCCCCCATCATGACTTTCTTGCGCGGCAATCGATCTGCCCACACACCAGCAAATGGCGCAAACACGACTCCAGCTAAAACACGTGCACCAAGAATCAAACCTAGTGTCGAGGCTGTGCCACCCGCATCAAGAACAGTTACAGCAAGTGCGATTGGAAATGCTGATGCACCAACAACGAAAATAGTTGTGGAATACCAAAAGAGCCGGTACCCCTTGTATGACCAAAGGGAGCCCGGCTCAAATAGTTTCACGCAAAAATAGAAGTGGTTACTTCTTTGCCTTTCGTGAAGCAAGAACTTGATCGATGATTCCGTACTCAACAGCTTCTGTTGCTGTAAGGATCTTGTCGCGTTCGATGTCCTTGCGAATCTCTTCTGCTGACTTCACAACGTGACGTGACAAAAGATCTTCTTGCAAACGGGTAATACGATCGATTTCGCGAGCTTGAATCTCGATATCAGATGCCTGACCGCCACCTTCAGATGATGGCTGGTGGATCAAAATACGTGAGTGCTCAAGTGCGTAACGCTTTCCCTTTGCGCCACCAGCAAGAATTACCGCTGCTGCAGATGCTGCTTGGCCCAAGCAAATTGTGCTGATGTCCGGGCGTACAAACTGCATGGTGTCGTAAATAGCTGTTAGCGCTGTGAATGATCCACCAGGTGAGTTGATGTAGATCATGATGTCGCGATCTGGATCCATTGATTCCAGAGTCAATAGCTGCGCCATAACATCGTTAGCAACTGTGTCATCAATTGGCTGACCTAAGAAAATAATGCGCTCTTCAAAAAGCTTTGTGTATGGATCTTGACGCTTGTATCCGTACGCTGTTTTTTCTTCAACAGTTGGAAGTACGTAGCGAGAAGTAATCTCTTGAATCTTATTCATTACGCTTTTCCTCCCGTGATTTGTCCCATTGAAGTTACAACGTGATCAACAAAGCCGTAATCCTTTGCATCCTTTGCGTTGAACCAGTTATCGCGATCTGAATCAGCAAGAATCTTTTCCAGAGTCTGACCAGTGTGCAAAGCGTTCAATTCCGAAAGTGTTTGCTTTGTAATCGCCATTTGTTCCGCCTGAATACGAATATCAATCGCTGTTCCACCAATTCCACCAAGTGGCTGGTGCATCAGAATTCGTGAGCTGTTGGTTGCGTAGCGCTTGCCCTTTGTTCCTGATGTAAGCAGGAACTGACCCATTGATGCAGCCATTCCAAAGGTAACTGTTGCAACATCATTTGGAATTAACTCCATAGTGTCGTAAATCGCCATACCGGCAGTTACTGATCCACCTGGAGAGTTGATGTACAAGAAAATATCTTTCTTTGTATCAAGGGAGGAAAGAAGAAGCAGCTGAGCACACACCATGTTGGCCATGTCGTCGCGGACTTCACCTGACAAGAAAACAATCCGCTCTTCAAGTAGGCGGTTGTAAATCTGGTCCTTCATCTTGCTATCTGTGTCCACTGATGGGCCTCCCGTATTTTTTACCTGTAGTGACCCTAACAATTAAGCAGGCCAAATGCTTCCCGATTACGAGAAATACATGCGTGAAGTGCGTTGTGTTCGCTGTAGGCGGAGCGCAGAGGAAGAAATTAAGCCTCTTCGACTAAATCAGCTGGGTTCGCTGGCTTTGGTGCGAGCTCTTCAAGATCGATGACCTTGCCTGAAGCATCCTTCACCGTAATGCGACCCAAAACAGATGCGAGCGCCTTTGCACGAGTTACCTCGGCAACGAGCTGCTGAATCTGTCCAGCCTTTTGTAGCTCTTCAGCAAACTGCTGTGGAGCCATTCCATAACGCTGTGATGTGCGAACTAGGTACTCAGTTAACTCAACCTCAGTGATCTGAACATCCTCTGCAGCAACGATCGCATCAAGAAGGAAATCAGATTTCAATGAAGTACGAACCTGTCCATCAACTTCTGCACGGTGCTCTGCATCTTCTAGTCGGCCTTCGCCTTCTAGGTGATCATTAACTTCTAGTTCAACAAGATTATCTGGAACTGGAATCTCATTGTCAGCAAGCAACTTCTCAACTAGACGGTCGCGTGCTTGTGCACCTTGTTCCATCTTCTTGACTCGTCCTAGGCGAACAACAAAGTCAGCCTTTAGCTCTGCAAGTGTGTCGAACTCAGAAGCAAGCTTTGCGAAAGCATCATCAACTGGTGGAAGCTCGCGCTCCTTAACAGCCTTAACTGTTGCCTTTACTTCGCCCTTTTCGCCATCTTGTTGTCCAACTAGTTGTGTTTCAAATGTCTTTACATCTCCGGCCTTCATGCCGATCAAGATCTCATCAAGACCATCAATCATCTTGTCTGAACCAACTTCGTAAGAGATGTCGTTAGCTTGTCCGCCATCAACCTCTTCGCCGTTGATGTATGCAGTCATATCAAGAGTAGTGAAATCACCATTCTTAACTTCGCGCTCAACAGTTGTCAGTGTTCCAAAACGTGTACGCAATGATTCGATCTGCTCATCAACATCTGCATCAGCAACAGTCACATCATCAACTTCGATTGTGATCTTTGAGAAATCAGGAAGCTTTACCTCTGGGCGAACATCAACCTCTACAGAGAAAACAAGCTTCTCGTTATCTACAAACTCTTTAACATCAACTTCTGGACGACCGATAACAGCAACTGTGTGTTCACGAGCTGCTTGGCCATAAAACTCCGGAAGAGCTGAGTTGATTGCCTCATCGATAACTGTTCCGCGACCTACGCGCTGATCGATCATTGATGCAGGAATTTTTCCCTTACGGAAACCAGGAATGTTTACCTGTGTTGCCACCTTCTTGTATGCGTTAGCTACATGCGATTCAAGCTCAGAGTAAGGAACTTCAACATCAAGACGAACGCGAGTTGGAGATAGAACCTCTAATGAACTTTTCACAAATTGCTCCTAGGTGGAATTGGTAAGTACCGAGACAAACTGGTCGGGGCGGGGAGATTCGAACTCCCGATCTCCTGCTCCCAAAGCAGGCGCGCTAGCCACTACGCTACGCCCCGAGGCGCAAGGCGAGAGTCTAAACCAGATTTCGCACTCTGATTACCGACCCAGTACCTTTAGCCCATACACCCGCGGGTGTAGCTCAATGGTAGAGCCCCAGCCTTCCAAGCTGGCCATGCCGGTTCGATCCCGGTCACCCGCTCCAGATTGTTTATCCGATAGACCCGACCTTGTTGATGAGGGCTCGGCCAGTGAAAAACACGGTGCTTGAACCGGCTCCGTACTGAATTGAAATTCGAACTCCAAAAATTGTTCCTGAAGTTACAGCGCTGGCCGCTCCGATTAAATGAAATCCGTACTGACGACCAGATGAGCCATTAGCAAAAGTTACTGCGTCGCTAGCGACAGCGAATTGAGAAGCAATTGCTGAAGTTCCGACAATTATTTCTGCATTCATTTTGTAATCAACGCCTGATTGAACTCCTCCAGTAATCAAAATGTCGAATGTGTAATTGCCATCTGAATCCGCAGTAAAAAAGTTCCCTGAATTTGAATTACCACTTGTACCTGTAACCAATGAAATATTTGGCAAGTTTGCAAAATAAGAGACTGAGATTCCTGCGGGACCTGCTGCACCAGTAGCTCCAGGTGCACCAGCTGTTCCAGTGTCACCTTTAACTCCTTGAATGCCTTGTGCGCCAGTTGGACCGGTAGCTCCTGCGGGACCGGTTGCACCGATAGCTCCCGTTAATCCAGTTGCACCTTGTGGACCTGTTGCACCTGTCGGTCCAGCTGGGCCGGTTGCACCAACAGCTCCAGTTAATCCAGTTGCACCATCATTTCCTTTTGCTCCAGTTGCGCCGATTGAACCCGTAGCTCCTGTTAATCCAGTTGCGCCAGTCAAACCTTGAGGACCGGTTGCGCCAGTTGCACCTTTATCACCCGTTGCACCCTTATCCCCTTTCTCGCCTTGTGGTCCACGGTCACCGATTGAACCTGGTTCACCAATGACTGTTGTAACTGATTTTGTATCAACTTGTTTTAATGATGTTGTTAACTTCCAAACACCTTTTGTTTTTGGTCCATACAAATTTGCATTCTTGGTATCGATGTAGAAATCACCATCTATGCCTATGGTTTTTGCTGGAACACCAGCACCGCTAAGAATCGTATTTACAACAGTTGTTGTTGATCTGCCTGCAGCTTTTGAACTTGTCTTTTGCGCAGCAATAGCTGACGGAGTTAACGCAAGTGAAATTGCGATAGTTATTGCTATTAGGGATTTGCTGCCTTTCATGGGACACCTAGTTTCTTTCGAGGGGATTTCAGTTTGAACCTGTGAAAAAGTTGAGCGAATAAGGCGTTCCCCGAGCGATTTACGCGTGGCAGGCAGGATTCCCCTACGGGGATGGCCAATTTCTCTGAGGGTGTTTTAAGGATGGATTGCTACTGTCCCCAGCATGAACCTGTTTATTACGGGTAGTCGATGACGAGGGGTCAGTGACGAGTAGGACTAACGAGAGGGCATATACATGTCATCAAAGAAAAAGATCGCAGCAGTTGCAGTAACGGCTCTTGCACTTTCACTGGGAACAGTTGGAGTGTCAACAGCAAATGCTGCAAAGGCGGACAAGGCAACGTTCAAGACGGCAAATGCTGGAGTTGCAAATCCAATGGCAGGAAATCCTGCTAAAGGACCAGAAGCAAATGTGAAAACAGTTCTTGCAACACTTGTAGCAAACAAGACAATCACTCAGGCACAAGCAGATGCGGTACTTGCAGCACTAGATGCAGCACGTCCTGCAAAGGGTGATGACAAGGGTCCACGTCCAGACAAGGCAGCGATGGATGCACATCGCACAGCACAAGAAGCTGTTGTGACATCAACTCTTGGTATTGATGCAACAACAATCAAGACACGACTTGCAGCAGGAGAAACTCTTGCAGCAATTGCAGGTGTAAAGAAGGATGCGTTAATCGCAGCTTTAGTTGCATTTGAAACAAAGGAAATTGATGCACGCGTAACAGCAGGCACAATGACCGCAGCTCAAGCCACTTCAATGAAGGCTGACCTAACTGCGCACGTAACAGAAGCGATCAACGCTACTGGCGGTAAGGGAATGGGCCCTAAGGGCGGCATGGGCAAAGGTCCACGTCACTAAGTAACTCACCTTCCTCCTAAGGGGTTAGAAGACCCGCCACGTGAGCAATCACTTGGCGGGTTTTTCTTTGCTCATGGCAAGATGCGCACATGCGCATTCATATCGGTAGTGATCATGCAGGTTTAGAACTCAAAGCAGCTTTGGTTGAGTACCTACAAGGTAAAGGTCATGATGTAACAGACCACGGTCCACATGAGTATGACGCAGTAGATGATTACCCAGATTTTTGTATTCCGGCAGCGATTGCAACCGTTAAGGATCCTTCTTCACTTGGAATCGTTTTAGGTGGTTCAGGAAATGGCGAACAAATCGCTGCAAACAAGGTTAAAGGAGTGCGCGCAGCGCTAGCTTGGAACATAGAGACAGCAAAGCTTGCTCGCGATCACAACAATGCAAATGTTGTTGGAATTGGTGGACGCATGCATTCCATCGATGAGTGCAAGGCGATTATCGATGCTTTTGTTGAGACACCCTTTTCAAATGATGAACGTCATATCCGTCGCATTAACAAAATTGCGAAGTATGAAAATGAAGGTTCGCTTTAAGCCTTTGTATACAGCATGTCGTTAACGGCATGATCTTTATCAATACCCTGGCCTTCAAAACGTGTAACTGGTCGCCACTCTGGTTTGTCGATTACTCCCCCAGTAAATAAAGGCGAGGCTGCAAATACCTCTTGAATGCTTTCTGCATATGGAACCCAGTCAGTTGCAATATGAATGAAGCCACCCTGTTTAATTTTTGGGTGAATTAACTTCAAGAATCCCTCATTAACAATGCGTCGCTTGTTGTGCTTCTTCTTTGGCCAAGGATCTGGAAAGTACAAATGAATTCCATCTAGGGATTCATCCGCGATCATGTGCTGCAAAACAACGTGAACATCCTCTTCGATGACTTTGAGGTTTGTTAAATCATTTTCAACGATGCGAGCTAATAACTTTCCAATTCCTGGAGGATGAACATCAACCGCGATATATCCATTGTTAGGGTGATTCTTAGCGATGATCGCTGTGGCCTCGCCCATTCCAAAGCCGATCTCCATGATCACTTTGTCGCTAGTCGGAAATATCTGCCGTAAAGCAACAATCTCTTGTTTAAATTCAATTCCATGAACCGCCTGTAGAGCCGTCTTTGCTTCTCTTTGAGCATCGGTAATGCGAGATCCGCGAATGCTGTAGCTGCGTACCGATGGGCGTTCCATGGGGTAACTCTGTCATGATTGGATTAGAACCTACAAAAGGAGTCAAAGTGCCAGGTCTGAATTTGAGCCGTGCTGAAGCAAAAGAGCGTGCGGATCACCTGTATGTAAATAGTTATGTAGTAACCCTTGATGTCACAAAGGGCGAAGAGACTTTTTATGCAAAGTCCGAGGTTTCATTTACATGCAACAAGCCTGGATATTCAACATTTATTGATGCCGTTGGCCGCTCAGTAATTAGCGCGACCCTTAATGGTGTTGCCGTTGATACAAGTAACTTTGATGGCGAAAGCATTTTCATCACAAACCTTGCAGCAGACAACCTTTTAGTTATCGAAATCGAAGCTGAGTACTCAAAGTCTGGTGAAGGACTACAGCGTTCAGTAGATCCATCTGACGGTGAGGTTTATCTGTACTCACAAGGAGAAACTGCGCACATTCGCAACATGTTCCCTTGCTTTGATCAACCTTCATTGAAGGCAACATTTAATTTAACTGTTACAACACCTGGTCACTGGGAAGCGGTTTCTAATAACCCAGTTGAATCAAAAACTGCAAAGGGTGATCTCGTTGAATGGAAGTTCACAACAACACCTCGCATCACCACATACCTTGATGCACTTATTGCCGGGCCGTACTCACATGTACATGATGTGTACAAGGGTCAGAAAGAGATTCCACTTGGAATTTACTGTCGTAAATCAATGATGCAGTACCTAGATCCAGAAGATATCTTCTTGATCACTAAGCAAGGCTTTGAATACTTTGAAAAGACATTTGGTTTGGCGTATCCATTTGAAAAGTACGATCAAATCGCTGTAGTTGATTTCAACTTTGGTGCAATGGAAAACGCTGGCGCAGTTACCTTCCGCGAAGATGTATTGGTGTTCCGCAGCCACATGCCAGAAAAAGCATACCTGTCACGCGCAAACACAATCCTGCACGAGATGGCGCACATGTGGTTTGGCGACATGGTCACCATGTTCTGGTGGGACGACCTATGGCTCAACGAATCATTTGCTGAGTGGTCTTCATACTTAGCTCTTTCAGAGGCAACACGTTTCAAAGGTGCTTGGTCTGAATTTAACTCTGCTCGTAAGAACTGGGCATACCGCCAAGATCAGTTGTCATCTACCCACCCAATCATCGCTGACATGGTTGATATGGAAGCGGTTAACGCTAACTTTGATGGAATTACATATGCAAAGGGTGCATCAGTACTTCACCAGTTAGTTGCACATGTTGGTCGCCCACAATTTATTGAAGGATTGCAGAAGTACTTTGCCAAGCACGCATGGGGAAATACAACGCTTAACGATCTTTTAGTTGAACTAGAAGCAGCAAGTGGTCGCAAGTTGGCTCCATGGGTAAACACTTGGCTACAAACAGCTGGTGTTAACACATTACGCCCAGTGCTAGAAATCGATGGCGATACATACAAGAGCATCACAATTTCACAAGAGACTCCAATTGTTCCTGCGGGTTCAAAGGAGCTACGTCCACACCGTTTAGCAGTTGGTTTGTATGACATCAGTGGCGATTCACTGAAGCTTCGCAAGACTGTAGAGCTAGATGTTGCTGGATCATCAACTGTAGTTGCAGAGCTTGCAGGAGAAAAGGTTGCTGACCTATTGCTAATCAATGATCGCGACCTTTCATATGCAAAGTTGCGCTTTGATGATCGCTCAATTGCAACGCTAAAGACTCATCTTGGAAAGCTCGATGATGCACTTGCTCGCGCACTGTGCTGGGCAGCGATCTGGGATATGCACCGTGATGCTGAAATTTCATCAGCAGACTTCCTTGAAATTGCCTTAAATGGTCTTGCTGGAGAAAGCGATGATGCGATCGTCAATATCGTGTTGTCTCAGCTGACTACCTCTGTTGAGGCGTATTCAACGGAAGCTAACCGCAACGCATACCGCGAGAAGTTAGCCGCTGGCTTATGGACGCTGACACAAAACAGCGCACCAGGAAGCGATCTCCAACTTCTGATTTCTCGTGCATTTGCATTGAATGCACAAACAGAAGAGCAGACAGCAAGTATTCGTGGACTGCTTAATGGTTCTGCGCCAGGACTTAAGGTTGATGCAGATCTTCGTTGGTACTTCTTGATTGCTCTCACAGAGCGCGGTGCAACTACAAAGGCCGAACTTGATGCAGAGCTTGCAAAGGACAACACAACAACCGGCAACCTTGCATTTGAAACATGTTTAGCAGCGATGCCAAACAGCGAAGCAAAGGCATATGCATTTAACAAGGGCATGAATGCTGATGAAGCGACATCTGTGCGTACGGCGTTGGTTGCAGGATTCCAGCGTCCAATTCAAAGCCATTTGCTAGAGCCTTTTGTAACTCTGTACTTCGATAACTTGATCAGTGTTTGGGAATCACGTTCATATGAGCCAGCGGCGAAGTTTGTTTCTGGTTTCTACCCAACATGGATTGTGAAGCAATCAACTGTTGATGCAACTAATGCTTGGCTAAGTGGTGCAGGAAAAGATTCACCTGCAGTGCTTCGTAAGTTGGTTAAAGAGTCTCAAGACGGATTAATCCGTGCCTTGAAGGTTCAAGCCTTAGATAAATAGTTATTCGATCGAAGTAATTGCTGATGCCTTGTCCTTTTTAGGAGCTGTAAGCGCGTAAGCAATTACTGAGATAACAACAAACATTGCTGTTGGAATAAGAAAGAAAGTAACCAGGGTTTCCATTGCTGAAATACCTGGAACAGAAGTTACTGGGCCTTCGACTGTAGTCATGGCGTAAGTGTAATTTACTTATGCCGTTGCTGCAGCCACACCAAATGGCTGTAGGTATGGCAACCAGCGGTGATCTGTGCGACCTGTTCCCAAGATTCTCCATGCTGCACCAACAGGTTCGCGTGGAAGAGTGCGTAAACGCCACCCTAATTCCTTCAAATGCTTGTCAGCTTTAACGTGATTGCACTTATGGCAAGCAGAGACGACATTCTCCCAATTGTGGCCACCGCCGCGGCTACGAGGAATTACATGATCAATAGATGTCGCTGGTGCTGAGCAGTAAACACAACGTCCACCATCGCGAGCAAAGATTGCCCGACGTGAAAGCGGAACTGAATGACGATATGGAATACGAACAAATTTATTGAGGCGAACTACTGAAGGTAATGAAATTTCTCCACCAGCAAATCGCAAAACATCACCGGAATCTTCAACCATTGTTGCTCGGTGATTTAGGACAAGGATCAGCGCGCGACGATCTGTTATGACACCCAATGGTTCGTAGGTGGCATTTAAAACCAACGTACGCGACATAATCGCTCCTGATCTAGCGCGTGGCTCGCACCGATTGGTTTATCTTGCACCAAAACACCCGACCGCGTGGGTATTTGATAGAGGCTTTTCGGTAAATATTTGGATAAAGTCTCATCATTATGAGCGACTCTATGCGTAACTTCCTCGAATGGATGGCGGGTACTCCCCTTCGCGTCCTGACCATCCTTATCGGCGCTGCCCTAATCCAATCCTTTGGCTCTCGTGCAATTTCACGTGCCATGAGCAAGCTGGCATCTGCTGACTTAGTGCCGGGACCTCGCAACATTGTTGCCCGTCAAAAAGAGCGCGCAAGCACAATTGGCGGCGTTTTAACTGCAACCTTAAAAGCTGCAACATGGATCATTGCTGCTGGAATGGCGCTTGGTGAATTCGGATTTGATCTTGGTCCACTGATTGCATCAGCAGGAATCGTTGGTGTTGCTGTAGGTCTTGGTGCACAAACATTGGTGCGCGATATTTTGTCTGGAATTTTTATGTTGATCGAAGATCAATACGGTGTTGGTGATTCCGTTGCAGTTCTAGAAATTGAAGGCGTTGTAGAAAAAGTTGGCTTGCGTGTAACTACTGTTCGCGATGGTCAAGGAACGCTGTGGTACTTACGTAACGGTGAAATTCTTAAGGTTGGAAATCAATCTCAATCCGGTTGATTAACTAGCGAGTTCGCTGCCATTTCAAGATAGCCCCACAGCTCGCCCTTTAATGCTGCATCCATTTCAACACCAGCTACAGCTTGGTGCATTGCATTGAGCCAAGCATCACGTGCTGCTTGATTAATCGGAAACTGCGCATGACGCATACGTAGTCGAGGATGTCCACGATTTTCTTGATAGGTATCCGGTCCGCCCCAGTACTGTTCTAAAAACCATTGCAAACGTTGTGCTGCACCCTGCATATCTGTCTCTGGATACATTTGGCGCAGGATTGGATCTGTTGCAACGACTGCATAAAACTGAGAAACCAAATCAGCGAAAAACTTTTCGCCGCCTACTTGTTCGTAAAAGGTGCTCATGCGTTAAGGCTAGCGGTGTCTTTGCCTTTAGCAATCTGCAGCACAAAGTAACTAGTGATTAAACAAAGGGCACCACTCACATAGAAGGCGGCTGCGTAATCTCCTAGCTTTACTCGCAATACCGCAGCTCCGAAAGCTGCAATCGAGCCACCAATTTGGTGTGCTGCAAAGACCCAACCATAAATAACGGTTCCGCGATCTGGTCCCAAGATTGTGCGGCACAACATGATTGTTGGCGGCACTGTTGCAACCCAATCAAGCCCGTAAAAGATTACAAAAACCAGGGTTGAAGGATGAACAGTTGAGAACAAAATTGAAGGCAACAAGAATAAAGAAAGTCCGCGTAATGAGTAGTAGAAGAACAACAACTTACGTGGATCAAACTTGTCTGTTAACCAACCAGAAAACAATGTTCCAATAACATCAAAGACACCGATCAGTGCAAGCAGACTTGCAGCCGTTACCTGCATCATGCCGTGATCATGTGCGGCTGGAATAAAGTGAGTTCCGATTAATCCGCTGGTAGATAAACCACAAACAAAGAAAGAACCAACTAAGTACCAGAAATCTTTATGAGCACTCGCCTCTTTCAAGGTCACAATTGCTAAACGACCTGCGTTCATCGTTGATTTAACTGGTGGCTGCCAACTTTCATCAGCACCATATGGAAGCAAACCAAGATCTGCTGGCTTTTCACGAAGGAAGATAAAGATAAAAGGAACCATCAACAGCGATGCGGTTCCGATAGTTAAGCCAATTGATTTCCAACCGTGATCTTGCGATAGCGCTGTAAGTCCAGGCAAGAAAACAAGTTGCCCAGTTGCTGCAGCTGCTGTTAAGGCACCAACAACTAATCCGCGACGCTTAACAAACCAACGGTTAGCAACTGTTGCAGCAAAGACAAGTGCCATCGAACCGGTACCGATACCAACGATTACGCCCCAGGTAAGAACTAACTGCCATGGTGCATGTATAAAGGTTGTTAAAAAGGCACCGGCGCTGACGGTTGTTAGCGCTGCCATTACGACCTTGCGAACTGTAAATCGCTCCATTAACGCTGCCGCAAATGGCGCTGTTAAGCCGTATAAAAGCACATTAACTGAGATAGCTAATGAGATCTGATCGCGACCCCAGCCAAATGCATCCTCTAAAGGAACAATTAATACAGAAGGTGCTGATCTAAATCCCGCTGTTGCAACAAGGGTAAAGAAGGTAACGGTTGCTGCAATCCATGCAGGATGAAACCCTCTGGTTTTTTGCATTACGGAACCAGGCGCAACCAAACAGCGGTGTCAGTTGGAAGTGTGTGGCCAGTTACTGGACCACTTGAAACCAAGATCTGACTGTTACTTGGAAGTTGAATTGGTGCACCAAAGTTGATGTAGCACGCAAAATCTCCAGGACGTTCAAATGCAACAACATCCTTACCCGCTTCAATCCATTCCATTGGTCCATCGCCAAGTCCTGATTCTGTTTTGCGAATAGCAAGCGCCTCGCGATACATAGAAAGCGTTGAACCTTCAACACCATCTTGGGTATCAACTGCGTACTGACCCATCCAAGGAGATTGTGGCAACCATGCTTCATCTAACTTCAATGAATCATTTGTTGAGAAACCAAAACCACCCTTTGGATCTGATGACCAAGGAAGTGGAACGCGACAACCATCGCGACCACGATCTTGATAGCCACTCATCTTCCAACGAGGATCAGTTAAACGATCTTCAGGAAGATCGCGAACTTCTGGAAGCCCGATCTCTTCACCTTGATACAAATAAGTTCCACCAGGAAGTGCAAGTGTCATCAGCGTTGCACTGCGTGCACGCAACGTTCCACGAGCAATGTTCAGCTTCTTTGGATCTCCCTGACGAGATAGCGTTGTGTCACCGTGATTTGTTAATCCCAGATCTAGGCGATCAATGGATCGCACGACATCGTGATTGTTAAATACCCATGAAGTAGGTGCGCCAACCTCTGCTAACGCTTCGATTGAGTTATCAATCTTTGTACGAATTTCCTTTGCATCCCACAAAGTTGTGAGCATCTCAAAGTTAAATGAGTTCTGAAGCTCATCTGCGCGTACATATCGAGCGATACGTGATGCTGGGCTTACCCATGCTTCAGCAACCGCCATGCGATCTCCTGGATATGAATCAAAGATTTTGCGCCATGAACGATAGATATCGTGAACGCCCTCTTGATCCCAGAACGGCTTGTGCTCTGTTCCAAGCATCGTTGCAGTTGGATCGATGCGAATATCTGGCAGGCCAGCTTCCTTCACCATTCCATGTGCAACATCGATACGGAAACCATCGACTCCTCGGTCTAACCAAAACTTAAGAACATCTTCTAGGTGATCTTTTACTTCTTGGTTTTCCCAATTCAGATCTGGTTGTTCAACTGCAAATAAATGTAGGTACCACTGCCCTGGTGTGCCATCTGCTTCGACAACACGTTCCCATGCAGGTCCGCCGAAAACAGCTTCCCAGTTGTTTGGTGGCAAATCTCCGTTAGGTCCCTTGCCATCGCGGAACATGTAACGATCGCGTTCTTTTGATCCTGGCTTTGCAGCTAGTGCTTCCTTAAACCATTTGTGTTCACTTGATGTGTGGTTAGGAACGATGTCAACGATGAACTTAATTCCAAAATCATGTGCTTCTTTAATGAGCTGCTCAGCTTGAGCCAATGTTCCGTATGCAGGTTCGATATCCATGTAATCAGATACGTCGTAACCATGATCATGTTGTGGCGATGGATACCAAGGAGAAATCCAGATCGCATCAATACCAAGTGACTTTAAGTATGGAAGTCGTGAACGAATACCTTCGACATCACCAATGCCATCGCCATTTGCATCAGCAAATGAACGAGGATAAATCTGATAGGTGACTGCATCTCTCCACCAAGGACGCTCTTCGCGTGGTGCTAACGTGCCCATAATTACTCCGTTTCGAGGTATTTCGTCAGGAATTCTCGTTCAGCGTCATTGATGGGACGAGATTTCTTTGTATCCATAGAAACAGTTACTTGAACTGTCTTTACACGTGCAACTAACTCATCGCCATTCTTCATTTCATAGGTAAGAGCAAATGAAGAGTTACCGATCTTATGAACCCAAATTTCAACATCGATGTAGATATCGCCGGTGTAGATCGGTGCAATGAAATCAACTTCGGCACGAGCAACAACCATTTCGAGCATCTTTGACCAGGCAAAGCGTGCTTCTTGTGCATAGATCAAGTAGGTCGCGTTGTTTACATGACCGAATGCATCTAGATCGCCCCAGCGAACATATTGCTTACTTTGATATCTCATTAGCGAGTCAGCTTTCGATATGTCATGCGATGAGGACGAGATGCTTCTGCTCCCAATCGCTCAAGCTTGTTTGCTTCGTAACTTTCGAAGTTACCTTCAAACCAGAACCACTTCGCATCTCCTTCGTAAGCAAGGATGTGAGTAGCTACGCGGTCAAGGAACCAACGATCGTGAGAAATCACAACGGCGCAGCCTGGAAATTCCAGCAACGCATTTTCAAGTGATCCCAATGTTTCAACATCAAGGTCGTTTGTTGGCTCATCGAGCAGCAATAGGTTTCCACCCTGCTTCAGCGTTAACGCCAAGTTCAAACGGTTTCGCTCTCCACCTGATAAAACTCCTGCAGCTTTCTGCTGATCTGGACCCTTGAAACCAAAGCAAGAAACATATGCACGTGAAGGCATTTCAACTTGGCCGACCTTAATAAAGTCATTGCCATCTGAAACAACTTCCCATAAAGATTTCTTCGGATCAATTCCACCGCGGCTCTGATCTACATATGAAATCTTTACAGTTTCACCAATTTTTACAGTGCCTGAATCTGCCGGTTCCATGCCCATCAAAGTCTTAAATAACGTTGTTTTACCTGCACCGTTAGGGCCGATAATTCCAACGATTCCGTTACGTGGAAGCGTGAAGGAAAGATCATCAATAAGAACGCGATCTCCAAAGCCCTTTGTTAAGTTGTTAACTTCAATAACAACATTTCCAAGACGTGGGCCAGGTGGAATCTGAATCTCTTCAAAATCCAACTTACGCATCTTGTCTGCTTCTGCAGCCATCTCTTCGTAACGTGCAAGACGTGCCTTTGATTTTGCTTGGCGACCCTTTGCATTTTGACGAACCCAATCGAGCTCTTCTGCCAAACGCTTTGCGCGCTTTGCATCCTTCTGACCTTCAACCTTTAAACGCGCTGCCTTTGTCTCAAGGTAGGTCGAGTAATTTCCTTCGTATGGATATGCACGACCACGGTCGAGTTCAAGAATCCATTGCGCAACGTTGTCCAAGAAGTATCTATCGTGAGTAATCGCAACAACTGCGCCTGCATACTTATTTAAATGCTGCTCAAGCCACAAAACAGATTCAGCATCCAAGTGGTTTGTAGGCTCATCAAGAAGCAAAAGATCTGGTGCTTGCAATAGCAACTTACACAAAGCAACGCGACGCTTTTCTCCACCAGATAAAACAGAAACATCTGCATCAGGTGGTGGGCAACGCAATGCATCCATCGCTTGCTCTAACTGTGAATCAAGTTCCCATGCGTTGCGGTGATCAAGCTGCTCTTGCAGCTCTCCCATTTCAGAAAGCAGTTTGTCGTAATCGGCATCTGGGTTTGCCATCTCGGCGCTGATTTCGTCGAAACGGGCAAGCATCGCAACAGTTTCGGCAACGCCCTCTTTCACGTTATCAATTACATTTTTAGTTTCATCCAGTTGAGGCTCCTGCAACAAGATTCCGACTGTGTAGCCAGGAGTCAGGTACGCCTCACCATTAGATGGTTGCTGCAATCCCGCCATGATCTGAAGGACGGTGGACTTACCCGCTCCGTTAGGACCAACGACACCGATCTTGGCGCCGGGATAAAACATAATCGTGACATCATCAAGGATGACCTTGTCACCGTGCGCTTTACGCGCCTTCTTCATCGTATAAATGAACTCAGCCATGGAACGAAACCTTAGTGGTTCATGTCGGTAGACTTGGCATTCGACCCCTACAGGCGCCTGTAGCTCAGTCGGATAGAGCACCCGCCTTCTAAGCGGGTTGTCGCAGGTTCGATTCCTGCCAGGCGCGCATGGCCAATGAACAACCGAACCTGATCTGGATCGACTGCGAAATGACGGGGTTATCTCTTGAAAAAGATGTCCTCGTCGAAATCGCCGTCCTCGTAACCGACTCTGAATTAAATGTGATCGGTGATGGTGTCGATGTTGTCATCAAAGCGAGCGCCGAGCAGTTGGCGGGCATGAATGATTTTGTAACGCAGATGCACACCACATCTGGATTGATCACTGAAATTCCTAATGGCATCTCGGTTCAGGAAGCAGAGGCCCGCGTCATTGCTTATCTAGAAAGCGCATCAACGCAGCCCGGAAAATCTCCACTTGCCGGTAACTCCGTCAGTGTTGATCGCTCCTTCATCGCACGCGATATGCCGCTGCTCAATGATTACCTTCACTATCGAACTATCGATGTTTCGAGTATTAAAGAGTTAGCCCGCCGTTGGTTCCCAAAGGCCTACTTCAACGCCCCTGCTAAGACCGGAAACCACCGAGCGCTGGGCGATATTCAAGATTCAATTGCTGAACTGGCGTATTACCGCCAATCAGTCTTTATCTCCGCACAAAACGAGGCATCAACCACCTCGTAACAACAGGTAGACTTTGCTTCGCATGGTGGACGTAGCTCAGCTGGTAGAGCACCCGGTTGTGGTCCGGGATGTCGCGGGTTCGAGCCCCGTCGTTCACCCCAAGTTTTATTGAAGTTGTTTCACCCTTGCACGATTGAGTAGAGAGCTGGACTGAAATGATTTTCGACGTCGTAGTTGAAATCCCAGCAGGATCACGCAACAAATACGAGATCAACCACAGCACGGGTGAAGTTCGCCTAGATCGCATGCTCTTTACAGCAACACGTTTCCCTCATGATTATGGATTTGTGAAGAACACGCTTTCTCTTGATGGAGATCCACTCGATGCACTAGTGATGTTGGATGAGCCAACATTTCCAGGATGCGTTGTTTCATGCCGCGTTATCGGAATGTTCCGCATGACCGATGAAAAGGGCGGCGATGACAAGCTTCTATGTGTTCCAGCCGGTGATGTTCGTAAATCAAATCTGCAGGATCTAGAAGATGTTCCTGTCTACGAATTAGATGAAATCAAGCACTTCTTCGAGGTTTACAAGACACTTGAACCTGGCAAAGAGGTATTTGGCGGAGAATGGGTCGGACACGTCGCCGCGGAAGCAGAAATTAACGCTTCATACATTCGCTATAACGAGACTCACTGATACTTTTTCTCTCCTAGGAATACCTCTCGATTCCTAAAGGAGAGAACGTGATCAATAGCGGCGATACAGCCTGGGTACTAGCAAGTGGTGCACTTGTTTTATTTATGACTCCAGGATTGGCAATCTTTTACGGCGGAATGGTGCGAGCAAAAAGCGCGCTGAACATGATGATGATGTCATTTGCCGCAATTGGCGTAACAACAATTATTTGGGTTCTCTACGGATACTCATTAACTTTCGGAACTTCACAAAACGGTTTGATCGGTAACTTCAGCAATGTAGGTCTTTCGAAAACACTTGATCAGGTAGTTGGCCCTGAAGGTCATCAAATTCCAACTCTTGCATTTGCGATGTTCCAATTAACCTTTGCAATCATCACTGTTGCGCTGTTATCTGGCGCAATTGCAGATCGTGCAAAGTATGGATCATGGGTTTTATTCGTAGGCGTTTGGGTAACACTGGTTTATATCCCTGTAGCGCACTGGGCATTTGCGAGCCAAGGCGGCAATGGTGGCTGGATCATCGACAAACTAGGCGCACTTGATTTTGCAGGTGGAACAGTTGTTGAGATTAATTCAGGTGCAGCAGCATTGGCGCTCGCACTTGTTCTGGGAAAGCGCGATGGCTTCAAGCGCGATCCAATGCGACCACACAACATGCCACTTGTTCTACTTGGTGCAGGAATGTTGTGGTTTGGTTGGTTTGGCTTTAACGCAGGAAGCGCACTATCTGCGGGATCACTTGCTGCAACAGCGATGATCAACACACAGATCGCATCAGCTGCAGCATCGATGTCATGGGTGTTCTACGAAAAGCGCCGGGATGGAAAGGCAACAACACTTGGTGTTGCATCAGGTGCGATCGCAGGTGCGGTTGTCATTACTCCTGCATGTGGTTACATCAATCCGATTGGCGCATTAATCCTTGGATTAATCGCAGGTGTTGTTTCAAATTACGCCGTTTCTCGCAAATACAAGTTTGGCTATGACGATTCACTAGATGTTGTCGGAGTCCATGGCGTCAGCGGAATTATCGGAATGATTGGCATTGGCTTGTTTGCAACGGTCACAGTTAATGCAACCGGCAAAGAAGGTCTATTCATCAATGGCTCTGCTGCATTGCTATCTAAGCAGCTGATTGCAATTGCCGCTGTTGCCACATTCTCATTCTGTGCGACCTGGTTGATCGCAACACTAATTTCACGCACTATCGGATTCCGTGTTCTTCGCGATGATGAACTAACAGGTCTTGATACGACCTATCACGCTGAATCTGCGTATGACATCACTGGAAATTCAAACCGGTACTAGGCACCAGGAAAAGAGATAACAATGAAGCTCATTACAGCGATCGTTAAGCCTTCAAAGGTTGATGATATTAAGCGCGCCCTGCAAGCCGATGGTGTACACGGAATGACAGTCTCTGAAACCCGCGGATTTGGCCGCCAAAAGGGTCACACTGAGATTTATCGTGGGGCTGAATACACAGTTGATTTCATTCCAAAGGTTCGCATCGAAGTACTTGCAGATGATGCAGAGTGCGATCACATCGTTGATTTAATTGTTAGCACCGCTAACAGTGGATCAATTGGTGATGGAAAGTTGTGGGTTACACCAGTTGAAACTGTTGTCCGTATTCGCACCGGCGAGCGCGGTAGCGACGCACTTTAAGAGGTAGGCAACGCCTTTTCAGGGCAGCTCTTCAAGATTCGTACGATCGCCTCTTTTTCGGGAGCGGTAAACCACAACTTGTATTTCAGCTTCACCGCTACTTGTCGTGCAACATAATCGCAGCGATAACTCTTTAACGGTGGCAACCAAGTAGCTGCATCACCATCACCTTTTTGTGAATTCAAGCGACCCTTAACCGCCAGCAAATTCAGCGGATCATTTGCCATAGCAGTGCGTTGCTGAACTGTTAATTTAAATGCGCCTGTTTGCCAAGCATTGGACAAGGCAACAACATGGTCGATCTGCACCTCCATGCTGCTCACATTTCCGCGTACAAAGTTGATGGTCTCCCCCGAATATGGATCGATCAAAGTTCCGGAGAGAATTACGCACTCATGTGTTTTCTCTTTAAATACTTCGCCGGTTAAATCTCGTTTCAAAATATCGTTGCGGGTATCGCAACCGTTGCGATCTACATCCGCCCATGTCTGGCCAAATTGCGCACGGGTGTATCCGGTTTTCGCAGCTCGTCCCTTTGTTGGCTGCACTTCGATCACAGATAATCCAGATGCCACTGAGGTTGCCTGAGATGGCGTTATTCCCGCCACAGCAAGGCTCAGAACTAGGGCAATCCTTATTTCGATGTGACTCACACGCCCAGTATGCGTGTGTCGGGAATGTGCGGCAAGGCGGGGGTTGCTGATAGGTTTCCCCCTGCATTCAAGCGTTTCCGGCGCCTGGATGCCTCGGGTGGTTAGCTCAGTTGGTAGAGCAGGTGACTCTTAATCACCGGGTCGGGGGTTCGAGTCCCTCACCACCCACTTATGTAAGTGAATCCGAGCTCTATGTCCAAACCTTGGATGTAGATCAAACCCTTGAATAGTGGATTTATCTGCCAAATCTTTATATCCAGTAATCACTTCTTTAGATAATACTCATTCATTCCAACATAATATGGGTATAACTTCTCATAGAATTTTAATGGTGTAACACCAAAGAATTTTTCAAATCTTGTGGCAAAATTATTAGGAGTAGTGATGCATTGCATTCTACAGTCAGGTAATTCTTTCCAATCCTTCACAAATTTGAGAAATTGCTCATTTCCATAGACCGCAACAAGAGCCTCCGTTGCTAATGAGCCAAGGTAATAGGAAGCATGATTCCACTCTGACGATTCCATGTTTTGCATCAATTTAATGAATTGATCTTGAGTTAAATGCTTTGATTCACTCACCCAATTGGTCATCATCGCTCTGTGCACGATCAGGTTTGCAGGGTTCTCATAATTTAATCCAAGCATTTGTCCATAGAAATCTGCAGAACCCTCTACCAGCCATTCAACCGAATTAGGACCAACGGAATGATTGTCTGATTGAAACAAATGAAAATATTCATGGATGGGCTTAAATGCTTTGTCTGGCGTATTTTCACCACTGCAACTTACATATCCCCAACGATCAAATGATACGTTACCTACAGTTTCAGCCCATGCAACTGCATAACCATTACCGCATGGTGGGCCACTTTTATCATTTTGGAAATCATGCGATATGCGTGAATTCCAAGAGTTATATTTTGTTTGAGCCCATTGAATTGTGGAATCGCTCGTATCTATCCAATAAAGTGCATTAACTGACTGAGGTAAAAAATAATTTTGCAGAAATGTATATATGCGGTTCAAACGGTTTTGCTCTTCTGAAATCCATGTATTTGAAACTGATGGATCTACATAAAAAATTATTGGTGCCATCTTTTTTACTTGAGAGTCATAGTCCTTCATTACACTTTGATATGCCACCAGTGAAACACGACTTATGTCTAAATTGTCCAAACTAATGGGAACAAGTGGAGCCATTGTGGGAGTGGGAGTGGGAGCTGGTGTGGCAGTTGGTGTGGCAGTTGGTGTGGCAGTTGGTGTGGCAGTTGGTGTGGCAGTTGGTGTGGCAGTTGGTGTGGCAGTTGGTCTGGCAGTTGGTGTGGCAGTTGGTGTGGCAGTTGGCTTAACGATTGCAACTCCTTTATTCCAAACCAACTTCTTTCCTGATTTAACACATGTGTATGTCTTATTCTGATAAACAACCTTTTGATTCAATACTTTGCAGGTAGAACCAGGAGTGACCTTTTGGGCAGAAAGGGCGGGACTAGAAAGTAGCAAACAAAACATTAGACTAATCAACACCCTGCTTATATGGGCACAACTATTTTTTAGACTCATCACTAATTATCACTTCTAAAATTCTCATAGATTATTTTAGCGATAATCGGCTTGGCGTCTTTCCAAGTGGTTCCAAATATGGAGAAAAATGCAGGTTCAAATCCTTTTTCATCTGTTTGCTTGCACAGTTCTAAAAGAACGCCTGGGCCCTTTAATGCCACTAAGGTTTCCATAACTAAACTTCCATAACTATAGGCTCCATCGTAATTGTATGTTGGAGCGTCTAAATAATTTTGCAAATAACTAATCTGTTTACCCGACACTGAGGAAGTGTCTATTCTTCGCCACTTGAGATATTCAGAAAAAGAATTTCTCGACATAACCAAATTTCCAGTGACTTCGGCTCCACCTTCTATTACCCAAGGTGGTGGATAAGCACCATTTGTCCAACCATTATTTCCAATTACCATTCTTTGTAAGGAATGGAAGAATTCGTGAGCCTCTCCTTGCCCAATCACGGACCTTGCTTGAGTCATTGGGTCGCCGAAGTTTAGAACTTTTGGAATGCTCAAAAGAATAACTGCTATACCGTTTACAGTTGTAATCTGTTTTGCACCACCACAGTCTATATTTTGAGGGAAAAGTATGTCGTGTAACATGCAATTTCCATCAACAAGATGTCCGTTTTCATTGGCGTTGATTGCATCATAATTATATGATCCAATGAGGGACTTTAGTTTTTCCTCTGCCCACGAGATATCTTCGAATGAGTACTGGATTTCATAAAAAATATCAGGGGTTTTATACATGCTAAAGGCCTTGGAAACTAACTCGAAAATTTGTAAAGCGGGGGTCTGAGAAGGCTTTGTATTCGGTCCGATAATTATTTCAGGGGTTTTCAAAGAAGATTTTCCCTGTGAAATAGCATCTGAAGTTAATTTCCAAGCAGTGTAGGCAATCGCTTTTCGTCTTTCATATAGATTAGAGAAAGAGGTAGGTGCCAATTGTTCAACTGAAGAGTTGCCAGGACTTGGCGTAGGGGTACTTACAACAACTATTTCTCCCTTGTTCCAAACCAACTTCGTGCCTGACTTGATGCATGTATAAGCCTTATTCTGATAAACAACTTTTTGTTTAAAGACTTTGCACGAACTGCCAGGAGTTATCTTTTGAGCGGAAACGGCAGTGACGGGAATTAGGACAATGGCAAGGGCAATTAATAGTCCTTTTGCAAAAGGTCCCCTAGTTTGCATTCCAAAAGGGTAAAGGAGAGTTCTGGCAATTTGGGATTTTGAGCAGTCATTTCTGCTCTTACCTCCCAAAAAGACTAAATGGACATTCAATACCCTTGATTTGTCCCTGGCCATCCCTAATATTGGAGATGAGTAAAGATCGGATATATCCGCATAGTGGGTCAAAGGGAATGGTTTGAAGGTTTGATAACGAGTCCCTCACCACCCACTTACGACAGTAAGTCCGAGACAAAGCCTTCAATTATTTGAAGGCTTTTTGCTTTCCAGCTGCATCTCTCTAAATCTCAGCAAGGTGAACTTCGCCTGATTACTAACGGCGTCATCTGATGAATTAGCTGCCTCTGTCAGCGGCTGAACAATGGGTTCGCCAATCGCACAAAGGAATCGCGTTAATCCGAATTGAGTGTCTGAATCCCCGCGACCAAGTTGAGTAATCAACTTTGCAACAAGAATTGGCTTTTGATCATCTGGCACTAACACAGATGCAGCTCTCCAAGCAGTTGCGGCTACAAAGTCATCTTCATCAAAGAGCATCTCATCAGTGATTAATTTGTAGTTGTTCTTATCGCCTATCTTTGAAAGTGTGTGAATCGCTTGGCTCTTGGCTTGAATATTGGCTGATTGCAACTCAGTCTCTAATCGCTTTACTACTTGCGGAATGTCATTTCGCATTAACGCCCATGACAAGGTATCTCGCACAAAGAAGTCAGGCTCAATTGCACATTGAGTAATCAAAATTTCGATGAACTCAGGCTCTGGATAGGTTCCCGCAGCTAGGGCTGCCTTTAGGCGTACCGATTGATCGGGCGAATCCAAAAGTGAGCGAAGTGTTGGCACTGGAAAACGGTATCAGTCACTGATTTAATTGCGCATCGGAAAATACTGAGGAAAATACAAGGAGCGCTCTTATGGCCGTAAGAAACAATGGAACTAAGCCACATCCAGAGCGCATCATCTGTGGCGCACCAACTGATCTGTACTCGATCATGATCTCTGATCTTTATGACCCAACCGCTATCCCAAACGCATGGAAAAAATTCTGGGCAGAATTTCCAAAGTCAGATATGCCCGCAGGAAATCTCGCTTTTGGTGTTGTTACTCCAATTGATGGAACATCAGGGAAACTCCATTATGTTGCTGGAGTTGAAGTTAAAGCTGGCTACGTTGCTCCTGAGGGATTTGAATTAACAACTATTCCCGCTGGCAACTATTTAGAGGTTACGCACCTTGGAAACATCGAGTCACTTGCACCGAGTTACGGTGAAGCTTACGGCGTTGTATTTCCATCTGCAGGATTAGAAATGCGCGAAGCCCCACACATTGAACTGTATGACGCCATGCTCAATCCGATGGCTGATGACTACGAAATGGGAATCTTAATTCCCGTTAAATAGATTTTTTAAAGTAATTCTTAATCCTTTTAAGAACTTCCCAAAAGGTTCTAGTCATCATCGCCGCCAACAAGGTTGCAACACCTGTGATTAATAGATTTCCACCTTCAAGAAATCGGGTTCCAATAAAGGCAAGTAATACACCAGCAACTATCGAAACTCTATTTCCACTCATCGATTACTCTCCTAGGTATGCCTTCTTCATTGCAGCTAAATCAATCTTGCGCATTTCAAGCATCACTTGCGTCGCACGTTGGCATCCTGCAGGATCTGAACCGCCCAAGTACTCATTCATTTCAGGGGAAGTTACCTGCCAAGAGACTCCGAACTTATCTTTCAGCCAACCGCATTGGCTTTCTTGTCCGCCATCGGCAATTAATAAATCCCAGTATTTATCAATCTCAGCTTGATTAGCACAAGGAATCTGGAAAGAGATCGCTTCGCTATGTGGGAACTGTGGTCCACCGTTAAGGCCAATGAATGGTTGCCCAAAGATCGTGAAGTTAACGACGATCTCTTCACCCTGCTTGTTTCCAGGGGTATCTGTGGGTGCAATCCAATTATCCGCAACAGAACTATCGGGAAAAATACTTGTGTAAAAGTTGGCGGCTTCTCGAGCATGGCCGTTAAACCAAAGGCAAGTAGTTAGTTTCATGGGAAAAGAGTAATGCCCCTTTCGGGGCATTACTCGTAAGGCTTGAAACTAAAAAAGATTAATTCCACCAAACTTAAAAGGAATTGCCTGACTAAATGATTTATCTGTTGCATTGTGATCATTGGTTACATAAATGATGCACTTTGTGTGGATGCAGTCGCCATCCTTGAAGTACTTATCGACCTTGATAGATAGCTTTCCAGTTCCTGGAGTCGCGCCCATCTTTAAATCAGCTGGAACATTTGAAACCCACAGCTTTGAAGCTTTTGCAGGGTTGCACGCGGCTGGTTCTGTCTTTCCCTTGTCGATTCCCATACATTGTGAAATATAGATTCCGTGTTCCTTTGGAAGACCTGAAACGGTAATTGAAACTAGACCTGTCTTTGTTGAGATCTTGCTTGAATTTGCAACCTTCACCTTTGCGGCAGCGTTTGCCGGCTGAACACTGAGTACTAAGAATAGAACTGAAACTATTGCCGCAAGCTTTTTCATGAACTCTCCGATTTTCTAGATTTAATGTATGAAACCGTAAAGGTGCCAACAAGGTGATGCATCTTGAAAAGGTGTGAGTTGCGTCCTGTTTAAGTAGGCTTAATCCATGCTGGGCGGAATCAATAACGGGCTTTTCTTGCAATCCTTTGGCGGATTTGTTGGATTAGCGCTGCTTGTTGTCGTTTTGAAATGGGGTTTTTCATCGAACCGAAAGTTGATTGTTACGCCCATCAAGGCGGGCAAAAAAGATCAATACGGTCTGCTCAAACCACTGTCTACGCCAGCCAATTACATCGAGGCGCAAATGGCTTTACAGAAATTAGTTGATTCAAATATCAAAGCAACATTGACTCAAACTTTAGATGGGCCTCAGTTGATGGTCTTTGAAAAAGATTTAGCAATCGCTAAATCAATTCTTACTTCTTGAATTGGCCCCTGAAAACTTTGTGGTTGGCTGCTTGCGCAACTGGGCGAATTACTAAGGAATCAATGTTTACATGGCCAGGAACAGATGATGTCCAGAAAATACTGTCGGCAATATCTTCAGCGGTTAATGGATTTTCAACATCTTCATAAACCTTGGCGGCCTTTGCTGAATCTCCAGAATTACGATTCAGCGCAAACTCTTCAGTCTTAACCATACCTGGAGCGATTTCTGTAACACGGATTGGAGTTCCGTTGAGTTCAAGTCTCAAAGTGTTTGCAAGCGAGCGTTCAGCAAACTTTGCTGCGACATAACTTCCACCATTTTCGTAGGCAACATGGCCTGCGGTAGAAGAGATGATGACGATATGGCCGTTTCCATTCGCAATCATTGATGGGGCTATCGCTTTAGTCATTCGCAAAGTGCCAATGACATTTACTTCATAGCTCTTTGTCCACATCGCTGGATCTGAATCTAATACTGAGCTTGAATCAAAGGCGCCACCAGCGTTGTTGATTAGTACATCAACTGCGCGCCCATTTAATGCCTGAACAAATTTATCAACACTATCTTGGTTGGTTACATCAAGCTCATGAACTTCAATGTTGGGGTTGGTTGCTGCAAGCACCTGAAGTCGATCTAATCGGCGCGCACCAGCAATTACCTGGTATCCATTATTTGCAAAGAGCGTAGCTGTGGCAGCTCCTATTCCGGAGCTTGCACCGGTAACTACAGCTAACTTTAAAGAGTTGCTCATAACCGCTTACTTTAGACTAGTAGTTCAGAAAGCAGTTGCTCTACGCGCTTTTTAATCTCATCTCTGATTACTCGAACTGGTTCAATCCCCTGTCCTGCAGGATCATCAAGCACCCAATCTTCATAACGCTTTCCTGGGTAGAACGGGCAGACATCGCCACAACCCATGGTGATGACGGCATCTGATTCTTGAACCGCTTCAGGAGTTAATACCTTGGGAGTGTTGTTAGCAATATCGATTCCAATTTCAGCCATAGCTTCAACTGCAATCGGATTGATTGAATCCTTTGGTGCACTTCCTGCAGATAAAACTTCAACTCGACCTTGACCAAGTTCGCGCATAAAGCCTGCTGCCATTTGAGAGCGACCTGCGTTGTGGACGCAGACGAAAAGTACAGTCGGTTTATTTGTCATTAGTTAGCACCTTCGTTAGGCCCAGACCGATTAAAGCTCCGAGAATTTGAGCTGCGATAAATTTAGAAACACATCCTGGCGCAATGCCAGCAAATGAATCCGAGAAGATTCGACCGATTGTGACGGCAGGGTTTGCAAATGAAGTTGAACTAGTGAAGAAGTAGGCGCTTCCGATCCAGGCAGCAACAGTTACAGGGATGAGCGCTGTTTTTTCCTGAGCGAGCATTAAATTAATCAAGAGAATGAGACCAGCGGTCGCAACGATCTCGCCCAGATAAAGATTTCCACCTGAACGTGATTTCGTCGCTGTTTCAAATAATGCATGGCTAAACATCGCATTAGCCAACACTGCACCTGAAATCGCACCTGTAACTTGAGCGGCTGCGTATTGAACAAAGGTAAGGACTGTTGCTTTCTTTTCAATCAAATCAACCAAGGTGACCACAGGATTAAATTGTGCACCGCTTATCGGTCCCAAGATTTGAATCAAAACATAAAGACCAAAAACAGTTGAAATAGTGTTGATTAATAGCTGAACGCCAACGTCTTGTGAAAGGTTGGTTGCCATGATTCCTGAACCGACAACAATTGCTACTAAAAGACAGGTTCCCAGGAACTCGGCAAATACTTTCTTCATTGCAGCAGGGTACAAGTTATAGGTGAACAAACGGTATACAAATGAAAAACCCCACTAACCATTAGGTCAGCGGGGTTTTTCTTAAGCGTGATTATGAAACGGCGATGATGTCCACTACGAAGATCAAGGTTTCATTTGGACCGATTGGACCTGAACCATTTGGACCGTATCCCTTGTCAGCTGGAATAACTAGCAAACGACGTCCGCCAACCTTTGCTCCTGGCAAACCTTCCTGCCATCCAGCGATAACGCCAGAGAGTGGGAATGTTGCTGGCTGTCCGCCAGACCATGATGACTCAATGAGTGCACCGTTTGACCATGTCATCAATGTGTAATGAACTGTCAGAGTTGATGAAGCTTGAACCTCTGTACCAGTTCCAACAATGATGTCTTTTGTTTGCAATGTTGTTGGTGCAGCACCTGTTGGAGGTGTGATTGTTGGGGCCTCGCCCGCGTTACCTGTTACAGCAGGTAGTCCTGATGAATCTGACACTGTGTCGTTCCCTCCGAGTGATGTGAATGATGCAAATGCAATTGCAGCTACGGCCAAAACCGCAAATACCTTTAAAAGAGTGTTCTTTGACATGGTTCTCCTCGAGCGATTTGAAATTCAGATGCGCAATCTACCAATAAGTGGGTTAAAACCCGAGTTGCTGCAGAATTGCCTTAGTTTCTGCTGTTTCAACTTCAATTTGAGCGACAAAATCCTTTTGTCCCACATAGCCCTCGCTCCAGTAATTATCTGAAAGGGTCTTGAGCCAAATACGAGAATTGTGGAATACATCCAGGAGGTGAATGAAGTTACTTGTATCGACATCACTAAATTGTGGAGGAACAAAGATTCCGTACCAATTCCCGTAAATGACATTAACGCCTTGCTGCTGCAAAGTCTTGGCCTTGGACCATGATAATTTTTCTGGTGAAGCAACACCTAGTATTCGCATCTTTCCGGCAGTTACCTGAGCAACAAAATCACCACTAGTAGACAGCGCAACATAACTTTTGTCTGTCAAGCTCTTTGTGATGACATCAAAGCCTGAATTCTGTGGTGAATAAATAGCCTGCTTTGGATCTAAGTTCATTGAATTGAAAATCTTTGCCATGAAGATGTGATCTACTCCCCCAGCCGCGCCACCGATAAAAGTTACTGCTTTTGGATTGTTTTTCAGATCATTTATTAGTTGCTCAAGTGTTTGATACTTAGAGTTAGCAGGAACTGCAATAGCTTCATGCTCTTGGACTAATCGAGCAATAGCCTTTGAATCCGAGAGCTTCAAAGTTGATTTTGTCGTAATTAATCCAGCAATTAGAGTCTGGCTTCCTATAAATGAGGTTGCTAGGCGATTCTTGTAAGCCTGAAAGGTTCCAAGTGCCCAAGTTCCAGAACCACCGCTAAAGTTTTTACTTGAATAATCTTTCACCAACTCTTCATTCTTCAGAGCAGTACCGATTGCTTTACCAATGCGGTCCGCGCTCCGGCTTGCAACAACTTCAGGTGAATCCGAGTTACGAGAAACGATTGGGGCAATAATTTCAAAGATCTTGATTGGAGTTAACTTCGAGTACCACCAAAGAAGTTCACCCTTTGAAGTACCAAGTGTTGCTTTCATGCACACTAAGTCAGTGCCATCAATTGCGCGACCAGGAGCAACTTTCCCATCGCGTAGACATTGATCCCCCACATGCGCCACCGTTGCCGCTTTAACCGCCGCATGGGCAGGTAGCACCTGAAACAGCATGGTCGCTGCAACAGGTACTACAAGCCACTTACGCATACTTATTTCGTAACTACGCAGGCAGAACCAGTAATGGAATCTGTAACTTTGTTATCTGCCAGCCAATTCATCTGAATGTAGTACTTCGTGGTGTTTCCAGGGGTCTGAAAATTCCACTTAGCACCGTTGAGGATGTTTGAAGCGCCAAAAGCCCAAGCGCACTTATCGGCATTCTCTGCGCCTGTTGCGTCATACCAAGTCCGCAAATCAGGATCGGTAAGTGCCTCATCAATCTCATGTACCAAAATACTTGCTACCGCATCTAGTTGATAGTCTCCATTTGGACTGATTGTTTGAGCTGCGCAACTACGAGCATATGTTGACGTGAAATCTTGCACCGCAATGTACGGAATATTTCTAACTCCAATCGTTCCAATTGAGTGCCAACCACAATATGCGGTTCCAAAACCAGAAGAGAGTCTGGTGTTATTTGCTCCCAAATAAACATAGATTGGCTTCACGCCAGCGTTAATCACTTTGCTCTTAATGGCATTGTTGATATATGTGGCAACATTCGCATCGCTTACTTGAATCAATCCATTCTTAACCGAACCGCTTGCGGCAACTGTGGCTGAAGTTGATGTAGGCCAAGTTAGCGAAGGTGCATTTGATGTGAAATATCCCAGATTTGTCTTAAACACATGGTTGTCCGTGTTAATACTTCCGGCACCTAATGATGTAACCAAATTGCCCAGGATTGCGTTCCATGTTGCTTTTCTCGTTGCATCCCAATTTCCGACCCACACCGGAATAATCTGTACATTTCCGGAATAAACATTTAATGGGCCGCCGGCGTGATAAATAATTGGGTTCGAAGCCGCCGAACCCACGGCTTTAGCTGTGGCTCTAGTGTTTGCCTTATTCCACTTCTGCCATTCAATTTCCGAACCTTCGTCATCATTGGAAACATATGAACTTTGCGATTGTCGAGATCCATTAGTTGGCGCTTCATTAAGATTTGCTATTGGGTGACCATGAGATCGAATCGCAGCCCCTTTGAACTCTTGTGATGAGTTGTTTCCTTTGTCGCCTTCTCCCCCTTTGCCATTTTCTTCAGCGTTTGCGCCCGAAAAGGACAATGCAACCGACATCAAGAGAATTGATGTGGCTAGGATTTGGATTTTCTTCATTATTACTCCATTGGTTTTCATTAGTTGCCTATCTTTGAAGGGGTTGCAAAGGTAAATCGAACAATTACTTGATTTGTGCGAAGCACGTTGCTTGAGCTCAATGTCGTGGCTGCGCTAGCTAATAAGTCATGATCTGCTTTGTCCAGCTTTTGACTGAATGAGAGTGCGCGCGCAATAGCACTTGATGGATTCTCTGACCCAGATGAATAGCCGCCTACATATTGCGCAAAGACTATGTCTGCGTCTGCTGGCAATCCATGTGTGTTCTTAAATCGTGAAATATCCAATTTAATTTGAGAGAGACTAAAACTTTCATACAAGGTGTTCATGCTTTCATCAAAAATCTTTGAATACGAATAATCAGGATTATTTGGATCTGCCGCAGCATTTGAGTTACCTGTAAATTGTGGAACAAATGAGATCGTTGCTAAGAAGATAACCATGAGGGCAAGCATCAAGTCGGTGTACATCCACCCTGCTTGTCCGGTTAGATCCTCTTCGACTGGATCAACATAAATTCTTCTCATTACTTACTCCGTGAGGCTTTCTTAATTAGCGTCTGAAGAGACTTAATCTCATTTTCGGCAGCTTCCGAGCTTGAACGAATTGAGTTAGTCGATTGCGCCAGCTCATCATTGGCAAGATCTAGCCCGATAGTTGCGGAATTGACGGCATCGCGAAGTTCACCGGTAATCGAGTCGTTTATTCCACTCAAAGCTTTTGTGAGGTTGCCAACCTGCTTTACTAGTTTTTCCGATTCATTACCTAGACGGCTACCAAATTCATTAATAGCAGGAACTCCACCTTCTAGTTCTTCAACAACAGCGGTTAGTTGCTTTGCGCTTTTTGCAAGTGAGTTAGTAGCTGAAAGTAAGGCAGATACAGAGGATGCAATGCCCTCTTCTACATTGTTCTTATCGATCTCTCGCAAGGCGTATAAATACATCTTCAGCGCAAGCGCCATTTCCAGACGCTCTTCATCTATTTGATGTACCTCTGCCTTGTTGATTGCTGAGCCCTTTGTATTGAAATATGTTGAAACAAGGCTTAAAACAATCACGCCAAGAATAATTGCAAAGTCCAAACTTGCCACATGACTGATGGTCCAGAACGCAGGTAATACTTCATAACCGTTTTGCCAGAACTCCAAGAAATTTACTGTCGTCGCATTATTTGTTTCGACAAACTTTGCGAATGCTTCAGTTGCCTTACTTACCGCTTCCCAAGTAATTGCTACTGGAATGAAAACTAATACATTTCTGATGTTTGCCAACTGCTTTGCCCAATTGAAGAAGCGATTTCCCACCGTTGGATAAGGCTGCGGCAGATACTCGAAAGGATCCATCCCTGCCCAAATGGCTAAGTTTTCTTCTTGTGAAAGATCTTGAGCCAATGACTGAACAATATGGTCGGATGCAACATTGTTACGCACCGCCCAACCGTTCAGGCGTTGTGTGATTTCACCATGCAATAAATCTTCTTGGCTGTTTGGCATTACTTCACCAACCTCAATGCGCCTTGCTTGCTCGCAATATCAAGTGCTGTTGCAGCGATCGGATCAAATACTTCGATCTGATAATTCAGATTTGGATATGCCACATAAACATTTGTTGGTGTGTCCTTGTTGTAATACACGGCAGCACCTTCAGTGTTAATGAAGGTAACGCCATTGCTTTGATTTCCGGCAGCTTGTGTCGCACTAAATGCATTGGTAGTTGTATATGTAGCAATCACAACGTAATTTGGTTGTGTATCTGTTAGGCCATCTCCGTTTGGTAAATATCGCACATAAGCCTGACCCTCTGCCGGAACTGCCAATGTGTACTTTGCGCCTTTAACTGGACCAGCCCAGTAAACATCTACTCCTAGTTGTTTCACTGCATCAACTAATTCACCTTCAGTTAGCGCTACCTTTCCAGCAATAACTTCTGTAAAGGTTGAAGTAGAGGCGGTTGGAGTATCCGCGGATGAAGTGGAGTACGAGTAGGTAAGAATTGAACCAACAAAGAAAGAAGCAATCATTAAGAGGGCAGTCTTCGAATTCTGACTCATCTTTCGCTTCGGCGCACTCTGGTCACCTGTAGAAATTTTCACCCGGCTACGTTTTGGAGCGACAACTGTTGAATCATTAACCACTGTTGATTGACGCACTTTAGGCGTCTTTCGAGCGGGTTTTTCTTGTTCCTGATCAGGTGTCATTTATTGTCTCTCCATCATTATCACGGTGTTGTGTCCAATAGAATTTTGTTTTTCGTGCCCGAGCAGCTTGAACTTGAGCTGCTCAACAAAGTCATCGATTGATCTCTAGATGAAATACACACGTACTTCTCTGTGTAGTTCGCAACTATTGTTGGCAGTGTGAATGAGAATGTGTATCGCGGAACTCCATTAGAAGTTGTTTGAGAAACCGATACTGATGGAGATCCATTGGTTACAGAGGAATTCACGGCAATAGTTGGAGTTACCCCATCAGCACCATCTGTTCCATTCTTACCTGCAGCTCCTGTTGGACCAGCAGGGCCTGTTGGGCCAGCAGGTCCTGTGGCTCCTGTTGCACCTAAAGGAAGAACAAAAGTTAACTTCTTCGAAACTAAAGAAACAGTGGGTGTTGATCCAACTGCACCCATTGAAACTGCAGCAGATGTAACGGCAAGAGCGCCATCGGCACCAGCAGGTCCAGTTGCACCTGTGTCACCTTTCAAGCCTTGGGCACCGGTCGCACCGGTCGCACCGGTATCTCCTTTAGCCCCGGTTGCGCCGGCAGGGATTCCTAAAGTTAATTTTCTAGATGAAGAAGTCCAACCAATTGTTGGGTTACTTCCAACTGTTAACGATGTGATTGCAACTTGAGAAATCGCTGTCACATCATCACTTGTGCAAACTACCTTCAAGACACTACTGGTAAAGGTGAGTCCTGAGACTTTATCCGATCCCGAACATGTGTCATTTTGAGAATCCAGTGAAAATGTAGATCCCAAAACTCCTGAAGGAATAGTGACTCTAAAGTTAGAACCGTCATAGAGGAAAGTTCCACCGCTTACTCCATTGAAGTAAGCATTGTCGCTAAAGGTTGGAATAGTCCCAGTACATGCAATCGTTAACTTTGAATTTGAATAAGTAAGACCATTAGCAAAACCAGATGAGCCAGAGCATTGAGTACTGCTGACCGATGATGATGAGAGAGATCCCGAAGTTGGAGTTCCGCAAGAAACTCCAAAGTTTCCATCAACATCAATTGTTAATGCGGTTACAACTTGTGGCAGTGTGCAACTTGTTGTCCCCGTTGAAGTCAGAGCTGGACCAAGTAATCCAGCAACAGATAGAGCAACTCTGGTGTTTGGATTTCCATCACCATAGCGGCTGTAATCGCTGTCATCGTGCTTGTATCCATCACTGCTGTTTCCATCACTGGAGCCGCCAACTGATGTACATAAGAATGAGAGTTCACCAGAACTGTTGAATTTCATACCTTTAACTGCGTCACCGCTTGAGCACTCCTGTGTCGGAGTAAACTCTGATGTTGATGTTCTCTTATTGACTGACAAGTTAGAGAAATCAGAACTCGAGCCACTAGGTGTAATGCAGTGATATCTAACTTGCGACAATGAAAGAGCAATTCCGTCAATTACTTTGCCCGATTCGCAAGTTCGAGTGCCATCCTGCGTAAATGGCCTTAAGGCTCCTTGTAGTCCGCTAATAGCCGCGTTGATAGATGAAGTTATTCCGCTTGGGATTGTCTGCAAGCAGTCCCCCGTCAACTGGAATGGAGCACTTTTTGTAACTTTTAGCGAACCTAATCCGAAAGAATCTTCGGGTGAACAACTCTTCTCAATTACATTACTATCATCGAACGCAACAGCAGTCCCACTGCCATTTCGGACACAGTGGTACTTAAGCGTCGGTGAAGCAAAAATCATGCCATCAATCACAAATCCAGTTGAACAAGTAGCTGAGCTCGATTGATCATTTTCTAATTTAAGTGAGCCTAAAATTCCAGGTGGTACTCCACATGTCGATGTAAATACTCCTGATGAGCTTTCAGACACGGAGGTTAAAAACTCATCGGTACCACAACTTGTTGAGGCGGCATTTTCGGATCCAGTTCCATTTTTTTGATCTGCTGCGCAATAAGTTTTTAGAGTTTTTCCATCGTATGTTATATCGTAAACTTTTTGGTCAGCTCCGCATGTTCCATCAACTACATAGGTAAATGATCCTCCCGAACCATTGCTTCCGTTAGCACCGTTTTGTCCTGCCGGTCCTTGTGGACCGGTATCTCCCTTTTCACCTTTTGCTCCTGCAACACCAGCAACACCTTGCGGACCTTGCGGACCAACAGGTCCCTGAATTCCTTGTATACCTTGAATTCCTTGCAAACCTTCTGGTCCTTGAGGACCAACCATTCCTTCTTCGCCTTCAGGTCCTTGCGGACCAACAGGACCTTGCGCACCAGCTGATCCAGTTGCACCAGTTGCACCCGAAACTTTTTTAACTGGTGCATTAATAACAATGATGTCTGATTTTAATTTTGAAGTTGTTGTTCCCTTAACAGGACCTGTAACACCGGTTGTAGTTTTGCCTGTCGTTCCAATTGGTCCCTTGGTGCCTGTCGTGTCCGCAGCTTGGGCAACTGTGTATGAAAATACTGAGAAGACAGCGATCAGAATTACCGCACGTCGAAGTCGGGCATGAGACTTAAAATCTGTCGATTTCATGACCGTTTCCTCACTATTAGGTAACCATGGTGAGGGGTAATCCCCCTTCTCCTAATTTGCAGGTTGGAGGAAACAACTAGTGCTGGTTGGGTAAAACAACCTAAATTCCATTTTTTTTCTCTGTTTTGTAGTGTCGCACGTGAAGTACTGGCATCCTAGTTAAATGAGAAATGCACGCCTGATCCTGGTTGAGGATGATGCATTTACGCGTGCGCTGCTCGGAGATGCGTTGGTTCTTCAAGGCTTTGATGTGAAGGCTAGGGTCGCGACAGCAGCTGAAGCTTTGGCTGCACAGAGCGAATTTGATCCCCAGGTTGCAGTACTGGATCTTGATTTGGGCATTGGGCCAACAGGAATTGATGTGGCCATTGCTCTCAGATCACGAAATGCAAATATCGGAATTGTTTTCTTAACAACCTACAAAGATCCGAGACTGATTGAATCTAACCTTCCAAACCTTCCTGAAGGTGCGATCTATTTAAATAAACTTGATATGAATTCAACATCTGCGATAGCGGCACAAATTTCTCTTGCTGTACTGAAGCCGTTAACTCGACGCTCATTCCCATGGAGCCGCAACAGTCCCTTGTCAGCACTTTCAACATTGCAGATCGAGATTATGAAAGAGATTGCTGAAGGTTTGAGCACATCTGAAATTGCACGTGCCCGAGGAGTTTCTGAACAAGCTATTGATAAATCAATCTCTCGTATTTCAAAACACTTAGGTATTCCAAAATCTGCAGATACAAATCAGCGAGTACAAATCGTAAGAGCCTTCTTTGAGAATAAGGGCCAAGGTGTTTAGGTGAAGAGAACTTCCTGGATCACTTGGCGAATCTTCTTCACAACAATTCCGATCGACATTGTTGTCTTGATTCTCGCCGCTGATCACACAGTCAAGAACTTTAACGAGGCTTGCTTATGGGGACTCGTTGCTTTGATCTCCCATGTTGCGCTGATTCCTTTAGTGACGGTAGGGGTTGCGCAATCTCAGCAATGGAGAAACTGGAAGTTTGACCTTGGATTTCTCTTTTTATTAGGGGCAACCCGAGGCTTAGTAATCAACATTTGTGTGGCTCAATTTGATTTGGTGCAGACGGTTAGCGATGGATATAAGGTCTTTAATTCGATGGTTGCACTGCCACAATGGTTTGTAGGTGTCGCAGTCTTTATAGAATCTCGCCGAAACTATCAAAATACCTTTCGGGAGCTTTTTGCCAAAGCAATGCAACGTGAGCAAGAGACTCATAAACGCCAACCGATTTTGCCCCAAGGATCTTCAAATGCAGATGAAACCATTGCTCGATTGCAATTCATCACATCGAACCTTGCAAGTGATATTCAGAAATTAATCAAACGGCCAAACGAGCTTAGCGATTACACCAATGAGGCTGAAAAAATCCAACATCTCATCGATGATGATATACGTCCCGCTAGCGCAGAGTTATGGCGCGAAAACGCAGTTAAATCACCCAAGATTTCATTCTGGACACTTGTTCAAATTGCATTACTTGAAACCCGTTTGCGTGTTTTCTTAGTTGTCATCATCTCGGTCCCCTATCTATTCGTGGGACTAAATGGAGCTTACGGATTTGAAATCGCAATCTTTCACTGTCTTTTAGTCAGTTTTTTTGACCTTACAATATTTGGATTATCTGAATTAGTTTATAGATTCAAGATCTTAAATCGTGCTGGGTCGAACCTATTCTTGTTAGGCACCAGTTTCTTTTTGCCTTTCTATATTCAATTTGATTTTGTTCCAAGAAACTTGGCTATCAGCAGTAATTCAGCTGCAATCTTTTTAGGGCAGCTGCTTCTTTCAGTTTCATATATTGCCTTGCTAATAACTGTGAATGGATACACAGTTATCAATAGACAGCGCGCCGAAGTTATTACAAGCCTAGAAAAACACATCTCAGGCGAAAGATACCTTTCATCAGTAAATGAAAGCGGTGCTGCGCGACGCAAAGCTGATTTAGCAAATTACCTTCATGGCGAGATTCAAGCCGGGTTAACTGCAAGCAGTCTGCTGCTACAACAAGCGGCTAAGAGTGGCGATTCAGAGCTTGCCCAAGAAGCACTTGAACGCGCATCTGGACTTTTGAATCAGGATCTCACTAATATTTCTTATACCCGAATGGCAACACCAGATGTAAAGATCAAAAAGATTATTGATGGGTGGAAAGGAATTGCTGATATTTCAGTCGCTCTGCCTTCTTTTGACCAACTCAATGAAAACGTCTCGCGAAGCTCAGTCCAATTGATTGAAGAAGCGGTTGCCAACTCGATTCGTCACGCCAAAGCAACGGATATCAAAGTTTCTGGCATTCTGAAAAAAGATTTACTTACAATCACAATCATTTCAAATGGTGAGCCGATGACTAAAGGCAAAGCAGGCTTAGGAACAAAGATGTTTAATGACCTAGCCGCGGAATGGAACTACGCAGCCGAAAGCGGCCATAACCGATTGACCTTTACTTTGATCAATCCTGAATAAACTATTCGATTTCGCCGATTAATTTAAACTCGCCATCACCAATCTGGCCCTGTGAGCGGTAAAGCTCTAACTTGGCACGGGTATCGGCAATATCAAGGTTTCGCATGGTTAATTGACCGATGCGATCAACTGGACCAAAGGCAGCGTTTTCAGTGCGCTCCATTGAAAGCTTTTCTGGATGGTAGCTAAGACCAGGCCCTGTTGTATTAATAATTGAGTAATCATCACCGCGACGCATACGAATTGTTACTTCGCCTGTTACAGCAGAAGCAACCCAACGCATTAGAGATTCACGAAGCATCAGTGCTTGTGGATCAAACCAGCGACCTTCGTACAACAAGCGACCTAGTCGGCGACCTTCTGCATGATAGTTAGCAATAGTGTCTTCATTGTGAATTGCGCTAATTAAACGCTCGTACGCAATAAATAGCAGCGCCATTCCTGGAGCTTCATAAATTCCACGGCTCTTCGCCTCAATAATGCGGTTTTCAATCTGGTCAGCCATACCAAGACCATGGCGGCCACCAATTGCATTGGCTTCCTTCATCAAATCCACGATGTCATCAAATGACTTTCCATTGATTGCAACAGGACGACCTTGAACAAATGAGATCTTTACATCTTCTGTATCGATCTTTACCGCTGGATCCCAAAAACGAACACCCATAATTGGTTGAACTAATTCAACTGATGTATCTAGATTCTCGAGGCTCTTTGCTTCGTGCGTTGCACCCAAAATATTTGCATCTGTCGAATACGCCTTCTCGGTGCTGTCACGATATGGAAGTCCATGAGCAACTAACCATTCAGACATCTCTTTACGTCCACCAAGTTCGGTGACGAAATCTTGATCAAGCCATGGCTTGTAAATTCGTAGGTTTGGATTTGCAAGCAATCCGTAGCGATAGAAACGCTCGATGTCATTGCCCTTGTAGGTAGATCCATCGCCCCAAATTTCAACTGAATCTGAATGCATCGCACGAACCAACATTGTGCCGGTAACTGCGCGACCAAGTGGAGTTGTGTTGAAGTACTGCTTTCCACCCGAACGGATATGGAATGCACCGCAGGCAATCGCTGCGATTCCTTCTTCGACTAATGCGTTCTTGCAATCAACTAGACGTGAAATCTCTGCGCCATATTCCTTTGCGCGACCTGGAACTGAATCAATATCTGGCTCGTCGTACTGGCCTAGATCTGCTGTGTATGTGCAAGGGACAGCTCCCTTGTCGCGCATCCACGCAACCGCCACAGATGTATCGAGGCCGCCTGAAAAGGCGATTCCTACTTTTTCACCAACTGGAAGAGATGCGAGGACCTTTGACATGGCGTAAGTCTAACGGATGTTAAGAGTCGGAAGTTTCTTCTCTAACGCAGGAGTAACGCCCCATTCAGCGGTAATTTCAAGGTATCTATCGATATCTAACTTCTCTGGTTTAGCACCAGTCTTTACTGCGCGGATCATCAGATTGCGTGGAGTGTGCTCACCTGCAACAAACTCGATCACCTCAACTCGATATCCAACAATGCGCAGCAACTGTGCACGGAATGAATCGGTCAATAAATCACCAAGTCGCTCCTTCATCAAGCCAAACTTTGTTAACGCGCCCCAAGGTTCTGGTGCTGATTCGATCTGCTTCTGAATATCGTGATGACAGCACGGCGCAATTAATAATAGCTTTGCTCCCCCGTTGACAGCCCATGCGATTGCGTCATCGGTAGCTGTATCGCATGCGTGCAAGGCGATCGCAATATCTGCAGAGTCTGCAGTTGTTTTTGCAATCTCTTCTGCCTTAAAAGTAATAGTTGATGTGATGCCAAGTTTTTCTGCAATCGCATTATTACGATCTCGAGAATCCGGACGTACATCAATTCCTGTCACTTCAACTGGAATTCCCGACTTCATTAAGAATTGATGTGCGGCAAAAGTAAGGTAGGCATGCCCGCACCCTAAATCTGTAATGCGTAACGGCTTTTCTTTTGTTGGCATATGAATCTGACCCGCATCAATTGCTGCGTTAAGAGTTGGTGACAGCAAGCGCAAAAACTCTTCAACTTGCTTGTACTTATCTTGGCGAGAAGGCTTGATTATGCCCTTCACATCTGCGATTCCAACTTCCTTCAAGAATGGATCGCTGGGATCAAGCAATCTTTCTTTCTTCTTATCGTGAGCCAAGTTTTGTTCTGATTCACGCTTTTCAGTGTGCACTTGAGCATCCCCGCTCTTTGTAATCCGCACTGAGTAAGCCTCAGAGGTGCTTTCCACCATGATGTTGGCATATCCGCTATCCAAAAGTTGGTCTACAGCAACCTGCTCAGGAAGTAAGTTTTTGGTAGTTGTTGCACGTCCATCATTTTGCATTAGTTGTAGATGCAAAACGCCTTTGATCTCAACTAAGCGAATGTCGATTCGTTCGAAATCAACCTGCATATTGCGGCGGCGCCCAGACAAAACTGCACGTACAAAGGTAGAGGTATCAACTATTCGTGCGCTGGCAACAGCCAATGCTTCTTCGCGAGTTATCTGCATGGGTTAGCGAGGCGAAATTACCGCGGTGCCCTTTTCATGATCCAAGATTACTAAGGCGTGGTTCGGTAATGCCTTTGCAAAATCTTCAGCTAACTTTCGCTCTCCATCACGGCGTACATCATCAATCACAATAATCGCCTTGGCTGAAAGCTTGTCTTTAAATTCAGCAAGGGCTGGGTAGCGAGCTTCGGGATTTTTTGATCCTGGTGGGCCATCAATTATTAGTAGGTCAATCTTTTTTAAATCTTTAATTGTTGAAGTGTCGTACCAAGTAAAACCATTTGCATAAGGCTGAAGCGGGGCAATGCGAACATCAACACCACGAACCTTGTGCTCCTTAAGCATCGCAACGGTTTTCCCACCGAACTCTTCAGAGTTATCGATGCTAATAATCTTTCTAGCACCTGCCTTTGAAGCTACAAGTGTCGAAACTCCTGAACCTAATTCAACAACTAATCCGGGACGGTGCTTTTTGATGATTTCAGTAATTGTTAGCAAAAGATCTGGAGATGCCGCCCAGCTTCTAGTTGCAGGTATCGGCGCTTTGAAATCTAGGAGCTGAGTAAGTTGAATAAAGGCTTCCGTTTGATGAAAAGTGATCATCTGGTTCTTCTTATTCTCTGCCGTTATTTTCGCGATATCTCGAGCAACCGCCGCTGAACTCTTGCTCAACTTTGCATGCAAGGCACGCAACAGACGGGCGCAGTATGCAACGCCGAGCAGGATTAATGAAAGAAGACAGATATAGATGATCTCCATGCATCAAGTGTATCGTTGTTGCTATGAAGCGCTTTAATCTTTGGCTGGCAGAAAAAATTACCTCAGGCGTAGCGACTATGTGGTGCGCATATATTTTTGCAGCGATCGCACTTATTTCTCTGCCCAAGGCGCTCAAATCTGGTGACTCTATAACGATCGTTTCTTGGATTGCACAGACCTTTCTGCAGTTGGTACTGCTTTCAATAATTATGGTTGGCCAGAAGGCGCAATCAGTCAGTGTTGAAAAGATGATTTCTGAAACACATTCAGCCGCGCTTGAGGAACTGCGTGAGTTGCAGACTTTGTCTAAAGAGATCCAAGCCCTCGTGAAAGAGCTAGACGGCAAACTGCCCCGCTAAAACGTTATAAAAGCGCAATGTACCGAGGGTCTTTGCACCCTTTTTACATTGTTTCGAAATAGCCCAATCCGTAGCCTGACTCCATGAAATCCTCACCATGGTGGAAAGAAGCAACGATCTACCAGATTTACCCGCGCTCATTTTTTGATAGCAATGGTGATGGTGAGGGCGATCTACCTGGAATTACCTCAAAACTTGAATATGTGAAATCACTTGGTGTCGATGCAATTTGGCTAAGTCCTTTCTACACATCACCAAATAAAGATGGTGGTTACGACGTAGCTAACCCACGCGATGTTGATCCTCGCTTTGGAAACCTTGCTGATGCGAAACAAATGATTGATGCTGCACATGCCCTAGATCTTCGAGTGCTAGTCGATATCGTTCCTAATCACTTTTCAGATCAACATGTCTGGTTCCAGGATGCATTGAAAGCTGGACGTGGTTCTAAAGAGCGTGCCCGTTTTCATTTCTACGATGCAAACCCAGATGGCACTCCTCCGAACAATTGGATCTCTTTATTTGGTGGTCCTTCATGGACTCAAGTTGAAGATGGACAGTTCTATCTTCACCTCTTTGATTCATCACAACCAGATCTGAATTGGGATAACTCAGATGTATCCGAGGACTTTGAAAAGACTTTGCGCTTCTGGCTAGATCTTGGTGCTGACGGTTTCCGCATCGATGTTGCACATGGTTTAGTAAAGGAAGATGTTTTAAAGGATCATCCAGATCCTCAAGGTCTTAGTGATGCGTTGCGCCTTGATATGCCGATGGATCCTGAGCGCCGCTACGCCTTGCTTCCTACAGTCCCTTACTTTGATCGCCAAGGTGTTCACGAGATTTATCGCCAATGGCGCAAGATTTTCAACTCCTACGGCTCTCGTGAAGTCATGGCCGTTGCTGAAGCGTGGGTGCATCCACCTGTGAACGCAACGCGTTACGTTCGTCATGATGAACTACATCAAGTATTTAACTTCGACTTATTGGATGCCCCATTTAACGCCAAGCACTTGTACGGAGTTATGAGCGCGGCCATTGAACTCATGCAATCTGTCGATGCACTTCCAACATGGGCTCTGAGTAACCATGACTCGCCTCGTGTTGCTTCGCGCATCGGCGAGGTTCAATCTCGTGCCCTTGCCTTATTTGTACTTGGATTGCCAGGATCTTGTTATGTCTACGCCGGGCAGGAACTTGGTTTACCTGATGGAGTTATTCCAGATGAATCGCGACAAGATCCGATTTACTTCAGAACAAAGGGAACACAAAAGGGTCGCGATGGCGCACGTGTGCCACTTCCATGGAACGGAGATAGCGCACCATTTGGATTTACTTCAGGAAATCCATGGCTACCACTTCAAAACACTTGGAGAGAATTAACTGTAGAAAAGCAAGAATCGGATCCAAAGAGCACCTTGAATCTTTATCGCAGCGCACTTAGTTTGCGAGCTGATCATCTAGTCAACAATGGTGAGGTCATTTGGGTGGAATCACCGGAGCATGGAAGTAAGAGCGAAACACTTCTTGGATTCAAGCGCGGAAATGTTTCGATTTATATGAATCTTGGAGATAAACCAGTTGAGGTTGAAATCACCGGAAAGCTGCTGACTGTAAGCGCTGGAACTGTTGATGGAAGAGATGGAAAAGTAACCATTCCGCCAGTTTCCACCATCTGGCTGCACCACTAACTGGCACAATACCGCCATGGAATCTATGACGACATGGCTCGTAACAGTTGCTGTCCTTGCTGCAATTATCATCTTTGATCTTGGTATTGCGGTTATCCGACGTAACAAGGCAACAAGTATGGGTGAAGCGAGTTTTTGGACCGTCTTCTACATCGGTACAGCAATCCTTTTCGGAATCTTGATGCCAAGGTGGACAAGTGTGGAAGGTCAGAAAGAGTTCTTTGCTGGCTGGCTAACCGAGTACGCATTGTCGGTAGATAACATTTTTGTATTCATCATTATTTTGACAAGCCTTAAGGTACAAAAAGAAGCGCAACAACTAGTTCTGCTCCTTGGAATTATGTTGACCATCGCAATTAGAGCGTTGTTGATCCCGCTAGGTGCTGCTCTGATTCAACAGTTCGCATCAGTGTTCTTCCTATTCGGTGCTTTCTTGATCTACACCGCCTACACATTGGCGAAAGAGAATGAGGATGATGAATGGAAAGAGGGCAAAGTTGTAGCTCTGTTAAAGAAGCGAGGATTTAGCACCTTTGCAATCGCACTCGTTGCCCTTGGATTAACTAACTTAGTGTTTTCACTGGATTCAATCCCTGCGATCTTTGGTCTGACAAAAGATCCATACATTGTTACAACTGCAAATGTCTTTGCCCTCATGGGACTTCGCCAGCTCTTCTTCTTATTAGAAGGACTGCTTGCTCGTCTTGTTTATCTTTCCAAGGGTCTTTCCTTCATCTTGGCCTTTATCGGTATCAAGATGGTCTTTGAAGCATTCCATGGCATCGGCGTAGAAGAGATTGCAGGAGTTCATATCCCAGAATTTAGTCTTGAAGTAAGCCTTGGCGTGATTGTTGCAAGCCTTATCGTTACAACGGTCGCAAGTCTTACAGCAACTCGTAAAGATGGAAGTGAGATCGTTTAGATCTCGCTTTTCATCTTTCGTAAAGTCGAACGATCGTAATCCTTAGTACGTTCATGGATCTTACGAATTTGTAATGCAAAGGCCTTGATCGCAGCATCAAATGCAGCAAGATCGTTGAACTCTGCTGCTTCAGCCCGAAGCAATGGACCAGAGCCATGCGAAGTTAAAATCACTTTGTGTTTATGTTTGCCCTGATGCGGGTTGCTTTCATGAAGAACTTCAACTTCGACGCGATCTATAACCACACTAAATCGCTCCATACTGTTGAGCTTTTCTTCCGCGATTGTTTTGAAATCTTCTGCTAAATCTGCGTTGCGTGTATGAATTTGTATCTTCATACTAAAAGGGTAGTACTAGAACCACACCTGTCGCTAGGGCCGCAAGCAAAAAAGATTTTCCGAGGATTACCAAGGCGGTTTTGCGATCTGCGGCACGGTCTTCCTTGCTTGCTACTCTCTTAATATCGCCCAGCTTGCCGATGTTGAAAGTGCCGGCAAATCCATAGGCTAAACAAAACTTGCTTCGGGATTGAACAAAGCCAACAGATGCAACCATTAGTGGAAAGAAAATTCCTAAGCGAATAGTGGTTGGAGCATCAACAGTATTAAAAGTTAAAAGTGTAGATATTGAAAAGAAGAGACCAACTAGTGCAACGAGTTGTCGTCGTCGGATTTCGCCTTTGCCTATGTTGCAGGTGCCGGGGATGTATTCGTAATCAGGCATCTTCAAATTCATCTTCATCGACCCATGTGTCGGCCACTGAATCCTCTTGGTGTTCTACCCAAGAAAGGAATGAACCGACCGCGCGAAAGGCCAAGATAGCCATAGTCGCTGCTGCGAAGACTCGACGAACTGCTTTGAACATAGGATAAAAATACTCGCTTTTGCGCAAGAATTCTTTATAGAACGGTTAACGCCTGATTAATATCTGCCCACAAATCATCAACATGCTCGCAGCCAACAGATAATCGGATTAATTGCTCCGGAACTGATGGACTTTCAAGGGCCCAGCGGCGGCGGCGCTCCCACAATGACTCAATTCCACCAAGGCTTGTTGCATGGGTAATGAGCTTTGATGATTCGCAGACTTTTTCAGTTTGTTCAGGAGTTCCATCAACTTCAAAGGAAACCACTGCGCCAAAGCCTGGATAACGAACCTTTGTCACCTTTGCGTGAGCTTCTAGGCGTTGCGCAAGATCCATTGCATTGCTTTCAGCCGCTCTGAAGCGAACTGGGAAGGAACGAATTCCACGAACAGCAAGCCAGGTCTCAAATGGACCAGGAATTGAACCATTAAAACGACGTGCTTCATCTAATCGCTTAAATAGCGCTTGATCATTAGTTGATAACGATCCCAAAACAACATCACTATGTCCTGCCAAAAACTTTGTAACTGAGTGCATGACGATATCGGCACCCATTGTTAATGGCTTCTGAACAAGTGGAGTCGCAAATGTGTTATCAACCGCAACGCCGATTCCTAACTTCTTTGCAGCAGTTATCAGAGCCGGAAGATCTGCAACATCAAGACAAGGATTTGTTGGAGACTCTAACCAAACAAGTGCTGCACCCTTCATGGCTGCAATAACCTCTTCAGTATTTGTAATTTCTACAAAGCGAACTTCTAATCGACCAGTTGCATGGAACTGATTGAGCAATCCCATGATTCCGCTGTATCCCTGATTCGATGCAACAACTGGAGCGCCAATTGGAAGAATTGAAAAGACCGCGCTAATTGCAGCCATTCCTGATGAGAATGACAGAGTTGCTCCGCCTTCTAACTCACCGATTGCAGTTTCTAAAGCGCTCCAACTTTCATTGCCGTAACGGCCATAACCAACTGGTCCACCCGCATGATAAGTAGAGGAAAAAATAATTGGAGGATTCAATGAAGCATCAGGAGCCGGAGCGGGACGTCCAGCCGTGATTGCAGATGTTTCAGGATGAAGACTCATGGGCCAACTGTAATTGCTTTTTGGGTCTAATTGTTTGCAAGCACAGCCATGGCCGCATTATGACCAGGAATTCCGCTTACTCCGCCGCCGCGCACCGCACCTGCCCCGCAAATGAAGATTCGAGGGTCGTCTGTTTCAACACCCCATGAAGGAGCACTGCCGTCTTCTCTAAATGGGAATGAGAGATCCTTGTGGAAGATATTTCCACGAGGCAAAGCAATCGCCTCTTCAATATCTAGCGGAGTTTTAACTTCTATCGCGGCAATCACATTCTCAATTGGTTCGACAAGAAATTCATTTAAGGAAGCAAGCGCTGATTTCAAAGCCGCATCTCGGGCAGCATCATTGTCAGCATCAAATAAAGATGCTGGGGTATGTAATCCAAATAAGGTCAGGGTTTGATATCCAGCAGTTTGTAGCTCTTCGCTGAGGATTGATGGATCAGACAAGGTGTGGCAATACATTTCAATCGGCAGCTTTATAGGCATGTGCCCCGCCTTTGCATCGGAAAATACTTGTTCGCATTGTGAAAAAGTTTCATTTGCATGAAAGGTTCCGGCAAAAGCTAAACGTGGATCAATTCCTGATTTCAATTGGGGCAAACTCTTAAGCAAGATATTGATCTTCATCTGTGAACCATCACGGCTTTCAGGCTTTTGCTTTCCGCGCAGTTGCGCCAATACCTGAGGCGCAGCATTTGAAAGCAAGTACTCTGAAGTTATCTCTTCGCCTGTTGAAAGTTTTGTTTTCACAATCGATGTTTCACTTGCAATTGATTGAACTGGGCTGTTGGTGCGAATTTCAACGCCAGCGGAGGTTGCAACTCGTTGCAGCTCTTTTACAAGTGCACCCATTCCCCCACGAGGAACTTTCCATTCGCCGGTTCCATTTCCGATGAGGTGATACAAGAAGCAGATATTTGCCTGCATTTCATATGCTGATGCAAAGGTTCCGATCAGCGCATCTGTTAATACGACGCCTTTAACTAAATCATTCTTGAATCGTTTATCTATCTCTTCGCCAATAGGTTTTTCAATCAAGTACTCCCAGACTTCAGGCATATTGATGGCGGCCTTTAATTCACTGCGTGACATCAGGGGCTTCAACATAAATGGTGCAATTCGTTGTGCGAACTCAGCGATTTCGCCGTAAAACTCTTGCCAGGCTTTCCCTTCAGCACCTGTGGGATCTAGTTCGAGAAAGGAGTCTGCAGTCTTTTGATCCCACACGCGAGAGACATAGAGCCCTTTGTCTGCGTATGGCGTATAGCTTGAAACTTCTCGCGAAATGCAATCAAAGCTAAGACCAAGATCTTTAACAATTTCATCAGGCAGCAGTGCGATGAGATATGAATACCTCGAAAGATTTGCATCAAAATCAGGGAAGGCTCGAACGCTTTGGGTAGCTCCTCCTATTTCGGGATTCGCTTCAAGAATGACAACTGATTTACCCGCTTTAGCAAGATATGTAGCGGCAACTAATCCGTTGTGGCCACCACCAACAATGACAACATCATATTCCTGAGCAGACATTTATATAGACCGAGCTATACGTTCAATCGCCTCAGTAATAATTGTTGGGCTCGTTGCAAAATTGAGTCGCACATATTGAGAGCACTGGGCGCCAAAGGTATGCCCCGCATTAAAGGCAACTCGACCTTTTTCTATCAACGTTGCATTTGGATCTTCACCTAGTTGAAGAGACTCAAGATCTAGCCATGCTAAATACCCATTTTGCGGAATGTGATATCTCACTGATGGAAGTTTGACATCGAGCAGATCTTTGATCATCTTGCGGTTGTGATCTAAATTTTCCAAAACTGTATCGAGCCATTCTGCGCAATCTGCAAATGCCACAGCTGTTGCAAATCCACCCAACAGTGATGCTCGGTAAGGCATCGCCATCGCTAAGCCATTCAAACGCAGATGCATGGCTTCATTCTGCGAAACGATAATTGCACACTTAAGTCCTGCGATATTCCAGCCTTTTGAGGCAGCGGTAACAGTTATGCCAACCTCTTCTGCATCTTTACCAAGAGACAAGTAAGGAATGAAAGTTTCACCCTTATACGTCAAAGGTGCATGAATCTCATCGCTAATAACAATTACATTGTGCTTCTTCGCAAGGGCTGTAATTCTACGAAGTTCTTCCTCACTATAAATACGTCCAAGAGGATTGTGAGGGCTGCAGAGCAAGTGGACCTTAACGCCCTTTGCATATGCCTTTTCAATTCCATCCCAGTTAATCTCCCATGGGTTTTTACTTTCATCGCCCGTTCTTTCAAAAGGAACATCAACCTTGTTGAGTTTTGTTTCATCAATCCAGGTGTAAAAGTTGTGATAAACCGGTGAACTTAGAAGAATTGAATCTCCTGGTTGCGTAATGACTCTTAAAATCTCAACAACTGCGACACCTACATCTGTCGCTGCTCGCACCTGAAGAGGGTCGACATTCCATCCCCAACGCTCTGCGGCAAACTTTTGAAATCCCAAACCTAATTCTGGAATTGAATCGAGATAGCCAAGATCAGAGTTAGCGACCATTTCAGAAAGTATTGCTTTAATCGGCTCGGCAACCGGAAAATCCATTTCAGCTACTGGAAGAGGAAGTACATCGCTTGCAAACCCCCGCCACTTTGCACTGTGGTGGGTTTGTAGTTCTGCAAGATTCGGCGCTGAAACTTGATGGTCACTCATGCCAGCAAGGCTACCTCAGAGAGCTTGCTCTTCGGGAGTTAAACGACGGGTGGAATTACGCACAACTAAGGTAGTTGGCAGCACTAATGATGGTGGATCAATCGTTGGTTTACGTAAACGCTCCATAATCGACCATGCCGCCATTTCACCCATCAACGTAACAGGTTGTTCAATGGTCGTTAATTCAGAGAATTCAGCCATCTCATGCCCATCAAAACCAACAATTGATATGTCATCAGGTGCCTTTAATCCATGACGACGTAGCGCTTGCATTGCACCCATCGCCATTTCATCAGATTCACAAAAAATTGCAGTTGGTCTATTAGGTCGTGCCAGCAAATCATCCATCGCACGAGCGGCGGTATGCATTGTGAAGTCGCCATGAATCTCGCGAGAAGGCAGCCACTCCAAACCATTTTCAACTAACGCCTGCATAAATCCTTTACGGCGATCCTGCGGAACGCTGAAGTTAAATGGATCATCGGGGCGACCTGACATCAAGCCAATCTTCTTATGTCCTTGATTTACAAGGTGTTGCGTTGCTGTACGAGCTGCTGCAACATCGTCAATCTTGATTGACGCGCACTTTGCGTGATCCATTCCAACTAGTGCAATCGGAATTCCAAGGCTAAGCATTGATTCAAACTCTTCTTCAGTTGGCGGCAAGGAAATAACGATTAACGCATCGACGCGACCTTTAAGAAGTTGGTGCTGAAAAAGACGTTCACGTCCCTTCATCTGACTGAAGTTGTACAGCAGCAGATCAAGTCCTGCTTCACGAAGTGCTTGCTCGGCACCTGAAATAACCTGGGAAAAATACCATCGTGAAATATAAGGAGCGACAACGCCAACAGAGTTTGTTCTGCCGCTGGAAACAGAGGTGCGATCAGGAGTTAATGGGTAGTTCAGTTTCTCTGCAGCTGCAATGATCTTTTCGCGAGTTTGTTGATTCACATGATGCAAACCTCGAAGGGCACGTGAAACAGTTGCGGTCGAGACCCCTGCCTCTTCTGCAACCTCTTTGATGCCTGCCATGTATTCACCTCATCCCCATGTTTTTTTCTGCAAAAAACCTGTAACGACTGCAAAAATACGGCAATATGACTGCAATTAGCAATACCTGCGCTCATTCAGCGGTAGATTGCCCCGCATGAGCAATCAAATTGAAACCCAAGTCGATGTAACACTGACAGAGCGAAACCGCGTAACCGCGCTTTTTCGCATCATCCTCGTTGTACCGATGGCGATCTTTGTCGCCTCATTTGCACCTAATTGGTCCAACAACTCTGACAGCTGGACTATTGGGCTTTTGATTCTGCCTGTGGCTTTAGCGATTGTGTTTCGCCAGGTCTACCCAAGTTACTTGTTAACTTTCAATGAAGCTCTACTTTCACTTCAAACCCGCGTTGACGCTTATGTTCTGCTACTTACAGATGAGTATCCATCAATTGAAGATAATGATGTTGTAAGTGTGACCTTCCCAGAAGTTGATGCGAAGGCATTAAATCGCTGGTTGCCATTAGTTAAGTGGTTCCTCGCGATTCCGCTCTATCTAGTCGGAATTGCATACATAATTTACGCAGCGTTCTTAACGCTATTTGCATGGTTCAGCATCTTGTTTACCGGCAACTACCCAGAGTTCTGTGCTGAAGGTGTGGTTGGAACTATCGCTTACTGGAACCGCGTTGTTGGTTATGCATTGGTTCTTGTAACCGATGAATACCCAAGCTTTTCTCTGTAATTCCTAGCGTTCTTCAAGGATTAACGAGACAGAGTTAATGCACCAACGTTGATCCGTTGGTACTTCATACCCTTCGCCTTCAAAAACATGGCCCAGGTGCGAACCACAATGTGCGCAGCGAACCTCGGTGCGCACGCGTGGAAATAGTGATCTATCCTCAATCAGCTCAACAGCATCGTCAGCTGTTGGAGCGTAAAAAGATGGCCATCCGCAGCCTGAATGGAACTTTGTTTCACTTCTAAATAATTCATTGCTGCACGCCTTGCACTTGTACACGCCTACCTTGTCGGTGTCTGTGTACTCCCCTGTAAATGGGCGTTCAGTTGCGGCGTTACGTAAAACATCATATGAAAGTGGATCTAACTTTTGCGCAAGCTCTGTTTCATTAATGTGTACCGGATACTCCTTTTCGCTCATGCCTGTGCAACCTTTCGTGGATACGCAACACCGGTGCTTGAATGGCAGTCATAGCCATTTGGGTTTTTCTGTAAATACTTCTGGTGATACTCCTCAGCTTCATAATAAGGAACACCGTCGGCGCTAAGAATCTCGGTACAAATCTGATCTAAACCTTGGGCATCAAGTGCTTTCTGATATTCAGCCTTCGATGCGAGCGCGGTGTGCATTTGATCTGCATCTGTTGTAAATATCGCACTGCGATACTGAGTTCCGATATCTCCCCCTTGTTGATTCAATGAGGTTGGATCATGCATCGTCCAAAACTCTTCTAATAAACGTTGGTATGAAACCTTTGCTGGATCAAAAACAACCTTCACCATTTCAGCATGTCCAGTAACACCTGTGCACACTTGTTCATATGAAGGGTTTGGTCGAACTCCACCCATGTAGCCGACAGAAGTTTCGATAACTCCATCCATCTGCCAAAAACGTCGCTCTGCTCCCCAGAAGCATCCAGTTGCAAAATAGGCTGTTGAACTCATGCGCAGATTCTCGCAGTATGAACACATATTCGCACCCGCTGATAACCTTCATCTCTGACCCACGAGCCCCCGTAGCTCAGGGGATAGAGCACTGCCCTCCGGAGGCAGGTGCACAGGTTCGATTCCTGTCGGGGGCACACTTGAGATAGATCACGCTCAATATCAAAATCTCTTTCATTTCATCCTTGTACATCGCCTCTGCATCATGGACAATTAAGACCTTGCACGCACAACTGTGTGTATTACCAAATCTCTTGAACACCGTTTTACTTCCCTAAGGAGACATGCAATGGATTGGCGACATCAATCAGCCTGCCGCGATGAAGATCCAGAGCTTTTCTTTCCTGTCGGAAATACTGGTCCAGCCCTCACTCAAATTGAAGAGGCAAAAAAGGTTTGTAATCGCTGCATCGTAAAAGAGCCATGTCTCGCATGGGCGCTCGAGAGCGGTCAGGATGCTGGCGTGTGGGGCGGATTATCTGAAGATGAACGTCGTGCCCTTAAGCGACGTGCAGCACGTAACCGTGCACGACTAATGGAGCAACAAAACCAGATTTAAAGTGGGAAGCGCAGTTTTGCCTGCGTTCCTTGTTGTGTTGATTCCAGTTTCAATTCACCCTTTAACTCATTCTCTGTCAGCGTGCGAACAATCTGCAGACCTAAGTTAGATGAAGTGCTTAAATCAAAGCCTTCAGGTAAACCAACTCCATCATCTGAAATAGTTACAAGACCCTCGTTGCTGTAACGCTGCAGTTCAATACGCAACTGAGTGCCAGACTCTGCCAAGCCGTGTTCCAGCGCGTTGTGAATAAGCTCTGTTACAACTAATGACAAAGGCGTTGCTACTCGAGATTCAAGTGAACCTAACTGACCTGAGCGTTCAATAGTTAACTGCCCCATTCGCGGACTCAGTTCTAAGGCATGCGTAACAAGCGAAGTAAGTACCTCGTCAAAGGCAACTGTTGTTTCTGTGCTATTTGAAAGTGTCTCGTGAACAAGAGCGATAGATGCAATTCTGCGCACCGCTTCATCTAACGCAGCAGCAGCCGCTGGGTCTTCAATACGACGAGATTGCAGACGCAGTAACGCCGATACTGTTTGTAAGTTGTTTTTTACACGGTGATGAATCTCGCGGATTGTGGCGTCCTTAGTTACCAATTCACGTTCGCGGCGGCGAAGTTCAGTAACATTTTGCAGCAAGACAATGGCGCCAATTCGATCATTTCCTTGAATCAACGGCAGCACCAATAGATCAATAGTTGCGCCTTGATTATCAATTTCTACCCGGCGCAATACCTTGCCATTTAAACGACTTCGCACACCTTCTTCATGTGCGTTGGGAGATACGGTCACAACCTGTTCTGCAGCCTCACCCAGAATGCGACCTTCGAGATCTCCCCGCCAACCCATGCGTGAAAATGCAGATTTTGCATTAGGGCTTGCAAAGGAAATTGCGCCATTTACATCTAATCGAATTAATCCATCGCCAACACGTGGAACAGGTTCAAAGAGTGAGCCCGCATCTTTATACGGAAAGTTTCCTTCGGCAACCATCTGATACAAATGATTTGCGATTTCGCGATAATTTAATTCAAGCTTTCCTGGAGAACGCATCTGCTCAGCATTTCGGTGTCGCGATATTACCGCGATAACTTGACCTTCAAAGAAAACAGGAATCGTTTCTTCTTTGACTAAAATTTCACCCACTCGTTCAGGTTCGGTGTTTCTGATTATTTCTCCACCAGATAAAGCTTCGTCAATATTTGGTCGCGCACCCCAAGTAACTTCATCACCAATAACATCATTTACGAAAACAGTTGCAGTAGTGGTTGGGCGAATATGAGCAACAGCAATGTGTCCTGTTGGCCATACCTTTACATCCTTACGGATTGGAACCCACAAAATTAAATCTGCAAAGGAAAGATCTGACAGTAATTGCCAATCGGCTACTAACTCTCGAATTCGGTGTGCTTGATCAATAGTTACAGTGGTTCTTCCGCCCAGCAAATTATCTAGCTGAAACATGGCTAGACCCATTCTCCGCAATGAAGCTCGATCTCTTGGGTTGCAAACCAGACCAGCTCATCATCACCGTGATAGGCCAGCAGAGCACATTGAATCTGATCCCATGTGATTGCCGAAGTAAGAGTTATTGAATCCTCATAACTTTCACCTATCTGAGATTGTTCAACTTCAATAGCCAAGACAATTCCTGGCGCCTTTTCAGACAGGCGCAGATCTAATGCAGCTTCTCCTGCTGCCAAAGACAGCAAATACTCCAACTCTTCCTCATCGCAATCGGTGTTATCTGCGACAAATTGAGGGGTTGGAGCAAAGAGTTCATCGACCTCAATACTTTTTGCGTCAATAAAGGCGACAAGATCCTTTTGGCTAATTGCAAGGTATGCGCGCATTGACCAATAGTAATAGATCTTAACTTTTTAGTTCACGGGCCAATTCAGCGATGGATTTACGCATATTTGAGCGCTCATTGATCTCGATTAAGGTTGCGTGCTCTTCAATCGCCGCAGATATTGCGCGGGGATCATGTGCAATGCTTCTGACGCGCACGGGCTTTAATGGTGTGACGCTAGTCAGGAATTTGGTTTCAGCTGTGTCGCCACGTTTTCCAGCAACCTTCATATTTAAGACAAAACTAAGCTTTGCTCGAATTGAGGTTTGCTGCAGCAAATCAATAACCTGATTTAAACGATGGTGACCTAATTGATCTGCTCTTGAAATAATCATTAATTCATCTGCTTGATCGCAACACCAGGTAGTCATAGTTGAGGTCCAACGACGATCTGTAAGTCGATTCGATAAACCCGAAATAGAACCCAGATCGACGATGATGTAATCAAACTCAGATGTCGCACGTGCCATAACATCATCGATTTCATGTGCATGCTCTTGGTCTACTTCGGCTAACGAGAGGTTGGGTGCAATTGTCTTCCAACCCCCTTCGCTCTTAATATTTCTCATCGCAAGGTATGCAGCAACTGAGGGCGCTCTGAAATTAGCCTCGATAAGAAGTGTTGATTTATCGAGCACGCTGAGCTCCATCGCCAGGTTCATGGCCAACACGGTGCAGCCGGTGTAGCTACCTGCAGAACCAACAGCGACTACATGTGATTTTCGCTGTTGCCGAAAGGTATTTGCTTGGGTGCGAAGCATTGGTGCACGCACATATCCACGCACCAGACTTACTAAATCCGTTGCAACGATAGGCATTTCCTGCAGATTCTGAATCTCTGTGGTGTGGCCGTGCTTCAATGAAAAGCCGATGCTCTGCCTGGTGCTGCCAGAAAGTGCCGTAACTCTTTCAGCGGTGATTCCTGGCAGATCAGAGGCGAACAACAAGAGAGCACCCCGTGAAACTTCAGGATTTGCAATTAAGTATCGATCCAAAGAATCCCAATCAATGGCGCGGAAAACAACATTCCAGCCTTGCGCAAAGAGAGTTCCGGCAACAAAGCTTTCAGCTTCGGTTGAAGAGATTGCTGTTATGACAGTAGGCATTTCAAGTTCAGACATGTGAGCGAACCACCACTAAACGACCCATTGAAGTGGCGCTTAATAGCCGCAGAACTTGAGTTTCCTCAACTGCAACGGTAATTCCAACATCGCTTCCAAAGTTATTTCCTGATGTGTCATAGCTCAACAAAGTGACTCCCCCAAGAATTAAAATGGGATCAACGGCACCTTCTCCGTTTTGTGCATCCAATACCCAATAAATATCTACACCTTCACCAATTGTCAGACCTGTAGCTAAATCAACTCCGCGCACACTAATTGGCACCGCACTAGTAGACATTGCGTTAGTTGCTGCAGTCAGATCGCTAGTTGCTATGAGTTGATTTGGATGCAGCAGTCGTGTTGCGATCATGCCAATAGGTTCTACCGATTGATCCAAATATGAGCTAGATGTTACATTTAAGTTGACATGCATCAACGAGACATCTGATGCAGAAATCGTATGGCCCGGAGAAATCGGAGTATTAACCATCCAATAATCTGCACCTTTATTGGAAAAAGTTGCGATCAAAAAAGTGGATACAAACGCAGCGATGATGAGTGTGATCGCCAAAGGCAAGCGGGAGCTTCGTGTCTTTCGTGTAAGAGTCATGGGTGCACCCAAACTCTTTATCGGACGCTTTCTGAAACTTTTCCACAGTCATACTTAAGGAGGGGCTTTATCCACCTAAAAGTATGAGGATCCCTTTTCTGGCGCAGGCGAGTCTGCACTCATGACAACTCACCTTGAATATGAACAGTTACCCACCTTCACCCACATCAACGTGGAGCCAATTTCTAGTGATCCCGATGAGGATTACCTGCACCCAGTACTCGAAATGTTTCGCCCAGCAGCTTCTATCGTTGCGCCACGAAAGCCAAAGCTGTACCTAGTTCCTTCAAGCTTTGGCGAGGAATACGATACTGAATTTGCTCCAGAACCTACCTCGGCCGCTGATCTTCCAGATATCACCGAGTTAACCAATCGCTTTATTCATAACGTTGTTGAGATTTGGGCTGGACGACGTTCGGTTAATCAAGTGCAATCAATGTGCCATTACAGAGTCTTTAATGAACTTCAAAGAAAAGCTGGCTGGCAAAAAGAGATTGGTCGAATTAGAAAAAGCAGAATTACCGAACCGCTAGATGGAATCTGTGAAGCAACGGTAACAATCCGGTATGGCGAAAGATTACGAGTTGCTGCAATTAGATTTGAAGGACAAGATCAACGATGGCTTTGTACATCGCTAACTTTGATTTGAATTAAGCAGCTCCACCATGGCAACGCTTGAACTTCTTACCTGAACCACAAGGGCACGGTGCGTTACGAGATACATCGCCAGTAGTACGAACACCTGACTCATCAGCTGCTGTGTACTGCAATCCAGATGTTGGAAGTTGCTTCGCTTCAAGCCCCGGAGCAACAACCTCATTGCTTGAGCTCTCAACAGTTACTTCGATGTTAAACAGGAAGCCCGCAATCTCTTCCTTAATTCCATCCATCATGGCTGCGAATAGATCGAAGCCTTCCTTTTGATATTCAACAAGTGGATCACGCTGTGCCATTGCACGAAGCCCAATACCTTCTTGTAAATAATCCATCTCGTATAAGTGTTCACGCCACTTACGATCTAGAACAGATAGCAAAACCTTGCGCTCTAGTTCGCGCATAACATCTGCGCCTAGTGCTGCTTCGCGAGCTGCATATGCCGCCTTGCAATCCTCAACAACCTTGGCAGTTAAGTAATCAGCATCAAGTCCAGCGCGTGATCCAACTTCGGCATCAAGTTCGCTGATGGTAAATGAGATCGGATAAATCGTCTTGAGCGCTGTAAATAAGGTCTCTAGATCCCAATCTTCGGCATAGCCATCAGCGGTTGCTGCCTGTACATATGCGGTCAAGGTATCTGAAACAAATCGGGCGACCTGATCCTTGATATCTGCGCCTTCAAGAACCATGCGACGCTCACCGTACACAACAGTACGTTGGCGATTCATAACATCGTCATACTTCAAAACATTCTTACGCATTTCAAAGTTCTGAGCCTCAACCTGAGTTTGTGCAGAACGAATGGCATTAGAAACCATCTTGGATTCGATCGGTGCATCATCAGGTAAACCTGCTGCAGATAAGAAACGCTCAACCATTCCTGAGTTGAAACGACGCATCAAATCATCTTGAAGTGAAAGATAGAAACGAGATTCGCCAGGATCGCCTTGACGACCTGAACGTCCACGAAGCTGATTATCAATACGGCGTGATTCGTGGCGCTCTGTTCCCAGAACATACAAACCACCTAAGCCAATTACCTCTTCATGTCCCTTTTCAACCGCTGACTTTTGGCGCGCAATCTCTGCAGGCCATTCCTTTTCATACTCTTCGGCGTCATCTACTGGAGAAATTCCGCGGCGTTGTAATTCAAAATCTGCCATGAACTCAGGGTTACCACCGAGCATGATGTCAGTACCGCGACCAGCCATATTTGTTGCAACAGTTACCGCACCCTTAACACCTGCGCGAGCGATGATCGCTGCTTCGCGTTCGTGGTGCTTTGCATTGAGTACCTCGTGAGGCACTCCTGCTTTGCGAAGGAATGCTGAAAGCTCTTCTGATTTTTCAACGCTCACGGTACCAACCAGAACTGGCTGACCCTTGCGATGGCGTTCAACAATATCTGCAGTTACAGCAGCAAACTTTCCTTCTTCAGACTTGTAGACCAAATCTGATGAATCAATACGCTGCATTGCGCGGTTAGTGGGAATTGGAACAACACCAAGCTTGTAAATCTGGTGGAATTCAGAGGCTTCAGTAGAAGCCGTTCCTGTCATACCTGACAATTTGTCGTACAGACGGAAATAGTTCTGCAATGTAATAGTTGCCAGAGTCTGATTTTCATCCTTAATTTCAATGCGTTCTTTAGCTTCTAGCGCCTGGTGTAGACCTTCGCTATAGCGACGACCAGCCAACATACGGCCAGTGTGCTCATCAACGATTAATAGTTCGCCATTCATGACGACATAATCCTTATCGCGCTTGAATAGCTCCTTAGCGCGGATTGCGTTGTTCAGGTAACCAATCATTGGCGTATTTGCTGCCTCGTATAGGTTTCCAATTTGAAGAAGCTCTTCAACCTTAGTTACGCCTTCTTCAATAATTCCACAGGTCTTCTTCTTTTCATCAACTTCGTAGTGAACATCGCGTTGCAGTTTGCCAACAAGGTTTGCAAACTCCACGTACCACTTAGTTGCCTTATCAGCGGGACCGCTGATGATCAACGGTGTACGTGCTTCATCGATCAAAATTGAGTCAACTTCATCTACTACTGCAAAGAAGTGATCGCGCTGTACGCACTCTTCGAGCGACCACGCCATGTTGTCGCGCAGATAATCAAAACCAAACTCATTATTTGTGCCGTAGGTAATGTCAGCAAGGTATGCCTCGCGACGTTCTGCAGGTGTCATGTTCGCAAGAATCACGCCAACCTTTAAGCCTAAGAAGCGGTGAACGCGGCCCATCCACTCGCTATCGCGCTCTGCTAAATAATCATTTGTTGTTACAACGTGAACTCCGCGACCAGCAAGTGCGTTGAGATATGAAGGAAGTGTTGCAACAAGGGTCTTACCTTCACCAGTACGCATTTCGGCGATATTGCCTTTATGAAGTGCGGCTCCACCCATCAATTGAACGTCGTAGTGGCGCTGACCTAGAGTGCGCTTTGCAGCTTCGCGAACAACAGCAAAAGCTTCTGGCATCAGCTCATCAAGGGTTTCGCCCTTTGAGTAACGATCTTGGAAGAGAGCGGTCTGCGCACGAAGATCTGAATCACTCATTGCGACGATGCGAGCTTCTTGGGCGTTCACCAAGTCAACAATCTTGCTCAAGTCACGAAGGATGCGTCCTTCGCCTGCACGCAAAATCTTGTCGAAAAAAGCTGGCATTGATTCTTACCTCTCATCGCGGGGCCGGCCATATGGTGGAAAGAGGCCCCTTTTCACCCCCTTATCGTAGAGGTTGCGCCACACAGGCGGTAACCGCAGAAACTGAGCCCACGGCGTGAAAACCCTGCGAATTAAGGGCTCTAGCCGCTTCTCGCACAGTTGCACCCGTCGTTACGACATCATCTATCAAAATCAGCTCTCCTCTAACAATTGCATCCTTTTTCAGCGCGAAAGCGCCTTTCATATTTGAAACTCTCTCAGATCGAGTTAATCCACTTTGATCTGCAACACGTCTGGAAAGTTGCAAGCAATCATTCATTGGAATTCCAGTATTTCGAGAGATCTGATCTGTCAGATCAACTATAAAACTTCTGCCCCGGCGCCTCTGTGAACTTTTACTTGATGGCACTGGGACCAATTGAAAGTAATGCGTATTTAATGTGGCTTTATTCAAAACGTGAGTAATTGCGGCGATCAAGAGTTGATCGGCACCTTGTAATGAATTTTCCTTTGCAGCCATGATGATCTTTGAAGCAGTCGGCGTATACAACAACGCGGAATGAACTTTTAGCGTATCTATATAAGTCTTGTAATAGTGTGGGATCCATTCACGTCTACATTCTGTGCAGATGGAAAGACCCAAACGATTGCAGCCATAACACCGTGTTGGAAATATCAGTTGTGAAAGTTCATCAAGCATCTTCATCCCTACATGATTAAGTAAGAATTAAAGCAACTGAACTTTGGTTAAAAAGTTGTGGAGATTAAGCTTTGTAATCCTCGGGCTGCAATGGGATTAAACGCCGATCAATTGACTCCCAAGTTTTGCGGGGCAATGTCATAACAAAGTGCGCACCACGGCCTGGTCGACCCCACGCTTCAAGTTCACCATTGTGTAAACGTGCATCTTCTAGTGCGATTGAAAGACCTAGTCCCGTACCACCGCGTGTGCGTGCTCGCGAAGGATCTGCTCTCCAGAAGCGATCAAATACTCGAGTTAGAGCATTTTCATCAAGCCCAATTCCATAATCTCTGACTCCAACTGCAACATCATGTTCGCTGGCAACTATCTGAACATCAATCTGAACCTCTTCAGCATGATCAATAGCATTAGCTAAAAGGTTGCGAAGAATGCGCTCAACCCGGCGTATATCAGCTTTAATCATTACCGATGGCTCCTCAGACTTAATGTAAATCTGGGTTTTTCTCTCTTTAGCAACAAGTGCTAAATCCTCAGCGCAGCGATTAACTAATTGGACGATGTCGAAATCAACCGCTTCTAGCACGGCAACTTCTGCGTCAAAGCGAGAAACTTCAAGCAAATCTTCGAGCAATCGTTCAAATCGATCCAACTGCGCAACCAATAGCTCGGCACTGCGTGCAACTGTCGCATCAAAACTATCCTTTGAAGAGTGAATTACTTCAGATGCCATTCGCAACGTTGTTAGTGGAGTGCGAAGTTCATGAGATACATCAGATACAAAGCGTTGCTGAACGCGAGATAAGTTCTCTAAACGCGCGATCTGCTGTTCAAGTGATTCTGCCATTTCATTAAAGGCATGGCCAAGGGTAGAAATTTCATCCTGTGATTCCACCTTCATGCGCTGTCTGAAATCGCCAGCTGTAAATTCAGTAGCAATTCGCGCCGCTTCACGAACAGGCTTTACAACCTGTCGAACTACTAACCATGTAATAAGTGCGATTAACAAAAGCAAAATGATGCCTGTTATAAGTAAGTAGGTGTTAATTAGATCTAATGTTTTTCTCTCATTTGCAAGTGAGAAAACCATGTACATCTCATACTGGCCAGCATTTGGAATCTGCACCTTTTGCCCAATAGCCAATCCTGACACTTTGCCACCAGGTAGATAACGCATATCTGTGTACTGCCACACTAAATCTGAACCTTTTCTTACTCGCTCACTGAGCGATGTAGGAATAGATTTAGGATCCAGCAAGTTTGATGCAATCTCATAATTAATCGGACGTGTGTTTCCTGGGCTTCTGATGAACACAACCTCGCGAGTATTTTCATTTGAGGTCAAGGTTGTAGCAGAAGCAATAACATCATCTACTACTTGCTGAACAACTGAATCCTTTTCGCCTTGTGCCAGCAAGAAGCGGTATTCAGCGGTAAAGATTGTTGAACGCGCTTCAACAACGGCAGAGTTCAGATTTACCTCTTTAATACCGCTAGAAAGTCTTGAATTTAGGGCCGATCCTGTTACCCAAACAACGCCAAGAGACAAAATAACGGTCGAGAGAATGACCTTAAATGCCAGCGAATTTCGGATGGTCCAAAAGATGCGGTTCATAATTAGGAACCGCCCATCACTCCAGCTTTATAACCAACACCGCGAATAGTGATGACGATTTCAGGGTGCTCTGCATCGTGTTCAATTTTTGAACGAAGACGCTGAACGTGAACATTTACTAGGCGGGTATCTGTTGAATGGCGATAACCCCAGACTTCGCTGAGCAAAGCGTCACGAGTAAATACCCGGCCTGGCTCCTTCGCAAGTGCAACTAAGAGATCAAATTCAAGGCGCGTTAATTGAATCTGCTTACCAGCACGCAACACTTGATGTGCTTGAACATCAATTGCGAGATCGCCAATAGTAAGTAAGCCTGATACATCGGCATTTGTACGACGCAAGCGGGTGCGAATACGAGCAATGAGCTCTGAAGGATGGCGAAATGGTTTCACCATGTAATCATCAGCACCTGCTTCTAAACCTTTTACAACATCTTGGGTATCACCCTTAGCTGAAAGCATGACGATTGGAACCATTGATTCTGCGCGAATTAATTTGCACACTTCGATTCCATCAAGTCCTGGCAACATAACATCCAACAGAACTAAATCAGGTGGGTTGTTATGGAAAACATCCATTACCTCATCGCCACGGCTTACTAGATCTACGTCGATGCCGGCACCGGTTAATACGATGCCGAGCATCTCCGCAAGATCCTGGTCGTCATCGACGACCATAACTAATGTCATTAGCTACCGTGCTCCCAAGAGTTCAGGTACATATCCTGTGCAGGAGTTAGCACATCAATGCGTCCACCCATGCTTACTAACTTAAGTGCAGCAACTTCCTTGTCGATGTATGAAGGAACATCGTGTACACCTGGCTTCAAGTTCTTTGCTTCTTTAACAAGGTACTCAGCTGTGAGAGCTTGATCAGAGAATGACATATCCATTACTGATGCTGGGTGACCTTCAGCAGCACCTAGGTTTACCAGGCGGCCTTCAGCTAGAAGCAGCAAACGACGCCCATCTGCAAGGACATATTCATCTGTCTGGTGGCGCATCTTTGAGTTCTTTGTCTTTGCATTCTGTTCAAGCCAGGCAACATCGATTTCGATATCAAAGTGACCTGAGTTAGCCATGATTGCGCCATCCTTCATAACTGCAAAGTGCTCATCGCGAAGTACATCGCGGTTACCTGTAACAGTGATGAAAACATCGCCAAGCTTTGCTGCATCGATCATTGGCATCACGCGGAAGCCTTGCATCATTGCATCAAGTGCCTTAGTTGGATCAATTTCAGTAACGATTACATCTGCGCCCATACCCTTTGCGCGTTCTGCAACACCCTTACCGCAATATCCGAAACCAGCTACAACTAGTACACGACCTGCAAGCAAGAAGTTAGTTGCGCGGAAAACAGCATCAAGTGTTGACTGACCTGTTCCATAACGGTTGTCGAACATGTGCTTTGTATCTGTGTCATTCACAGCAATCATTGGAAACTGAAGTGCGCCATCTTTAGCCATCTGGTTCAGGCGAATAACTCCAGTTGTTGTCTCTTCGCAACCACCAGTGATATTTGGAATTAATTCTTTACGAGTTGTGTGAAGTGTGTTTACTAGATCGCAACCATCATCAAATACTTGGTGTGGTTCGATATCTAGTGCAGCGTTGATGTGCTTGTAGTAGCCATCACGATCAACTGCATTGCGAGCAAATACTGAAATGCCGTACTCGTGTACAAGAGCTGCCGCTGTGTCATCCTGTGTAGACAAAGGATTTGATGCACAAAGAGCGATCTCTGCTCCGCCTGCCTTAAGCACGCGCATCAAGTTAGCTGTTTCAGTTGTTACGTGCATGCACGCTGAGATACGAACACCTGCGAATGGCTGTGACTTTTCAAAGCGCTCACGAATCTGAGCAAGTACAGGCATGTTGCGTTCTGCCCATTCGATGCGCTTGCGACCTTCTGCTGCAAGTGAAGCATCAGCAATGTCATGCTTTGGAAGAGTTGCTGTTACTGGAACGTTCACGAAAATCTCCTTAAGAGGTAATCAAAATAAATGTTTGGATACCTAAGGCGTAGGGCTCTACTGTGCTAGGCGGCTATGGGCAAAGATTACCGTGGGCGGTTGAAAAGGTCGTAATGGAAAACGGGTATTAGCCGCGAATAAGCGAGAGAACCGCATCACGCACAGTCTCCATTTGAGCCTGTGTTGAAGCCTCAACGTTTAGTCGAAGCAGGGGTTCGGTATTAGATGGTCGAAGGTTGAACCACCAGGTGTCACCATTCACAGTTAAGCCATCAAGATGATCAATTTTCACCTCGTCAGAACCATAAGTTTTCTCAACTAACTCAGTTGCAGCTTTTGTGTCAGCTACCTTTGAATTAATTTCACCACTAGCAACGTAACGGTTATATGGTGCCAAAAGTTCAGACATCGTTTTAGAGCTCTCACCCAAAGCTGCGATTGCATGAAGGGCCGCTAACGCCCCTGAGTCTGCACGCCAAAACTCTTTAAAGTAAAAGTGACCAGAATGCTCTCCGCCAAATATCGCACCGCTTTCAGCCATCATCTTCTTAATGTATGAATGGCCAACACGGCTACGTAATCCAACTCCCCCGTTTTCATCAATAACCTCTTGAACAGCACGTGAAGAAATTAAGTTATAAATGATTGAAGAACCAGGATGCTTTATTAGTTCGCGATGCGCGATTAGTGCGGTAAGTGCTGATGGATTAACCGCGACACCTCGTTCATCAACTAAGAAACAACGATCCGCATCTCCATCGAAAGCTAGCCCAAGATCAGCTTTGTGCTCCTTCATCGCATTCTTCAGATCCGTTAGCGTTGATTCATCCAATGGATTTGCTTCGTGATTAGGGAAGGTTCCATCTAATTCAAAGTACATCGGAATAACTTCACAATTTAGTCGAGCAAAGATTGCGGGAGCGGTGTGCCCAGCCATTCCGTTTCCGGCATCTACAACAACCTTTAACGGGCGAATATTCTTAATATCTACCAGCGTTAAAAGGTGGTCGACGTATTCATCCAACATATTTCGCTCTTTTTCGACGCCAACATTTCGAAGTGCAATTGGCGAACCTTCACGCACGAAGTTTTCAATTGTAAGTAAGCCCGACTCTTTTCCGATCGGACGTGCATTGCTAAGACATAACTTGATGCCGTTGTACTCGGCAGGGTTATGGCTAGCGGTAAACATTGCACCTGGCAGCCCCAGCTTTCCTGAGGCGAAATACAACATATCTGTAGATGCTAAACCGATACGAATTACATCCATACCTTGCGAGGTGGCACCAGCTGAAAATGCTTCGGCGAGAATTGGAGAAGAAGGTCGCATATCTTCACCAATAACGATGGTGCCTGGCTCTCGTTCAATTTGTAAGAAACGTGCAAATGCCACACCTGTAGCAAAGGTGAAATCTGCATCAATTTCGACATCAACTAAACCGCGGATGTCATACGCTTTAAAAATATGTGCGAACTCGTGCATCACATACTTCTTACGATGGAACTGCGCGAAGATGTCCGCGTCGACCGATTTGCTGTTGAGCAGTTGCACTTTCAACTGGTACATCAACTTCAATTTCGCGTGATGCAACTTCACGAACCGCATCTGCAATTGCCATCAAATCATCATCTGTTGGACCCTGATGCAATCCATCTAGTTCTTGCTTAATAACATTCCAACCATGAGGAACCTTTAATCGTTCTCCGTGCACGGCACAAAGATCATATGCATGTGGTTCAGAAAATGTAGCAAGGGGCCCGACCACTGCAGTTGATTCAGAATAAACATAAGTCAGGGTCATAGTTGCCGCTGAACGACATCCTGCGCGTGAACAACCGCGACCACCCTGAGTTCTCATATAAGAAACATTAGTGGGCTTTGGAAGTAAAACTTGGGATTGTCAGGGATTTAAGACGCGAATATTTGAATCTGGAAGTTCAATCTTTGTTAATTGGCTGCCAGGTGCAATTGGGAAGAAGCCATAGCCATTTACAGAAGAAACCAGTGCGCCGGCATAGGTCGCTTTGCCCGTGCGTGTAATTGTGAAAGATCGAGCCGCAGCTGGCGCTCTCCACAAGGCGATATCGCTTCCCTTGACCTGCTCACGAACTGTTTTTCCATTAATCAAAGTGACATCGAGCGCCACATTGATCTCGGATCCCGCAAATACGATCAATGGAGTTAACCCTGTAATAGCAATTGTCAGCGGGGTTAATTCAGGGCTTGCTGTGCTCCAGGTGAAATCCTTGCGCCCGCCAATGACAACAGAAGATTGAACAGATGCAATAACAGGTTCGCTAGATGTAATTCGAAGTGCAAATGCCGATGAGGAAATATTAGGAGTGAAATCAATTTCACCAACAATTCCAGCGGCGATCGAACGTGAGTTAAGTCCAACCGGAACGAACACACCATCTGCAGATAAAACTTCAGCGGTCACATTTGCATCGACATCCCCTGGGACTAATAAACGAAGGACATGTGGGGCTGCTGCTGACTTGTTTGGCTTTTTGCTTTTTTGATTTGGAATTGCGGCAATTACAACATTCTTGCTTGCAGTACTTGCAGGGTTAACAAAATCTCCACCAAGTGCGCGCAACCCCTTACCTTGCTCATCAATCATAAAAGCATTGATTCGTCCAGATCGTGGCAAGACATGAACTGCAAGTGTCTTATCACCAGGTGCTAATGAATCAATCGGAATAGTTACATAACTCTTGGAGTACACATTGATTGGTTTCAGCGGCTGCTTACCATTTTCAGTAAATGCCTGAATCTCTACAACCGCATCACTTAATCCACTGTTGATCACTATCAACTTGCCCTTAGTTGTTATATCCGCGCTTCCCCCTGAGAACCACTGCGAGGCTTGCGGACCACTACACAACGCACCACCAGCCCAACTTCCGCTACGGCTTTGCCAGGCAACTGGTGTTGATCCTTCGGAGCTAATGACAAGTGAGTCTTTAAGAACAGGAAGACGTAAAAACTTTACTGGTGCCGTCTTTGTCGTGCGATTTTGCAATCGCTGGAAAGGAGTCTTCTTTGAAGAAAGTGAGATCTGTGAACCAAGTCCTGCAAGCGTTGGAGGACAAACGACCGCTGGATAACTTTCGGAATAACTCTTCTTAGTCACGGCAACGGTAAGCAAGCTTGCAACACTTACTGCAGCTAGCAGCGCGGCAAGGAATTTAAGCGGGCGATTAAAACTCATGCCAACTCCTTTTCCGAGATTTCACGCTTGCGGCGACCCGCGGGCAATGCCATTACGAGGACTACAACAAAGGCGATGAACTGAAGTGAAAGCCAACCACGTCTAACAGTTCCATCGTGAAGTAGTGAAATTTCTCCAGCTTCTGTAACAGTAAATGTTGGTAGGCCTTGTTCATTCTTGCCGCGATCTAAACGGTATCCATTTTCTAGAATTTGCCATGAGCGGTTGAAGGTTTCTGTTAGCACTAACTGCCCAGGTCCTGGAACAAATGTTCGCGCACCAAAATCTCCAGCTTGCAAAACAGTTCTCACGCCATCTTTATTAATAAAGAGCAGGCGGCCAGTTGGCTCGCTCACTCGCCAAACAACACCTAATGAAGTTGCAGAAGTTCGGGTAAAACCACCAAGGCCATCAATAGATCTAACGATCTCTTTCTTAAAAGGATTCTTAACGTAAACATATTTGATTCCGTAATCGCCCAGTACCTTGCTACTAGAAATACCAGAACCATCAATTAGTGCACGAGCTGCAGTTGCAATAACTTGATTTTGTTGTGGCGCAACATCTGGCTCTCCAAGTGAGATGTCATCTCCACGAGAGATGTAGTACTGAATTTTCTTGTCATCAGCGCTACCCACTTCGCGAAGTACCAAAATCTTGGTATCTGCCTCAACGCTTAAAAAAGCTGGCATCACCGTTGAACGATTTGCTTGAACAAGTGAGTTCGCGCCCGCTGTTAAGGAGTGGCCAACCGTCATGACTGCATACCCAACAGTTGCGAACAAAAGCAACGCCGATAAATAGTGGCGATAGTGAATATGGCTCAGAACAAGAGTTTCTCTTAAGCGATCCAGCATCACAGTTCCGGCCGCAATTGCTGCCAAGGTAACTACAGAAAGAACTGGGCCTGCCCATACCTTTGTACTACTCTCATTTCCATGTGAAGAGATGGAAAGTGATCCAAAGAGAACCGCGAGAATTAAAAATCCAATTCCGTACTCAGCGATTTGTCGTGCATGGGTGGATGAGAACAGCGAGACAGCTAAGACCAAGAGAATTGGGCTAATGAGCCACAACGGAAGTGATCCTGTTCCACCTGGCGAACCTAGTAAAACAGCTAGCGGGCCGCCTCCTGGAATAAGCAATCCTGGTTCAGATAAGAAGCGACTTGGATGAACTAATGCTTCAAGCGAGTACGGAGCATTAACAAAGAAGGGCACAAAAACTAAAGCTGATCTCTTTAATAACTGTTCTTTAAATAACTTTATATTTCCGTTTACCGAGTACTGCTCGAAGTTATCGAGTGCAACCACAAGAGATGCGCACAATGCAATTACAAAGCTCATTAACGTAAATGCATACAGTAAGGACAGAAGAAGCGAGATAGCGAAGATTTTTCTCCAGCTGTGCTTTTCAATCCCCCACCAGTCATGAAGAAGCAGGGCGATAAATGGTGCGAGCATCAAAATTAATAATGTTGCGATATGTCCAGTGCTAATAGCCGCAATTGATACTGGAGAAATCGCATACAAAAAGGCGGCAGGGGTCGAAATCCAATTATTAGCTGTAAGTCGTTTGAGCAAATTAAATCCTGACCACATGATGAGCAATGGTGCGATCAAAAAGAAGAGAGTGATGAGCAGTTGTACTTTTCCAAAAACTAGTAATGAAGCGATGGCGGTAACTGCTACCCATGGTGGAGTCGCAGATGCAGAGCCAAGTCCAACCTGGTGCCATGATTCAAAGTAGGTGCTCCACAAATCTGTCGCTCCCGCAGGTGAAATTGGAAGCGCTCCGCCAACCAGAGCACCAAATCGATTGCGTGAATTGATCAGTGTGATCACTGCTAGTGCGAGAAATCCCAAAACCTCTGGGCGCTTAAAGATTGATAGCCAGTTACTTGTATTTACAGGGGTTAATAAATCTTCATCTTCATTTGAATCTAATATTGATGATGACTGAACTGTGCTTTCAGGAAAGACTTTATTTCGAATAGCTTCGACAATACGTTCTGAACCAAGTCTTAATTGAGACCAACGTGGTGGAATGTATGAAGCAATTACTCGCGCAGAGATAAATCGTTGCTTCTTACGAACCTTTCGAGCTTCAAGGATCTGGCCTGGTCGAATAAATAAAGTTGCAATTGCCAGAATTTCATCAGCTGCATAGCCAGGAAGTTTGGCCAATAAGTAGCCAACAGCGCGGGCAAAGGCTGATCCCAATAGTTGTAGTGCGATCCACGGCAAGATCCACCAGGAAGAGTTTGCGAGCAAAACATATGCCGCGTTGCGTCGATCAAGTAAAAGTGGACGGTGCAAGAAAGCGCCTTCAACATCAATGCTTCGGCGTTCAGTTGCAGCTGCTTGCGCATGGAATGCGATGGCAGAAGTTGCCGCAATTACTGAGTGTCCTGCTGCTCGAGCTCGCCAGCCAAAATCCACATCATCGCGGAACAGCGAAAGATTTTGATCAAGCCCACCGAGCTCTTCAAAAACATCTCGGCGAATAAGTGCTCCGGCGGTACTAACAGCTAAAACATCGTGAATGCCATCGTGTTGGCCTTGGTCATATTCCAGTGGTTCCAAACCGGTCCAACGCGCACCGTTACCGGCAATACTGATTCCAGCTTCAAGTAAATGTGTTCGATCATGCCAACCTAATAACTTAGGTCCAACCATGACAACTTGTGGGCGATCATCTACTGCAAGCAATAATTCTGCGAGCGCATCTGGAGCAGGTGCACAATCATCATGGATCAACCAGATCCATTCATTGTCGATTGATGCAGGTAATTTATCTACCGCAAGCGATACCGCTTGACCAAAACCAGTTTCGCGATCAGTTGTGAAAAATGGAATTCGCGCAGACTTTAATAACTTTGTTGATGAATCTTCCGAACCAGTATCGACCGCAGTAATCGCATCAATTGGTCGCGTTTGTGAATTAAGAGCTGCAACAACTTCGGGTAACCACAGTGCCCCATTGTGGGAAACAAGAACTGCTGTTACGCGATGTTTATCTACCGCGTTATGGGAAGACATAGAAACAACTCACTATCTCAAAAGAGATAAGGAGAATGCCTTACGCAGAGCGACGCTTTAGACGACGGCGTTCGCGCTCTGATAATCCGCCCCAAATTCCGAAGCGCTCATCATGAGCAAGTGCATATTCCAAGCACTCTGAACGAACATCGCAAGAAAGGCATACGCGCTTTGCTTCGCGGGTTGATCCGCCCTTTTCTGGAAAGAATGCTTCTGGATCGGTTTGCGCACATAGTGCGCGCTCCTGCCAGGAGAGCTCCATGTTTTCACCTGAAGCGAGTGTGACTGTTGGACCTGAAGTGGGGATTGGGGAGTTCTGGGCTGCGGGTTGAATCGGCATAACGTCGATGCTCCATTAGCTTTCGTTGTCTCATCCCTCTTGGAAAAGACGTGCTTAGGAGTGAATTACACGCTTGTAACTCGCCGCTGTCAAGCCCTGATCTGGTCATCCACATGACCATTTACGCATGAATTACTGCGGAATCGGCAGAATTTCTCCAATTGTTACAAAAGCTGAGCCTATTACAGCCCCTTTGTCGACATGTGCACCCGCTGCGACAAAGGAGTTGGTGATAATCGCACCTTTTTCTATGACCACATCAGCTTCGATAATCGAGCCTTCAACTCTTACCTCGGGACCGACAACAGAGTTTGGCCCTACGCAACTTCCACCAGAAATAGTGGCGGTTGGATCGATTTGAGCGCCGGGCATCACTAATGATTCACCGCTTTTGTGCACGATATCAATCGAGGCTTTTAGCAATGCACGTGGAGTTCCAATATCTAACCAATACGCATTTTCTACGTAACCATAAACTGCCGCGTTGTTTGCAACTAACTGCGGAAAGGTTTCACGTTCGACTGAAACAACTGTGTCTAGCGGAATTGTTGAAAGTACGCGTGGATTAAATACATAGCAACCGGCATTAATTTGGTTGGTAATTGGATTGTCCATCTTTTCCAAGAATGCTGTGACCCGACCTTGATCATCTGTGGGAACGCAACCAAATGCACGAGCATCTTCAACTTGGGTTAAATGCAAAGTTACATCTGCATCGTGGGCCTCATGTTGTCGAATTTGTTCCGCCAGGTCATGCGAGCTCAATACATCACCGTTCAGAATCACGATTGATTCATTGCTGCTTAAAAGTTGCGCGGCATTTCTAATTGCACCGCCCGTACCTAATGGCTCTTTTTCTACAGCGTATTTAATTTTAATTCCCCACTTGGATCCATCGCCAAAGTACGGAGTAAAAATTTCAGAAAGGTACGAGGTTGCTAAAACAATCTCAGTTATCCCTGCAGCTTTTGCCATTGCAATTTGATGCTCTGTTACTGGTATTCCAGCCACTGTAAGCATTGGTTTTGGGGTGTTTTTCGTAAGTGGCATAAGACGTGTGCCAAAGCCACCAACTAGCAAAATTGCAACAGCCATAGTTATCCCTGAATTCGAGCAGCAGCGTCAGCAATCTGAGCATCTGATGCGGTCATTGCTACGCGAATATGACGGGCACCTAGCTCGCCATAGAAACTTCCTGGAGTTGCGAGTACTCCACGATCTGCCAACCAAGCCACACTTGTCCAGGCATCTTCATTGCGTGTGCACCATAGATACAAACCTGAGTTACTAAATTCAACGGTAAATCCTGCCGCCTCAAGTGCAGGGCGCAATACATCTTTACGAGCGTTATAACGTGCACGTTGTTCGGCAACATGCTTGTCGTCGGACAAGGCAACTGTCATTGCTTTTTGAACTGGCAACGGAACCATCATTCCGCCGTGCTTTCTGATTTCGCGAATCTTTGCAATCAGCGCTGAGTCACCAACCATAAATGCCGCACGGTATCCAGCCATTGATGAACGCTTTGATAATGAGTGCACAGCAAGAATATTTGTGTTGTCTCCCCCGGTTTGAGAAAGTACAGAGTAGGAATGGGCTGTTTGATCAAACTCTAAATAACATTCATCAGAGATAAGAACTGATTTATTAATGCGAGACCAGTTAATGCACTCTTTGATCTCATCAACGCTGTGCACGCGACCTGTTGGATTTGATGGCGAGTTCAACCACGCTAAATCTGCAGCCGGCCAAGCTTTTGCATCAATTCCTACCGGAATTGATTGCGCGCCGGCTAGTAATGCGCCAACGTGATAAGTCGGGTATGCAATTTCAGGAATTAAAACCTTTGTTGATTCTAAAAATGTAGGAAGCCATGCAACAAGTTCTTTCGAGCCAATCAGTGGCAGAACATCAAACTCACCTGTTGCACCTAAACGATCAGTTGCCCACTTTTTAATTGCGGCACGTAGCTCGGGAGTTCCCGCTGTTACTGGGTAACTTGGTGAGTTAGATGCATCGCGAAAAACAGCTTGAATGAAATCTGGAGTTGGGTCAACAGGGGTGCCCTGCGAAAGATCAATAATCCCTTTGGGATGTGATCGAGCCTTGTCTCCATACGGTGCTAATGCATCCCAAGGAAAATCTGGGAGCTGGGCCCGCATAATTACTCGCTCTTTGGTGGAAGTGCTACGACTGATGCGTGATCGGTTCCTGTTGGGCCAACCTTGCTTGCTCCACCAGGAGATCCAATTTCAATGAAGAACTCAGTGTTTGCCTTGCTGAAATCTTTCCACTGACCTGGAACATCATCTTCGTAGTAAATCGCTTCAACTGGGCACACAGGTTCGCATGCGCCGCAATCAACACACTCATCTGGCTGGATGTACAGCATTCGCGCGCCTTCGTAGATGCAGTCAACAGGACATTCTTCGATGCAAGATTTATCTTTCACATCGACGCAAGGTTCAGCGATCACATAGGTCACGAGCGGCCTCCAGAGTGTGTAGCGAGTTAGGTACCGGGGAATTCTAACTCGAACTCAGGTCGCAGCGCGATATTTACCAGCACGGTTTATCGTTCTCATATGCCTACAGAGCTTGAAGCCACCTTTGCGGATTTAATCGGCAAAAGGGTGACTATCCGGCTCCATGATCCTGAAGGTGGGTTTCGAGACATTGTTGGCCATCTTGAGACTCCATTTTCACTACGAAATCGCCATGGAAAGTTGATTGAGTTCTCACATGAATCGATCTTCATTTGGCGCGAGGTTATAGAGCGCACATGAAAATTTATGACACTAAATCTCGTGAATTAAAAGCGGTCGGAGCGACCAGTGGCGTAATGACCATGTACTGCTGCGGTCCAACCGTGTACCGAGATGCGCATGTAGGAAATCTTCGAACATTCTTATTGTCGGATTTGATTGCCCGCGTTGCAATACTTGAAGGCTTGAAGGTGCATGCAGTTCAAAACATTACCGATGTCGGACATATGTCTGAAGATTTTGTTGAGCACGACAAAATGTTGGAGCAATCAAAGGTTGAAAAGGTTGATCCATTTGAAATTGCTCGAAAGTATGAAGAGCGATTCCATGTAGATCTCAAACGTCTAAACATTATTCCAGCAAGTAATTACCCTCGTGCCAGCGAGAGCATTGAGTTAATGCAAGCCATGATTCAGAAACTGATCGATACAGGTTTTGCTTACATTGGTAGCGATAGTTCTGTGTACTTTGAAGCCCAAAAATTTGCAGGGTACGGTGCAATCAGTGGCAACAAACTTGATTCACTCAAGCCAGGTCATCGGTATGAGTATCACAACGATGGCGCAAAAAAGTTTCACGCCGACTGGGCGCTATGGAAAGCTGCCGGAGATCGAACCGAGATGGTGTGGGAATCGCCATGGGGTACAGGATTTCCGGGATGGCACATCGAATGCTCTGCAATGTCCTTAGATTTATTAGCTAACCATGTCGATGTGCATGTTGGTGGAATCGATCTGCGTTTCCCTCATCATGAAAATGAGCGCGCTCAATCCAACGCTGTTATTAGCAAGGAAGCGGTTGATCTGTGGGTGCATGGAGAACATCTGCTTTTTGAAGGTAGAAAGATGTCAAAGAGTTCGGGCAATGTGGTCTTGATCGAAGATGTAATCGCAAAGGGGTTTGATCCACTTGCTTTGCGTTTATGTTTCCTAGAAAACCGTTACCGATCCCAAATGGATTTAACCTGGAGTTCAATTCAAGCTGCTCATGAAACTTTAATTCGTTGGCGCACAAAGATGAGCGAATGGGGCGATACACAGGAAAAATCACCTGATCAAGTAATCGCGGATTCGTTATCAAATGATCTAGATACGCCTCGCGCAATCTTGAGATTACGAGAAATTGAAAAATCCGAACTACCTAATCGCCGCGAGTTGTTCCTGTTTGCTGATCAAGTCCTTGGCTTAGATCTTGCACGCGAGGTAGCACAAAAACTCTTGACCCCTCAGATGGAATCTCTACTTGAGCAACGAGCAACCGCCAGAACGGAAAAGCGTTGGGCAGATAGTGATCAACTTCGAATTCAACTTGAGGCACTTGGTCTAGAGATTAAAGATACAAAAGATGGGCAAAGCTGGTCTTAAAGAGGTGCCAGAATTGCAATCACAATTGCGATAAATCCAAAGTTAATAAGTGAAACTCCTGTTGAATTGCCTTGAATCAAATACTCTTCATTAATTCCTGGAAACCCGGCGCGCAGAACCACAAATCCCCACGCTGCAGAAGCAATAGCTTTGTAAATTCTCTTGCCCCACATACGGCCCGCAGCCCACACGCCAAGACAGCTAGCTGCAATGGAAATAATTAATCCAAATGGTGGATACAAGCTATAAATAAAAACAGAGCTTGCGCCAAGTGCAGCACCAAGAATTAATGAGTATAGGTATCTCATTAAAGTATTACGCCAGAAGTTAAATCAGTTTCGCGACCATAAGAATCAAAGGGCCCGGTCTTGGTGCCTTTAACCAAGGTGTAGTACTCATCGCCCCAGATTTGTAACCCGAGATTATTAGACAAGGCGAAGAAGGGTCCATCTAATGCAATTTGAGTTTCGTGCGCTTTCATCGCTTCCATTTTATTGTCAACGTATGCGAGACCATCGATAAGGGTTGTTACAAACTCGTCATCCTTTGCAAAAGGAATGTCATCAACGCTTTCGGCTCCAAAGAAATCTGAACCGATCTCCTTCATCTTTTCCATGCCTTGTGCGATTACAGATTTAGGCATTGTGTTCCAATAAATCTTTTGTATCTGCCATGTTGAAAGCTCTGATGCGCGCATCGCTACGCGGTGAGCTTGAATGTGATCAGGGTGGCCATATCCACCAAACTCATCGTAGGTAATCAAGATGTGCGGCTTAATCTCCTCAATTACTTCAACAAGAATCTTTGCAGCTGTTTCTAAATCTGCCTGCCAGAAAACATCTGGACGATTATTGGGCTCAGTTCCCATCATTCCGCTATCTCGGAATTTAACTGAAGGCGCTCCAAGAAAACGGTAATCGGCAATTCCTAATGCTTTCATCGCTAGCGCTAATTCAGTTTCGCGATGATTTCCGAGAAGATCTTGATCGCTGCTGGCTAAATGGGCCAGTCCAGGAACCAACACTTCGCCCTCTTCACCACGTGTACAGGTAATGAGAGTTACTTTAGCGCCTTTATCTGCGTATAAAGCCATGGTTGCGCCGTTATTGATGGTCTCATCATCTGGATGTGCGTGCACAAGCAGGATTCGAATTCCTTCATAAGGGCGGTTCATGATGAGTAATTCTGCCGTACGATTACGCCAATGAGTAACGTAGACACAACAAACAAGGCGCGCTTGCCTCGCGATGAGCGCCGTGCATTGTTGTTATCTGCAGCACTTGAAGTCTTCACCGCTGCTGGATATCACTCAGCTGCCATGGATGAAATTGCAGATCGCGCAAATGTTTCAAAGCCAGTTTTGTATCAGCACTTCCCATCAAAACTAGAGCTTTACCTTGCTGTTCTAGATCTTCACATCGATTCACTAGTTTTTGAGATTCAAAAGGCGATTGCTTCAACTCCAGACAATAAAGATCGTGTGCATGCAACTGTTGATGCCTACTTTGCTTTCATTGAAAAAGAGGGTGAAGCATTCCGCTTATTATTTGAAAGCGATATGAGCGTCGAACCACAGGTTCGTGAACGTCTTAATCGAATGACTTATGATTGTGCAGCTGCAGCTAGTGCAGTTATCGCAATTGATACTGGCCTACCAAAAGAGGCATCAATGCTTTTGGGTGTTGGAATGATTGGTTATGCGCAAGTAACTGCTCGTCACTGGCTCGAACGAGATAGCAAGTTGAGTCGACAGGATGCTGTGGCGTTAGTTCACAACCTCATGTGGCGAGGCATTTCAGGTTTTCCACGCAATTAATATCGTTAGGATTAAATAAACATGTCACCAACATTTGCAGAGTTGCCCCTGCGCAGCCAAACTATTGAGGCTTTACACGCACACGGATTTTTAGCTCCTTTTGCAATTCAAGAGATGGTTTTACCAATTGCATTGGCAGATGGCGATGTCATCGGGCAAGCAAAGACGGGTACCGGAAAAACTCTTGCATTTGGTATTCCTGTAATCGAGCGCGTCATTGCTCCTAATGATGTTGAGTGGGCAGATTTTGCTAACAAGGGCTTGCCACAAGTTTTGATCGTTGTTCCAACACGTGAGCTATGTACGCAGGTAACACGAGACATTGAAGAGCTTGCATCTAACCGCGGAATTCGCACAGTTGCTGTATATGGCGGACGCGCATTTGAGCCACAGATTGAAGCTCTTCAGGCAGGTGTAGAAATTGTTGTTGGAACTCCAGGACGACTACTAGATCTTTCGCGCCAAGGTCAGCTAAAGCTGAAAGAGGTTTCACGCCTAGTATTAGATGAAGCAGATGAAATGTTGGATCTTGGTTTCTTGCCAGATGTTGAAAAGATCCTCTCCAGCACTCCAAATCGTGCTCAGACAATGCTTTTCTCGGCGACTATGCCCGGAGACATCATCGCGCTTGCTCGTCGATTTATGAATCAACCAATTCATATCCGCACGCAAGACAGCGAAGATGAAGGATCTGTAGTTACACGAATTAAGCAGCATGTGTTGCGTGCGCACGCATTAGATAAAATCGAAATGCTCGCGCGTATTTTGCAAGCAGATGGTCGTGGACCAACAATGGTTTTCTGTCGCACAAAGCGCACAGCACAAAAGACCGCTGAAGATTTAATTGAGCGAGGATTCAAGGCTGCACCAATTCATGGTGATCTTGGCCAGGGTGCACGCGAAAAAGCATTAAGTGATTTCAAGGCAGGTAAATCAGATGTGCTTGTTGCAACTGATGTTGCTGCGCGCGGAATTGATATCGATGGAATCACTCACGTGATCAACTATCAGTGTCCTGAAGATGAAAAGACTTATGTTCACCGTGTCGGTCGTACCGCACGTGCAGGTGCTCATGGAATTGCAGTCACATTTGTGGATTGGGATGAGCTTGCTCGTTGGAAGATGATTGATCAAGCACTTGAACTTGGGCTTGGCGAACCTGAAGAGACATACTCATCATCAGAACATCTCTACGAGATTCTCAATATTCCAGCAGGTTCAAATGGGCGAATGGTTAAAGCTAAGCCAGTTGCAAAGGTTGAATCAAAGGATTCACGACCAGCAAAGGCAAAGACTGAAGCGCCAAAGGTACGAACAGAGCGAACACGCACTCGTACTAAAAAGTTTAAAGCCAACTAAGCGGCGGCAAACACCCGAATCGCATCAACCAGCATCTGCACAGCAATTGCTGCAAGAAGTAGACCTGCAATTCGTGCGACCAAGGTAACGCCAGACTCCTTAATCACATTCAAAATCGTGGTTGATGCCATCAAAATTGCAGCAATAGCAATGTGTACAGCAACAACCGCGGCTGCAAGACCAGCCACCATTGTTGGAGTCTGCGCTTGCTGAACGAAGATCATCGTTGCAACGATTGCACCTGGGCCAGCCAAAATCGGAGTACCTAGTGGCACCAAAGCGACGTTGGAATCACCATCATCACCGTGCTTCTTTGCATTACCTGTAAGAAGTTCCAATGCAACCAAAAGTAAAAGCGCTGCACCTGCTGCTTGTAATGCTTCCATCGAAATATTTAAGTAATTCAAGATTGCACGACCAAAAAGTGCAAAAATCGAAATAACTAGCAGTGAAACACCTGCCGCCTGAACCGCAAGGATGCGACGTACGCGTGGTGACTTTTCAGCAACTAAACCAAGAAAAATAGGTGTTGCACCAGGTGGATCCATAATCACAAATAAGGTAACAAATGATTGAACGGCAAAAGTTAATGCTCCGATGTTCTTCATGCTGTAACAACCCTCCGTGCATTAGCTTGTGCTTCTAACTTCTCCCATTGTTCCCTATGAGTATGGTTTTCCGCTAACGAATTAAGTTTTCCGGTGCCGTGATAGTCACTACTTCCTGTCACAACAAGATCGAGTTCACGCGCAATCACCCGTAACATGGCACGCTCATCGGGGTTTTGATCTCGATGATCAACCTCAATTCCATTGAGTCCTGCAGCAACTAATTCAGCAAAATCCTCAGATTGAAGGATTTGTCCTCGATGTGATGCAAAGGGATGCGCGATTACTGCAACTCCCCCAGCTCTGCGAATTAAAGCAATTGCTTCAGCTGGCGTTGGAGCCGCATGTGAAACATAAAACCGAGAATCATTATGTAAAAGATCGATAAAAGCTTCATCTCGTGATTTAACAATCTTCTTTGCAACTAACGCATCTGCAAGGTGAGGGCGACCCATAGTTGCTCCAGCTGGCATCGCTTTTTCAACATCTTCAATTGAAATATCCATGCCCTCTGCACGCATCTTTTCAATCATTTTTCGCATGCGGGGCAGGCGGCCATCACGTGTTTCTTCCAAAACTTGCTGCATTTCTGCGTGCTTAGGATCAAACAACATACCCAGCATATGAACACTGACGCCATCACTAGTTAGACATGAAATTTCAGCACCAAGCGCCAGTTGCAATGAGCCCCGAAGGGTTTGCGTTGCTTCTTCCCAGCCCGAAGTTGTGTCGTGATCTGAAATTCCAAGTACGTGCAAGCCTTGAACTATGGCTTTGTTAACTAGTTCGCGGGGAGAATCAGTTCCATCGCTACAGGTTGTATGAGTGTGAAGGTCAATCACGCGCAGCACCGCGAGTTCTAGTTACAACCAAAACGCAACCAGCAAGAATCAAAATGATTCCAGGAATAATTCCCATTGGTGGAGTTTGACCAAGCCACCACGCTGCCAACACTGCGCTAACTGGAACTTCGAAGAACACAATTAAAGAAACAATTGCAGGTGAAACTCGCTTGAGCGCTGAGTTAAACATGGAGTGGCCAAGTAGCTGAGCGCCAAGGATCAGGCCTAAAAGGATCCACCATTCCTTTGCGCTAAAGGAAAATATCTGGTTACCAGCAATTAATGCCATCGGTAGTGCTGTTATAGAGCAAATGAAATAGCAAATAGTTGTGTACGTTGTTGTCTCTAAAGTTCGTTGAGCCTTAGATCCTGCCATTACATACGCCGCTGCTAAAGCCGCTGAAATAATCGCTGCAAGATCTCCTAAAAATGATCTATATGAGATCTGTAAATCCACACCTGAAACAAGTGCAACTCCAAGAAAACTAACGATCATTCCCAGCCATGCTGTTGATGGGATATGTCCACCAGATAGCTTTACAAATAAGGCTGCAAAGATCGGTTGCAATGCAACTAAAGCGGTACCTGCAGCAACAGATGTCATTCTCATCGCAAGGAAAAATCCTACGAAGTGAAGAGCTAATACAACGCCTGCGATAACAGCCCATTTAACTCCGGCCCTATCGCGTGAATGTCGGATAGCAAATGGAAGGGTCATCAATGATCCGCCAAGATTTCTCCAAAAGATCAATGTCAGAACCGGCATTGTGCTCAGTGCAATTAATGGACCTGATGTACCAATTCCGATAATTCCAATTCCTAGTCGAATCAGATCGGGGCGTGCAGGCATGGCTGTGTGATGATCAATATTCACTGATTCGTCATTTAATGATTCGCCTGCGCTCATAAGAGAAAGGTACCCTTATCCCATGAGCGGCAATCTCTTAAACCGAGTATTTCTCGCCCGTCTTGCAGGTACCGCGGTCTTTGACCCTAATGGTGATCCAGTAGGAAAGGTGCGAGATGCTGTCGCGACCCTTCGTTCTACAAATCAACCACCACGAATTCTGGGATTAGTAGTTGAAGTTCCATTGCGTCGCCGAGTTTTTGTTCCGATTACACGAGTCACGTCAATTGAAAGTGGTGCAGTTGTAATTACTGGTTTAGTAAACATGCGCCGCTTTGAAACCCGTCCAGGTGAAGTTTTGGTTTTAGGCGAGATGTTGGATCGCTCAATAACTTTGATCGACAATGGTGAAGCTGTTGTTGTTGAAGACATGGGCATGGAACAAACCCGCACAGGTGATTGGTTAATCAATCGTGTCCACATCATGCGTCGTGGCCGTGGCCTGCGTCGTAAAGGTGCGACATCAACTGTTGCATGGGAAGAGGTCACAGGTTTTGCAAGCACTGAACAAAATCAAGGTGTTGCAAACTTAATGTCCACCCTTGCAAATCTCCGTGCAGCTGACCTTGCTGCCGTGTTGCAGGACCTTGCACCTAAGCGTCGCATTGAAGTTGCAAGCGCACTTGATGATGAGCGTCTTGCAGATGTTTTGGAAGAAATGGATGAAACAGATCGAGTGGCACTTCTTGCCGAGCTCGAAGGTGAGCGCGCAGCAGATGTTCTCGGTGAGATGGATCCTGATGACGCAGCAGACTTACTTCGCGAAGTTGGTGAAGAGCGTGCAAATGCACTTCTAGATTTGATGGAACCAGAGGATGCTGAAGATGTTTTGCGCCTGATGAATTACGAGGATTACTCAGCTGGCGGAATGATGACGACAGAGCCAATTGTGCTGACCGCAGATTCAACTGTTGCTGATGCACTTGCCGCTGTTCGCCAAAAAGAGATTTCTCCTGCCCTTGCTTCACAGATTTATATCTGTCGCCAGCCAGTTGAAACTCCAACAGGTCGCTTTATCGGAGTCGTTCATTACCAGCGTTTGTTACGTGAACCGCCAGCAACTCTGCTTGGCTCAATCGTTGATACTGATTCCAAGGGTGTTAATCCAGATGCATCCCTGCATGAGGTTTCTTCATACTTAGCTAGTTACAACATGTTGTCACTGCCTGTAGTTGATGCAAATGAGCGTCTGCTGGGCACAGTAACCGTTGATGACGTGCTCGATCACTTGTTGCCGGAAAACTGGCGTCATGATCACCGCGAAAATTCACCAGTCGCATTCAAAACAGAGAATTTGTAAGGAGGTCGAAAAATGGCACGTAACAATGGATTAGATACTCCTCGCGAGACTCGTCGTTCTCTTCGCCCAAATTACGATCCTGAAGCATTTGGTCGTCTCTCTGAGCGCTTTGCGCGATTCTTAGGTACTGCACGCTTTCTTGTTTACATGACCTTCTTTGTCATGTTCTGGGTTTTGTGGAACTCAGTAGCACCTACAAATCTTCGTTTCGATGATTATCCATTCATCTTCTTAACTTTGATTCTTTCTCTTCAAGCATCATATGCAGCACCTCTAATCTTGCTTGCACAAAACCGCCAGGCAGACCGCGATCGTATTCAGCTCAATGAAGATCGTGCACAGAATGAGCGTTCTATTGCAGATACCGAGTACTTAACTCGCGAACTTGCTGCATTACGTAATTCGTTGGGTGAAGTTGCTACACGTGACTTTGTGCGCAGTGAACTTGCAGATCTTGTTGAAGAGCTTGCAAAAGAGTTACGTCGAGATACCCAATCGGACTCCGAGTAAAGATTTACTTCGCTTAACAAGTTTTTCTGCGATCTCTGAAATAGCAACCGCTGAAACTGAAGTGGGATCTGCATCAACAATTGGCGCACCCGCATCTCCACCGGTACGAAGAGCTGGACTAAACGGAATCTTTCCAAGTAGTGGGACATCGCTGCCTACTAGTACTGATAATCGGCGAGCGGTCTCTTCTCCCCCGCCTTCGCCAAATAGTGACATTGGCTCACCACAAGATGGGCAAGGAAATTCAGACATGTTTTCAATAACGCCAATGACATGTTGGTGAATTTGGTGAGCGATGCGACCAGCACGTTCAGCAACTTCAGCTGCAGCAATTTGTGGGGTTGTTACAACCACGATTTCAGAGGTAGGAATTAACTGTCCCAATGAAATCGCAAGATCACCTGTTCCAGGTGGCAAATCGATGAGCAAGAGATCTAAATCGCCCCAGTACGCATCTGACAACAGCTGCTCGAGAACACGGTGCAGCAATGGCCCACGGTAAGCAACGGGATCTGAGCGTTCAGGCTTAAACATCTCCATCGAAACGGTCTTTACGCCGTAGGACTCAAGCGGAATAAACATCTGATCGATCGCAGTTGGTCGCTGCCCCATCAAGCCCATTAAACGTGGAATTGAGTGGCCATAAACATCGGCATCCAAGATTCCAACGCTCAAACCCTTTTTTGCGGCAGCAACTGCAAGATTTGCAGTAACCGATGACTTTCCAACTCCGCCCTTACCTGAAGCGATACCAACAACACGTGTTAATGAATCAGGCTGTGCAAAGGGAATGAACTTTTCGCGACCACCACGAACAATCTTCTTTACATTGTTGCGTTGTTCTTCAGTCATTACGCCAAAGGTTAAATCGACTGATTTAACACCAGCAACAGATTCAATTGCAGTCGTTACATCTGTACGAAGTCGATCCTGCATTGGGCAAGCTGAGATCGTTAACAAAACCTTTACTGTGACCGCGCCATTGTTTTCTGCTAAATCTTCAACCATTCCTAAATCGGTAATGGGATGACGAAGCTCTGGGTCTTGTACCTTTGATAAAGCTTCGACTAACTGGTCAGTTAAACTCATAACAAATCTGGATCAATCATTGCTGTTGGACGATTTACTTTTGCCTTTGGAGTTCCTTCATCCAACAAATCAGCAACCTGCTTCTTCATAAAAGTCTTTGGGTTCAAATCCTTCGGTTGTAAATCTTCAAAGCCTGGCCCTAGGTTTTCACGAAGCTCTGCAGTTGCAGTTGTTGCAAGACCGCGAATCTTCTTAACCCATTGGGCAGCTTCTACGGCCAGCTTTGGCAATCGTTCTGGACCAACCAGCATCATGCCCAAAATCGCAAGACCAAGAATCTCGCCAGCACCGATGTCGAAGAACATGGCGTTAGCCTACGGCAATTACTTCTTGGCTGCGATCAGTGTCAGGGTGACCGATTTCTTTACGCCATCACGCAGGTAGCCAAGGGTTACGCGATCCCCCACATTTTTTGCTCGAACAGCAACAATCAACTCTTCTGGCGAGTAAATCTCTTTGCCATCAATTTCGATAATGACATCACCGCCACGCAATCCCGCCTTTTCCGCTGGACTTCCGGCCAGGATTCCCCGACCAGATGTGGAGATCTGAGCTCCATTTTCAGCGTAATTCATATTCAGAGATACGCCTACAACCGGATATGTGGCAACGCCATTTTTGATTAATTGATCCGCTGTTTTACGAGCCTGATTAATCGGAATTGCAAAACCCAATCCAATTGAACCTAATTGAGATGTTGTACCCAGTGACGCGATTGCAGAGTTAACTCCGATGACTGCACCGGTTGCATCAACTAATGGTCCACCGGAATTACCGGGATTGATTGCAGCATCTGTCTGTAAAGCGTTGATGAATGAACTCTCAGAGCTTGATTCGCCAGCTGTTACAGCACGATTCTTTGCGCTAATAATTCCTGTGGTAACAGTTCCTGTTAGTCCAAGTGGTGAGCCAATAGCAATTACAGAATCTCCCACAGCGATGGTGTCGCTATCTCCAAACTGCAATGCCTTTAATCCTGTTGCTGTAATTTTTAAAACCGCTAAATCATAGGAAGCATCGCGGCCAATCACCTTGGCTGAATAAAATCTTCCATCATTCAAAGAGACTTGAATACTTCCACCGTTTTGTGCCGCTTCTGAAATTACATGGTTATTAGTCAAAATGTAGCCGCTGCTGTCGATAATGAAACCTGAACCAGTCCCACCACCATTTAAGGTGCGAGTGCTGATTGAAACAACAGATGGCAAAACACGTTGTGCAATTCCTGCGACTGAATCTGGGGCACGTTCAATAGTGCTGGTTGATGAAACCAATTGCACTCGATGAAATAAGTCTCCACCAGAGGCGTTTACTCCAAGCACTCCACCGATACTTCCGGCCAAAACTGCAACGAGAATTACATTGCCCTTGGAACTCTTTGCAGCAGGTGGTTGCCACCATGCAGCTGATGCCTGTTGATTGCGCGCTTTTCTTGGAAAGATCATTTCTTTATTCTGCTATATCTTGGTTGCGACTAGTAACCCATCGCCGACTGGAATGAGTGAACTCACCCAATGCTCTGAATCATTTTTGATTATTTTCCCAGCATCCCGAAGGGCAACGGTCTTTGGATCGCGCTGGGCTGCATCGCTGACCTTGCCTCCACCGTAGTAATTATCAATAACTAACGCTCCCCCGCTACGCAAAATGCGATGGGCTTCGCTAATTACATAACTCAAGTCTTCAGGGTTGTGGCGCAATACAACTAAGTCATATGCACGATCTGTTAACTTTGAAATGACATCAAGAACAGTATTGGTAATAAGGCGATAACGGCTTTGTGCAATATCTGCTTCGGCAAAGGCTTGTTTTGCAATTTGAGTATGTTCCATCTCGTCATCAATAGATGTCAGAGTTCCGCTTTCGAGCATGCCATCAAAAAGCCATAAGGAGCCAACACCAGAACCTGTACCAACTTCAACTACAGATTGCGCCTTTAATGTGAATGCTAGGTACCGTAAAAATGCACCAGATCCTGGAGTTGTATCAACTGTTCCAAGTTCTACCCCACGTGCACGTGCTTGAGCTTTAAAGTAATCCTCGGTGATGAAATTTTCAGCAAAGGTATGTGGATCAACTCTCATCACAGTGAGGTAATCCATTCAGTTAGTAAACGAACACCAAATCCTGTTCCACCCTTGGAATTTTCGCCTGCATCAACTTCACTTCGTGCTGTTCCAGCAATATCTAAATGGACCCAGCGGCGAGTTCCGACAAAGTTTTCAAGGAACAAAGCTGCGGTCACTGAGCCAGCAGAGAACTTTCCCTTATCAGCTGTGTGATTGAAGTCGGCGATATCGCTGCGCAGAGCATCCTTGTAATCATCGACAAGTGGCATATGCCAAACGCGATCACCACTTACTTCGCCAGCCTTTGAAAGTTGCGCCGCTAATGAATTGTCACGTGTGTACATCGCCGCATATTGGCGACCTAATCCCAATGTTGCCGCACCTGTAAGGGTTGCAATATCAACTAAGTAATCTGGATCCAGATTTAAATCGGCAAACGCAAGTCCATCGGCAAGAACTAAACGTCCTTCAGCATCAGTATTAATCACTTCAACAGTGGTTCCGCCGTAATGCTTAATAACATCGCTGGGGCGTTGAGCGGTCCCAGAAATAGCGTTTTCAGCCATCATCATCAACGCTGTTACGCGGACATTTGGTTGTAAATCTTCAAGGGCGGTTAATGTTGCAAGGATCGCTGCCGATCCTGCCATGTCACTTTTCATCGCCATCATGGTGTCGTATGGACGCTTCAGTGAAACTCCACCTGTATCAAAGGTAATTCCTTTGCCAACTAACACAATATGCGGGAGCGCTTTTAAGGACTTCTTCTTAGATTTTGGTTCGTAGGTAACTTGAACCATTCGAGGGCCAGGTTTTGGTGAGGAACCACCAACTGCGCGAAGCCCACCAAACTCTTTGAGCTCTGCTCCTGCTAAAACTTTAACCTTTAAGCCGGTTCCCTTTGCAAATAGTTCAGCCTGCTTACCCATCCATGCTGGGGTCTTTATATTTGCAGGGGTATGAATTAAATCGCGAGCGCGACAGATTGCTTGTGCAATCGATGCTGCTTCTTCGATTTGCTTCTTGTCCTTTGAACCAACAAGCAAGGTTGGCTCTTCTTTTTTCTTATCTGTTTTTAAATTCCACACCCAAGCACCAAGTGCCATAGAGATTGCATGAGCACGTGCATCCTTGAGAGCACATGCTGAAAACACAGTTACCTTCTTGCCACGAACTTTTCTTCCGATTGCAGCACCTGCGGCACGAAGTGATGCTCCACTTTGATCTGCAACTGAGACTAAATAGAGACGATCAGTTTCAGAATCTGGCGCACTTACAGGAATTTCAAAAAGCTCTCCGGCTTTTCCGGCAGGTGCGAAAAATGAAAGTTCATCATTGAGATCTAAACCAAAGAACTTTTCTATCTCTGCAGAAAATGGCGAGATAAATTGGAAAGCTCCATCATCTGTTTTGAAGTAACCAACAGCGATTGCGTTGGCAGATGAGGCCGCCTTGATTTCAAGGGGTGAGAACATTGGTAGAGCTGACATGATTGGTAAGGCTAGTGCCTTGGAAAAGAATTTACTTCTTAACGAGAGCAACTGCGGCGTGTAGCGCAGCACTGAGGTTGTTTGCCTCTTCAGCGTTCATTTCGACGACTAGACGTCCGCCACCTTCAAGAGGGATACGCATAACCAATGAGCGAGCTTCCTTAGTAACCTCCATTGGACCATCACCAGTGCGGGGTTTCATGGCTGCCATGTGGGGACTCCTCTTATCGGTTGATTACTGTCTTTGAAGCAAGGGGGTAAGTATCTCGTACAAAGCACCTTTGTGCGAAATCGAGAATGCTGGTTAGAGGCCCAATAGCGCGCTCAATCGAGCCTTTCCTTGCTTAATAATCGCCTCAACTGAGCGTTCTGGAACCCCAAGCATTGATGCGATCTGGGAGGCTGACATTGATTTGAGATAGTGCATCGTCAAGATGATGCGCTCTTCTTCAGGTAACGAGGCAAGCGCGTCAGCCAATGTCTGCGGTTGCTTGCTCACTCCCGAAGTTTACTTGCTTTGAGTCAGCTGACGGCTGAGGTTGGCAAGTGAGAGCCGCACGCCAGCGTATAAACCTGGTGCAAAAAGTAGGAATAGCGCTCGCGGAGCACGAATCTCTTCTGACCAATCAAATCGGGTCGATTGCGCAGTGATCGCACTTAATTGAAAACGACCGGTTCCCTTAATGATTTTTCCGGTGTGCAACACATCGCAAATAAATGGAGGTTCCCAATTTGTAACCTGCATGTGGTCCATTACGCCAAACTTTCCGACCCCAGTGAAAGCAGCGATTGTTGTACCAACACCTTCGCGAATATCTGAAGTTACTTCAACTGTAGTTTGCAACATCCAGTTGCCTTGTGACTCCCAATCAGCAAGTGATGCCCACACCTTTTCAATAGGTGCAGCAATCACAAGACTCATGGCAATGTGGTTGCTTCTCATGCACCACATGCTTTCAATGCATCCTCAACAGTTGTAGTCCACTGAACAATTTCACGCATTCCTGGCTTGATGAACTTTTCATCTTCAAGATGGACAATCAATTCATGTAATGGTGCATAAATACCAAATGGATCCAAGATTACAACTGGCTTGGTGTGAAACTTTAAGTAGTGGCCGACCCAAATCTCAAAAAACTCTTCGAGCGTTCCGGCACCGCCAGGCAAGGTAATAAATGCATCTGAAATATCGGTGATCATGTGTTTGCGTTGTCCCATAGTTTCAACAACGTGCAGTTCATCATTGTCATGATCTGCAAACTCAATATCCACCAAGGCTTGAGGAATAACGCCAACTGTCTTGCCGCCACCATCTCGCGCACCACGGGATACAGCGCCCATCATTGAAATGTGCCCGCCACCAGATACCAACTCATTCTTGGTCGAGGCAATCCCCTGACCAAGTTCATAAGCAAGCGCTACATACTTGATATCGATCGTTGGTGATGAGGAGCAGAAGACGGCAATACGCATGCGGCTAACAATAGAGGCTAGGCTTAGGACATGACGACCATCGCATCTGGCCACGGAATCGCAACCATCTCGCAAGGAACAATCCTGGATGTTTGGTTCCCCAATCCATCCTTGTCCTCGCATTCTGGTTCTGTACCCGCCGAGCTAACCGCTCTTGCAATCGCTGATGAGACTCGCGGCGTTACACGCGAAGTTGTTTCACTAGAAATTGATATTACAAAAGCTCCAGCAAATGCTGCAGATGCCTATCTTCGCTTGCACTTACTGTCTCATCGACTAGTAAAGCCACACGGAGTTGTACTTGATGGAATTTTTGGATTGCTGAGCAATGTTGTGTGGACTTCTGTTGGACCTTGCGCAGTTGAAGGTTTTGAAATGACTCGCGCGCGACTTAAGGCTGCACACGGCCATGTCACTGTCTATGCCGTAGATAAGTTCCCACGCATGGTTGATTACGTCGTTCCAAGTGGTGTTCGTATTGCCGATGCCGATCGGGTGCGTCTTGGTGCACACCTTGCATCTGGAACAACTGTTATGCACGAAGGTTTTGTTAACTTCAACGCTGGAACATTGGGAACATCAATGGTTGAAGGTCGAATTTCAGCTGGAGTAATTGTTGGCGATGGCACAGATGTTGGTGGCGGTGCGTCGATTATGGGAACACTCAGCGGTGGCGGAAAAGAAGTTATTTCAATTGGCGAAAAGTGTTTGTTGGGTGCTAACTCAGGACTTGGAATTTCACTTGGAGATAACTGCGTTATCGAAGCAGGTACTTATATAACAGCAGCGGCAAAGGTTAAGTTGCCTGATGGTGAAATCGTAAAGGCCGGCACACTTTCTGGTGCAAGTAATCTTTTGTTCCGACGTAACTCTCTCGATGGTTCGCTAGAGGTTGTATTACGGACTGGGACTTGGGGTGGGCTCAACAGCATTCTGCATGCTAACTAAATCAAAGTAAGCAGATGGAATAACTGTTCGACTTCTAAAGGTTTCTCCGCGTAAAGTTTTTACTACTCCAGTGCTAGAAGTTGCTTGAATCATGGCAACAGTACTGCTGGTATTTTTCGAGAGAATTTCAAGGCTTACAACATCGGGTAACACAAAGGCCTTAGCAACTACAGCTTGAGTAATTGTTCGATCCCACTGATAAAAACGAGGGTTCATAACTGGATCTAGTCCTGCAGGATCTGCAACTGTTTGGGTATAACTTTTTTCGCTACCCCAAGCATTGACAGCGGTTTCTGTTAACCCACCTGAAGAGCTTGTAAAGTAGGCGGCGATCGGCTTTCCCATTTGGGTAATTGTTAATCCTGCAGTGTTTGTGACCGCCGCTTTCCAGAATTGGCCCCACCCTTTTTCAGTTTCTTTGGCGTATCCCAAGAAGGATTGATCAGAAATTTCGCCGTACAAATCGCAGTCACATGAGGCTCGATAAATACCAGCTTTATTCATCGCATAGGTGCGTGAAGCAATTGCTTGAGCCTGTAATGCCGCCTCTGGCCATGATGAAGGAACTTCGCTTACGCCCCATAAGTACTCATCAGCTAGCCGAATAGAGTTTGTAACTTCAAGTCGATAACCAAGGGCGGATGCTTTAACCGCTCTAAATTGCATCTGGCCGTAACGGTATCGCTTTGTCGTACTTGTGTGAGTAAGTGAAATAACACCATCGACACCAGCTAAATAGCGTGTACCACTCCAACGCACTGTAAAAACTCGATTGCGAGGAATGCTGATTGTTTTCTTTCCAGTTACAACGCTGGGAACAACTGTTGAACCAAGAATCGTAAAATTAAGTGAGCTCTTTAAGGCAACGGTCGCTAATGGAATTTGATCCTGGGCATCTCCAATTTCACCGCTGAAGATTTGCAAAGTCGCATCAGGTGTCACTGTTGCCATCTTTGCAGAAGTTAACAAGTGACCGATGTTTACTCGCAAAATCTTTGAATCATCTAACGGCTCAATTGCTATATCTTTGTAATAGTACGAAAGGATTGAAGCGGCTGATTCGCCAGCAAGCGCCTTTGCCTTTGCGCCAATCTGACTCATTCCAACCCCGTGGCCATATCCAGCTCCATGAATTGAAAAGGTTGCAGGAATATCTGCGGCGGTTGATTGTGGTGAAGCGATCAACGCAATGAGCGTTGCAAGAAGTAAGGGCTTAAACATCCTCATCAATTGCTGCGCTCTTTCCAAGATGTAAAAACTCTTGATATGCATCAATAACGGCATTTGGTTCGCCACGTTGAATTAATTTGCCCTTGTGAAGCCAAGCAACATCGTTGCACGTATCGCGCAATGTCTGCATTGCATGGCTTACTAAAATCAAAGCGCGATCATCGCTGCGAAGTTCTTTTACTCGGTTCAGGCTCTTCTCTTTGAACTTGGCATCACCGGTGCTAAGCGCCTCATCAATAATCAAAATATCTGGACGCACAGTTGCTGCTACCGAGAATGCTAAACGCGCATACATTCCCGATGAATAGGTGCGCATTGGTGCATCAATTGCATCACCTAGCTCTGAAAACTCTGCGATCTCATCAAAGTGACCAGCAATTTCTTCACGAGACATTCCCGCTGCTAATCCCCCAAGAAATACATTGTCTCGGCCTGACATTGATGGGTTAAAACCAACGCCCAGCGCTAACAATGTGCTGACAGAGCCATAGACCTCGATGCGACCTTGTGATGGAGGCAAGATGCCGGCAACACAGCGCATCAACGAGGATTTTCCTGCGCCATTAGTTCCGATAACACCTAATACATGTCCGTACTGAACATCTAAATTAATGTCATCAAGGGCGCGAACAACGCGAGTTTGTTTTGTACCGCGACCCAAAGATTTAACCCGTGATTTTAAAGTTGGCTTTTTATCAATTGAGGTCGTGTAGGTAAGTCCTACTCCACGGATTGAAACCGCGAGCTCATTGGTGATGTGTGAATTAGAGACGGACAGCGAACTCACGCTCCCTCGACAAGAAGAAGTAAGTGCCCAGGAAGAAAATTCCTGTTGCCCAAGCAAGACCTTGCAAAAGGCTAGACATCTGCGGAGCTTCTCCTTGAACCATGGCACGAGACCATGAATCCAAGATTGGGAAAAGCGGATTGAAAATTTCAAGCGCGCGAAGGTTCGGCTTGAGCGCTGATGCTTCGTAAAGAATTGGCGACAAGTACAAAAGAGTTCGGGTTAGGTATGGCAAAAAGCTTGCAATATCTCGGAAGTAAACATTGATACATGAAATAGTAATTGCGAGCGCGAGTGACAAAAACACCGCGATAAACAGAACTGGAATCCCCCACAGCATCTGCCATGTAAATGTGGATCTAACAACCGCTTTAATGACGATAAATACAAATAATGTTGGCAAGAACTTAAAGACAGCAATTACAACTGCAGATAAAGGCAGCATGATGCGAGGAAAAGCTGTGTTAAGAATTAATCGTTGTCCGGCAGTAACGGATTTAACGCCACCTGTAAGACTGTTTGCGACTAAGTAAAAGAGGAAAAGACTTGCTGTCAGATGCGCATAACGTGCGCTATCTGTCGCTCCACCAATAATGACAATCAAAATAAAGTAAACAGCAGATAACAAAAGCGGATTAAGTACCAGCCACAATTGGCCGAATACTGAATCAAAGTGTTGTTCGCGAAGCTCTGATTTTGAATACTCAGCGATGAATGTTCGGCGTGACCACAAAGACTTCCAATAACGCCCTAATTTAGGCAGTCCAGCCCTAAATGGCTCATAGACCTGTAAAGGAAGCTGTGCTGGCGCGCTCACGGATGCAAGGTTACCGCAGGGGCCAGAGACTTAGGCGATGTAAGAAATCCAAGCCCCCATGAAATATGCATTGTTAGCAAAATCGAAGGTAAACAGACAATCTCACCCACACTTTTACCAATTCGTGCAGATGCCAGAAGGATAAACACCGCATATACAAGGGCGGGAATAAATAGAACTGGTGAAAGCAACCAACCTAATAACAAGGAAAGAGTTGTCGCTGCAACTGTGAAAGGTGGCGCTAAATATCTGTAATTAATTGTTCCTTGGTGTCGGCGAGAAACCACTCGTCTCCAACGACCATATTCAAAGTACTGCTTAGCTAATGCTTTTACTGTAGATCGTGGTCGATATGTAACGACTAGACGTGGATCAAAGTAAACAACTCCACCTGATTGTCGTAATCTAAAGTTCAGCTCCCAATCTTGAGCACGGGTAAATCGCTCATCAAAACCACCGACTGCAAGTAATGCTTCCTTTCTAAATGCTCCTAAATAAACGGTGTCAACTTCTCCAGCTCCACCACCTGTGTGAAATCTTGAGGCTCCAACGCCTAACGGGCTTCGCATTGCACGAGCAACAGATTTTTCAAAGAGCGATTGCCCTTGTGCTGCCATTACTCCACCAACATTTACCGCACCTGTTTGCTCAAGAATTTCTGAGACTAACTGGCAATAGTTGTCAGGAATATTGGCGTGACCATCAACGCGAACAATGATCGAATACTGAGAAGCAGCGATTGCTCGATTTAATCCCGCAGCAGTGCGTCCGGTTGGATTATCGACAACTACAACTCGTGGATCGGCATTATGTAATCTCTGTGCAATCTCAGCTGTTTTATCCTGGGAAGGTCCGATCGCCAGAATTACTTCAAGTTTTCCATCGTACTTCTGAGCAAGAATCGAATTCACAGCATCCTCTAAATACTTCTCTTCATTGAGGACAGGCAGGATCACCGAAATTTCTCGCTTCGGTGAGCCATATAACGCGTTCGCTGATGTCGACATAACGCGCACACGCTATCGCTCAAGTACTCTCTGACAGTGAAATCAACGCGGGCAATTCGGATTATTACCTCACTATCTGTGGGAGTCGTCCTTATCTCCGCATTTTCTTGGTTAGGACTAGGACAGGTCAGCGGTGCGATCGATCGCATTGATGTATTTGGAACCCTGAAATCCCGCCCCGATAAACCAAATCGCGCACTGAACTACCTATTAGTTGGAGCAGATACCCGCGAAGGTTTAACAAAAGAGCAGTTGAAGTTGCTGCGCGTCGGAAGTACCAAGACCGCAGCTGGCTCACGATCAGACACAATGTTGTTGGTTCATATTTCTAAGTCTCGCGATAAGGCAACGATCATTTCGATTCCACGCGATTCACTTGTCACTATTCCTGAACATGTTTCATCACTAGATAAGACTCGCATCGTTCCTGCTGCAAAAGGAAAGATCAATGCAGCATTTGCTTGGGGTGGTGCTCCTCTTTTAATTCAGACCATTGAAAATGAATCTGGTGTTCGCATTGATCACTACATTGAAATTGGTTTTGCTGGTTTTGCAGGAATGGTTGATGCACTAGGCGGAATTGAAGTATGTACTAAGCGCGACATTAATGACCCAGGTAGTCACCTAGTTTTAGCTGCCGGCGTTCATACATTAGATGGTGTTGAAGCACTTAAGTATGTTCGTACCCGTGATTTTGATGGAATGGGCGACCTTGGTCGTATGCAACGTCAACAGCAGTTCATGAGCGCGGTTCTTCGTAAGGTGACAAGTACTGGCGTTCTGCTAAATCCAATTAAGTTGGTTAATTTCTTTAACGCTGCAATTGCAACTGTAAAGACAGATTCAGAGCTCAATGAAAGCGATCTCCTGACTCTTGCAAAGCAGATGAAAAATCTTTCACCAAGCAAGATGCGTACTTTGACAATCCCATTGGGCAATGCAAATGCCCGAGTTCCAGGATTGGGATCTGTCGTAACGTGGGATTCAGTACTTGCACCTGAATTATTCAATCGCTTACGCGAGGATTTACCACTTACAGATGAGGTAACCCCATCTCCATCAGCGTCATCGAGCACATCAGCAAAGCCAACTGTGATCGATAAATTTAAGACTCGTACCGCTGATGAAAACCCTTGCGGGGCTCTGAAGTAAACTCCCCCACATGACTTTAACTCTCTCGGTAGTTGGCTGCGGATATCTCGGAGCCACCCATGCAGCTTGTATGTCCTCACTTGGATTCACTGTTGTAGGCGTAGACACAGATCCTGAAAAGGTCGCGTTGCTACAAAGCGGAAAGCTTCCTTTCTACGAGCCAGGACTAGACACACTTCTAGAGCAAGAGATGAAAACTGGTCGCCTTTCATTCACAACTGATTTTTCAGCGGTGAAGGATGCAGATGTTCACTTTGTTTGTGTTGGAACACCGCAGAGCAAAGATGGATTAGCAGCAGATCTGACTTACGTTAAATCTGCAGTTGCTGCAATTGCCCCTCATTTGAAAGAGGGATCACTTGTAGTTGGTAAATCAACTGTCCCAGTTGGAACGGCGCAAGGTTTACGCGCAGAACTTTCTAAGATTGCACCACAAGCGGATCTAGCCTGGAACCCAGAGTTCTTGCGTGAAGGTTTTGCTGTTGAAGATACTTTGACTCCCAACCGTTTAGTTGTTGGTGTTGCAAATGATCGCGCAGAAGAAATCCTTAAAGAGGTTTATGAACCTGTAATTGCACTTGGTACTCCATGGATCCGTGCAGATCTTCCAACATCTGAATTGGTAAAGGTTGCAGCAAACTCATTCCTTGCAACAAAGATTTCATTTATTAACGCAATGGCTGAGGTGTGCGAGGCAGCTGGTGGAGATGTGACTGTCCTTGCAAAGGCGATTGGTTACGATCCACGTATTGGAAATCGTTTCTTGCAAGCCGGTATTGGCTTTGGTGGCGGCTGTCTTCCAAAGGATATTCGTGCATTTATGGCACGTGCTGAAGAGCTTGGTGCAAAACAAGCCCTTGAGTTCTTGCGCGAGATCGATGCGATCAACCTTCGTGCACGTCAACGTGTAATCGATGTTGTTCGCGGCGAACTGTCAGAGGATTTAACGAAGTACAAAATTGCTGTCTTAGGTGCGACATTTAAGCCTGACAGCGATGATGTGCGTGACTCCCCAGCTCTAGATATCGCTGCACAACTTCATGCAGCAGGTGCCGACATTGTTGTTCATGATCCTCAAGGCATCGAACCTGCTCGAAAGCGTTTCCCAACACTTAAGTACGCCGAAGTGGTTAATGACGCTGTCAAAGATGCTGATTTGATCCTGCATTTAACTGAATGGAAGGAGTACCGCCAGATTGATCCGGTGGCGCTTGGTTCATTAGTAAAGGGCAAAATCATTATTGATGGTCGCAATATGCTCGATCGCACAATGTGGCGTAACGCTGGCTGGAAGTTCCACGCATTGGGTCGCACCGATTAATAGCAAGGAAACAATTGATGCGGTCCTAGCGTTAAAAACTTGGGCTGTAGTTGGACTTGGTAATAATCCTGAACGTGCAGCCTTTGGAGTAGCAAAACTTTTGCAAGACAAGGGGCACAGAATTATTCCTGTGTATCCACGTGCTGAAAAGGTTCATGGCGAAGCAGGTTATAAAACTCTCGCTGATATTCCAGAACAGGTAGATGTAGTTGATTGCTTTGTAAACTCAAAGTTAGTCGGCAAGGTTGTTGATGAAGCGATTGCAGTCGGTGCAAAGGCTGTGTGGTTGCAGTTAGATGTTATCGATCATGACGCGGTTGCACGCGCACAAGCTGCAGGATTACTTACTGTGATGGATCGCTGCCCAGCAATTGAGTATCGGGCTAGAGCTTAGAAACCAGTTTTGTGATTACGGCGAGCCTTTAAATTCTCGCCCTTTTCCTTTGCAACTGCATTAATCTCTTTTAAACCAGCTGCAACCTTCGCAGATATTGCAGCATCAGCTACTCCAAGAATTCGAGCTGCTAATAACGCTGCGTTCTTTGCATTGCCCACACCGACAGTTGCAACAGGAACACCTGCTGGCATTTGAACGATAGATAGAAGTGAATCCATTCCATCAAGATTTTTAAGTGCAACAGGAACACCAATGACTGGAAGTGTTGTCAGTGATGCAACCATTCCGGGTAAATGGGCAGCGCCACCTGCACCAGCAATAATTACTTTGTAACCCTTTGCTTGTGCTGTTTGAGAAAACTCAACCATTTCAAGTGGCATGCGGTGTGCGGATACAACATCTGCTGTGTAAGAAATTCCCAAGCCATCGAGCACCTTTGCGGCATCTTCCATCGTTGGCCAATCAGAGTCTGATCCCATGATGATTGCTACATCACTCATCGATTTCTCCGCTCATGTAATCCAGGGCATGCTGCACTTCGTGGGTTAATTCTACGAGGTCTTCACCCAACAAAGTTACGTGCCCAATCTTTCGACCTGGGCGGACATCCTTCTTGTAATGATGGAAGTTAAGCGCAGGCGTGCGTGCCATTAAATGTAAATAGGGACGGTACATATCTGTCTTTTCTCCACCTAAGACATTGCCCATTACAGCAATAGGTGCGGTCATCGACGGATCTCCTAGCGGCAGATCAAGTACTGCGCGGAGATGTTGTTCGAACTGACTTGTATGCGAACCTTCAATAGTCCAGTGTCCTGAGTTATGAGGACGCATTGCTAACTCATTGATGAACAACTGATCACCTTTAACAAACATCTCAACAGCCATGACCCCAACTACGTTCACTTCAGCTGCAACATCTAATGCAAGTTTTTGTGCTCTTTCACTTAATGCCACAGATAATTGAGGTGCTGGTGAAACTGTCATCACGCAAATTCCATCTTTTTGCACAGTTTGGGTTGGAGCCCAGGTAGTTGCTTGCCCGTGTGGTGATCGTGCAACCATGACAGCTATTTCGTAATCAAAAGCGATTAACTCTTCAACAAGTAACTTGCCGGTTTGTTTCAGTAGTTCGGATAGCTCTGATTGTGAATTAACTTTCCAGACACCTCGACCGTCATACCCACCTGAAATTGCCTTTGCAATTACTGGATACTCCGAAACAGTTGATGCATCAGCAACAATCTGAAATTTTGGCGCTGGATACGCATGTAATTTTTCCCGCATCGCCGCTTTATCTTGTGAATAAATAAAAGATGCAGATGATGGGCGCACAACCACACCTTCGGCTTCAAGTGTCTTAATAATGCTAAGCGGGATTAATTCATGTTCAAAAGTCACTACATCACACTTGCTTGCAAAGGCCCGCACAGTTTCGAGATCTGTGTAATCACCAACAATGTGATTAGTTATCTGCGCTCCAGAGTCATTGCTATCTGCTGCTAATAAAAGTAGATCTACACCTAATGCGGTTGCAGGAGCGATACTCATTCGAGCAAGTTGGCCAGCGCCGATAACTCCGACTGTAGGAAAGGCTTTGCTCACTGACTTATCGTAGATGAATTACATCGGCTGATTGAACATGAGTTCCATCATCTAAGACCAAGGCGCCTGTATCTGAAATCGATTCGGCGGTAGCCACATGAGATTCTCCACCTGGATACTCGACTCGAACCTCATTACCCAAGGTCGCACTCATGTGTAGATACAGCGGTTGAACCTCATCTATGCCTTGATCCCACTGCAGAAAATGCTCTTCAAACTCTTCGAGGATTTCGCACAACAGTTGATCACGAGTCAGATCAACTCCACCTTGAAGTAACAAAGAGGTAGCTGTTTCAACTGGAAGTTCACTTTCTTCCATTCCAACATTTACGCCAATTCCAACAACTACTCCATCGCCCACAACTTCAGCAATCAAGCCTGAAACTTTTTTACCATTAATCAAAATATCGTTAGGCCATTTTATTTTCGCATGAAAAGCATGCAGTGATTGCGCAACGCTGTAACCGGCGATCAAAGGAATCCATCCCCAGTCATCACGGTTTCTTTTAGGTTCGATATAAAAAGAAAACAGCAGCGCGCTTCCCTTTGCTGCTTCAAAACTTCTATCTAATCGCCCACGACCTGCGCTTTGATATTCAGCGACAATGACATCGCCGACTTTTGCTTTTCCATCACGCACCAGTTGTGCAAGATCCCCTTGAGTTGTACTCGTGAGTTCAACCACGCTTACCCGCCAGTACTGCGTAATTAATCTATTGATCTCGGCCTGATCAAGCGCTGCTCTTAACAATTCTTTGCCCACAACTAGTACCGTACGCGTATGAGCCGTGATCTGCATACAACTGCCGGAAAAATTGAAGACCTTCGCGATCGTGTCGAGGAGGCTATCCATGCTGGCTCCGAGCGAGCTGTAGAAAAACAACATGCAAAGGGCAAGAAGACCGCTCGTGAGCGTATTGAGATGCTGGTCGATCCAGACTCCTTTACAGAAATTGATGAGTTTGCTCGTCACCGCTCAACTCAATTTGGAATGGAAAAGAACCGCCCTTATGGCGATGGCGTTGTAATCGGAACCGCAACTGTTGATGGTCGACCAATCGCTTTGTACTCACAAGATTTCACAGTTATGGGTGGATCACTTGGCGAAGTTCACGCTGAAAAGATTGTGAAGATCGCAGAGTTTGCATTGAAATCTGGAATTCCTCTAATTGGCATTAATGATTCAGGTGGTGCTCGTATTCAAGAGGGCGTTGCATCTCTTAATGGCTACGGAAAAATCTTCCGGCTAAACACCCGTTCTTCAGGTGTAATTCCGCAAATTTCTTTGATCCTTGGACCATGTGCCGGTGGATCTGCATACTCACCAGCACTTACCGACTTCACGGTTATGGTTAATGAAACATCACACATGTTTATTACCGGTCCAGATGTCATTAAGACGGTAACTGGCGAAGAAGTCGGAATGGAAGAGCTTGGTGGAGCTCGCACTCACAACACCAAAACTGGTAACTCACATTACTTGGCGGAAAATGAAGATGACGCTATTGATTATGTAAAGGCATTGTTGTCGTATCTTCCTTCAAACAATATGGATGCTGCTCCTCATTTGCCGCCAACTGAAACTTTAGAGAAGAAGGCTTCAGATATCGCACTCGATACTCTGATTCCAGATAGCCCAAATCAACCGTATGACATGAAGGTTTTAATTCAAGCCCTAGTTGATGAAGGCGAGTTCCTCGAAGTTCACGCGCTGTACGCTCCAAATATTGTTGTTGGGTTTGCTCGCATGGAAGGCGAATCAATTGGAATAATTGCAAACCAGCCAAATCAACTTGCTGGCACTTTAGATATCAATTCAAGTGAAAAAGCAGCACGTTTCTTACGTTTCTGCGATGCATTCAATATTCCAATCTTGACCTTGGTAGATGTTCCAGGTTTCTTGCCTGGTACAGAACAAGAGTGGGATGGAATTATTCGTCGCGGTGCAAAACTGCTTTATGCATACGCCGAAGCATCTGTTCCACTAGTAACTCTTATTACTCGCAAGGCGTATGGCGGTGCATTCATCGTTATGGGCTCAAAGTATCTTGGAAGCGATATCAACTTCGCCTGGCCAAGTGCAGAAATTGCAGTTATGGGTGCGCAAGGTGCAGTAAATATCCTGTACCGCAAAGAGTTAGGTGATGCCAAGGATCCCGAAACTAAGCGTACTGAATTAGTTAAGGATTACAACGAATCATTAGCTAATCCATATTTGGCAGCAGAGCGCGGAACAATTGACACTGTGATTGAGCCAAGCCAATCTCGTGCCTACATCACTAAAGCATTTAGAACTCTAAAAACTAAGCGTGATGTGCTGCCAGCTCGTAAGCACGGAAATATTCCGCTGTAATGCAGTTTGAAATTACTAAGGGAAATCCAACTCCAGAAGAGTTGGCGGCGATTCATGCTGTCATGGCTCAACACAAGCGCGAAGAGCTTAAGCCTGTGATTCGTCGCAGTGTGTACGGTTTACCGCAGCTTCGCCAACCACTTCCCCATCAAATCACCTTTGGTGCAAGAAGGTTTGGATAACCATGCCAACAATAGTTTTAGCATCACAATCAACTAGTCGACGTCGCCTTTTAGAATCAGCTGGACTTAAGCCAACAATTATCGTCAGCAATGTTGATGAAGAAACAGATTTTTTCAATGCGATGACACCTGCCGATATGGTGATCGCTCTTGCTATTACAAAGGCACACACAGTGCGCGAGCAGATTGATTTTCCGGCAATCATTATTGGCTGCGATTCAACCTTTGAATTTGATGGCGCATCACTAGGTAAGCCGGGCACGCCTGATGTAGCAACTGAACGAGCTAAGCGTGTCCGCGGTAACTCAGGCCTGCTTCACACAGGGCACTGCATTATCGACACAGTAAAAGACATTGAAATCTCTGATCGCGTGACTACCAAAGTAACTTTCGATCATATGACTGATGAAGAGATTGCTGATTATGTAGCAACGGAAGAACCGCTTCATGTTGCAGGTGGCTTCACATTAGATGGTTTTAGTTCACCATTTATTCCTTCTATCGAAGGCGATTACACAAATGTAGTCGGAATATCTATGCCCTTTGTTCGTAAAGCATTTGCCCAACTTGGATATACCTGGCCAGAAGCAAAGGTGATGAAATGAAGCGCGTACTAATTGCTAACCGTGGAGAAATCGCACTTCGTGTAATTCGTGCATGCAAGGATCACGGAATTGAAAGTGTTGCTGTTTACTCAGATGAGGATCGCACATCGCTTCATGCTCAAATGGCTGATGCTGCATATTCATTGCATGGCACTACAGCTACCCAAACATATTTAGATATTGAAAAGTTAATTGCAGTTGCAAAGGAATCTGGCGCGGATGCCGTTCACCCTGGCTACGGTTTTCTTTCTGAGAACGCAAACTTTGCTCAAGCTGTTATTGATGCAGGCTTAACGTGGATCGGGCCTCCACCTGAAGCGATTCGTGCGCTAGGTGACAAGGTTTCTGCTCGAAAGATTGCAGCAAAAGCTGGTGCTCCATTAGTTGCTGGAACCAAAGATCCAGTTGCCGGACATGAAGAGGTAACCGCCTTTGCTAAGGAGCATGGGCTTCCTGTTGCAATTAAAGCGGCACACGGTGGTGGTGGACGTGGACTTAAAGTTGCACGCACAATGGAAGAGATTCCAGAGTTATTTGCATCTGCAGTTCGTGAAGCTATTTCAGGTTTTGGACGCGGAGAATGTTTCGTTGAACGCTACCTGGATAAGCCGCGACATGTTGAAACACAGGTTTTGGTCGATAAGCATGGCCATGCTGTTGTAGTCAGTACCCGCGACTGCTCATTGCAACGTCGCCACCAAAAGTTAGTTGAAGAGGCACCCGCACCATTCTTAACTCAAGCACAAAATGATGAGCTGTATCGATCAAGTAAAGCGATCATGAAAGAGGCTGGTTACATCGGCGCCGGAACCTGTGAGTTTCTGGTCGGTCTTGATGGAACTATCTCTTTCCTTGAAGTAAATACCCGCCTGCAGGTAGAACACCCTGTCAGCGAAGAGGTAACAGGTCTTGATCTTGTACGTGAGCAGTTCAGAATTGCTGATGGCGAATCACTTGGTTTTGATGATCCTGAAATTCACGGTCACTCTATTGAATTTCGAATTAACGGAGAAGATCCAGGTCGTTCATTCCTGCCTGCACCAGGACGCATCACTGAATGGGAAATTCCAACAGGTCCAGGTGTTCGTGTAGATGCTGGATTCAAAGGCGGAGACACAATTGGTGGAAACTTTGATTCTCTTCTTGCCAAGTTGATTGTTACTGGTGCAACTCGCGAACAAGCTATCGAACGTGCGCGTCGTGCACTATCTGAGTTTGTTGTCGGTGGTTTAGCAACTGCACTTCCATTCCACCGTGCAATTCTTGAAGATCCTGCTTACACAAAGGATTTCAAGGTGTACACAAGTTACATCGAAAACGAATTCAAAAATCAAATCCCTGCATTTGAATTTACAGAACCACCACTAGAAACGCATATGGCTCCAGAACATCTAGTTACTGAAGTTAATGGAAAACGTTTTGAAATCTTGGTTCATGCACCAAAGCCAGTTGTGAAGCGTCACCGTGCAAAGCAAACAATGGCGGGCGGTTCAAGTGGTGCGGGATTAGTGAGCCCAATGCAAGGCACAGTTGTGAAGATCGCTGTCGAAGAAGGTGCAACGGTTGAAGTTGGCGACTTAATCATTGTTTTGGAAGCGATGAAGATGGAGCAACCATTAATCGCTCATAAAGCTGGCGTTATCGCTAATTTGACCGCAGTTATTGGGACCACCGTTTCTAGTGGAACTAATCTCTGTGACATTATTGATGCGTAAGTAGAGTTTTCAAGACTTTTCAAGGAGTTGTTCCGAAGTTACTCTAGGAGCATGGATCAATCATTAATCGCTGAGGTTGAGGCCTGGATTGCAGATGATCCAGACCCGGTAACCGCTGCACAGTTGCGCCAATGGCTAGACACAAACAACGAAGCAGAACTTCGCGCATCATTTAATGGTTTTCTTCAATTTGGTACCGCTGGTTTGCGTGGGCCTATCCGCCCTGGTCCTTCAGGAATGAACCGTGCAGTTGTTGGTCGCGCTGCATCCGGAATCGTTGCTTACATGAAGGAACGCAATTTAACTTCTGTAGTAATTGGTCGTGATGCGCGTTATGGCTCAGAGGATTACACCTTTGAAACCGCTGAAATTATGAGCGGCGCCGGAATGAAGGTTTATGTCTTGCCACGTCCACTTCCAACTCCGGTGCTGGCATTTGCAACAAATGATTTGGCATGTGATGTCGGAATTATGGTGACGGCAAGTCACAACCCACCGCAAGATAACGGATACAAGGTTTATTTAGGTGGAACAGTTGATGGAATCGAATATCGAGGATCACAAATCGTTTCTCCTACCGATGTATCAATCGCAGAGAAAATTGATGGGATTACTTCATTAAAGGCACAACCACGTGGCAAAGAGTGGACAGTGTTGGGCGAAGATGTCATTGAAAAGTACATTGCACGCACAGCATCTCTTGCCACTAATCCTGGCAATCTGCGAATTGTTTACACCGCGATGCATGGTGTTGGCACTGAAACGATTCAACGCGTATTTCACAAAGCTGGTTTTCAATCGCCGATCCTGGTTGATGCTCAAGCAGCTCCTGATCCTGATTTTCCAACGGTTGCATTTCCAAACCCTGAAGAGCCGGGTGCAATTGATCTTGCCCTTGAAACAGCTAAGAGTTTTGATGCCCATCTAGTAATCGCCAATGATCCTGATGCTGACCGTTGCGCGGCAGCGGTTAATGATCCAATTACCGGCTGGAGAATGCTTCGCGGAGATGAACTAGGGGCGATTTTCGGTGAATCTATTGCTCGCAAGAGCAGCACCGGAATCTTTGCGAACTCAATTGTTTCATCCTCGATCTTGAAGAAGATTGCTGCTCATTACAACCTTGAATTTAAAGAAACTCTTACCGGTTTTAAATGGCTTGCCAAGATCAAGGGTTTGACCTTTGGTTATGAAGAAGCGCTTGGTTATGCAGTTGATGCAGTTACCGTAAATGATAAAGATGGAATTTCTGCCGCTATAACTTTGGCGCAGATTGCAACAGATCTTGCAGCAGAAGGAAAGACAGTGCTTGATCTTCTTGATGAGGTATGGGCACGACATGGTTTCCATGCGACAGAACAGATTTCGATTCGCTTAAGCGATCTATCAAAGGTTGGCGTAATCCTTGGGGGCTTGCGAAACAATCCACCGAAGGAAATTGCAGGACGTACCGTCACTTCGATTGATGATCTTGCTGCACCAACAGATGGCTTGCCTCCAACAGATGGATTACGAATCTGGCTAACTGGTGGGGTTCGAATCATCATCCGCCCAAGTGGCACTGAAGCAAAGATGAAGTGTTACATTGAGGCGATCGAAAAGGATTCAAAGACTGCGCAAGTAGTTCTAGATCAGCTACGTCCACCGTTAAAGGAATTGTTATCGTGAGTTTCTATGGTTTAGTCGATGGTACCGAAGCCTCGCTAAAGAGTTACCTGAACAATCTTTCGGGTGTTGACCAAGTTGGCGCTGAAGCACGCGCTGCGATGCTTGCAACCAGAAGTATTAAAACAACCTCAAAGCGTTGGGCGATCGACACCGCAATCACGATGGTGGATTTAACCACCCTTGAAGGTGCTGATACTCCTGGCAAAGTGAAAGCGCTGTGTACCAAAGCGGTACGCCCAGATCCCACAGATTCAACTGTTCCAAGTGTTGGAGCTGTCTGCGTTTACAACGATATGGTCGAAATTGCGCGTAAACACCTTGATTTAATTGGGGGGCAGCATGTGCCAGTTGCAGCGGTTTCAACGGCATTTCCATCAGGTCGCGCATCGATGGCGGTCAAGATTCAAGATACACAAGATGCAATCAACGCCGGTGCTGCTGAAATCGACATGGTCATTGATCGTGGAGCTTTCTTAGCTGGCCGATACATCGATGTATTTAATGAGATTGTTCAAATCCGCGAAGTGTGTGGCGATAAGGTGCATTTAAAGGTGATCTTTGAAACCGGCGAATTGGTCACATATGACAATGTTCGTAAGGCATCATTCTTGGCAATGGCAGCTGGTGCGGATTTCATTAAGACTTCCACTGGAAAGGTTGCACCCGCTGCAACTCCCCCAGTTGTTCTTGTCATGCTTGAAGCGGTTCGTGATTTCTACGAGATGACGCAGACTCGCATCGGTGTGAAACCTGCAGGTGGAATCCGAAATACAAAGGATGCGATCAAGCAATTAGTCTTGGTCAACGAAACCGTTGGACCAGAGTGGCTCAATCCTCAGTTATTTAGAATTGGTGCCAGTGCGTTGCTCAACGATCTACTTATGCAACGCATGAAGATGGATGATGGTTATTACTCAAGCCCGCAGTATGTGACGATGGATTAATGGAGACAACTATGACCTTCGAATATGCACCAGCGCCTGAATCACGCGCAATTGTCACAATCAAGCCAAAGTATGGACATTTCATCGGCGGAAAGTTTGTTGCAGGCAGCAAGCACTTCCCCACTATTAACCCTGCGACTGAAGAGGTTTTAAGTCAGGTTGCACTTGCCGGTAAAGCTGAAGTTGATGCAGCTGTAAAGGCAGCTCGTAAGGCGTACACAACTACCTGGTCAAAGATGTCTGGCAAAGAGCGCGGAAAGTACTTGTATCGCATCGCTCGCATCATGCAGGAGCGTGCCCGCGAATTTGCAGTGCTAGAGACTCTCGATAACGGCAAGCCGATCCGCGAATCACGCGACACTGATATTCCTTTGGCAGCAGCACACTTTTTCTATCACGCAGGTTGGGCAGACAAACTTGAATATGCAGGTCTTGGTACTTCTCCAAAACCGCTCGGCGTTGCTGGTCAAATTATTCCGTGGAACTTTCCACTATTGATGCTGGCCTGGAAGGTTGCTCCTGCACTTGCTGCAGGAAATACCGTTGTACTAAAGCCTGCTGAATCAACGCCATTAACCGCTTTGCTCTTTGCTGAAGTGTGCCAACAAGCAGAACTACCTGCAGGTGTAGTCAATATTCTTACAGGTGATGGTTCAACTGGTGCTTTGATTGTTAACCATCCTGGTATCGACAAGATCGCATTCACAGGATCAACAGAAGTCGGAAAGATTATTGCTCGCGCAGTTGCACCAACTAATAAGAGCGTGACACTGGAACTCGGTGGCAAAGCTGCAAATATTGTTTTTGATGATGCACCAATCGATGAAACCGTGGAAGGTATCGTCAACGGAATCTTCTTCAACCAGGGACATGTGTGCTGCGCTGGCTCACGTCTGCTGTTGCAAGAAAGCGTTGCTGATGAAGTTCTGCACAAGTTAAAGAATCGTATGGAAAAGATCCGTGTTGGTGATCCAATGGATAAAAACACAGATGTGGGTGCAATTAACAGCAAGGAACAACTTGCAAAGATTGTTGAGCTCGCAGCTGCTGGAGATTCTGAAGGCGCTGAACGTTGGAGCCCAGCATGTAATCTGCCAGCAAAGGGGTTCTGGTTTGCACCAACAATCTTTACCGGTGTTACACAAGCGCACCGCATTGCACGTGAAGAGATCTTCGGACCTGTTCTCTCAGTTCTTACCTTTAGAACTCCACAAGAGGCGATAGAAAAGGCGAATAACACCCCCTTTGGCCTATCTGCGGGCATCTGGAGCGAGAAGGGATCGCGCACATTGTGGGCATCTCAGCAGCTTCGTGCAGGTGTTATCTGGGCAAATACCTTTAATAAGTTTGATCCAACCTCACCATTTGGTGGATATAAGGAATCGGGGTGGGGTCGCGAAGGCGGACGTCACGGCCTGTCTGCATATTTGAAGGGAGTCAGCCATGAGTAATCGCATCGATGTGAAGAAGACTTACAAGTTGTACATCAATGGCGCATTCCCTCGCACCGAATCTGGTCGCACCTACGAAGTTAAGAATGCAAAGGGCGTATTTGTTGCTAATCCATGTCTTGCATCTCGCAAAGATTTACGTGATGCAGTAGTTGCAGCTCGTGCAGCACATAGTGGCTGGAACAAGGCAACTGCGTATAACCGTGGACAGATCCTGTATCGAATTGCAGAAATGCTTGAAGGTCGACGTGGGCAGTTTGTAGAAGAGATCATGAATGTTACTGGTGCAACTAAAGCGAAGGCTGAAAAGGAAGTTACAGATTCAGTAGATCGTTTAGTGTGGTACGCCGGCTGGACAGACAAGATTGCATCTTTAGCAGGATCAACAAACCCAGTTGCTGGTCCTTTCTATAACTTTACAATTCCAGAAAGCATTGGAGTTGTTGCTGCTATCGCGCCAGAGACTCCATCGTTACTTGGATTGATCGATGTTGTAGCGCCAATCATTACCTCAGGAAATACCGTTATTGTCTTGGCAAGTTCAAAAGCACCACTTTCTGCAATGACATTTGCAGAGGTGCTTGCAACCAGCGACCTGCCAGCAGGTGTCATCAATATCTTGACCGGTAAAAAAGATGAGATTGCACCATGGATGGCATCGCACATGGATATTGATGCACTAGATATATCTGGACTGCCTGCAAAGCAGCATGCGGATATCAAGGTAGCCGGAGCTGAAAACCTGAAACGGATCTACTCATTTAAATCTGCAGATCCAGGTCGCATCATTGCCTTTATGGAAGCCAAAACTGTTTGGCATCCAATAGGCCTCTAAACCCTTAAGAATTAACGGTTTTTAGCCACAATTTCACGACCGCATCAACATCTAGATCAAGGGCTACGCGCACCTTTGCAGAATCCTCTAGATCAAGTGGTTCTAACTGCTTTAGCCATGCATCACGACGATCAACAATTGTCTGACCACGTGCAGGGCCAGCTGACGTATCAACAACGACATCAAACAATTCTGTTGTAAATAGTTCTGGCTGAATCGCAAAAGCGACCGCACCGTAATCTCCCAATGAAATTGGGTCTGTACGAACCTGCTCCATAAAGCCAAGAGCAAGTGATCCAGCAAATTGAGATGAAGGCTTGTCTGACTTGCTCATTGCAGTCGCTTCTTCTCGACCAACAGTTGGACGCATAAAGACATCTAATCCATACATCGAAATTGGTACGCCGCTCTGGAAAACAATTGCGGCAGCCTCTGGGTCATGCCACACATTAAATTCTGCGGCAGCGGTTGCATTTCCGGCGGATGCAGACCCGCCCATCAATACGATGCGATGAATCTTCTTTGCGGTCTCAGGAAATGCTCGCAAGAACAGGGCAATGTTTGTTAAGGGAGCAACGGGAACAATTGTGACGGGTTCAGTTGATTCTTCAATCAAATCACGCAGTAATTCAACAGCGCTACGAGGATCTACCTTGCGGTGGGATGGAGCAATTCCGAGATCGCACATTCCATCTTTTCCATGAACATATTCGGCGTATTGACTCTTGCCCAATAATGGGCGAACAGCTCCACGAGCAACAGGGATATCCCCTGCGCCAGCTGCATCCAACACTTTAAATGTATTGGCAACCACTTGATCAACATTGGTATTGCCATCTACGCAGGTAATACCCAGGAGGTTGATATCTGGATGCATCGCTGCAAACAGAACAGCAAAGGCATCATCTACGCCGGTATCTACATCCATAATGATTGAAGTTTTGGTCATAACGGCTAGCCTAGCGTTATGAGACCTGCAGTAATAGCCGTCGTAGGCAGTGCAATGATGGATTTAACCGCTTATGCCGATGTCCTTCCTGAAGCTGGTCAAACCTTAGCGGGGCAGCTTTTCACAACAGGTTTTGGTGGAAAAGGTGCAAACCAAGCGGTTATGGCAGCCCATTGTGGCGCAGAAGTTCACTTCATCGGAAAACTTGGCAACGATGTATTCGGCACCGCAATCGCTGATAATTTTGTAAAGGTTGGAATTAATTCGCAGTACGTTGATCGAAGCGAGACACCTAATGGAGTTGCCCATATTTGGGTAGATGGCCGCGGAGAAAACCGGATCATCATTATTCCTGGAGCAAACCACGAAATAGAGATCTCTCGAGCTGTTGCTGCCATCAATTCAATTGCAGAGCTACAGATCGTTGTAGCTCAATGTGAAATTAAGCAAGAAGTCACAATCGCAGCATTCAAAGCTGCGAAAGCTCGCGGGTGCACAACAATTTTAAACCCTGCTCCATATCAAGAATTATCTGCTGAGTTACTTCAACTTACAGATTGGTTGATCCCCAACGAAACGGAATTCCGCGAACTACATGGTTCTTTGCCGACTAGCGATGATGTATTGAAAAGCTTTAGACCCGGCAAGAGTTCGATAGTCACATTAGGTAGCGAAGGCGCTGTTTACATCAGCCCGCAAGGCGAACTTCATCGCGTCAGCGCACCAAAGTTAACCGCCGTCGATACAACGGGTGCAGGTGATTCATTTGTAGGAAGTTTTGCTTACTCGCTTGCAAGCGGAAAAGATCCAATTGAAGCTATGAGCTTTGGAATTAAGGTTGCATCCCTGAGCGTTACCCGCAAAGGTGCACAATCTTCATACCCAGATCAAGCAGAGATCGCGACACTTTCATAACCTCGTAATACAAAGGTCGGTCGTCGAACAGCTTCTCCTGCTAATTGCATAGTGGGGAATCTTTCCCACAGCGCAGGTAATGAAACGCTCATTTCAAGACGAGCAAGCGGAGCACCCAAACAGAAGTGAATTCCCGCGCCAAAACCAATATGTGGATTTGGATCACGGGTTAAATCCATCATTTCAGGGCTAGAAAAGACTGTTTCATCATGGTTTGCAGAGCCAATAAGGGCGGCAATCTTTTGCCCTTCCCTAATAGCAACTCCCCCAAGTTCGGTATCTGCTGTTGCTGTTCGCTCAAACAGGTGAAGTGGTGCATCAAAACGCATGAACTCTTCAAGCGCGGTATCTGTAACACCACGAGGATTTTCGCGAAGTAGCTTCACTTGATCAGGACGCTGTAATGCCGCAACCATGCCATTTCCAAATGCGTTCACACTTGCCTCATGCCCTGCATTTAATAGCAAGACACAGGTAGCAACCAGCTCGTGCATGTTCAGCTTTTCACCATTTTCTTCAACACTTGCTAGATCTGAAATTAAATCTTGACCCGGGTTCTTCTTACGCTTTTCAGCTAAATCACGAACGTAATCTGCAAACTCTCGTGCGGCCTGCTTTGCCTCGTTCTGATATTGAACACTTGGATTTACTTCATACATCTTTACAATCGCCTGTGACCACGGGCGAAGTAGATGTTCTTCCGTTTCCGGGAATCCCAAAAGATCGGCAATAATCTTTACTGGCAAAGGCTCTGCATAATCTGCAATCAAATCAAATGTTTGACCTGATTTAACTTTGGCATCAATTGCATCTAATAATTGATCGGTGATGCGGCCAACTGCAGGACGCATACCTTCGATCTTTTGACGATTAAATGCCTTGGCAACTAATGAACGCAAACGAGTGTGCTTTGGAGGCTCGCTATCTAGAATTGAATCTGCGTGTAACCAGTTGAAAATCTCCCACTCAAATTCAGGGCTCTTTTCCTTAAAGATTCTGCCCAAAGATTTATTGCGAAATACATCATTAGCATCTGCATGGCGTGCAGCTAAAAACATCTGCAGACCTTCGTGCCAAACTGGTTGGCCAACTGTGCGAAGTTCTTTGAGCGCAGGATATGGATTTTCTACAAAGGCTGAATCGTTGAAATCAATCATGAAGCAGCTGACACCTTTGCATACCCTGGCTTAATGACCTGCTCGATAATCTTTAAACGCTCTGGATAAGGGATAAATGCGCTCTTCATAGCGTTAATCGTGACTCTTTGGAGCTCAGTAAAGCTCCAATTAAAGGCTTTAACCGCCTCCTCCATCTCAAAGGATAAAGAGGTTTGGCTCATCAAACGGTTATCGGTATTTAAAGTTACGCGAAAACGTAACTTCTCCAATGCTCCAATTGGATGCTCTGCATAACTGGCAGCTGCACCTGTTTGAAGATTTGAGGTTGGACATAGTTCTAGTGGAATTCGACGATCGCGAACATACGATGCAAGGCGACCGAGCTTTGGTTCAGGACCAGAAAAGTCGATGTCATCGATAATTCGTACTCCGTGACCTAAGCGTTCGGCTCCGCAGAGTTGGATCGCTTCCCAGATTGATGGGAGTCCGTACGCTTCACCAGCATGGATAGTAAAATGGGCATCTTCTTTACGAAGATAATCAAAAGTATCTTTTTGATCAGACGGCGGGAAACCATCTTCAGGACCAGCGATATCAAATCCGACCACTCCTTTATCTCGGTACTTCACAACTAGTTCGGCAACCTCTTGAGATTTTTTGTTTTGACGCATTCCACACAAAAGTGAACGCACAACAATTGGATGACCTTCAGCTGCTGCTTCTTTCATACCAATTTCATAACCTTCAATTGTTGCCTCAACGACATCTGCCATTGATAAACCTTTTTCAGTGAAAAGTTCAGGTGCTCCACGAACTTCGGCGTACACAACTCCATCACGGGCTAAATCAAGAGCGCATTCACGGGCTACTCGAACAATGTCTTCACGGCGTTGCATTACTGCGATTGTGTGAGAAAAGGTTTCTAGGTATCGAACCAATGAGCCTGAATCACATGATTCACGGAACCAGGTTGCGAGTTCAGCTGCATCATGTGTTGGAAGAGCGGTGTAACCAATCTCTTGAGCAATATCAATAATTGTTTGCGGGCGAAGTCCTCCATCAAGGTGATCATGCAACATCACCTTAGGAACTAATTTGATTTGCTCCTTTGTAGGAATACTTGTCATCGACATGTGATTGGCCCCTTAATCGGTGATTCGCTCTAGAACTAATGGCAGACGATCAATTCCGCCGGCAGGAACATCACCGATGGTCACAGAGCCCTCTAGCGACTCCAAAGCCCGCGTAAAGGCCGCTGGAGTGTCTGTGTGGAGCGTATAAAGGGGTGATCCCGCGCTTACAACCTCACCTGGCTTAGCATGAATTTCGATACCAGCACCTGCCTGAACAGCCTCACCCTGACGAGAACGGCCAGCACCTAAACGCCAAGCAGCCATTCCGACCTTCATCGCATCCATGGAAAGAATCGTTCCGCTGCTCTGTGCGGTGACAACAGTGTTTTCTTTAGCAACCGGAAGTTTTGCATCTGGATCTCCACCTTGCAGCGAGATCATTTGACGCCATACATCCATGGCTTTTCCATTTTTCAATGCGGCAGCAGGATCTGCATCCTTAATTCCAACTAGCTCTAACATTTCGCGAGCAAGCAGCACAGTTAATTCAACGATATCTGATGGTCCCCCACCGGCAAGTACTTCGACAGATTCGCGAACTTCTAGTGCATTACCTGCTGTTAATCCCAACGGAACATCCATTGCTGTAACTAAGGCAACGGTATTTACACCGGCACGCTTTCCAAGTCCAACCATTACATGTGCAAGCTCTTTTGCTTTTTCCGGATCACTCATAAATGCACCCGCGCCTGTTTTAACATCAAGTACAAGTGCACTTGTTCCTTCGGCGATTTTCTTGCTCATGATTGATGATGCAATAAGTGGAATTGCTTCGACCGTTGCTGTTACATCGCGAAGCGCGTACAACTTTTTATCCGCTGGAGCTAAACCAGCACCCGCTGCACAGATAACTGCGCCGCAATCTTGTAGAACCTTTAACATCTCTTCATTTGAAAGTGATGCGCGCCAACCCGGAATTGATTCCAACTTATCAAGAGTTCCACCAGTATGGCCAAGTCCACGTCCTGATAATTGTGGAATCGCTGCACCACATGCAGCAACTAGTGGTGCAAGTGGCAAAGTAATTTTGTCGCCAACTCCACCTGTTGAATGCTTATCAACAGTTGGTCGAGTTAGCGCAGACCAATTCATGCGCTCACCGCTTTTGATCATGGCATCTGTCCAACGTGAGATCTCGCGGTTTTCCATGCCATTCAGCAAGATCGCCATAAGCAGCGCAGACATTTGCTCATCTGCAACAGCTCCACGTGTATACGCATCAATAACCCAGTCGATCTGTGGATCGGTTAATGCATGGTGATCACGCTTTGCTGCAATTACCTCTGCAGCGGAAAAGGCTTCTAGCTGAGTCATTTATCGCTCGTTGCGATCAAGATCATCCGGACCAAAGGCCCAAGGCAGCATGGCTGACATCTTCTGTGGGCCGTCATCTGTCATAAGCAACGCTTCTGGGCCACCGTGTTCAAATAACAGTTGGCGACAACGACCGCATGGTGCCAAGTAATTTCCTTGTCCATCAACACATACGATCGCAATTAAACGACCGCCACCTGTTGAAATCAAATTTGAAACTAATCCACATTCAGCACAAAGTCCCACACCATAACTAGCGTTTTCTACATTACAGCCTGTTGCGATACGACCATCACTGACAAGGGCTGCAACTCCAACTGGAAACTTTGAATACGGCGCATATGCCATCTTCATCGCACCAATTGCGGATTGATGAATTGATTCCCAATTAATTGTTGTCATCGCAATCCGCCGCGACGATATGGCATTCCATCTGCAGCTGGCATTCGCAATCGCTGCGAAGCTAGAGACATTACAAGCAAGGTTGCGATGTATGGAGTCATTGATACTAACTGTCCTGGAAGCTCATCAACTGCAAAGTAGAACCACAACAAACCTGATGCCATAACAAAGCTAATTGCCGAACTAAGCATCTTGCCCTTCTTGATATCGCGATAAACGAGATACGCCAAGATGGCAACAATCAAAAGAATCAATGCATGAATTGCCTGTGAATCACGCAGTTGTAGTGCATCGGCGAAACCAAAGAGAGCCGCACCTGCAAGAACTCCGCCTGGACGGTAATTTCCGAACAACAAGGCTGCAAGACCAATGTATCCGCGACCTGCAACTTGGTTTTCTTGGTAGTGGTTTGCAGCAACGATCGCTAAGAACCCGCCACCAAGACCTGCTAAACCACCAGAGATCAAAACACCTGCGTACTTCATCGCATAGACATTCACGCCTAGTGATTCAGCTGCCACTGGTGCTTCACCAGCACTTCGCAAACGCAATCCAAATGATGTCTTCCATAAAACAAAGAATGCCAAGGGAACAAATAACATCGCTACCAAGGTGACATAGGAAAGGTTTCCAGTAATTCCTCGAATGATTCCAACCAAGTCAGAGATAAAGAACCAGTGCTTTTCAGCAATTGGAGTCAAGATATCTGGGCTCTGCCAGCCAAAGAAGTGTCCACCTGAAAGCACAGGTAAGCCATTAAGCGGAATCTCTTTGATATCTGGAGATTGAGATGGACCAGGCCATGATCCGCCCTGATACAAAATTGTTGAAAGGTAACGAACTAAACCTGCGGCCATGATGTTAATAGCAACACCAGAGACAACATGGTCAACGCCGAATGAAATTGTTGCAACTGCATGTAGCAATGCTCCAACTGCACCAAAGATGATTGCGCCTACTAAACCTAACCAAGGGCCATGTTGGGAGCCGATAAATCCGCCAGCCCATGCACCAAGAATCATCATTCCTTCAAGACCAATGTTTACAACACCTGCACGCTCAGAGAACAAACCTCCAAGACCTGCCAAAACAATTGGAACCGAAAGTAGTAAAGCAGCAGATGCGGTACCAACACTTGTTAAATCATTAGCGCCGGTAATTAAACGAATGATGGAGAGCAACAAAAGTAGGTATGTTGCATTGAGCAGAAGCTTTGTGCCTTTGTTCTTCATGCTGATACCGCCTTTGCAAGCTCTTTACTTTGTAAGGTCAATTTGAATCGACGCACCACTTCGTATGCAATAACTGAGCTGAGCAAGATGGAACCTTGCATGATCACATATGTTTCAGGTGCGATATCAATTAGCTCAAGTGCGCGAGAGCTCACTTCGAGGAAACCAAAGAGCAATGCGCTAAAGGCCATTCCTCCAGCAGAGTTTCTTCCAAGCAGTGCAACCGCGATTGCAGAGAAACCGATGCCTGATCTAAATCCCATGTTGTAGGCGTGAGTCTCGCCAAGAACTGCAGGTAAGCCTGAAAGTCCTGCGATCGCACCTGAAATAACAAGTGCGACAACTGTCATCTTCTTGGAGTTAACACCACTGACGCGAGCTGCAATTGGATTTGCACCAGATGCACGGAGTTCAAAACCGAAACGGGTGCGATTTACAACAAACCAGAAGATAAATCCAAGAGCAATGGCGATAACAAGCATTCCATTAACACTTGCGCCTTGAATTTCAGGCATTCCGAGCTTTGTCAGAAGTGGCACTAAATCAGGGAACCACGCTGTTTCTGGAAGCTCCTTAGTGGAAAGATTGTTAGAGCCTTCAGTAATAACTGCAAAGTACTTAGCAAATAGGAATGAGGTCATTCCAACTGCAAGGCTGTTCAGCATGATGGTTGAGATAACCTCATTAACACCGCGCTTTACCTTTAGATATGCAGCAATTGATGCCCACAACCCGCCGATAGTCATTGCGACAATGAAAATCGCAAGCACATGAAGTACTGGTGGCAAGGTAAACATCGCTCCGATGTATGCACTAAAGAGCGCACCTAAACGAAGCTGACCTTCAACACCAATATTGAACAATCCAGCGCGGAAGGTGACCGCGATTGCAATTGCTGCGATGTAATAAGGGGTTGCAGAGTTGACCGCCTCCATAAGAGAGCCGCCCTGAGTTCCAAACTCCCACATTGTCTTATAGGCAAGCATCGGTGATTTGTGCGATGCGAGTACAGCGATACTAGAAACTAATAATGAAACGATCGCTGCAGCTACTGGAGCAGCCAAAGCTAGTGCGATTTTTTGAAGTGATGGAAGTTTCATGCTGCACCTGTCATCGCTGAACCAAGTTGTTCGGGAGTAGTTTTCTGTGGATCAAGTTCGGCGGTGACTGCGCCGCGCAACATCACAAGTAGTCGGTCAGACATACCAATGAGCTCTTCAAGATCGGCAGAGATTAAAACAATTGCCATTCCCTTAGAACGTGCTTCGCGAAGTACTTCCCAGATCGCACCTTGTGCGCCAACATCAACGCCGCGGGTCGGATGAGATGCAACGAGCAAAGCTGGCGCCTTACTCATTTCACGACCAACAATAAACTTTTGTTGATTTCCACCAGACAATGCAGCCGCTGCTGTCATTGGACCAGGAGCGCGAACATCAAACTCCTCCATGATGCGCTTGGTATCTGTAATTGTTGCCTTCTTATCTAAAACAAAACCGCGCATCACAGGCTTGCCGCGTTGGTGACCCAAAATTCGGTTCTCCCACAATGGTGAATTCATCATTAAAGCTTGACGCTGACGATCTTCTGGAATTAAACCAATACCTAAATCATGGCGATGTGCCACAGTCATATGGTCAATTGATGAACCCTGGAACTCGATTGAGCCTGTGTAATCACGTAGCCCCATGATCGCTTCTACTAATTCAGCCTGTCCATTGCCTTCAACTCCGGCGATACCTACAACCTCGCCTGCATGAAGATTAAAGCTAATGTGCGAAATCAGGTCGCGGCTTCCTGTAGCTGTAGGGATAGAAACATCCTTGAGCGCCAAGGTAACTTCGGGACGACGAGTATCTCCATGTGTTGTTGGCTGTGGCAGTTCACTTCCAACCATTAACTCTGCCAGTTGGCGAGGGGTGACATCCTTTGCCTTTACCTCAGCCACAGTTTCGCCGGCGCGAACAACTGTTACATCATCTGCAACACGTAGTACCTCATCTAGCTTGTGCGAGATAAAGATGACCGCCATTCCCTTTGCGCGCAAACCTTGTAGCGCGCCGAAAAGATCATCCACCTCTTGCGGAACTAGTACCGCTGTTGGTTCATCAAAGATCAAAATATTTGCACCGCGGAATAAAACTTTAAGAATTTCTACACGCTGACGCTGACCGACGCCTAGCTCTTCAACCAAAATATCTGGATCGATATCTAGACCGTACGCCTTAGACATCTCCATCACCTTGTCGCGAGCAGCATTGAAATCAATAGTCATGCCATGCTTTGGCTCTGCACCCAAAATAATATTTTCTAAGACTGTGAAGTTGTCAGCCAACATAAAGTGTTGGTGAACCATTCCGATACCTAACTCAATTGCATCGTTAGGGTTCTTTAAATTAACCACTGTTCCGTTAACCAAGATCTCACCACTGTCTGGATGTTGCATTCCATACAGAATCTTCATCACAGTGGATTTACCGGCACCATTTTCGCCCACTAATGCGTGGACCGTTCCCGTTTCAACCTTCATCGAAACATCTTTATTGGCTACAACGCCCGGGAATCGCTTGGTGATGTGTCGCAGTTCAACTGCTACTGACACTTAAGTCTCCTTTGACTGAAATACAACTGACCAGTTAAAAGCCTTTGGCCCAACAAGGAGATTTAACTCCATTGTTGGGCCAAAAGCCACTTAACTAATTGGTGATTATGGCTTTGTTGGAACCTTGATCTTGCCTGACTTGATTCCAGCAGCAGCCTTATCGATTGCAGCCTTGTACTTGTTGATGTATCCACCTGAGTAAGAAACGCCAACGCCACCAAGTGCTAGGTCGTAACGACGACCGTAGATACCTGCTTCGTCGATAACGTCGTTAACAGATGAACCTGCAACTGCTGTTGCAATAACATCGTAAACAGCTGTATCTACACGCTTAATCATTGATGTAAGCATGTTCTTCTTCTCAGCAGCTGAAGCTGTTAGGTACTGATCAGAGTCAACTCCGATAGTCCAAACCTTCTTGCCAGCCTTTGCAGCATCTGTTGCAGCTGCGAAGTTACCCGCACCTGAACCACCTGCAGCTGAGTAAATTACATCTGCGCCCTTATCGATCATTCCCTTAGCAATAACCTTTGCCTTAGCTGGGTCATTGAAACCAGAGAAATCAGGGAACTCAGTTACGTACTTAACGTCAACTGTTGCCTTCTTGTTAGTTGCCTTAACACCAGCAACGAAACCTGCTTCAAACTTCTGTAGTAGAGGAATACGAACTCCACCGATGTAACCAACCTTGCCTGACTTTGAAGCAAGAGCTGCTGCTACACCTGCAAGGTATGAACCCTGCTCTTCAGCGAAGATAAGACCAGCAACGTTGAGTAGATCAACTGATGCATCATCAATGATTCCGAACTGAACGTTTGGATAATCTGATGCAACTGCCTTTAGTGGTCCTGCGTATAGGAATCCAACAGCGATGATTGGGTTGTAACCAGCCTTAGCTAGCAAACGAAGCTTGTCTTCGCGCTCTGAGTCTGTTCCCTGTGTAACTGTGATTTCCTTAGCTGTAACACCAAACTTCTTCTTTGCTGCTTCTAGACCAGCTGCTGCTGAATCGTTGAATGACTTGTCGCCACGTCCACCGATGTCATAAGCAAGGCCAACTTTTACCTTTGATGCTGCTGTTGCTGATGGTGCAACGAATGCTGTTGCAGCCAAAACAGTTGCAGCAACTACTGCTACAAGACGAAATACTTTCTTCAATTTTCCTCCAAGGATTCAAGGGGATCTTCAATAGCTGCTTTTTTAAGGCAAATACAGAAGCTTTGTGTAATCGTGAGCCTATTACTTACGCATGAATAAGTTCAACACGCCGCCGTAGATTTTGATGTCGGAGGTGTAACGTTTTGGAAAACTCTAAAGGTGGGGTTGAGGGGCAAGCCCAGTTATTTCACTAAACCCAAGTTTTTATAAGTGTTTTGAAGGGTATCTGAGGCAACAGCTCGGGCCTTGTCTGCACCTTCGTGCAGAAGATCAATGAGGTGTTTTTCATCTTCCAATAACTCAAGCGCCTTTGCGCGAATAGGGCGGAAGTATTCAACAACAACGTCAGCTACCGCACCCTTGAAATCGCCATACCCCTTTCCCTCAAACTCGCGTTCCAACTCTGCGATAGAAGTTCCAGAAAGTGATGAGTGGATTGTTAGCAGATTGCTAATGCCAGGCTTTTCTTTTTCATCAAACTTTACTTCGCGGCCAGCATCAGTTGCAGCAGACTTAATCTTCTTTGTATTTGCTTCAGGTGTATCCATCAATTCAAGAACTCCTGCAACAGATCCAGATGATTTACTCATCTTTGACGTTGGCTCTTGTAGATCATAAATCTTGGCGCCAGCCTTCAAGATATAACCTTCTGGCAATCTAAAGGTTTCGCCAAATCGTGAATTAAAACGAGTAGCAAGATCGCGAGTTAACTCGATGTGCTGACGTTGATCTTCACCAACTGGAACGTAATGCGCTTGGTACAAGAGAATGTCAGCAGCTTGCAACATTGGATAGGTAAATAGACCAACACGTGCACTATCTGCCCCGCCCTTTGCAGACTTATCTTTGAACTGAGTCATACGACTTGCCTCGCCAAAACCAGCAAGGCATTCCATGACCCAACCCAATTGATTATGTTCTGCAACATGTGATTGAACAAAGAGTGTTGATTTTTCAGGTGAGATGCCAAGTGCAATTAACTGCGCCGCAGATGCCAAGGTGCGCTTTCTAAAGAGCGCAGGTTCGATCTCGCCAGTTAAAGCGTGCAGATCCACGATGCAGTAAAAGGCATCATTTCCCTCTTGTAGCTCGACCCATTGCTTGAGCGCACCTAGATAGTTACCCAGGTGGAAGGAGTCGCTAGTTGGCTGAATGCCCGAAAGAACTCGCTTCTGTGTCATGGGCGCAATTCTTTCATAGTTACAGGGTTCGCGAGATCAATAACTGTCCAGCGCGTTTACCTTCCATGGTTAGCACGGTAATTCTGATGCCATTAACGTTCACAACATCGTGTTCACGTGGAATTCGGCCCAAGAAGTGCATCACAAATCCACTAGCTGTTTCATAAGGACCTTCGGGAATTTCAAGGCGTGTCTGTTCGATTAAATCTTCAATCGAAATCAAGCCATCTACTTCAAAATCTCCAGTTCGCTCTTCTAGCGAAACCTCATCCTGGTGCTCGTCGTACTCATCGCGAATATCGCCAATAAGCACTTCCACCAAGTCCTCGAGAGTCACAATTCCATCAGTGCCACCGTACTCATCTAAAACAATTGCAAGGTGCTGGCCCTGAACTCGCATTTCTGTCAGCGCAGGCAAAACACCCTTAGTTCCAGGCAAGTACATAATGTTGCGAACAAGTTCGACAATCTTTGTAGCCTTACTTGCAAGCGAGGTATCCAATAAATCGCGCACATGGATAAAGCCCACAACTTCATCTGAGGATCCGCGAACAACTGGGTAGCGAGAGTGAGCCTTTTCAACAGCTAACTCAATCGCTTTACCAACTGTTAGTGATGCATCCATGAAATCAACTTCGGTGCGCGGCACCATTACTTCATGCACCTGGCGCTCTGATGCGTTAAATACCTCTTCAACGATGTCACGTTCTTCAGCGGTTAATGCGGCATGGCCAGCAACAAGATCAAGCAGCTCTTCTTCTGACATCTGGCTGCGTTGTTCCTTTGGATCAACACCGAATGCACGAACAACAAAATCTGTTGACCGTGAAAGTAACCAAATGATGGGGCGGAAAATCTTTGCAACTACATCGATGATTCCAGCAGAGGCCATTGAGATCTCTTCGGTGCGAAATAGTGCAAGGCGCTTTGGAACCAGCTCGCCAAAAACTAAGGAGAAGTAGGCGATAACTAAGGTGACACCAACAATTGAAAGAGTGTTGCTCCACCCTGCAGATAGTCCGCGACCTTCAAGCCATGGGATGACATATCCGCCCAACTTTTCAGCACCTAACGCTGCAGATAAGAATCCGCAGACGGTGACGCCAACTTGGGCAGCGGCTAAGAAACGGTTGGGATTTTCAGCAAGTTTGGCAACGCGAGCGCCCCGCTTTCCGCGGCTGGCCAATTGGCGGATCTGGCTTTCACGTAAAGAGATGAGTGCGATTTCTGCAGCAACAAAAAGGGCGGCCAGCAAAATCAGGCCGGCGACGGTTGCTAGATCAGCAAATAGTGAACCTAACGAGTGAGATTCCATTATGTGAGAAGTATACGATCTCACAGACGCGGCGCGAAGCCAGATCTTCCGTAAACCACCCTTTACGCGTAATCTTCCCTCGTTGGCCAACCGGCCATCACCTTCATCCTCGGACCGTCGGGCACGTACCTGCCCGGAGAAGGAGAGCAATCTCATGGCATCAGTAGTTTTTGATGGCGCATCACGTATCTACCCAGGAACAACAGCACCTGCAGTCGACAAGTTAAATCTCACCGTTAATGATGGAGAGTTTTTAGTTCTTGTTGGTCCATCAGGTTGCGGTAAGTCAACATCACTTCGTATGTTGGCAGGACTTGAAGAGATCGATGGCGGCAGAATTTTAATTGGCGATCGCGATGTAACAAATGTTGCACCAAAGGATCGCGATATTGCGATGGTGTTCCAGTCTTACGCACTGTATCCACACATGACAGTTGCAGAGAACATGGGCTTCGCACTAAAGATCGCAGGAACTCCAAAGGAAGAGCGCGATCGTCGTGTTCTAGAAGCTGCAAAGTTGCTTGACCTTGAGCCATACCTAGAGCGCAAGCCAAAGGCTCTATCAGGTGGACAACGTCAGCGCGTTGCAATGGGTCGCGCAATTGTTCGCGAACCTCAGGTATTCCTTATGGATGAACCACTATCAAACCTTGATGCGAAGTTGCGTGTAGCAACTCGTACACAGATCGCTGCATTGCAGCGTCGTCTAGGAATTACAACTGTTTATGTAACGCACGACCAGGTTGAAGCTATGACTATGGGTGATCGCGTTGCAGTTCTTAAGGATGGCTTGCTACAGCAGGTTGATACTCCTCGTAACCTTTATGACAACCCAGCAAATGCTTTCGTTGCAGGCTTTATTGGCTCACCAGCTATGAACCTACTGATTGCACCAGTTGAGGGTGGAAAGGCAAAGCTTGGAGATCTAGCGATTGATGTTCCAGCATCTGCAGGATCATCTGTAACTGTGGGTGTTCGCCCAGAAGGCTTCACACCATCATCAAAGGGCTTCCATGTTCTTGTAGAAGTTGTTGAAGAGCTTGGTTCAGATGCATTTGTTTACGGAAAGCCAGCTGACAGCAATGTTAAGTTCGCAAACTCAACAGATGAAGGCGCACAAGTAATTGTTCGCTGGGATCCAAAGAACCCTCCAAAGCCAGGTGACACAATCACTGTTGAGGCTGTTAAGGGCTCTGTTCACTTGTTCAATGCAACAACAGGTGAGCGCGTTTAATTCATTTTAAATAAGAAAAGCCCCGCTGATTTCAGCGGGGCTTTTCTTATTCTCTTAATTCAATATTTCTAGTTCACCACGCAAGATGTGAACCTTCCCGACTCCGTATATGCGCCAGGCGTCGGTGTGAACCAGCGCTGTATTTTCATCAATCCCAATCAGCGTTGAACCAGATGTATTTTTAGTAATGAAGGATGCAACTCGATCTGGAAGCCAACCAAGCATCTTGTCGTAGTGTGGAATAACTTCGATATCTGGAAGCAGATTTAATCCTGGACTGTGATTGGATTTTCTAATTCCCATGATGGTTCCACCGAAGGCCATTGCACCTGCTGAACATCCGGCAAGTGAAGTGCCGCTTTCCCACTGAGTAATGATCGCATCCCACATCGGAGAGCCTGTATAGATTTCAGCAACGCGGTGTGGATCTCCACCCGAAAAATAAATTAAACCCGCATCTGCAACCGCATCAATGAACTGTGGGTTAAAGGCATCTTCACGTTCATGAATTGGAAGATAAATGCATTCACTTCCGATGCGATCTGATTGCGCTTGTCCTAAGCGCTTCCACTTTTCACGGCTGATATCGCCTTCATGTGAAGAAGCGGTTGGAATCTGTACAAAGGTATTTTTCTTACCTCTGGAAATAGCACGATGCAGGAGCTCAGTTTCAAGCCCCTGCATCGTTACTGAATATTCGCCAGAACCAACAAGTGCGATCGCACCAGGGCTCTGGTTCATTGCTACTTAAGCCATTGCCTTCTTAAGACATTGCTATCTTTAGATTGGCATCAATTGAGTTCAAGAACTCTTGTGTAGTTTGGTATGGCGCTTCCTTTGAGATCAGAAGTGACAAATCCTTTGTCATCTTTCCTTGCTCAACGGTTTCGATACATACACGCTCAAGAGTTGAACAGAACTTTGCAAGCTCAGCGTTGTTATCTAGCTTTGCACGGTGTGCAAGACCCTGAGTCCACGCGAAGATTGAAGCGATTGGATTTGTTGATGTTGCCTTACCTGCTTGGTGATCGCGGTAGTGACGTGTCACTGTTCCGTGAGCAGCCTCTGATTCGCAGATCTTTCCATCTGGTGTCATCAATACTGATGTCATCAAACCAAGTGAGCCGTAACCTTGTGCAACGGTGTCTGATTGAACATCGCCGTCGTAGTTCTTACATGCCCAAACGTATCCACCCTCCATGCGCAATGACATAGCAACCATGTCATCGATCAAGCGGTGCTCGTACCAAATACCTGCAGCATCAAACTGAGTCTTGAACTCGGCCTGGTAGATCTCTTCAAAGATGTCCTTGAAGCGGCCGTCGTACGCCTTAAGAATTGTGTTCTTTGTTGATAGGTACACAGGGAACTTACGAAGTAAGCCGTAGTTCAGTGATGCACGTGCAAAGTCGCGAATTGAATCATCGACGTTGTACATAGCCATTGCAACACCTGAAGATTCAAAGTTGAAAACCTCAGTATTGATTGGAGCTGAACCATCTTCAGGAACAAATGAGATTGTTAGCTTTCCTGGACCTGGAACCTTGAAATCTGTTGCGCGGTACTGATCACCAAATGCGTGACGACCGATAACGATTGGCTTAGTCCAGTGTGGAACCAAACGTGGAACATTGCTGATGATGATTGGCTCGCGGAAGATCACGCCACCAAGAATGTTGCGGATTGTTCCGTTTGGAGACTTCCACATCTTCTTTAGGCCGAACTCTTCAACACGTGCCTCATCTGGAGTAATGGTTGCGCACTTGATACCAACGCCATGCTTTTGGATTGCGCGTGCTGAATCAATAGTTACCTGATCATCAGTTGCATCGCGGTTTTCCATACCCAAGTCGTAGTACTCGAGGTTCACATCTAGGTAAGGCAGGATCAATGAATCCTTGATGAACTGCCACATGATGCGTGTCATTTCATCGCCATCGAGTTCGACGACAGTGCCTGTTACTTTGATCTTGCTCATTGTTTCCTCTTTCCTAGAGTGCTCTGATTAGAGAGTTTGAACATCTGCTTGTTTTGCACGAACCGCTTCAGCTGCTTCCTTTAGGGCTGCAACTTCAGTGTCAGTCAAAGTGCCTTCAACTACCTTCTTTACGCCGGTGCGACCGATCTCAGCTTCAACGCCGAGGTACACACCTGAAATTCCATACTCGCCATCAACCCATGCACACACAGGCATAACCGCACCTGAATCTTCAATAACAGCCTTTGCCATTCGCGCAGCTGCTGCTGATGGTGCGTAGTAAGCAGAACCTGTCTTTAGCAATGCAACAACTTCTGCTCCACCATTGCGTGTGCGATCAACAAGATCAGCAATCTCTTCTTGTGAAAGAAGATCACTGAGTGGCTTGCCATCAACTGTGCAACGACTTGGCACTGGAACCATTGTGTCTCCGTGTGAACCAAGGGTTAATGTCTTTACAGCTGCAACCTTTACTCCAAGCTTTTCAGCTACAAAGTTTGTGAAGCGGGCTGTGTCCAACATTCCAGCTTGGCCCATTACGCGATTCTTTGGAAAGTTTGTTGCAATCTGAGCAAGCGCAGTCATTTCATCAAGTGGGTTTGAAACCACGATGATCACAGCGTTTGGAGAATGCTTTGCAATATTTTCTGCAACACCACGAACGATTCCTGCATTGACGCCGATCAAGTCCATGCGACTCATACCTGGCTTGCGAGGTAATCCTGCAGTAATGACAACTACATCTGAGTTAGCGGTTGCCTCATATCCAGCTCCTTCAGCGGTTGTTGTTGCACCGATGATCTTTGTTTCAAAACCTTCAATTGAACGTGATTGGTTCATATCTAAAGCCAAACCTTCTGGCTTTCCTTCGACAATATCTGTCAAAACAACGGTATCGAAAACATCATATTCAGCTAAGCGAAGAGCTGTTGTTGAACCGTAGAAACCTGCACCAACTACTGTGACTTTGCCACCCATAGTGACTCCATTCATGCGTATTTGCGAATAGGTGAACTCTATCGTCCGCGAGGAAGTGCAATCGCCAGCGCAAAAAGGGCTATTGCGATTGCAAGCGGAAGATAAAACTCAATGCTGCGGAATTTGCGAGATTTGAGTGCAATCCCTGCGGTGCCCACGGCGATAAAAAGTGATCCACCTCGCACAACGCCTGAGGCGCCTAAGACGACCCCAATTACCACCGCTGCATAACTGACCAAGGTCAGCAGGCGATCATTTAGCTGCATGCATCAACCACATTGGTTAATAACATCGCACGAGTCATTGGGCCAACTCCCCCAGGCATCGGTGCAACATAAGAAGCCTTTTCAAATACGCCAGGGCAAACATCTCCTTGAAGACCTTCAGGTGTTCGTGAAATTCCAACATCAATTACGACAGCACCCTCTTTAATCATCTCGGCTTTTAGGAAATGTGCCTGTCCAATCGCTGCAACGATGATGTCTGCATTTTTTGTATGTGCAGTTAAATCCTTTGTGCCGGTATGTGTCAATGTAACGGTGGCATTTTCTTGTTTGCGAGTAAGCAACAATCCAAGTGGGCGACCAACTGTTAGCCCGCGACCGATAACAGTTACCTCTGCACCTTTTGTTGAAATTTTGTAGTGATCTAGCAATGCAACGATTCCACGAGGAGTACATGGCAGTGGTGCGTCATAGCCAGAAACTAAGCGACCAAGGTTCATTGGATGCAATCCATCAGCATCTTTATTTGGATCAATCGCTTCAAGAATACGTTGAGTGTTAATTCCTTTTGGTAACGGAAGTTGCACGATATATCCCGTGCACTCGGGTGCAGAGTTGAGATCTGCAATTGCTGCCAAAATATCTTTTTCAGTTGCACTTTCCGGGAGATCGACACGGATTGAATTGATTCCTACCTCTTGGCAATCACGATGCTTTCCTCCCACATAAGAATGTGAACCTGGGTCATCGCCAACTAAAACAGTTCCAAGCCCCGGAGTAACTCCCTTTGCCTTGAGCGCAACAACACGAGTTGCTAACTCAGCTTTAATCGCTGAAGCAAGTGCCTTGCCATCGAGAATCTGTGCGCTCATGAATGAAGCCTACCTAGTCGATTATGCGTGAGAGAAATGTCGGGTACCGGTAAAGAACATCGCTATTCCAGCTGCCTTTGCCGCTGCAATAACCTCTTCATCACGCACACTTCCGCCTGGCTGAACAACAGCGGTGACTCCTGCATCAATCAGTATTTGAAGGCCATCGGCAAATGGGAAAAATGCATCGCTTGCTGCAACAGAGCCTTTAACTCGATCACCTGCGCGAGCTACGGCAAGGCGTGCTGAATCAACTCTGTTGACCTGACCCATACCAATACCAACTGATGCAGTCATTTTTGCGAGCAAGATTGCATTGCTCTTTACTGAACGAACGCTTCGCCAAGCAAACTCAAGATCCTTCATCGCTTGAAGATCAACTGGCTCTCCACTTACTTGAGTCCAGTTAGCAGGAGAATCTCCGGGAGCATCAATTAAATCTGTACCTTGTAAAAGAACACCACCAGATACTGGACGAAGTTCAAGTTGATTGATTGCAGTTACATCGCACTTAAGAATGCGAATCGATGGTTTCTTCATTAAAAGCGCTAGCGCATCTGCATCGTAATCAGGTGCAATCAATACTTCTGTAAAAATCTTTGACAGTGGTTCTGCCATCGCAAGATCAACCTTGCGGTTAGCGGCGACAACTCCACCAAATGCAGAAACTGGATCACATTCATGCGCATGCTGATACGCCACGGCTACGCCGAGTTCGCACACAGCTACTCCGCAAGGATTTGCATGCTTCATGATCGCAACCGCTGGATCGCGATGATCTAAAACTGCGCGCCAGGCTGCTTCTGCATCTGTGTAATTATTAAAGGACATTTCCTTGCCATGAAGCTGTTGCGCATCAACTATGCCGGCAGGACCACCTGAATAAATCGCTGCTGCTTGATGAGGGTTCTCGCCGTAACGTAAGGAATCTTCACGGTGCCAGATACGACCAAACCATTCCGGAAGTTCATTGTCGGCTGATTGATCCAACCATGTTGCAATCGCTAAATCGTATTCAGCGGTTGTGCGAAAAACTGCTAACGCTAATTGGCGACGCTCTGCCTCTGTAAATCCCCCAGCTTTAATTGCTTCAAGCAGCTGGTCGTACTGGGATGTCTGGCAAATAACCGCCACAGAGCCATGGTTTTTTGCCGCTCCACGAAGCATCGATGGGCCACCAATATCGATCTGTTCAATACATTCTTCAAAGTTTGCGCCTGATGCAATTGTTGCTGCAAAGGGATACAAATTAATAATTACTAAATCAAAAGGTGCGATATCTAGCTCTGCGATCGCAGCTAAGTGCTCGGGATTGTTTTGATCGGCCAAGATTCCGCCGTGAACGCGGGGGTGCAATGTCTTTACACGCCCACCCATAATTTCTGGAAAACCTGTGTAACTACTTACCTCGGTTACTGCGATTCCGGCTTCAGCTAAATTCTTTGCTGTCGACCCGGTTGAAAGGATCTCAACACCTGCTGCGCTTAACGCTTTTCCGATTTCAAGTAGACGATCTTTGTCGTAAACACTTACTAATGCGCGGCGAATTGGTTTTCTCATCGTGAATTGGTCTCCAGTGTTGGAATGATCAAGGCGATGGTCGCAACAATGAGACCGCGTTCTACTTTCTTAATTCTCTCATGAAGTGTGGCTTCATCATCATTGGGCAACACCGGAACCTCCATTTGGGTAATGATGGGACCGGTGTCTATGCCGTCATCAACCCAATGAACAGTTGTTCCTGTAACAGTTACTCCCGCCGCTAAAGCATCACGTACTGCGTGTGCACCTGGAAAATCTGGCAGCAGCGCTGGGTGGCTATTAATTGTTGGAAAGGTATGTACAAACTCAGCTGCCAAAATCCTCATGAAACCTGCGCTGACGACCAAGTCTGGTTGGTACTGATTGACCTGATCGAATAATTGTTTATTCCACGCAGCTCGATCAGCACCTACTTCGATCACTGCAGTGTTGATTTGTGCAGCATTTGCTCGTTCAAGAACTTGAGCATTGGGATTGTCTGAAACAACTGCAACGATTTGAATCTCCAAATCCGTTGCATCAATGATTGCTTGAGCAAGTGAGCCAGCTCCAGATGCCAGGATGACAACTCGTTTTCTCATGAGCGCTTCATTAACCGAGGTAGATATAGCGCCAATAAAGCACCTATTCCAAGCTCTGCAGCAATAGCTAGGGTGAACTTCCATGGAGATACGCCAACCGCTGACATCGCATCTGTAATCAATGCGCCGCTGCCTGAATACCCCACGAAGGCAGCGATCAAAACTGAAACGATCAAGCTTTGATACAAAACCTTGATGTTCAAAGAAACTGTCCAGCTGGTTAGTAAAGCACCAGCAAAGATAATGACGGCGATACTAATAAAGGCGATTGAGGATTTACCTTCAGGCAAGGCTCCTAACAAAGGCATTGCAGGAATCTTGTTTAATCTAAATGACAACGGTGACACCAAAGTTCCGGATCCCACTGCAAATCCAACTCCTGAAAAGTATCCAAGCGTGGCAACAATCGCATTTGGGATATACAAAATATTGAGAAGTAAAAGTAAGAAGCCACCAAAGATTCCTGGCTGTAGCACCGTAGTCAGATTCTTCACCATGGAAATATTGAAAAGTAAGAGCAGACCAAAGATCACAGATGAAATTCCCAGCAAGAGCGCAAATATTCTTGATCCGTACAAAAAGCCTTGACCCAATGCGACCTTGCGTCCAACGGTTGCTCCCAGCAAAAGCGTAAAGGGCAAAACATAGATCAGCGCAAAGTACCAAACTGGGCGAACTGAATCAGTCTTGGAAAACAATGAAGCAAGCAATGCGAATAATGTGTATGCACCAGCAAATGCCGCACGAGCTGGGGCCACAAGTGATGAATCATTATCTAAACGTTCAATGGTTCGTGAGATTCCATTTCGAATAGCAAGCACTGGAAATATCAATGCACCTAATGGCAGATATGAAAGATAACCATCTAAACCTGAAGGTGGCAGTGATAATGAAAATGGAATCTGATGTGCGCCGATCCAAATCCATAACGCAGCACGTAAAGGATCTCCGGTATTGCCCGTTGCGCTACCTGCGGTAGCCCAGGCAAGTAGCGCGATGAAAGATGTTGGTAATAAAAGCCATGCAACGCTGCGCAGGACCTGGGGCAATGCTGCTCCCAGTACCCGCGACATCATTGTTATCGGCCCATAATTGCGCGTAACAAACGCGCGGTTTCGCTCGGTGTCTGCCCGACCTTTACGCCAGCAGCCTCCAATGCATCCTTCTTTGCTTGTGCAGTTCCTGATGAACCAGAAACGATCGCACCTGCGTGACCCATTGTCTTACCTTCTGGAGCAGTAAAGCCTGCGACATATCCAACAACTGGCTTTGTTACATACTCTGCAATAAATGCAGCTGCACGCTCTTCAGCATCTCCACCAATTTCACCGATCATTACGATCGCTGTTGTCTCGGGATCATCCTGGAAAGCACGCAAGCAGTCGATATGTGTTGTTCCAATAACTGGATCTCCACCAATACCAACAGCTGTACTAAATCCGATATCGCGAAGCTCGTACATCATTTGATATGTAAGAGTTCCTGACTTTGAAACCAAACCAATTGGACCTGCACCTGTGATGTCTGCAGGAATAATTCCAACATTTGATTTTCCTGGGCTAATTAAACCTGGGCAGTTAGGTCCAACAATTTGTGTTGTTCCCTTTGTCTGCGCATATGTGTAGAAACTTGCTGAATCATGAACAGGAATACCTTCAGTGATCACAACAACAAGTGGCATGGTTGCATCGATTGCATCGATAACAGCTGCCTTTGCAAACTTAGGTGGCACGAAAACTACTGAAACATTTGCGCCAGTTGCTGACATTGCTTCTGCAACTGTATTGAACACTGGAAGTTGGTGACCGTCGATATCAACGACCTGTCCACCCTTACCTGGTGTTACTCCGCCAACAATCTTTGTTCCCGAAGCCAACATACGACGGGTGTGCTTGGTTCCTTCAGAACCAGTCATTCCCTGAACGATGACCTTGCTTGATTCATTAACAAAGATAGACATTACTTCGCCGCCAATTCTGCAGCGCGATTTGCTGCTCCATCCATAGTGTCTGCCTGCTCAATAAGTGGGTGTGCAGCCTTAGCCAAAATAGCGCGTCCTTCAATGACATTGTTTCCATCAAGACGAACAACGATTGGCTTTGTAGCCTTTGGTCCAAGTAATTCAAGGGCTTGAACGATTCCATTGGCAACAGCATCACACGCTGTAATTCCACCGAAGACATTAACAAAGACGCTCTTCACATCCTTGTCGCCCAAAATGATTGCAAGTCCATCAGCCATGATCTGTGCAGATGCACCGCCGCCGATATCCAAGAAGTTAGCTGGACGAACTCCGCCATGCTTTTCGCCCGCGTAAGCAACAACATCGAGTGTGCTCATTACAAGTCCTGCACCGTTTCCGATGATTCCAACCTGTCCTTCAAGCTTTACGTAGTTAAGACCCTTTTCCTTTGCAGCAGCTTCAAGTGGATTCTCTGCCGCAGTATCGACAAGTGCTTCATGATCTGGCTGACGGAAATCAGCGTTGTCATCAAGAGTTACCTTGCCATCGAGTGCAATAACTTTTCCATCCTTAGTCTTAACTAAAGGATTTACTTCAACCAATGTTGCATCTTCGCCCTGGAAAACTTCCCATAGCTTGAGCAAAACTTGAGCAACTTGATCTGCAACATCTGCAGGGAAGGCTGCTGCCTTAACAATCTCTTGTGCCTTTGCAAGTGAAATTCCATCTACTGCTGACACGGGAATCTTTGCAAGCTTTTCAGGTGCAGTATGTGCAACCTCTTCAATATCCATTCCACCTGAAACAGATGCCATTACTAGGAATGTGCGATTTGAACGATCAAGCAAGATTGAAAGGTAGTACTCAGCTTCGATTGGAGCTGCAGCTGCGATCATCACAGTGCGAACAGTGTGACCCTTAATATCCATTCCAAGAATTGCGCCAGCTTTTTCGCGGGCATCTTGTGGGTTTTCAGCAAGCTTTACGCCGCCAGCTTTTCCTCGTCCACCAACTTTTACCTGAGCCTTAACGACAACCTTGCCGCCAATTGCTGTTGCAGCTTTTTCAGCTTCATCAGCGGTTGTTGCAATCGCTGCAGCTAAAACAGGTACGCCATGTTTTTCAAAGATATCTCGGGCTTGGTATTCAAAGAGATCCACTGGGGCTCACAATCTATTAATAGCCGGCTTCTGTACCGGGCAATCCTATAGTTTCTCTACGGGTGCATAACGCAGCAGCAAACGCTTCTCGCCGTATTGCCCGAAGTTAATAGTGGCTTCAGCTTTATCTCCCGCGCCTGCAACCGCCACAACGGTGCCTAATCCAAATGTGTCATGTGACACACGCTCACCAACGGCAAGCTCCATTGAAACACTCTTCTTGCCAGTTGCTCGTGGTGGCGCAGTTGGCGTGGTGCGAGTTCGCTTTACCAATGAAGGTGAAACAGATGTACGTGATTGATTACGCCATTCAATTACTTCTTCTGGAATTTCATCGAGAAAACGTGAGGGTGGGTTGTAGTTAGGAGCGCCCCATGTTGATCGATATTCAGCACGTGAAATATAAAGTCGTTGACGTGCACGAGTAAGGCCAACGTATGCAAGACGACGTTCCTCTTCAATCTCATCTTTTTCACCCAATGTACGTGAGTGAGGAAAAATTCCATCCTCCATACCGGTTAAGAAAACAGTTGGAAATTCAAGTCCCTTAGCGGTGTGAAGTGTCATCATTGTGACTACTCCACCATGATCTTCGCCTTCTGGAATTTCATCCGCGTCCGCTACTAATGAAACCTTCTCCAAGAAGCCAGCTAATGAAATCTCTTCATCTTCACCAAGATCTTCAAATGGACGTTCTTCATATTCCATAGATACAGCGACAAGTTCCTTTAGGTTTTCTACGCGAACCTCATCTTGAGGATCAGTGCTATCGGCAAGCTCTTTCAAGAGGCCAGACTGTTCTAGTGCTGCTTCAACAACTACAGATGGCTTAGTTTTTGCTTCCACCAAAACCGCTAACGCACTGATCATTGCGGTGAATTCATTGATTGCTTGTGCTGCCCGTGAGGGAACAGAGCTATTTTCATTAACCCGCAATAGACCTTGCCAGAATGAAATATTGTTTTGTTGCGCAAATAGATCCACATAATCAAGCGATGTGTCTCCGATGCCTCGCTTTGGGACATTGATAATGCGACGCAATGAAATTTCATCTTCCACATTTGCCAGTACACGTAGGTAGGCCAATAAATCCTTTACTTCACGGCGCTCATAAAAGCGAAGGCCTCCGACGACTTTGTACGGCAAAGCGCTACGCATGAACACTTCTTCAAATACACGGGACTGAGCGTTAGTTCTGTAGAAAATTGCAGTATCACCAGGAGTCGATACACCTTCGCGTTGGAGCGATCTGATCTCGTCAGCGATGAAGTTAGCCTCATCATGCTCGCTTTCGGCAACGTAACCAGTTAACGGTGCACCTGCACCAGAATCAGACCACAGATTCTTTTCCTTGCGGCTTTCATTCTTAGTGATCACTGCATTTGCAGCGTTGAGAATATTTTGTGTTGAGCGATAATTTTGTTCCAGCAACACAGTGCGAGCATTTGGATAATCCAGCTCGAACTGCAGAATATTTCTGATTGTTGCGCCACGGAAGCCATAAATAGATTGATCTGCATCGCCCACTACGCACAATTCAGCGGGTTGCTGACCTTCTAGCTCGCTGCCAACTAGCTCTTTAACCAAGATGTACTGAGCATGGTTGGTGTCCTGATACTCATCAACCAACACATGACGAAAGCGAGATCTAAAACGTGCCTTAGCTTCGGGGAATCGCTGCAGTACTTCAACGGTCTTCAAAATCAAATCATCAAAATCCATCGCGTTCGCACGCATTAAGCGTTGTTGATAGACCGCGTAAACATCGGCAACTACCTGTTCAAATTGGTTAGTTGTTGCATTTAAATAATCTTGAGGTCCTAGAAGTTCATTTTTTGCATTGGAAATCATTGATTGAAACTGGCGGGCTGGATAACGCTTTGGATCCAGGTTTAGCTCTTTAGCAACTATGGTAATTAAGCGTTGCGAATCTGCAGAGTCGTAAATACTAAATGAGTTGCTATAGCCAAGACGTGCTGCCTCCTGGCGCAGAATGCGAACACAGGCAGAGTGAAATGTGGAGACCCACATAGATTTCGCGATAGGTCCTACTAAATCGGCAACGCGCTCTTTCATCTCGCCAGCTGCTTTATTAGTGAAAGTAATAGCCAAAATTTGATACGGCGCAACATTCCTGCGGGACATCAAATATGCAATTCTGCGAGTAAGAACTCGGGTCTTTCCAGATCCAGCACCTGCAACTACAAGAAGTGGTCCCCCAGCATGTGTAACCGCCTCCGCCTGTTGAGGATTGAGCCCCTCAAGCAACGGATCGATTTCAGTCATGTGGGTGAGTCTATTAGGCTTCATGCATGGAACCGATCGCAGATAACGAGATCAAGCGCGTCTTGGTCGTAAACGCCCACCCCGATGATTCAGATTTTGGTGCATCAGGAACTATCGCCCAATGGGTGAAAAAGGGAATTGAAATCTCATACGTTTTTTGCACAAATGGAGATCAAGGCGGCGAAGAGTCTGGCTTCACTAAGGAAGAGATGCCAGCAATCCGCCAACGTGAACAACGTGCAGCAGGTGCAGCGATTGGCGTAACTGACATAACATTTTTGAATTATGTTGATGGACATTTGGAACCAACGATCGAACTTCGCAAAGACATCGTTCGCCAAATTCGAATTTCACAACCAGATCGCATTGTCTGCCAGAGTCCAGAACGTAACTGGGATCGCATCGGCGCCAGCCACCCTGATCACTTAGCTGCAGGAGAAGCCACTATTCAAGCGGTGTATCCAGATGCACGTAATCCATTTGCCTTCACAGATTTAATGGAAAAAGAGGGGCTACAGCCGTGGCGCGTGAAAGAGGTATGGGTATCTGGTTTTGCTCAACCAGATCACTGGGTAGATATCACCGATACCTTTGATTTAAAGATGGCTGCGTTGCATGCACATGCATCACAAACAGCACACAACAAGGATTTAGAGAAGATGGTTCGTGAGTGGGGTCAACGTAACGCTGGAATGGGCGGCTTACCCGATGGGCGAATCGCTGAAGCTTTTAAGATTGTGCATACTGCTTAAGAGTTCTGGCTAACTAATTAATTAGTAACTGTTACTCGCGCTATTCCAACTGTTTGGTTTGGTGTGCCATCAGCACCACCACCTTTTACTCCTGCCGCTGCAACCGCTTTCACGATATCCAAGCCCTGAGTGATTGTTCCCCAAATTGTGTAGTTAGGTCCAAGGGTTGTATCTGCAAATACTAAAAAGAACTGACTTCCATTTGTTCCAGGTCCTGAGTTAGCCATAGCAACAGTGCCTGCTGGATAGTTGTTTGCAACTGGTTGTGGAAGATTCTCATCGCGGTATGTGAAGGTTGGGCCACCAGTACCTGTTGCTGTTGGATCTCCACACTGCAAAACATAAAGACCTTGAGTTGTTAATCGGTGACACAAGGTGTTGTCAAAGAAGCCACCTTTTGCCAGCGTCGTCATTTGGGTAACTGTGATTGGTGCTTTTGCTCCGGCAAGTGCAATAACAATGTTTCCGCAATTTGTTTCAATAGTAAGTGTGCGAGGCATGCGCTTTGGAAGTTTGTCAGCTGGTGCAACATTTGCAGGTGCATGTCCTACAGCTTTTGTTGTCTTGCATTTAATCGCTGGAACTTTTTGTGCTTTAGCGTTTTTTACCTTTGCTTCGGCCATTGATGAAGGCGCAACAAAGATAGAGATCGCAGTAGTTGCGACCATCAAGGAGATTAGGCTTTTGCGCATGTGGCAATAGTAAATGGAAAACCTGAGAAAACCCTTAAATTATTCCCATTCAATGGTGCCAGGTGGCTTGCTTGTTACATCAAGGACCACGCGATTTACCTCGCGGACCTCATTTGTTATGCGTGTAGAAATCTTCTCAAGCACTTCATAGGGAACTCTTGACCAATCCGCAGTCATTGCATCCTCGGATGAAACTGGGCGTAGAACAATTGGGTGTCCGTAGGTGCGGCCATCGCCCTGCACGCCAACGCTTCGTACATCGGCAAGTAAGACAACCGGGCACTGCCAAATATCGCGATCTAAACCAGCGGCCTTTAACTCGGCACGTGCGATGGCATCTGCATCGCGCAACAAATCAAGGCGCTCTTGAGTTACAGAACCAATAATGCGAATTCCAAGTCCTGGACCTGGGAATGGTTGACGCCACACGATCTCTTCAGGCAATCCAAGTTCTAATCCAACTTGGCGAACCTCATCTTTAAACAATGTGCGAAGTGGTTCAACTAATGTGAACTGTAAATCATCGGGCAAGCCACCAACATTGTGGTGAGACTTAATATTTGCGGTCCCTGTTCCGCCACCTGATTCAACAACATCTGGATACAAGGTTCCCTGTACTAAGAATTCAACATCTCCCCCGGCGGCAATATCGCGCGCGGCTGCTTCAAATGATCGAATAAATTCGCGACCAATAATCTTTCGCTTTTCCTCTGGGTCGGTGACATCTTTTAGTGCGTTAAGGAATTGATCCTTCGCATCAATAACAACTAGCTGAACACCTGTGGATGCGACAAAGTCACGTTCTACTTGTTCTGCTTCACCTTTGCGCAAGAGTCCGTGATCAACAAACACACACGTCAATTGATTGCCAACAGCCTTTTGAATGATTGCAGCTGCAACAGCCGAATCAACCCCGCCAGATAATCCGCAAATAACGCGCTTGTCGCCTATTACTTGCTTTGCCTTGGCAATCTCGGTTTCAGCGATATTTGCTGTAGTCCAAGTGGCATCGCACTTAGCAATATTGACTAACCAGTTCTGCAAAATCGCTTGACCGTGTTCGCTATGTAAAACCTCTGGGTGGAACTGAACTCCGGCAAACTGCCCAGTTGCATCTTCAAAGGCTGCAATAGGAGTATCCGCAGTTTGTGCAGAAACAGAAAATCCTGCAGGTGCTTGGGTAACAGCATCTCCATGTGACATCCACACCTTTTGCTGTGCAGGTAATCCTGCAAACACCTTTGAACTGGTTTGTACTGAAGTTTCGGTGCGACCAAATTCGGATTTTCCTGTTTGGCTAACAACTCCGCCAAGTGCTGCAGCCATCGCTTGGAATCCGTAACAAATTCCAAATACCGGAATACCAAGTGTGAAAATAGCTGCATCTACCTTTGGCGCATTCTCTGCATACACACTTGAAGGTCCGCCAGATAAAATCACAGCACTTGGATTCTTTGCCTTAACTTCAGCAGCGGTAATTGATGATGGAACAATCTCTGAAAATACATTCGCTTCGCGGACACGACGTGCGATTAGCTGCGCATATTGCGCACCAAAATCAACAACTAAGACTCCGCGCGTTTCAGCCACGATGAATAAGAACCTCTACGCGCTGGAACTCCTTCACATCTGAATAACCACATGTAGCCATCGCGCGACGTAGCGCTCCAAATAAGTTCATTGATCCATCAGATGTATGTGATGGGCCAAGCAGAATCTCTTCAAGGGTTCCAACTGTTCCGACATTGACGCGCTCTCCACGTGGAAGCTCTGGGTGGTGTGCCTCTGAACCCCAGTGCCATCCAAGCCCTGGCGCTTCAACTGCCTTAGCTAATGGTGAACCCATCATCACAGCATCTGCACCGCATGCAATCGCCTTAGAAATATCACCACTTCGACCAACAGCACCATCTGCAATCACATGAACATAACGTCCACCTGATTCATCAAGGTACTCGCGACGAGCAGATGCAACCTCAGCAACAGCCGATGCCATAGGCACTTCAACACCCAAAACCTTCCGCGTTGTATGTGCAGCACCGCCACCAAACCCGACAAGTACGCCAGCTGCACCTGCACGCATTAAGTGCAATGCCGCTGTTGAAGTTGCTACTCCACCAACAATTACAGGAACATCTAATTCGTAAATAAACTTCTTAAGGTTAAGCGCTTCATTTTCTGCAGCAACATGCTCTGCTGAAACAGTTGTTCCGCGAATTACGAAAATATCTACACCAGCTGCAATTACCGCCTTGTGAAATTCTGCGGTACGAGCAGGTGACAATGATGCTGCAACAGTTACACCTGAATCACGAACCTGCTGAATGCGCTCTTTGATTAATTCTGGACGAATTGGTGCGCTATAAATTTCCTGCATGCGCTTTGTTGCATGCTTATCTGGCATCGATGCGATTTCACCTAGTGGAATACGTGGATCCTCGTAACGAGTCCATAATCCTTCAAGGTTAAGTACACCTAGTCCGCCTAGCTTTCCAATGGCGATTGCGGTTTCAGGAGAAACTACCGAGTCCATTGGAGCGGCCATCATTGGAAGTTCAAACTTGTATGCATCGATCTGCCAGCCAGTTGAAACATTCTCTGGATCGCGGGTACGACGGCTTGGAACAATTGCAATGTCATCAAATGAGTAAGCGGTGCGGGCACGCTTTCCTGGAGCAATCTCGATGTTATTCATTAGCGGCCCTTCTTTTGATAATTAGGTGCATCAGCAACATGGGCCACATCATGTGGGTGGCTTTCCTGCAGGCCTGCTGCAGTAATTTGAATTAAACGGCCTTCTCGTCGCAGCGTTTCGATATCCGGCGCTCCGGCGTAACCCATTCCCGAACGAAGACCACCAACTAATTGGTGAACAACTTCAGAGACCTTGCCGCGGAATGCAACCTTGCCTTCAATTCCTTCAGGAACAAGTTTGTCCTCGGACAAAACATCATCCTGCATATAGCGATCCTTTGAATAAGACTTTTGTTCACCGCGAGATTGCATTGCACCAAGTGAGCCCATGCCGCGGTATGCCTTGTACTTAATTCCGTTAATTTCAATTAACTCACCAGGTGATTCTTCGCAACCTGCAAGTAATGAACCAAGCATTACTGAATTTGCACCAGCAACAAGTGCTTTAACAATGTCACCTGAGTACTGCAAACCGCCATCTGCAATTAATGGAATCCCAGCTTTGTTGCATGCCTTTGATGCTTCCAAGATTGCAGTTACTTGAGGTACTCCAACACCTGCAACTACTCGTGTTGTACAAATCGAGCCAGGCCCGACGCCAACCTTTACCGCATCTGCACCAGCGTTAATGAGCGCTTGTGCACCTGCGCGAGTTGCAACATTGCCACCAATAATTTCGGTAGTTGGTGAAAACTTTTTGATTCGAGCAATTGCATCCAGCACTGCGCGGTGATGACCATGAGCTGTATCTACAACAACAACATCAACACCAGCTTCGATCAGTGCTTGTGCACGAGCAAAACCATCATCGCCAACACCAACTGCTGCTCCTGCTAAACCAACATTCTTAACAAGTTTGACATGTGTTACCTGTGCATCGATCGGCAGATTGCGGTGAATGATTCCAATTCCGCCAGCCTTAGCCATGGCAATTGCCATTTCAGATTCGGTAACTGTGTCCATCGCTGAAGAAACCAGCGGAACTGCAATTGAAATATTGCGGGTTAATTGAGTAACTGTGCTGACTTCAGATGGCACAACATCAGAGGCATCGGGAAGAAGTAATACATCGTCATAGGTCAGGCCAAGCATTGCGACCTTGTCTGTATCGCTCATGTGGCCTCCCCGATCTGAATTAAGGGGCAAGTCTATCGGGGCTTTAGTGCCCTACTGCACGCTCGATTTCAGCGCAGGCATGGGTTAAATCATGTGCAACAACCACATTGGTGCAGATTTCGGGATCCCATCCGGGCCCTCCAACGATCACACGTGGTGCTGGCCTGATCGAAGGAAGATCTGTCAAAAACTTTGAATCAGAGTTCTGGCTTAATTGGGCCCACAGGAATACCGCCGGCGGAGCAGATCTTTTCACCATTCCTGAAATCGCTTCCAATGGAGTTCGTGCACCTAAGAAAAAGGTTTCAATCTTCTTTTCAGCTAAAGAGGCGGCAAGTGCATGCAACGCCAGGCAGTGCATCTCTTCTCCAACAGCTGCTAACAAAACTGGATGTGCATTAATTGGCTTCTTAATATCTGCCACACCTTCGCGAAGAATTCGCTTGATGATTTCCGTGAGCATATGTTCAACTTCAATTCCTGAACCATCTGCTTCCCATTCATCCCCTACTAAAAACAAAAGCGGGACAATAACTTCAGTCCATGAGGCAATAACGCCATTAGCGGAAATGTCTTTTCGAAGAGCTGTTTCGATAAATAACTTGTCCAATAATTTTGCCGCGCGATGCAAAGAATCAACCAGCTCTTCGCGAACCTCAAAACTATCTACTAACTTTTCAATTTTTATTGTGCCCTTATGTGCCTTCGCCTTTTCTGCGGCATCACTAGGTGCGACACCCGTTGTGATCAAACGTCGCATCAAGGTGAGCTTTGCTAGATCGCTTGGGCAGTAACGACGGTGCTCGCCAGCCTCGTGGCTCGATGGCCCAAGGCCGTAACGGCGATCCCAGGTACGAAGGGTTGCTGGCGCCACGCCTAGCCGGCGGGCCACCGCGGCAACGGTCAGCAGCTCCTCATCCATGGGGTAATCGTGGCGTGAAGTGGCCGAACTCACCACCCGAAAACACCCTTTGAACAACTTTTGGAGCGTTGACACTTGAACAACTTATGACTCGGTTGTACATTATGCGCATGGCCGAAATTTCACGCTTACCCCGCCCCGTTGCAGATGAATGGGAGTGGCAGTACCAAGGTTCATGCCGCGAACTTCCTTCTGAGATGTTTTTTCATCCAGATGGAGAGCGCGGACCTCGCCGACGTAACCGCGAGAACACAGCGAAAGCTATCTGCGCCTCATGCCCCGTTATCGCGGCATGCCGTGCACACGCACTTGCAGTTCAAGAGCCGTATGGAATTTGGGGAGGTCTTTCAGAAGATGATCGCCTCGCAATTCTTGGCAAGGACATCACGCCAGATATTTCACACGCTTCATAACTTTCCTTCCTCCTAAGGAGAAAAAGAAAAAGCCCCACGGAATTATTTCCGCGGGGCTTCTTTCTTATCTAATTAGTGTGAGTGTCCACCTGGACCATGTGAGTGTCCATGTCCACCAGCAGCATCAGCAGCTGCTTGCTCTGCTGGCTTCTCGTAAACAACAGCTTCAGTTGTAATGAACATTGCAGCGATTGATGCAGCGTTAGCAAGTGCTGAACGAGTTACCTTTACTGGATCGATAACACCATCAGCAGCAAGATCGCCATAGACATCTGTTGCAGCGTTGAAACCTTCGTTGTGCTTCATTGCGCGAACCTTTGCAACTACTACGTAGCCTTCAAGTCCTGCATTTTCTGCGATCCAACGAAGTGGTTCATCACAAGCCTTGCGAACTAAACGAACACCGACAGCCTTATCGCCAGTGAATCCGAGATCGCCTTCAAGCGCATCAGCAGCATGCACAAGTGCAGCGCCTCCACCAACAACGATTCCTTCTTCAACAGCGGCGCGAGTTGCAGAGATTGCATCCTCAAGACGGTGCTTCTTTTCATTCAACTCAACTTCAGTGTGTGCACCAACCTTGATTACGCACACTCCACCAGCAAGCTTTGCTAGACGCTCTTGTAGCTTTTCTTTGTCCCAAGAAGAGTCACAGTTTTCGATCTCCTTACGAAGCTCTGAAACACGTGCAGCAACCGCAGCCTTATCGCCTGCGCCATCAACGATGGTTGTTGCATCCTTAGTAACAACGATGCGACGAGCCTTTCCTAGATCTTCAAGTGTTACACCTTCAAGCTTCATTCCAAGCTCTGAAGAAATTACCTGTCCACCTGTAAGTACAGCGATGTCCTGAAGGGTTGCCTTGCGACGGTCTCCGAAGCCAGGTGCCTTAACTGCAACTGATGCGAATACTCCACGCATACGGTTAACAACCAGCGTAGAAAGCGCTTCACCTTCGATGTCTTCAGCGATGATTAACAAAGGCTTTGAAGCCTGAGCAACCTTTTCTAGCAATGGCAGCAGATCTGACAGAGCTGAAACCTTGTTCGCTGAGATCAATACATAAGCATCCTCAAGGATGGCTTCCATACGATCTTGATCAGTTACGAAGTACGGTGAAATGTAGCCCTTGTCGAACTGCATTCCTTCTGTGAATTCAAGATCAAGTCCGGTTGTAGATGCTTCTTCAACTGTAATAACTCCATCTTTACCAACACGGTCCATAGCTTCAGCGATCAATTCGCCGATTGCGCGATCCTGTGCAGAAATTGTTGCAACATCTGCGATCTGTGGCTTTCCATTAACTGGAGTGGCCTGCGAGCGCAATTTTTCAGAAACCGCTGCCACGGCTGCTTCGATACCTTGCTTGATATCCATTGGTTGTGCACCAGCTGCAAGGTTACGAAGTCCTTCTTTAACCATTGCCTGTGCAAGCACAGTTGCAGTTGTAGTTCCGTCACCTGCAACATCATTAGTCTTTGTTGCAACTTCCTTAACTAGTTGTGCACCCATGTTTTCAGCAGGATCGCTAAGTTCGATCTCTTTTGCAATTGTTACACCGTCATTAGTAATGATTGGTGCGCCAAAAGACTTTGCGATAACTACGTTACGACCCTTAGGTCCAAGCGTTACCTTTACTGTGTCAGCAAGAATGTTGACACCGCGCTCCATGGCGCGGCGTGCTTGCTCATCAAATTGAAGACTCTTTCCCATTTACTTCTCGATTACAGCGAGAATGTCGCGAGCTGAAAGAACGAGTAGATCTTCTCCACCGTGCTTGATTTCAGTTCCGCCGTACTTGCTGTAAAGAACTACATCGCCAACCTTGACATCCATTGGAACGCGTACGCCATCATCAAAGCGACCTGGGCCTACTGCGATAACAGTGCCTTCCTGTGGCTTCTCTTTTGCTGTATCTGGGATTACAAGACCTGATGCTGTTGTTGTCTCAGCCTCATTTGTCTTGATAACGATGCGATCTTCTAGTGGCTTTACCGCCATGGTGTGCTCCTTTTGTTCCGTTTCCTCGTGCGCCCCGAATTAGCAGACTCGGGCCGTGAGTGCTAACGCAAACTCTAGGCGGGGCAAACCTGCGCAGCAAATCGAGAGGCCCCGCGCAGCAAATCGAGTTCTAGAGGGAAACGGTCGTGACTGGCAGGCTGGAATCAGCGTCAAAAGCCACTGGGCTGGGGCTGCGGCCAGCTGAAACCATAAGCGAGCCCAGGGAGGCAACCATCGCTCCATTATCGGTACATAAGCCAGGGCTTGGCACTCGAAGACGAACTCCTGCCTTGTCGCACCGTTCTTGGGCCACGGCGCGAAGTCGTGAATTAGCCGCTACCCCACCGGCAATTACCAGCGAATCAATTCCAGATTGTTTACATGCTGCCAGTGCCTTCAATAACAAAACATCAACGATCGCTTCTTGGAAGGAGGCTGCAACATCGGCCTTTGCATAATCAGGTGTTGCTTCTAAGTATCTGGCCACTGCAGTCTTTAAACCCGAGAATGAAAAATCAAAAGGTCGAGTTTGCCAATCATTTGAAGTTGTTAACCCACGAGGAAAATCAATTGCGGTCGCGCTGCCTTGAATAGCTAACTTATCGATTGCAGGTCCGCCCGGGAATCCCAATTTCATGACACGTGCAATTTTGTCAAAGGCCTCACCTGCTGCGTCATCCATAGTTTCGCCAAGTTTTGTAATTGATCCCGTGATGTCATCAACGCGCAAAAGTGAAGAGTGTCCACCGCTAACAAGCAAAGCAATAGTTGGATCCAAAGGATCGGTGTGTGTTAAGAAATCAACACTAACGTGAGCAGCTAAATGGTTAACCGCATAAATTGGTTTGTTAAGTCCAAGTGCAAGTCCTGCAGCAGACCCAACGCCAACAAGTAAAGCGCCAACTAGTCCGGGTCCACCCGTTACTGCTACCGCATCAATATCCTTGAGCGAAATCTTTGAATCCTTTAATGCTTGATGCAATGTTGGAATCATTGCCTCTAAATGTGCGCGACTTGCGATTTCGGGTACGACTCCCCCGAAACGTGCATGCTCTTCAACACTTGATGCAATTACATTTGCAAGCAAGGTGCGGCCGCGAACAATTCCAACCGCAGTTTCATCACATGATGTTTCAATTCCTAAAACAATTGGTTCGCTCATTACAGCTCCAATCGCATTACTTGTGCATCAAGGCCGGCGCCAAAGTAATCCTTGCGAACATTGAGCTTTGAATACCCCAATGATTCATATAGCCCAATTGCTTCAGGGTTATCTATCTTCACTTCAAGCATCATCGCTATAGAGCCTTGCGCCTTTGCCCAATCTGTAATCAGCGCCATAAGTGCTTTAGCGATGCCTTTTCCGCGGTGCTCGGGCACTACGCCAACGGTCAAGATGTCAGCCTCTGCCTGGCCCGGAGCAAACACACCTGCATAACCGATGATGTCCTGCGACTCATCAACAGCCACAACGAAGTGACGAGTCGGAGCTGAAAACTCTTCCTTGTACTGCGATGCAGACCATGGTGAATATGGAAATAGCTCTTTGTCCAATGAAACAAATACTGGAAGATCAAAGGCGTTAGCTTCACGATAAGTGATCATGGTCTATCCGCCGTCGCAACCGCATCAGGTCTACGTAAATAAATCGGCTCTGTAATGTTGCCTGGAAGATTTACTAACGCATACATGTCAGGAAAAAGATCTGCATGGATTATTGCTCCCGAAACATCTGCCGGAAAATTAACCGCCGGGTCTCCAACGCGTAATCCATTTGTGTACCTGGCCCAATAAACCTCTTTGCGTCGAGCATCTACCGTGATAATGAAATCCTTGTCACTAACTTGTGCGGCAATTGCATCCAGTGAACAAACACCACGCACCGGAATTTCGCGAGCTAAGGCAAAGGTATGAGCAAATGCAATTCCAACTCGAAGCCCCGTGAATGGACCTGGACCCATTCCGACAACAACTTCATCAACATCACTTACAGCAAGTGCTTCTTGTACGAGCTCTGGCAATGATGGGCCATGTGCAGTAGCTCCATCGCGATGGCCGCTATATAAAACAGCTTCACCATCGATAATTGATACGCAGGTGCGTGAAGTAGATGTATCGATCGCTAGGACTTTACTCATAGAGAAAATCCTGCCCAACGAGGACCGACAGCTCTAATCTCAACTTTTCTAATGTCATCGCTGCGGTCAATACTTATTTCAAGCCGATCCTCACTCAGGCGGGCAGACTCTGCTCCACCCCATTCAATAAAGGTAATTGAGTTTGCGATATCTAGATCCAAATCATCTAAGTAAAGATTTGGGTTTTCAGAATCAACCAATCGATAGGCATCCACATGAATAAATGGAACTGCAGCTTTGTGAACACGAGAGATAACAAAGGTGGGAGAGGTAATTCCAGTAACCCCAAGACCTTCACCAACGCCTTGAGCTAGGACTGTTTTACCTGCGCCCAATGGCCCATTGACCAAGACAAGATCACCAGCGCGAAGATGCGCTGAAAGCTTCACACCGAGCTGATGCATCTGCTCGGCGGTTGAAATTGTGATCACCGGCTAAGCCTAAGGCACCAGCGCTTTGAACCAATCCAATGAATCAGGGTTAGCAAGTGCATCTCTGTTTCTGACCTCGCGTCCATTGATTACATCTGTAACGGCAAGTTCAACCAGTTTGTTGGATTTAGTGCGAGGTAATTCGGGGGCAACAACAATCAAGTCAGGCACATGGCGTGGTGATGCTTGAGTGCGCAGTGCGGTCTTAATTTCCTTCTCAATTGTTTCATTGAAATCTTGTCCTGACTTAATAACAACAAACAAAATTACTCGGGTGTCACTTTCCCAATCTTGCGAAACCGCCATCGCTTCCTGAACTTGTGGAAAGGTTTCAACTACCCGATAAATTTCAGCGGTTCCAATTCGAACACCCTTTGAATTCAGTGTTGCATCGCTACGGCCATACAAGGTAAATCCGCCTGTTGCCGATTTAGAGGCAAAATCTCCATGAGTCCACACACCAGGAAATCCTTCAAAGTAGGCGGCTAAGTACTTTTCATTATTGGTGTCATTCCAAAAACCAAGCGGCTTTGATGGAAATGGAACTGTGCACACGAGTTCGCCCTTTTCATCAATTGCAGCGCTCTTGCCTTGTGCATCAAAAACATCTGTTGCCATGCCCAGACATGGTCCTTGCAACTCACCGCGATAAACAGGTTGTGTTGGAACACCTGCTAAGAAACAGCCACAAATATCGGTTCCGCCAGACATTGAAGCAAGGTGAACATCTGCTTTGATCGATGAGTAAACATAATCAAAGCTTTCAGGTGAAAGTACAGATCCCGTAGAGCCAATTGTTTTAACTGTTGAAAGATCATGGGTGTTTGCGGGAACTAATCCCTCTTTATGGGCTGAATCAATAAACTTCGCAGAGACCCCAAAGAAATCCAACTTTTCATTTTGAGCAATATCAAATAAGCGAGTTGGTGTTGGTGCCATTGGAGCGCCATCAAACAAAACAATTGTTGCACCGCGGCCAAGGGCCATGGTTAGCCAGTTCCACATCATCCAGCCACAGGTTGTAAAGAAGAAGACTTTGTTTCCTTCACTTATGTTGAACTGATAGAGCATTTCAGCTTGCGCCTTCAGCATCACACCTGCGCCGCTATGTGTAATGCACTTTGGCTTTCCAGTTGTTCCCGAAGAAAACAGTACAAATCCTGGATGATCAAAGGGAAGTTGTTCATATACAGCTTCAGCGCCAATAAAGGGTTTAATCCACGCTTCGAACTCGTTCACACGCACTGTCTTTTTAACTGTTGGCAGAAGCTTTTCAATCTCTTGTGACTTTACAGTGCAATCAAAGTACTTACCGTTGTAGTGATAACCATCAGCTGCCAAGAAAATTTTTGGTTCAACTTGTCCAAATCGATCTTCAACGGCGTGAGGTGCAAAATCGGGTGATGCCGTTGAAACAACTGCGCCAATACTTAGTGCACCTAATCCATAAATAATTGTCTCGGTAATATTTGGAACCCATGCAACTACTCGATCTCCGGCAACAACTCCTTCGGCACGCATTGCTGCTGCCGTTGCGGCAACTTTGATTCGAAGATCTGCCCAAGTTATTTCTGATCTAGTTCCATCTTCCAGAAGAGAAACGATTGCAACATCTGAATCTTTACCTTTGGCCAGTAAGTTTTCTGCAACATTTAATCGAGCATCTGTAAAAAACTTTCCTGAAATGAAATCTGCACCTTGGGTGTAATACTTCGTACCCTTACTTCCAACCACATCAAGGTCATCCCACGCTTGTGACCAGAACTCAGCTGGGTTATTTATGCTCCAGGTGTGAAGCTCCTGATATGAATTAAAACCTTTTGCGCGCTGTAACTTTTCGATAGCGGAGGAACCGGTTAGTTGTGGCTCCCAAAGTTTTTGATTCATGAGGATTTACGAGTTAAAGCCTTCAAGCGAAGTCGGTAGTAAGCACCTGATAATCCTCCTGGTGAGAACATCACAATCAGAATGAAGATCAGACCCAAGAGCAATGCAGGTTCAGCGATTGGTCCACCGATCCATTCAGGGATTGATTTGAAGGATTCTTGCTGAGTTAGATCCTGCATTCGCGTAGATGCGAATGAGTAGAAGATTCCTCCAAGCACAGCTCCCCAACGTGTTACCGCACCACCAATAACAACCATCAAAAGCAAGGCAATAGTCACTCCGGATTCGGCAAATCTAGGAGCTGCGCTTCCTGCGGCGATCAGCATTACAAAGCCCAACATCGCTGCAAGAGCTGCACTGATGACAAAGGCAAGGAGCTTGAAGTGCTGTGTATTTAAGCCAAGCACCTGCACGCGTTGTTCATTGTCACGTAACGCAGAAAAGACCTTACCGGCAGAGCTTTCTGTAACCCACCAAATTACAAGGTAGGTAAAGATTAAAGCTGCAAGAGCCAACCAATAAATATATTTAGTGTTGAAAACACCGATCCAAATCTGAGGAACGTTGTCAGCATTAAGCGCAATTCCATTTTCTCCACCAGTTAAGTTGAAGAAGTTGCGATTAACGATGACATGTCCAGCTTCACCAAAGGCCAGGGTCACCATTGCAAAGGTAATTCCCGTTGTGCGCAGTGATGCAGCTCCAACTAAGAAAGCAAGAATCGAGCTAACTGCAATTGCGATCAGCGCTGCTAACCACCATGACACAACATCATGGTTAATCAAGATGCAGGACACATATACGCCGGTTGCAAAGTACAAGGCGTGACCAAAGGAAAGCAGTCCTGTAAAACCAAACAAAAGATCGTAGGTCAGAGCCAATGCGCCCCACACAAATGCAACCGCCATTGTTTGTTGCAACCCAGGCTTACCCAATGGGTTATTTGTAAATAATGGAGCGACTGCTAGAACTAGAAGTAAAAGGCCGAGCAACGGTCGAGAGTATTTCCAACGCAACATTATGCACGCACCTTTCCTAATAGACCTTGTGGTCTGATCAGCAAGACACCTGCCAACAAAATAACAACTACAAAGTCACCTAAACCAGTGACGTAGTAATTAGCGAATTGACGAATAACACCGATCATCATTGCAGCTAAGAAACTGCCGGGTACTGATCCCATTCCACCAATTACAACAACGATAAATCCATAGATCAGGTATGAGCCAGCGATCAGAGGTGAAACTCCATTGGAGTACACAGAAACCAGTACGCCACCTACTCCTGCTGCAAAGCCACCGAGGAAGAAAACGGTGCTGAAGGCACGTCGCACATTGATTCCTAGGGCGTTAACCATGTTTCGGTTCTCAACGCCTGCGCGAATAATTAGGCCAATTCTTGTGTACTTCAGAAGAATCCAATTGCCAATCAGCAGTAATACCGCTGTTGCAATATAGACAACGCGATCAGCAGGAATCATTGCCCCGCCAATATTTATTGCGGTCAAGAACCACATCGGAGTTGGGAACATGATGAGATCATTACCAAACCAACCAGCAAGAACTGCACCAACAACAAGCGATACACCTACAGTTACAAGAGCTTGATCGATGTGACGCTCGTATAACCGGGTGATAAGCAGTTGCTCTATCAACAGCGCAAATGCACCAGCTGCTAATCCACCAACGATCATCGCCAAAATGAAATCAGTCATTGAAGTTTCAGGGCCCAGTTTGGTTGCGATCCAATACCCAACAAATGCTCCAACGGTTAGGAAACTTCCATGTGCAAAGTTAAGAACACCCATCAAGCCATAAATCAGTGAAAGTCCTGATGCAACCAGGAAGTAAAGCGCACCAAGTCCAATGCCGGTGATTCCGATCAGAATAAATGTATCCATTTACTTGTGACCTCCGCTCACACCTAGCATCTGATGAACCCATGAATCATCATGAAGATTTTCGGGACCACCTTGATAAACAACTCTTCCTTGATCCATAACAATCACATGTTGCGCAACGCGCTTAACGAGTGCGAGATTTTGCTCTACTAGCAACATGGTTGTTGTCTGAGCAACCTTGGCAAGAACATCTGCTACCTCTGTTACCAACTTTGGCGCTAAACCTTTAGTTGGTTCATCAACTAGCAGGATCTCGTTTTTATTTAAGAGCGCACGAGCAATCGCCACCATCTGTTGTTGTCCACCAGATAATGAACCTGCCTGTTGTGCAGCTCGGGTATCCAGCTCAGGAAATAAGTTATAAACCGCTTTATAAGCCTCATCATTATTTTTCCCACGTGCGGCTAATGAAAGGTTTTCCTTAACTGTTAAAGAGGCAAAGACTTCACGATCTTCAGGGACAAATGCCACACCTGCTTGAACGATCTTGTGAGTCTGCATTCCAAGGATCTCTTTACCGTTGAGTTCAACAGATCCTGTACCTTCGTAGAAACCCATGATTGTGCGCAAGGTCGTTGATTTACCAACGCCATTTCGGCCCAGAAGCGCGGTCACCTTATTTGTAGGAACCTCAAATGTGACTCCATGCAAAATATGGGATTCGTTAATCTTTACATGTAGATTCTCTACCGAGAGAGCGTTCATAGCGCTTCTCCAATGTAAGCAGATTGAACAATTGGATTGTTAATAACATTCTGTGGAGTATCGCAAACAAGTAGTTCGCCATAATTAAGAACTGCAATTCGATCTGCAAGTCCCAAGATGACCTCCATGTGGTGCTCCACAATCAAAACTGTTTTCTTATGTTCAGTTGCCAAGGCGCGAATGATCTCTACAAGCTCGGGAACATTTTCGACGCTCATGCCTGCCATTGGTTCATCTAGCAAAACAATGTCAGATTTAGAGGCAAGAACAATTGCAATCTCTAAACGTCGCTTATCACCATGTGACAGTGATCCGGCGCGTTGTAATGCGCGAGCAGACAAACCGACCTTGGCTAAGCAATCATGAGCAGTTTGAACGACTTCTTTAAAGTTGTAAGCGTTCTTAAGCATGTTCATAGATTTGCCATTTGCAGCCTGAGCGGCGATGCGAACATTTTCAAGACAGGTCAGGTTCACAAAAACACTAGAGGTTTGAAATGTGCGCGCAATTCCGGCTAGTGCTCGTTCATGCGGTTCAAGATTGGTTACATCTGAAGCGCCAACATAAATCTGGCCACGAGATGGCTTACGAATTCCACTGAGTAAATTGAAAAAAGATGTCTTACCGGCACCATTAGGGCCGATAATTCCAAGAGTTTCATTGGGTGCGACATCTAAGGTGATTCCATCCAGAATCTTCGCGCCACCAATGTTAAGAGAGAGATCCTTAACGCTTAAAGCAGAATTCACTGTCGCAACCCCTTTGTTACCGATGCCAAAGAATATAGAGAACCCCGGTGTATTTCTACACCGGGGTTCATTTAACTATATGTTTTTTATTACTTGCCAACTCCTGCGATTGTCTTCAAAAGTGATGGCACATACTTTGAGCCAGACTTGTTGAGAGAAACCAAGAACATTGGCTGGATCAATAGGTGAGATGAAGAATCGATTGTCATCAATCCCTTAACGCCTACCCATGACTTGCCTTCAAGGTTCTGGATCATTGTGTCAACGCTGAGATTCTTGTTATTTGTAAGTGCCATAACAATCATCTTCGCAGCATCTGCACCTGTTGATGTAAATAGATCCTGTGTCTTCTTGTTAGCGGCGTACCATGAAGCTAGATCTCCAGCAGCTGCTGACTTTGATGCACCTGCGAAGTAGCTGTTTGTAAGGATCGCATTTGTTCCTTCAAATAGTGTTCCGTAGATGTCGTATGTAGCTGCACCAGCAAGACCAGTGATTGGACGCTGCTTAGCAAATGCACCCTGAACCTTGAGTGATGTCAACATCGCTCCAGCTGTTAGTGCGTTTGACCATGCGATGAAGATGTAACTTCCCTTAGCATCTGCAGCCTTCTTAGCAAATGGTGTGAAGTCTGAAGTAGATGTTGGAACCTTGATCTCTTCAAATGTTGCACCCTTTGGTGCCATCAATGCACGTGCAGCAGCAATGTTTCCAGCACCGAATGCGTTGTCTTCAACAAACAAAACAACCTTCTTGCCTGAAATTGGCTTGATACCAGCAAGTGGAGCTAAATCCTGAGTAGATGAGTTTCCTGAACGGAATACATACTTGTTAGCTGATGATGTAACGAGGTCATTCTTTGCTGGACCTGAGATGTACAGAACCTTGTTCTGTGCAGCAAGTGGAGCAAGTGTTAGTGCAACACCTGATGATGCTGTTCCAACGATTACCTTTGTACCGTTACCAACCATTTCCTTGAATGATGCAGTTGCTGATGCAGGATCTGCTCCATCATCCTTAGATGTAACAACAAGCTTCTGGCCATTGATAGCCATCTTTCCGCCTGTGTAGTAGTTCAAGCCCCATGCAAGACCTTCGTTATAAGCCGTGCCATAAGAAGCAAGTGGGCCTGATGTTGATGTAATAACACCAATCTTAATTTCGCCTGCAGCCTGTGCTGGCGCCATGCTTGGTGCTAGAACGGCAAATGCAATTGCCGCAACAACCAAACGCTTTAGTGAGCTCTTGCTCATATGAATGTTCTCCTCATCGAGTTGAAAAGGGCCGCGAGGGGCGGACCATGTTGAGCGCAAATCTAGAGGGTGGGGGTGGGTAAAAGCCATTTTTCGTATTTCGATTTGATTACATTTTTAGGGGTATCTCCTGAAAATCAGTTGGAAATCCCATCTGGCACAGGCAGACTAACCCCCATGTCACTTCCAACTCAGAAAATTTCAGTACCGGTAACTGGCGGAGATTTAGCGGTCTTTCAATATGGAGATGGCACAGGCACACCAGTGTTGCTTATCCATGGAGTCACATCATCCAACCGGGCCTTTCAATTATTTGCAGATGCGTTAATCGCACGAGGTAAAGCTCCCTTCGCTGTTGATCTTCGTGGCCGAGGTGATTCAAATTCATTGCCAGGACCATTTGGAATGGCAACGCATGCGAAAGATATGGCAGCGGTCATCAATCACTTTGGATGGAAGAGCCCTGATGTCATTGGACACTCAATGGGTGCATTTGTAACAGCGGCATTAGTTGGTTTATATCCAGAAAAAGTTGGTGAGGTTATCTTTGCCGATGGCGGCGTTCCGCTACCGATGCCACCAGGTATGACAATTGAACAGATCATGCCCTTTGTTCTTGGACCAGCAATGACTCGGTTAGCTATGACATTTGAAAATAACGAGGCGTACCGAAATTACTGGAAACCTCAAGCGGCCTTTGCAAAGGGCTGGTCAGCTGTTCTTGATGAGTATGTTGATTATGACTTACGCGGAACAGAACCAAACATGAAGGCTGCTACCAATCCAGTTGCTGTTGAAGAGGATTCTCGAGATCTGTTTGGTGATGATCTGATTATTCGTTCGCTCACAAACCTGAAGAAACAATCCTTGTTTATTAAGGCAGAACGTGGATTGCAAAATGAAGAAAATGGTCTCTACCCAATGCCGGTTTTGGATCTTGTACTTCCTAACTACCCTCAGCTAAAGCTGGAGTTCTTAGCAGATTGCAACCACTACGACATGTTTCTGGAAGAGTCTGGGGCTGAAAGGGTCGCCACAATTATTTACGGAGGTCGTTCATGACGCTAAAGGGTAAGCGCGCATTTATTACCGGATCATTCCAAGGAATTGGCTTAGGTATAGCCACTGCTCTTGCAACTGAAGGCGCGTCAATCGTTCTTCATGGCCTTGCAGATGAAGCAACAATTGCAAAGGCAGAGAAAGCTGTTTTAGCGGCAGGTGCGGCAAAGGTTGAAAGTCATGTCTCAGATCTTCGTGATGGCGCAGCCACTGAAGCGCTCATTGCAAAGATTCTCGCTAATGGCCCTGTAGACATCTTGTGTAATAACGCCGGAATTCAGCACACCGCAACGATCGAAGATATGCCTCGCGAAAAATGGAATGACATCATCGCTATTAACTTAACCTCATTCTTCGACACCATGCGTTTACTTCTGCCACAAATGAAGGAGCGTGGATACGGTCGAGTAATCAATACTGCATCTGTGCATGGCTTAGTTGCCTCACTGGCAAAGGCTCCGTATGTATCGGCAAAGCACGGTGTTATTGGTTTAACTAAAGTTGCAGCACTTGAATATGCGCAAGTTGGAAGCGCTGACACTGGTGGTGTAACAGTTAACGCAATCTGTCCAGGCTGGGTTGAAACCGCTTTAATCGAACCTCAGATTCAGGCGAAGGTTGATGCACATAATGGAGATCGTGCTGCAGGTATCGCTGATTTGTTATCTGAAAAACAACCATCTCGTCGCATGTCATCACCTGCAGATATTGGTGCGATTGCTGTATTTCTCTGCTCGCCTGCAGCACATAACATCACGGGTACCGCAATTCCTGTAGATGGTGGTTGGACCGCTCAATAAATAAATTGCATTAGAAAATAAAAGCGGGGCCAGATTTCTCTGGCCCCGCTTTTTATTACCCTCGATTTTTAGTTATCGCCGTAAGCCTTTAGCCATGGAACGCTAATTCCCTTATCGATAGAGAGGTTTCCAGCCTTACGAACAGCTGTATTCAACGCTCCACCTGAAGGTAGCTTTCCTGTGCTTGATGCTTGAACGAGTGACTTCGCAACTAGCACTAGCTGTGCTGATGTGAAGTTACAGTGATTAGTTCCCTGCGCTGCAGCGCTTGATGTAATTGGAGATCCAGCTGCATCAAACTTTGTGTAGTTTGCTGGAGTTGTATTCCAAAGCATCAATAGCTTGTTTGTAGGGTTTTTGTAATCACGTGTTGCTTGGTATGCCTTGCGAGCAGCAGCCTTTTCAGCTGCGTACTGCTCTGCATATAGATCAACTAGGCGCTGTGATGCTCCTGCTGGAGTGATTGGATCTGCAACGCCAACCATAAGAACTGTAGGAACATTGATCTTTCCTGTGTTCTGATGAAGCGCCTTCATCTTTGCAACCGCTGCTGCATTTCCAGCTGCACGTGGTGCGCCTGGGTTTGCTGCAGAAAGTGCTCCGAGCATTGCATCAATTGCAGTGTTGCCTGACAAAGCAGCGTTAAAGATCACGCGCTCTGCATCAACACGAGCTGAGTAATCAGTCTTTGTGTTATCAAAGATTGCTCCGCCTGTTTGGTTCTCAACATCTTGAGTAGCAAGAACTGCAAGTGCTGCAGCATTTGTACCGTTCTCAAGAATTGCAAGAACTGGGCTGATTGCTAATGGGAAGGTCAACTTCAATGCGCCATCTGGACCTGAAATAGAGTCAAAGTGTGCAGACTGAGTTGGAAGTCCAGCCATCAATCCAAGAAGTAGCAATGCGCTACGTGATGGAATTCCAGCTGCTTGAAGAGCCTTACCTGTTGCAGATGATGTATCTGGCCAAGCACCTGTAGAAATTGATGCCTGCAACTTACCCATCACTGTGAAGACCTTTACTAAGTCTGCGTATGACTCTGCAACGCCTGCGGCGCCTGCTGAGTAATTGCCAGCCTTAATTGTTGGATCAAACAAAACCTTGATTCCCCAAAGGAAATCGCCGGCCATTGTTAGTTCTGCAGAAACATTGTCAGCCATACACATAGGTGCAACAGCTGAAACTAGCTCTGGATGCTTTTCAGCAAGACCCTGAGTGATTACGCCACCGAGTGATGATCCCCATGCAACAACCTTTGTTGTCTTTGGGAACTGCTTCTTGAATGTGTCGATCAACTCAACATTTGTCTTAATCGCTGAATCTGGATTCCAACCTTGACGGGCAAAGCCTGAACCAACGATCGCAATACCCTGGCTGAAGAAGTACTTAGCAACTTCAGCGTTTCCACCAGGAACTGGCTCTGGAGTATTTGTGACCTTGTATCCACCGATTAGTGGGATTCCTGCTGGAATATCAACGTTGTAGCGGTATCCATGTGAATACAAAGCAACAGTTCCGTTGAAGTTTGCTGGAACCTGCATTGCATATGGAGCGCCATCTGAAGTAACACCAACACATGACTGAATTGGGCTCTTACCATCACACGCAGGTGCTGCATTAGCAACAGATGGTGCAGTGATCAGAACAGTTGTTACAAGTGCTGTAACTGAAAGAAGCGAAAGTAATCTTACTTTTTTCATTAGTTAGGTAATCCCTTCGCTGGCATTGCAGGACGCTTGTACGTTGACTTAGCAACAGCACCAGATCCTGAATCAGTTGTGTATGTAACGTAAGTTCCACCTACTGGAGCAAGGTCACCTGTTGGTGAGTACTTTCCAACCCAGTAACCGGTAAGTCCAACGTGGCTTGTCTTTGAGTAAGCAGCTGGAACTAGAGCAGAGTTTGCAAATGTTGCACCCTTGCTATCGATCGCTGCTAGAAGAGACTTACGAGTTGGGTTTGCACCAGCAGCCTTAAGCGCCTGTGCAGCCATAAACGCAGTATTCATACCAAGCAATACATTCAGATCAAATGCTGATCCTGGAACTGCCTTTGCATAAATGTCTGAGAAGAACTTTACGTACTCATCCTTCATATCAGTTGTTGCTGGAACTGGTGAGAAACCAATTGCGTTGTACAGAACTCCCGCAGGAACTCCAGTCAACTTAATTGTTGTTGCATCTCCACCAACTGATCCAAGCATCCACTGTGGTGCGTACTTCAACTGCGCAGCAACACCAAGCATTGCTGAAGTTGCACTTGAAACACCGAAGAGAATTACTACATCTGCTTCAGCAGCCTTGAACTTTGTGATCCAACCTGCAGCAGCTGCTGCATTCTGTGAACCAGATGCATAAGGCACCTTTACTGCAAAGTTAACGCCTGCTGTCTTGAAGCCTGCGAGCGCATCTGTACCAAAGTCATCATCCTGGTAGAGAAGGCCGATCTTCTTTCCTGCAAAGTTTTCCTTGATGTACTGACCCATGATCTTTGCTTCCATGATGTATGAAGGCAAGACTGTGTAAGTAGTTGGATACTTCTTTGCATCAGCGAATCCGCTAAATCCTGTGTTAACAAATAGAACAGGCACGCCGCGACGTCCTGGGTTAACAGATGAAGCAACTGCCTTCACATTTGCTGTTCCAAGAGGTGCAAGCAGAGCCATGACCTTGTCCTTCAGGATAAGTTCATTTGTCTTTGCAACCGCTTCAGTTGGAACGTAGCGGTCATCCTTAACAACAAGAGTTACCTTGCGGCCGTTGATTCCGCCATTTGCATTGAGATAATCGAAGTACGCCTTTGCTGCACCTGGAATCTTGTTGTAACCAAGTGATGCTGTACCTGTCATTGGCAGTGTCATACCGAGTTTGATCTCAGTTGAACTCACGCCAACTTCAGCTGCCTGAGCCGGAATAGCTGTTGCAGCTAAACCGAATACGGCAAGTACCGCAGTAGCTGTCAGCAGCTTACGGCGATGTAGTGCTTTCATGTGTTTCCTTCCATCGAGGGTTTGTTACGAGAGGTAGTTATGTCTTTCGTAAATCTATTTATTTTTTGCTGCCATCTTCTTTGCAGTTCGCGCTCGGTGCTGTTCGACAGGTCCATTGGGGACAAAGAGAACTGTCAGAATCAAAAGCGCGCTCACCATCAAACCTGGCAGATTTGTAGTCACGCTTTCTGAGGTACCGAGTTTGTGCGCGACAACATCGGCTACTTCAGGAATTGCGACCAGGGTCACAGCACCAATCATGACCCCAGACAGGGTGGTTACGCCAGATAGAACCGCGCCTGTCAGCAGGGAAAATGAGAGGGCAAGCGGGAATGCGCTCGGGGAAACGGTTCCAATAGTCATAGACAGCATTGCGCCAGCTAATCCGGCTAAACCAGCGCTCAGGGTGAAGGCCAGAATCTTAGAGCGGCCTGTGTTGATGCCCGATAGTTGAGCGGCAACCTCATTGCCACGTCCTGCTCTCCAGGTGCGTCCGTATCGTGATCGCAAAATATTTTGTAACAACCACATCATTATTAAGGTAGCTAAAGCTGCGATCCAGAAGAACCATTTGTACTGAGTGAATTCTTCGCCAAGTGACAATGGTGGAAAACCAACATCAAAGAGCAGACCTTGTTCTCCGCCAAGAATTGAGAATTGATTTGCAAGTGATGGCAAACCAATCGCTAATGCCAAAGTTGTTCCCGCTAAATATGGACCAGATAAACGCGCTGCTGCTGCGCCAAGCAATGCTCCACCAAGTGCTGCTGCGATTACGGCGACAAAGAAACAAGCAACTATTGGTAAGTGCCATGAAATATGTGCGACAGCTGCTGCGTATGCACCAACGGCCATGAGCGCACCATTGCCAAGTGATACTTGACCTGAATACCCGGTTAGCAAAATTATTGATGAGATTGCAACTACATAGACAGCGATCGATGCGCCCTGATACACACGAAGCTCATCCACCATGCCGCTAAGGAGGTACAGAACTACTCCACCTAGTATGAATGGAATTAAATGTGAAGAGTTTTGGCGCTTATGCACGACGGCCCGCCTTTGCTCCGATAATTCCTTGCGGTCTAATAAACAAAACTGCAAGCAAAATAATAAATGGCGCAATAAAGAACAGCGCGCTGCTGACATACATCAAAACAAATGAGATCAGGACTCCTAATAACAATCCACCGATTACCGCACCGACGAGTGATTCAAGTCCACCGATAACCGCTGCAATAAATCCAGACACTAGAAGTAATGAGAACTCAATTGAATCTGGTGAAAGAGTGCCGTTGCCGTTAACTGTTTGGAACATTCCTGCAACGGCACCTGCAGCACCCGCTAGTGCCCAACCCATTGTGCGAACTAGATCCACCTTTACACCTGATAAACGTGCGATTTCAGGGGCGTAGGCAGATGCGCGTAATGCCAGGCCAATGTTTGTCTTTTGAAAGAGGATGCTAAGCATCAACATCAACACAATCACTGAAACCAAGATCAGCAGCTTTAATGGTGAGAAAACAAGGGTTTCTCCCCCAACGCTAAAGCCATCATTAGAAAGCGGTCCGGTGATGCGAACATCTTGACCTCCCCATATCATGCTGACTACTGCGCGAATAATTCCGAGTAAGCCCAATGTTGCAATGATTGGAGCAACACTTGCGATTGGACCACTTGAACTGTGCTTCACCAGTAAGCGCATAAAGACCACTTCAATGATCGCGGCAAACAATGCGCCACCTGCCATTGCAACAGGAAGTGCGATCCAGAAAGAATCAAAGTTCACCATTGCTTCATAACCAAAGTATGTTGAAAGCAGAGCCATACCAGCTTGAGCAAAGTTAATGACTCGAGTGCTTCGCCATACCAAGACCATTGAGATCGCCATCAGCGCATAAATGCCACCTGAAGTGATTCCAATTAAAAGGGTATTTAATAGTTGAATCATATTAATACCCCAAATATGCAGCGCGAACTGCAGGGTCATCAATCAATGCTTGCGCCTGATTAGCCGCGACAACTTTTCCTAGGTTCAAAACGATTCCCAGATCTGCGATCTTTAATGCACCCATTGCATTTTGCTCAACAAGTAGAACAGTCAGATTCATGGTCTTTGCTAAATCTCTAATTGATTGGAAGATCTGCTCGACTACAAGTGGTGCAAGGCCAAGTGATGGTTCATCAAGCAACAACAACTTTGGCTTTGCCATGATTGCTCGACCGATTGCTAACATCTGTCGTTCTCCGCCAGATAAAGTATCTGAACGTTGTTCGATGCGCTCCCCTAGTCGTGGAAATATCGAAATTACTTCTTCTAACGATTGCTTAGCTTCCTTTTTATCGCGGCGCCAAATCGCACCTAGCAATAAGTTTTCGCGCACTGATAATTCGGGGACTACAGATTTGCCCTCTGATACATGTGAAATTCCTTTGCGCACCAGGTTTTCAGCCTTTACGCCGGTGATGGATTCGCCCATCCATGTGATCTCACCGGTAGTTGGCTTATTCAGGCCTGAAAGAGTGCGCAGTAATGTTGTTTTTCCAGCACCATTTGAGCCGATAATCGCTGCAAGCTTTCCGGTAGGAACTTCCAGCGAAACATGATTGATGGCACAAATGGCACCATGATGAACAGTTAAGTTAGAAACATTAAGTGTCATGGCTAGTTACCTGTACCCAAATAGGCAGCCATTACAGCGGGATCTCTGCGCACCGTCTCGGCATCGCCACTTGCAATTACCTCGCCAAAGTTAAGAACGTATAACTTGCTACACACAGACATAACAACATCCATGTGGTGTTCTACCAAGAGCACTGACATCTCGGCGCTGAGATTCTTAATCAATAGATTCATCCACTCAATATCTTGAGCGCCCAAACCACCTGCAGGTTCATCAAGCATCAAGATGCTTGGCTCACTTACCAATGCGCGCGCAATTGCAACTCGCTTGGTATCTGGATATGACAAAGTATCTGCACGTCGATGAGCAATTCCACCGGCATACACACGCTCTAAGGCAACTCGCGCTTTATCGCGGATGCGATCTTCATCCTTTGAATTACGACCAAAAGCCGCAGAGACCAAACCTGTTTGCGCCAAACGTTGCGCACCGATCATGACATTTTCTAGAACTGTTAAATCTCCAAATAATCCAACGCCTTGCAAGGTGCGAGCAATACCAAGATCAACCAACTCGTATGGTTTTGGAAAATCCCGTTGTTCCCCATTTAAATGAAACTCACCTGAATCTGGAGTTACTAATCCGCACAGGGCGTTAAACAATGTTGTCTTGCCGGCACCATTAGGGCCGATTAATCCGACAACTTCATTCTTCCCAATTTCAAGGTACACATCATGAAGTGCGCGAAGACCGCCGAAAGAGACATTTACTCTCTCGACTTGCAACGCTGCAGTTTTAGTAGACATGAGGTGCATAGATTCTATGCACTCGAGGCCCGATTCGTGTAACTATCTCGTAATTAATACTGCCTGAGGCTGCTCCCCAGTCATCAGCGGTGTACTCGCCATGTGAGCCATCACCAAAAACAATCACCCAATCCCCAGATTGCGCCGTTGAATCGGCACCAAGATCTACAACAAATTGATCCATTGAAACGCGTCCGATAATTGGGGCTTTTCGACCATTAATAAAGACTCCAGCATCATGAGCAATTCGTGGAATGCCATCTGCATATCCCATTGCGACAACACCTAGCTTGGTATCGGTTTGTGTACTTTCAGTAGCTCCATAACCAACGGCCGCACCAGCTGGTACCGCTTTTACTAAATGCAGTTTTGCGCGAAGCTGCATTACCGGTTTTAAACCAAGGCTCTTGCTATCTCCTAGGCTCTTAACATCTGGAGACAAGCCATACATCGCGATACCGGTGCGCACAGAATCAAAGCTAGAGGCTGGATCTTTTAAAGTCGCAGCAGAGTTTGATAAATGTTTGATTGGTGGATTAATCCCGATCGCTGCTAAATCTGCAACCATCTCATTAAATCTATTTAACTGGTCTGCATTTTGTTTTTCGCCTGGCTCATCAGCACGAGCAAAGTGCGAAAAGATGCCGACGACAGTTACCTTTGAAAAATCCTGTTTTAAGAACTCTTGCCATTCATCCAAAAATCCCCCGCGGGTCATTCCGGTATCTACTTCAATATGGATCCGGGGTTTGTTTGGCAAAGCAGAGATCTCTTTGAAAGCTGCGATCGAAGCAACCGCTAGATCAATGTCATGGTCGACTGCTGATTTAAAATCAGAACCGGGTGAAACCAGCCAGGCAAGAATGGATACTTGAACACCATGTGTACGAAGTTTGATCGCCTCTTCTAGCAATGCAACGCCAAGCCAATCAGCCCCTGCTTTTTCTGCCGCGAGACCAACTTCAACTAAGCCATGACCATAGGCATCTGCCTTAACAACAGCCAATAACGAGGTGCCTGCTGCATCTTTAAGTCGATTGATATTTGAACTCAATCTATCTAGATCAATGCGGGCTTCGGCTCTCATTAATTTCGCTCAACAATCACCATGGCAGATGCAATTCCTGCATCATGAGATAAGGAAAGGTGCACATCAGCGCCATCAATTAGATCTGCAATTTCGCCGCGGAATAAAAAGACTGGCTTTCCGCTTTCTAGGTTTACAACTTCAGCTTCCTGCCACGATAAACCCTTGCCAGCATTAAGCGCCTTTGCAAGTGCTTCTTTAGCTGCAAATCGTGCTGCAAGGGATGCCATTGGTTTAACTCTTTCAGCTTCAGTAAAAAGCTTTTCCGCTAAACCTGGTGTGCGCTCGAGGGAGGTCTTAAAACGATCGATATCTACAACATCGATTCCGATCCCATCAATCATTAGTGAAGTCTAGTGCAACTGGCTTTTAGAGGGAACATATCTATCGATGGCTATTACCGTTACAAGCAAAGCGCTGCCGACAAATAACCCGCCCAACAAATCGCTAAACCAATGTGTGTGACGAATTAAGGAAACGGTACAGACTGTAAGACTAATTAATGCAACGCCAGCACTTGCAAGCCGTCCTTGATATCTGTCCACCTTTGCATAGCGATAAATCAAATACGCCAAAATTCCCCACGACAAAACAGCATTTGAAGCATGTCCGCTTGGATAAGACATTCCGCCCACGTGCAAGAGATCAAAACCATCGCGAGGCTTAGTTCTGCCCAAGAAGATTTTAAATGTTCCAACAACAAGGTTCAGCGAAAGCAAAGATAGAAATGCAAGATTGAGCGGACGCCAGGTTTTGAATTTATAGGCGATAAAAGCCGCTGCTAATAAAAGAACGGTCGCAGTTAACCAACGCAAACCTAGATCATCTAGGCGACGCAAAATAAATCCAGCTAACCCTTCAAACTGAGGCTTAGGTTGGCTATTTATCTTTCGGTCATATTCGACCAATGGACCATATGAGTACACCTGTTGTGTAACAAGCAGGAAGCCGGAAAACAAAAGAATTGCCCAACGAAGCGCTCGGTCCATCTGCCGGCGACGAATTTGTGCCAGATCCATCATCATTCAACCGTTACAGATTTAGCCAAGTTTCGAGGCTGATCAACATCATTACCGCGAACCACAGCCATTTCATATGCAAATACCTGTAGTGGAACTGTTGCAAGAACTGGTTGGAACAACGCTGGTGCAACAGGAATTCGGATTACATGTTCTGCGCCTTCAACATGTGCGCCTTCTTCGGCAATAACAATGACGCGTGCACCCCGAGCCTTTACCTCTTGAATATTGCTGAGCATTTTCTCGTCCAGCGAGTGTTCATGTCCGGCAGGCAAAATCGCAATCACTGGAGTTCCTTGATCGATCAAAGCAATCGGTCCGTGCTTTAACTCGCCACCAGCAAATCCTTCAGCATGGATGTATGCCAGCTCCTTTAACTTCAAGGCGCCTTCCAGGGCAACGGGATAACCAATGTTGCGACCTAAGAATAAGACTGTGTTGTTCTGTGCAAATGTTCGAGTTAATTCACGAAGCGGTTCAACAGTTTCAAGTATTTGTTCAATCTTTCCAGGAAGCTCTAAGAGCTCCTTGTAAAGATCACGAACTTCAGTGTCCTTCAAAGATCCATTTACTTGGCCTAGGTGAAGACCAATTAAATACACAGCAATAATTTGTGTAAGTAGCGCTTTTGTTGATGCCACAGCTATTTCAGGCCCCGCATGTGTGTATAAAACAGCATCTGATTCACGGGGAATTGTTGAGCTATTTGTATTACAGATCGCTAATACTCGACCGCCCGCAGCCTTTGCATGACGTACCGCCATCAAGGTGTCCATAGTTTCACCTGATTGTGAAATTGCGATGATCAAAGTGCTTGGATCAATTATTGGATCGCGATATCTAAACTCAGATGCAATCTCGACATCTACCGGAATCTTCGCCCACTTTTCAATTGCATACTTTGCGACCATTCCTGCGTGATATGCGGTGCCACATGCAATAACTGTGATCTTCTTTAGCGAACGAATCTCATCGGCGCTCATATGCAACTCATCCAGCAAAATCTGGTTGTTATCGCTTAATCGGCCAATCAAAGTATCTGCAACAGCTTTTGGCTGCTCAAATATCTCTTTCAGCATGAAGTGTGCAAAGCCGCCCTTTTGCGCAGCACTTGCATCCCAAGAAATCTCATACTCCTTTGGAGCAACTGCCTTTCCATCAAGATCAGTGATCTGGACCGAAGTTGGAGTCATTGTGACAACTTCATCTTGACCAAGTTCGATGGCACGCTTTGTAAATTCGATGAAGGCTGCAACATCAGAGGCCATGAAGTTTTCGCCCTTGCCAAGACCAACAACTAGTGGAGAGTTTCTGCGAACTCCAACTACAACATCTGGCTGATCGCCATGAAGTGCAAGAAGAGTAAATGAACCTCGAAGTGCTTTAACCGCATCGCGCATTGCGGCGGTTAAATCCCCATTGTGCTCTTTACGTAAATCGCTTAGTAGGTGAGCAACAGATTCAGTATCTGTTTCCGATGAAAACTTATGCCCCTTAGCTTCTAGCTGTGCACGAAGTTCGGTGTAGTTTTCGATAATTCCATTGTGAATAACGGCAAGCTTTCCATCATTATCTACATGCGGATGAGCGTTGCGATCGGTTGGGCCACCATGTGTTGCCCAGCGAGTGTGACCAATTCCTGAATGAACATTAGGCAGTGATGCATCAAGTGCGCTCTCCAGATTGGCTAACTTTCCAGCCTTCTTTTCAATAAAGAGCTTTCCTGGTGTTCCAAGTGCTATTCCTGCTGAGTCATAACCACGGTATTCAAGGCGACGTAGGCCTTCAATCAGAGGGTGTGAGGCTGATTGTGGCCCCGTGTAACCCACAATTCCGCACATCGTTTTACCTCAGTTCGTTTTTAACTATATCTGCAAGCTGCTGTGCAACTTCTTGCGCAAGGCTATCACTGGAGGCTTCTACCATGACTCTTACCAGCGCCTCTGTTCCAGATGCTCGCAATAAAACTCGCCCAGAATCACCTAAACGGCTTTCAGCGGCCTTCACTGCATCTGCAATTACAGATGACTGTGGCAACTTATCTTTAGCAACATCTTTAACATTGATTAGAACTTGTGGGAACCGAACCATTGTTGCTGCAAGCTCTTGCAAGCTCTTTCCTGTGCGAACTACCTCTTGAAGCAGTTGTAACGCTGTAAGAATTCCATCACCGGTGTTTGCAAGTTCGCGCATAATGACATGGCCAGATTGTTCTCCACCTAGTGAGTAATCATTTGCGATCATGTTTTCTAGAACATAGCGATCGCCAACTGGTGTTGTTACAACATTAATTCCAGCTTCCTTCATTGCATGCATAAATCCAAGGTTGCTCATTACAGTGCCAACAACAGTGTCATTTTTCAGTACTCCGCGAGCTTTAAAACCACGAGCTAAAATTGTAAGAATGTGATCGCCATCGATCTCATTACCTAAAGCGTCAATTGCTAAACAGCGATCTGCATCTCCATCATGAGCGATACCGACATCGGCGCCTTCTTTGAGAACCGCTGCGCGTAGCTGATGTAAATGTGTTGAACCGCAATCATCATTGATGTTCCAGCCATCTGGTTGATTAAAGATTGCAATAACTTCGGCACCTGCACGTCGATACGCTTCAGGTGCAACATGTGAGGATGCTCCATTTGCACAATCAACAACGATCTTTAATCCCTTTAGTGGAGTGTTTACTGAAGCAAGCAGGTGCTTCAGATAGCGCTCTGTTGCAGTGTCATCATTAATTGCGCGACCAACATTGCGACCTGTTGGGCGTTCCCAATCCTCACCCATACGAGCTTCGATGCGTGCTTCGATCGCATCATCTAACTTGCCACCACCACGAGCAAATAATTTGATTCCATTATCTGGCATTGGGTTATGTGAAGCAGAGATCATTACGCCAAGATCAGCTTTTGATTCAGCAACCAGGTGTGCGACCGCAGGGGTTGGTAAAACTCCAACGCGATACACATTGATTCCAGCGCTTGTTAGACCAGCAACTACAGCTGCTTCTAGAAACTCACCTGATGCGCGTGAATCCTGCCCAACGATTGCAGTCGGGCGATGATCCTTATTTGATGAGCTTTCTACCAATATATGTGCAGCAGCAACAGAAACATCTAATGCGAGTTCTGCGGTCAGATCACGATTGGCTAAGCCACGGATTCCATCGGTGCCAAATAGCGCCATTGGAACTCCTTTGGTAAAAGTGAATTAACGCTTTGAGTATTGAGAACGCTTACGAGCCTTCTTAAGACCGTACTTCTTGCGCTCAATAACACGTGCATCACGTGAAAGGAATCCAGCCTTCTTAAGTGCTGGACGGTTTGCTTCTTCATCAATCTGGTTGAGTGAACGTGCAACACCTAGACGAAGTGCGCCAGCTTGACCTGAAACTCCACCACCATTGATGCGTGCAAAAACATCGTACTGATTCTCAGCACCAACTGTGCGGAATGGTTCTGACACTAGTTGTTGGTGAACCTTGTTTGGGAAATAGTTTTCAAGAGTCTTACCGTTAACAACCCAACGACCTGTTCCTGGAACAAGACGAACACGTGCAACAGCTTCCTTACGACGACCAGTACCTGCACCTGGTGCCTTGATTGCTGGACGGTTAGTTGCTGGTGCTGGTGTTGAAGATGAGTATGAAGTAGGAGCTTCTTCGTTGTCGATGATTGCTGTGTTCTCTGACATTTACTGTTCCTTTACTTCACGATTTGTGAAACTTGATTGAATACATATGGCTTTGGTGCTTGTGCAGCATGTGGGTGCTCTGGACCTGCGTACACCTTTAGCTTTGAGGCCATCTGCTTACCGAGTGAATTCTTTGGAAGCATTCCCTTGATCGCCTTTTCAACTGCGCGTGTTGGGTGCTGCTCAAGTAGCTCGCCGTAAACAGTTGATGTTAAGCCGCCTGGGAAACCTGAGTGATGGTGAGACCACTTCTGAGTTGTCTTGTTACCTGACAACGCAATCTTTTCTGCGTTGATAACAACAACGAAGTCACCCATGTCCATGTGTGGCGCGAATGTTGGCTTGTGCTTTCCGCGAAGTAGAACTGCAGCATGTGTTGCAAGACGGCCCAAGACCACATCTTGTGCATCGATGATGTGCCAGTTACGGACCGCATCACCAGCTTTTGGACTGTATGTACGCACGCTTTTGCCTACCTTCTTTTCAGTTTATATTGACGGCGCCTTTTCAAGCGCAGAGGAGTAAGGGTACCCGCGTCAGGCTCAGGGGTCAAAATGGCCCTTATACGCCTCTACTCGGAATCTTGGGCTTCACGACGCGCCACAGTTTTTGCCGCCCGCTCCAAAAGCTCTGAATCTGATGGGTAATCGACCTGGCGCAGGGTCAGACCACAGGCCGGGAAGACCAAGCTGTCTGAGACTCGAACCTTGTTCGCCAGGGTCTGCTCGATCCATTCTGGGCCGAACCGTCCATCGGCCACACAGACAACTGCGCCGACCAAATTTCGGACCATTGAATAACAGAATGCATCGGCCACAACATCGCCGACTAAATACCCTTCGGCATCGCGAATCCACTCAAATCGTTGTAACTGGCGGATCGTCGTAGCACCTTCACGGAACTTGCAGTACGCCGCAAAATCATGGTCGCCCAATAACAAGGCGCTGGCTTGGTTGAGCAGATCGACATCTAGCGGGCGATACCAAGACGCAACATCAAATCGATGCAGTGGTGAAATAACTTGGTTGGCATCCAATATTTTGTATGTGTAGTGACGGCGAAGTGCTGAAAAACGTGCGTGGAATGCAGGCGGAGCGATAGATACATTCATGATTCGAACATCGGTATCGAGAATTCGATTTAATTTGTAGCCAAGCTCTTCTAAGACAATGGTGTCTGGAACATCAACATGAATTACCTGACCAGTTGCATGAACACCTGCATCGGTGCGTCCTGCAACAATGCTGTCAATCTTGCTTTGTGAAATCTTCGCGATCGCTTTTTCAACCTCTTCTTGCACCGAACGACGATCTGGTTGCTTTCCCCAGCCATAAAAATTTGTTCCGTCGTATGCAAGATCAATCCGTAAACGAAGAAACCCACTCTCAGGGTAGAGAGTGGGTTCCGTCATGAGAATAATTTCTAAGGATTAAAGACTTAGTTAGCTTTCTCTGTTACTAATTCAATTACTGCCATAGGTGCGTTGTCACCCTTGCGAGGACCGACCTTAGTGATACGTGTGTAGCCACCTTCACGAGTTGCGAAGTTTGGTCCGATTTCAGTGAACAGAGTGTGTACAACGCTCTTGTTCTGAATCTGTGCCATGACCTGACGACGTGCAGCTAGATCACCCTTCTTAGCGAAAGTAATTAACTTTTCCGCTAATGGACGTAGGCGCTTAGCCTTTGCCTCTGTTGTTGTGATCTTGCCGTGCTCGAACAACTGCTCTGCGAGTGTGCGTAGAAGTAGTCGCTCATGTGATGGGCCTGAACCCAGACGAGGACCTTTACTTGGTGTTGGCATTTCTTATCTCCTAGGCCTGCTCTGCATCGACGAAATCATCGTCGACTGATGCGTTGTAGTTCTGATGTTGGGTTGGATCGAAACCAGCTGGGCTGTCCTTGAGAGACATTCCCATTGAGACAAGCTTTGCCTTGACCTCATCGATTGATTTTGAACCAAAGTTACGGATATCAAGCAGGTCAGCCTCTGAACGGTTAACTAGCTCTCCAACTGTGTGAATGCCTTCGCGCTTCAAGCAGTTGTATGAACGAACTGTTAGATCTAGATCTTCAATTGGAAGAGCAAGATCTGCTGCGAGCGCTGCATCCATAACAGATGGCCCCATCTCGATACCTTCTGCATCAAGATTTAGTTCGCGTGCAAGTCCGAAAAGTTCTACCAATGTGCGTCCAGCTGATGCAACAGCATCGCGTGGCTTCATTGATGGCTTTGTTTCTACATCTACAACAAGGCGATCGAAGTCTGTGCGCTGTTCAACGCGAGTTGCTTCTACCTTGTATGTAACCTTCAAAACTGGTGAATAGATTGAGTCAACAGGAATGCGACCGATCTCTGCGCCTGCTTGCTTGTTCTGTACAGCGGTTACGTAACCACGACCACGCTCAACTGTAAGTTCAATCTCAAGATTGCCCTTGCCGTTAAGTGTTGCAATGTGAAGCTCAGGGTTGTGAACTTCTACGCCTGCTGGAACTGCAATATCTGCACCAGTAACTGCACCGGCACCTGACTTGCGGATGTAAACAACAGCTGGCTCATCGTTATCTGATGAAAGCACCAAGTTCTTGATGTTCAAAACGATATCGGTGAGATCTTCCTTTACGCCTTCAAGAGTCGTGAACTCGTGAAGTGCACCTGCAACGCGAATGCTTGTAACTGCTGCACCTGGAATAGATGAAAGCAATGTACGACGCATGCTGTTGCCAAGTGTGTAACCAAAGCCTGGCTCTAGTGGCTCAATGATGAACCGTGAGCGATGCTCAGAAACTACTTCTTCGCTGAGAGTTGGACGTTGTGCAATTAGCACTGCTGCTCCTCTTCATTCGGGGAAATCCACTATTTGATTTCCGCTCTTTCCCCTGATCCTTCAATCAGGGGCCCTACTAAGTACTGCCCGCATGTCCGTTGGTTTTTACACCAAGGACTTTTAAAAATTACTTGGAATAAAGTTCAACGATTAGCTGCTCTTGAACCTGTGTGTCGATGACTGCACGAGCAGGAACTGAGTGAATGATGATTCGCATCTGTGAACCAACAACCTCCATCCATGCCGGTACTGCCTTCTCGCCAAGCTCTGCGCTAGCAACGATGAATGGTGTTAGATCCAATGACTTTGGAAGAACATCGATGATGTCCATTGCAGAGACACGGAATGAAGGAATGTTTACCTTCTTACCATTTACCAAGAAGTGACCGTGACGAACTAGCTGACGTGCCATGTCGCGGCTCTTTGCAAAGCCTGCACGGAACACAACGTTGTCGAGACGTGTCTCAAGAATGACAAGAAGGTTTTCACCAGTCTTACCCTGCTTGCGGTTAGCCTCTTCGTAGTAACCACGGAACTGCTTTTCTAGAACACCATAAATACGTGCGCACTTTTGCTTTTCGCGCATCTGTAATAGGTACTCAGATTCCTTTGAACGGCCACGGCCGTGCTGTCCTGGTGGATAAGGACGTGATTCGATCGGACACTTTGGTCCATCGCACTTTGAGCCCTTAAGGAAGAGCTTTACTTTTTCGCGACGGCAACGCTTGCAGTCTGCTCCGGTATAACGAGCCATTTATTCTCTTCCTTCCTTAAACTCGACGTGGTTTCGGTGGGCGGCAGCCATTGTGTGGAGCTGGAGTTACATCTGAGATGGCTCCAACTTCTAGGCCTGCTGCTTGCAATGAACGGATTGCTGTTTCGCGACCAGAACCTGGTCCCTTAACAAATACATCAACCTTCTTTAAGCCGTGCTCCTGTGCGCGACGAGCTGCTGCTTCTGCTGCAAGCTGTGCTGCGAATGGAGTTGACTTACGTGAGCCCTTGTAACCAACCTGGCCTGATGAAGCCCAAGAGATTACAGCGCCCGTTGGGTCTGTAATAGAAATAATTGTGTTGTTGAAAGTGCTCTTAATGAACGCCTTACCAACTGCAATGTTCTTCTTCTCTTTCTTACGAAGCTTAACTTTGCCCTTAGCTGCCGTAGCAGTCTTAGTCTTTGGAGCGGCCATTACTTAGTCACCTTCTTCTTACCTGCAATTGCCTTACGAGGTCCCTTACGTGTACGCGCATTTGTATGTGTGCGCTGACCACGAACAGGTAGTCCCTTGCGGTGACGAATACCTTGGTAGCTCTGGATTTCAACCTTGCGACGAATGTCGCCAGAAATTTCACGACGAAGGTCACCTTCGATTTTGAAGTTTGCTTCGATGTATTCGCGAAGCTTTGCTAGATCTGCTTCTTGCAAATCCTTAACGCGAATATCTGGACTAATGCCAGTAGCTGCTAATGTTTTTTGAGAACGGGTAAGACCCATTCCAAAAATATAAGTGAGTGCGATTTCCAAACGCTTTTCGCGTGGAAGATCGACACCGACGAGACGTGCCATGTATCTACCTATCTATATCTGGAGGTCCTCCGCATTACTGTTCTCTGGCCTACCAGTCCAAAGGTCTTCATCGAAATGAAGTCGTAATACGAGTTATTTATTAAGTTGTACTGCCGTTAAATTGATTAGCCTTGGCGTTGCTTGTGACGCAGGTTTTCGCAAATCACCATGACGCGACCCTTGCGGCGAATGACTTTGCACTTATCGCAAATCTTCTTAACGCTTGGATTAACCTTCATGTCTATTGCTCCCCTTGTTACTTATAACGATAAATAATTCGACCCTTAGTTAGGTCGTACGGACTCATTTCCACGATCACACGATCGGCAGGAAGAATACGAATGTAGTTCTTTCGCATCTTGCCGCTTATGTGAGCAAGGACTTTATGTCCGTTAGTTAGCTCCACGCGAAACATTGCGTTAGGTAAAGCTTCAGCAACGGTGCCTTCCATTTCGATGGCGCCATCTTTTTTAGCCAAGCTGTACCTACATTTCTGTTTAAGCGTGAAACAAGCGAACTCGTAGTTTAGGGGGCGGGCTCAAATAAGGGAAATCCGCTTATCTGAACTACATCGCTGTAATTCAGGCCACAGATCAATTGCGTTTTACGCTGAAAATCGAGCTACCCAAGAGCACCGCCAGGCCGATAAATACCGCCCCTGCCCCAGATGCCGCTGCAGCCGCACCCGCTGCCGCTGGCACCAGGAACTGTCCAAAACGATTTCCCATTAATCGGGCGGAAACTGCCAATGCTCGCTCAGAGCTTTCAGTTTTTTGAGAAACCAAGGACATTGTTAATGGCTGACCTACGCCTAATGAAAATCCTGCAACAAAAACAATCGCACCAAGTGCCAGCGGAGTGTGCGCAAAGGCCATCGCTGCACATGAAACAACTGAAATGATCGTGCTCCACCACAACAATTGGAAGGTCGAGAATCTTTCGCTTAATCGACCTAAGAAAAAGCGGGACAACATAGTTGTTCCTGCTCGTATCGCCAGGATCGCTCCGATTGCATATGGGGAAAAGTTATTTTCAGTTCCGAACAAGGGCAAGAAAACTACGAGTACATCTGCCGCCGATGAAATTGCAAGTGAAATATAGATAGCGGCAAAGATTCCGGGACGCTTGACTAATTTGAACGCGGCCTTATAAGTGCCTTCGCTATTAGTCTTACCAGAAACAGTTGGGCGTTCATTGCGCCATTTAATAACTGGGGCGATCGCGATAATTGTTAAAACAACACCTAGCAAAAATGCATTAGATGTCGATCGCGGCAGTGTTCCATTTGATCCAGCAACAATTGAAGCTGCGATTGGTCCGAGCATGTGACCAAGTGATGCACTAAAGGTATAAAACCCAAAGTATCGGTCAAGACCTTCGGCAGGTGCACGCAGTGCAACCATCGATTGCCCTCCAACCATGCACGCAAGGTGAGCTAAACCAGATGCAGCTGCTGCAATTCCAAGTGCAACTAATGAGTTTGCAAACACCAGCCCAAATGAAGTAACAAGCATCGCTACTGTGCCAAGCAAAATGAACTTTGCTTCACCAAGCTTTCCAACCCATGATCCAAATTGCAGTGCAAGTAAAACTGGAAATAGCGCATATAGCGCAGCGATTAAACCGATCTGGGCGCTGTTTGCATCAAGTTCAATCGCCCGATAGGTCATCATCGGGCGAAGAACGTAAATTGTTGCTTGCGTGAGGGTAGAAGAGAGCAGAAGAGGCTTAGCCCACGGCAAAAGCTTCTCTGCCGCCATTTACTTCTTTACAGCAAACTTCTTCTTGAAGTTCCAAATCAGCGGTCCGATGATTACAAGGATCAAGATTGAGTAAATGATCTTTGGGAATGGTCCAGCAATCAGGATATTCCAATCACCTTGGCTAATCTGAAGTGCACGCTTGAACTGCAATTCAGCCAATGGTCCAAGGATCACACCGATAATCAAAGGAGTAATAGGTACTCCAAAGCGGCGGAAGAAGAATCCAAGTGCACCAACGACCAATGCAACCTGTAAATCAAAGGTTGAGTTATTAAGCGCATAAGCACCAAGCAGTGCAAAGGTCGTAATTCCTGCATACAAGTAATGGGTAGGGATCTTTAGAAGTAATACCCAAAAACGAATAAGCGGAAGATTGAGAACCAAAAGCAAAGTGTTACCAATGAACAATGATGCGATCAAGCCCCACACAATTTCAGGACTTGTCTGGAACAACATTGGGCCTGGTTGAATGTTGAATGATTGGAAGGCAACTAGAACTACCGCCGCTGTTGCAGATGTTGGTAAACCAAGTGCGAGCATTGGAACCAATACACCTGCAGCGTTTGCATTGTTTGCAGCTTCTGGTCCAGCAACGCCTTCAATAGCGCCTTTACCAAACTCATCTTTATTCTTAGATAAAGCCTTTTCAACACCGTACGATAAAAATGTTGGAACTTCAGATCCACCTGCAGGAATCACACCTAATGGGAATCCAATTAAAGTTCCTCTAATCCAAGGTTTCCAAGAGCGTCTGAAATCTTCACGTGTCATCCACGCTTTACCCTTCATCTCGATCACAGACATATCAATCTCTTTATGTCGTGCTGCAAGATAAAGCGCTTCTCCCAATGCGAAGATCGCAACAATTACGGTAACTGTTTCAATTCCATCGATTGCATTCATATTTCCAAAGGTCAATCGAAGAGCGCCTGATTGCAGGTCTGCGCCTACTAATCCTGCAACGAGACCAATTGCCAGCGCTACCAATCCGCGAATTCGAGAGGCGCCAAGCAAGGTTCCGACTGTTGTGAAAGCTAAAACGATCAAAGAAAGGTAGCCCGCGGGTTGAATTGTGAGCGCAACATCGGCCATAACTGGAGCGCCAAAGGCCAATAACAAGGTCGCAATGGTGCCGGCCACGAATGAACCGATTGCCGCTGTAGCAAGCGCTGCGCCTGCTCGACCAGCCTTTGCCATCTTGTTGCCTTCAAGTGCGGTAATAACAGAACCGCTCTCGCCAGGGGTGTTAAGCAAAATTGAGGTTGTTGATCCACCGTACATCGCGCCGTAAAAAATTGCGGCGAACATAATTAAGGCAGAGGTTGGATTAACTGTTAAACAAATAGGAAGCAATAAACCAATTGCAAGTGCTGGTCCAATACCTGGCAAGACTCCAACAAGAGTTCCAAGAAATGTTCCAAGTAGACCAAACATAAGGTTTGTAGCTGTGAAGGCGGTTTGGAAGCCATCCATCAACATTGAGAAACTATTGCCCATTACCAATTACCCCTTCAAAGATGCCTGAAGGCAGATTGATATTTAACCCCTTTGTAAATGCAAAGTAAATTACGACGGCAAAAATGATGCTAACTGCAAAATCTTTTAGATACTTTCGTGAACCAAAACCAAATGCAACGCCCCAGAAACAAACTGTTGCTGCAATTATGTAACCGGCAATTTCGAGCAACACAACATGTAAACCGATTGCCGCGGCAACGATCAACAGAGTTGAGTAATTAATTGGAACTAATGGATCCCCAGGCTCATCACCTTCAGGTGTTCCGTGATTTCCACGCAACACATCAAGAATTAAGAAAAGACCAACAAGTGAGGTAAATGCAGCAACCATGTAAGGAAATGTTTGCGGGCTCACGATGGATGAACCTTGCGGAATATCCATTCTGGATGTATCCCACGCTACGAAAATGCCAAGCAGGAAGAGGAAGCTGGCGAATGCCAGCTCCCCCTTTCCGTGCTTAGTAACTTTGTCGAGAATCAAATTAGATTCCAAGACCCTTCATAACGCCGTTGATTTCTGGAATGTGCTTCTCAAGGAATGTCTTGAAAGCTGTTCCAGCAACAAACTCGTTATCCCAGTTGTTCTTCTTAAGCTGAGCTGCCCATGCTGGTGATGCGTGCATGATGTCAATTACCTTGATGAAGTTCAGGTAATCAGCCTTTGAAAGATCTGCTGGAGCCATGATTCCACGCCAGTTTCCGTACACGAGGTCGTAACCCTGTGAAACGAATGTCTTAGCCTTGATACCAGTTAGTGGCTTAGCTGATGAAACACCAAGGTAGCGAAGCTTTCCTGATGCAACATATGGTGCGAAATCAAGTGCACCTGAGATACCAACTTGTGTTGATCCGCTTAGAAGTGAAGTAATAACTTCAGGTCCGCCAGAGAACACTACATAGTTCAACTTTGTTGGATCGATTGATGCCTTCTGTGCAAGCAAACCAATTACTTGGTGATCGATTCCACCCTTGCTACCACCAGCGATTGAAACGCCGTTTGGCTTTGCAGCAAGATCATCAAGTAGTGCCTTTAGTGTGCGGTACTTAGATGATGCAGGTACAACGATTCCATCGTATTCGCGAAGGATCTTTGCGATTGGTGTTGAGTCAAGCAGATTTAGCTTTGACTTGTTTGAGTAAAGTCCACCAGTCATTGCAATACCTGTAACCATTGCAGCTTCTGGCTTGCCCTTGATCTCTTGGAAAGCTCCAAGACCAACAGCTCCACCAGCACCTGGCTTGTACACAGATGTAGTTGCGCCTAGTAGTCCTTCAGCTTTTAGTGAATCTGTAATCGCATCAGCGGTAAGTGAGTATCCACCTGGGTTCGCTGGGATTGTCCAATCAAGATTCTTTAGAGGCTTAACATCTTTGTACCACCACTTTGCTTGGCCCTTGTATGAACCAGTAGTAACTACAAGACATGTTAGATCTGTTCCATCAACACCGCGACCTGCAGCAGTCTTACCAATTGATGCCTGTGTGCAGTCATCTCCGATAGTTGCTTTAGCAGCTGGCTTAACCGCAGCCTGTGCCGGAAGTGTTGTGCCAGCTAGAACAGCAACTGCAGTTGCTGCAACAGCTAGACGAATTAAAGAGTTTTTTCTCATCGATGAGTTCTCCGTATTGTCATGCCCCCGAGGGTTCGGGATACGGAAAAACTAGTGCCTGATAAGGGATTTAGTAAGTAAAAGGAGGTACCAAATAGGTAACGAAATTTCGTTACTTCAGTAAGTCTGAGACCTCAACGCCAAGGGGGGTTAACCGCTCACGACCACCATCAAAGGCTGTTAAGACAAATGGTTTTCCATCGTCCAAAATCGCATAGGTGTGTTCAAAGTGTGACCCACGCGACTTATCTGCTGATACAACAGTCCAGTCATCGGCAAGAACTTTGGTGCGTGCAGAACCACGAGTGATCATCGGTTCAATCGCTAAAACATATCCCGGTGTAATTGTTGGACCGTTACCAGGTTTTCCAAAGTTTAAAACATGTGGCTCTTGGTGCATCTCTGTACCAATTCCATGTCCACCGTACTCCTGCAAAATTCCATACTTACCTTGCGACTTTGTGTACTCCTCAATTGCATGACCAATATCGGAAAGTCTTGCACCATTCTTTCCAGCTGCAATTCCTCGCCACATTGATTCTTCACAAACATCCATCATCTTTTGATCTTCAGGATCAACGGTTCCTAATGTGACTGTGAATGCAGCATCTCCATGCCAGCCATCAACAATTGCACCACAATCAACAGAGACAACATCTCCATCATTGATGACACGATCTCCTGGAATTCCATGAACGATCTCATCATTAATAGATACACAAATGGTTGCTGGAAAGCCGTGATAACCCTTGAAGTTAGAGGTTGCACCATTGCGCTTAATAACCGCCTCTGCAACCGCATCTAGCGCGCTTGTCATCATTCCAGGCTTAATTACCTCGCGAATTGCTTTATGAATTTCAGCGACAACTAAACCAGCACGACGCATGGTTTGTAATTGTTCTGCGGTTTTAAGTTGAATTGCCATCGCTACAAACTTACTGGGCGACGCGGCTTAACGCTGAGATTGCGTTTGCTGTGATCTCTTCAACGCTTCCTGAAGCGCTGATTGAGATCAACAAACCTTCATTGCGATAGAAGGAAATAATTGGTGCGGTCTGCTCTGCATACACTTCAAGGCGTCGCTTAATTACTTCAGCCTTGTCATCCTCGCGCTGGTAAACCTCTCCCCCACATGTTGGGCACTTATCGACGCCAACAGATGGTGCACCGCAATCGCGGCAGGTACGACGTGATGAAAGTCGTGCAACGATCTCATCATCTGGAAGTGAAAATTCAAGAACCGCGTTTAATGGGGTCTTCTTATCAACCATCATTGCGCGTAAAACTTCAGCTTGTGCAACGTTGCGTGGCCATCCATCAAGCAAGAAGCCATTGATCGCATCTGATTCTTCTAGACGTGAAGCAACCATCTCATTTGTGATTGCATCTGGAACTAGTTCGCCACGATCCATGAACTCACGTGCTTTATTTCCTAATTCAGTTCCGGCCTTTAAATTTGCACGGAAAATATCTCCAGTTGCAATGTGCGGAATTGAATAGTGCGCTGCAAGGAATTGTGCTTGTGTTCCCTTACCGGCGCCTGGTGGACCTACCAGGACTAAACGCATTAGTGAAGGAATCCCTCATAAGAACGCTGCTGTAGCTGTGACTCGATCTGCTTTGCAGTATCAAGACCAACACCTACAACGATCAGGATCGCTGTTCCACCAAATGGGAAGTTCTGTGTTGCACCGAAAACAATAAGTGCACCAATTGGAATAACTGCAACAAGTGCCAAGTACAAAGAACCTGGAGCTGTGATGCGTGAAAGAACATACTGTAGGTACTCAGATGTTGGCTTTCCTGCACGAATACCAGGAACGAATCCACCGTACTTCTTCATGTTATCTGCAACCTCATCTGGGTTGAAGGTAATTGCAACATAGAAGTATGTGAAGAAAATAATTAATAGCGCATATGAGGCGATATAAATTGGGTGATCGCCCTTAACAAAGTTACGGCTAATCCATACAGCCCATGCAGACTGGCTATTTGTGAAGTTAACGATTAGTGAAGGGATGTAGAGCAATGATGAAGCGAAAATTACTGGGATAACACCAGCCTGGTTAACCTTGATTGGGATGTAGGTGCTTGTTCCACCGTATGCCTGACGTCCAACCATGCGCTTTGCATATTGAACTGGAATACGACGTTGCGCCTGCTCAACAAAGACAACCGCTGCAACAACCAAGATTCCAACAGCCATAACAAAGAGGAATGCGAACAATCCCTTTTGTAGCTTGATTGACCAAAGCTGGCTTGGGAATCCTGCTGCGATAGATGTGAAGATCAAGATTGACATACCGTTACCAACACCGCGATCAGTGATCAATTCACCAAGCCACATGATTACAGAAGTACCTGCAGTCATTACGAAAATCATCGTAACGATGCGCTGCCATGATGTGTCAGGAATGATTGCAAGTGAACATCCTGAAATTAAACGACCAGGTGTACGAGCAACTGCGATCAAACCAGTTGATTGCAGGATTGCAAGACCGATAGTTAGGTAACGTGTGTACTGAGTTAACTTTGCAGTTCCAGATTGTCCTTCAGCCTTCAAGACTTCAAAACGTGGAATTACCACTGTAAGAAGTTGAATGATGATTGAGCTGGTGATGTAAGGCATGATTCCCAAAGCGAAAACAGAGAGCTTAATAAGCGCTCCACCGCTAAATAGGTTAATCAAGCCAAACAATCCACCAGATTCAACAGTCTTCAAACACTCCTGGACATTTCCGTAAGAAACACCTGGTGTTGGAACAACTGAACCAAAACGGAACAAAGCCATGATTGAGAGAGTGAAGAAGATCTTCTTTCGAAGCTCCGGTGTCTTAAAGGCCATACCAAATGCTGAAAGCATTGATCTTCTCCTCTTTCTCTTTCTAAGCTAATTCAGTTAAAGGACGGTTCGATTAAAGAACGTTTGTCTTGCCGCCAGCTGCAGTGATCTTGTCTACAGCAGATGATGAGAATGCGTGTGCAGTAACACTCACCTTCACATCAATTTCGCCATTTCCAAGCACCTTTACAGGCAAGCTATCGCGAACAGCACCCTTTGCAATTAAGTCTGCAACAGTTACATCGCCACCCTTAGGGAATAGCGCATTAATTGTTGAAACATTCACTGCCTGGTACTCAACACGTGCTGGGTTCTTAAATCCACGAAGCTTTGGCAAGCGCATTACGAGAGGTAGCTGACCACCTTCGAAACCTGCACGAACTGTGTTACGAGCGCGTGTTCCCTTACCACCGCGACCTGCGGTCTTACCCTTTGATGCTTCACCGCGACCCTTACGAGTTTTAGCTTTCTTTGCACCTGGAGCTGGACGAAGATGATGAAGTTTTAGTGTCATCTTTATTCGACCTCCTCAACCTTGATCAGGTGGCGAACGGCGTACACCATGCCACGAATTTCTGGACGATCTTCTTTTACAACAACATCGTTAATGCGCTTTAGGCCCAATGAACGAAGTGTGTCGCGCTGCTCAGGCTTGTTTCCAACCTTCGAGCGAATTTGAGTTACTTTCAAACGTGGCATTAGGCACCTACCGTGATCTGTGAAGCGCGGATAATTGCTGCAGGTGCAACATCTTCCAATGGACGACCACGTCGCGCAGCAATTTGTGCTGGGCTTTCAAGCATCTTCAATGCAGCAACGGTTGCGTGAACCATGTTGATTGCATTGTTAGATCCAAGTGACTTAGTCAAAACATCTGTGATGCCTGCACACTCAAGTACTGCACGCACTGGACCACCGGCAATAACTCCGGTACCTGGGCTAGCTGGACGTAGAAGAACTACACCTGCTGCAGTTTCACCTTGTACTGGGTGAGGAACTGTTCCTTGAACACGTGGAACTGTGAAGAATGACTTCTTCGCTTCTTCCACTGCCTTAGCAATCGCTGCTGGAACTTCCTTAGACTTTCCGTAACCAATACCGACCTGACCGTTACCGTCTCCGACAACTACAAGTGCGGTGAATGAGAAACGACGTCCACCCTTTACAACCTTAGATACGCGGTTGATAAATACAACGCGCTCCATGAATGGATTCTTTTCTTTTTCACGATCATCACGACGTTCGCGACGCTCTGGGCGTCCCTTACCTCGCTCGTTGCCTGCTGTTGCTGGCGCAGTAGTTGGATTAGTAGACATTAGAACTCCAATCCGTTCTCTCGTGCACTGTCAGCTACAGCTGCAATACGACCGTGGTACTTATTTCCTGCGCGGTCAAACACGACAGTTGAAACTCCAGCAGCCTTAGCGCGTGATGCAATCAATGCACCAACAGCCTTTGACTTTGCAGTCTTGTCGCCCTTATCGGCACGAAGATCAGTTTCCATTGTGGATGCATAGGCAAGAGTCTTGCCTTGTGTGTCATCAATAACCTGTACAAACAAGTGACGTGATGAGCGAGAAACGACTAAACGTGGACGTGATGCTGTTCCAGCGACCTTCTTGCGAACGCGGAAAGCACGACGGGCACGGGCGTTTGTTGCCGAACCTTTGCGGACCTTTACACCAATAGCCATTACTTCTTACCTGTCTTTCCTTGCTTACGGCGAACAACTTCACCTGAGAGACGCAAGCCCTTGCCCTTGTAAGGATCAGCCTTGCGAAGCTTCTTAACCTTTGCAGCAACTTCGCCAACCAACTGCTTATCAATTCCAGAGATATGGAACTTTGTTGGTGACTCAACCTTGAAGGTGATTCCTTCAGGTGCTGGGAATTGGATGTTGTGGCTGTAACCAAGTTGGAACTCGAGGTCCTTACCCTTTTCAGCTACACGGTAACCAACACCGACGATTTCAATAGTTAATGTGTAACCATTAGTTACGCCCTCGACCATGTTCGCAACAAGTGTGCGAGATAGACCGTGAAGTGAACGTGTAACACGCTCTTCATTGGGACGTGCAACTGTGATTACGCCAGCTTCTTGTGAAACTTGAATTGGCTCAGCAACGTTAAGTGAAAGAGTTCCCTTAGGACCCTTAACAGCAACGTGCTGTCCAGCGATTGTGATTTCAACGCCGCTTGGAACGGCGATAGGCATGCGACCAATACGTGACATTAGATGATCACCATACGTAGGCGAGAACTTCTCCGCCTACGCCCTGCTTGTTGGCTTGCTTATCAGTAAGCAATCCAGATGAAGTTGAAATAATCGCAACGCCTAGTCCACCAAGAACCTTTGGAAGAGCTGTTGACTTTGCATATACGCGAAGTCCTGGCTTGCTAACGCGACGCAAACCAGCGATTGAACGCTCACGGTTTGCACCAAACTTAAGGTCAAGAACAAGGTTCTTACCTACTCCATTTTCTGCATCTTCAACGCGATATCCAGCGATGTAACCTTCTTGCTGAAGGATCACTGCGATACGTGCTTTAACCGATGATGACGGCATTGAAACCGAATCATGGTAAGCAGAGTTCGCGTTGCGCAGACGAGTCAACATGTCTGCGATCGGATCTGTCATTGTCATACGTGGCCTCGTGGCCTTTCTCGAACTGGTTTCTTTCTACAGACCTTGTTCGTTGTAGTTATTTGGATAGGACCTTATTTTTTATTAAGTTTGGAAATCTCGTTCTTTGTATTACCAAGAAGCCTTAGTGATACCAGGTAGCTCACCACGGTGAGCCATTTCGCGGAAGCAAACACGGCAGATGCCAAACTTCTGATAAACAGAGTGTGGACGTCCGCAACGCTGGCAACGTGTGTAGCCGCGAACCTTGAACTTAGGCTTGCGAGCTGCTTTTACCTTGAGCGATGTCTTTGCCATGGCTTATGCCTCCTTGAATGGAAAGCCGAGCGCCTTAAGAAGTGCGCGACCTTCAGCATCATTCTTTGCTGTTGTTACGAAAGTAATATCCATACCGCGTGGACGATCAACCTTGTCCTGTTCGATTTCTGGGAATACAACCTGCTCGGTTAGACCGAATGTGTAGTTTCCACGTCCATCAAACTGCTTTGGTGATAAACCACGGAAGTCGCGGATACGAGGTAGTGAGATTGAAAGCAAACGATCTGCAAACTCCCACATACGATCTCCACGCAACGTTACGTGTGCACCAATTGGCTGACCTTCACGAAGCTTGAACTGCGCAATTGACTTGCGAGCCTTAGTAACCTGTGGCTTCTGTCCAGTGATTGTTACTAGATCGCGGATTGCTCCTTCGATTAGCTTTGAATCACGAGCTGCATCGCCAACACCCATGTTCACAATCACCTTTGTAAGTGTTGGAACCATCATTGGGTTCTTGAATCCAAATTCGCTCTTTAGTGCAGGAGCAATAGTGCTCTTGTACTTAGCTTTTAGACGTACATCTACCTTTGTTGACATTAGATGTCCTTTCCGGTGCGACGTGAGATACGAACATTCTTGCCTTCTTCGTTCTTGCGAACACCAAGACGTGAAGCCTTGCCATCGCTATCAACGACCATGACATTTGAAATATGTAGTGATGCTTCAACAGTGATGATTCCGCCGACCTTTACGCCGCGATCACCAGTTGTCTCCTTTGTGTGACGCTTCTGGCGATTAACGCCTTCAACTGTTACACGGTTGCCATCAACTGAAAGAACCTTTCCTGTTGTTCCGCGATCTTTACCCGCGATAACAAGAACTGTGTCATCCTTCTTAATCTTTGCCATTATTAGAGCACCTCCGGAGCTAGCGAGATGATCTTCATAAAACGCTTATCGCGAAGTTCACGTGCAACTGGTCCGAAGATACGGGTTCCACGTGGCTCGCCATCAGCCTTCAAGATCACTGCGGCATTTTCATCAAACTTAATGTAGGAACCATCTGGACGACGACGTTCCTTAACTGTACGAACGATGACGGCCTTAACGACCTCACCCTTCTTAACCTGTCCGCCAGGAATTGCATCCTTAACAGAACAAACGATGATGTCTCCGATACCGGCATAGCGGCGCTTGGATCCACCGAGCACACGAATACAGAGAAGCTCTTTAGCTCCTGTGTTATCCGCAACGCGTAGGCGCGATTCTTGTTGAATCATTAGTTATCCACCAGACCCTTACTTTGCCTTCTCGAGAATCTCAACCAAACGCCAGCGCTTTGTTGCTGACAATGGACGAGTTTCCATGATGAGTACACGATCGCCCATGCCTGCAGAGTTCTGCTCGTCATGTGCTTTTAACTTGCTAGAGCGAGACATAACCTTTGAGTACATACCGTGCTTTACACGATTTGAAACTTCAACGGTGATGGTCTTATCCATCTTGTCGCTGATAACAATTCCTTCACGGACCTTACGGTCGCTGCGATCTGCATTATTTGTTGTCATTACGCAGCTCCTCCGATTCCTAGTTCGCGTTCGCGAATAATTGTGTAGACACGTGCGATCTCTTTGCGCACTGCGCTAAGACGACCGTGGCTTTCCAACTGTCCAGTTGCTGCTTGGAAACGTAGGTTGAAAAGTTCTTCCTTCAACTCACGAACCTTCGCTGTTAGCTCTTCTGCTGACAATTGGCGTAGCTCTTCATTAGTTGTAATAGCCACTTATGCCTCCTCACGCTTTACTACACGACACTTCATTGGAAGCTTGTGCATCGCAAGACGCATTGCTTCTACTGCGATTGCTTCTGATACACCAGAGATCTCGAACATAACGCGACCTGGCTTAACGTTTGCAATCCACCACTCAGGTGAACCCTTACCGGAACCCATACGAGTTTCAGCAGGCTTCTTTGTTAGTGGACGGTCTGGATAAATATTGATCCATACCTTTCCACCACGCTTGATGTAACGAGTCATAGCGATACGAGCCGCTTCAATCTGACGGTTTGTTACATAAGCAGGAGCTAGAGCTTGAATACCGAAGTCACCAAATGCAACTTGTGATCCACCCTTTGTTGCTCCCTTGCGAGATGGGTGGTGCTGCTTACGGTGCTTAACGCGACGTGGAATCAACATTAGTTAGTTGCTCCTTCCGCGGTTGGTGTTCCCTGAGAAACAGTTACTTCTGCACGTGGTGCGCGTGGAGTACGAGGTCCGCGACGTTCTGGCTTTGGAGCACGTGCTTCAGCAAGTGCCTTTTCAGCACGCTCTGTACGTGAACCAATAACTTCGCCCTTGTAGATCCATACCTTTACACCCAAGCGACCAAATGTTGTATGTGCTTCGTAGAAGCCATAATCAATATCTGCACGAAGTGTGTGTAGAGGTACTCGACCTTCACGGTAGAACTCTGAACGTGACATTTCTGCGCCACCTAGACGACCACCACACTGAACACGAATGCCCTGTGCGCCAGCCTTCATCGCTGATTGCATTGACTTCTTCATTGCGCGACGGAATGAAACACGTGCAGCAAGCTGCTCGGCGATTCCTTGTGCAACAAGTTGTGCATCAATCTCTGGGTTCTTAACTTCAAGAATATTTAGCTGAACCTGCTTGCCGGTTAGCTTCTCTAGACGCTGACGAAGGATGTCTGCTTCTTGACCACGTCGGCCAATAACAATTCCTGGACGTGCAGTGTGAAGATCGATGCGAACACGATCACGTGTGCGCTCGATTTCAATGCGAGAAACGCCTGCGCGCTCCATGCCCTTATTCATCAAGCGACGGATTTCGACATCTTCCTTGACGTAATCCTTGTAAAGCTTGTCTGCGTACCAACGTGATTTGAATTCAGTTGTAATTCCGAGACGGAAGCCGTGTGGGTTTACTTTTTGACCCATTACTTGGTCGCTCCCTTCTTGTTCATAGTCTTGCTAGCGGCTTTTACATCGCTAACTGCAACTGAGATGTGTGATGAACGCTTCAAGATACGGAAACCGCGACCCTGTGCACGTGGACGGAAACGCTTCATTGTGCGGCCCTCATCAACTAGTGCTTCTACAACCCAGAGCTCTGAAGCATCACGGATTGCAGGGTTCTTAGCCTTCGCATTTGCAACTGCAGAGTTAAGAAGTGTGTACACATCTTGTCCTGCAGCTTGTGGTGCGAACTTCAAAATGTTTAGTGCTTCATCAGCACGTTGTCCACGAATTAGGTCGACGATACGACGTGCCTTCTGTGGTGTATGGCGAATGTCGCGCAGTACTGCGCGTGCAATCAATGCGTTGTCTTGTGTGTTAGCCACGAGATGCCTTTCGATCGTCGCCCTTAACGTGACCACGGAAGGTACGTGTTGGTGCGAATTCACCTAGCTTGTGTCCGATCATTGCGTCAGTTACGAAAACCGGAATGTGCTTACGGCCATCGTGTACTGCAATGGTGTGTCCGATCATTGAAGGAATGATCATTGAGCGACGTGACCAGGTCTTGATCACATTCTTTGTGTTGGCATCGTTTTGTGCATCTACCTTCTTGAGTAGATGTCCATCAACGAATGGACCCTTCTTGAGACTTCTTGGCATAAGGGCTCCTACCTACCGCTTCTTATTCGACTTGCGACGACGGACGATCATTGAATCTGATGCTTTCTTCTTACGAGTGCGGCCTTCAGGCTTACCCCAAGGAGTCACTGGGTGACGTCCACCAGAAGTCTTACCTTCACCACCACCGTGTGGGTGATCTACTGGGTTCATAACAACACCACGAGTAGTTGGACGAACACCTAACCAGCGCTTACGTCCAGCTTTTCCGTAGTTAATATTTCCTTGCTCAGCGTTTCCAACTTCACCAACAGTTGCGCGGCAACGAACATCAACGTTACGAATTTCGCCAGATGGCATACGAAGTTGTGCGTATGGGCCATCCTTTGCAACCAACTGAACTGATGCACCAGCTGAACGAGCGATCTTCGCTCCTCCACCTGGACGAAGTTCAATTGCGTGAACTGTTGTACCTACTGGAATGTTGCGAAGTGGCAAGTTATTGCCAGGCTTGATATCTGCCTTTGGACCGTTCTCAACTGTTGCACCTTGAATTAACTTGTCTGGTGCGATGATGTAACGCTTTTCTCCATCTGCGTAGTGCAGAAGTGCGATACGTGCAGTGCGGTTTGGGTCGTACTCAATGTGAGCGACCTTTGCCGGAATGCCATCTTTGTCATTGCGAACGAAATCGATTAGACGGTAAGCACGCTTGTGACCGCCACCTTGGTGACGAACAGTTACGCGACCTTGGTTGTTACGTCCACCCTTTGAGTGAATTGGACGAACAAGTGACTTTTCAGGAGTCGAGCGAGTGATTTCAGCGAAATCAGGAACGCTTGCGCCGCGTTGACCAGGGGTCGTTGGCTTTAATTTACGAAGTGCCATGATGATCCTTTTCTTTTCAAGGTCCAGTTCCCGTTAGGAAACCGGTCCTCCGAAGATGTCGATGCGGTCGCCAGCAGCAACTTGAACAATCGCGCGCTTGGTGTCTTTACGCTTTCCATCACCAAAACGAGTTTTCTTGTTCTTGCCCTGACGGTTCATTGTGTTAACGCTTACTACCTTCACGCCGAATACCTTTTCAACAGCGATCTTGATCTCTGTCTTATTAGCATCTGGTGCAACGATGAATGTGTACTTATTCTCATCAAGCAGCCCGTAGCTCTTTTCAGAAACAACTGGTGCAACTAGAACGTCGCGGTAATCTTTCATGCGCTGACCTCACTTTCACGTGCAACAGATGTAGTTCCCTTGCCCTTTGAAGGAGCCTTTAGGAAATCCTTGATTGCAGCTTCTGAGAAAACAACGTCATCGCTCTTAAGGATGTCGTATGCATTCAACTGATCTGGAACAAGAAGGTGCATATCATCAGCGTTACGAAGTGAACGCCATGCAAGATCCTCAGTACGTGAAACAACTACAAGAAGATTCTTGCGATCGCTGAACTGACGAACTGCTGCAATTGCTGCCTTTGTTGAAGGAGCTGTTGCGATTGAATCCAACACGTGAATGCGATCGTGGCGCTGGCGGTCTGAAAGAACTCCGCGTAGTGCAGCAGCGATCATCTTCTTTGGTGTGCGTTGGAAATATGTACGTGGGCGAACAGCATGTGCTGCACCACCACCGCGTTGTAGCGGAGCGCGAACAGAACCCTGACGTGCACGGCCTGTTCCCTTCTGCTTGAACGGCTTCTTACCTGAACCAGATGTTTCACCACGGTTCTTTGCCTTTTGTGTTCCCTGGCGAGCAGCTGCAAGTTGTGCAGTTACTACCTGGTGAATCAAAGGAATGTTTGTCTGCGCATCAAAGATCTCTGAAGGAAGATCTACTGATCCAACCTTCTTACCTTCTGCGTTCTTTACTTCAACAGTAAGCGCCATGATTAGTTGCCAGCCTTTCCTGCTGTTTCATAGATCGCGTGCTTGGCTGCAGAACGGATGAATACAAGCTGTCCGTCTGGGCCAGGAACTGATCCCTTGATAAGAAGTAGGTTGCGGTCTGCATCAACTGAATGCACAACAAGGTTTTGAGTTGTAACGCGAACGCCACCCATAACACCTGACATACGCATACCCTTGAAAACACGACCTGGTGTTGAACATGCACCGATTGAACCTGGCATACGGTGCTTACGATCAACACCGTGAGATGAACCAAGACCACCGAAACCGTGGCGCTTCATAACACCAGCAGTTCCCTTACCTGTGCTTGTTCCAGTTGCATCAACTAATTCGCCAGCTGCGAAAACTGTTGCACCAAGTTCTTGTCCAACTGTGTAGTTAGTTGTATCAAGTGTGCGAAGTTCTGCTACTGAACGGCGTGGTGTAACACCAGCCTTTGCGAAGTGGCCTGCAAGTGGCTTTGAAATCTTCTTAGGGTCGATTGCGCCGAACGCGATCTGCACTGCTGAGTAACCATCCTTCTCAGGTGTACGGATCTGTGTAACTACGCATGGACCTGCTTCAACAACGGTTACTGGAACCATCTTGTTGTTAGCATCAAAAACTTGGGTCATACCAAGCTTCTTACCGAGGACGCCCTTGATGGACGATCCAGCTGCTTGAGTTGTAAAAGTCATTGTTGTCGTCCTTTCCTTAGAGCTTGATCTCGATGTCGACGCCAGCTGGCAAGTCGAGACGCATCAATGAGTCAACAGTCTTAGGTGTTGGATCGATGATGTCGATTAGGCGCTTATGTGTGCGCATCTCGAAGTGTTCGCGGCTGTCCTTATATTTGTGAGGAGAGCGAATAACACAGTAAGTGTTCTTCTCTGTTGGTAGCGGCACTGGACCCGCGACCGTCGCACCAGTGCGCTCAACAGTTTCAACGATTTTCTTCGCTGAACTATCAATCACCTCATGGTCGTAGGCCTTGAGTCGAATGCGGATCTTTTGTCCCGCCATGTCGTTCTCCTTCTATCTGTTCTTTCGAACCTTTGTTAAATCTTCGTCAATTATTAATTTTTCAAACTTTGTTTTTGCCCGACGGTTTTTTACGCCGCCGGGCTCCAACATTTAAATCTTTAGAACTATTACTTCTTAATCTTTGTAACGCGACCAGCACCTACTGTGCGGCCACCTTCACGGATTGCGAAGCGAAGTCCTTCTTCCATTGCGATTGGCTGAATCAGTGTTACTGACATTTCAGTGTTATCGCCAGGCATAACCATTTCTGTTCCTGCTGGAAGTGTTACAACACCAGTTACGTCAGTTGTACGGAAGTAGAACTGTGGACGGTAGTTGTTGAAGAATGGTGTGTGACGTCCGCCTTCATCCTTTGAAAGGATGTATGCAGATGCATCAAACTCTGTGTGAGGTGTGATTGAACCAGGCTTGCAAACAACCTGACCACGCTCAACATCTTCACGCTTTAGACCGCGAAGTAGAAGACCTACGTTCTCGCCAGCCTGACCTTCGTCAAGAAGCTTACGGAACATTTCAACACCTGTAACAGTTGTCTTCTGTGCCTCTGTGCGGATACCAACGATTTCAACTTCTTCGTTGACCTTAACTACACCGCGCTCGATACGACCAGTGATTACTGTTCCACGACCTGTGATTGTGAAAACATCTTCAACTGGCATAAGGAATGGCTTGTCGATTTCGCGTGCTGGCTGTGGAATAAATGCATCTACTGCATCCATTAGCTCCATCAACTTGTCAGCCCACTTCTGGTCACCCTCAAGTGCCTTAAGTGCTGAGATGCGAACGATTGGTGTGTCATCGCCTGGGAACTCGTACTTAGATAGAAGTTCACGAACTTCCATTTCAACTAGTTCTAGAATTTCTTCATCGTCAACCATGTCTGACTTGTTTAGAGCCACAACGATTGATGGAACGCCAACCTGACGAGCAAGTAGTACGTGCTCCTTTGTCTGTGGCATTGGACCATCTGTAGCTGCAACAACGAGGATTGCTCCATCCATCTGTGCAGCGCCAGTGATCATGTTCTTGATGTAGTCAGCGTGACCTGGGCAGTCAACGTGTGCGTAGTGACGCTTCTCTGTCTGGTACTCAATGTGAGCGATAGAGATTGTGATACCGCGTTGACGCTCTTCAGGTGCCTTATCGATCTGATCGAAAGGTGTGAATGGGTTTACATCAGGGTACTTGTCGTGCAAAACCTTTGAGATTGCTGCAGTAAGCGTTGTCTTTCCATGGTCAATGTGACCGATGGTTCCAATGTTTACGTGCGGCTTTGTGCGCTCGAACTTGGCCTTTGCCATTTTGGTTCCTCTTTCGTTTCCTAGTGCTTAGTTATTAGGGGTTGTGCTTTTTATTAGGGTTTATTCGCCGCGAACTTTCGCAATGATTTCCTTCGCTACGTTGCCAGGTACTTCGGCATACGAATCGAACTCCATTGAGTAGCTTGCGCGACCTTGTGTTCTGGAGCGGAGATCGCCGACATAGCCGAACATCTCTGACAACGGAACTAGCGCCCTAACAACGCGGGCACCTGACCGCTCGTCCATGGCCTGGATTTGACCACGACGACTATTGAGATCGCCGATGACATCACCCATGAAGTCTTCAGGGGTAACAACTTCGACGCGCATTACTGGTTCAAGAATTGCAGGATCAGCAAGCTTTGAAGCTTCCTTGAACGCTGCGATACCAGCCACCTTGAAAGCGAGCTCCGATGAGTCAACATCGTGATACGCGCCGTCAAGAAGAGTTACTCGTACATCTGTTAATGGGTAACCAGCAAGAGGACCTGATGTCATTGCTTCTTGGCAACCCTGATCAACTGAAGGGATGTACTCGCGTGGAACGCGACCTCCAGTGATCTTGTTTACGAATTCGTATCCGCCTTCAACTTCACCAGTTGGAAGTGGCTCGATTGCGATCTGAATCTTTGCGAACTGACCTGAACCACCAGTCTGCTTCTTGTGTGTGTAATCGTGACGAGCAACCGCCTTGCGAAGTGTTTCGCGGTAAGCAACCTGAGGCTTACCAACATTTGCTTCAACCTTGAACTCGCGACGCATACGGTCAACGAGAATTTCAAGGTGAAGTTCACCCATACCAGCAATGATTGTCTGGCCAGTTTCTTCATCAGTCTTAACGTGGAAAGTTGGATCTTCTTCAGATAGACGCTGAATCGCAACGCCAAGCTTCTCTTGGTCACCCTTTGTCTTTGGCTCAATAGCAACAGAGATAACTGGTGCTGGGAAGTCCATTGATTCAAGGATTACTGGCTTAGCTGGATCACAGAGAGTTTCACCTGTTGTTGTGTCCTTAAGACCCATAACAGCAACGATCATTCCTGCACCAACATTGTCACGCTCTTCGCGCTTGTTAGCGTGCATCTGGTAAATCTTTCCGATGCGCTCCTTGCGATCCTTCGCTGAGTTCAAGATTGTTGAACCAGTCTCTAGGACGCCTGAGTACACGCGGATAAATGTGAGCTTTCCAAGGTGTGGATCTGTCATGATCTTGAAAGCAAGCGCTGAGAAAGGCTCATCGTTCTTTGGAAGACGCATGATTTCCTTCTCAGGATCATTCATGTCGTGACCAACAATTGCATCCACATCAAGTGGGCTTGGAAGGTAACGAACAACAGCATCAAGCATTGGCTGTACACCCTTGTTCTTGAACGCTGAACCAGTTAGAACTGGTGAAAGCTTTGCAGCAAGAGTTGCACGACGGATACCCGCGATGATCTCTGCTTCTGTTAACTCAATTCCTTCTAGGAACTTTTCCATCAACTGGTCATCATTTTCAGCAAGTGTTTCTAGCATTGCTGCACGAGCTGCCTTTGATGCTTCAACCATGTCTGCAGGAATTTCTTCAACTGCATAATCTTCACCCTTTTGTGTCTCTCCACGCCAGGTAAGTGCCTTCATTGCGATTAGATCGACAACACCAAGGAAGTCAGACTCTGCACCGATTGGAAGTTGTAGAACTAGAGCAACAGCGTTTAGACGATCCTTGATCATGCCAACGCACTTATCAAATGATGCACCTGTACGGTCTAGCTTGTTAACAAAACAAATACGTGGAACTGAGTAACGATCTGCTTGACGCCAAACAGTTTCAGATTGTGGCTCAACACCAGCAACACCGTCGAACACTGCAACAGCACCATCGAGAACACGAAGTGAACGCTCTACCTCAACTGTGAAGTCAACGTGACCTGGTGTATCAATGATGTTGATGAGGTGCTTGTTCCACATACATGTTGTTGCAGCTGAAGTGATCGTGATACCACGCTCTTGCTCCTGCTCCATCCAGTCCATGGTTGCAGCACCTTCGTGAACTTCACCGATCTTGTAGTTGATACCGGTGTAGAAAAGGATGCGCTCAGTAGTCGTGGTTTTTCCCGCGTCGATGTGCGCCATGATTCCGATGTTACGAACCGTAGCTAGATCGATCTTTTCTACTGTTGACACTTATATTCCTCTTCTCGTTGCTTCGAAAATTCTTCGTTTACTTAGTGATTACCAGCGGTAGTGAGCAAACGCCTTGTTTGCTTCCGCCATTTTGTGTGTATCTTCGCGACGCTTTACAGCTGCACCAAGACCGTTGCTTGCATCAATAAGTTCATTCATCAAACGCTCTGCCATTGACTTTTCGCGGCGTGAACGTGAGTAATCAATTAACCAACGTAGAGCCAAAGTTGTTGAACGGCTTGCCTTAACTTCAACTGGCACCTGGTAAGTAGCTCCACCAACGCGGCGTGAACGTACTTCAACAGCTGGCTTGATGTTGTCTAGTGCACGCTTCAAAGTAATTAGCGGATCAACCTGAGTCTTCTCGCGAGTACCTTCTAGTGCGTTGTAAACAATCGCTTCTGCAGTTGAACGCTTACCGTGTAGAAGAACGCGGTTGATTAGCGCAGTAACAACTGGTGAGTTGTAAACAGGATCTGCAACAACTGGTGACTTAACAACAGGACCTTTACGTGGCATTAGCTAGCCTTCTTCTCTCTCTTAGTACCGTAACGAGAACGTGACTGCTTACGGTTCTTAACACCTTGTGTATCTAGTGATCCGCGAATGATCTTGTAACGAACACCAGGCAAATCTTTTACACGACCACCGCGTACAAGAACAATGGAGTGCTCTTGCAAGTTGTGACCTTCACCTGGAATGTATGCAGTGACTTCCATGCCACTAGTAAGACGTACACGTGCAACTTTGCGAAGAGCAGAGTTTGGTTTCTTAGGGGTTGTTGTATAAACGCGTGTGCAAACTCCGCGTCGTTGTGGTGAACCCTTAAGTGCAGGTGTGCTTGTCTTCGTAGTCTTTTCTGCACGACCACGACGAACTAGCTGTTGAATTGTTGGCACTTCATCTCCATTCGTAACTTCGTTACTGATCTTTATTCACGCTTATTTACCGACCCACGCGGTCGGGTGTGTTGCACCCGATTCGCAGTAATGATGTAAAAAGTTTTTCAACTTGTTTACAGCACAGGCAAAGAAGCTCTAAAAAAGAGCAGACGCGAAGGGTAACCCAGTGGGCTCACGCGAGGCAAATCCGGGGTTTTACTCCTCGGATCCCGAAAATCAGGCCAATCCCGCCAAAATTTGCTCTTCGGCGTGTCGTGATCCATCGAGGGTATAGACCCAGCGCTGGAATGGGCCTGAGGAAAAATTGATGATTACCCCTGGTTTTTTACGCTTAATTACGCAGAAATCCTTGGTTTTGAGCCTGCGCATGACCCCGATCATCACCACAAAGGGGATGCCGGTGCCTGGGGCTCGGACCCCCTGAAGCACCTGGGTAGTCCATAGATCTTCGGCAAATTCGATGGATTCAACCTGGCTGAGCAGGGCTTTTGGGGCTGGCCAGAAGGCGGCCACCTGCTCAAGGGGGGTTAATTGGAGCCTAATTTCAGCCCCGTCTATTACCAAAATCGCCATGGAATCAAGGGTACTACTGATGCCTTCTATGGTTCGCTGGGTTCATGAGCACACCACATATTTCAGCAGCTAAGGGCGAGATCGCCGAAAGAATTCTATTGCCGGGAGATCCTCTTCGCGCAAAATGGATTGCAGATAACTACTTAGAAAATGTTAAACAGTACAACGCGGTTCGCAACATGTTCGGTTACACCGGTACATACAAAGGTGAACGAGTTTCAGTACAAGGAACAGGTATGGGATTGCCATCAATCTCAATTTACGCAACTGAACTTTTCAATGAATACGATGTACAAACTGCAATTCGTATCGGAACCTGCGGCGGATTACTTGAAAAGACAAAGGTTGGCGATGTCATCCTTGCGATGAGCGCTTCAACTGATTCAAACATCAACCGACGTTTTACCAACAACTTGGATTTCGCACCTCATGCAGATTTCAAGCTGTTGCTTGCTGCATATGAGGCATCGAAGAACATTCCTAATGTTCACATCGGTGGAGTTGCATCAATGGATTACTTCTACGATGAAACAGATTCAGCGCAGAAGTTGATTCAGCATGGAGTGCTTGGTGTTGAGATGGAAGCAAGTGCTTTGTACTCAATCGCTGCACGTAAGCAACGACGCGCTCTTGCAGTCCTTACTGTTTCTGACCACATCATTACTCATGAATCAATGCCATCGGCAGATCGCGAGCAATCACTTAATGCAATGGTTGAAATTGCACTAAGCGCACTACTGAACGGATAAGCAATGACAACAGCAGAATGGTTATTGCTTGGGATCGTTACATTTATTCTGATTGATTTCGCTGCAGGACGAGTTATTGATTTCTTAAATGAAAACAGTAAGAACGCTCCCCTATCCCCTGTTGCGGCCGAGATTTACAACCCAGATGAGTATGCGAAATCCCTTGAATATGGCACCGCAAAGTACAAAGTAGAGCTATTTACCTCAGTAATAAGCACTGTAGTAATGCTTTCAGCGATCATTTTGGGCTTGTTTGCCTGGCTAGATGAGGCGATTCGGGATCGTTTTTCTAACAACTTACTGATCACAGTGATCTTTTTTGGCGTACTAATCGTTGTCGGAATGATTGCAAATCTTCCAGTTTCTTATTACTCAACCTTTGTAGTTGAAGAAAAGTTTGGCTTTAACAAGACAACGAAGAAGTTATTTGTCATGGACACAATTAAGCAGCTACTACTTAGCGTTGCACTTGGTTTGCCGATCATTTACTTGATCGCCCTGATCTACCAAAACCTTGAATCAACTTTCTGGTTAGTTGGATGGTTAGCAGTCTCTGCTATCTCGCTATTTATGTTTATCTTCGGAACTCGCATCTTCTTGCCGATGTTTAATAAGTTGAAGCCACTTCCTGAAGGTGAATTGCGTTCAGAGGTTGAGGCATACTGCCAGTCACAAGGCTTCCCACTTTCTAAGTTATGGGAAATGGATGCATCAAAACGTTCTACAAAGTTAAATGCATTTTTCTCTGGCATGGGCAAGGTAAAGATCATTGGTCTGTATGACACATTGATTGAGAAGTTAACAACTAAAGAAACTGTTGCTGTGCTTGCTCACGAGGTCGGTCATTACAAGCGCAAGCATGTGTACACAATGTTTGCCTTTAGTAATGTGCAAACCTTAGTTATCTTTTCCTTGATGGGTTGGTTGCTTGGTAATCCAAACCTTTCAAAAGCGCTTGGTTCAGATACTCCAAGTTTCCATCTTTCAATGATCGCCTTCTTTATGCTCTTCACACCTGTATCTACAGTGCTTGGCCTCATTAATAACTCTTTCTCACGCCATAACGAGTACCAAGCAGATCAGTATTCGATTGATACTTATCCAGGGGCACGCGAGTACATGTATTCAGCGCTAAAGAAGCTATCTGTGGAGTCTTTAAGTAACCTAAATCCACACCCTGTTTACGTTGCCGTGCATTACTCACATCCACCGATTCTGGATCGTTTAGCTAACTTACAAAAGTAACTCTCTTTATAAAACAGAAAGGCCCCTGAGTGATCAGGGGCCTTTCTGTTAAGTAAGCGCTATTAGCGAGGTACTTCAACCTCATCGAGACGAACAGCCTCACCAGAACCTTGTTGGTCAAATGGTGTGAAGTCGTACTCATCGTAAGCTGCATAAACAGCTGCCTTAGCTTCCTCAGTTGGCTCAACACGAATGTTGCGGTAACGAGCAAGGCCAGTTCCAGCTGGAATCAACTTACCGATGATGACGTTCTCCTTCAGACCGAGCAATGGATCGCTCTTCTCTGAAAGTGCTGCATCTGTAAGTACGCGAGTTGTTTCCTGGAATGAAGCCGCTGACAACCATGACTCAGTTGCAAGTGATGCCTTAGTGATACCCATAAGTTCTGGGCGACCTGAAGCAGCCTTTCCACCTGATGTCACAACGCGACGATTTTCAGTCTCGAAACGACCACGCTCAACAAGCTCGCCTGGAAGTAGATCTGCATCTCCTGCTTCAAGCACTGTGATGCGCTTTAGCATTTGACGAACAATTACTTCAACGTGCTTATCGTGAATTCCTACACCCTGTGAGCGATACACAGACTGGATTTCATTAACCAAGTGAACCTGAGTTGCACGTGGTCCAAGAATACGAAGAACCTGCTTTGGATCGATCGCGCCGACAACCATCTTCTGGCCAACTTCAACGCGTGAACCTTCTTCTACAAGTAGCTTCTGACGACGAGTGATTGGGTAAGCAACCTCTTCGCCTCCATCATCTGGAGTAACGACGATCTTCTTGCCCTTTGCATCTTCGCGGAATGAAACAACACCAGCTGTTTCTGCGATTGGTGCAACACCCTTAGGTGTACGTGCTTCGAAGAGCTCAACGATACGTGGAAGACCGTGAGTGATGTCATCACCAGCAACACCACCAGTGTGGAAGGTACGCATTGTTAGCTGTGTACCAGGCTCACCGATTGACTGTGCTGCAATGATTCCAACTGCTTCACCGACTGCAACACGTTGTCCTGCTGCAAGTGAACGACCGTAGCAAGCTGCACACTGTCCGACCTTGCTATCGCAAGTTAGAACTGAGCGAATCTTTACTTCGTCAACACCAGCTGCAACAAGTTCATCAATGTTGCGATCTCCAAGATCTGTACCCGCTGGAAGAATTACCTTGCCATCAACTGTCACATCTTCAGACAATGTGCGTCCGAATACTGAAGTTTCGACGTGGTCATACTTAGCAAGTCCACCTGACTCCTGACGAACACCGATCTGTAGAACAAGACCGCGATCAGTGCCGCAATCCTCTTCACGGATGATGACATCCTGAGCAACGTCGCATAGACGACGAGTTAGGTAACCAGAGTCAGCGGTACGAAGCGCTGTATCTGCAAGACCCTTACGAGCACCGTGAGTAGAAATGAAGTACTCAAGTACTGAAAGACCTTCACGGAAGTTTGACTTGATTGGGCGAGGAATAATTTCACCCTTTGGATTTGCTACAAGTCCACGCATACCGGCAATCTGACGGATCTGCATCATATTTCCACGAGCACCTGAGAAGACCATCATCCAAACTGGGTTAACGCGAGGGAAGTTTTCTTCCATCTCCTTACCCACTTCAGCTGTTGCCTTTGTCCAGATCTCGATCAATTCCTGACGACGCTCGTCATCAGTGATGAGTCCCTTTTCATATTGTGATTGAACCTTGTCAGCCTGTGTTTCGTAGCTTTCAAGAATTTCCTTCTTGCGTGGAGGTGTAACAACATCTTCGATACCGATTGTTGCACCAGCGCGTGTTGCCCAGTGGAAGCCAAGTGCCTTCAACGCATCAAGCGTTTCAGCAACAACTACCTTTGGATAGAACTCAGCAAGGCGATCAACAATTGATCCAAGCTGCTTCTTAGTTACATCAAGATCAACAAATGGATAATCAGCTGGAAGCGCTTCATTAAACAATGCGCGACCAATTGTTGTCTCCAGTGTTTCACCTGTTGTTGTAAGACGAATCTTTACCTTCGCTTGCAATGAAACTGAGTGCTGATCGTGGGCCATGATCGCTTCTGCGATTGAACCAAATGCACGACCTTCGCCAAGTTCATTCTCACGAGACATTGTTAGGTAGTAGAGACCAAGAACCATGTCCTGTGTAGGAGATGTAATTGGACGACCTGATGCTGGTGACAAGATGTTGTTTGAAGACAACATCAAGATACGAGCTTCAGCCTGCGCTTCAGCAGATAGAGGTAAGTGAACCGCCATCTGGTCACCGTCGAAGTCAGCGTTGAAAGCTGTACATACGAGTGGGTGAATCTGAATTGCCTTACCTTCAACCAATTGTGGTTCGAAAGCCTGGATACCTAAACGGTGAAGGGTTGGTGCGCGGTTAAGGAGAACAGGATGCTCTGCAATAACCTCTTCTAGAACATCCCAAACAACTGGACGTGCGCGCTCAACCATACGCTTTGCAGATTTAATGTTCTGCGCGTGGTTTAGATCTACAAGTCGCTTCATTACGAATGGCTTGAAAAGTTCAAGAGCCATCTGCTTTGGAAGACCGCACTGGTGCAGCTTCAACTGTGGACCTACAACAATTACTGAACGACCTGAGTAGTCAACGCGCTTACCGAGCAAGTTCTGACGGAAACGTCCTTGCTTACCCTTAAGCATGTCTGACAATGACTTCAGCGCACGGTTACCTGGACCTGTAACTGGACGACCACGACGACCGTTATCGAACAACGCATCTACAGCTTCCTGCAACATACGCTTTTCATTGTTAACGATGATCTCTGGTGCACCGAGATCAGCAAGACGCTTCAAACGGTTGTTACGGTTGATAACACGACGGTATAGATCGTTTAGATCTGAAGTCGCGAAGCGACCACCATCGAGCTGAACCATTGGACGTAGATCAGGTGGAATAACTGGAACGCAATCAAGAACCATTGATGCTGGCTTGTTGCTTGTTGTAAGGAATGCGTTAACAACCTTCAAGCGCTTGATTGCACGAGTCTTCTTTGCACCCTTTCCATTTTCAGAAAGATCTGTAAGTAGCTTGTGCTCTGTCTCAAGATCAAATGTCTCAAGACGACGCTTGATTGCAGCTGCACCCATGTCACCCTTGAAGTACATGCCGTAACGGTCACGCATTTCACGGTAAAGGTTTTCATCGCCTTCAAGATCCTGAACCTTAAGGTTCTTGAAACGTGCCCACACATCTTCTAGACGTGTGATTTCACGCTCTGCACGATCACGGATCGCCTTAAGTTCGCGCTCTGCTGATTCACGAACCTTGCGCTTTACATCTGACTTTGCATCCTCTGCTTCGAGTTCTGCAAGATCAGCTTCAAGCTTCTTGGTACGTACATCTACATCGTTATCGCGACGTGTTTCGATCTTCTTGCGATCATTAGCAAGCTTCTTCTCAAGCTGTGGCATATCTTCTTCACGAGCTTCAGCATCAACTTCTGTGATCATGTAAGCAGCGAAGTAAATAACCTTTTCTAGATCCTTTGGAGCAAGATCAAGTAGGTAACCAAGGCGTGATGGAACACCCTTGAAGTACCAGATGTGAGTTACAGGAGCTGCAAGCTCGATGTGACCCATGCGCTCACGACGAACCTTTGCGCGTGTGACTTCAACACCACAACGCTCGCAAATGATTCCCTTAAATCGAACGCGCTTGTACTTACCGCAATAACATTCCCAGTCACGAGTTGGTCCGAAGATCTTCTCGTCGAAAAGGCCATCCTTTTCAGGCTTTAGTGTGCGGTAGTTGATTGTCTCTGGCTTCTTAACCTCACCAAAAGACCACTCGCGAATGTTCTCTGCAGATGCGAGACCGATACGTAGTTCATCAAAGAAGTTGACATCTAACATGTTATTTTCCCTCTCACACTTCTTCTACGCTGCTTGGCTCAACTCGTGACAAGTTGATACCTAGCTCTTCGGCGGCACGGAACACTTCTTCATCTGTATCGCGCATTTCAATTGCGACACCTTCTGAAGAAAGTACTTCTACATTGAGACAGAGTGATTGCATTTCCTTGATAAGTACCTTGAATGATTCAGGGATACCTGGCTCAGGAATGTTTTCGCCCTTAACGATCGCTTCGTACACCTTTACGCGGCCGAGAACATCGTCAGACTTAATAGTTAGCAACTCTTGGAGTGTGTAAGCAGCACCGTAAGCTTCAAGTGCCCACACTTCCATTTCACCAAATCGCTGACCACCGAATTGAGCCTTACCACCGAGTGGTTGCTGCGTGATCATTGAGTATGGACCAGTTGAACGTGCGTGAATCTTGTCATCAACCAAGTGGTGGAGCTTCAAGATGTACATGTATCCAACTGAAATTGGAGTTGGGTATGGCTCGCCGGAACGACCATCAAACAACTTGGCCTTTCCGCTCTTACCAATAAGTTGTAGACCATCACGGTTTGGAAGAGTTGCAGAAAGAAGACCTGAGATTTCATCTTCTAGCGCACCATCGAATACAGGTGTAGCGAACTTAGTTCCTGGCTCGCCCTTTTCTGCACCAATTGCGCGCATGTGCTTCTGCCATGCTTCATCAACACCTGAAAGATCCCAACCAGTTTTCGCAACCCAACCTAAGTGCATTTCAAGAACCTGACCAACGTTCATACGACCAGGTACACCGAGTGGGTTTAGAACAACATCAACTGGAGTTCCATCTTCAAGGAATGGCATGTCTTCTACTGGAAGGATCTTAGAAATAACACCCTTGTTACCGTGGCGACCAGCAAGCTTGTCACCATCTTGAATCTTGCGCTTCTGTGCAACATAAACGCGAACCAATTGGTTAACGCCAGCCGCAAGCTCGAAACCTTCTTCAGATTCAAAGATCTTTACGCCGATAACCTTTCCAGATTCACCGTGTGGAACCTTGAGAGATGTATCGCGAACTTCGCGAGCCTTTTCTCCGAAGATTGCACGAAGCAAACGCTCTTCAGGTGTTAGTTCTGTTTCTCCCTTAGGAGTTACCTTTCCAACCAAGATGTCGCCAGGTACTACATCGGCGCCAACGCGAATGATTCCGCGCTCATCTAGATCAGCTAGAACTTCCTCTGAAACGTTAGGAATATCGCGAGTGATTTCTTCTGCACCAAGCTTTGTATCGCGAGCATCAACTTCATACTCTTCGATGTGGATTGATGTAAGAACATCATCCTGAACTAGGCGCTGAGAAAGGATGATCGCATCTTCGTAGTTGTGACCTTCCCATGACATAAATGCCACGAGTAGGTTCTTACCGAGCGCCATTTCACCCTGATCGGTACAAGGACCGTCAGCGATAACTGAACCAAATTCAACGCGCTGACCTTCAGAAACGACAACCTTCTGGTTGTAAGAAGTTCCCTGGTTTGAACGTGTGAACTTGTGCAGTGAATATGTTTGGTAGGTCGAGTCATCTGCCATGACCTTAACTTCATCAGCAGAAACTTCTGTAACAACGCCGGCCTTAGTTGCAGTTACAACATCGCCTGCATCCACAGCGGCACGGAACTCCATACCTGTACCGATGACTGGTGCTTCTGCACGCATCAAAGGAACTGACTGACGCATCATGTTAGAACCCATCAACGCACGGTTTGCATCATCGTGCTCAAGGAACGGAATCATTGCTGTAGCAACAGACACCATCTGACGTGGTGAAACATCCATGTAATCAACTTCATCAGCTGGGATGTATTCAACTTCGCCACCACGACGACGTACAAGTACGCGTGCTTCTGCGAAGTGATTGTCATCAGTTAGTGGTGCATTTGCCTGCGCAATGATGTGTTCATCTTCTTCATCTGCAGTTAGGTAATCAACCTGATCTGTTACGCGACCCTTTGAAACCTTGCGGTAAGGAGTCTCGATGAAACCAAATGCTGTTACGCGACCGTATGTTGCAAGTGATCCGATAAGACCAATGTTTGGTCCTTCAGGAGTTTCAATTGGACACATACGTCCGTAGTGAGATGGGTGAACGTCACGAACTTCGAAACCTGCGCGGTCACGTGAAAGACCACCAGGTCCAAGCGCTGAAAGACGACGCTTGTGTGTAAGCCCTGACAAAGGATTTGTCTGATCCATGAACTGTGACAACTGAGATGTTCCGAAGAACTCCTTGATTGACGCAACTACCGGACGAATGTTGATCAGTGTCTGAGGTGTAATCGCCTCAACATCTTGTGTCGTCATACGTTCGCGAACAACGCGCTCCATACGAGACAGACCGATGCGAACCTGATTCTGAATCAATTCACCAACAGTACGAAGACGACGGTTACCGAAGTGATCGATATCGTCCTTCTCAACGCGAACTTCGCGGCCGTACTCCATCAATAGATCACCGCGGTGAAGCGCTACTAGGTAGCGCAAAGTCGCAACGATGTCAGAGATAGTAAGTAGTGATGATGAAAGCTCTAGATCAAGACCTAGCTTCTTATTTACCTTGAAGCGACCGACCTTGGCCAAGTCGTAACGCTTTGGGTTGAAGTAAAGGTTTTCGATCAAGTTCTGTGCAGCTTCCTTAGTTGGAGGCTCACCTGGACGTAGCTTGCGGTAGATATCTAGCAACGCTTCATCTTGTGTCTTGACTGTATCTTTTTCAAGAGTTGCACGGATTGATTCGAAATCACCAAACTCTTCAAGAATTTGTTCTTCAGTCCAACCAAGTGCCTTTAGGAACACTGTTACAGACTGCTTACGCTTGCGGTCGATACGAACACCAACAAGATCCTTCTTATCAACTTCAAATTCAAGCCATGCACCGCGTGAAGGAATTACCTTTGCAGTGAAAACATCTTTGTCAGATGCCTTTTCAATTGTGCGCTCGAAGTAAACACCAGGAGAACGAACTAGCTGAGAAACAACAACGCGCTCTGTTCCGTTAATAACGAAAGTTCCGCGAGCTGTCATAACTGGGAAGTCACCCATAAATACTGTCTGTGACTTAATTTCACCAGTGATGTTGTTTGTGAACTCTGCAGTTACGAACAATGGTTGTGCGTAGGTCATATCGCGCTCTTTGCACTCATCAATTGAGTACTTAGGTGGCTCGAAACGGTGATCGCGGAATGAGAGAGACATAGTTCCCTGGAAATCTTCGATCGGAGAAATCTCTTCAAAGATTTCTTCAAGACCTGAAGTTGTTGGGATTTCTCCACGATTCATTGATTCCGTTGCTGCGATACGTGAACGCCATGCATCGTTACCTAATAGCCAGTCAACGCTTTCAGTTTGCAGCGCTAATAGGTTAGGAACTTCTAGGGGTTCGCGGATCTTGGCGAATGAGACTCGACGTGGTGCTACTGAGATTTTTTTAGACGCGGCCAAGAGATGTCCTTTCAGACAATTTGCGGGAACGCACAACAATTAGGTCTCAGCCGCTATATGCCCTGACCATAGAAATTTGTGCGAACGAGAAGAGTACCGACCTCACCCCCGCCCTGTCCAACCGGGTGCTTATACCCCTAGGCGGGGGCTTTGTCAGGAGATTCCGCAAAAATGTGGATTCCAGCTGGAGGCTAGGTGGCCGGAGCCAGATCCCAGATGTTCTCCCCGCGTAAAACCGCATCTGAGCCTCCATCTATATAAATAGTCTGCCCGGTGGTGTGGGTGTTCTCGGGGCTGGCCAGCCAGATGAGCAATGAGGCCACAGCCTCAGGCTCCATAAATCCATTGAGTGGCATCGGCACCATTTCAGAGATCGCATCTCGTGCCTCTGGGGTGGCGATCATGTCAGCGACCATCGGAGTCTTAACAATTCCTGGTCCAACAGCATTAACTGGAATTCCTGCTCCAGCCCATAAAGGTTTAATGCTTTCGCGACGAATCCAACGACTAATTGCTCGCTTAGTTGATCCGTAGATCAATTGTTCAGCTCCCCCACCCGCATCTACCAAACCTTGAGCGATCTCTAAAGCTTTTTCTTCATCATCGGCGACCAACGCTTTAACAAGATCTGCACTATTTGGCATTAAGGAAGCCATCGAACTTGTAATCGCAACACGTGGCGCCTTTGATTTACTTAATGTTGGTTGCAATGCAAATAAAAATTCAGTGACACCAAAATAATTGACTGATACTGTTTTAGCGATTGGATGTGCCAAGCCAGCGCATGCGATTACTGCGTCAATACTTCCTTTTGATTGCACGATTACTTCTGCCGCGCCATCATGACGACCAAGCGGCGTACTTAAATCTGCAATGACATCAGCGTCATGGACATCAACACCGATAACAGTATGTCCTGCACTCTTTAACATCTTTGAAGTTGCTGCACCAATGCCTGATGCTGAACCTGTAATTACATATGTACGAGTCATGATGACTTCTCTCTGCACAAAACCTATGCCTGCTGTCTGTACATTTTTACAGTACGCCTCTTAATTACATTAGGAAATCTGAATCAATGTGGCCAGCACTCAATAACTTTTTTACATACAAAAACCCCGCCTGGCGTAATGCCAAGCGGGGCTTTCGCGAAAGTAATCTGAAATTACTTGATTGTGACCTTTGCGCCAGCTGCCTCTAGTGCTGCCTTTGCCTTGTCTGCTGTCTCCTTGCTTGCCTTCTCTAGAAGTGTTGCTGGAGTTGCATCTACTAGGTCCTTCGCTTCCTTCAAGCCAAGGCTTGAATTTAGTCCGCGAACTTCCTTGATCACTGCAATCTTCTGTGAACCAGCATCTTCCAAGATAACTGTGAACTCATCTTGTGCTGAGTCAGCTGCGCCTGCTGCTGCTCCGCCTGCTGCTGCAACTGCTACTGGAGCTGCTGCTGTTACATCGAATTCAGTTTCGAATGACTTAACGAACTCTGAGAGCTCGACCAATGTCATTTCCTTGAACTGACCCAATAGGTCTTCTGTGCTGAGCTTTGCCATATTCGTTATTCCTTCTCTTCTGTTTCTGGAGTTGCTTCTGTAGTTACTTCTGTTGCTTCAGCTACAGGAGCTTCTGCTACATCTGTTGGTGTCTCAACAACTGCTTCTGCAGGTGTTTCAACTGCTGGTGCCTCTGCTACTGCAGGAGCACCCTGCTCTGATTCAAGCTTGATGCGAAGTGCGTCAAATACGCGCGCTGCCTTAGCAAGCGATCCCTTCATTGCGCCAGCAAGCTTTGCCAATAGAACTTCACGAGACTCGAGGTTAGCGAGCTGCATGATCTCTTCCTTGGTTACAGCCTTGCCTTCGTAAATTCCACCCTTAATAACTAGGAATGGATTTTCCTTTGCAAAATCACGGAGGCTCTTTGCTGCATCAATTGGATCACCCTTGATAAATGCAACAGCTGATGGACCAACGAGAAGATCATCTGAGATGTCTACTCCTGCATCCTTAGCTGCGATCTTTGTAAGAGTGTTCTTCACAACTGAGTACTTGGTTGTTGTACCAAGTGCACGGCGAAGTTCCTTCATTGATGTAACAGAAAGACCACGATATTCAGTTAGCACTGTTGCATTAGCTGTACGGAAATCCTCCGCAAGTTCAGCAACTGCTGATGTCTTATCTGGGCGAGCCATTCGGTTCACCTTTCCTGTTTCATTGGTGACCGTAGGAAATAAAAAAATCCGTAACGCGTAAGCGCCACGGATTACCATGAACACCTACGCGGGCTGAGATTTCCTCATTTATTTAGATCTTCCTTGCGGAGGATCTAGACCTGCGGTCTTTGGTTATGGCGTAAGGCTAAGGGTCGGCAGGCTTTAGGGTCAAATTGAGCCTGTTCCGGCAACGGAAAAGGGCCCCGGCAGTTGCCGAGGCCCTTCCTTTAATTCTTGTTAGTTAGCTGCTGGTTCGCGAACTAGGTTTGGATCAATTGCGATTCCAGGTCCCATAGTTGTTGAAACAACCGCCTTCTGTACGTAGCGACCCTTTGATGAGTTTGGCTTCGCACGAAGAACTTCTTCCATCGCAGCTGCATAGTTATCTGCAAGTTGTTCTGCAGTAAATGATGCCTTACCGATGAGGAAGTGAAGGTTTGAGTTCTTATCAACGCGGAATTCAATCTTTCCGCCCTTGATGTCTTCAACAGCCTTAGCTACATCTGTTGTAACTGTTCCTGTCTTTGGGTTTGGCATCAAGCCACGAGGTCCTAGAACCTTACCGAGGCGACCGACCTTACCCATGAGGTCTGGTGTTGAAACAACTGCATCGTAATCAAGACGGCCCTTTGAAACTTCTTCAATGAGTTCATCTCCACCGACGATATCTGCACCTGCTGCACGAGCTGCATCAGCATTTGCACCGTTCGCGAAAACCAAAACGCGAGCAGTCTTACCAGTTCCGTGAGGAAGGTTAACTGTTGAACGGATTGCTTGATCAGCCTTCTTTGGATCCACACCAAGTACGAGTGCAACTTCTACAGATGCGTCGTACTTAACTGTTGATGTTTCCTTAGCAAGTGTTACTGCTTGTAGCGGTGTGTATAGGTGATCCTTCTTTACCTTTTCAGCTGCCGCTAAGTACTTCTTTGAGCGCTTCATTTCATCCTCATTCTTTCCAAGGTTGTGGTTAACGAACCAGCGAGGTTCTCCCACATCTCTTCACCGATTTGGTGTTGAGAAATTTATTTCTTTATTAGCCGTTTACTGTGATTCCCATTGAACGAGCTGTGCCCGCAATGATCTTCGCAGCTGCATCAATGTCATTTGCATTGAGGTCAGACATCTTCTGAGTTGCGATCTCCTTGACCTGAGCCATGGTGATGTTTGCAACCTTTGTCTTGTGAGGAACAGCTGATCCCTTTTCAACGCCAGCAGCCTTCAAGATCAAACGTGATGCAGGAGGTGTCTTGGTGATGAATGTGAATGAGCGATCTTCGTACACAGTGATCTCAACTGGAATGATCTGGCCCTTTTGTGATGCTGTTGCATCGTTGTATGCCTTCACGAACTCCATGATGTTGACACCATGCTGACCTAGCGCAGGACCCACTGGTGGTGCAGGTGTTGCTGCTCCAGCCTGAATCTGCAACTTGATGAAGCCGCTTACCTTCTTCTTTGGTGCCATTTCTTATTCCTCTTTTTCTTGGTTTTCCCGAAATAAATCTAAGTGGTTAAATCTTTTGTACTTGACCGAATGAAAGCTCAACTGGTGTTTCACGTCCGAAGATTGAAACCAGAACCTTTAGCTTTGCCTGCTCTGGCATGATCTCTGAGATCGATGCTGGAAGCGTTGCAAATGGGCCATCCATAACAGTGACTGATTCGCCAACTTCGAAATCAACAACGCGGATTTGATCCTTTTCAGACTTCTTCTGTGGGCGTGGAGCAAGAATCTTTTCAACCTCATCCATGCTTAATGGAGATGGGTGGTGAGCGTTGCCAACGAAGCCTGTAACACCAGGAGTGTTACGAACTACTGACCAAGACTCATCAGTTAGATCCATGCGAACCAAAACGTAACCTGGGTAGATGTTGCGCTTAACCATCTTGAACTGGCCGTTCTTAAGTTCCTTTACCTCTTCTTCAGGAACTTCAATCTGGAAGATGTAATCCTCCATATTTAATGAAGCGATACGGTTGTGAAGGTTTGCTTTTACCTTCTTCTCGTAACCTGCGTAAGAGTGAACTACATACCAATCGCCAAGTGCTGTGCGCAGTGTGCGACGGAATTCTGCATTTGGATCATTTTCATCTGATTCGATGTCGCCATCTTCATCTGATGCGAGCGCAAGTTCTGGCTCAGTCGAAGCTACTGGTGCTTCAACGATCTCTTCTTCAACTACTGGAGTTGAAATCTCTGTCGCATTAGCAGCGAGCGCTGCTTCAAATGCGTCTGGTTTGATCTCTTCAGTCATTGTCTTCCCTTATCCAAATACCCAGAAGACGATCTTTGTTAAAACAAGATCGAAGAGGGATACAACGGCAATGATGAATGAAACGAATACAAGTACAACAGCTGTATATGTTGTTAGCTGATTACGTGTAGGCCATACAACCTTGCGAAGTTCTGAAACTACTTGGCGATAGAAAAGTCCAACGCGCGCAAATAGACCGAGCTTCTCGGCTACTTGTTCAACTGACTCTGTCATCGTCATTTCCTTTCGAACTTCGTTTGGTACTTCGGGTAAAACTTCTTGCAGGGCAGGAGGGACTCGAACCCCCAACCGGCCGCTTTGGAGACGGCAACTCTAGCCAATTGAGCTACTGCCCTTCGCGAGAGCATGGCGAAACCATAGGGAAAAGCAAACCCTCGTGAGCGTCGAAGTGTAGAGGCAAGGTGGGGTTCAGGTCTAACTCGCGCTTGGAATACGGCAGACTTACGCCTATGACTCCACGTATCTCAGCCCGTATCGCCGCAATCGCAGAATCAGCCACTTTGGCGGTTGATGCAAAAGCAAAGGCGCTCAAAGCAGCTGGTCGTCCAGTAATTGGCTTTGGCGCAGGCGAGCCAGATTTTCCAACTCCTGATTACATCGTTGAAGCAGCTGCTGCGGCAACAAAGGTTGTAGCAAATCATCGCTACTCACCAACACCAGGATTGCCAGATCTGCGCGATGCGATCGTTGCTAAGACAAAGCGTGACAGCAACTACGAAATCACCGCGGACCAAGTTTTAGTTACAAATGGTGGAAAGCAAGCTGTGTACCAAGCATTTGCATCAATTGTTGATCCAGGCGATGAAGTTCTACTTCCTTCTCCTTACTGGACAACATACCCAGAGTGCATCAAATTAGCTGGCGGAGTATCTGTAGAAGTTTTTGCTGATGAGACTCAAAACTATCTTGTGTCAGTTGAACAGTTAGAAGCCGCTCGCACACCAAAGACAAAGGTTTTGCTTTTCTGCTCACCATCTAACCCAACAGGTTCTGTTTACTCTGTTGAACAGGTTAAGGCGATTGGTGAATGGGCAGTGAAGAACAACATCTGGGTAATCACAGATGAAATTTATGAGCACCTTCTATATGACGGTGCAACAGCTCCATCACTTCCTGTTTTAGTTCCAGCGCTCGCAGATACCTGCATCATCCTTAATGGTGTTGCAAAGACATATGCGATGACAGGTTGGCGCGTAGGTTGGATGATCGGACCTAAGGATGTAATTAAGGCAGCAACTAACTTGCAGTCACACTTAACATCAAATGTTTCAAATGTTTCGCAGCGTGCAGCAATTGCAGCGTTGACTGGAAACCTTGATGCAGTTCATACAATGGGCGAAGCATTTAACCGTCGTCGCAAATTGATCGTTGATCTAATTAATGAAATTCCTGGATTTGAATGCCCAACACCTACTGGAGCTTTCTATGTTTACCCATCTGTTAAAGGTGTACTTGGTAAGACGATTCGCGGTAAAACACCTACAACATCTGCAGAATTAGCTACTTTGATTCTTGAAGAGGTTGAGGTTGCCGCTGTACCTGGTGAAGCATTTGGTCCATCTGGTTACTTACGATTCTCATACGCAACAAGCGATGAAGATATTGTTGAAGGTATTGGGCGTATCAAGAAGCTAATTACAGAAGGTTAAATCTCTACTCCAACAAGATTTACCTCTGCTTCAAGGGTTATTCCAAAGACCTCTTTAACTTGATTTCGCGCGCGCTTTGCAAGCTCTGCGATATCTGATGCTGTTGCATTTCCTGAATTAGATAATGCAAGTACATGTTTTGTAGAAATGCGTGCGCCACCAACTTCATCGCCCTTATGAATTCCAGAGTTTTCAATGAGCCATGCGGCTGAAACCTTTACACGACCATCATTAAGCGGCCACTTAGGTGCAGCGTTTGGAAGTTCATCTGCTGCTTGTTGAGAAATAATTGGATTTGTAAAGAATGATCCTGCTGACCATGAATCATGATCATCATTTTTCAACAGCATGCCTTTACTTGCGCGAAGTTCAAGAACGGCAGCGCGAGTTGCAGTAACTGGTGCTTTATCCCCCGGTTCGATACCTAACTTCTTTGAAAGCTCGACATAAGTAATTGGATCACTGAAATCTCCGCGACGAATCTGGAATTGAACTTCTAGAACTACATAACGACCTGGGTGTGCTTTGAAATAGGAGTTGCGATATGAAAACTGACATTCGCTGTTGGTAAATGTTTTCAATGCTTTTTCTTGGCGATCGTAGGTGCGAACGCGAGTGATGAACTCTGCAACCTCATGTCCATATGCACCAATGTTTTGAATTGGTGCTGCACCTACTGTGCCAGGAATTCCACTTAATGTTTCTAATCCGGCAAAACCACGATCAATTGTGGTTTGTACAAATGTGTCCCAATCTTCACCCGCACCAATTGTTAGCGTTGCACCGCTGCAGGCATCAACTTCGGATTGAACTGAGTTATTTGAAATACGAATAACGGTGCCATCAAAGCCCTTATCTGAAATAAGAACGTTGGTACCGCCGCCCATGATCAAGATGGGTGAATCCCCTGCATCTTCAATTGCAGCGATGATTTCAGCTTCAGTAGAAACCTGAATGATTTTTGAAGCCGGGCCACCCACACGGAAGCTTGTGTACTTGGATAACTCGGTCATGTAAGAAGGTTACCTGCGTGGAGACAAAATTGCGCTTTTACCTCGGTACTTATCCAGGATGCGATCGTAATTCTTCTTTGACTGAACCTCACGGTACTCAGGATCTGCATCGTGATACCCATGGTGACGATCTTGAGTAAGCGGAAGTTCCATCTGAAACAGCTTTCCACCGGCTTGGCGAATCTTTAATGAGTACTCGATATCAGCATTTCGATAATACAAAGCGCGTGGATTAAAGCCACCAACTTCGATCATTGCTGCGCGATTAAAAGCCATGAAGTACGAGAACAAAACATCTACTTCGCCCGGACCCTTGTCATCAACACTTCGCCATTCATCATCGGTGTTTACTAATCCACCACGCCAACCAACTGCGACGTACTCGCCCTTTTCTAACTCTTCAACAACTGGCGTAATTGCATCGCCGGTAAAACGAGTTGATGGATCCATGATTACGACATATTTACTTTGCAGCTTTTCAAGGAAAACATTTGCACAATCTCCCCATGCCGCTCCTGGGTTAACTGCAATTAAGTAGGTGCGCTTATCCATTTGTTCAAATAAGGTGCCGGCATCGCCGATTGAAATAATTGCAACACCGCAATCGCTATTGGCCTTAATTGTTTTAACAGTTTCTAAAGCATCATCGGTATATCCATCAACAATTAATCCAACGACAACATCTTTTTCAAGATCAATTGTGCGAATATCGCGGGGGTAAGCAAGGGTTATGTATGGCTTCTTTGGCTTAAGTTCATAGCCGCCCGCCACATCAACTATCTCATACCCCGCTTGCAGAAGTTCATCGCGGTACTTATCCGCTAATGCGAAATCCTTTGCTGCACGTGCATCGGTACGCGCTTGGGCAAGTGCTGTTACTGAATCAGGAATGCTCACTTAACAACTACCGCTTTTGCCATACCAAGTACCTTAACTCCTGCAGATGTTGCGCTTAGAGTTAGTGACACTTGATTTCCATTTACTTCTGCAACAGTTGCAGTAACTGTCAAATCAACCTTTTGATCTGCAGGAACAATAACTGGCTTAACAAAGCGAGCTGAATACTCTTTAACAGCAGCTGAACCACCCGCCCAATCAGTTACATACTTTCCTACTAAAGCCATAGTTAGCATGCCGTGTGCAATTACATTAGGAAGTCCAACAGAGAGTGCAAACTCTTCATTTTGATGAATTGGGTTTTGATCCCCACTTGCATCTGCATACGCTTTTAACATCGCGCGATCTAAGTAAAAAACTTTCTCTTCTAAGACTGTGCCAACCTCAATCATGCGCGCACCACCAATGTTGACCATGATGAAGCGACAAGTTCGGATCCGTTATGTAAATCTGAACGAACAGAAATAATTTCATTACCGGCTGCTACGCGCAGTGTTTCGATTGTTGCCGAGCATTTAAAAACATCTCCGGCAACAATAGGACGAAAGATTTCAAACTTTTGATCGCCATGAACCAAACGAGTCCAATCAACGCCGATTTCGGGTTGAGTCAGAATTGATTCGTATTGAGACAGCGAGATGCGAATTGAGAATGTTGGAGGTGCAACAGTTGTATTTGTTTCTGAGATGACAGCACAAAAGGCATCAATTTCAGATTGAGAAACAGTTACAGAATCTGCACCTTCAAAGGTGCGCCCGACCGAATCGGGATTGATCATTAGCGAGTTTCGCGGTGAAGAGTTGAAGACTTGCAACGTGGACAGAACTTCTTTAGCTCCATACGGTCTGGATCGTTGCGGCGGTTCTTCTTTGTGATGTAGTTACGCTCTTTGCAATCGACGCATGCCATGGTGATCTTTGGACGTACGTCCGCGCTCTTGCTTGCCATGGTCTTACTCCTTCAGTCGTTAACGAGAGGCTTAGGTTACCCGAGCCATCTCGTAGCGCGAAATTCACGCTTGTTGTACTAGTAGCGGAGGCGGGATTTGAACCCACGACACAGCGATTATGAGCCGCTTGCTCTACCAAGCTGAGCTACCCCGCCAAGGGTTGTGCTTGTGAAACAGATCTTCTTTGGTGAAGAACTCTCTCGAGCCCCCCACCGGAATCGGACCGGTGACCTTTTCCTTACCATGGAAACGCTCTACCAACTGAGCTAGGGGGGCATAGGTCGAATGCGAAGCCTACCTGTATTAATAGGAATGGCAAAAAAGAGGGCGTTACTCCATCGGATTTAGCGTGATTTTGCCCGTGGTTTCACGGCTCAGCATCGCCTTATGTGCGGTGCTTGCTTGGCTCAGTGGATACGTTGCGCCGATAACTGGCTTCAACTTTCCTTCTTTGACCAATGCAAAAAGTTGCTCAATCACATCATTCATTAACTCTTTCTTACCAAAGCAATGTGACAACCAAAATCCTGTGATTGTTTTACTTCCACCCATAAGCGTTGCAGGTTGAATCATTGATGGTGCAACACGTGATGCCATTCCATATGTAACTAAGCGACCAAATGGCGCAAGAATTTCTAGGCTGTCATCAAATGTCTTTCCGCCAACCATTTCGAGAATCAAATTAACGCGCTTGCCACCATTAGCGGCTTTGATTGCATCTCCAAGATTTTCATGAGTTGCTTCAACAACTGCATCTGCACCGAGTGATGTCGCAAGTGCACGTTTACCTTCAGATGATGCAACTGCAATAACCTTTGCGCCCCACAACTTTGCTAATTGAATTGCAATTGTTCCGACACCGCCAGCTGCTGCATGAACAACAACTGTTTCACCTGGTTGCAGGTGTCCAACTGTTTTCAAAATATGCCAAGCGGTTGATCCTTGAACCAACATGCACAGAGCTTGCTCATCTGTCACACCATCTGGAATTGGAATCATCGTTGCTGAGTGGGTGACAGCTTGTTGCGCGTATCCCCCACCATCAACTGGCGCTAATACGCGAAGACCTGATGCGGTTGTTCCAACAACTTCAATTCCAGGAACTAACGGAAGTTTTTGAGGAGAAAGGTATGAGTTCTCTGTCTGATGAGTATCTGCGTAGTTAATTCCAATCGCAGAAACACTAATTAACTCTTGGCCCTCTGATGGAGTTGGAGTATCTAAATCGACCAGATGCATGACATCTGGACCACCAAATTCGGTGATCTGAATTGCCTTCATAATTTATCCCTTGGTTGAGCCGAGAGTTAAGCCTGATACAAACTGCTTACGTAATACGAAGAACACAATCAAAGTAGGCAAAGCTGCGATAGTCGCACCTGCTGCCAAGAGGTTGTAATCCGTTACAAATTCGCCTTGCAAACGGCCAAGTGCTGAAGTGATTGGACGCTTTGAGTCCGAGGACATAAGCACGAGCGCCCAGAAGAAATCGTTGTAGATCCAGGTTGTCATCAATACGCCAAGTGAGGCAAGCGCTGGACGAAGCAATGGAAGCATCACCTTTGAGTAGTGAACAAAAACGCTCGCGCCGTCGACCATTGCAGACTCTGAAATCTCTTTTGGAACTGTCTTCATATAACTTGAAAGAACAAATGTTGCAAAGCCCATCTGGAATGCAACGTGAATGAGAACTACACCCCACGGTGAGTCATATAAAAGTTTTGGAATACCAACTGCTTTACCCAAGGTGATGTACATCTTGAATACAGGAATGAAAACCAGCTGCGCAGGCAACAAGTTACCTGCTGTGAAAAGTAGAAGAAGTGAAACATTCCATTTGAATGAGTAACGACTTACAACGAAAGCAATGAGTGAACCAAAGAATAAAGTTAGCGCAACTGCAGGAATTGTGATTGCTGCTGTATTCCAAAAGTACAACGGTAGATCCATGCGTGAAATCGCTTGTACATAATTGTCGAGGTTAAGCGTCTTTGGCACTGAGAAGACACCATTTGCTCGAACATCTTTGTATGGACGAAGCGAGGTCCAGATAGTCCACGCAATTGGGAAGATCCACACGATTGCAAAGAGACCGATGAAGGCTGAAATAAAGCGATCCTTAACCTTCTGCTTGTTCTTGTACTTAGCAGCGGCGGCTTGAAGTGAAAGGTCAATGCTCATTGGACATCACTCTTAAAGGTTGTTCGTAGGTAGGCGATGATTGGTCCGATAGACAGTGCGAAGAGGATTACTGCATAAGCCGCACCCTTCATAGACGCACCTTCACCGGCAATGTTTTGGAACACCAAAGTTCCCAGGATTGGGAAACCTGCTGAAGAGCCATAAATAATGTAAACAATGTCGAATGCACGTAGGGATTCGATGATCGTAATAACGATAACGATGATATTTACAGGCTTCATTGAAGGAAAAACGACCTTCTTGAAGGTCTGCCATTCGGTAGCGCCATCTAGTGCTGAAGCCTCACGAAGTGAAGCATCTACAGACTTTAGGCCAGCTAAATAAAGAAGCATGATGTAGCCGATATGTCGCCATGAGGCGATGGTCAAAATCACGTAAATATTGATGTCGTAATTACCAAAGAATGAAATTGCGTTATCGATATCGCGACCCATTAGGCCGTTCACAAAACCATCTGGACGTAATAAGAAGTTCCAGATGATTCCTGTAACAGCTAGAGAAAGCACTACAGGAAGGTAGTACGCAGTTTCGTAAAATTTATGTCCACGAATTTGGCGATCAATTTGATACGCAAGCAAAATTCCAAGTGGGGTCGCAATCAGTGCGAACCAGCCAAGCCAAATTACGTTGTTCTTTAACGCTTCCCAGAATGCTGGGGTATCAAAGAAAATATTGTGATAGTTCGCAAGACCAGCCCATTTAATTCGGCTGATTGAAATACCTGACCAATATGTGAATGAAAGAAGAATTGTTAATACCGCTGGAATCCACACAAGTAGAAGGTGGAAGAAAAGCGGAATGCCTACGAATGCACTTAATGTTGTGCGATCTGCCTTGGAAAAGGCTCGACGGCGAGAGACCTTAGTGATGTCTTTCGCCGTCGAGCTCATACTTGTAACCCTATCTCTAATTTAATCTAAATTGTTAATTTAATTTCTTAAATTAATTTCGAATTAAGCTAGAGGAGGAAGTGCATCCCATTGTGATTGCAAAGTATCTTGGATCTTTGCAACATCCTTTGGATTCTTGAACCATGACTGAATTGCTGGACCAACAACTGGGCCTGCGAAGTCTGGACGAGTATCGCGATCAAGGAACTGAGTGATGTACTTTGCTTCCGCCATAACAGCAAGCTGTTCCTTTTGGAATGGATCGTATGAAGCAGTGTCCTGACCCTTGTTTGCTGAAGTCATAGGGATCAACTTGCCATCCTTATCCTTCGCAGCAAGTGTTGCGTTAACACCTTCCATGTCACCAGCAAACTTCAAGAAGTCTGCTCCGCCATCATTATTTGTACCGTTTGCAGCTACACACCAACCATCGATAGGTGCATCGATAGTGTCGCGGCCGTGCTCTGGGTTAATTTCTGGGAATGGAATGATTGAAAGGTCAGCGTAATCAGCATCTGACTGCTCCTTGAAGTTTCCACCGAACCATGAACCCATAAGCATTGATCCAGCCTTCTTCTGTAGAAGAAGCTGCATAGCTCCATCCCACTCGAGATCTAGAACGTTTGGATTCATGTATGGAAGCAACTGTGACCAGTGTGTGAATACATCTGTGACCTTTGCATCTGTCCACTTTTCGCGGCCAGCAAGAAGATCTACGTGGAACTGGTATCCGTTGATACGTGCGTTAAGGATGTCGAATGTTCCCATTGCTTCCCATCCGCCCTTATCTCCGGCAGCGAAACCAACAAGACCCTTCTTCTTCATACCATCAAGCATCTTTAGGAATTCATCCCAGTTTGTTACGTTGTCTGCATTTAATCCCAAGTCTTGGAACATTGACTTGCGGAAGTGCATACCCCATGGGTACCAAGACTTTGGAACGAAGTACTGCTTGCCATCAAGACCTGTTGAAGCAATCTTGTAGCTCTCGTCGTACTGATCGCCAATTGCATCCCATACGCCAGTTAGATCTGCAAGCAGACCCTGCTCTGCGAAGAACTGCATGCGATATCCAGCCATCCACTCAAAAGTATCGTCAGGTGTTCCCTGTAGGTACTGTGAGAGGTTGTTCTGGAACGCGTTTGACTCAGTTGCGTTGTACTTAACTTCGTTCTTTGTCTTTGCTGTGTAAGCAGCGATCAAAGCTTCGTTTTGTGCTGTTGGACCTGCATCTACGGAGCGTGCACCGTATGCAAGAGGTCCTGTTGCTTTATCTCCGCAACCAGCAAGAAGTGATCCACCTGCTGCTAGTCCGAGACCGCCAACTGCAGCACCCTTAAGTACTGAACGGCGGGAAATGCCATTATTTAGATCTGACATCATTGTCCTTTTCTCTTATGTTGAGCCTTCGAAGGTCATTGGGTTTTGAGGGGTCAAAGCCCTTGGACGTATGGAAATCTACGCTTGCCTAGGGTGATTTCATAGGAAGTATTGGTAACGATTCGGTGACGATTGACCATCCATTTGTTGCACTTCTTGCTTAAATATCCCACCAAATCGTTGCCAAAGGGCGAATCTCAGATGGTGGATTCTCCTGCAGGAATATCCTCACATCCGCCACTTTTTCTTGCGGAAGGCAGAGGCGAATTCGTGTGAAACCAACCGCTTCATCCAAATCGCGTTCCTGCCTTAATTTTCCATCCCACAATTGCAGATGAGCATTAATTCCCATCTCTTTCAATACTTCAATTAAATCTTGTGGTGTCGGTGCACTTGGCCGATCTAAGTTCCAGAAATGTTTCCACGCTGAACTCAAATTTGAAAGCGGGTGATGTTGTGGCATTTCAATTACAACCCTTTTTCGTGCATGCGAATTCATTGCAGTGATAAACGGAACTATCTCTTGCACGTTGTAGACGACGTGATGTGCAACTGCAACATCGGCAACTTCAACGTTCTCTGCAACCGCTGGCCAAAACCCGTCATGCACAATTGAATCCACATGTCGGTCTTGTGCATTTTGGGTAAACATCTGCAGCATTTCTGGTTGATGATCAACGCCAATAACTTTTCCCGCTTTGCTTCCCATTGCAAATGCAGCAATACCTCCACCGCAACCAATATCTAAAATTGATCCATCGACAGGCAATGAATCAAACGCTTTTTGATGAGATGGCGTTAACTCTATTTGTTTCGGAATTTGAAATAGTGCAGGTGGATGTATCCAGGGAGACTCTGGGGCTTGTTCAATAATTTCTTGAGGGATTGCCCAAGCTTCTAAATCTCTCTTCCACTTTTCAGAAGCGCTCATTTCTTTTCTGCATCTGCAGCAATTTCCTTGCGAATCTCATCCATATCTAGCGCTGACACTTGTGCAATCAAATCATCTAATGCTGATCCAGGAAGAGCACCTGGTTGGCTAAACAGAAGGAGCCCATCACGAAAGATCATGAGCGTTGGAATCGAAGTGATTCCCGCAGCTGCAGCCAAGTTCTGTTCTGCTTCTGTATCAACCTTGGCAAAGGTTAGATCTGGATACTTTTCAGATGCTGCTTCATAAACTGGAGCAAATGATCGACAAGGTCCACACCAAGCAGCCCAAAAATCAACTAAAACAATGCCTTCTTTGAGGATGAGCTCCTCAAACTGAGCTTCAGTTACATTAATTGCTGCCATCCTTTAGGACTTCTTACCAAACATCTTGCTGAAGAATCCTGGCTCCTTTGGATCATTTGCATGACCCTGGCAACGATCCTTCTTTGCAACACCCTTAAGTGCAATCTCAATATGTTGACCACAGCCACTCCATGATGGCTTTCCACATTTACGACAGGTAGTTCTGCTGCACATAATCTTCTCCTTTAGTTAGTTGCTGCTGGTGAATTAATCCAGGTGAGATACCCACCATCAAGATTTACTGCGTTGAAACCAAGTTCCTTGAGAAGCATTGATCCCGTATGACCACGAAGACCAACTTGGCAGTTCACAAGAATGTTCTTGTTCTTAAGTTCTGATTGGCGTTCGCGAATTTCATCAACTGGAATATTGATCGCTCCCGGAATCATTCCGCGGCCACATTCAGCCTGAGAACGAACATCAAGAAGTTCATATCCCTTTGCGCGATACTCCTCGATCTGATCCCATTGAGCGACCTTTGACAAACCTGACACAACATTTTCGGCAACATAACCAAGCATGTTTACTGGATCCTTCGCTGAACCAAATGGTGGAGCATAAGCAAGCTCTAAATCTGCAAGCTCTGGTGCAGTAATGCCGCCGCGAATTGCAGTTGCAATTACATCGATGCGCTTGTCTACGCCTTCAATTCCAACACCTTGTGCGCCAAGAATTTCACCAGTCTTTGGATGAAAGATCAGCTTTAAAGTCATCTGCTTTGCATCTGGGTAATAACCAGCATGTGAATTTGGATGAATATGAATAGCTTGATGATCGCGGTTTGCGGCCTTTAAGCGCTTTTCATTCCAACCAGTTGTAGCGATCATTAAGTCAAAGACTTTAACGATGGCGGTACCGATGGTTTTGACTGGGCGAACCGTTAATCCGCAGATGTGATCGGCAACAACACGTCCATGTCGATTAGCAAGATTTGCCAGTGGAACCAATGTTGCATTTCCATCTAGGGCATCTGTCTTTTCGGCAGCATCGCCAACCGCATAAATGTCGGGGTTGCTAGTGCGATTGAAGTCATCAACCTTAATTCCATTGCGAGTTCCAATTTCAAGTCCTGCTGCTTTAGCTAAGCCAATTTCAGGACGTACGCCAATAGCCAAAATAACTATTTCAGCCGGAAGCTTTTCGCCATTTGCTAACTCAACTGAATCTTCGGAGATTGAAACAACGCTTGATCCCAGGCGCAGATCAACATTGTGTGAACGCATCTCCTTTGCAACCAAGGTCGCAAGCTCTGGGTCTAAAGGCATAAGTACTTGATCTGTTGCTTCGACCAAGGCGGTTGGAATATTGCGATGAATTAGATTCTCGGCGATTTCCACGCCAATGAATCCTCCACCGATAACTACTGCGCTTGCCGGCTTTTTGCCAACACTTGCGGCAATTCTTTCGACATCTTCAACAGTGCGAAGTGTCATTCCGCGTTCAATACCCGGGATTGGAGGAACAGCTGGTGCTGCACCAGGGCTAAGAATTAGCTTGTCGTAATCAAGTTCTGCTGTTTCGCCAGTTACTAGATTCTTAATCGCAACAGTTTTCTTACTTGGGTTAATTGCTAAAACTTCGGTGCTAACACGAACATCTAGACGAAAGCGCGCGTGAAGACTTGCGGGTGTTTGAAGCAGTAAATCTTTCTCTTCTTCGATTACTCCGCCAACATAATATGGCAGGCCACAATTCGCATAAGAAACATGGCCGCTTTTTTCAATGACAATGATTTCGGCAGATGCATCTAGGCGACGAAGGCGCGTTGCCGCAGACATGCCACCCGCAACTCCACCAATAACAACAATGCGCATTAGTTGTTGACCAGCATCATTCCTGAATTTGTCCAGTCGATGATTCCGCCATTGAGGTTGTAAACATTATGAAATCCAGCGTCATGCATGATTGCTACTGCTTGACCTGAACGATTGCCACTTCGGCAATACACAGCATAGGTGCCGTTCTTATCAAGAGTTGAAATCTCATTTTCGAAATTTCCACTCTCAAAATCAATGTTTTGAGCGCCTTGAATGTGACCTGTCATAAATTCACCTGGAGTGCGAACATCGACTGTGACTACACCAGCTTCTGCAATCTTTTTTGAGAACTCTGAAACATTCATATTTGTGACTCCTGCAGCGCTAGATGAACAACCTGCAAGTAAGAGCAAACCTGCCATTAATGCCAATAGTTTTTTCATTTCTTTCTCCCTTACGCAAGACTTAAGAACAGTTTTTGTAGTTGAGCAGTGACCGCATCAGAATTATTCTTACCTTCAACAAGGCATTCCTTGAGACTGGCGGAAATTAAAGTGAACGCAGCTGTATTAACCGCCTTTGAAACCGCTGACATCTGGGTAACAATCTCTTCGCAGTTTCGACCTTCTTCAAGCATGCGTGCCACAGCCCCTAATTGGCCCTGAGCGCGCTTAATTCGCTTAGCGATTGCGACTAGTTGTTCTTCATCAGAGAGTACGTGTGAGATTTTCTTCGTTGCCATATTTACCCCTTTTGGTGATGACCCTTACGGATCATGTTGAGCATCTTGATGTTAATTGCGACAAATCGCCAAAGTTGAATCACAAGATTCTTTCGAAAACGCAGGGTCTTCTCAGTAGGTAGTGGTGCGTGAGCAATTGAATCATTTGGATTTTCCATTATTTGCTCCCCTTTATTCCGGAATGAACTGCCAGCCAGGACGGCCTTTGGCTTTGTAGATGAACATGTAATGAAGTAATAGTTTGATCCAGTGTCCGCTGAGTCCAATCTCTCCGTAAGTATCTTTCAAACTGCGACCGGTATTTGGATACTTTTCATAATCTGGAACGATTGGAAACATTGTCATTGCGGCAGCTGAACCTTGAGTTAATCCAGATCCAGATGAAGCAACACAAGCTGCTCCCATCTTTGCCATTGAAGCCGAGTGAGCTTCTGCTTGTGGTCCCTTATTCAACAATTCCTTAATTGTCAGAATTGCAAGCTTGCCCATAATTCCAGATGGCATTCCAGTGCGCGGAGGTGAAGGCGCAATCACTGTTCCGTTGGGAGATTTACGAGGCTTTGAAATTTGATGAGGTGGCGCAAATGCAATTCCCACCGCAAAAATATTTGGATGGCTTGGATTGCGATATGTGCTTGGCCAATCTGATGCTTTCCACTCTTCATACGGCTTTCCTGAATAGTCGGCATCAACTTTCATGAAACCGCTTGGAGCAAAGATCGTTGATGAAATATCCTCACCGGCCTTATTAAATGCCTTTAGATCTACTCCTCTGAATGGTGGAAGCAGCATTGCAAAGTCAAAGTTCAATACATCTTTGGTGCCATCAACTTGCTCGTAGTAAACCTTGCCGGCTTCGACTTTTTCGACATGCGCACCAAGAATTGCGCGTACGCCTCGTTCACGGAATAAAGATTCAGTCCATAACTTACTTGTTGTTTGGAAACCTCTTTGGGTAAAGATCATTCCACCAACACCAAAATCGCCTAATTCATACTCATTGGTGATGTAAACCAGGTCTGCCATATCGCGCACGCCTGCCATTCGCAGTTCGTGATCGACATTAAATGTGTACTCGAATGCAGCGCCTTCACATGTGCATGTTCCATGACCAACGCCGATAGCGAGAGTTTGTTTTTCTCCAGCCTTCATTCGTGCAATTATTTTTTGTAAAGCCTCGGCTGCATCAACAGCATGACCAGCTGTGCAAACAGAAACCGTGTGTCCATCAGGTCCAAGTCCCTCGGTTGCCGCAAAGTTAAGTTTTGGGCCAGTTGCATTTACTAGGAAGTCGTATTCGATTCTTCCAATTTCATTTGTCTTTGTTGGATCGGTGTATGAGACCTCCACGAAAGGCGCAGCTGTTGTTGCATCACCTTCTGGATAAATACTTTTAGCCAGAGCTTGGTGGAATTCAATTCCCTTGCGCCTGTAAACAGGTGCTAGAGGGAACAGAACTTGTTCCTTCTGCATCTTGCCAACGCCAACCCAGATATTTGATGGAATCCAGTTGTAATTTGAATTTGGAGAAATTACAACAATTTGATTGTTCTTTCCCAAAAGGCGCTTTGCGTGAAGTGCAGCTGTATGGCCTGCAATTCCGGCACCGAGAATGACGATTCGCGACATTTAGATCAGCACTTGCAACGATCTGCTTCTGGAACTCCAGCTAGCGCTTCTTCAATATGTTGTCCGCAGCCTGACCAGGTCGCCTTCTTGCAAACATGACATGTAACGCGTGAGCACATCTTTATATCTCCTTAGTTGATTGCCTAAGGAAAAAGTACCATACCCCCGGGGGTATATGTCAAAGACCGGTAATCTTCACCGCGGCCAGCGCTACGCCTGCCACGATCACCCAAGCGATCATTCCCATAGCCATCGGGCGTGGGCCAATTGCGCGAATCGCCTTCCAGCGGACACCTGAACCTAGAGCCACTAATCCTGCACCAAGCATTAACTTGCTAGTGAAAACAATGTCAGCCAATAAGCGCGCATTGATTTCTACCAGATTGTGAAAAGTTGCTACCGCGATAAAGCCCAAAACAAAGTAAGGAATTAGTGGAACCTTCGCTGAAGTTGTCTCTGACTTTCCTTGTGAGGTTAACCAGCGGCGGTGACGAATAGACAAAATTAAAACTATTGGAGCAAGCAGGCATACACGTGCAAGCTTTACAACGATTGCGTACTTGTCTGCTCCATCTCCCCAAACAGATGCGGTTGCGACCACCTGTCCAACATCGTGAACCGCTGCACCTGCCCAAGAACCAAATTCGCGAGTATCAAGATTGAGTGCATGACCAATAAGTGGCAGAAGAAAAATGGAAAGTGTTCCGCACAATGAAATTAACCCGATTGCGTAAGAGGTCTCTTCTTCTGTTGCTCGGGTTTGAGGTCGAATTGCGGCAACTGCGGTTGCACCACAGACTCCAAAGCCAACTCCAATAAGTAATCCGAGATCACCGGACATCTTGAAAAGTTTTGAAAGGCCGAGAATTCCAAAGATGGTAAAGGTGACCACAATTCCGACAGTTAAAACACCTTTAAGACCAATCTCGCGAAGTGATGCAACGCTTACTTGAGCACCAAGTAATGCAACTCCAATACGCATAATTGTCTTACTTGAAAGCTTTGTTGCGGGTGCTGCAAAAGTTGGCCATTGCACAAAGTTTGCGACAATAAATCCAAAGGCGACGCACAAGGCCAAAGGACTTATGGCTGATTGAATATGGTTAATTTCAAAGGCAAGGGCCACTAGCGCTGCAATGAGTGCAAAGCCTGGCACATATGTCTTAACCACTTAGAAACCTAACTGTGCGAATACTTGATCGGTAATAGTGATCTCATCTGAATCATTGAGTTTTTCTGGGTTAACTCGGTTGGATCCTGGTAGACGACCACCTGCGGCCTTTACTTCATCAGCAAATTCCGCTGTTCTGCCAGTATTTCCATCTACAGAAAGCTTGGCAGCATCGATAGCGATAACAAAGTGTGAAATTTGCTGTGGCAACGCATCTTGGCTAGCTGCAAACATATCTGGAATATTCTTTGCCAAAGTTGGTCCAATCAACATTCCTGTTAATGATTCAACTAAAACCGCAACTGCATAGCCTTTAACTCCACCAAGTGGCGCAAGCATTCCTGCAAGCGCTTCTTTTGCATCAGTTGTAGGAGCGCCATCTTTTGTAAATGCCCAACCTGGTTCTAGCTCTGCACCTGCTTGCGCCTTTGCCTGAATCTTTCCGCGAGCAACAGCACTAGTTGCAAGGTCGACAACAGTTGGTGGGTTTGTTGGAATACCAGCTGCGATTGGTGAAGTTGAAAGCAATGCTTTATTTCCGCCCCATGGTGGCATGACGGCGGGGCCAGTACTAAATGCAATTCCTACTAATCCACGATTGATCATGGGCCATACATAAATTCCTAATGCACCGCAGTGATTGGAACGACCAACACCGACTGCAGCAACTCCATTAACCATCGCACGCTCTGATGCAAGTTCTGCAGCCTTTTGCAACTGCCAGTGTCCCAAACCATCATCGCCATCAAATACAACAAGACTTGGAAGATCTGTAACAGTTTTCAACTGCGCAGTTGGATTGATGCCACCTGCTTGTAAGCGAGCAAGATAAAAAGGTAAACGCATTAAGCCATGGCTACCAATGCCCCATCGATCACTTGCAACAATGCAACGAGCTGTTGTTTCAGCCTCGTTGGCCGGAACTCCTGCCGCCTCCAACAATGAAGTTGCTTTTTCGATTGCTGAACCGACAGTTAATTGAGGCATTTAGTTACTGCTTTCCTTTAGCGCACCCACTGCATGTGTTGCAGCCTTCGAATTAAGTACTAATTGGATATTTGAAGTAAGAATCTCATTGATTCGAAGCTGGCTTTGGCTAGTAATTCCAGCAACATGTGGGGTCAGAATCAGATTTGGAATCTCTTCCATATCCCCCTTTGTAGGTGGCTCCTGTGCGCGCACATCAAGTGCAGCCCCAGCAATAGTTTTAGCCTTTAAAGCCGCCATCAAATCCGCTTCATTGATAACTTCTCCGCGACCAACATTGACGATGATGGCATCTGATTTCATCAACGCTAATGATGCAGCGTTAATGCTGCCATTTGTTTCAGCTGTTGATGGCATATGAATGCTGACTACATCACTGCGCTTTAAAACTTCTTCAAATGTGGTTAGTTCGACTCCAGGTACATTTTTTGCATATGGGTCATATCCAAGTACTGGACAACCAAAACCTTGTAATAGCTTTGCAGTTGCCAATCCTGTTGCACCACAGCCAAGCAATCCCCACGTTAAACCAGAGAGTTCGCGACCGGGAGTGCGTACCCATCCACCGTTGCGGGTAGCAACATCGTGACCCGGAACGTTGCGTAACAATGCAAGTGCAAGCCCAAGTGTTAATTCACCAACGCTGACAGCGTTTGCACCTAAACCTGCAACAACAACTACACCTGCTGCATCTGCAGCTTTAATATCAATATTGTCTAAACCAACTCCTGCTCGAGCAATCACCTTTAACTTCGGTGCAGCTGCAATTACATCTGCAGTTACCTTTGTGCGATTGCGAACAACGAGAGCGGTTGCATCCTTTAGCGATGATTTAAGTTCTTCAGGGTTATTCCACAAATCATCATTTCTAAGAATGGGAAAACTCCCTTCCAGTGCTTGGAAGGGAGCTCCCCATACATCTTCAGAGATCAGAATCATTATGCAGAGATGTACAACTTTGTGAATGTGAACTCACGGTGTCCCATTACTTCTGCCTTACATAGACGACCGTTAACAGTGTCATAAATGACATCCATCATCATGTCGCCAGCCTTCTTAAGGTCATACTCGTAACGAAGCAACCCTGAGACATCAAGGTCGATGTGCTCTGTCATTGATTTTGCAGTCTTGATATTTGCAGTCAACTTCAATACTGGAACGATTGGGTTACCAATAACGTTTCCTTGTCCTGTTGGGAACAAGTGAATAACCGCTCCACCAGCTGCCATCAGAGTTACGCACTCTGCCGCTGCTGATGATGAATCCATGAAGTACAAGCCAGGGTTAGCTGGATTAGGCATTTCTGCAGGCTTTAGAACACCAACAACTGGAACTGATCCAGTCTTTGCAATGTTTCCAAGCGCCTTCTCTTCAATAGTTGTTAAACCACCAGCGATGTTTCCTTGTGTTGGCTGTGAGCCAAGCAGGTTTGCGCCAGTTGCTTCAATAACCTTGATGTAGTTGTCATATGTGGTCTGGAACAACTCACGAGTTGCTGCATCGATGCAACGCTCTGCAATAAGGTGCTCGCCACCTGTTAGCTCAGATGTTTCGCCGAAGAAAACAGATCCGCCAGCTTCAACCCAGCGATCAACCGCCTGTGAAGTTGTTGGGCAAGAACCAAGACCAGATGTTGTATCTGATTCGCCGCACTTAACTGACATGATCATGTCGCCCATTTCAGCTTCTGTGCGAACAAGACCTGATGCATCTTGTAGGAACATTGCTGCTACTCGGCTAGCTTCCTGAATAACTTGTAGGTCACCCTTGCCTTCGATTGAAAATGCTGCAACTGGCTTACCAGTCTTTGCAATTCCATCCGCAACACGTTGTGTCCACTTTGGTTCGATACCAATAACAACAACCGCTGCAACGTTAGCATTAACGCCAGTTCCAATGAGTGTGTCAAAAGTTAGTTGTAGATCTTCACCAAATTGCAGGCGACCAAATGCGTGAGGTAGTGCCATTGTGCCTGGAATAACTTTTGCAACAGCTTCTGCAGCCGCATTTGAAAGATCATCGAGAGGCAAAATAATTACGTGATTGCGGATACCCATAGCGCCGTTTTCGCGGCGGTATCCCATTAAGCGCGGCTTGCTTCCCATCGATAACTCCTCATGTTGTGTGTGTGAATGTAATCGCCCTTTTTGATGGCAGCTGATGCAAGTCCGACTTTGATGCCGTACTTAATGATTGCGTCGCCCTCAGCAAGATCTGTGAGTGCAAATTTGTGTCCTAGCGGAATCGCGTGGTTAAGCACCGCGGTGCCCTCGGTTCCTTCCTTCACGGAACGACCGTGAAGAGTTCCTGGTTGCAGATCTGTCATTGCAACAGCGACATTGTCGCCATCATGATGAAGCAGATACTGCGGTGGAGTTATTGCCATATCTACACATGCCTCTCTTCGCATATAAATGGGTAGTGGTCTGACCTCTTGCCGTACTCTAGGACAGTTGAGCGTGTTTCGTCTACCCCCCTGCCCAAATTTCTTGAAGTGGTCTAACCTGTTGCCATGAAAACAGAGCTTCGGTACGGGATTATCGGCGCGGGCAGCATGGGCCGCGAGCATATTGAGAACATTAAGGTCATGGGCGGGGCTGCGGTCACCGCGATCAGCGACCCTCACACGCCATCCCAAGAAGCCGCCCTTGCCATGGCACCTGGCGCAAAGGTGTTCTCTGATCACCGAGCCCTTCTGGAATCAGGATTGGTGGATGCGGTTGTTATCGCAACTCCCAATGACACCCATGCCGCGGTTTTGAAGGATGTACTTGAAAGTGATTTAGCGGTTTTTGTTGAGAAGCCACTTGCTACAACTGTTGAAGATTTGAAATTAATTCTTGCGTGGGATGAAAAGCGCAGCGCGATGACATGGATGGGACTTGAGTACCGATTCATGCCACCTGTTGCTGAAGCTATTGCTCGTGCCAAAGAAGGCGAAGCAGGAAAGATTCATCAAGTTTCAATTCGCGAACATCGCGAACCTTTTTATCCAAAGGTTGATAACTGGAATCGATTTGCAGAACGCACCGGCGGAACACTTGTTGAAAAGTGTTGTCACTACTTCAACTTGATGGACATTGTTGTTGGAGAACAACCTGTGCGAGTTTTTGCATCGGGTGGTCAAGCGGTTAATCACCTAGATGAAAAGTACGATGGCAAGCAAGCAGATATGTTGGACAACGCCTATGTTGTTCTTGAGTATGCAAATGGTGCTCGTGGAATGTTGGATCTGTGCATGTTTGGCGAAGGATCATTTGATAAAGAGATTCTGACAATTGTTGGCGATGAAGGAAAAATTGAATCATTCTTACCATCACAAGTTTTACGCGCTTCTCGTCGTGATTCGATTGGAAAGCTATCTGGCTGGAAAACTGGCGCAGCACGTACTCCAGGCAGCGAACAAAAGATTATTCATAACTACGATGTTAAGTACATGGGACACCACTACGGTGCTTCATACATCGAGCACACAAAGTTCCGTGATGCGATTTTGAACTCAACTCCCGCTGAAGTTACCTTGAAAGATGGTGTAACTAGCGTAGTTACGGGCCTTGCTGCTCATAAGAGCATTAATGAAGGCCGCGTAGTTGAAATCAAAGAGCTCTGGGCTTAGTTCCAACTACTCCACGGCTTTGCATGTGTATCAACGATTTCAGCTAGTTGTTCTAGGCGTGGAATAGATACATCGCGAAGCGCCTTTGGGATATCGGCAGAACCGACAATATCGGCCCACACAGCACGGCCTGCTAAGAATCCGCTAGCTCCACCCATGGCGCACGCTTTAACTGCATCATTGAAGAATGGTTGCTTCACTCCATTAGAGAGAACCACCCACGGCGATCCAATCGCTTCTGAGATTCTTTCAGCGTTCTTAGTAACTAAGTTCAAATCACCTTCTCCATGAAATGGAACCTCAGCCTTATAAAGATCAGGCTTCCAAGCCGCCGCTTCGCGAGCAGCAATAATTAACTCTTCTTCGCGATTAAAACTACGTGAAGAATCTGTTGGCGGCTTTACAATAATTTCAATAATTGAAGGTAGACCTGAAACATCGCACAACTTATTAAAATCTTCGACAAGCTTTGCACGCACATCTGGAGATTCATCATTGCGCCACAACACTAAAAACTTTAATCCAACGCTTCCGATTTCGCGCATTCGAATTGGATCGACATCTGGATCAACAGCGGTATCAGTAGCCGCACCTCCAGCTGGTCCAACTAAGAGATCTGCTGCAGCAATTAGGCCGCAACCCCCACGCAACGCTTTCTGATCAATAATTGCATCAATTCCAAACTCTTGATCTACTAAAAGTGCGGAAGCAAAAGGAGAAAGTTCGCGAGCAACATCAACCTTGAACTGCGTCAGTTGTGAATCAGGTACTGGCGTGCTCTGATGCGCAGCAAACATTCCGCGCAACGCTTCACGCTGATCAACAGCAACCATAGCCAAGGCACCAGATGGACGAGCTAAATTAGTAAGTGGTTTTCTCATCGGTGTGCCTCCAGGTATGCATCGAGTTCAGTTGTTGTTGGAATCATTGATTGACCATCAAGACCACGGCAAGAAAGTGCCGCTACCGCATTAGCTCGGCGCATGGATTCTTGAAGTGAGTGCCCTTGAATTATCTGAGCAACAAGCGCACCATGGAATACATCGCCAGCACCTAAAGTGCTTGTTACTTCAACTTTAAAGCCAGGTGCTGTAACTAAGCCTGTTTCTGGTGAATATCCAGCACTTCCTGCCGATCCCTGCGTAGCTACGACTGTGTTTCCCGCTTTCAAAGAATCATTTTCTAACGCGACAGCAAGATCTACACCTGGATAACGCAATGCCATCTGGCGATCAGTTGGGACAAATAGATCAACAACTATTGGATCAAAGCTTTCGACTCCATAACCTGCATCAAAAGAAATCTGAGGTCCTTTTCCACGTGAGACTCCCATTTCATCTAAACGCTGAATTCCAACATGGTCGACATGAAGCCATTGCGCATGTGCGATTAATTTCTTAGCTGCATCATTGATTGGCGCTTGAACAACTGGTTGACGAGTGCTTATAGCGCGCGAACTTCTTTCTTTGGAAGCGACAATGACACTTCCTGCGGTCGACGTAATACCAACTGAAATGCCAGAGGTGTCTACACCTTCGCGCGCAAAGATACTCAATATCTCTTTGCCATCCGCATCATCGCCAATAGTTCCAACGATCGCACTTTTAATTCCTAAACGGCTAAGCGCAACTGCTGCAACTGCTGCTGGTCCTCCACCTGCACGAGAGATTTCTTCGGCGACTACACGCTCATCTTCGGATGGGTACTTGTCTACAAGTGCAATTGTGTCAATCGTAATTACGCCAACGCATACTGCTTGAACTGAACTCAATTGCGATCTTTCTTTTTTGCATCAGCTAATGCTGTTGCACGTGCACCAGTGATGTGCTGAAGGGTTAACTTAGATGCTAACTCACCGTTGCCATTTTCAATAGCGGTAAGGATTTCATTATGTTCATTTCGAGAAATATCTGAACGGCCGGGAAGACGTAGAGTTGTTTCCATCGACATCTTCATTACATCCTGCAAAACATTGAGCGTCTGATTTATAAAACGATTCCCGGCAATTCCCACAATAGTTAAATGGAACTTCGCATCCAGTGACTGAAGCTGGTCATAATCAATCGGTTCAGTCGCTGTGACGGTATCTATCTGATTCAAGGTCGCGCGCAATAGGCGAATATCCTCCTTGGTGGCCTTCTCTGCCGCCCACCTTGAAGCAGGCACTTCAAGTACTTCACGTGCATCAAAGAGTTCGTTGAGTCCATGAGTTTTGGACATCATTGATGCACGAAGCTCTTGTGCGACGATTGGCTCTTGAACAAAGGTTCCTTGTCCATGCTTTATTTGCACCAAACCTTGCGCTTGCAAAATATGAAGCGCTTCTCGCAAGCTTGGACGACTTACCTCTAAGAGATCGGCTAACTGACGCTCTGGAGGAAGTTTGTCGCCTGGATTCAACTTTTGAAGTTCTATTAACTCCATTAACTGGGTTGCGATTCGAGCCGCGCGCTGTGGTGCAAGTTGTGTAATGGCACTCATGTTTACCCCTTAACTGCACCAGCAGTAAGGCCGGCAATAAATGATCGTTGGGCGAAAACATACATGAGAACCATCGGTATAGATGCAAACATGATCGCCGTGAAGAGCATCGAATAACTAGTCGCAAACTCGCCTCGGAAATCGATGAGAGTTAAGGGCAAAGTCTTCTTATCAAGCTGATTGATCAACATCAGTGGGTATAAAAGATCATTCCAGTTAATTACGAAGAGAAAAATTGATGTTGCTCCGATAGCTGGACGCGCCAATGGCATCGCGATGGAGCGGTATACGCGCCAATGATTTGCACCATCAATGCTTGCAACTTCAAAGAGCTCTTTTGGTAGGTCCTTGAAGAATGCTGAGATGATGAATACAGAAATAGGAAGCGTTAGTGCAATATTGACCAAAATCAACCCATATAAAGAGTTGTTTAAATGCAGCTTAGTAAAGAGGGCAAATATCGGAATGATATTTACCTGACCTGGAATCGCTAATCCCAAAGAAAACAGCGCGAACAGAACTTTTCCTGAAATCGTAATTGAACGGGCAATTGTGTACGCGACCAAGCTGGCAAGAATAATTGTAAAGAGAACAGAGAAAACAGCTACAAATACAGAGTTCTTAAATGGGACCCATACGCTTCCGGTTTCAATCAAGGTACGGAAGTTATTGAGATTCCAGTGCTCTGGAAGGGCTAGCGGCTTGGTGTAGATCTCTAGGTCAGTCTTGAATGAACCAAGGACCACAATTGAGCTAGGGACAATTACCGCTGCAGCAAAGATAGTTAAAAGAGTGTTTTTGAAGATTTTATAAATCACTTTTTCACCCCGTCATTTGTACGTAGAACTCGACGTTGCAACCAAGTTACTAGCATTACAAGCAAGACTAAGAAAATTGTTTGTGCTGCTGCATATCCAAACTTGTATCCAACAAACGCGGTGTTATACACAGTCGTGACAAGTAAGTCAGAAGAGTTCAAAGGTCCGCCTTGAGTCATTGAGTAAATCAAATCAAAGGCTCTAAAGGTCTGAATGGTTGTGTATGCAACGACTACCGCGGTAGTTGGCAACGCCATCGGCCATGTCACATTCTTAAATTGCTGCCAACGTGTAGCGCCATCAACCTCTGCAGCCTCATAGAGTTCAGCTGGAATTTGTTGAAGACCAGCAACATAAATGACAACCATTTGTCCTGTGTGGAACCAAACTTGCGTGACAGCGACTGCATAGAGCGAATACTTTGAATCGCCTAGCCAATTGAGGGCAAGATTATCTAGACCTATCGCTTTCAAAGTCGCATTAATAAATCCATAATTTGGATCGTATAAAAATGTCCAAATTAATCCAACCGAGACAGATGAAAGAATTGTCGGGAAAAAGTAAACAGTTCGAAGGAAAATATTTGTCTTCGTATTCTTAATCAAAAATGTTGCAAAAAGAAGAGCTAAGCCTGTCTGAAATATAACCACCAACAATGAGAAACGAATGTTGTTTCCTAGGACCTTCATAAATAGGTCATCATCAGTAAGTAGGTGGACGAAATTCTTAAGGCCTACAAATTCAGGTTTTGTTACTCCATCCCAACGCTGCGTTGAGTACAGCAGATTCGAGAGAGCTGGATACAAATAGAGGAATGAATAAATGAAAATAGCTGGTGCTGCCATGAGCCAAAGAATCTTGGCATCCTTCGGCTTCTTTCTTTTAGGCGCACCAGAGGCACCCTTACCGCGATTGGTAAGGGTGCCCTGGATGCGATCTATAGAAGTAACTATTTACCCCTTAAGAAGAAAGACCCTGTTTGATGGTCTTTGATGTATCAGTCAATGTCTTTGTGACATCTGCTCCACCAGTGATTGCAATTAATGCATCCTCTAGAGGGTTACGAACATTGTTAACGTTGTTGAACAAGAAACGTGGAGCAAGAAGTAGCTTCTTACCCATGATGTCTGAAGTGTTCAATAGGTCGATGTTCGCTGCGTAGTCAACGTTGATGATTGATACGTGCTGTGAAGTTCCAACTGCATATGCCTGAGCATTCTCAGCTTGTGCCAAGAATGACATGAATGACGCTGCAATCTTCTGATCTGTCGAAGATGACTTTGCATTCACGCTCAAGATAAATGTGTTGTTTGTGATTCCCTGGTAAAGAGGCTTTGAGTCAGTTGTAATCAATGACATCATCTTCATCTTTCCTGACATTGCTGGATTGAGCTTTGTAACTGTGCTCATACCGAATGTTCCAGTTGGATAAATAGCAGCCTTTCCAGCAGCAAAATCAGCTGGAGCAACAGTGTCGTTGTAACCAGTTGGGTTAGCTGGGAAGCAACCTGCATCAGCCATCGCCTTGTACTTGTTCGCAATTTCAACGAACCAAGGAGAAAGAAGATCAGCCTTACCTGTATCGATCGCTGTGATGCGATCTGTCAATGTAGCTAGATCTGGTGCTGAGTTCATCAAGAATGAGTTGATGATCTGGCCTGCGTTACCGCGTGTAGCTCCTGGCCATGCGAACGGAATGTATCCCGCAGCCTTTGCAGTCTTACAGAATGCAAGTGTCTGGCTCCAAGTAGCAGGAACTTTCCAACCATTCTTAGCGAAAAGCTCTGCGTTGTATAGAGGGTTGTTAAATAGTGACTGATATGGAAGTCCATATAGCTTTCCATTAACTGTTCCTGGTGTGAGAGCAGAAGAAATTACGTTCTGCTTCATGAAACGCTGGTTTGATAGATCAGCAAGCATTCCGCCTGCGTAGAACTGGTTGAACTGTCCACCGCGGCTTGTTACGAATAGAGCAGCTTTCTTGTTAACGCTGATCTTTGCGTAAGCCAAGTTTGTGTAATCAACAGAAGTCATGATGACCTGATTGATCTTTGTACCTGGGTACTTAGCTTCGTACTTATCGATAATTCCCTGAAGAACTACCTTGTCCTCTGGACGCCAGTGGTGGAATTCAATTGAACCCTTTGGTGGTGTTGAAGTCGCAACTGGTTGAGCATTTGTTGATCCAAGGCGTACACGCTGCCATGTCAACTTGCCGTTAGATGCTTGTGAACAAATAAGTGATGTTGTTGATTGTCCTGTGCTTACGCCTTCTGTTGTACAAACCTTGCCGAATGCTGGAGCATCGGCAGCATTTGAAACTGCAAGTGGAGTGATAACAAGTGCCGCAGCAACTGTTGCAACTACACCAGCACGGAGTGAAGCAAAGGCTTTGTGTCCTTTAGTTTTCATTTTTATCCTTGCTTTCGAGGGTTATGTTGTTGTTTACCATTCTGTGAGGGGAATCCCTAACATCTTTGCCATCTGACGAATACCTGGTCGCACATCGATCCACGAGATGACCAAGTGATGCGGATATCCACCAGTGACTATTCCATTCACTAACGCAGCGGCATCAGGTTGAGTGATAACCGTTGCTGTATTGCCTTGGAAGTGATTGGGAGCTGGGATTGATTCCCCTCGGCTCACAACCATGCGTAAACCCGTGCGATTGCTCGGATCTACATCCCGATCAATGCGGAACAGCGTTACTGGTCCAGTCTTGAGCGGAAAATTACCTGCGACGCCTAATTTGCGATTGCAGTGGATTGATTGCGTTGCATTCTTTGGATCAGCTGCAAGCTTTGTTGCTGCAGATCCACAGTGCCACAAACGCACTAAACCTTGTGAAGAATCTAGATCAACAATATCTACTAAATAGTTTTCATCGGAACCAAGTGCTTCGCACATCATCATTGTTACCGCACCTAAAACATCACGCTCGCATGTTGTTACAGTTCCGCGATCTGCCAGGCGGCCTAAAGAAGAGCAAATACAAGCTCCCATTTCAGTTGGAAACTCTGGCCAGCAACGGATAGCAATTGCGTCCAGTAGTTCATCTTCGCGCCACTTATCAAGTGCAACTTCAACTCCATAAACCTTTTTCGCTTCATCAACATTGACAGAGGCAAGTGATGGTTGAGCAGCAAGCGCCCCTGCATAAGCTAAATCGCGCGCTTCCTCATTAACTTCCGAAATCTTTCCAAATGCGTCATCGATTGTTATTTGACGAATATCTAAACCAAACAATGAACGAATCTGCTGTGCGTCGTAAACACATGGCGTGAATCCAATTGGTGCATCTCCAACAGCGCCAATCTTCTTACCCTTCATCCAATCAAAAGCTTTTTGTGCATCTTCTTCGCTGCCAAGTTCGCCTGTTACATTCTTTGGAGTTGATGCTTCAGGTAACTTTCCTGCGAGCGCATCTTTAATCGCTGCACGTACTTGAGGCTCATCTGCGTTTCCGTGTATATGGCGAATTGATTGCCCAACATTCATTAATGCATGTGCTGCAAGATTTACTCCGCACATTGAATTTAATTTAAGTCGTTCGCCAACTTCACCTGGTTCGCGCATTGACCAACCAAGAATTGGACCTTTAACTTTTCCAAGTAGTTCAACCGCTGGTGATGCATCAGAGAATGAGGCCATAAATAAAATATGAAGATCTGCTTCAGGAAGTGTTACTGCGGCAACATCCTCAACCGTCATAACTAATTCCGCGGGCCCAACCACAGTTGCTCCGAGCTCAGTTAACAATGCTCGAGCGCTATCGAAGTTTGCTTGGGCACAAACGAGGTCGAAGGTAGGGCGCGCTAGTGCGACGAGAGCAACGGTGCTCATAAAACCTCCAGTGGTAAGACCTCTTGGCAGAGCGTGCCACTGGATATGGTGCGAGTCAATGGCAATAAGGCCATTTTGCGCTTCGTTATAGGACCGTGATGAGCCCTATTTCTGGAGCAGGAAGGCTCTGGTCCGACCATTGACCTCAAAAGCGGGCCAATCAGGGTCGTTGGTGAGCAGTTTTACGCCTGAATCTGTGGCGAGGATGGTGTCCTCAGCCTTCCAGCCCTTGCCCGTTGGGTTCCAAGCGATCGGCTGATTGTTGGCGATCAGGCGTGCGCTCCCCTGGTTAGCTGGCCAATCACGAGGCAGGAATCCGGTTGGGCCACCTTGATGGTGCTTAGTCCACTCATCGGCATCAAAGCCATTAACTGGATAGGCGGCGATCGCTGCATTGATCGGGTCAGAGAATGGCTTTCCTACAACAGTTGCATCGAGCAGAGCCGCCTCGACTTTAAAGATCGATGTGTAATCGTTGATCATCGAATCCGAAACCTCGCCAAAGGTAACAATGCGAGTAACTGATGCGATTAAACCTTTTCGCTTTGCACAGATTGATGCTGAAACGCGATTTCCAACAACCGCATCAGTTGGCAAGGGATGCCTAAATTTATGTACTCGATCTTCGCCAGCTACTCCGAGAAAAGCGATCTCCAAATCTGCCTGCCACAATGAATGTGCTATTAAACCCGCAACATCAATTTCTCGGTCGGAGCTTTCTACCTGCTTCATTGCATTACCCAAAGCAACTGCAGCATCGGTGCAAATAGCTGTAAATCGATCTACATCTGATGCAATTAAAGAAGCTCGCATGATTTCAACTTCAACACCTAAATCAATTCGATCGGCACCCGGCTGATCTGATCCAACTTTCGAACCAGTAGGCAATTGAGGATCACGACCTTCAGACCACTTGATTGCGTTAACATTAACTTCGCTTGGAAGCTCTTCAGCGATCAGACGTGGTGCTTCAATAACATTTGTAATTACTGTTGCTGAATCCTGAGTGATGATTAAATCAAAGCAAGCCATATCAATTGTTGTTGGCACATGCGCACGACCAGCGATTGCCCAGGCTAAATTTGGATTGCGGCGCAATACAAAGGCATCAAGCCCCTTCGCTTTCATAAGATCGCGAATCGGCTGAATACGTTGATTAAATGCGCTCATATTGCTGATGTTACAACCGGCCTGCTTGATGCACGCGCTTTAAGAACTCTTGGGTCTTTGGATTTTGAGGATTATGCAGAACCTGCTCTGCGGATCCGCGCTCGACGATGTTGCCTGACTCTAAGAAGCAGACCTCGTCTGCAACCTGCGTCGCAAAGCCCATTTCATGTGTAGCTAGGACCATCGTCATTCCATCACTCTTCAAATCTCGAACAGCTGTTAGCACTTCATTTACCAAAACTGGATCTAGTGCTGAAGTGACTTCATCAAGAAGTAACAAACGTGGGCTGACTGCAAGAGATCGAATAATGGCTACACGTTGCTGCTGTCCCCCGCTAAGGCGATCTGGATATTGATCAGCCTTATCTGCAAGATCAAAGCGCTTTAGTAACTCCATAGCGTGCGAATTAGCTTCGTCTTTACTCTTGCCATGGACCTTGATCGGCGAAAGCGTGATGTTCTCTAAAACAGTTTTATGTGGGAACAGGTTAAATGATTGGAAAACCATTCCTAGGCGACGTCGTACATCATCAACATTAATGAGCGGATCTGAAATCTCTTTTCCATCCAAGAAAATCTGTCCATCATCAATAGATTCCAACAAATTGATACAGCGCAGCAGCGTTGACTTTCCTGAACCTGATGCGCCAATTAAAACCGTCGCTGTGTGTTCTGGGACAGAAAGGGAAAGATCCTTTAATACGAGCTCTGATCCGAAGGATTTACGCACATTTATAAGCTCTAAAACATTGCTCATTAGATCGCACCTTCCGAGTTCTGAGCACTAGTGCGCTGTCTAATTGCACGGTCGGTGTAACGCGTCATTGGAATAGTGATGAGTAAAAACAAGATTGCCGCCACAACATAAGGAGTGTAATTAAAGGTGCGGCTCGCATTAATTTGAGCTGCTCGCACTGCATCAGTAACGCCAAGGATAGAAACCAAGCCTGTGTCCTTTAGCAGCGAAACAAAGTCATTGAGCAATGGTGGGACAACGCGGCGGATCGCTTGTGGCAAAACCACAAAGCGCATTGTTTGCCCTGACGTTAAACCAAGAGAGCGAGCGGCTGCACGTTGGCTTGGGTGAATTGAAAGAATTCCGCTTCGAATTACTTCGGCAACATATGCAGAGTAAGTCAGAACAACTGCAACTGTTCCTAAGAAAATTACATTGCTTGAAACGCCTTTAAGTCCAAGTGCTGGAACTCCGAAACCAACTAGCAAAATAATCAAGATAAGTGGAGCGCCACGGAAAATATCGACGTATGCGGTTGCTAGAAATCTAAATGGAGTAAGTGCTGGCGATTTGGTTGTGCGCATCAGGGCTAAGCCCAATGCGATTACTCCGATTGCTGCGCCACCAATGAAAGTTAATTGCAGGTTGATCCAAAGTCCTTTTATGACGGTGGGAAAAACCTCTTTGCCATATTGAATGTCAAAGAAGGTGGACTTAACTGTCTCCCAGCCCGGTGAGGTGACCAAGATAAAGGCCAGAGTTCCGAGGACCAGAATGGAAGAAGCCGCAGCAATACCTGCTTGCTTGCGGCTTATCGCGCGCCGAGACTTCCGGCGTTCTATCTCACGTGAGCTTGGCGACCACGCAGAGTTTTGAGTCTCTGACATGGTCGCCAAACTACCGTGTTTACTTCTTAGTTTCTATTAAGGCTTCAGTACAGGAGCGCCAGCATCAGTTGCTAGCCACTTATCTGTAATTGCTGCCAATGTTCCATCTGCAGTGATTGCATCAACTGCTCCAGAAACACATGAAGTTAGCTTGCTTCCCTTTGATAGCAAGAGACCGAACTGATCTCCAGCACCTGTTGATGGAAGCTGTCCAACAATTAGACCGTTTGGAACTTCAACGCCTGATAGGTAGAAAGCAGTTGGTAGATCTACTACTAGACCATCGATCTGCTTGTTCTTCAGAGCTGAAACACCTGCTGCGTTGTCGTTAAACACCTGAGGTGTTGCACCGATCTGGTTTGAAATCGCATCAAGTGAAGTTGTTCCAACAGCTGCGCCGAGCTTTGCGTTCTTTAGATCTGCAATTGATGTCTTTCCATCGATCTTGCTTCCCTTGTAAGAAACGATTGCTTGTGGAGCTGTGTAGTAAGGAGATGAGAAATCAACTGCCTTTTGACGATCTGCAGTGATTGAGAACTGCTGCAAGTTGAAGTCGAAGTTCTTTTCTCCTGGAGTTACAGCTGAATCAAATGTTGTACGAACCCATACAACATCTGCTGCATCAAATCCGAGTTGCTTTGCAACTGCGTATGCAACTGCGCCTTCAAAACCATTTCCGGTCTCTGGCTTGTCATCAATAATCCATGGGTAGTAAGCAGGCTCGCCTGTTGCGATTGTTAGCTTGCCATCTGTAACAGTTGCAAGATCTGCCTTTGCACATGATGCTGTTTCAGATGTTGATGAATCTGAAGATGAACATCCTGTAAGTGTTAGTGCAGCTGCAAATACAACCGCTACGAAAATTGCGAAACGCTTTTTCACGTTAGCTCCTTATGGGTGGGGCGAAATGGATACCTGCGAAGGCTAATAGCCTCATCATTAGATGTCGACATGCGAATGTTGTGCAAAAGGAAAGCAAAAACGCCCCTCGTTATGAAGGGCGTTAGTGGTGGCGGGTGAAGGATTTGAACCTTCGAAGGCAGAGCCGGGGGATTTACAGTCCCCTCCCATTGGCCGCTCGGGCAACCCGCCAAGGTCGAACAAGTACTGCGGCAATTTAGGATTGTGCGAAGGGAAAGGATACCTTAGGCACGTAGGCGCACAAACCGCGCTTTTTCGAGTGAAGGAGCCCTCAGATGGCAGCAGATAGCAGTTTCGACGTTACCTCCAAGATCGACCGCATGGAGCTAGATAACGCCATTAACCAGGCTGTTCGTGAGATCGAGACCCGCTTTGATTTCAAGAACACAGGTTCAAAGATTGAACTTGAAGGCGACAAGGTTTTGATTGAAGCAGATACTGAAGAGCGCGCAAAGGCGGCCTTGGATGTTGTGAAGGACAAGATGATCAAGCGCGGTGTTTCACTGAAGCACCTTGATGCTGGTGAGCCACAACTATCAGGAAAGATTTACAAGATCGCTGCTCCGTTGAAGGAAGGTATTTCAACTGAGAACGCAAAGAAGATTGCAAAGAAGATTCGTGATGAGGGTCCAAAATCTGTAAAGACTCAGATCCAAGGTGATGAGCTTCGCGTGACTTCAAAGAGTCGCGATGACCTTCAGGAAACGATGGCCATGATCAAAGATGGTGGCTGGGACTTCGCAGTTCAATTTACGAACTTCAGATAATTGAGTAAAAACAAGCTCGGCCTCTTATTTGGAATCAGTGCATACTCTTTATGGGGTGCATTCCCTTTGTATTGGCCTTTGCTTGAACCTGCCAATCCCCTAGAGATTGTTTCGCACCGAGCTGTTTGGACATTGGTTTTCTGCTTCATTGTTCTGGCAGCAACAAAAGCGCTGAAATCAACCCTTGCTACTTTAAAGCGTCCAAAGATTGCTGCGAAGTTATTTCTTACCTCGCTGCTGATTTCAATCAACTGGCTGGTCTATATCTGGGCAACAAATAATGGCCATGTTGTTGAAGCATCTCTTGGTTATTACATCAATCCATTAATCATCATCGGCTTTGGCGTGATCTTGCTGAAGGAAAAGATGCGTCCCCTTCAGTGGGCTGCGGTCACAATTGCAACAATTGGTGTTTTAGTCTTAACAATCGATTACGGGCGCTTACCTTGGATCGCACTTACTCTGGCGGTTTCGTGGGGCAGCTACGGTTTAATTAAAAAGCAGTTGGGCCTTGGCGCACTCGAAGGCCTTGCAATCGAAACCTTTATTTCTGCCTTTTTCTACCTGGGATACCTGATTTATATAGGTAATCAGGGCACTGGGCAGTTCGGTCAGCACTGGGGTTTAACGCTTCTTTTGATGAGTGCTGGAGCGATTACTGCGATTCCGTTGTTGTTATTCAACGGTTCAGCTACTCGCCTACCGTTTACAACAATTGGATTGCTTCAATACATCACACCAACATTGCAGTTTTCCGTCGGCGTATGGATTCGCCATGAGGAGATGCCAACAGCGCGTTGGGTTGGATTCTTAATTATTTGGGTTTCGCTAACAACCCTTGCCTTTGATTTAGTTCGCTCAGGCAGAGCGGTCAATAACAGCGTCGCATAGCGACATCAATGCGCCAGTTGCATCATTAATTGGCAGTGGTCCAAGAGCTGAACGAGCTTCCTTTGCAACCTGAAGTAACTGCTGACGTGATTCATCAAGCGCCTTGTGGTTTCGAAGCGCAACCAATACCTGCTGAACAGTTGGTTCATCAGTAATTGGCGCCGCAAGCAACCGCTTCAGCTCTGCATCTTGTGGATCATTTGATTTCATGACATTTAAAGTGACAAGTGTTGGAACACCTTCACGAAGATCTGTTCCTGGTGTCTTGCCAGATTGATTTGATTCACTTGCAATATCAATAACATCATCGGCTAATTGGAATGCAACGCCAATCTTTTCACCAAACACAGTTACGGTATCTGTAATTTCTGCAGGTGCACCTGAAATCATTCCGCCGTAACGAGCAGATGCTGCGATTAAAGAACCGGTCTTATCTGCAACAACCTTTAAATAATGTTCAAGTGGATCTTGTCCAGGGTTTGGTCCTTGAGTTTCCATGATCTGGCCGATGACAAGACGTTCAAAGGTGCGTGCCTGTAAGCGAACCGCGGCTGGGCCAAGGTCCGCTAAAAGATCTGATGATTTAGCGAAGAGAAAATCTCCGGTAAGGATTGCAATTGTGTTTCCCCAACGCATATTTGCACTTTCAACTCCGCGACGAAGTGGAGCCTCGTCCATAACATCATCGTGATACAGAGTTGCAAGGTGGGTAATCTCGCAGGCAACAGCTGCAGCAATGATGCCCTGGCCCGTTGGATCGCCGTATTGAGCGGTTAAAAGGGTCAATAAGGGGCGTAAACGCTTGCCTCCGGCCGCTACAAGGTGGTGTGCGGTCTCATCAACAAATGGGTACTCGCTACGAGTGTGGCTTCGCAATAACGATTCAACATCAGCCATTTGGCTAATCAGTTGTGCCTCAAGTGCTGGGGCAACGTTTGGAATGCCGAATGTGGACATCAGCGAATGAAGGTTGCGATATCAGTAATGAAGTTCAGCAACGGTGCTGGATAAATTCCGAGTGCCAAGGTAACAAGACCTGCGATAACAATTGTTGAACGAGTCAGCACTGAAGGAACTTCAACGCTTGTGCCATCTTCTGTCGGATCTGTGAAGAACATCAAAACAATTACACGGATGTAGAAGAAGGCGGCAATTGCGCTAGAAAGTACACCAGCGATTACAACTCCCTTTGCTCCACTTTCATACGCTGCAGAGAAGATTGAGAACTTTCCGATGAAACCACTTGTTAGCGGAATTCCGGCAAAGGCTAGAAGGAAGAGAGCAAATGCAGATGCTGCAAATGGTGAACGCTTTCCAAGGCCCTTCCAGCGATTTAGATCTGTAACTTCACCAGCTGAATCGCGAACAAGTGTTACGACTCCGAATGCACCAACGGTTGCTACACCGTATGCAAAGAGATAGAAGATTGTTGCATCAAGACCAGCTTTGTTGAGGGCGATAACACCTGACAACAAGAAACCTGCGTGCGCAATTGATGAGTACGCCAACATGCGCTTTACATCGCGCTGTGCGATTGCAACGAGCGAACCAAGAAGCATGGTCACGATTGCAATTCCAGACAACATTGGAGTCCAGGACCACTGTGCGTTTGCAAATGAGGTGTAGTAAATACGAAGCATCGCACCAAAGGCCGCAACCTTTGTTGCTGCTGCCATAAATGCGGTTACTGGAGTTGGAGCACCTTGGTATACATCTGGAGACCAGGCGTGGAATGGAACTGCGCCAACCTTGAAGAGCAAACCTATTGAAAGGAATGAGATACCGATAAGCAGCAGCACATCATTTCCGCCCCCGCCAACAACCGCTTCGCGGATGCCAGAGAAGGTAATTGAAGCTGAATATCCATACAAATAAGCAGCGCCAAACAAGAAGAATGCTGACGAAAAGGCACCCAGTAGGAAGTACTTAAGCGCAGATTCTTGTGATGCCAAACGACGGCGACGTGAAAGTCCAGCCATCAAATACAACGGCAGTGAAAGCATTTCTAGCGCTACAAACAAGGTGATCAAATCACTGGCGATTGGGAACAACAGCATTCCTGAAACTGCGAACAAGGTAAGTGGGTAAACCTCAGTTACTTGGTTACCTGACTTAAGCGCTTCACGCTCTTCATCTGAACCTGGCAACGCAGCAGCAAGTGCGGTGAAGTTTTCAGTATCCGCAATGAGGAAAACAGAAATAATTGAAATAACCAGAATCGATGCCTGAATCAATACAGCTGGGCCATCGATGACGACAGAGCCCATAGCCGCTGTTAGCGATTGCTGACCACGAATTCGCCAGACCTGCATCAAAGCAAGAAGTAGTGAACCAAGTGTCAGTGTTAACTGAACTGCTGGACGAAGCGCTTTAGATACGAAGGCCTCAACCAAAACACCAATGAGTGCTCCACCAAGCAAAATCAGCATTGGTGAAAGAAGTGTGTACGAAAGTACTGGCGTAGAAAATGTCATTACTTGTCCCCATTAGTTGGTGCTGGATCAGTGAATCCCATTTGTGAAATCACATGTGATGCCGCTGGGTTGATTACCTTCAGCAGTGGTGATGGGTAGAAGCCCAACACCACGATGATTGCGATCACTGGTGCGATTGCAATCTTTTCGCGAAGGTTGAGATCGCTTAGTGCTTCATTGCCTGGTGTTGTTGGACCATGCAAAGCCTTTTGTACCGGAATCAAAATGTATAGCGCAGCTAAAACGATTCCGAAGGTCGCGATAATTGCATGAACTGGGTAGCGAGTAAATGTTCCAACTAGAACTAAGAACTCACTTACGAAACTTGAAAGACCTGGCAAAGCAAGTGATGACATTCCAGCTAAGAAGAAGCTCCATGCCATAACTGGTGTGACTCGTTGTAGTCCACCAAAGTCTGCGATTGTTGAAGAACGACGGCGTGAAATCATCCAGCCAGCTACTAGGAATAGCGCTGCTGTAGAGAATCCATGGTTGAACATGTACAAAGTTGCACCGCTCTGGCCCTGGCTTGTCATTGCAAAGATACCCATTGTGATGAATCCGAAGTGAGAGATCGATGTGTAAGCGATCAAACGCTTGATGTCCTTTGCACCGATCGCAAGGAATGCGCCGTAGATAATTGAAATTACAGCAAGTACCAAAATCACCGGTGTAAATGTCTTGCTTGCTTCGGGGAACAAAGTGAGGCAGTAACGGATCATTCCGAAGGTACCGACCTTGTCCAAAACACCAAGAAGCAGAACTGAAGTTCCTGGTGTTGCTGATTGAGCTGCATCTGGCAACCATGTGTGGAATGGCCAGACTGGAGCCTTGATTGCGAAGGCAATAAAGAATCCTAAGAACAATAGGTTTTGAGTTGTTGATGACATTTCAAGCTTTGAAAGCTCGTTGATATCAAATGTGTGTCCGCCCTGCGCACCTGACATCACATAAAGCGCGATGATCGATGCGAGCATGAGCAATCCACCAACAAGGCTGTAAATCAAGAACTTAACAGCTGCAGCTGCGCGTGCTCCAGTTCCGTAACCACCAATAAGGAAGTAAACCGGAATCAGCATCGCTTCGAAGATTACATAGAATAAGAAAACATCAGTTGCAGCGAAGACGCCGATCATCATGGTTTCAAGAACAAGAATCAAAATGTAGAAAGTCTTAACGCTCCAACGTCCGCCGTGAGCTTCATTCCATCCAGCTAAGACAACAATTGGCGCAAGAATTGTTGACATCAAAATCAACACAAGTGCGATTGCATCTACGCCAAGTGCGTAATTGATTCCAAAGCTAGGAATCCATGAATACTTTTCAACAAACTGAAGGTTGACATTGTCGCGTTCAAATCCAACAGCCATCGCAATAGTTGCCGCTGTAACAGCAAGGGTTGTGGCAAGTGCTGCTTGCTTAGCCGCCTTCTCATTAGCCTTTGGTAGCGCTGCAATGATCGCCGCTCCTGCAAGAGGCAGAAGCATTAATAGTGTTAACCACTTCATTACTGAACCACCACCCAAATCGCACCGATTAGTGCGATCGCACCAATCAAGATCAACGCTGCATAACTACGTACAAAGCCGTTTTGTAGGCCTCGTAGCGCTGAACCTGAGCCCAGTGCAGTCTTTGCAACACCACGAACCGCTCCATCAACAACAGCCTCATCTGCAGCCACAAGGGTTGCAGTTAATGCCTGACCTGGTCGCATAAATACAGCTTCATTGAAGCGATCCTGCATCAGATCTTGACGAGCAAACTTTGTAAAGATTGAAACATCTTCTGGAGCAACCGCGGCAACTTCTTGACGTGAGTACTTCATAAATGCGATTGCAACACCAATTGCAACCATTGTTAATGCAAGTGCAGAAACAACGATTGGCTTGAGCAGCTCTTCATGCTCGCCATGATGTTCAAACAATGGTGACAACCAATTAACTAGCGCATCACCATGTGAAAGTAGGTAACCAGATGTAACTGAACCGATTGCCAGAATTGCCATAGGTAGCCACATGAGCCATGGGGATTCATGAGGGTGTGCATCCTCATCCCAACGCTTTGTTCCGGTAAAGGTAAGGATCATTACACGGGTCATGTAGAAAGCGGTGATACCTGCACCAAGAAGTGCAACGCTTCCAAGGATGATTCCCTTAATTCCACCAGCATTAAATGCTGTTTCAATAATCATGTCCTTTGAATAGAAACCAGCAAAAGGTGGAACACCAAGAATTGCTAGGTAACCGAGACCAAAGGTAATAAAGGTAATTGGCATGAACTTACGAAGTGCGCCGTACTTACGCATATTCACTTCATCATTCATTCCGTGCATAACTGAACCCGCACCAAGGAACATTCCAGCCTTGAAGAAACCGTGTGTAAGTAAGTGCATGATTGCAAATGCGTAACCAACTGGGCCAAGTCCTGCACCCAAAATCATGTATCCGATCTGCGACATCGTTGAAGCAGCAAGCGCTTTCTTGATGTCATCTTTTGCGGTACCGATTAATGCACCAAACATCAAAGTAATTGCGCCAACGATTACTACTAATAGCTGGGCTGTTGGTGCTGCATCAAAGACAAAGTTAGAACGAGTAATTAAATACACGCCTGCTGTAACCATTGTCGCTGCGTGGATTAGCGCTGAAACCGGTGTTGGACCAGCCATTGCATCGCCAAGCCATGCCTGTAATGGGAATTGAGCAGATTTTCCAGTTGCCGCTACTAACAACATGATTCCCATCGCTGTTAGCGCTGCTTCTGATGTGTGGTGCGCATGCTCTGCAACACCTGTAAATGAAACTGTGCCCATGGTTGCAAATGCGATCATGATCGCAAATGACAATCCCATGTCACCAATACGGTTCATTACGAAGGCCTTCTTAGAAGCTGTCGCGTATGCAGGCTTTTGATTCCAGAAACCGATTAATAGGTAAGAAGCAAGACCTACGCCTTCCCAACCAACATAAAGGTTGAGGTAACTATCACCTAGAACCAATAGAAGCATCGCTGCAATAAAGAGGTTCAGATATGCAAAGAAACGTCGACGATCGTGATCGTGAGACATGTATGAAATCGAATAGATGTGGATCAGAGTTCCAACACCGGTAATCAAAAGTACGAAGCAGATTGATAACTGATCTAGTAAAAGACCAGCATCAACATTGAAACTTCCCACATTGATCCACTCGAATAGTTTTTGAGAAACTGGACGAGCCTCGGTTGAACGACCGAGCATCTGTGAGAGCTGGTAAAGACCAACTCCAAATGATGATGCAGATAGCGCTGTCGCAAGTAGGTGTCCCCACTTATCGGTGCGACGTCCGCCCAAAAGTAATAGTGCCGCTCCTGCTAAAGGCAGAGCGATTAAATAAACAAGGCTGGTTGATGTAGTCATGGTTATCGCTTCAACAAACTAGCATCATCAACAGATGCTGATCGGCGTGAACGATAAATCGTCACGATAATTGCAAGGCCAACTACAACTTCGCAAGCAGCAACGACCATCGTGAAGAAGGCCATTACCTGTCCGTTGAGATCGCCATTGATTCGTGAAAAAGTTACAAATGAAAGGTTTGCAGCGTTGAGCATCAATTCGATGCACATGAAGACCACAATCGCGTTACGGCGAACAACTACTCCGACCGCTCCGATAGTGAAGAGAAGTGCTGAGATATATAGGTAATTTGCAGCGTTCATTACTTCTCCTCCTCCACCTTGGTATTGACTTCGGCAAGATCAAATTTCTTGTAATCCAACATGTCACCACGAGCTTCAAGGCTGGCGTTAACTGATGTTGGTGCAGGAGTTCCATCTGGAAGAAGCGCTGGAACATCTACCGCGTTGTGACGTGCGTACACGCCAGGACCAGGCAGACCAGCTGCGCTTCCTAGTGACTCACCACGGAAACGATTAATTGAAAGCTGACGCTGTGTTGGTCGGAAATCCGACTTGTGATGGTGGTGTGCAAGAACCATCGCACCAAGTGCAGCGGTAATAAGAAGTGCAGATACAACTTCAAATGGCCATACATAAGTGCTGAATAGAAGCTGCGCTAGCCCTTGAACATTTCCATCAGCATTTGCCGCAGATAATCCAACTGCGTTGCGACCAATTGATGCGCGACCAAGTAGTGAAACCATCAAGCCACCGAAACCGATAGCTGCGGTGATTGCGATTGGACGAAGTCCGCGAATTGTTTCAGTAAGTGAATCCGATGAATCAACACCGACTAACATCAAAATAAACAAGAACAGCATCATTACAGCGCCGGTATAAACAACAACCTGCACAATTCCTAGGAACAACGCATCTTGTGCGATGTAGAAGATCGCCAAAACGATCATTACATACGCCATCAAAATCGCTGAGTGAACAGCCTTCTTAACCAGCAACATTCCTAGAGCGGCAGCAACAGCTAATGGACCAAGAATCCAAAACATTACTGCTTCTGGCTTAGCGGTTTGACCAACCTGAATAGCTAATTGCATCATTTTTGCACGTCCTGTGAAGGGTGCGCTTCCTTAACATCACCGTTGTAATAGTTGGTGTCATTCATATCTGGATACATTGGGTGTGGAGGCATCAGCATTCCTTGGCGTAAAGGAGCCAATAAATCCTGCTTTTCAAAGATCAACTTCGCACGAGAGTCATCTGCAAGCTCGTACTCATTTGTCATTGTTAGCGCGCGAGTTGGGCAGGCTTCGATGCAAAGTCCACAGAAAACACAGCGTAGATAATTGATCTGATACACCTTGCCGTAACGCTCACCAGGAGACATGCGATTCTCTTCGGTGTTTGTTTCGCCTTCAACATAAATCGCATCTGCAGGACAAGCCCAAGCACATAGTTCGCAACCAATGCACTTTTCTAATCCATCTGGGTGGCGATTGAGTTGGTGACGACCATGAAAACGTTCTTCAGTTGGAGCTTTAACTTCTGGATACTCAACTGTTAATGGCTTCTTAAACATTGTGCGGAAGGTGATCCAGAAACCCTTCATGTGGCCCATGAAGCCAACTGATGGTGTCTGTTCTACTTCGTAAAATTCAACATCGTTAATGCCAAGATCCTTTGGCTTTAACGGCTCTAGGTTTTCAGCCACGGTCGCCCCCTACCTTCTGTGAAACATTGATAGTTGAAACTTCCATTGGCAAAGAAGGCACCGCAAACTTTGGTGCAGTTTTATTGTCGCCATCAGCAACAGCAAGTGCCTTCTTTTTCTTTGCATTTTCAAAGCCGACATTCACCGCCATGATGATGAAGACGATGGTGCTTGCAAAAGCGATAACAACAGCCTTAGGTGCGTTCTGAAGTGAAAGCACGCGAAGTGTCGCAACGACCAAGATCCACAAGATTGAAACTGGGATCAAAACCTTCCAGCCAAACTGCATGAACTGGTCGTAACGGAGACGAGGAAGAGTTCCGCGCAACCATACAAATACAAAGAAGAATGTAAGAACCTTTAAGAAGAACCAGATCGCTGTGAACCAGCCGCCTAGCCAAGCTTCAGTAAATCCAAGGCCTGGAAGTGCGTGGTAACCACCTAGGAACAATGTTGTAGCAAGCGCTGAAACAGCGATAATGTTTACATATTCAGCAAGGAAGAACAGTGCGAACTTCAGTGATGAGTATTCAGTGTGGAATCCGCCAACAAGCTCACCTTCTGCTTCTGCAAGGTCAAATGGTGCTCGGTTTGTTTCGCCAACCATTGAAATTGCGTAGATAGCAAATGATGGGAACAAAACAATTGCGTACCACCATGAAGACTGCGCAGCCACGATGTCAGATGTAGACATAGATCCTGCGTAAATGAAGACCGCTACAAGTGAAAGTCCCATTGCGATTTCATATGAAATTACTTGAGCGCTTGAACGAAGTCCACCAAGTAGTGGGTAGGTAGATCCTGAAGACCAACCAGCTAAAACAATTCCGTAAACACCAACTGATGCGATCGCAAGAATGTACAAAACGCCAACTGGAATATCAGTTAGCTGCATTGCAGTCTTGTGACCAAACATTGTGACCTCGCCAGTAATTGGAATTACTGCGAATGACATGAAACATGTAGTTGCACTGATGATTGGTGCAAGAACGAAAACAACTTTGTCTGCAGCTGTTGGAATGATGTCTTCCTTCAGCGCCAACTTCACTCCGTCCGCAAGTGCCTGAATTAATCCAAATGGACCAACGCGGTTTGGACCAGGACGTTGCTGCATACGACCAACAATGCGGCGTTCTCCCCAGACAGACATAAGTGTTAACAGAACGCAGAGAATGAAGACGATCAACGCTTTTACTGCGATGAGCCAACCTGGATCTGCTCCAATGAGTTGTGCAGTTGTCATGCCTTCACCACCGTAACTACTGCGCCATGTGCGACGCCTAGGTTTACCAAGAGTTGAGAACCGCGTGAGTTACGTGGAGCCCAGACTGCATCATCATGAATATTTTCAACCAGAGCTGAAAGTGTTACTGAACCCAACGCTGTTGAAATCTTTAACTGATCGCCATCTACAACACCAAGTGCCTGCGCACGCTTTGGTGAGATCACAGCAACTGTGCGGCGAGCTGTTCCAGCAAGGTTTTCTTCGCCTTGCTGCAAAGTTCCAAGATCAAGCAAACGACGCCATGAAGTGATGATCGCTTGATCTGCATTCAATGAAGGTTGCGCTGCTGCTGAAACCTTGTTCAAAGAAAGGCGTGCGCCATCCCAGTTACCAAGAGATGCCAGCTCCTTGGTTGCTGCTGTAACAGTTCCCAAATTAATTGAGATTCCCATTTCTTCAGCGATCATGGAAAGGATGCGAAGATCACTGCGATTTAATGAATCACTTACCGCAGAATCAAATGAACGTGCACGGCCTTCCCAGTTAAGGAATGAACCAGACTTTTCAGTTACTGCTGCAACTGGCAAGACAACATTTGCACGATCTGTGACCGCACTAGTTGCAATTTCAAGTGACACAACAAATGCCTTATCAAGTGCAGCAAGTGCTGCTTGGCTGTTGTCAGCATCAAGTGGATCAACGCCTCCAACTACAAGCGCACCGATCTGTCCTGCATGAACAGCTTCAATAATTTGTGAAGTGCTGCGACCAATTTCAGTTGGAAGTGAATCAGTGTTCCAAACAGCAGCGATATCAACTCGAGCTGCTGCATCAGTTACTGGACGTCCACCAGGCAAAAGATTTCCGATTGCGCCAGCTTCAATTGCTCCACGCTCACCTGCGCGACGAGGAATCCATGCAAGCTTTGCACCAGTTGAATCAGCAAGAGCGGCAACAGCACTTAATGCTCCTGCACTTTCAGCTGCACGTTCTCCGACAAGAATTACAGAGTTATTTGTAAGTGATTGCGCTGCAATCGCTGCTGCTTCCTGTCCAGGAGCAACCTTTACAAACTCTGCCTTTAGCTTGTCTACGCCGATTGATTCCTTAGAACCAATAGAAACAACCTTTAAAGCACGCTTGCGGAACTGCTTATGCAGGCGCAAGAAAACAATTGGTGACTCTTCTTCTGGCTCGAAACCAACGAGAAGAACTTGATCTGCCTTATCAATATCGCGATAAGTTGTTGATGAACCAACCACACGAGCAGCGATGAATTCACGCTCTTCATCAGATGAAACACGTGAACGGAAATCAATGTCATTTGTACCAAGAGCTAGTCGAGCAAACTTGCTGTAACCATATGCATCTTCATATGTTGTACGACCGCCAACAAGAACAGCTGACTTTGCAGCCTTTAATCCAGCTGCAGCAACCGCAAGTGCTTCTGGCCATGATGCTTCTTCAAGAACACCAGCTGCATTGCGCACCATTGGTGTCTTCAAGCGATTAACAGAAGTTACATACTTAAATGCCCAGCGACCCTTGTCGCAGTTCCATTCTTCATTTACTGATGCATCATCACCGGCAAGACGACGTAAAGTCTTTCCGCGACGAACATCAGTACGCATATCGCAACCAGATGCACAGTGTTCACATGCAGATGGTGTTGATACTAAATCAAATGGACGTGCACGGAAACGGTATGCAGCGCCAGTAAGTGCTCCTACTGGACAGATCTGAACTGTGTTTCCAGAGAAATAAGATTCAAATGGTTGGTTCTCGTAAATACCAACTTGTTGCAATGCACCGCGCTCATTCAATGTAATGAATGGATCGCCTGCGATCTGCTCTGAGAAGCGGGTGCAACGTGCACATAAAACGCAACGTTCGCGGTCTAGCAATACCTGTGATGAGATATTGATTGGCTTTTCAAAGGTGCGCTTTACGCCTTCAAAGCGTGATGAACCTTGACCTGTGCTCATTGCTTGGTTCTGCAATGGACACTCGCCACCCTTATCGCACACTGGGCAATCAAGTGGGTGGTTTACAAGCAGAAGCTCCATAACTCCACGTTGTGCTTTTTCAGCGACAGGTGAGGTTAATTGAGTCTTTACGATCATTCCTGGCTCAACTGGAATTGTGCAAGATGCCTGTGGCTTTGGAAATGCGCGACCGTTAATTTCAATATCAACTAAGCACTGACGGCATGCACCAACTGGGCTTAGTAGTGGGTGATCACAGAAACGAGGAATCTGAATTCCAAGTTGTTCTGCTGCGCGAATAACAAGAGTTCCCTTTGGAACTGAAACTTCAAAACCATCGATAACAACGGTGATCATGTCTACAACTTCAGTAGTCATTACGCACCTGCCCCTGCAAAAAGAGTTGAAGCAACAGGATCAAATGGGCATGAACCATTTGTTACGTGTGCGATGTATTCGTCACGGAAGTATTTGATTGAAGATGTAATTGGGCTTGTTGCTCCATCACCAAGTGCACAGAATGAACGGCCCATGATGTTGTCGCAAAGATCAAGCAACTTCGCAAGATCTGCTTCTGTTCCCTTACCTGCTTCTAGATCGCGCAGAATTTGTACCAACCACCAGGTACCTTCACGACACGGTGTGCACTTTCCACATGACTCGTGCTTGTAGAACTCAGTCCAACGCAATACTGCGCGAACAACACAAGTTGTTTCATCAAAAATTTGAAGTGCTTTTGTTCCAAGCATCGAACCAGCTGCTGCAACGCCTTCGTAATCCAAAGGCACATCAAGATGCTCTGCAGTAAATAGTGGTGTCGATGATCCACCAGGTGTCCAGAACTTCAAGGTATGTCCTGGGCGAACTCCACCAGCAAGATCAAGAATTTCGCGAAGTGTGATTCCTAGTGGCGCTTCAAACTGTCCTGGGTTAGCAACATGTCCTGACAATGAGTACAAGGTTGTTCCCTTGCTCTTTTCGGTTCCCATTGATTGGTACCAATCTGCGCCGTTAGCGACGATTGCAGGAACTGCTGCAATTGATTCAACATTATTTACAACTGTTGGGCGTGCATAAAGTCCCGCAATAGCTGGGAATGGTGGGCGCAAGCGCGGTTGTCCGCGGAAGCCTTCGAGTGAATCAAGAAGTGCTGTTTCTTCACCACAGATGTAAGCGCCTGCACCAATGTGTAGAACTACATCAATTCCATTTCCAAGAATTCCTGCTGCATACGCATCAGCAATTGCTTGGTTCAGGCGGCGAGCAACATGTGTCACTTCACCGCGAATATAAATAAATGCATGCTTTGCACGAATTGCGTGGCACGCGATGATGCAACCTTCAACAAGAACGTGTGGGTTCGCCATAAGTAATGGCATGTCCTTACAAGTTCCTGGCTCTGATTCATCAGCGTTAACAACAAGGTAGTGATCCTTGTTATCGCCTTGAGGAATAAATCCCCACTTCATTCCGGTTGGGAAGCCTGCGCCGCCACGACCACGAAGTCCTGAATCCTTTACAAGTTGAATGACCGCATCTGGATCCATCGCAAGCGCCTTCGCAGATGCTGTGTATCCACCATGACGCTTGTAAGCCTCAAGTGTGAATGAATCCTTCTCATCCCAATGCGCAGAAAGTACTGGCGCTAGCTTTGTCATTACTTGCCCTCTTTCGAAAGTTTCAAACCAAGTAGTGATGGTTCGCCAGCTTGCACACCTTCGTGAGCCAGTCCGTCATTTAATCCTGCAAGAACAGCTGAAGCTTCTTTCCAAGTAACCAAACGGTTTGGACCACGTGTTGGTGGCTTTGGATTTCCTGCACGCATTGAATCAACTAACTCTTTTGCAGACTCAACTGTTTGGTTGTCGTAGAACTCCCAGTTAGCCATAACAACAGGTGCGTAATCACATGCAGCGTTGCACTCGATATGTTCAAGCGAAACTTTTCCATCAGCTGTAACTTCATCATTACCAATACCAAGGTGATCCTTGAGTGAATCAAAGATTGCGTCTCCACCCATAACTGCACACAAAGTATTTGTGCAAACACCAACGTGATACTCACCTACCGGAGATGGCTTGTACTGAGTGTAAAAAGTAGATACAGCAGTAACTTCAGCGGCTTCTAGCTGAAGTAGCTTTGCAATTACTTCGATGCCTTCATTAGTTACGTAACCTGCTTTTGATTGCACAAAGTGCAGCAAAGGCATGATTGCAGAACGAGAGCGTGGGTAACGCTTAATAATTGAATCCATTACCTGGAGATCTTCAGTTGAAAATGCCATTAGCGATCAACGCCTCCCATAACTGGATCGATTGAAGCAACAGCGCCGATGATGTCGGCAACCATGCCGCCTTCACTCATTGCTGCAGTTGCTTGCAAGTTGTTGAAAGATGGTTCGCGGAAGTGAACTCGGTAAGGACGAGTTCCTCCATCTGAAACGACTGAAGCGCCAAGTTCTCCACGAGGAGATTCGATGGCTACATATGCCTGACCTGCAGGAACATGGAAACCTTCAGTAACAAGTTTGAAGTGGTGAATCAATGACTCCATTGATGTACCCATGATCTGACGAATGTGATCAAGTGAGTTACCAAGTCCATCGCCACCAAGTGCAAGTTGTGCAGGCCAAGCGATCTTCTTGTCAGCAACCATTACTGGAGCTCCTTCAAGTTTTTCTAGCTTGTCTACACACTGTTCAACAATGCGAAGTGATTGCTCTAATTCATTCATGCGAATTAAGAAGCGTCCGTAAACATCGCAAGTATCAGCAGTTACAACATCAAAGTTGTAGTTTTCGTAACCGCAATATGGTTGAACCTTACGAAGATCCCAAGGCAGTCCAGTTGAGCGAAGTACAGGTCCAGTAATTCCAAGAGTTGTACATCCTGCAAGATCCAAGTAACCAATACCTTGTGTGCGCTTCATCCAGATTGAGTTACCAATAAGAAGAGTTGAATTTTCTTTGAAGTTCTTGCGCATCAACTTCACAGCTTCGCGAATCTTTGTGTAAGCACCTGCAGGAAGATCTTGCTGAACTCCACCTGGACGGATGTACGCCATGTTCATGCGAAGTCCTGTGATCATTTCAAAGATCTCAAGCACTGTTTCACGCTCACGGAAAGCAAAGAACATAGGGCTAATTGCACCTAATTCAAGTGCTCCTGTACCCAACGCAACCATGTGTGAAGAAATTCGGTTGAGCTCCATCATCATTACGCGAATAACAGATGCACGCTCTGGGACATCATTTGTAATTCCCAAAAGCTTTTCAACAGCTAAGCAGTATGCAGTTTCATTGTGAAGAGGTCCCAGGTAATCCATTCGAGTTACAAATGTTGTTCCCTGAGTCCAGCTGCGGTACTCCATATTCTTTTCGATACCTGTGTGAAGGTAACCAATACCAGCACGAGCTTCAGTAATTGTTTCGCCTTCAAGTTCGAGAACTAAACGAAGCACACCGTGAGTTGATGGGTGCTGAGGACCCATGTTTACAACAACGCGCTCTTCTTTAGTTGCGCCGATGTCTTGAACTAGTGAATCCCAGTCACCACCAGTAACAGAGAAAACTTTTCCTTCAGTGGTTTCACGTGAAGGTGCGTATGGATCAAAAGTTGTCACTTGTAACTCCTTCTTTCACTAGGAGGCGGTGTTGTTGCACCCTTGTATTCGACAGCAATTCCACCAAGTGCGTAATCCTTACGCTGTGGGTGACCTTCCCAGTCATCTGGCATCAAGATGCGAGTAAGACCTGGGTGGCCATCAAAAATAATTCCGAACATGTCAAAAGTTTCGCGTTCGTGCCAGTTGTTGCCTGCCCACACTTCAACGACAGATGGAATATGTGCATCGCCATCTGGAACTGAAACTTCCAAACGAACTCGTTGATTCTTAGTTAATGAAAGCAATGGGTAAACAGCGTGAAGTTCGCGACCGGTTTGTTCTGGGTAGTGAACTCCATTAACACCCATGCACATTTCAAACTTCAACTTGTCACGCAAAATCAATGCAACTTCAACTAGCTTTTCGCGCTTTACATGCAAAGTTAATTCGCCGCGATCAACAACAACGCGTTCAATTGCATCTGAAAACTCTGGGTATGCACGCTCTAGATCATCAGCAACCTCATCAAAGTAACTGCCATATGGGCGTTCTGATGAGCCTGGAGTAGCTACTTTTCGGACTAACCCACCGTAACCAGATGTATCTCCGGTGCCTTGCGCGCCAAACATGCCTTCAGTCATTATGCGAGAAGACCCTTCATCTCGTGAGTTGGCTTTGCATTCATTGCTGCAAGTTCAACTTCCTTGATGATCTGTGCACGGTTTGCACCAAGCTTTGTGTCATTGATTTGTTCCTGCAATTTGATAATTGCATCAAGCAACATTTCTGGGCGTGGTGGGCAACCCGGAAGATAAATATCTACTGGAACAACGTGATCTACGCCTTGAACAATGGCGTAGTTGTTGAACATTCCGCCTGAAGATGCACATGCACCCATCGCTAAAACCCACTTTGGTGCTGACATTTGATCGTAAATCTGACGAAGTACCGGCGCCATCTTGTTTGATACGCGACCAGCAACGATCATTAAATCTGCTTGGCGTGGAGATGCGCGGAAAACTTCACTACCAAAACGTGCAATGTCATATTTAGCAGCTGAACCAACAGCCATCATTTCAATTGCGCAACATGCAAGACCAAATGTTGCTGGCCAAAGCGAGTTCTTGCGCATGTAACCTGCAAGTTTTTCAACTGTGGTTAATAGAAAACCACTCGGGATTTTTTCTTCAAGACCCATTGCTTAGTCCCATTCCAATCCGCCGCGGCGCCAAACGTATGCATATGCAACAAAAACTGTTGCAATGAAGATTGCCATTTCAACCAAACCAAATAAACCAAGGGCATCAAATGAAACTGCCCATGGGTAAAGGAAAACGATTTCAATATCAAAGATGATGAAGAGCATCGCGGTTAAGAAGTACTTAACTGGGAAACGACCACCCTCTGCTGCTTGCGGTGAAGGTTCGATTCCACATTCATAGGCATCGAGCTTTGCACGGTTGTAACGTGCTGGACCTGCGAGCGCACCCGCAACAACTGAGAAGGCTGCGAAGCCAAAGCCGATCGCGCCTATCACCAAAATTGGAATGTATGGATTTGATGTGGATATCACGGTCGAAATCTTAAGGTCGAATGGGCTGTGCCAGTGACCGCTAGCCCTTAATCCCACTGTGAACTGCAACAATGCCAAAGGTCAGGTTTTTCCAAGTGACCCCGGTCCAGCCCGCCTTTTCCATCCGTGCCGCGAGCGCCGCCTGATCTGGCCATGCTCTGATCGATTCAGCCAGGTAGATATAGGCATCAGGGTTTGAGGCGGTCCTCTTCGCAATAGTTGGAAGTAGGCGCATTAGATATTCGGTATAAATGGTGCGAAACGGACGCCAGGTTGGGTGGCTGAACTCGACAACCACCATTCTTCCGCCTGGCTTGGTCACGCGGCGGGCTTCGGCCAGCGCCTTATCAAAATCCACGGTGTTACGAAGGCCGTACGAGATGGTGACAACATCAAACTTATCCGCTTCAAAGGGCAGATTCAGGGCATCGGCCTTGGAAAAGTTGAGATATGGGCGGACCTTTCGTCCCTGAGCCAGCATTCCCTCACTGAAATCGGTGGCAAATACGGTGGCCCCAGCCTTGAAAAGGGGCTCAGAAGAAGATCCTGGCCCTGCAGCCAGATCCAAGATCACCATTCCGGGCTTGGGGGCGATGATCTTTGTGGCCGCTTTACGCCAGGCCTTGGTCCGGCCCAAGCTCAAAAGATCATTGACGAGGTCATACCGCTTGGCGACCCCATCAAACATTGCCGCGACCTCATCGGGATCCTTGTTGAGATTAGCGCGGGACATAGGTGCATTCTCCCTTGAAGTAGGCTCATCCACAACTTAAGTCGCTTGAAGGGAATCCAATGTCGCTATCTGCTACCTCGCTACGTTCATCGCTCATCCCCCGCACTACAGCTCTTTCCAACGCTGTTTTGGTGGTTAGCGGAGTACTTGGACTAGCTGCTTTGGCACAGATTGCGATTCCTGTTCCGGGATCACCAGTTCCTGTTACCGGTCAAACACTTGGAGTTCTTGTTCTAGGAACTGCTTACGGTTCAACACTGGGCTTCACAACATTTGCTGTGTACATGCTTGCAGGAATTGCAGGCGCACCAGTGTTTGCAAATAGCGGACATGGTTTAGATCGCTTGGTTGGTGCAACAGGTGGTTACTTAGTTGGAATGCTTGTTGCAACATTTGTGTTGGGACAGTTTGCACGTTTTCGTTTAGATCAAAAGTTTCTAACAGCACTGCCTTCAATGCTTATCGGAACTGTAATTACATTTTCATTTGGTCTTGTGTGGTTGCATCAATACACAGGTCAAAGTTGGAGCTGGACAATCTCGGCTGGGTTAACACCTTTTATCGTTGGAGAAGCATTGAAGATCGCAATCGCTGGAACATCTCTTCCTGCAGTGTGGCGATTTGTAAATCGTAAAAACTCATAACAATGTCCCAACTCATCCCCATCACAACAACTCGCTTAGGCGAGCATTTGCCATTGCTGGATTTACTTCCAGATTCACAACCTTTGGCATGGGTTCGAAGTGGTGAGGGATTAGTTGGTTGGGGAATCTACGCAACAACAACTGTTAGCGGTCCACATAGGTTTGCAGATGCACGTCACTGGTGGCAGAAGCAGTTAGAAAAGTTAGCAGTAACAAACACAGTGCATGGAAGCGGAACCGGACCTGTTCTATTTACCTCATTTTCATTTTCACCAGATGATGTTTCTGTATTAGTAATTCCGCAGGTAGTTGTTGGAACAAAGAGCGGAAAATCTTGGATTACATGGATCGGATCTGATCCGCAGCCTGTTTTAAAGACAGCTCCAGATCATGTTTCCAACGGAGCGATGAGTTGGAATGAGCAACCAGCCGCTGATGAAGCCTGGAAATCTCGCGTTGCAACTGCGGTCGCACGTATTCAAAATGGTGATTTAGACAAGGTTGTGCTTGCCCGAGATATCACCGTTACATCTACAAAAAGCATTGATCCACGTGCGATTTTAAATAGATTAGCTGATGAGTATCCAACAACCTGGAAGTACTCGATCTCAGGATTAGTTGGAGCGACTCCAGAATTACTTCTTCGCCTTTCACGCGGAATGGTTACCTCACGTGTTCTTGCGGGCACCATTAGTAAGACCGGAGATGATGCAAAAGATTTAGCACTTGCTGCATCCCTTGCGCGTTCATCAAAGGATTTAGCAGAACACGAATATGCAGTGCGTTCAGTTGCTGAAGCGATTGAACCATTCTGCTCTTCTACAAATGTTCCCGAATCTCCATTTGTGTTACACCTTGCAAATGTTATGCACCTGGCAACAGATGTAACTGGTGCATTAGTTGAAACTCTCGCTCACATTGATGCCTTTACTATTTTGGAACAACTTCATCCATCAGCTGCGGTTTGTGGAACACCTCGTCCAAAGGCCGCTGCCTTGATTCAGGAAATTGAAGGAATGTCACGCGGTCGCTATGCAGGTCCAGTTGGTTGGATTGATGCTGCTGGCGATGGCGAATTAGGAATTGCACTTCGCTGCGGCCAAATTAACGGTGACACAATTCGAATCTTTGCTGGATGTGGAATTGTTGATGGCTCTGATCCTGAAGTTGAACTTGCAGAAACATATGCAAAATTTGCGCCAATGCGCAGCGCTCTTAAATAGAGCTTAAGGAATCGTAAATAGCTTTTAGGTTGTCTGCATTACTTTCGCGATTTGGAACATCACACACAACAACACTGATACCTGAAATAGGCGCTTTGATCTCTGACTCAAGCTCTTTCATGGTAGTTACCTGCTTTGCATTAACTCCCATGGCCTGTGCAATAGCTGCAGGATTTAAGCCGTGAGGTGTTCCAAACACTGTTTCAAATCCATTAACTCCACGTTGGGGCAAGGTGGAAAAGATTCCGCCGCCATCGTTGTTAATCACAATAAAACGGCAATTAATCGCTTCTTTGTTGATTAATCCCGTTAAGTCATGCAGGAAGGAAAGATCGCCAAGCAGCGCAATTGTGACTTTGTGCGCATATGCGATGCCAAGTGCGGTCGAGATATTTCCATCGATTCCAGCAAGACCACGGTTTGCGTATACATCTATGCCGGAACGGGGAGTTGCAAAGCCTTCAAGATCTCTAATTGGTCGTGAAGATGAAACAAATAGCGCGGTTTCATTGGGAATTGCCGCTGCAATGGTGCGGGCAATGACCGCTTCATTCCAACCATCTAACGATGCGATTAGTTTTTGAGCGCGTTCTGAAACCTTTGCCCACTTAGCAATCCATTCATCAGATTGAATAACGCCTTGCAAATCTGGCAGCTCGGTAAATTTTCGATCAGCCTGTCGATCTGTATCAACCGTTGCCAAACGTTGATCGACAACATAAGTAATTGGGCTTGATTTAATAAAAGCATTTATTGATCTCGACAAGGTTGTGCGACCAATGACTAAAACAGACTGTGGAATAAGAGTGCTACGAATTTCAGGAGAAGCTAAAAAGATCGAAGCATGCGCAATTGCATCTGGAAATGAAAGTGGATCTTCGGCAATTACTGGCCACCCTAAAGTTTTTGTGAATTGTGTAATTTCAGCAACTGTTAAGCCGCCACGATCATGACCAATAACTACAACTCCACGGGCACCAACTAAACGAAGTGTGCCCGGCTTAGTGCGTGGCACAAACTCTTTTGGTGCGACATTAATTTCAGATAACCAATCAGCAGAATCATCAGACAAAAGAGGCTCATCAAACTGTAAGTTCAGATGAACTGGACCTGTTCGCAAAGAATCCAGTGGTAACTCCATTGGATAAACAGGGCCATCAATATCTGCGAAGTACCGAACAGCTTTACCGAAGATGCGTGCTTGTTCTGTTGTTTGGTTTGCACCAGTCTTGCGAAGCATCGCGGGACGATCAGCGGTAAGTACCAATAGCGGTGCATTTGTATGGCTAGCCTCTAAAACAGCAGGGTGGTAATTAGCTACAGCGGTTCCGCTTGTACATACAACTGGTACGGGACGCCCAGTTGCCTTAATGATTCCCAATGCAAAAAAGGCAGCGGTGCGTTCATCAATTCGAATATGTAACTTAATAAGACCTTCTTGCGATGCTGCGAAAAAGGCTAATGACAATGGAGCGTTGCGCGATCCCGGAGAAATCACAACATCTGTAATTCCGGCTTCAATGATTTGGCGTACAACGACGCGAGCCAGCGAGGTTGAGTTATTCACTTCAAAAGCTCCGCTGTTCTCATGATTCGATTCTTCCACCATTCGAATCGATCTGCACTCACATCAAGCCCATCAAGAACAGGGTTAACATCACTAATTTCAATCTTTCCATCGATTATTGGAAGTTCTGCAACATTCTTGGCTAGCAATGAGCCTGTTCCAAGACCACAATCAAATCTCATCTCTTCAAAAGAGGCTGCAAGCATTAAGCCATAATTAATTCCGACCGTACTTTCGAGCGCACTTGAAATAACTACTGGCAGTTTGTGATGTTCCGCTAAGGCATGTGCTCGCTTGATTCCGCCAAGTGGCTGAACTTTCAACATCAAAAAATCTACTGCGCCAGTTAAATCAACATCAAATGGATTTGTACTCTTGCGCAAAACCTCATCGCCAACAATCTTTACATCAACACGTTGCTTGAGTTCACGTAACTCTTCAATGGTTGCGCATGGTTGTTCTACATATTCAAACTCGCCAATAGAATTGAGAAACATTTCTGCTTCATCGACGCTCCATAATCCATTCACATCAATTCTGATTGCTGCATTTGGACGTAAAGTACGAATCACATCCAGGCGATGTAAATCATCGCTTACATCAGTGCCAACCTTTACCTTGAAGGTTTTAACCCCCGGAAATGAATTAACAACTCTTTCAAGATCTGCTTCATCATTTAGTGCCGGAATTGTTCCGTTAACAGCTACATGGGTGCGATATAGATGTGGCTTTGCAACAGTTGCAGCCTCGATTGCGCAGGCAAGCCAAGGCGCGCACTCTTGGTCCTCGTATTCAACAAATGGAGAAAACTCAGCCCACCCTTGTTCGCCTTTAAATAGGGCTACTTCGCGAACTGTGACGCCACGAAAATTGGTTTTCGTAGGCAGCGCCACAACGCGCAAGGAATCTAGAAGCTGTTGTTCCATAAATTAAGGACGCTTAGGGAACTTTCCGAAATCAGGCTTGCGCTTTTCCTTGTATGCATCGCGACCTTCTTGGCCTTCTTCTGTCATGTAGAACAAAAGCGTTGCATCTCCAGCAAGTTGTTGAACTCCTGCAAGACCATCAGTTGCAGCGTTCAAACTTGCCTTGAGTAAGCGAAGTGCCATTGGTGAGTTGCGAAGCATCTCGCGGCACCAAGAAACAGTTTCTGCTTCTAATTCGGCGATTGGCACAACTGTATTTACAAGTCCCATATTCAACGCTTCTTGCGCATCGTATTCGCGAGTCATAAACCAAATCTCGCGGGCCTTCTTTTGACCAACATGTGCAGCGAGCAAACCCGCACCGTATCCACCATCAAAAGAACCAACCATTGGTCCTGTCTGTCCAAACTTTGCATTGTCTGCAGCAATTGTTAAATCGCAAACAACATGCAGAACATGTCCTCCACCAATCGCCCAACCTGCAACCATTGCAACGATTGGTTTTGGTGTGCGACGAATCTGTACCTGAAGATCTAAAACGTTTAGACGGCCGATTCCCTTTTTAGCTAACTTGTCATCGCCAAGGTATCCATCATCACCGCGAACGCTGATGTCTCCACCTGAACAAAATGCTTCAGTGCCTTCACCTGTAAAGATGATGGCGCCAACCTCTTCGTTATCGCGTGCAAGATCAAAGGCTTCGATCAATTCAATAATTGTTTGTGGACGGAAAGCGTTACGCACCTGTGGTCGGTTGATCGTAATCTTGGCGATGCCATCACCCATTTGATATTTGATATCTACAAAATCTTCTCCGCCGGGTGCTGTCACCCATTGTGGAATCTCTCTGCTACCAAATTCGCGCTTGATCGGCTTGCTCACATTTCCTCCATCGTCGTTGCTAGCGATAGCCTACGGTGGCAATGGATAACTCGTCACAACGAAAAATTCTGCGGGTCAGCCCTGCATGCGAAATCACCCAATTAGCGGGAGAAATCACATCGGCGCTCGTGGGCGATGGCCCCACCCTTGGCTTTGGCGAGATCACATCTGAGTATGCCGCCCACTATGCGGCGGTTGTAATTGGAACATCTGGATCAAGCGGCACTGCAAAGGAAGTTTCTCTTACGGCAACAGCGCTCATTTCATCAGCGCGAGCATCCAATAAATTTATTAAAGCTAAACCTGGCGATACTTGGTCATTGCTTTTACCGCTTACACATATTGCAGCTGTAAATGTAATTGTGCGTGCGATCGAATTAGGAACTCTTCCGATGGATGTGCGCAATTGCGAAGGCGATTACCCAAGAGCTGATTACACATCAATTGTTCCAACACAACTCTTTAGAGCATTAAATGGTGACCAGCGTTTACTCGATCACCTTAAATCTGCAAAAGCGGTTTTAGTCGGAGGCGCTGCTTTATCTCAATCAATCAGAAATCAAGCAGAGCTTGCTGGAATAACGGTAATCACAACGTATGGAATGACAGAAACATGTGGTGGTTGTGTTTACGATGGCGAATTGTTAGATGGTGTTGACGTAGAAATACGTAGTGGAAAAATCTTTATTCGAGGTCCAATCCTGGCTTCATCAATTTCACTCGATGCAGGCTGGTATGAAACAAGCGACCTTGGTGAAATCTACAATGACAAGTTAGTCGTACTAGGTCGAGCAGATGATGTAATTATTTCAGGTGGAGAAAATCTTTCGCTCAATGCGGTTGAGGCATCACTTAACAGCGCCTTTCCTGCAATTGAGTTCGCCGCCTTTGCAGTTGAAGATCCACAATGGGGTCAGAGTTTGCAAATCGCCGTTGTTGGCTCAGTACCTGATGATGAAATCATTGCTCATCTTGAAAAAGATTTAGGAGCCTTTGCAAAACCAAAAGGAATTCATCACTTAGCCTCGCTACCATTGCTTGGTATTGGAAAGGTCGATCGAAAAAGTTTGGCAAAGGGAGTTGCACATGAATAAGTGGGTTCTTGGCGCACGTCCCCGCACCCTTCCGGCAGCGATCGCCCCTGTTGTAGTTGCCTCAGCATTAGCTGGCCCTGATTTCAATTGGTTCCGTGCAGCATTGGCGCTAAAGGTAGGTGTGTGGCTTCAGATCGGCGTTAATTACGCAAATGATTACAGCGATGGCGTTAAGGGAACTGATGCAAACCGCATCGGACCTACGCGATTAGTCGCAAGTGGTTTAGCTTCAGCTAAATCTGTAAAGCTCGCGGCTTACATTTCATTTTTAATTGCCAGCATCGCCGGAGTATGGCTAGCCCTACTTACATCACCACTTCTTATAGGTGTTGGAGTTCTTGCGATCGCAGCAGCCTGGGGTTACACCGGTGGAAAAAATCCATACGGATACAGAGGACTAGGCGAACTTTCAGTATTTGTTTTCTTTGGCTTAGTTGCAACAGTTGGAACTTATTACGCACAAACTGAAAAAATTACAATCTTAAGTTTTATCGTTGCGATTCCTATGGGCGCACTTGCCTGTGCAATCTTGGCAGTTAATAACATCCGTGACCGTGCTCAAGATGAGCTCGTAGGTAAGCGCACCGTTGCTGTACGTCTTGGAGATTTAAGAGCACGACGTAGTTTTGTTGCGCTATTGGTTTTGGCACACACAGCAGCCATTGCAACCTTTATCCCAACAGCGCTACTGACCTTGTTGGCCGTTCCCCTAACCTTTTCGATTTCTAAGGTTGTTCTCAGCGGTGCAACCGGAAAAGATTTGATTCCTGTATTGGGTTGCACCGGAAAGCTTCAGCTGCTTTTTGCAACTCTCTTTGCGATTGCTTTAGCGATACAATAAAAGCATGAGTCGCCTAATACTTCCTTTACTTTTAGTTGGATTCACTATTTATACCTTGATTGATTGCGCACGAACAGATGAGTCACAAGTTCGCAATCTGCCAAAGTGGGGATGGATTCTGATAATTATTCTTATCGGAACTGTCGGACCAATTGCGTATTGGGTTGCAGGACGACCAAAGGGTTTAGGCGGACCAAAGCCAAAGCGACGTATCTTGCCGCCAGATGATGATCCAGATTTTTTAGGGAAGCTTTAAAGCCCCGAATACGTGTGCTTGCCGGTTCCCCACACATTTACATAAACATAGTTAAACAAGAAGGTTGAGCCTGCAAATAGGCATAACCAGGCAGCGCGACGTCCACGCCAACCGATAGTTACACGTGCATGTAAGTACGCCGCATAAGCAACCCAGGTAATGAAGGCCCAAGTCTCCTTTGGATCCCAACCCCAGTAACGACCCCAGGCACTCTCGGCCCAAATTGCACCTGCGATAACTGCAAAGGTCCACAATGGAAATACAAATGCAACAAGTCGGTATGAAAGTTGATCTAGAACTTCAAGTGAAGGAAGTCGCTTCGCCCAGGCTTTGCGCTCTCCCATTGTTTCCATGCGATCTAGGTACAAGTACGCCGCTGCAATTACATTGGCTAGTAAGAAAACGCCGCCAGAAATAATTGCAGCTGAAACGTGAATTACTAACCAGGTTGACTTTAATGCCGGAACAAGTGGTGCACTTGGTCGGTACAAAACCGCTACAGCTGTTCCAAGTGTGAGTAGAACTGAAATTGAAACCAACAAACCTAACCAACGAAGATCATATTTTCTTAATGCGCCAAGGTATGCACCAGTAAATGCGAGTGCCCCTGTAATTGAGAACTCGTACATATTTCCCCAAGGCACTCGACCTGCTGAAATTCCACGAGCAATAACTCCTGCAAATAAAAGAATGAATCCCAGAATCATCATCGCTGTTGCAATGCGGGCAACTTTTTCGGTGCGCTTGTAATCAAAGGTCTTTGTGGAATCTGTAGGAACCTTCACAGCCCACGCTGTTTCGATCGCATGGGCAAAGAAAGAAAGGGTGTAAACAACCATCGCTGAATAAACAAGGTAATTGGATGCAAAGGCCCAAGTACGTGACATTTATTTCTCTCCCTTTAACATCCGAACAAACTCTTGCATTTCAATCTCGAGCCCAGGAGCAGCGTTCTTTGCCAAACCTGCGACCTCAACCTCATTCCCAACACGAATCCAAATACGGCGCCTGCGTGTAAACAATGAAGCTAGTAGGCCAAGGATCGCAACAATACCTCCAAGCAGAGCGAACTTCTTTCCGGGATCTGCAACAAAGTTGAGGTTGACCCACTGCACATACCCTTCAAAAGTTATTGATCCGCCTGCATATTCAAAGCTCTCACCTGGCTTTAAAGATTTAAGTCCGATCTGTTGCATTGTCGAAGTATCAATTCGATACACAGATTGTGGAACTCCTGAATCCAATCCGAGATCGCCCACCCAAGCAGATAACAACAATCGTGGATCTAGCGCTTCAGGGAAAACGCTTACAGCGCCTCCGCCATTTTCACTTCGTGCATAAGTTGGAACAAAGGATCCAACAAACCCAATTTGTGGTTCTGCATCTGGAACTTTAATCGCACCGATCGAACGTAAGTTTCCATCTTGTGGCAAGAATGGAACGGGACCTTGGAATGCAACATTGCCCTTTGAATCTTTAACGGTGACAACAGGTGAGTATCCATTTGCTTGTAAATAAACGCGGGTGCTACCGATAGTCAACGGACTATTTACTTTGATGACCTTCTTCTCAATTACCGATGAACCATCACGCAATAGAGAAATATTTAATGTGTAATCCTCTGGCGCGCTTGTTTCAACGTTGTACTTTGCGACAAATTTATCTGTTGTCAACATAAAAGCCGGAAGGTTTGCATCTTTATACAACTTTCCATATGTCAACGTGTCATAACTTGTTGGTGTATTAACAAAACGTTCGCCAACATTAATGATCGCTTCGCCACGCATACCAAAGAGTGAGCTAAAACTAATTCCGAGCAAGATTAAAATTAAAGCTAGATGGAAAAAGAGATTTCCTGTTTCTCGAGCAAAACCCTTTTCAGCTGAGATAGCTCCATCTTTTTCCAGAACTCTAAATCGTTTTGACTTAAACCAGGCACGAGCAGCATCGAGTTCATCGCCCTTTGAGCTCCATGAAGAATGATGCTCCATTCGAGACAAGTTCTTGGGAGTCGCAGGAGGCAAAGCCCGTGCAGCGTGGAAATGTTCGATCGTGCGTGGCAGTACGCAGCCAATAAGAGAGATGAATAGAAGGATATAAATAGCGCTAAACCAGGGTGATCCATAGACATCAAATAAGGAAAAACGATCCATCCACTTAGCTAATTCAGGTGAATCCTTGAAGTATTGGCTTACCTGCATTGGATTTTGGGTGCGCTGTGGAATTAATGATCCAGGAATCGCAGCCACACCAAGCATCAATAGCAAGATCAATGCGGTGCGCATACTTGTTAATTGACGCCAGGCATATCTGAATAGGCCAACGCTATCTAGCTCCGGAAGTTCAATATTTTGACTCATTAGACCACCGGAATGAAATCAGAGATTAAGGAGCGCATCGAGTTCATAAGTTGTGACCACAGTCCTAGTACTTCGAGTACTCCGATTGCAATCAGAAATACTCCGCCAATCTTAGAAATGACATCACCGCGACGATAAATGATTGAACGCAACTTCGCAGATTTATCCATAAACAAACCAGAAAGAATAAAAGGAAGACCCAGACCTAAGCAGTAGCCGAATGAGAGCACTGCACCACGAACCGCACTTGATTCTTGAAATGCAAGGGTTTGCACAGCTGCAAGCGCTGGACCGATGCACGGAGTCCAACCGATTCCAAATAGCACGCCAAGTAAAGGTGCTCCGAGTAGACCACCAGTAGTTCGCATCTTTGGGCGAATCGTTGGTGAGAATGGAAAACGTCCGTAGAAAATAAACCCTAAGAAGATTGTTACTAAACCAAGAATTCGTGAAATGAACTCTTCATGTGCGGACAAGGTATTACCAAGTCCACCAAATACCGCACCGAAAGAAACAAAGACGGCGCTAAATCCCAAGACAAATAGGAATGAACCTAATAAAACCTTTCCGCGGCTTACTGAAAATCCTGCAGCAAAGGATAGGTAGCCAGGTACCAGAGGCAATACACATGGAGATAAAAATGAAATTACTCCAGCAATTACAGCAAATGGAAAGGCTGTTACTAAAACACCTGAAAAGATTTGCTCTACAAAGAAATCTTTCATTCTGCACTCACCTTTTCAATGAGTTCTGTTAACGAAGCAACTGTCACGGTTCCAGAAATTCGAGCTGCGACATAGCCTCTTTTATCGAGAATCACCGTTGAAGGAATGGCATTTGCAGGCAAAGAACCCTTAAATCCAATCAAAATAGAGTCATCAATAATTGTTGGGTAAGGCAGTTTAAATCGACGTTCAAAGGCTTCAGCTGTTGCCGGATTGTCTCTAGTTAATATTCCAATGAATGAAACATCTGTGTACTTATTTGCAAGTGCTGCCAATGTCGGCGCCTCTGCGCGGCACGGTGCACACCATGATGCCCATACATTTACAACCGCAACTCGATCCTTTGAATATGTGTACTGCTTGCCGGACAAAGTCAATCCGGTGATTGCAGGTGCAATCTTGCGATCAGCGATCTTTATAAAGGTTGTAGATCCATCTCCAGAGACAAAACTTTCTTCAGTTGTCGAACTTCCACCACCGCTGCACCCCGTAAGAGTCACAGCAAGAATGATCAGTGCGACAAACTTTTTCATTACTTCTTCTCTGGCAATAAGTGTCGTGCAGGTTCTGAATACGTTAAACCTGAAATAAAGCCTTCATCATCAAAGTGAACACTTGTTACTGAGGCAAGGGTGCACTCGCGCTTGCGTGGATCATGCAGCAAACGACGGTTTTCAATTGCGCTACGTAAAATCCAAATAGGTAACTGATGTGAAACACAGATCGCATCTTTTCCATTTGCAGCATCACGAGCTGCAAAGATCGCCGCAAGCATTCTGTTGATCTGTTCATCGTATGGCTCGCCCCATGATGGCTTCCATGGGTTCCACAGATGCTTCCATGCAGCTGGGTGGCGCAGAACGCCATCTCCAACGCCAAAAGGTTTTCCTTCAAAAACATTTGCCGCTTCAATTAAGCGCTCATCAGTTGTAATCGCAATGTTGTGTGCAGCTGCTATCGGCGCAGCGGTTTCTTGTGCACGTTGTAGTGGAGAAACATGAAGTGCACCTAAATCAAGGCTCTTAGACCAATCACCGATTGTGCGTGCCATCTCTTGTCCGCGATCAGATAAACGCCATCCAGGTTGACGCCCGTACAAGATCTTGTCGGGGTTATGGACTTCTCCGTGTCGAACCACATGCACTGTTGAACTCATTGGCAAAGCATAAAGCGTCTCAAAACCTCTTCTATCGCTAAGGTAGTGACATGGCACTCACGCAGAAAAGAGCTGCCTTCTTTGATGTCGATAACACGCTTATTCGCGGCTCGGTAATTTACTTCTTGGGGCGCGGTATGTACCAACGCGGTTACTTCACCAAGAAGGATATTTCCCGATTTGTTTTAGCCAACCTGAGATTTCGCTTAACGGGTAAGGAAAACAAGGAAGAGATTCAGCGTTTTCAAGATGCCGCCACAGATTTCATTGGTGGCCACAACGTTAAAGATATCGAAAGTATCGCCCAAGAAATTTATGATGAATACGTTTCACCTGCTATTTGGCAAGGAACGATTGATATCGCCCAAAATTTGGTTGCTGATGGCGTTGAAGTTTATTTAGTAACAGCAGCTCCCGAAGATATGGCTGTAATTATCGCCAATCGTCTTGGATTAACAGGAGCACTAGGTAGTAAAGCTGAGATTGAAGACGGTCATTACACCGGCAAAATGAATGGCCCACTTCTGCACGGAAAAGAAAAAGCAGTTGCAGTTCGTGAGTTAGCAGTTGAAAAAGGTTTCGATCTTTCACAATGCTTAGCTTTTTCAGATAGCAATAATGATTTGCCGTTATTGCAATGTGTTGGTCATCCATCTGCAATTAATCCAGATGCGTTGCTTGGTTTACGTGCGATGGCTGAAGGTTGGCCGATCCACGACTTCCGCCGCGCACGCTTTATTGGCAAAGCGATCTCGCCGATTGTTGTGCGGTTAGCAGCCCTTGCAACATGGCTTACCCCGCGTAAACGTAAGGGCTAATTAACAACTCCTTCCAATATGCCAGTAATGTAGGCAAGTTATGGAAATGCGCTCCTTCTCCGACTACCTACGTAGTGTTGATGATGCTGCCCTAATAAATCTTTTTTCTGCACGTCCCGATTTAATTACACCTGTTCCACCAGATATTGCATCTCTAGCTGTGCGCGCTTGCTCTGCACCAAGTCTGGCGCGTGCAATTGATTCTTTAAACGCCTGGCAGTTTCAGGTTCTCGAAGCTGCCGCTTCAGTTAATGAACCTTTTAATGAAAAAGCTGTTGTTTCGCTGACAGATAAAGAGGCTAAATCTGCTTTAGAGCATTTAATAACAATAGGTTTGATCTATCCCTCAGAAGATGGAATGCGTTTGCCTACTCAGCTACGTGATGTCATGGGTGCTGAACCCGCCGGCCTTGGACCAGCATCAATGGCCAAGTTAAAGTTAAGTGAACTTGATGATGCGCCTGCGGATGCAAAAAAGGTTTTAGACAGATTGATGTGGGGACCACCTCGCGGAAGTGTTGGAGATATTAAGAATCCTGGTCCCGGAGTTGCTTGGTTGCTTGAAAAGAAATTCTTAGTTCCACTAGATCAACGCACAGTAATTCTTACCCGTGAAGTTGCTATCGCATTACGCGGTGGAAAAATTCATAAAGAGCGTTTTATCAAGGAGCCAACGCTAAAGGGAAGTAAGCGAGATTCTCGTCAAGTTAATTTGGCTGCGATTGCAAATGTTTCAACGGTTTTACGTTGGGTAGAAGAGTTGTTGAACTTTTGGGCAGATGAACCCGCAGATGCATTACGTGCTGGTGGATTAGGTGTTCGTGATCTTAAAGTTGTCTCAACTCATTTAGGTGTAGATGAATCCTGTACAGCATTTATCGCTGAGCTTGCTTACCTTGCATCGTTAGTAAGTATCGACGCAGATGATCGAATCTTGCCAAGCAATAAGTTTGATATCTGGTTGATGCAAACTCCATCAGAACGTTGGCAACAGCTAGCTTCGCAATGGTTAATAACTTCTCGTGTAAGCGGATTAGTCGGACGAGTAGAGGCTAAGAATGTTGCAGCGCTCGGACCCGAATTGGATCGAGTTAACGCTGCACGTGTGCGTGGATTGACCCTTGATTTGCTGCGTGAAAACCCAGAGGTTGCCCCTGAATGGAATAGCTTTAAAGAGGTACTGCTCTGGCGTGCACCAGTTCGTAGAAACACATCTCTGCAAGAGGAGTTAGCGGAATGGACGCTGCGTGAGGCTGAATGGCTGGGAATTACAGGGCAAGGCGCTATCTCAAAATTTGGAATTGAATTTCTAAATGGTGATGATCTGTCATCGATTAATGAAGACTTGCCAAAAACCGTTGATCACATTCTTATTCAAAGCGATAACACCGCTATTGCACCAGGACCGCTAGAACATGAAATCTCGCAGGCGCTAGCAATGATGGCCGAAATCGAAAGCCGCGGCGGTGCAACTGTGTACCGATTTACAGAAGCAACAATTCGTCGCGCACTAGATCACGGTAAGACTGGCGATGAGATCAAAACATTCTTGGCAAAAACATCTAAGACTCCAATGCCTCAACCCCTTGAGTACTTAATTGCAGATGTTGCAAAGAAGCACGGAAAGTTGCGAGTTGGAAACACCTCATCCTTTATTCGCTGTGAAGACACCGCATTAATTTCGCAGATCATGAATGATAAAAAGTTAGAGATTCTTGCACTTCGTCGTATTGCACCTGAGGTTGTTATTTGCGACATGGATGCAACTGATGCAATGCGAATCTTGCGCGAATCTGGTTACCTACCTGCGGGCGAATCTGCAAACGGAATGATTTTGACTGGGCCACGTTCAAACCGAGCGATCGCAAAACCTCGACCACCACGAATTATTGGTGAAGTAGAAACTCCTACTGAAGAAAGTATGACCGCTGCAATTCGTGCAATTCGAACTGGTGAAAAATCATCACATCGCCAAACAAAGCTTCGACAGGTTGCAAGTGAAGCACTTGGTCAATTACCTCGAACTACTGCAAATGAAACTATGGAAGTTCTGAACCAATTCATTATTGATGAGAAGACTCTTTCAATTGGATATGCCGATAACAATGGCGGAGTAACCCATCGAATCATCGACCCAATTCGCATTAGTGCAGGCGCATTAATTGCTAAGGACCATGCAACAGGCGAGGTTCAATCCTTCAGAATCCCACGCATCACAGGCGTGGCACCGCTATAGACTTATCCCATGTTGGCAGCCCTCGAAGCGTTAGTTAAGTTGGAATCTCCGACTGAAGATCTACAGGCCTGCCGTGATGTCATTCAACTTGCAAGCGAAATTGCTACGCGAGTTTTAGGAACACCTGCAGAAATTCGCGAAGTAAATGGTCGCCCAGTTTTTTGGTGGGGTGCACCAAATCCAGATGTCATCGTTCTTGCTCACTTAGACACTGTGTGGCCCAAGGGATCTTTCAATCCATTATGGAGTGTTGAAGGCACTGCAGCACGCGGCCCTGGAATCTTTGATATGAAAGCTGGCTTTGTTCAAGCTTTGTATGCGATGAAGGGAATTTCCGGAAGTGCTGCGCTGATTGCAACAACTGATGAAGAAACTGGAAGCGCAACAAGTAAAGAGTTCATCAAAGAGATTTCAGCGAAAGCAAAAGCGGTTTTAGTTCTAGAAGCAACACTTAACGGCAAAGTTAAAACTGGCCGCAAAGGTACAGCGATGTACCAAGTCAAAGTTCATGGCAAGGCATCTCATGCAGGACTTGAACCTGAAAAGGGTGTCAACGCAACAACTGAAATTGCACACGCTGTTATTGCAATTAATGAGATGGCAAATCCAGAACATGGCACAACTGTTGTTCCAACAACATTGCATGCAGGAAACACAACAAACACTGTTCCAGATTTAGCCGTTCTAGATATCGATATTCGCTCATATTCAATGGCTGATCTACAACGTGTTGATGCTGCGATCAAAGGTTTAAAGCCGGTTAACGCGGATACTCGTTACGAGATCACGGGCGGATTTAATCGTCCACCGTTAGAAACAACTTCAACTATGGCTTTGTATGAACGCGCTGAAAAGGTCGCAAAAGAGCTTGGAATGCCACCACTGGGCCATGCCTCAGTTGGCGGAGCAAGTGATGGAAACTTTGCAGCTGCAGCAGGTGCTCAAGTGCTTGATGGGCTTGGTGCAGTTGGCGATGGCGCTCACGCCGCGCACGAATGGGTAGACATCAGTACCCTTGAAGATCGCAGCAAGCTATTACATGCGCTAATAAAGGATTTACTTAATGACTGATGGTCCACTCATTGTTCAGAGCGATAAAACGCTACTGCTCGATATCGACCATCCAATGTCAGTTGAGTGTCGACGAGCAATTGCTCCTTTCGCAGAACTAGAACGCTCCCCCGAGCACATTCACACATATCGTTTAACACCACTTGGTTTATGGAACGCTCGCGCAGCAGGACATGATGCTGAGCAGGTAATCGACACCTTAATTAAGTATTCGCGATACGCCGTTCCACATTCAATTCTTATCGACGTTGCAGAAACAATGTCTCGATACGGTCGTTTGCGTCTCGAGATGGATCCTGTTCATGGATTAATTTTGATTACTACCGATACCGCTGTTCTTGAAGAAGTAATTCGCGCAAAGAAGATTGCACCATTGCTTGGTGCACGTATTGATGCTGAAACAATTGCGGTGCTTCCAAGTCAACGTGGACAGATTAAGCAATCGCTTTTGCGACTAGGTTGGCCAGCAGAAGATTTTGCAGGGTATGTCGATGGACAGGCACATGAAATTTCATTGGTTCAAAAGGATTGGAAGATCCGCCCTTACCAAGAGCTTGCTGCTGAAGGTTTCTGGCACGGTGGTTCGGGAGTTGTAGTTCTACCGTGCGGTGCTGGTAAAACAATTGTTGGCGCAGCGGCAATGGCGCATGCAAAGGCAACAACCTTAATTTTGGTGACAAACACTGTGGCTGCACGCCAATGGCGCGATGAATTGCTAAAGCGCACAACGCTTAATGAGGATGAAATCGGCGAATATTCAGGCGCAAAGAAAGAGATTCGCCCAGTAACTATTGCTACCTACCAAGTTATGACAAAGAAGAAAAATGGTGTGTACGCACACTTAGATCTCTTTGATTCGTACGACTGGGGTTTGATTATTTACGACGAAGTGCACCTATTACCTGCGCCAATCTTTCGTTTTACCGCGGATATTCAATCTCGTCGCCGTTTGGGACTTACTGCAACTTTGGTTCGTGAAGATGGCATGGAGGGCGAGGTTTTCTCACTCATCGGCCCTAAGCGATTTGATGTCCCTTGGAAGGAAATCGAAGCTCAGGGATATATCGCTCCCGCTGAATGTATTGAGGTTCGAGTAAATCTGACTGAAACCGAACGTCTTGCATATGCAACAGCTGAACCTGAAAACCGTTATCGCAACTGTGCAACCACACGTACAAAGCGAGATGTTGTTGAAGTCTTAGTTGAAAAACATGCCGATGATCAGGTGTTGGTAATTGGCCAATATATTGATCAGCTTGATGATCTTTCAGAGGTTTTAGGCGCACCGCTCATTAAGGGTGAAACACCAGTTAAAGAACGTGAGATTCTCTTTAATAAGTTTAGAAGTGGCGAGATTAAGTGCCTAGTAGTTTCAAAGGTTGCCAACTTTTCAATTGACTTACCTGACGCAACTATTGCGATTCAGGTGTCTGGTGCATTTGGTAGTCGCCAAGAAGAGGCGCAACGTTTAGGTCGTATCTTGCGACCAAAATCAGATGGCCGTGGCGCAAAGTTTTACTCAGTTATTTCACGTGACACCATTGATCAAGACTTTGCTCAAAACCGCCAACGCTTCCTTGCAGAGCAAGGGTATTCATACAAAATTATTGATGCTGACGATGTTTTTCAAGGGAAGATCTAAACCGCTCTGGATCAACCCGCCACATGTCGTGGTGAATGCCATCAATAAGAGTTACTGGAATTTGTTCTCCATACTTCTTAGATAATTCTTCATCACCATCAATTAAAATCTCTTCTATTTCAAAGTTCAGTTCCTGCTGCATTGATTGCAAAATCGTTAATGCATCTTCGCAAAGATGGCAACCAGTTCGGCCATAAATTGTTATGAGGGTCATTAATCTGCCCTTTCTAGCCTGTTAATTTCCTTAGAGAATTGGTATTTCCTACCCCTGACCTTAAACCACGCTTCAACCACTGATAGCGTTTGGCCCATGCTGCGGTTCAAGAAGATAGGTGCGATCGTCCTTGCTGGCGCTATTGCTGTCACCCTGCTTTCAACCGCGCCAACCCAAGCGCTGAGCTTTAAGCAGATCCCCGCAACAAACTGGGGTTACATCTACGCCGGAACCGATGCAACGGTAAGTAGTAAGTCGGCACCAACTGCGAAGAATTTAGAAGCGAAATCTAAGTTTGAGGTTAAGTACAACAACTTTCCTGATTGGGCTAAAAAAGAGGTTCAAGCTGCAATCGATGTGTGGTCTGCAAACTTCAAATCAAATGTAGTTGTAACTGTCGATGCTTCATGGGGACGTTCTAGTTCATGGGGTGTTCTCGGAAGTGCGCGACCTGGTGGATTCTTCTCCGCCTTTTCTGGCGCACCAGATCCATCACTTTGGTATGCATCAGCACCTGCTAACGCACTTGCAGGAAAGGATTTAGATAAAGCTAATCCTGATTTAGTTGTTCAAGTGAACTCGGCAGCCCCTTGGAACACACGTGGTGATGGTCTTCCAGGAACATCTGAATACGATCTTGAATCAGTTTTCATTCACGAGATCGGTCACGGATTAGGTTTTCTTTCAAATGATGCATACGACCCATACTTTGGTTTAGGAAGTCTTGATCAACCAACTCCATTTGATGCTTACTTACAAACAGCTGATGGTCGTCGTTTGGCAGATCTTCCAACACCATCAAAGGAGCTTGGTGCAGCTTTAACTTCATCATTGGTGTGGTCAGGTCCGCTTGGTGTTAAAGCTAATGGCGGAATTAAGCCAAAGATTTACACGCCATCGCGATATCAATCTGGTTCATCAACTTCACACTTAGATGAAGATACTTTTTCAAAAGCAGGCCTTGATTCTGTGATGACTCCAAGTCTTGATCCAGGCGAGATTTTCCACGAACCAGGACCACTTCTATTGGCGATGATGGAAGATATGCGAAACAAGCCTGCTGCAGGTGTTGCAACAGATCTTCCACAATCACCTCGTAATGCACAAGCATTTACTGGTGATTCATCAGCGTTAATTTCATTTGATCCGCCAGTTAATCTGCGAACCGCTCAAATTAGTGAATACATTATTAAGAATGTAAAGACAGGTGCAGAAAAGAAGTCTCTTACCAGCCCTGTACAGATGACCGGATTAAAAAACGGAACCTCTTATACATTCTCCGTTGTTGCGAAGAATGCACTCGGAGCATCTGATCCAGTTACAACCAAGGCTGTTACGCCTCAGGCGGGGTGGAAGAGCACCGTTCTAGATAGCAGTGCAGATGGAAAAACCGTTGCAAGCACAACATTTAATGGTCAGCCAGCGGTTGCTTACACCGACACAAAGAGCGGTGATTTAAAGCTTGCTACCTACGACGGTAAGAGTTGGAAAAAGGTAACTGTTGATGGCGCGGGTGGAAGCAGCGGCCGTACGACAGACACAATTGCTGGTCCAATCAGCATGTGCGTTAATGGCAGCGGAGTTAAACAAACACTTCATATCTTCTACAGCGATTCCAGCGAAAAGGATCTGCGCTACGCATCATTTAATGGCAAGAGCTACACCTTTGAAACCGTTGATGGAAATGGTTCTGCAGTTAACAACTACGAGGATCCAATCCGTGTTCGCACTTCAAGTGATGTAAGTGTTTCAAACGCTTGTGTTGCTTCGACCAGTGCTGTGCAAGTCTTTTATCGAGACGAAAGCCAAGGCGTTCTTCTTGGGGCTGTAAAAACTAAGAGCGCACCATGGAAATACGAACTTCTAGATGGCGATCGCAAGACTGATGGTCGCACCACAGGTGACGTTGGATTCCACTTACAAGCGATCTTTGATGGTACAAAAACTTATGTTGCTTACGATTCTGTAGTTTCAATGAACCAGAAGAAGGAAATAACTGCAGGTGCAATTCGAATTGCAACACGTACCGGAATTGAGCCAACTGCTTGGCAGTACCAGACACTAGATATTTCAACAGATGATGCTTCTGTATTTGGATTTGATGTTGCTCTTGCAAAGGTTGGTGGCGATGTTATGGCTACCTGGTTAGCAGCATCAGCTGCAACTGCACCTAAGCCAAACCAGGTTCGTTGGGCGATGCTCAGCGATTCAACAAAGATTTCAAAATTAACTACTGAAAGCTTTGGAACTCCTGGTGAGTTCATGACCACCGATGGAAAGACAATTATTTTTAATTGCCAAGAGAGGTTGTGCGCTCTAGATACAAGCAAGAAGGATCTTGGCCAAGCTGCAATACGTTTAGTTAGCAGTACCCAAGGCTCTGAACCTACTCAGAGCGCTTGGGTAACTGTTAACAAAGTTAAATACTTGCTCGCCACAATAAATGGCAAGCTGGCACTTCTTAAGCCGTAATTTTTACTTAGCGTTACGGCGCTGAATGCGAGTCTTCTTCAGAAGCTTCTTGTGCTTCTTCTTCGCCATGCGCTTGCGTCGCTTTTTAATTACGGAACCCATATGTCACGCTCTCATTTCATAAGTTCGCACTGTGTGTGCGGGGGTTTAGGTTACCGCGGATTCGGGGTAAAAATCGAAACAGATTCTGCGCTTGAAGTTAGGGCTAAAACGCCTAACTCCTTCGAATTAAGGACTGATAACACTTCGCTTTGACCCGCAGGAGCGCTGGAAGCCGCCGCAATGACTCCCTTGGCGTCGAATGTAAGCAGCAGAGGTGTTGGAGCTTTCGGGCTCCAGATCAACTGTGCAATTGCAGCTGTAGAAATAAAGAGTGTTTGATTTGCAGATCCCGAGACCGCAGGACCAGTTGATCCGAATCGGTAGGTCCACGTTGGAACATAAGTATTTGAAAACTTTGTAACCGCTATTTCTGATTTACCTGAGGCCACAACTTCACCCGACAGCAGCAATGTGGATGAGGCGCTATTCCATACCCGCTTTCCTTTAGCTACTGAACTGCGGACAACATTGGTAATTTTTAACGCCTTTGAAACTTTGATCAAGACTCCATCAGTAACTCCGGCAACTTTTTTTCCAGCCAAAGTTTCTGAACTAGAGCCCGCAACAGTAAATGTTCCATCGCTATGACGAACTACTGATTCTGCTGTCGTGCTTGCTGTGCCAATTTGCAACAACTTTGAAAACACACCTGCACTATCGGTATTGGCTAAAAAGCCTGCATTGCCTTTATCTGTGCCCATAATTCCAACGACAGATGCGCCGGCTTTATCCACGACAATTGCAGTTGGAAATAAGACATAACTAGTTGGCAAAGTATTTGTAAAAAGCAAAGATCCTGCTGCGCTAACTTTCCAGATCGTTACCGCATGTAAATCTCCTACAAAAACATTGGCAGGAATTACAGTGTTATCTGGATTTAATGGAGTCGCTGTTGAAGTTGGAGCAATCGCACCCATCGCTAACGGAGTAGCTCCTGCAACCCAGACGTCTCCTGCAGAGTCAACAGCGGCGGCGGTTGCAATAGATGCAACAGATTGATCCAGCGATAGGTTCCATAACTCTTTACCTGTTGCATCAATCGCTCGGGCATATGCCTTTGAACTCTTCGTTCCGTAAACAATGATCGATTTTCCTGAAACGACAGCTCCACTTACCTCTTCAGGTGAACCCAGAGTTGTCAGTAATTGCATTGGTTTTACTGCGATTTTCTTAGTTGCCGCGTGCGCAATCGGCGCTATTAATAGTGAAGCGAGTAAAACTAAGGAAATGAAGCGTTTCACGCTAATTCCTGCGAACGATCGCGAGCCGCCTTCATTGCCTTAGCAACCATAGAGTTCAGATCCCCTGCACCAAATGATGCGAGCGCAGCAGCCGTAGTTCCATTAGGGCTTGTTACATTTTCACGCAAAGTTGTTGCGCTCTTTCCAGATTCATCTAATAACTTCGCAGCGCCAACAATTGTCTGCACAGTAAGAGTTGTTGCATCGGCATCGCTAAGGCCAAGCTCTTTTGCTCCTGAAACCATTGCTTCAACAAATGCGAAGAAGTAAGCCGGTCCTGATCCGCTTGTGGCTGTCACTGCATCTTGTAGATCTTCTGTAACCTCAATGACCTTGCCCGTTGCACCTAAGAAGCCAAGTACAAAACTCTTTTGGGCATCTGTCACACCAGCACCCATTGATGCAGCCGCCATTCCAGCACCAACTAAGGTAGGCGTATTTGGCATTACGCGAACAACTGGATTACCAGTGCCTAAACCATTACTGATAAATGAGATTGTCTTACCCGCTGCGAAGGTAATAACAACCGCTGCTGGATTAATCAAACCCTTAATCTCTTCAAGCACTGCGCCCATATCCTGAGGCTTCACAACCAACAACAGGGCATCTGCGCCTGCAACATTTGCGGCCAGTGGTGCGACTTTGATCGAATACTTAGCAATTAACTCAGCTGCTCGCTCATCACGCTTTTCAGAAATCGTAATGAACTCTGGTTTAACACCAAATGAAATCAATGCAGCGATAAGGGCTTCACCCATTACTCCTGCACCAATTACTGCAACCTTTGATTGCTGATTCATGTAACAAGCCTACCTGTTATGCCTGTAGGCTCTGCGACTATGTCAGAAGTAAAGCCAGGATTTGCGCGTGATTGGGTTGAATTTTTCGACCCAAATGACGATGAAACAATCTTCAAGTGCGACCTAACGTGGCTTACCTCTTTTTGGACTTGTATCTACGGCGATGGTTGCCAAGGTGTATTCAAGAGCCAACCTGATTCAGGATGTTGCACAGAAGGTGCGATGTACACCGATGAAGCAGATGAAGAGCGCACAAATAAAGCTGCTGCTTATCTGACGCCTGATATGTGGCAGTACTACAACGAGGCTCGTCCAAAGAAGCCTGGTGGCGCATTACGTATCTCTGAAAAAGATGAAGATGGCGAACGCAAAACTCGTCGCGTTGATGATGGTTGCATCTTCCTAAACCGTAAAGGTTACGAAGCAGAAGGTTTCACTGGATCATTTGGTTGTGTACTTCACCACGTTGCACAACGCGATGGAAAGCACTTTGCAGATACAAAGCCTGATGTTTGCTGGCAGTTGCCATTGCGTCGTAGCTTTGAAACTCGCGAATACGGTGAGCGCGAATACTCAGTCACAGTAATTGGCGAGTACGAGCGCCTTGCTTGGGGCGATGGCGGAGATGATTTCGACTGGTACTGCACAAGTAACAGCGATGCTCACGTTGGTAGCGAACCTGTTTATATTTCGAACAAGTATGAACTTGAACTATTGATGGGCAAGGATGCGTACAACGAACTTGCTCGCCTGTGCGAAGCGCGTATGGAACATATCCGTGAGGCTGCAGCCCGAAACCTTCCACTATTTATCATTCAGCATCCAGCGACATTGGCTGCCCAGAAGAAATAGTCAGTCCCTTGTCATAGGGTTACCTCATGGCCAAGGTTGAAAAAGATCCATTCCGCTGCACCGAGTGTGGCTGGACCTCGCAAAAATGGGTTGGCCGCTGTGGTGAATGCCAAGCATGGGGCGTTGTTGAAGAGATCGCAGCACCTAAAAAACTTTCATTAGTAGCTGGAAATGTAACCGCTAAAGCAACACCTATTGGCGATGTTGATTTATCTGCAGCACATGCGCGTGCAACAGGAGTTTCCGAATTAGATCGCGTACTTGGCGGCGGATTAGTACCAGGTGCTGCAATTCTTCTTGCGGGCGAACCAGGCGTTGGTAAATCAACACTTCTACTTTCAGTTGCTGCACAAACCGCATCAAAGGGAATTCCTGCGCTGTACATCAGCGGTGAAGAGTCTGCATCACAGGTTCGTCTGCGTGCAGAACGAATCAATGCAATTGATCCTCAATTATTCCTTGCATCTGAAACAGATCTTGGCGCTGTCATTGCACATATCGACTCTGTTAAACCACAACTTTTAATTATCGACTCAGTTCAAACAATTGGAAGCGCTGCAGCAGATGGTGCACCTGGTGGTGTTACGCAAGTTCGCGAAGTTGCTGGCGCGTTAATTCGTATTTGTAAAGATCGTGACATTACTTTGCTACTCGTTGGACATGTAACAAAGGATGGATCGATCGCAGGTCCTCGACTGCTAGAACATATCGTTGATGTTGTTTTGCAGTTTGAAGGTGAGCGCCACTCACGTCTTCGCTTAATTCGTGCAATCAAGAACCGCTTTGGTGCATCTGATGAGGTTGGTTGTTTTGATTTAAGTGACACCGGAATCGAATCCGTTCTCGATCCAACCGGTTTGTTTACATCTCGTCACGCAGAACCAGTTCCTGGAACATGTGTAACAGTTACTTTGGAAGGTCGTCGCCCTCTTCTTGCAGAAATTCAAGCGCTGGTATCTGCTGGTCGCGAAAATGATTACGGAAATGCACGTCGCGTTGTTTCTGGTTTGGACTCTGCACGCACCTCTATGACCCTTGCCGTTCTAGAACTTCGTGCAAACATCCGCGTAGGTGGTCGCGATGTCTATGCGGCCACCGTTGGCGGCATGAAAATGACCGAGCCTGCCGCTGATTTAGCCCTCGCTTTAGCTGTGGCATCGGCTGCAAAAGGGCTTGCTCTGCCTTCAGATTTAGTTGCAATCGGTGAAGTTGGTTTGGCTGGAGAAATCCGCAAGGTAAGCGGTGTAAATCGCAGACTCCAAGAGGCGTACCGACTTGGCTTCAAGCGCGCATTAGTTCCAACAGGTTCAGATACAAAGATAGATGGCATGGAGATCGTTGAAGTTTCACGTCTTGATGCCGCGCTAAAACGGGTAAAAATCACCGGCGAATGAGTTCGTTAGAAAAACCAATTCTTGCTTGGTTTAAAAAGAACAAAAGAGATTTACCGTGGCGCAACACAACGCCATGGGGCGTGATGGTTAGCGAATACATGTTGCAACAAACTCCAGTTAATCGAGTCCTTCCTAAGTGGAATGAGTGGATGGAGCGTTGGCCAACACCTAAAGATTTAGCAATGGCAACCCCTGCACAAGTCATTACCGCTTGGGGGCGTTTGGGATATCCACGTCGCGCACTTCGTTTGCATGCAGCGGCACAAATCATCGCTGAAGATTTCAACAACACGGTTCCAGAAGATCAAGAGACTTTGCAACTACTTCCTGGAATTGGCGAATACACCGCAGCAGCGATTGCAGCTTTTGCATTTGAGCAACGATCTCTTGTGATGGATGTGAACATCCGCAGATTGTTGGTTCGCGCTATTGACGGTGAAGAGCATCCAAAGCCGGCACCAACCGCACAAGAGAAAGCGCGCCGGTTAACCATCCTTCCAACAAAGAATGCGCATGTGTGGGCAGCTGCAACTATGGAACTCGGTGCACTTGTATGCACTTCTAAGAATCCATCCTGCGAACTGTGTCCAATTATTGGCCAATGCCAGTGGCGTAAGAATGGTTACCCAAAAACAGATCTCGTTCGTAAATCGCAGGATTGGCATGGCACCGATCGCAAATGTCGCGGAACAATTGTGCAGGCACTTCGCGACAATGAGTCTTTAACTGAAGCCGCCATTAAGAAGTTATGGCCAGATGAATCTCAGGTCGAAAAAGCATTGAAAACATTGGCTGATGACCTACTTATTCAAAGACTCCCCCGCAATCGCTATAGACTGCCGCAATGATTCGCTACGCAACTAAAGAGGATGTTCCTCGTATTCATCAGTTGATTAAAGATTTAGCTGAGTACGAGAAGGCTCCACTTGAGGCAAAGGCAACGATCGAACAGATTGAACAATCTCTTTTCAGCGAACACCCCGTTGCTTACTGCCATGTCGCAGAGGAGAACGGATTAGTTGTTGGAATATCTATCTGGTTCCTTAACTACTCAACTTGGGTTGGTAAGCCAGGAATTTATCTTGAGGATCTTTATGTAGATCCCGCATACCGCGGCAAGGGATACGGATTAGCTTTCCTTAAAGAGCTTGGAAAAATCTGCGTTGAGCGAGATTACGAAAGATTGCAGTGGTGGGTTCTGGATTGGAATCAACCAAGCATCGATTTCTACACATCACTAGGGGCAGTGCCCATGGATGAGTGGACCGTATATCGCGTTAGCGGAGACGCACTTAAAAAACTAGGAAGTTAATTTAAGCGGTTGGTGCTTCAGCAAGATCTTCAGGAGTATCAGGCATTGATGCCTTCGCTGCTCCCTTGAAAGTAAAGACAGCTTCCGCGCCTTCTCCTTCAACATCTACAACGATGATCTCGCCAGCCTTTAGCTCACCGAACAAGATGCGCTCTGACAACGCATCTTCGATCTCGCGCTGAATTACACGACGCAATGGACGTGCACCAAGCAGTGGATCGTAACCACGCTCTGCAAGAAGATCCTTCGCAGCAGGTGTGAGTTCAATACCCATGTCCTTTGCCTGCAAACGATCATCAAGATTCTTAAGCATGAGATCAACGATCTGAATGATCTGTGGCTTTGTGAGCTGGTGGAACACGATGATGTCATCGATACGGTTGAGGAACTCAGGGCGGAAGTGTGACTTTAGTTCATCACTTACCTTGCCCTTCATGCGCTCGTAATTAGTTAGGTCATCATCTGAGTTCGCAAAGCCAAGCCCGAGTGACTTAGAGATGTCACGGGTACCAAGGTTTGTTGTCATGATGATGACAGTGTTCTTGAAGTCAACGGTGCGACCTTGAGAATCTGTAAGGCGTCCATCTTCAAGTACCTGAAGTAGTGAGTTGAAGATATCTGGGTGTGCCTTTTCGATTTCATCAAAGAGAACAACTGAGAATGGACGACGGCGAACCTTTTCAGTTAGCTGTCCACCCTCGTCGTATCCGACATACCCTGGAGGTGCACCGAACAAACGTGATGCGGTGTGACGCTCTGAGTACTCAGACATATCAAGTTGAATCAACGCATCTTGATCACCAAACAAGAATGATGCAAGTGTGCGAGAAAGTTCAGTCTTACCAACACCAGATGGACCAGCGAAGATAAATGATCCGCCAGGACGACGTGGATCCTTAAGACCAGCGCGTGTACGACGAATTGCTTGTGACAACGCCTTGATCGCTTGATCCTGTCCGATAACACGGTTGTGAAGTTCATCCTCCATGCGAAGCAGACGTGCTGTTTCCTCTTCAGTTAACTTGAAGACAGGAATTCCAGTTGATGCAGATAGCACCTGGGCGATGAGTTCTTCATCAACTTCGGTGACCTTATCTAGATCAGTTGCCTTCCAATTCTTTTCAGCCTCTTGCTTCTCGCCGATAAGTGTCTTTTCCTTATCGCGAAGAGTTGCAGCTAATTCAAAATCTTGACCATCGATCGCTGACTCTTTTTCCTTACGAGCATTTGCGATCTTGTCATCAAATTCCCGAAGTTCAGCAGGTGCTGTCATGCGCTTAATGCGAAGACGTGAACCAGCTTCATCGATTAAATCGATCGCCTTGTCTGGCAAGAAACGATCTGAGATGTAGCGATCTGCCATGTTTGCTGCTGCAGATAGCGCGCCATCTGTAATTGAAACACGGTGGTGAGTTTCGTAGCGATCGCGAAGACCCTTAAGAATCTCAATTGTGTGCGCAACAGAAGGCTCTTTTACCTGAATTGGCTGGAAGCGACGCTCTAGCGCTGCATCCTTTTCTACATGCTTGCGGTACTCATCAAGTGTTGTTGCACCGATTGTCTGTAGCTCACCGCGGGCAAGCATTGGCTTCAAGATGCTTGCAGCATCAATTGCACCTTCTGCTGCTCCTGCGCCAACAAGTGTGTGAATTTCATCGATGAAAAGAATGATGTCACCGCGAGTCTTGATCTCCTTAAGCACCTTCTTCAAGCGCTCTTCGAAATCTCCACGGTAACGAGAACCAGCAACAAGCGCACCCAAATCAAGTGAGTACAGCTGCTTATCCTTCAAAGTTTCTGGAACATCGTTCTTGTAAATTGCTTGTGCAAGACCTTCAACAACCGCGGTCTTACCAACACCTGGTTCACCAATTAGAACTGGGTTGTTCTTTGTGCGTCGTGACAGAACCTGCATCACACGTTCGATTTCATTTTCGCGACCGATAACTGGATCAAGCTTTCCTTCGCGTGCAGCTTGTGTCAGGTTGCGACCAAATTGATCAAGTACCAAAGATGTAGATGGAGTTCCTTCTGCAGGTCCACCAGTTTGTACAGCTTCTTTTCCTTGGTATCCAGAGAGAAGTTGAATAACTTGCTGACGAACGCGATTTAAATCTGCACCAAGCTTTACAAGAACTTGTGCTGCAACGCCTTCACCTTCGCGAATTAATCCAAGAAGAATGTGTTCTGTACCTATGTAGTTGTGACCCAACTGCAACGCTTCACGAAGTGAAAGTTCTAGAACCTTCTTCGCGCGCGGAGTAAATGGAATGTGACCGCTTGGTGCTTGCTGGCCTTGACCGATGATCTCTTCAACTTGTGCGCGTACGCCTTCAAGTGAGATGCCCAATGATTCAAGCGCCTTAGCTGCAACGCCTTCACCTTCGTGGATTAGTCCAAGCAGGATGTGCTCGGTGCCGATGTAGTTGTGGTTGAGCATGCGTGCTTCTTCTTGGGCCAGCACGACAACGCGGCGGGCTCGGTCTGTAAAGCGCTCAAACATGGGCGGTGCTCCTTTGGGTCGATCTTTCGTTAAGCCTAATACCTGCGGGGCTACGCTCGCGAGGCGGAATGCTTCTGCCTTTTACAACCCCAAATGTGGCGGGGTTATGCCCGAAATTGGGCTAAATCTGGGGGCAGTTTTTACAGCTTTTTGAGCATTCGGGTGTTGCCCAAGGTATTTGGCTTCACCGATTCAAGATCCAAGAACTCAGCCACACCAGCATCATATGAACGCAAAAGCTCTGCGTAGATCTCTGGCTCTACCGGTGTTCCTTCAATAACTTCAAAACCATGACGACCGAAGAACTCTGTTTCAAAGGTTAAGCAAAAGATTCGCTTTACTCCGATGTTCTTTGCGCGATCAACAATTGATTCCAGGATCTGGTGACCAACACCTTGTCCACGAAGTTTTTCTGACACTGCAACTGTGCGAACTTCAGCAAGGTCTTCCCACAAAACGTGTAATGCGCCGCAACCAACAACCTCATCGCCTTCAACAGCAACCGTAAACTCTTGAACGCTTTCATACAGAGTTACAGTTTCTTTCGATAGCAAACGGCCTTGTGGTGCATATGAATCAATTAAATGACGAATGCCTTTAATGTCGCTTGTACGAGCTGGACGAATCTGCATTGATTATTCAACTTCAGGCTTAACAAGTGGGAACAAAATTGTTTCGCGAATTCCAAGACCAGTTAGTGCCATGAGTAAACGATCTACGCCCATTCCCATTCCACCAGTTGGTGGCATTGCAAACTCCATTGCGCGCAAGAAATCTTCATCAACCTGCATCGCTTCAAGATCACCCTTAGCACCAAGTGTTGCTTGTTCAACTAAACGATCACGTTGAACAACTGGGTCAATTAGCTCTGAGTATCCAGTTGCTAATTCGAAACCATCTACATACAAGTCCCACTTTTCTACAACGCCAGGAAGTTCGCGGTGTGCGCGAACAAGTGGTGAGGTATCAACAGGGAATCCCATAACAAATGTTGGTTCTACTAATTCATGGCGAGCAACATGTTCAAAGATCTCTTCTGCGAGCTTTCCGGTAATCCACTTCGGATCAATCTTCATGCCCAACTTGTCAGCAATCTTCTTCAAATCTGCATACGGAGTTAGTGCTGTAACGCTCTCGCCAACACCGTTAGAAATAGCGTCATATAAGGAGATTTGCTTCCACTGGCCACCTAGATCAGCCTGACGTCCATCATGGTGTGTAACAACATGTGAACCGGCAACCGCCATCGCAGCGTTCTGAACAAGGGTGCGAGTTAGATCAGCGATCGACATCCAGTCGCCGTAGGCCATATAGCTTTCGATCATCGCAAACTCTGGTGAGTGAGATGAGTCAGCACCTTCATTACGGAAGTTACGGTTGATCTCAAATACGCGCTCAATACCGCCAACAACGCAACGCTTCAAGAATAGTTCTGGTGCGATACGTAGGAAGAGATCCATGTCGTATGCGTTTGAGAAAGATTTAAATGGACGTGCAGCTGCTCCACCATGCATAACCTGCAACATTGGTGTTTCAACTTCAACAAAGTTTGCCGTATCAAATGTGTCGCGCAAAGACTTCATAACAGCAGGACGCATGCGTGCATTGCTGCGAGCTTCAGGGCGAACAATCAAATCTACATAACGCATGCGAACACGAGTCTCTTCAGACATCGGCTTGTGATCATTTGGCAATGGACGCAATGACTTAGATGCCAATGTCCATGAGTTAGCCAAGATTGAAAGTTCGCCGCGCTTTGATGTGATGATTTCACCAGTAACAGAAACAATGTCACCTAGATCGATATCATCTTTCCAAGAATCAAGTGCTTCTTGCCCAACCTTGTCTAGCGACAACATCGCTTGAAGCTCTGTTCCATCACCTTCGCGCAATGTTGCAAAGCAAAGCTTTCCGGTATCGCGCTTGAAAATAATGCGACCTGTTAAGGATTCAATGTCGCCAGTAGCAACATCGATTTCTAGTCCAACATACTTTTCTCGAATTTCAGCTAAAGATTTTGTGCGAGGCACAGAAACTGGATATGGCTCAACGTTGCGCTCTAGTAAAGAGGCGCGCTTTTCACGTCGAATACGGAGCTGCTCAGGCAGATCCTCTTCAATAGGCTGGTTGTCTGTGCTCATAGGTCGTGAAGTCTACCGAGTTAAGCATTTCGTTCGTGAATCAGGCGAAGGCCGATAAGCGTTAAATCAGGCTCATGATGGTCGATAGTTTCTGAAACTCCGATAATCAATGGCGCTAATCCACCCGTTGCAATCACGGTTGGCTTCTCTGAATATGTATCCAGCAGCTCGGCTGTAATGCGATCAACCAATCCATCGACCTGACCTGCAAATCCATAAATAGTTCCGGATTGCAGCGCTTCAACTGTGTTCTTGCCAATGACATTTTTTGGCTTGATCAATTCAACTTTACGAAGTTGAGCTGCACGTGCAGCTAGAGCATCAACTGAGATTTCAATACCGGGGGCAAGTGCGCCACCAAGGAATTCGCCCTTAGGTGAAACCACATCAAGATTTGTGGATGTACCGAAATCAACAACGATCGCTGGGCCACCAAATAATGTGTGCGCAGCCAAAGTATTAACGATGCGATCTGCACCAATCTCCTTTGGATTATCAACTAATAGCGGGACACCAGTTTTAATCCCTGGCTCAACAATTGTTACTCGCACATCTGCAAAGTAATCGGCGATCATGCTGCGTAGTTCGCGAAGCGTAGCTGGAACTGTAGAACAGACTGAAAGACCTGTCAGGTTGTAATCCTCAACCAATGCGCGGTACTGCAACCACAACTCATCAGCGGTGCTGCGTGGATCAGTCTTTACGCGCCACGATCTAACCATTTCCTTGTCATCAAAGATTCCAAGTACTGTGTTTGTGTTTCCGACGTCAACTGTTAATAACATGGTTATCTCCCCACCATTGGCATGTTATCTATTAAACGAACACCTTCGACCCAGCCAGCAATAATCGCTCTGCGATTTTCAGTTGAATCATTTGCAGCCGAAAAATCCTTTTCATCAATAATCGTCGCGTAATCCTTGTCAAAGCCCGCCTCTGTAGCCAAGGTTGTGTTAAGAATCTCTTGGGCTATTTCTACTGATGGAGCAAGCTTTGCCGCTGCTAATGCGCGATGAATTACTAGCGCTGTGTTTCTTCCAGATTCGCTTAAACGAACATTGCGAGAAGACATTGCCAGACCATCAAATTCACGCACAGTTGGTACAGCAACAATCTCAACCTTGCTCTTCATCGCCTTAATAATTGTTAGCTGCTGAAAATCCTTTTCGCCAAAGATCGCCTTGTCAGGCTTTGCAATTGCAAACAAGCGATCTACAACTGTTACAACACCATCGAAATGTCCAGGACGTGATGCTCCTTCAAACTTATTACCCAGTGCACCTGCGCTTAATGTTTTAAAACCTTCGGGGTATAGATCCTCGTATTCTGGAAACCAGACTTCATTTGCGCCTGCGATAGTTGCAATCTCAATATCTCGTTGCGGTGTGCGTGGATACTTTTCTAAATCCTCTTTGTTTTCAAACTGCAATGGATTTACAAAGATACTAACAATGACATCTTTATCTAATGTGCGCGCACGCTTAATCAACGCTTGGTGGCCTTTATGCAAGGCACCCATTGTTGGCACTAATACAGTCATTTCAGTGGCTCCAGTCCTTTCGGGGTACCGGGCGAGATGTAGAAAGTTTACCGCTAAGCGGGCAATTGCTCCAAAAGTTCTTTTACAGATCCATGTGTAAGCAGGATTGCATCAGGCTCAATTTCAAACCATGGTTCAAGCACAAAGCGTCGTTCATGTGCACGAGGGTGCGGAAGTTGTAATTCATCAGCTTTACTCAATAACCCACCGTATTGAATGAGATCTAGATCGATTGTGCGAGGACCCCAATGTTCAATGCGCTCACGCCCGAGGCTCTTTTCAATTCCATGCAGCAATGACAATAAATCCATTGCAGGAAGCTCACTTTCAATAATGCACACAGCGTTTTGGTAATCAGGTTGTTCAGGGCCACCTACAGGGGCTGTTGTGTAATAGTTAGAAACTACCTTTACATCTGTAGCTTCACGCAACAGAGCAACAGCTAGATCTAAGTTTTCCTTTGGGTCACCAATGTTGGCACCTAATGCAATAACGGCTTTCATCGTGATCGAGTTACGACAACTGCAATATCTTTTAATTGAGCCGCAACTGGTGCTTGTGGCTTATGGACCGTCACAACTACTGATTGAACTTTGATGTGCTGATTTAGTACTCGCTCAGCAATCCGAGCAGCTAACTTCTCAATCAAATTAACTGGATTGCTTGTAATTTCTTCTACAACTAAATCTGTAATCTCGGCGTAGTTGACCGTATCTTCAATTGCATCAGATTGTGATGCTGCGGTTAGATCCACTGAAAGAGTAAGGTCAACAAAAAAGTCTTGGCCATCTTTACGTTCATGCTCAAATAGACCGTGATACCCAAAGCCATGGATGCCAGTTAGAACAATTTGATCACTCATACTGACAGCACCTCCTTATGTGGCTTCACACTATGAACTCTAACTGCCCATACACCAGTTGGTGCAAGTCGCTTAGTTAAATCAATTGTTGCTTGCTCACGTTCATCTGGAGTATCCCCGCCTAAGAATCTTTTGCGCGATGCTCCAACTAATACTGGATATCTCAAAGCCACAAATTGATCGATCGCATCGATGATCGCCCAGTTGTGATCAGCATCTTTAGCAAAGCCCAAGCCTGGATCAATTATTAAATGTTCTGCAGTAATCCCTGCATCTAAGGCAGCTGATATGCGTTCTTGCAGCTCAGAAATCACATCGCTTACAACATCGCCGTAAACAGCCTTTGAATTCATATCTTTTGATTGTCCACGCCAATGCATCGCAATGTACGGCACCTTTAATTCGGCAGCGGTCTGAAGCATCGATTGATCGGCTAATCCCCCGCTAACATCATTAATGATTGAGGCGCCTGCAGTGATTGCAGCTTTAGCTGTGCTCGCACGCATCGTATCGATGCTTATCTTGGCACCGTGCTTTGCTAACTCCTTGATTACAGGAATTGTTCGTGCAATCTCTTCCTCTTCAGAAACCCGATCTGCACCAGGTCTTGTTGATTCGCCACCGATGTCGATGATGTCGACGCCTTCTGAAATCATCTCTAAACCGCGAGCAACTGCAGATTCAAAATCATTGTGCTTTCCGCCATCGGCAAATGAATCTGGTGTCACATTCAAGATGCCCATCACCAACATGAGATTAGCCCTTAGTGATTAATGAAATTGCTTCTGCGCGTGTTGCAGGATTTAGGAGCGCTCCACGAACTGCAGATGTGGTTGTACGTGCATGAGATTTCTTAACTCCACGCATCGACATACAAAGGTGTTCGCAATCAATAATTACAATGACGCCAAGTGGATCCAAGATTTCAACCATCGCATCTGCGATCTGTGTTGTTAAACGTTCTTGAACTTGTGGACGCTTTGAATACATATCAACCAGGCGAGCAAGCTTTGAAAGGCCGGTGATCTTTCCGCGTGGGATGTAACCAATATGCGCAACACCATGGAATGGAGTTAAGTGGTGTTCGCAATGTGAAAATACTTCTATGTCGCGAACAATTACTAACTCTTCATGGCCGATATCAAAGGTTGTTGTTAAAACATCTTCGGGTGATTGCCACAATCCTTCAAAGTTTTCCTTCATCGCACGTGCTACTCGTGCCGGAGTTTCTTTAAGACCTTCGCGATCTGGATCCTCACCAAGGGCTAAAAGCAGTTCACGGACAGCCTTTTCCGCACGTTCCTGGTCGTAAGGACCAGAAGCGCGACCATCGGAAACGGTGACCTTATTTACCGTCACTTGCGGCCTTCTTACGACGGGTTGGCTTCTTTGGCTCAGCTGGTGCTTCAACAACTGCGCGCTCTGGAACATCCACTGGTGGTTGTTCTGATGGAACACGTGTTGCAGAACCTGTCCAAGCTGGACGTTTAGTTACAAGCTTTACCTTCTTAAAGATTTCAGCAATCTCTTCCTTGTTAAGAGTTTCCTTTTCAAGAAGTTGAATCACCATTTCATCAAGAATCTTTCGGTTTGCAACCAAAATATCAAAGGCTTCTTGGTGAGCATTTTCAATTAATGTGCGTACTTCGCGGTCCACAACAGCTGCGATGTTTTCACTGTAATCGCGTTGATGTCCGTAATCGCGACCCATAAATGGTTCAGATGTTCCGCCGCCAAGTTTGATAGCGCCAATCGCTTCTGTCATTCCATATTGAGTGACCATCGCCTTTGCTAGCGCTGTTGCCTTTTCAATATCATTTGAAGCACCAGTTGATGGATCGTGGAAGATTAACTCTTCGGCTGCGCGTCCACCTAATGAGTACGCCAACTGATCTAGTAATTGATTACGAGTCGTTGAGTACTTATCTTCGTCGGGCAAAACCATTGTGTAACCAAGTGCGCGACCTCTAGGCATGATCGTTACTTTGTGAACTGGATCAGTATGAGGAAGTGCGTGTGCCACAAGTGCGTGACCTGCTTCGTGATACGCAGTTACTCGACGTTCATCATCATTCATTAAACGAGACTTACGTTGTGGGCCAGCCATAACGCGATCGATAGCTTCGTCAAGTTCAGGGTTTCCGATAACCGCTTTGTTTTCACGAGCAGATAGCAGCGCTGCTTCATTAAGAACATTTGCAAGATCAGCACCAGTAAATCCAGGCGTACGACGTGCGTAATCAACTAGCTTTACCTCATCGCTGAGTGGCTTGCCCTTTGCATGAACCTGCAGAATCGCTTCGCGACCCTTGAGATCTGGACGATCAACAGCGATCTGACGATCAAAACGACCTGGACGCAAAAGCGCTGGATCCAAAACATCTGGACGGTTCGTTGCAGCGATCAAAATAACCTTTGAGTTTTCTTCAAAGCCATCCATCTCAACAAGTAGCTGATTAAGTGTTTGCTCACGTTCATCGTGGCCTCCACCCATACCTGCGCCACGTTGACGACCTACGGCATCAATTTCATCGATGAAAACAATTGCTGGTGCATTTGCCTTAGCTTGGTTGAACAAATCACGGACACGCGCTGCACCAACACCAACAAACATTTCGACAAAGTCAGAACCAGAGATTGAATAGAAAGGAACTCCGGCTTCGCCAGCAACTGCGCGAGCCAAAAGCGTCTTACCTGTTCCTGGAGGGCCGAACAACAAAACACCCTTTGGAATCTTTGCACCAAGTGGTGCGTACTTTTCAGGCTTTGCAAGGAAATCTTTAATCTCATCTAATTCAGCTAACGCTTCATCTGCTCCTGCAACATCTTTAAATGTTGTCTTAGGAACATCATTGTCTTGAAGCTTCGCTCGTGACTTTCCAAATTGGAAAACCTTGTTTCCGCCTTGTGCTTGTCCCATCATCCAGAAGAACAAGAAACCAATCAGCAAGAATGGCAAAATTGAAAATAGGAATGAAACCAATAGTGATTGCGATGGGACCTTTACATTCCAACCCTTTGCAGGTGGATTAGCGGTTAATGCATCAACAAGTGTTGGTTCCTGGCGTGCAACATAGAAGGATTCAACCTTTGTTGCACCCTTAATTGTGTTGCCAGAGGTGAGGATTAAGCGGATCTTCTGCTCTTTATCAACTAGTTCAGCTGAAAGAACCTGCGACTTTGTTATCGCATCAATCGCCTGTGAAGTTTCGATCTGTGTGTAACGGTTACCAGCAGCAGAGATCTGCCCGAATACAGTTACAGCGAAGATTGCAGCAACAATCCAGAAGAGTGGTCCACGGAAAATCTTGCCACTCTTGGTGACAGGCTTCTTCGGAGCGTTCTTGCTAGAGAAACTCTTCTTCAGTGGCTTCTTTGGCTTTTGTACTTGCGACATATGTGGGGATGCGTCTCTCTAGTAATTATTCATACATGTGCTTGGCAAGCACACCGATAAATGGAAGGTTGCGATACTTTTCATCAAAATCAAGGCCGTATCCAATGACGAAATCCTTTGGAATATCAAAGCCAACATACTTAACATCTACTTCAACCTTTGCAGCTTCTGGTTTACGCAAGATTGAAAGAATTTCAACTGAACCAACTCCGCGGGATTCAAGGTTTGCCTTCAACCATGAAAGCGTTAAACCGGAGTCAACAATGTCTTCAACAATCAAAACATTGCGTCCTGTGATGTCACGATCTAAATCTTTAAGAATGCGAACTACTCCGCTGGACTTTGTTCCTGAACCGTATGAAGAAACCGCCATCCAATCCATATCAATGTGGCGCTGAAGTGCACGTGAAAGATCTGCGACAGCCATAACTGCGCCCTTCAAGACTCCAACAAGTAGAAGGTCTTTACCTTCGTAATCCTTATCAACCTGTGCTGCTAGCTCCTTGATACGTGCTTGCAACTGTTCTTCGGTCACGATTACGCGTTCGATATCGCCCTTGACTGCTTCTAAATCCACGGTTCTCCCTATGGTCGGTGCGGTGAGAGCGAAAGTCTGCCCGAAATTCGCTCAACCTTCACACCGCCCGGAAGATTGAGCGCTCCTTGGCCATTCCACGCTGAAATAAGCGCCTCAACAGCGCCCACATGCTCAGCTGAGACCGATCCCGAAGGGGCTCCCGCGGCGTAGATCGCGGCACGAAGGATTCGGGTGCGGATCGCCCTTGGCAAGGTTTGGAGGTGGGCACAATCCAAATCTGCAAGATTTAAATGGATCTCTTCACGCTTTGCCCAATGATCAAGTGCATCTGCATCATCTCGCAATAGGTGAGCGCTTCGTGCAAGGGCATCGGTAATTCCGGGACCGATACTTTTTTCTAATGTTGGTAAAGCCTCAGTGCGCACACGAACACGTGCGAATTGTGAATCGGCGTTATGAGGATCTACCCAAAAAGTTAAACCAACTTCTTTGCAGAACTCTTCATTTTGAGATCTAGTAATTTCTAGAAGAGGGCGAATGTAGATTCCGTTGTGGTGCGCCATTCCAGAAAGTGAACGTGTTCCAGATCCGCGTGCAAGTCCTAACAAAACTGTTTCGGCTTGATCATCTTTTGTGTGACCTAAAAATACTGCAACCGCATTTTCTGCTTTCACAACTTCATCGATCGCCTGGTAACGTGCATTGCGAGCAGAAGCTTCAAGACCTTCTTTAATGTCGACGGTAACTTTTTTTACAACACATGCAAGTTTCATTTCAGAAAGTTGCTTAACTACAAGCTCTGCTTGAATCGCTGACTGTGATTGCAGTTGGTGATCAACTGTTACGCCAATAACTGTGATCGCTAATTTTTTTGCCTCTGCTGCTAATGCATATGCAAGTGCTAAGGAATCAGCACCACCAGATACAGCAACTAAAACTTTGTCGCCAGCTTCATATTTTTCAAGCCAATGGCGAACCGCACTACGAACTGCAGGAACCGCCGTTGTCATAGGACAAGAGTAGTGCGAATTTAGACGCGGCCACCAAATGGCATTAAGCCCTTAATGCTATAAATATTTGAGTACAGCAGACCGCGACCCTTTGAGTTCGCCTCCCACATCATGCCGTTACCTGCATAAATGGTGATGTGGTGAATCGTTGAGATCGTTCCCTTGTAGGAGTAGAACAACAAGTCTCCGGGCACCAAATTATTGAGTGAAACATGCATTGTGTAACTTGAATACAGGGCGGAGTTAAGGCGATCCCAGTTTGGCCAACCTAATCCCGCCGCCTTATAAGAGGCGTAAACAAGTCCTGAACAGTCAAATGAGTTTGGACCTTGTGTTCCCCAAATGTATGGCTTGCGTGCAAGAACCTGTGACTTCGCAAATGCAACTGCCTTATCGCGTTGCGCTTGAGTTGTTCGCATCGTTGAGCGACCCTTAAATCCAAGATCAGGCCAGACATTCTTTTGGCCACCGGTTTGAGCAGCTGTGTTTGCTTGGCTCTCTTCAAGTAATGCGAGTTGTCGTTGTTGTTCTAGTGTCGTGCGAACCTTGCGTGCACTTAACAAATCTTTCATCAACTTATCTTGAACCGCTTGAAGCTTTGCTACCTCTTTAGCTTGTGCAGCCTTTGCATCATCTGCAATCTTTTTGGCCGCTGCTACTTTGTCAGTTGCTACTTGTTGAACAGCCTTTGCAGCATCTGCGGCAGCTTTAGCTTTCTTTGCAGCAGCTTCTGCTTCTTTGAATCGTGCAAGTGCAACGGAGTTCTGTGCACCTAAGGTACTTAAAGTTGAAAGTTGATCAATTAAATCTTGTGGACCATCCGCGCTGAGCAATGGCTGAATGTCGCTCATGCTTCCGCCCATGATGTAGGCATTAGCTGCCAAGCGACCAATTGTTTTATGCGCCTCTGCAACCGCTGCTGCGGTTTCTGCAGCATGCTTTGCAGCGGCATTAGCAAGTGCAGTTGCAACAGCAAGTTCTGCTTGCGCTTTTCTGTACAACGCAGTTGCTGCATTAGCTTTTGCAGTAAGTGCACGAAGACTTTGATTTGCCGCGGCTAATTTTGCAGCTTGAGCATCTGCTGCTTTTTTCTTCGCCGCTTCTACCTTCTTTGCAGCTTCAATCTCCGCCAAGGTTGGTTTAGGGACTGCAACAGCAGGAACTGACGAAATCGACAGCCCCAGAATTACAGCAAGCGAGATCGCCCTAAACTTTTTCACAACAAACCTTTCGGAGGGAAGGCCTAAAGAATAAATGCCCAACCTTGGAAATTCTTGTTTTTAGGTGTGAGTGTCCTTAATTAGCTACATCACGGCGAACAAAAAGCACTGAAGCGATAATCGCTCCAACCGCTACATATATTCCGCCAACAGCCAAAGCATGTTTGTAGGTCAGATCTATGGTTCCACCAGATGCGATCGCTGTTAATTGAGCACCTGGCAAGAAGCTCTGCCAAGAGTTCTTCACAGCAATCAATAGGTTTTCAACGATCAGCAGCCACAAAACTCCAAATGAGATTGCACTAATCGGTGAGCGTAAGAGAAGTCCTAAAACCATTCCGACAATTCCAAAGGCAACGACAGAGATAGTCACGTTAATAAAGGTTGTAAAGATCGCGTGCAAGCCTTCTGATGTGAACCAAAGATCGGTAGAGACCTTTGCTCCAGGTGCCAATATGTAAGAAATAGCAATGCTCACAATCGCCGAGATTGCGATCATTACCAACGCAAATAACTTCATTGAAATTAGCTTGCCGATAAGAATCTTCATACGGCCCGGTTGGCGCACCAATAAATTGCGAAGGGTTCCATATGTGTACTCCTGCGCTGTTTGTGCTGCAAAGACACAAAGGGCGATGATTCCTAAAAAGCCACCAACAGATGAAAAGCCATTGACTGAACCACTTGCTAGACCCAGCACATCTCTACCAATCGAGCGACCACGGTCACCGTTTCCCTGTGGTGAATCAATCATTAAGTAGATAAATGAGGTGATCAAACCTGTAAAGAACAACGCTGATCCAATTGTTCCGAAAAATAAAGTTGGGCGACGTAATTTGCGGAGTTCTGCTTTAACGACATTAAACATTACTTGTCCCCCGTCATTTCAAAGAATGTCTCTTCTAGATTTGGTAGTTGCGGAGCAAGTTGCGCCAATGTAATACCTGCATCAAATGCCGCTTTGTTCAGCACCGGTGCCCAATCCATTTCAGCCAAGATATGAACTGAATCATTTCTAATCACAGCATGGTGTCCTGCCTTTTCGGAGATCTCAACGATACGAGCCAAGTCGGAATGGTTCAGAGATTTCGCAATGATTGTTGGTTGCTGTTGAGCCATAAGTTCGCCAATTGGTCCTGCGAAAACTATTTCGCCTTTTCGCAACATAACAATGTAATCACTAATGATTTCTAGCTCCGACAACAAGTGAGAAGAAACAAAAACAGTTGTTCCATCGTTAGCTAAGTCGCGCAGAAGTGCACGAACCTCTTGGATACCCTCTGGATCTAAGCCATTTGTTGGTTCATCAAGCATCAATAACTTTGGGTTCGGCAGAAGAGCTGCGGCTATACCTAACCGCTGCTTCATTCCTAATGAGTAAGTCTTGAACTTTGATTTTCCACGATCGCCTAGTCCAACTTTTTCTAAGAGTTGTTGCACGCGTTCGATCGGAAATCCACCAAGCTTTGCTAACACCATCAAGTTTTCATATCCAGATAGCGCTGGATAAAAAGCGGGTCCTTCGATCATTGCGCCTACACGGCTTAAGTATTTTTCTGGATGCTCTATTGGTTCACCCAAGATGTGGCCTTGACCTGTAGTTGGTGTAATTAAGCCAAGCAACATTCTCATTGTTGTTGTCTTGCCCGAGCCGTTAGGGCCGACAAAGCCACACACGATGCCCTGAGGTACTTCGAAGTTGATATGTGAGACCGCTAAGCGCTCATCATATTTTTTGGATAAATCTGAGACTGAAATTGCAGTGTTTTGCATGCCCCTTACTCTGCCACAATTAGCCCATGAGCAAACGACCTTGGGGCTATCAACCTCGTGTGGATTCACTGGGACCTGACTGGGAGTTACATCCACAGACACATTCAGTGCGCACAGGTCTTGCTCGCTCTGGTTTTGGTGAAACTTCTGAAGCTCTGTATCTGAACAGTGGTTTTACATACACAACTGCTGAAGAAGCCTTTGATTCATTTGCAGAAGAAACAGATCACTTCTTATATAGCCGTTTCCATAACCCAACGATTGCAATGTTTGAAAAGCGTCTTGCTGCAATTGAAGGCGCTGAAATGTGCGTTGCTACTGGTTCCGGAATGTCCGCAATGTTTGCATCTCTTGCATGTTTAGTTGAGCAAGGTGACCACGTTGTTGCATCTGCTGCGATGTTTTCTTCATGCCACGTTGTCATTACAGAATTCTTGCCAAAGTGGGGCGTTACCTTCGAATTAGTCAAGGGTAATGATCCTGCCGCTTGGGCAAAGGCGCTAAGCAAGCCAACTAAGGCTGTCTTTATCGAAACACCAAGTAATCCTTTAATGGAGATTGTTGACATCAAAATGGTCAGCGATCTTGCGCACAAAGTTGGTGCAACGGTAATTGTTGACAACGTTATGGCATCGCCTGTCTTGCAAAAGCCATTACAACTTGGCGCAGATGTAGTTATGTACTCGGCGACAAAGCACATTGATGGACAAGGTCGTGTTTTAGCTGGAGCAATTCTTGGATCTGCTGATTACATCGTTGAAAAGTTACTTCCATTTGTTCGTCACACCGGACCTGCGCTAAGCCCATTCAATGCTTGGGTACTTGTGAAGTCACTAGAAACCATGCACATGCGTGTTGAAGCGATGGTTGCCAATGCTCAAGCTGTTGCAGAATTTCTTGAGAAGCAACCTGCGATCAAGTCTGTTCGTTATCCAGGTTTGAAATCTCATCCAAATCATGAGCTTGCTATGAAGCAGATGAGCAATGGTGGCGGTACAACAATTGGTATTGAATTTAAAGGCTCTCAGGAGGATGTTTTTGCCTTCATGAACAAGCTTTGTGTCATTGATATCTCGAATAACTTGGGTGATAGCAAATCTCTCATCACTCACCCAGCATCAACAACTCATCGTCGCTTAGCTCCTGAAGTGCAGGCTGAAATGGGAATCACTCCATCAGTGCTTCGTTTATCTGTTGGTCTAGAGCACTCAAGCGATCTCATTAAGGATATCGAGCGCGCCTTAGTTAAGTAGTTGAGCAATTACCAATACAACTGAAAGCAAACTTAAGTAAGTAATTGACCACTGGAAGATTTTTCCAGCGACCTTTCCATAATCTGCAGAACCTTCTTTAAGCGCTATTAATTGGCGGGCAAAAACAAGACCTAGCGCAACAGTTACAACCATTGACCACACTGGAAGTTCGGCTGAAGAAACTAACCAAATCGAAGAAAGAATCATCAAGATTGTGTGGAACCACATCTCGCCGAGAACTCGATTCTTAGTTGCAACTACTGGAAGCATTGGAGTTCCTGCAGCTGCGTAATCATCTTTGTATTTAATTGCCAACGCCCAAAAGTGTGGCGGTGTCCAGAAAAAGATTACAAAGAAAAAGGCCCAAGCGGTCATTGATAGCGAGTTTGTAACCGCTGCCCAACCGATTAAGACAGGCATACAACCAGCTGCTCCGCCCCACACAATATTTTGTGAGGTGCGTTGCTTAAGCGCCATCGTGTACACCAAAACATAAAATGCAATTGCAATTAAAGCTAACCATGTCGCAAGCGGTGTTGTGAACATCCAGAAAAGAACAAGGGACACAATTCCGATTGCAGTTGCAAAAAGTGTTGCATTTGTTTTGGAAACTACGCCAGTAACGATTGGTCTCTTAGAAGTGCGTTCCATTAATTTATCGAGATCACTTTCAACAACCATATTGAAAGCATTCGCACTTCCAGCTGCCAATGTTCCGGCAAGAATTGTTATCGCCGTTAGGCCAAATGAAGGAAGACCCTGTGCCGCCAAAACCATCGCCGGCAAAGTTGAAACGAGCAGCAACTCAACGACCCTTAACTTCATAAGGTCTAGGTATCCCCGCATAGCGCCGCTCACCCGCCAAGATTACTCAGCCTTTTACTTCGCACCTCACTGTTTACTCTCAGCCATTCAAGTTATCTTTATCGCAACAAGGGAGAGTCCAATGACCGATAAAAACAAGCCTGAATGGTTTGAGATCGCCGAGGCAGATGCACCTGTCCAGGTTCGCAAAGTTAAGAAGAGTTTGCCTATCGCCGCAGTAGTGGCTTCATTGTTGATTATTGGAGTTGGTGCGCTAGTTGCCCAAACTCAAGAAGAACCTCCAGCAAGCGCGACTGAAACGTCAGCAAGCGCGACTGATCAAACACCAGCTCCCAGCTCAGCATCCAATGAGACCACAGCGACCGACACTTCAATTTCCAGTAATACTTCAACACCATCAAAAACTCCGACTAAGCAGAGTGCAAAACCATCTGCATCTCCAACTCAATCAACCAACCTCCAAAATCCCTCAATTGCAAAACTTCCTACAAAGGGAGGGGAGGATGATGAGAATGAAGGTCGTGAACATCATGGTGATCGGGAATCACATTCAGAGGGTGATGACGACTAACTAGTACTCTTAGGGAATGCGCAATCGCTTCCTAACATTTGTTGTAATAACTTCGCTCTGTGCCTTTGCAACTCCGGCACAGGGCGATGTTGTTTCAAGCAAGATGGTTTTGATCAAAACGATCAACGGATCCATCTCACCTAAATCTGTTCGTTCATCAGGTGATGGTGTAATTAGTGCGCACAACATGATGTATCGCCATAGTGTCACTGTTTACGATGCCAAAACATTTGAATTGCTTAAGACCGTTCCGGACTCTGTATCACTTAAGAGCTTTGGATATTCCAAGTCATCCTCAACCTTTAAAGGTGCCCCAGTTGAAGGATCGTATTCACCAGATGGAAAGTATTTATATGTAACTAATTATGCGATGTATGGACCTGGTTATAACAAAGAGGGACATGACACCTGTTCTCCGGCATCAGGGTATGACAAGAGTTTTGTGTACAGAATTGATCGCAGTAACTACGAAATTGATGCTGTGTATCCAGTGGGGTCAGTTCCAAAAGTTGTCGAAGTAACTCCAGATAATAAGTATGTTTTGGTCACTAACTGGTGCTCTTACACCCTGAATGTGATCTCAATTGAAAGCCAAAAGGTAGTTAAAACAATCAAAATTGGCCGTTATCCCCGAGGCATTGCAGTATCTAAGGATTCTAAAAAGGCGTACGTTGCCGAAATGGGTGGAAACAGAATCCATGTGATTAATCTTGAGGATTTTTCAGTTTCTTATATTCCGATCGGAAGCAATCCTCGTGCAATTGTTTTGTCACCAGATAATTCAATGCTGTATGTGACCATGAATCTTTCTGGTCGAGTTTCATCCTGGGATTTGTTAGCCAATAAGGCTGGAAAAACAGTTAAGACTGGAAATGCAGCACGCAGTCTTGCGATTTCAGCTGATGGTTCATCACTATTTGTTGTGAACTTTAATAGCGACACAATTTCAAAGGTTCGTACAAGTGACATGAAGGTTTTACAAACCATTAGTGCGTGTAATGAGCCAATCGGTATTACATATGACGCTCCAACAAATAACACATGGGTTGCTTGCTATAAAGGTCAGATAAAGATTTATTCCAATAACTAAGGTGCAGGGATTATCTCTGTTGGAATGTTAGGTGCGGCAATTCGACCAAGCACACGATCAATTGCTGCACGGGCCTTGTTAAGTGCGCTATTACCCTTTGCAATTTCATCTGCCAAAAGCACAAAAACATATTCTCGATCTGTGGATTGAACAAAACCTGCCAAAGTGGCAGTGCCATTCAATGTTCCGGTCTTCGCACGAATTAATCCCACAGCTGATGGTGCTGTATCGATGAATCGATTGCGCAATGTTCCTGATACGCCACCAACGGGAAGTGAGTTATAGATTGGCGCAAACTTCTCTTCTTTATGAATCTTGTACAAGAGCTCAGCCATCATCTGCGCGGTGATCTTGTTTTGTTTCGACAACCCACTTGCATCTACGACCACCAGCTTTGAAGAATCAATCTCAAGGTGGTTCAGTAATAACCTGAAGACCTTGTCTACACCTTTGTCATCCAGTGAATATCCAGCGGTCTGTGCTGATAATCGAGCTAATCGTTCAGCTAGCAAGTTATCGCTCCATAAAAGTGTCCAATCAAGGATTTCAGCGATAGTTGGTGAGTTTTCGGAGGCTATGAGATCTCCTTGGGAAATAAAGGCATCATCATCTTTCACTGATTTCATAACCGGCTTAAATCCACGTTTGGCCCAAAAGGCTTTGAGGTTCGCCACATCCTGTGAATATAGGTTGCTGTAAATAACTTTGTAATTCTTTAATGATCCACCATTAGCTTCTTTAATTGCGCTTAAAGTACTGAAGCCCATATACGGCAAAGAGGCGCGATGCATTTTTCGACCAACGTTGTGATCAAGGCTGATCCATGGATCTAGTGAGCCTCTTATAACAATCAATTTCTGATCAGCATTAATTGAAACTGTTGTATTAAAAGTACTTTGCAGATCTAAGTATTCAATAGTTACTCCTGCAGAAAGAATCTTCATTACAGAAGCGGGCTTACGTTTTGAAAATGCATTGTGTTGGTAAATGACATTACCTGTTGAATTATCAATAACAACCATAGCTGGATTGGAAAGTGTTGGGTTTTTCATTAACTCTTCAAAGACAACTGGGATTGAATCTGGTCCCAGGACAGCGTTAGCTGGTGCAATTGAGAGAATTACCGCAAGGCAAAGGGCGCTAACTCTCTTAAACAAATGCATAGTTAAGTTATTTATCTAGCTGATGCAATTATGATGTTAACAATTGTTAATCCAGTCATTGTTAACCAAACATTTTTAGGTAGCTCAGGCTTCTTAACGTTCTTGTAACCAAGAGCAAGAATCACAATCAGAAACAACAATTTAATTCCGATCTTTGTGTGATTAAGTGGCTCGTCAGGCTTAACTGAATCATGGAGTCCAACCATCACGATTCCTGCAAGAAGAGCGGTGAGCCCCGCGTGTAAGACTCCTGGGTTCAATTTACGTGGATTCTTGTTCCATTGAAGTAGCAAGAGAGTAAGAATTCCAATAACTGAAAGAATGTGGATTAGGTACACAACCGTGTTGATAGCGGACATGAGTTCAGTTTAGAGTGCCTACATGTCTTCTCCTACTACCCCCGCCAGTATTGGCCCAGGTGAATTTTTCCCTGTTGTAGGCGTTGGTCCGCATGAAAAACCATGGCCTGAAGGCGATCAATATGATCCTGAATTATTGCTGAATGGTGATCGTAGAAATGTTCTGGATCATTATCGCTACTGGACCGTTGAGGCGATTGTTAAAGACTTAAATACAAAGCGTCACAAACTGCAGATTGCAATTGAGAATTGGCAACATGATCTAAACATTGGTTCGATTGTCCGCACCGCCAACGCCTTTAACGTCTCTGGTGTTCATATTGTTGGTAAGCGTGATTGGAATAAGCGCGGCGCAATGGTGACCGATAGATATTTAACAGTTATGCATCATCCAACGATTCAAGATTTTGCTAATTACTGCAAAGAGCAGAACCTACCGATCATTGGTATTGATAATGTGCCTGGATCAAAGCAACTTGAACCAGCGGTATTACCTGAAAGTTGTGTTCTGTTGTTTGGACAAGAAGGCGCAGGAATGTCAGATGAGGGCATTGCGGTCTGTGAAGTGTTGTACGAAATCAATCAATATGGTTCTACTCGTTCGATGAACGCATCTGCAGCTGGAGCAATCGCCATGTATCACTGGGCTTTGCAGCATCTACCTAAATGAAAAGGTGGCTGAGTAAAAACTTACTCGTGCTCACCCTGGTTTCCCTTACGCAAGATGCAGCTAGCGAACTTTTATATCCATTACTTCCAATCCTTTTAACCGGAGTAATTGGTGCTGCTCCCCTTGCACTTGGTCTTATTGAAGGATGCGCCGAAGCTGCTGCTGGATTTACAAAACTAATTGCCGGCAAATCAAGTGATAAGTACGGACGTAAACCATTTGTGATGGCGGGATATTCATTAGCAGGTGTTGGTAAAGCTCTTGTAGTTATAGCAACTAGTTGGCCCTTAGTCTTTTTTGGTCGAGTTACAGATCGCATTGGTAAAGGATTGCGCGGTGCACCACGTGATGCACTGATCCATGACTCTGTTCCTAAGGAGCATCTGGGAAAAGCCTTTGGCTTCCATCGCACCGGAGACAACATTGGTGCGGTAATTGGGCCTGGTTTAGCCTTAATTGGCCTTGCGCTGCTCGATGGCGATGTTCGAGCGGTCGCAAAATGGGCGATTATTCCCGCCATCTTGTCCGGCTTTTTAACCTTGCTTGTTAAGGACAACTTTGTAAAACCTAAGATTGAAGAAAAGATTCAAAAGGTAAAGCTGCCACTTCCTACGACTTTGAAAAAAGCAATCGGAGTTCTTGTATTAATCCAATTAACAAATATTCCGGATGCCCTGCTTCTTTTGCGTTTACATGACATTGGATTTTCAACAAATGGTGTTGTGCTTTCGTACATGTTATTTAGTGCAGTGACAGTGGTTGCTGCTTTTCCAGCTGGATACGTTGCAGATAAATTATCTCCACGAATTGTGTATGCAATCGGCTTGCTTGCCTTTGCTGCTGCATATCTGACATTGGGCCTTACTCAAAACCACACCGTTGCATTAATCGCTCTTGCGATTTATGGATTGTTTCCTGCATTAACTGATGGAGTTGGTAAGGCGTGGATCGCTGGATTAAGTGAAGATCATCATCGCGGTAGAGCACAAGGTGTGTACCAAGCATCAATGAACTTTGCTGTATTAGGCGCTGGTATCTGGGGCGGTGCTACTTGGAGTAGTGGTTCAACTCAGTGGCCACTTGTTGTTGCTGCAATCGGTGGTGCTATAGGTTCTTTAACTCTTGCAACAATCCATCTACGGCACGTTCGACCATAGCCAAAGTTGCTTCATACGCTTCATCGCTTTGGTTGTATGGATCTGGAACCTCTAACTTAAAGTAATCAGCTGATGTTGGATCAATACTTTTAAGTTGTGGATCAAAATTCCGAAGATAGAAAACTTTACTGCGATGTTCTTCGGTTTCAGCTAAGGAAATCACATTGTGATAATTACTTGAATCCATTACCAGGATTAAGTCATGAATAAAGAAGTCATTAACTTTAAATTGTTTTGCAACATGTTTATGTCGGTAGCCAGCAGCTTCCCAAATCTTTTTAGATGATGGGTGAGGACCTTGCCCCACATGCCACGAACCAGTGCCAGAACTATCGACTGTAATTGCTGGTGATTTAAGGGCGGAACTCTTGCCTGCGAGCACCGCCGCAGCCATGGGTGAGCGGCAAATATTGCCCAAACAGACCATGCTGATACTTAGTTGATCGCGGCCTTTAAGAGAGGAGATCAACTTCAGGCTCATCCTCCAGCGCTTCCTGCACTGACTTTAAACGACGCTCAATCTCATCGGCCTCTTCACCGCGACCTTGCATGCGCAAAATTGCTGCGATTCGAGTTTCAATATCAACGATGAACTCAAAATCTTTAGGTTCATCTTCGCTCACGATCGCTAAAACATTTTCTAGTGTTGCAAGCCCATCATCAAACTTTTCAAGCAGGATCTGCGCCTTGCCATATTCAAATGAAGCAAAAGTCTCGCGACGATGATCATGTCCTGTTTCAAATACATCCACAGCCTTACGAGCTGTATCTAGAGCAAGTTCACCTTCGCCAAGTTCAATAAGACAGGAAGCAATCTTCTGATCACAACGTGCAACATGAATTACCTCTTTGTTGCGCTTGAAAAGAACTCGCGCTTCCTTAAAGGCATCAATTGCTTTTTCATAATTCTTAAGCTCGCGCTCTGCACAACCAATTAGATGAAGATCATTTGCTGCGCCAATTTCATTTCCATCAACTAAATGCTCCTGCGCGCATTCATTCATAGTTTCCACAACTTTGTCGTACTTCTTTGATGTGTACCACCACTCGCCCAATGTGCAGGCAAGTTCTAATGCAATAGGTGATTTGTTTTCGCGCAGAAGTTCAACCGCTTTGCTCATCGCAGTTGCAGCTTCATCCATGCGCTTTAATTGATTTAAGTTGTAACCAATTGCTGAATACGCCTGGGCTAATCCTTCGGCAGGTGCTGATGCACCTAATTGCGAATAGATATCTCGTGCAGTCTCTGCGAGCGCTAACGCTTCGTCATACTGGCCACGTGCATAGATGCGCGCACTTAATTCGTAATAAGTGCTTGCGCGTTCTTCACCTTCAACTTCAGGGATGCGATCCCACAGCATCTCTTCGGTGATGAGCTCTTCCATGCCGTCGTCTTCACTCATGTGCGTGACCCTATACGCATGTGGTTAAGCACGACTGGGAATTTCAATCTGCGCCACTGGCCATTTTGAATCTTTGACTGTTCGCAACACCGCTTCAGTGACCTTGCGCAGCTGGCTTTGAGCCTGTGAATCGAAGGTGTGGCCCCAGGGACAGCGGTTGGCCAACGCACATACCCACCCATTTGTGCCTATATTCAGCACAGCCGCCCCGCTTGGCGCCCTGTAATAAGTGGACATCGCAACGAAGCCTTTTTCAGTCGGGCTGATTGCAGCTCGAGCCAGAACCTGAACACCTGGTCCCACAGTTCCCATTGCTGTATCTGCTTCATATCCGTAGACACCTTTTATAACCGCATCCTTTCCTAATGCTGAAAAGGGCCATACATTATTTGAAATCAAATCTTTCTTGATGCCAAGTGCAAAATACTGCGAACCAAGTAACAGTGATTCAGCTTTTCCAAGTTCGCGATATGGAGTTCTGCCAGAAATTTTTCTTCCTTTGATTTCTGTCATGGCGTAACCAGTATTTCCGCCAAAGACCACCAAGTTTTTGCCTTGGGCAACCGCTTCATCAAACCGAGAACGTATGATTTGCGTCCAGTACTCGCTATGACCTCCCACAACAATTGTTGAAGTGTTTGCAAATACTTGCGAGTTTGAGTCAACATCAAAGTCAGTTAAGTAATTTACATCCAACCCTTGTTTTTCAATTAAAGTTAATAGCGGCTGCTCCATATATCTAAACTGTCCGGAACCATCACCATCGTATGGGCGTTCAAATGAAACCGCCGTTGCTTTTGTTTCACGACTTCCATCTGCGCCTTTATATAGCGATTGTCCGCCCCACTGGTTATACGACTGCCATGTCAGAACAGATGAAACAAAAGTTAAATCATTTGCGGTTTTTCCAGTGATCATTAATGGAATAAAGGATGCTGTCCGTTTTTTGCTGCGCAACTTTAAAAGATACTGACCTGGAACCATTGAGCTATCTACAGTTATCTTCTTAGGAGAATCCAAAGTTCGAATTAAGCGAGCGCCCTTGTTGTTGTAATACCCCATTCGGTAAATATCGAGATCAAACTTTTTTGAACCAATGGTTGTTACAGAAAGATTGTCACCACATGTAGCTGACGCTGAACTAACAAATCCTTCAATACGTGGAACATCTTTACGGCGAGAAAAATCAGCGCTAAATCGCATCGGGATATTTGACGACCAGGTGCTGTTTCCATTTTTCTGATTTTCGCGCTGAACCCAACCCGGCTTTGTGTCCCAATTACAGGTATTTGCCTGCGCGGGGGCAGGGCAAAGTGCCAGCAATAACGCCAGAACTACCGCCCGTCTCATGCGGGAAACCTTAGGGGCAGTTTCAAATAGACACCCATCTGAGCGTGCTTTACCCTTCTACATGCAAACGATTTGCATCTAGCCGGGGAGAGCCGTGAACATCATTGTGAAGGAGCCGATCAAGGTTCCGCTGAAAGATCGCCTCACCCGCGATGAATGGCGCCGTATGGCTGCGATGTTTGGCTTCATTTTGTTTCTGCATGTTTCTGGTGCGCTATTAATGTGGAAAGCAACAACCGGAAATTATGAATTAGCTGATGGAACATTATTTGGTTGGGGAACTGCTGCACTTGCCTACACATTAGGTATGCGCCATGCCTTTGATGCGGACCACATCAGCGCGATTGATAACACAACTCGAAAGTTGATGTCTGAAGGGCAGCGTCCTTTAGCTGTTGGATTCTTTTTCTCACTTGGACACTCATCTGTTGTATTTGCGTTAGCGATGTTGTTGAACTTTGGAATCAAGGCGCTCGGATCTCAGTTGAAGGATGACAATTCAACCTTGCACCATTACACAGGTTTAATTGGTACAACTGTCAGCGGAACTTTCTTAATGTTGATCGCGATTTTGAACTTAATGATTTTAGTTTCAATTGTCGGAGTCTTTATTAAAATGCGTCAGGGTGCATATGATGAAGCTGAATTAGAGAAGCATTTAGATTCTCGCGGTTTGCTGATGCGCTTCTTCGGTCCAATTGCTCGTCGCATCGATAAATCTTGGAAGATGTACCCACTTGGTATTTTGTTTGGTTTAGGTTTTGATACTGCAACTGAAATTGGTTTGTTAGTGCTTGCCGGTTCTTCGGTAATTGCAGGATTACCTTGGTGGGCAATAATTTCTCTGCCACTTTTCTTTGCAGGTGGTATGACTTTGCTAGACACAATTGATGGTTCATTTATGAACTTTGCATACGGTTGGGCTTTCTCAAAGCCTGTTCGCAAGGTGTACTACAACATCATCATCACTGGATTATCAGTAGCGGTTGCATTATTTGTTGGTGGATTAGAACTCTGCCAAGTATTTGCAAACCAATTGAATTTAACTGGTGGCTTCTGGGATTACGCGTTGGCCTTTAATTTAAACAGTGCTGGATACTTCATTGTTGGCGCTTTCGTAGTGGTCTGGACGATCGCGCTATTGCTATGGAAGTACGGCAAAATCGAGGAACGCTGGCACGACCAGGCACATGCTGCTCAACTTGCACGTGGTGAGGCGACTAATCACACCGCAGCAGGTATTGATCTAGGTCCAATTAAAGATGGATTTAAGATCGACTAGGTAGCTTTATTCGTTGTTGTCCAATCGCTGCACCTAGTAAAACTATAAGTCCGCCAACTGGTTCATACCAGGTGATTCCTTCACCTAAAAATATGATTCCAACAATAACTGCAACAACTGGTGTCACATAAGTAACGGTGCTGGCAATTGCACTGCCTGCTGCTTCCATAATTTTAAAGTTCCAGATGTAAGCAAAACCAGAACCGAGAATTCCTAAGGTGAGCATCGCAAGTACCGGGCCAAGTTGATAGTTATCTTTAGCAACTCCATCGACTAAGTACATTGGCAATAATGTAAGCGCGCCCATAGTTAATTGTCCGGCCGCAAGTGATTCAGCTTGAATCTTCTTTGGCAAAACAAATTTACGGGAATACGGGAATGAAACTCCATAACAAGCAACTGCGCATAACAAAGCAATTACCGCACCTGCTGGATTATCGCCCAATCCTTGCCAAGCTCCAAGAACAGTTAGTACACCAAGAAATCCAGTGAGTAAACCTATGACCTGAAAGCTCTTTGGCTTTTCTTCGCGAAAGGCAATCATGATTGCAAGTAATGTCATTAATGGTGTTACCGCGTTGATAATTCCAGCAAGAATTGAAGTAACTTCAGTTTCAGCTACGGCAAATAGAATTCCCGGAATTACATTGAGCAACAGAGAAACTACCCAAAGATGTAACCACATAATGCGACCCTGGGGCAGTGAAATACCCTTAAAACGAGCCCAGAGCACCAATGTGAGGGCTCCCAGAGAGACTCGACCAAATGCCACACCTATAGGGGTAAGGAACTCAAGGCCTAACTTAATGAAGATAAAAGAACAGCCCCAGACAACGCCTAAGGCGATGTAGAGGCTGATCCAGTTAGAGCTTTTCTTATGGGAAGCTGAGGCAGAAGGCACCTAGCAATGATGACACAACCATCCATACCCACCAAACATTGACAATATCTACATGCCAAACGTTTGTTGCATAGAGACCTAGTCGTGCTCGGTTCCAGTTTCCAAGTGCGATAAATACTGTCAATGCAAGGTGAACAAAGTTCATTACCGCAAATAGATAGAAACATGAAACATAGGCACCATCTGAGAAGGTAAACGGCGCCGTAGCGAAGGTATTGAACTGAAAATAGATTGCAACAATTGATGTAACTAATGCGACCAATGAGCCAAGTTTCAATTGGGTGTCATTGTGTGCACGTGCACCTTTAAGGGCATAGAAATGTGTTAACAACCCAAAGGCTGCGATCGCTGTAATTGTCCATGCTTTTGATGAAGATTGGGCAACAATTGCAGCATGTTCTTCTGTAGCTTTTGGTAGCCACATATCGTTGACATTTTGTGCACGCAAGTAAAAGTAAACAAACACCATACTGAGTGCGAAGGCAACATCGGCAACCAAAATCAGAATTACTCCAAGGCGATTACGGCTTCCAACTACATCCGGATCTTCGTGATGGGCGTTGTGTGAATGTGTCTCTACGCTCATTTCTTTTCCTTTCCGTAACCATATGGATCCGAAGTTACTACTGGTAGAACTGCAAAGTTCTCTAGTGGAATTGGGTTTGCGACAGTCCATTCCAAAGTCTTTGCATGCCAAGGATTCATTGGGGCGACTACTCCGTGACGCCAGGAAGAAATTACTCCGTATAGGAGAACCAACATTCCAGACATAACTACTGCAGCGCCTATAGAGGTAATTAAATTGCCCTGATTAAACAGTGCTGGATAAGCCTCTACGCGGCGTGGTTGGCCTTGTAAGCCAACAATAAACATGCCGCCGAAGGTAACGTTGAATCCAATCTGAACCATCCAGAACGAAATCCAGCTGAGTTTCTTATCAAACATCCGGCCGGTCATTTTTGGGAACCAGTAGACAAGTGAAGCAAGTGCTCCAGTTAATCCAGCTCCCATTAATGTGTAGTGGAAGTGTGCAGTTACATACATAGAACCATGCAAAAACGCATCCGCTGGAACATCAGAAAGATAAATTCCAGTAACTCCGCCGATCATAAAGTTCCATAACAATGCAAAGATCGACAAGGTTGGCATAGTCATCCATAGACGACCTCGCCATAAGGTTCCGACTAACACCAAGAACAACATTCCTGTTGGAATTGAGATTAGCTCGGTGGTTAACATGAATGGCGCATTAAGTAGTGGAGCCCAGCCAGAAATATACATATGGTGAGCCCATACCAAAATTGATAGTCCTGAAATTCCGGCAATACCCATCACTGCCACATTGAAGCTAAATAGAGGGCGACGTGTGAACACTGGCGCCATTTCCATTAACGCTGCAACTGCTGGAATCAAAATTACATAAACTTCTGGGTGACCCATGATCCAGAATAAGTTTTCATACAACCATCCCGATCCACCACCAGCTGAGTTGTAGAAAGATGTGTCAAGTGCGCGATCCATTCCTGACATCACCTGTGACAGGAAGAAAACTGGGAAAGCTGGCAACGCCAATGCAACTGAAGCAACAACTCCATAAATCAGAATTGGTGTGCGGTTCCACGTCATTCCCTTTGCGCGCATACGAACAACAGTTGTAGTGATATTTGCGCCAGCAACCATTGTTGAAAGTGCAAAGATACAAATAAACATGATGTAACCATTCATGCCTAGCGGTGCTTGTCCTGCAAGAGGGTTGTAAGCAGACCAGCCAGTTGAGATTCCACCGATGAACTGAGCCCAAATCAATGGGATTGCTGCAGCCACAATGAGCCAAAAACTCAGCGCATTTAACCGTGGAAAGGCCATATCTCGGGCACCAATCATGATTGGCATGATGAAGTTACCGATTGGGCCTGTAACCATGATGATTGTTCCGACAATCATGATAATTCCGTGTGTTCCAACGATTGAGTTATACGCCTGTGGGTGAATCCATCCACCTTCAGGTGTACCAAGGTTGGCACGAATAAGCATTGCCAAAATTCCACCAATGCCGAAAATAACCATGGTGATTACAAGATATTGAATTCCTACAACTTTGTGATCGGTTGTATATCGGAAGTAGCGCTTGATGCCCATGTCCTTGCCTGCAAGGAACATATTTTCATCATGAGAAAGATCTTTACCCATGACCCAACGGAATGGTGCAACAAGCGCACCGATACCGGTCATGAATCCGACAAACCAAGCGATCATTGAAAGAAGGGTGATTTTATCTTCACGAGTAAATAACCGAACCTCTGTATCAGCTGGCAAGAATTGAAGCGCTAATCTCCAAACAACGAAAGCACTTATTGCACCAAGTGCAAAAGCAGTAACGATATTTAGTCGTTCAATTATTGGAGTACGAGATTTTCCTGCAGCGGCTGCAGGATGATTCATTGTCGTTGTCATTATGAACGCGCCTCCAATGCAGACCTATCGGCCAGCCATTTTTCGTAATCGGCTTTACTGACTACGTGAACTTTATTTTGCATGTATGCGTGAAGTAATCCGCAAAGCTCGGCGCAACGAACATTAAATACGCCAATCTTGTTTGGAGTCACAGCCGCTTCCGTTGTGTAACCAGGATTTGCATCCATTTTGATTCCCATTTCTACAATCCAGAATGAGTGCTTCACATCCTTACTTGTTATATGGAAAATAACTGGTACATCTACGGGAAGATATAAAACTTCGCTACGTGCACCATTTGCATAGTCATAGTTCCAAGCCCATTGCTGACCAGTAACATTGACATTAATAGCGTTTTCCTCATGAAGTGCGTCGCCTTCCTTTTGGAAAACCACCAGCCCAACAACCAAAGCAAAAAGGCAAAGCAGCGCGGAAATAGAAATCCATGTTGCATTTGCCCTTGGGGAGTTTGATATTTGGTGATCGGCCTCAGGAGGAGGGTTATCTCCGTAGTGGCGTGAACTTGTTAAAGCAGTAATGCACATTGCAAAAACTAGTGCCGCTACTGGGGCCGCTGCCCAACTAAATAAACTCATCAACCCAATAACGCCACTCATTACTTCTGATGCGGGGTCTGGCATCGAAATCACATGGAACTGAGATCCGAAGATTCCAATTAGAACTGTCAGGATTACCCAAATAATAAATGTCTTTTTGACATCCCGGCTTTTCCACCACTTATTTTTTGTTGGAGGTAACAAATCAGTCATAGCTTTATGCCCTCACAATCCAGTGACCTGACATGTAGCTCATGGCAGACATTGCATTTCCAAAACGAGCGACCGTGCCATCACCACAAGGGAACTCACAGTTCCAGACATATTCGCCTTCATCACCAGTAATAATTGTAAAAGTCATCATTGATGGGAACTGAGTGAAGCCACCTTCTTCTTCAGCAGCTGAAACTTCATCATCATTAGCCATTGGCAAAGGAACATTTACAAATACTTGATCTTTTGCATCTGCGATTCCATGAATCGTGAATGTGTGTCCAACGGCATCGTAAGGAATCTGTGTGATTGTTTTTGCTTCAGTGGCATTTGTATGCGACTTGGTGTCATAACGTTCAACAAGAGTTGCAGTGTTTCCGACTGTTCCACGAACTTTTGAAAAGAAATCATTGTTAAGAGTTTCGCCTGAGTCGTACTGCCAAATAGTTATTGTTACAGCTGAGTGAGGAGGAACAACAAAATTAGTTCCGGTGGAAGCTTCTGTAAGAGGCTCGCCATACTCACCTGCAAGTCCATAACTAACCCAGTCAGGGTGTGCCCCACCATCAGCGCCATGATGTCCGCCAAATGTTGAGTTTGGATATGTATTCAAATGCAGTGTGTAGTGCGGGTAACTCTTTCCATCTGGAGCTGTATACGTACCAGCAGGAGTAGCGCTTGTTAAACCTGGATCATTTTTTGCTGCAGCAACGTAGGTGCCGATTCCAGCAATAACTCCAAGTCCCAGGACAACTGTTCCCAGCGCGGCCATGAACTTCTTCATCTCACTCCTTCTCAGAGAGTCCACAGAAATTCTGTGACGTGGTTCACGAAGAGTATGAACCTCTTTAATCCACTTGTGAAGCACAAATCCATGGAATTTTCACTAGTAATTCACAGTCATGCGGGGCTACCCTGCCTCAATCATGGAAATGCATCATCACGAAGTTGGAATTTGGGGTTCTTGGCAATTGGCCCCTGAGATTGTGTTCCCGCTCCTCTTTATTACATACCTATATATAAGAAGGATTAAGGAAGCTGATGTATCCAAGCGTCAGGCTACTTTCTTTTTGAGTGGAATTGCATCTGCCTTGTTGGTGATTGTCACACCTGTAGGTGCACGCGCTATGGATTATTTCTCGCTACACATGGTCCAACACATCACACTTATGATGATTACAGGCCCATTGTTAGTTTTAGGAACGCCTAACTCTTTTCACCCAACCTCTAAGATTTTTAAAACTTCGACGCAACCAATTTTTAGCTGGATTTGCTATGCATTACTAATGATTGGTGTGCACCTGCCTGGTCCACATGCATTCATTATGGAAAATTCATGGGCTCACACATATATAGAAGTGCCGCTTTATATCGCCCTTCCATATTTTTTCTATTTCAACCTTTTAGATCGCAACTTAATAAATCGTCGTGTTTCACCAGCAATTGCGGTTATTTCTCTATTTTTGATGATGGTCCCTGAAACCTTGACCGGCTTCTTTATTTACACCGCTCCAGGCTCCTTGTATCAAGATATGTACACCTTGAATGATCAACGCCGTGGCGGATCGTTGATGTGGTCTGGCGCAATGATCATCGACACTATATGGATGTCAATCGCCGTCTATCACTGGATTAAATCTGAAGAAAAGAAATCTAGAGACATCGATGCAGAGATTGCAGCTGAAAATGGCTGATGAGGATTTCAAGGCACCTGATTGGGTTGTCAATAATGAAGAAGAGCGACCAATTTCTGACAAGCAAAAAAAGATATTTACAGTCGTGCTAATAATTTCATTACCGTTTTGTTTATGGGCAGGTTGGTATGAGTTTGGTCGTGCACAAACAGGAAACTGGCGTGCATGGGTTTACACATTTGAGTGGCCTTTTTTTGGCGGTGTTGCCTATTACTTATGGCGCCGAATTATGCATGGTGATATGCCACGTATTCCGCGGCCAGATTTAAGTAAATATGAGCATGAAGATGATGGTAATTAGTACAAATAATCCACGGTAGAATTGTCCCGTTGGTGCGACCGCATCAATGCACTTCCCCCAAGTGCTGCACATGCAGCACTACATGCGAGTCTTATTTTCGCCCTAGCCGCCAAAAGCGCGAGCTATACCCGAGACGCGCTTGTCGTCTCGATTGGTATGCATTTCTATGTCTCTACAACCACGTATTAGCGCGCCCGGAAAAGCTCGTCGCGCAGCATCAGCAGGAAAGCCTAAGCGCACAAAGAAGGCTGCCGAGTTTAAAGAAGCAGCTCCAAAGGCGCGTCACACAACTGCGCAAAAAGCAGCACGTAAAGGTGCAGCAGCAAAGCCTGTGACTGGTAAGCCATCAACTCGTCGTTATTCAGATGTTGATACATCTGCAACATCAAAGAAGGAAGCTCGCTTAGTAGAGCGTTCAAAGTTGCGCGCAAAGCGCTACCAAGAACAAACCGCTTCAAAGCCACGTCCAACCGAGGCTCCTGAAGAGCGTGCGGCACGCATCGAACGATCACAGCGTCCAGATTCACGTGCAAAGAAGTTTGTTAAGGAACGCGAAGTTCGCGAATCAGCACCACGTGCAGAGCGATCAGAACGCACCGAGCGTCCAACTTCTCGTCCAGAGTTTAAGAAGACTTACAAGAAGGCGGAACGTCCAGAGCGTCCAGCATTTAAAAAGGATTCAGATACACGTCCAACAAATCGTCGTGACGCTGTAAAGGCAAAGATTGCTCGCACCGATGATGGTCGTCCAAACTTTGAACCGCGCAAGCGCGAAAAGTTTGATCCAACACGCCCAAAGAAGAACAGCGTTGCACCAGATACCCGCGCCGCTAACTTCCGCGCAGAGCGTCCAGTGCGCGATCGTCGCAATGATTCACCTGCGTATGCACGTGATGATTTCAAGAAGCATGCAAAGTCTCACTCAAATGCAGCTGTCGATTTCGGTGCAGATGACAATTACATTTCAACAAATCTTGCAGATGCAAACCTTGTTGATGCAACTCCCCTAACTGAGATCACAACAACATTCGGTGATCTTGGAATTGCAGCGCCGCTTGTAAATGCGCTTAGCAAGCAGGGAATCATGCATCCATTCCCAATCCAGATTGCAACACTTCCAGATGCTCTTGCAGGTCATGACATCTTGGGTCGCGGACAAACTGGTTCAGGAAAGACTCTTGCATTTGGTTTGGCACTTCTTAACAACTTAAATGGCAAGGTTGCAAAGCCACACAAGCCATTGGCACTTGTTTTGACTCCAACTCGCGAACTTGCACAGCAGATCGATGAAGTTTTGATGCCACTTGCTCGCGCAATTGGTCACGAATCAGTTGTTGTTGCTGGCGGAATGTCATACTCGAAGCAGATCACTGCAATGCGTCGTGGAACAGCAATCTTGGTTGCTACACCTGGTCGCTTGATCGATCTACTAAACAAGGGTGAAGTTCAACTAGATCAACTTCAAATCACTGTTCTTGATGAAGCAGACCAAATGGCAGACATGGGCTTCTTGCCTGTTGTTAAGGAAATCCTTGATCAGGCAAAGCTTGATGGTCAGCGTCTTCTGTTCTCTGCAACTCTTGACCGTGGTGTTGATTCATTGGTTCGTCAGTATCTGAAGAATCCAAAGACGCACTCATTGCAAAACGATCGTGCCTCAGTTTCAACAATGGAGCACTACGTATTGGTTATGAATCCATCTGACAAAGATGACATCACTAACCAGGTTGCAGCTCGTAACGGAAAAACAATCTTGTTCGTAAAGACTCAGCGCGGTGCAGATCGTTTAGCTGACAAGCTTGCTCACGCAGGTGTTCCAGTTGGTGCATTGCACGGTGGAAAGTCACAAGCTGTTCGTACTCGTACATTGGCTCTCTTCAAGGAGACTCCAAACGCAGCCCTTGTAGCAACAGATGTTGCAGCACGCGGTATTCACGTTGATGGAATTTCACTTGTTGTGCATGTAGATGCTCCAACAGATCACAAGGATTACCTACACCGCGCTGGTCGTACAGCACGTGCAGGTGAGGCCGGAACTGTTGTAACACTTGCAACTACACGTCAGCAGAAATCAATTGGCGGTCTTACTCAGCGCGCTGGTGTGAATCCAAAGTTTGTTGGAGTTACCCCATTAAGTACTGAATTGATGAAGATTACGGGTGCACAGGAGCCATCAGGTATTCCTTACGTTGTGCCGATCGTTGAAAAGTCTGTACGTAGTGGTGGAAAGCGCCCTCGTCCAAACTCAAGCCAGCGTCGACGCCGCCCTCACTAATTAGTACAGTTCGCGTTATGACAAACGCGAACCCATTTGCCCTACGAAGCACCCTTGAATATGAGCTGCCTCCATTTGCTCAGATTAAAGAGGAGCATTACCTGCCTGCCTTCTACGAAGGATGCACACAGCAACTAGCTGAGGTACAGGCGATTCTGGATACTCCAGGTGCTGCAACATTCGAGAACACAATCGTTGCTCTTGAAAAAAGCGGTCAGATGTTGATGCGTACTCTTTTAGTTTTCTTTAACAAGTCATCAAGCGATACAAGTGATGCTTTAGATGCGATCGAAGAAGAGATGGCGCCAAAGCTTGCTGCCCATCAAGATGCAATTAATTTGAACCCTGCGCTGTTTAAGCGAATCAAGGATCTTTACGATGCACGAGAATCTTTGGGTTTAAACAACGAAGATGCTTGGTTGCTTGAGCGTTACTACAAGGATTTAGTTCATGCTGGTGCTCACTTAACTGAAGCACAACGTGATCGTCTCAAGGAACTCAATGAAGAGCTTTCAAAGCTTGAAACACAGTTCTCAAAGAATGTTTTGGCTGATACAAATGATTTAGCGGTTCTTGTTGAAAGCATTGAAGAACTAGATGGCCTTAGCGACAATGAGATTGCTGCAGCCGCTGCTGCTGCCAAAGATCGCGGATACGATGGCAAGTGGCTTATCGGAATGGTGAACTTCACCGGTAACCCAGTTCTGGATTCACTTACTAACCGCGAACTTCGCAAAAAGATCATGCAGGCATCCTTGTTAAAGGCTAATCGCCCAAATGACAATGACAACAAGCCTGTACTTCTACAAATGGTTAAGTTGCGTGCAGAGCGTGCAAAGTTGTTTGGCAAGGAAACTCATGCAGAGCATGTGATTGCTGTACAGACAGCTGAACATCCAGACAATGTCCACGCAATGCTTCGCAAGATCGCACCTGCTGCAGTCCGCAATGCAAAGGCTGAGGCTGATGATCTGAAGAAATCTGCTGGAACAGATATTGAAAGCTGGGACTGGGGTTTCTATACCGAAAAGGTTCGCTTAGAAAAGTACAACATCGATACCTCAAAGATGCGTCCTTACTTCGAACTAGAGCGCGTACTTCATGATGGAGTTTTCTTCGCAGCTAATAAGTTATTTGGAATTACATTTAAAGAGCGTCCAGATTTGGTGACTTACCATCCTGAAGCTCGGGCATTTGAAGTTAACAATGAAGATGGAACCAAGGTTGGTTTATTCATCGGAGATTTCTACACACGTGACTCAAAGCGTGGTGGCGCATGGATGAATAACTTGGTTGATCAGAACTTCTTGTTTAACCAACTTCCAGTAGTTGTAAACAACCTCAATATTCCAAAGCCTCCTGCAGGTAAGCCAACACTGCTTACTTACGATGAAATCGTTACCTTGTTCCACGAATTTGGACATGCGATTCACGGATTGCTATCGCAGGTGAAGTACCCACGTGTATCTGGAACAAGTGTCCAGCGTGACTTTGTTGAGTTCCCATCACAGGTAAATGAGATGTGGATCTTGTGGCCAGAGGTTGTAGAAAATTATGCACGTCACCATGAAACTGGCGAGAAGTTGCCACAAGAATGGATCGATAACTTAAATGCTGCTCGTACCTTCAATGAAGGACATGCAACAACTAGTTATTTGGCAGCTGCAATTCTGGATCTTGCATGGCACTCGCTTAATACTGAAGAGGCCGCAAAGGTCACTGATGTAGAAGGCTTTGAAGCCCAAGCAATTAAGGATTATGGCCTTGATTTTGCACCAGTTCCAACTCGCTACCGTTCAACGTACTTCAGCCATATCTTCGCTGGTGGTTACTCATCAGGGTATTACGGCTACATCTGGTCTGAAGTATTAGATGCAGACACCGTTGATTGGTTTAAGGAAAACGGCGGATTGAAGCGTGAAAACGGAGAACATTTCAAGAACACACTTCTTGGACGCGGTGGATCTATTGATTCAATGCAGATGTTCCGTAACTTCCGTGGTCGTGATTCAAAGATCGAGCCGCTGTTGAAGCGTCGCGGTCTGCTGTAACTCTTCATATTTTTTCTGAAGTGTTGCAATATCACCACTAACTAACAAACGTTTGTCGCGACCTAGTTCGCCGAAAACGATTGTGAAATCGCGAGCGCGACAATCAAATGCTTTTGCGAGCTCTTTTACAACCGCTTCATTTGCTTTGCCATCAACGGCAGGTGCTTGCACTGCAACAATTAAACGTGGAGGATCACCGGCGGTTCCGCCAACTTTATTTCGTGAAGAGTTTGGGCGAACCCGAATTTCTATGAGCAGTTGCTCTGGCATTTAGCCAGCAGAACCAGAACCTGACGGTCCAGCCTTGCGCTGAACTTGTGGTGCTCCACCGCTGCGTTGTCCGCCGCGAATCTTTGATCCAGATTCAGAATGGTTTTGAGTTCCTGGTGCACCTGGCTTGTTCTTCTTAGCTTCAAGGGCAGCAAGCATTCTTGCTTTCATGTCATCATTCTTATCGGCCATGAGTTAATCCTACTGCACTTGGTGTTAAGCGCTTGATTCCTTGTATTCGCGCAATCGTTCTAGTACTTCTGATTCACGATAACGACGATGTCCACCTAATGTGCGAATAGCAGTTAACTTTCCTGCCTTTGCCCAGCGTGTAACGGTCTTTGGATTCACATGGAAACGTTGTGCGACCTCTTTGGGGGTCAAGAGAACTTCGGCATCCGGGATGCGGTTCATGGTGACTCCTTCATTGTGGCCTGTCCGTTTTGGACCGTATTGGGGTGAAGTATTGCGATTTATCGAGCGTGAAGCAATACCTAGGAAGCCTGCTCAAAGGCTTGAACCAAGCGCCAGCGGGACATTAAACGCTGATATCCAATACCCGCCTGCATTCCATCTGCTGCAGCAAGTCCGGCAACTGATGAGGTGACATCTTCAATGGATGTGTCCGCTTCAATTCCAACTTCACCACTATCACGCAAAGCTTTATCCATGTAATTAGCTAAACCGCCGTAATCAAGTTCTACTAATGATTCTGGATGGAACATTTCAAGCCACGCTAATAAGTTTTCTAACTCTTGTTCTACAGGGCCATCACCAAATGCACCTAAAACCGCTTCGTGTGCACTTTCACAACGTTGCTTTGCATAAGCAATTGAAGTGCGTGCCATTGAGAAAAGCCCATCTTCATTTTCTCCGCGCATGCGTTCTTCTGGAGAAAACAAAATGAACCAGCGTGGAGGAATAATCCATGTTTCATTTAAGATGTGTGGGACTTTATCTTCAAGCAAATCAACACCGGCAGTGATTACATCCTCCATTGCTGGAGTTACAAAGTATGGAACGACTGTACTTGGTAGTGAATCTTTAAAATTATCTAACGCCGCCCAACAACGTGTTGCTGTTGCCCACGGTGAAACGTAACGAACACCATCGCGATCAAGAATGTGAACACCGTCAGGGCGTCCTGCAGGTGGTTCAGGTTGTACAACTCGATGCAGCGCTAACTCTTCTTCGCGTTTGAAGCTTGTTAGATCACTTTCAATTGTTTGCCACCGTAAACGGTCGGCAGGTTCAAATGCAGAAAGTGGTTCGTAAACACGAAGTGAAGCGAGATACGGTGTAGCTCTCACGCACGTGGAATGTAGTTGCCCTCAGCAAAAGGATCATCGTCATCCTTGCGTGAAGTTGTGTCGACCTCGCCGTGAAGTTCTTTGGCAAGACGATCGAGATCCATATCTTGCGCGTTATATTTCAAATCACGTGCAACTTTAGTTTGCTTTGCTTTTGCGCGGCCGCGACCCATGGGCGACCTCCTTCACTAATTGCTGTGCGTCAGGGAGGTAGGTTATCGCGCCTTGTAGGTACCTTCCAAAGTTGAGCGTGGATCGGAGCCTTTACGCTCAGTTACCACCCCTGCAACCCAGGCCTTCATCCCTCGAGCGGCCAATGAACGCAGCGTCAGGTCGGCAACGGAAGGGTCAACAAAGGCGCTCATTCCGATGCCACAGTTCCAAGTGCGCTCCATATCGGCCTGAGGAACCCCACCCATCTTCGCCATGAACTCCATCTCAACCGGCAACGACCATGTTGAACGGTCATACGTTGCTGTTAAGTGATCAGGAATTACACGTGCAGTGTTTTCTGCAATTCCACCACCGGTAATGTGTGAAAAAGCATGTAGGTGTTCTGGCATTGATTTAATCAACGTTAAACAATCAAGTGTGTAGATCTCAGTTGGTGTCAAAAACACCTCACCAGATGTTTTGCCGTATTCACTTACATTTGCTTCAAGACTTAACTTTGCGGTCTTAATGATGTGTCGAACAAGTGAGTAACCATTTGCATGGAAACCACTAGATGGCATTCCGATAATGACATCTCCTGCTTTAACTCGGTGTGCACCTAGCTGGCGATCTGCATCAACGACACCTGTTGCAGCACCTGCAACATCAAACTCATCATCATCGAGCAATCCTGGGTGTTCAGCTGTTTCTCCACCGATCAATGCTGTGTTTGCCTTTGCACAACCGCGAGCGATTCCGGCGACGATATCTGCAATGCGTTCAGGAACAACTTTGCCGACCGCGATGTAATCAGTCATAAACAATGGTTCGGCACCGCACACAACTAAATCATCAACAACCATTGCTACAAGATCTTCGCCGATGGTGTCGTACTTACCAAGTGCACGTGCGATTTCTGTCTTAGTTCCTACTCCATCGGTAGATGTTGCAAGCAGCGGCTGCTTCATATCCTTTAACTTGCTGGCATCAAACAAACCAGCAAAGCCACCAATGCTGCCGATAACTTCAGGGCGTGAGGCTTTAGCAATTGAAGCCTTCATTAACTCAACTGCGCGGTCTCCTGCATCAATATCGACGCCAGCATCTTTATAAGTAGACATTAGTTACCGTGTACTTCCGTGATCTCTAGGCGCATCTTTCCCTCAGAAAGATCCTGAGGGATGCGGATTGGATACTCACCTGTAAAACATGCAGAACATAGGCGGTCAGAAGCCACCTCTGTCGCTGAAATTAGACCATCGAGCGAGACATACCCAAGCGAATCAGCTCCAATAGAGCGACGAATCTCTTCAGTATCTAAACCATTGGCGATTAATTCAGCTTTGGTTGCAAAATCAATTCCGTAGTAGCAAGGCCACTTAACAGGAGGTGAAGAGATACGTACATGAATTTCACGAGCACCAGCTTCGCGAAGCATCCGGACTATTGCGCGCTGGGTATTTCCGCGAACAATTGAATCATCGACGACAACAATTCGCTTTCCTTCAATAATTTCGCGCAGTGGGTTTAGCTTTAGGCGAATACCTAATTGACGAATAGTTTGTGATGGTTGGATAAAGGTGCGACCAACATACGAGTTCTTTACCAATCCCATTCCAAATGGGATTCCAGACTCTTTCGCATAACCAATTGCTGCAGGCGTTCCTGATTCAGGAACTGGAATAACAAGATCTGCTTCTACCGGTGCTTCCTTTGCAAGCTGCGCACCAATTGCTACACGAGTCTTATGAATTCCGCTGCCCGCGATAGTTGTGTCTGGTCGTGCAAGGTAAACATATTCAAAGAGACATCCCTTTGGCTGTGCTTCAGCCCAACGTTGCGAGCGAACACCATTTGAATCAATTGCAATAAATTCACCTGGTTCAATTTCGCGCACAAAGGCTGCACCGACAATATCTAAGCCAGCACTTTCGGAAGCTACAACCCAGCCGGTTTCAAGTTTTCCAAGTACCAATGGGCGAACACCATGACGATCACGTGCGGCATACAAGGTGTGCTCATCCATAAATACAAGTGAAAATGCGCCTTCTAGTTGTGGAAGTACTGCAATCGCACTTGCTTCAACATTCTTTTGATCTTGTAGTGCAATAAGTGCTGTCATGATCTCGGTATCAGTTGTTGCACCACGTGTATTGGCTGGAGTTCCTTCAAGTTTTTGTACTAACTCTGCTAAATCCCCTGTGTTTGTTAGGTTGCCGTTATGGGCTAAAGCCAGTGTTCCGTACTTAGTTGGGCGCAAGGTTGGCTGAGCATTTACCCAGGTGCTTGAACCTGTTGTGCTGTAACGGCAGTGACCGATTGCAAGATTTCCCTTAAGGGTTGCAAGGTCGCCTTCAGTAAATACCTGAGAAACCAGACCCATATCTTTGTAGATAAGAATTCTTTCGCCATCACTTGTGGCAATTCCTGCTGATTCAGTGCCACGGTGTTGCAGTGCATATAAGCCGTAGAAGGTTAACTTCGCAACCTCTTCACCAGGAGCCCAGACTCCAAAAACTCCGCACGCATCTTGAGGACCTTTGTCCTCACCTAAGACATTGTGATTGAGCAAACCATCAGGGCGTCTCATGCATCTGATCCTAACGGTAGGTATTCGGTTAAGTCAGCGCGAACGCCAGATGCTGAAATTGCGCCGCTGTTCATCGCATCGCTCCAACTTAATTTGCCAGCAGCAAGTGCTAACCAGGTGTCTGCATCCATTTCGATGGTGTTAGGTGGAGTTCCGCGAGTATGTGTTGGACCCTCACCACATTGCACAGCCGCATATGGTGGAACGCGAACTTCTATTGCACGCCCAGGAGCCTTGGTAGTTAAGAGCGCAAGTGTGCTCTTAACCTGTTCAAGAATCTGAGGATCGCGCATCGTTATCCAAACAACTTAGGGAATGTAGATGTGTGAGCTGTTGATAGTTCAGTTAGCGAAATAACCGCATCATTGATTGTTAAAGCATCTCCCCCAGTTGTTCCAAGCTTTGTGATGGCGATTGAATTCTTAACCGCTAACGCTTCAAGCTTTGAAGTATCTGCCGGATCAATAGCAACAATTACTCGACCAGGTGTCTCGCTAAGAAGTGCAACACCTGCATTAGTTAATGACACAGTTGCACCAACCTTGTGGCGCAGCACCATCTCAGTTAAACCAGCAGATAAACCACCTTGACTTAAATCATGAGCTGCCGCAAAGAATGAGTTACCTTCAAGAAGTAGCTCAATTAAGCGCATTTCACGCTGTAAATCAGCATCTGGAGACTGTCCTACACGTTGGTTATGCAAGAAAGCCCATTCGCTTCCTGCAAGATCTGCTTGAGTTTCACCAAGTAAGTAAAGATCTAATCCTGCTTTAGTAAAGCTCATTGGTGTGCGGGTACGTACATCTTGGATAACTCCTAGTACACCAATAACTGGCGTAGGAAGAATCGCAACTGTTCCGGTTTGGTTGTAGAAAGAAACATTTCCACCAGTAACAGGCAATCCCATTTCTAAACAACCATCTGCGAGTCCACGAACTGATTCAGCAAACTGCCACATAACACCTGGATCTTCTGGAGAACCAAAGTTCAGACAGTTAGTAACCGCTAATGGTCGAGCACCAGCTGTAGCAATATTGCGTGCCGCTTCCGCTAACGCCAACTTTGCACCTTGATAAGGGTTTAGGTAGGACCAGTTGGCATTCGCATCAGTTGAGATTGCAACGCCCAAATTTGTTGTTTCATCAATTCGAATCATTCCGGAATCATCAGGCTGAGATTGAATTGTGTTTCCTTGTACATATTTGTCGTACTGAGATGTAACCCAAGACTTATCAGCAAGGTTTGGTGCAGCCGCTAACTTCAGGACAGCTGCCTTAATCTCTGCTGCAGTAACAGGAATCGGTACATTAACTCTTTGTGAGTTCACCTGGTTGATGTAATCCGGCTGTGCCAACGGACGGTTATAAACCGGGCCATCGTGAGCAACTGTGCGAGGTGGAACATCAACGATTAACTCGCCATTCCAGGTAATTTCAAGATGATTTCCATCTGTAACCTCACCAATAACTGTGACAGTTACATCCCATTTCTTGCAGATTTCTAAGAAGCGATCGATCTTGCTTGGCTCAACAATCGCGCACATACGCTCTTGAGACTCAGACATCAAGATTTCTTCAGGTGACAGTGATGGATCACGCAATGGAACCTTGTCTAACTGAACCTTCATGCCGCCAGAGCCGCCTGATGCAAGCTCGCTTGTTGCGCAGGATAAGCCTGCTCCACCAAGGTCTTGGATGCCTACAACTAGATCTTCAGCGAAGATTTCTAGGGAACATTCAATCAAAACCTTTTCAACAAATGGATCGCCAACTTGAACACTTGGGCGCTTTGTAGATCCACCAGCACCAAATGTTTCCGATGCAAGTACAGATACTCCACCGATTCCATCGCCACCGGTTTTCGCACCGTACAACACAACTAGATTGCCGGCACCTGCGGCTTTAGCCAACTTAATGTCGCTGTGCTTCATTACGCCAACGCACAAAGCATTTACAAGTGGATTACCTGCATATGTTTCATCAAATGTAACTTCACCTCCGATATTTGGAAGCCCAAGACAATTTCCGTAACCACCAACACCTGCAACGATTCCCGGAAGCACTCGACGTGTATCAGGTGCATCTGCCGGACCAAAACGAAGTGGATCCATAACTGCAATTGGGCGAGCACCCATTGTCAGAATGTCACGAACAATTCCACCAACACCAGTTGCAGCACCTTGATAAGGCTCAACAAATGAAGGGTGGTTGTGTGATTCAATTTTGAAAGTTACCGCATATCCCTGACCGACATCAACAACACCTGCGTTTTCGCCAATACCAACTAGAAGTGCATCTGACTTTGGCGCCTTTTCACCAAACTGCTTTAAGTGGACTTTTGAGGATTTGTATGAACAGTGCTCTGACCACATCACTGAATACATTGCGAGCTCTGATGAAGTTGGGCGACGACCAAGAATTTCTTTGATGCGTGCATATTCATCGGGCTTTAGCCCAAGTTCGGCAAATGGTTGTGAGTTATCTGGAGTTGTTTGTGCAACTGCAACTGTATCTAGCGCCATTACTTCACCATCGCATTCAAGATTGAGGTAAAGAAGCCAAGACCCTGTGCAGATGGTCCTGTTAACTCATCAATTGCATGCTCTGGGTGAGGCATCAGCCCAACAACATTTCCCTTTGCATTTGTAATTCCGGCTACTAAATTGCGTGATCCGTTCGGGTTTTCGCCTACATAACGGGCGATTATGCGGCCTTCGCCTTCGAGCATGGCAAGGGTTTGATCATCGCACTGGAAAGAGCCTTCGCCATTTTTTAGTGGAATAACAATCTTTTCGCCTTGCGAAAATGAGTTTGTCCACGCAGTCTTGTTATTTACAACTTCAATCTCTTGATCGCGGCATAAGAAATGTAAATCTGAGTTACGAGTTAATGCACCTGGCAAAAGATGTGATTCGCACAGAACCTGGAAGCCATTGCAAATTCCAAGAACTGGCATTCCTTTGTTAGCAGCTTCAATTACTAGTTGCATAACCGGTGCAAAGCGTGAAATAGCACCGCAGCGCAGGTAATCACCGTAAGAGAATCCACCCGGCAATACAACTGCGTCAACGCTCTTTAGATCCGCTTCGCCATGCCACAAAGAAACAGCTTCAGCACCACCGGCAACTACTGCGCGAGCTGCATCTCGATCATCCAGAGTTCCTGGAAAGGTAATTACTCCTACGCGCATTACTTTTCAACTCTCACAACGAAGTTTTCAATTACAGGGTTAGAGAGCAAAACTTCAGCGGCTTTTTCTACCTCAGCAAGTTGCGCCGGTGTTGGCTCTCCATCGATCTCAATTTCAAATCGCTTTCCTTGGCGAACTGATTTAGCAAAGTTGAATCCAAGTCGTGGCAGCGCAGATGCGACAGCATTTCCTTGAGGATCAAGAATCTCGGGCTTCAACATCACATCAACCACGATCTTTGCCATTTGTTTTCTCCCTTTTAGAACTTGCTGCCGGTGATTCGGAAAAATGCTTCTTCGTAACGAAGTGCTGTCTTCTCTACGATTTCAGCTGGTAGTTCAGGGGGTGGGCTATTTCTATCCCATCCGCTTGCTACTAGGTAGTCACGTAGAAACTGCTTGTCATACGAGGGCTGTGCACCGCCTGGCTTCCAGGTTGAAGCCTCCCAAAACCGTGAAGAATCAGGAGTTAGCGCCTCATCGCCGAGGATTATCTGGCCCTTGTCGTTGCGTCCGAATTCGAACTTAGTATCTGCCACGATGATTCCACGGCTGGCTGCAAACTCTGATGCGGTTTCGTATAACTTGATTGTTAAATCGCGTAGTTGTGCTGCATCTTCAGCACCAACAATCGCTGCAGCTCCAGCAAAATCTACGTTGATGTCGTGATCGCCAATTTCAGCTTTTGTAGCTGGCGTAAAGATGGTTGCTGGTAATTGAGAGCCATCTAGCAATCCAGCAGGTAATGCATTTCCGCATACCGCCTTGTTGTTTTGATACTCGCTCCAGCCGCTGCCCGTTAAATATCCACGCGCGACACATTCAACTTCAAACATTGTTAATGGCTGGACAATCACTGCGCGATCTTCAACAACAGCAGGAACTTCTGTAGAAACAATGTGGTTGCCGATAATGTCTTCGAGTAATTCAAACCAAAATAAAGAGAGTTGAGTTAGTACGGCGCCTTTGCCTGGAATTGTTGTTGGCATAACCCAGTCGTAGGCAGAGATTCGATCAGAGGCTACAAGCAGAATCTCTTTTTTATCATTTGTATAAAGTTCGCGAACTTTTCCGGTACGCAGATGAGTCCACCCAGGAATTGAAGGCGCTGGCGGTGGACCAGCTAGGCCGAAGCCGCTCACCGAATAGAGCCGGGCTTGTACTGCGCTGCGGCAGGGTGCGCGGATGTAATCGCATCGATGCGATGTACAACTCGTGCCACTTGTTGGCGAGCTTCGCCAGTAAATTCAATTGGGTCGCTAATTAAAATATCTAGCGCTGCGCGATCAAGCGGCAATCGACTATCTGCTGCTAAATCATCAAGAAGTGTGTTCTTCTTTCCTTCGCGCATTCCTAGAGCAGCTTTAACCGCATGCTCCTTAATAACTTCATGGGCAACTTCGCGGCCAACGCCTGCTTTAACCGCTGCCATGAGAATCTTTGTTGTTGCCAAGAACGGTAAATAACGCTCTAATTCAGCACTAATTACCGCCGGAAAGGCTCCGAACTCATCAAGCACGGTAAGCATTGTTTCGAGCAAGCCATCGATTGCGTAGAAAGCATCGGGCAGTGCAACGCGACGTACAACGCTGCATGAAACATCGCCTTCATTCCATTGATCACCAGATAGTTCACTGACCATTGATGCATAGCCACGAAGCACAACTGAAAGACCGTTCACACGTTCACAAGAACGGGTATTCATCTTGTGAGGCATTGCGCTGCTGCCAACTTGTCCTGCTTTAAAACCTTCGGTAACTAATTCGGCACCGGCCATTAAACGAATTGATGTTGCAAGAGAGGATGGTGATGATGCGATTTGAACCAAAGTGGTTACAACATCATAATCAAATGAGCGCGGATAGATCTGCCCAGTTGAATCAAGTACATTGTTGAAACCAAGTTCCTTCGCGATCGCACCTTCTAATTTGAAGTGTGCATCTGATGAACCAAGTAAATCAATTGAATCCTGAGCAGTTCCAACTGGTCCTTTTATACCGCGCATTGGATAACGAGCTTGAAGTGCAGTTAAACGCTCGTATGCAAACAACAACTCTTCTGCAGCAGATGCAAAGCGCTTTCCTAAAGTTGTAATCTGCGCCGGAACGTTGTGTGAACGTCCTGCAATTGGTTGGTCTGCGTACTGCGCTGCGCGCTCACCAAGACGAGCTAGAAGTGTTACAACCTTGTCATGAACGATTTCAAGACCGTTACGGATCTGAAGTGCTTCAATGTTTTCCGTTAAGTCGCGGCTAGTCATTCCGGCGTGGATTGCTTCATGTCCAGCTAATGCGTTGAACTCTTCGATGCGTGCCTTCACATCGTGACGGGTTTGCTTTTCACGAGCATCGATTGATGCTAAATCCACACGTGTAATTACCTTTTCGTAATCTGTAATTACATCATTGGAAATCGCGTGGCCTAATGTTGATTGAGCACGCATAACCGCGATCCAGAGCTTGCGTTCAGCGATGATTTTTGCCTCTGGCGCGAAGATTTCACGCATCGCAGCTGATGCATATCGGCTAGCAAGCAGGCTCATTGGTGAATTATCCGTCATTTAATTGCCCTTCTCTGCCACCGACGCATTTAGCGCGATGTCGGAACGATAAAAGGATCCAGCCAGTGAGATTTGGCTGATCGCTCGGTATGCGCGGTTACGGGCTTCGGTCAGATCCTCACCGATGCCAGTAACTGTGAGAACTCGTCCACCAGATGCAACAACACCTTTATCGGTGGTGGCGGTACCTGCGTGATAAATCGAAACATCTTCTATCGTTGAAAATCCAGTGATGATTCCGCTGGACTTTGGCGCCGCTGGATACCCTTCTGCAGCTAACACGATTGTTACCGCAGAATCAGCTTTCCATTCCAAAGTTGTTCCTTTGAGATTTCCAGTTGCAGCGTTGTACAACAAAGTTGCAAGAGGAGTCTTTAAACGTGGAATTAATACTTGAGTTTCAGGATCTCCAAAGCGAGCATTAAATTCAATGACTCGAGTTCCGTGATCTGTTAGTGCAAGACCTGCATACAACAATCCAACAAATGGAGTTCCGCGCGCTGCCATCTCGGCAATCATTGGCGCTAAAACTTGTTTGTAAGTATCTTCGACAATATCTGATGGTGCCCATGGCAATGGTGAGTACGCACCCATGCCACCAGTGTTTGGACCCTCATCATTGTCATAAGCACGTTTGAAATCTTGTGCAGGTTGCATTGGCAAAATTGTTGTTCCATCACTAATTCCAAACAATGAAACTTCTGGGCCATCTAAATACTCTTCAATAACAACTCGCTTACATGCAAGTGCATGATCTAAAGCTTCTTGACGATCATTTGTTACTACAACGCCTTTGCCTGCAGCTAAGCCATCATCCTTAACAACATATGGTGCATCAAATGCATCCAATGCAATTTCAATCTCTTCCTTAGTTGTGCAGGTAAAACTGTGTGCAGTTGGAACACCCGCATCTCGCATTACTTCCTTGGCGAAGTTCTTTGAACCTTCTAATTGAGCAGCTGCCTTCGATGGTCCAAAAACAGCGATATTGGCTGCTCGTAGGGCATCTGCAACACCATTAACCAGTGGAACCTCTGGGCCAACAACAACTAGATCTACCTGCAACTGCTGAGCTAAAGCAACGATTGCATCATTATCTGTAACTGCAACCTGATGACACCGTGCAAATTGTGCGATACCTGGATTACCCGGAGCAGCATGAAGCTCTGTACATGCTGGATCTGCTTGTAGTCCTACTCCTAGCGCGTGTTCGCGTCCGCCGCTTCCGACTAGGAGGATTTTCATTCTTAGATGAAATCCTTTACGACAATTGTTTGATCGCGCCCGGGACCAACGCCAATCGCGCTCATTGGTGCACCTGAAATCTTTTCAAGGAATGCCACGTAATCCTGTGCATTCTTTGGAAGATCTGACAATTTGCGTGCATTAGAAATATCTTCAGTCCAACCAGCTAAGTATTCGTAGATTGGCTTTGCGTGGTGGAAATCTGTTTGTGAAGCTGGAAGCTCTTCAACACGCTTTCCATCGATCTCGTATGCAACACATACTGGAATCTTTTCCCAACCAGTTAGAACATCTAGCTTTGTAAGGAAGAAATCAGTTAAACCATTGACGCGAACCGCGTAACGAGCGATAGGTGCATCAAACCAACCGCAACGACGTGCGCGACCAGTTGTAACACCAACTTCTCCACCGATACGACGTAGCGCTTCGCCATCTTCATCAAATAGTTCAGTTGGGAAAGGTCCGCTACCAACGCGAGTTGTATACGCCTTCAAAATTCCGATTACACGATCAATCTTTGTAGGTCCGATTCCAGAACCTGTACATGCGCCACCTGCAGTTGGATTACTTGAGGTTACGAATGGATAAGTACCGTGATCAACATCCAACAATGTGCCCTGAGAACCCTCTAGAAGTACTCGTTTTCCAGCCTTTAGCGCTTCATCCAAGATTAAAACTGTGTCTGCTACATATGGACGCAAGATATCTGCGTACTTCAGGTACTCCTCAAGGACCTCATCAACTTCAATGTTCTTGCGGTTGAAAACCTTAATTAAAATCTGATTCTTATCGCGCAGCGCACCTTCAAGCTTTTGGCGAAGGATTGATGGATCAAAAAGATCCTGAACGCGAATACCGATGCGGTTGATCTTGTCTGCATACGCAGGTCCGATTCCGCGACCAGTTGTTCCGATCTTTGACTTGCCTAAGAAGCGCTCTGACACCTTATCGATTGTGCGGTGATAAGGAGTAATCAAATGTGCGTTAGTAGAAATTAAAAGCTTGCTTGTATCGATTCCGCGTTCATTTAATCCACGGATCTCTTCAAGTAAAACACTTGGATCAATAACAACACCATTTGCAATAACTGGAATTACATTTGGAGAAAGAATTCCTGAAGGCAATAAGTGAAGTGCGTACTTCTGATCTCCAATTACAACTGTGTGTCCTGCGTTGTTACCGCCTTGATAGCGAACTACATAATCAACGCGATCGCCCAACAGGTCGGTGGCTTTACCCTTGCCTTCGTCGCCCCACTGAGCTCCGAGTAGTACTAATGCAGGCATGAGTAAAGCCTCTCCGACTAGTTGTTAATTACTTAAGTGATGTAGTGCCAGTTGAACGTAGATCCTCACATGCATGTACAACGCGAGCTGCCATTCCTGCTTCAGCTGCCTTGCCCCATGCGCGTGGATCGTAAGCCTTCTTGTTTCCAACTTCGCCATCAATCTTTAGCACACCGTCGTAGTTCTTGAGCATGTGATCAACAACTGGACGTGTAAATGCGTACTGAGTATCTGTATCGATATTCATCTTAATTACGCCGTAATCAAGTGATTCGCGGATCTCAGAAAGAAGTGAGCCAGAACCACCGTGGAATACCAAGTCCATTGGCTTGCTTCCTGCAGGTAATCCAAGCTTTGCAGAAACCGCTTCTTGCAATGTTGCAAGAATCTTTGGCTGCAATACAACGTTTCCTGGCTTGTAAACACCGTGAACATTTCCAAATGTTGCCGCAACCATGTAGCGAGCATTTGCATCTGTTCCCAGAGTTTCAATTGTTAGAAGTGCATCTTCAGGAGTTGAGTACAGCTTTGCATCGTGCTTTGCTTCGATGCCATCTTCTTCTCCACCAACAACGCCGATTTCAATTTCAAGAATTGTCTTTGCTGCAACAGACATCGCCAACATTTCCTTGGCGACCTTCATGTTTTCAGGCATATCAACCGCTGATCCATCCCACATGTGTGAGTTGAACAAAGGTGCCTTACCTGACTTAATGCGATCTGCACCAAATGCAAGAAGTGGACGCATAAAGCCATCCAACTTTTCTGCTGGGCAGTGATCTGTGTGAATACCAATATTTACTTTGTAGTTCTTCGCGACAACATGTGCGAACTCTGCGAGCGCAACTGCGCCATCAACCATGTTCTTAACTGTTGAGCCTGATGCGTATTCGGCACCGCCCCATGAAAATTGGATGATTCCATCTGACTCTGCTTCGGCGAAACCACGAATAGCAGCTGTGATGGTCTGTGATGATGAAACGTTGATTGCTGGATATGCGAAAGCGCCTTTTTTAGCGCGATCCAACATGTCGGCATAAATTTCGGGGGTTGCAATTGGCATAGTGACTCCTATGGGCTCGTAGTAAATCTTTAGACTGAGCGCTTCGTTGAGTCGTCTAGAGGCTTACGGCCAATCCTCTCACCTTCGCCTTCATGGCACAAAAAGACCCTCCGCCGAAGCCTGACGAAGGGTCTTTAAGCGCTTTTAGCTCACACTTTTCAGGGCATTGGCCAGGAATTTAGCCAGCGCAGCGACCATGGTGGGATTGCTGAGCAGTTTGATGAGCATCAAAATAAAGGATGTAAGCATGGATTCTCCTTTCTGTTGGCGCATCCTTGGGCTACCCCTCGCTCGCAAACTCAACCCTTCAAATCCCTGTTGATAACAATGCTCAGCAGGTAGCCTCTTGCTTTATGACCCAAGATCACGAGTCCTTAGAGAACCTGCTCAGCGAAGAGCGCACCTTTGCGCCATCTGCCGAGTTCGCAGCCCAAGCAAATGCCAAACCAGATCTTTACGACCAAGCAGAAAAGGATCGCCTGGCGTTTTGGCAGGTTCAGGCAAGCAACCTGTCATGGGATAAAAAGTGGGACACGGTTCTTAAGTGGGAAGCACCATATGCGGAATGGTTTGTTGGCGGAAAGATCAACGCTTCATACAACGCATTAGATCGCCATGTACTAGAAGGTCGCGGAGATCGCGTTGCTTTTCACTTTGTCGGCGAACCAGGCGACACGCAAGATATTACTTATGCGCAGATGTTGATTGAAGTTAAGAAAACCGCAAATGCATTAATCGAACTTGGTGTTGAAGCAGGCGATCGCGTTGCAATTTACATGCCGATGATTCCCGAAGCTGCTGTTGCGATGCTTGCATGCGCTCGCATTGGTGCCGCGCACTCTGTTGTCTTTGGTGGTTTCTCAGCGGATGCGTTGTTGTCACGTATTCAAGATGCAGATGCAAAGTTAGTAATTACTGCAGATGGTGGTTTCCGCAAAGGTGCAGCATTTGCACTGAAGCCTGCTGTTGATGAAGCACTTAAAGGTAAGCACAACGTCAAGAAGGTTTTAGTTGTTCAACGTACTAAGCAAGAAACCGCCTGGAACTCTGAAACAGATGTGTGGTGGCACGAGATTGTTCAACGCCAATCAGCAGATCACACCGCTGAGTTCTTTGATTCCGAGCACCCGCTATTTATTTTGTACACATCTGGAACAACAGCAAAACCAAAGGGAATTTTCCATACAACTGGCGGTTATTTAACGCAGGCGGCCTATACCCACCGTGTTGTCTTTGATATTAAGCCTGAAACTGATGTGTATTGGTGCACCGCCGATGTTGGTTGGATTACGGGCCATAGCTACATTGTTTACGGTCCACTAATTAATGGTGCGACTCAGGTGATGTATGAAGGCACACCAGATACTCCGCACAAGGGACGTATCTTTGAAATTATTGAAAAGTACGGCGTAACTATTTTGTACACCGCGCCAACATTGATTCGTACCTGGATGAAGTGGGGCGATGAGTACCCAAATAAGTTCAACTTAACTTCACTACGTTTACTTGGATCTGTTGGTGAACCAATTAATCCTGAAGCATGGATGTGGTACCGCGAAGTTGTTGGTGGAAACCGTTGCCCAATTGTTGATACCTGGTGGCAAACAGAAACTGGCGGAATCATGATCTCACCACTGCCAGGTGTAACAGCAACAAAGCCAGGATCTGCAATGACTCCAATTCCTGGAATTAGTGCGGTCGTTGTTGATGACAACGCACAACCTGTTGCAAAGGGTCACGGTGGATTTTTGATTTTAGATAAGCCATGGCCCGGAATGTTGCGCGGCGTGTGGGGCGAAGATGAACGTTATAAGGAAACTTATTGGTCTCGCTTTGCAGGAATTTACTTTGCAGGAGATGGTGCAAAGTTAGATAAAGATGGTGCAATTTGGTTGTTAGGTCGCGTTGATGATGTGATGAATGTTTCTGGTCACCGCATTTCAACAACTGAGGTTGAATCAGCACTTGTTTCACATGAAGCAGTTGCTGAAGCTGCTGTAGTTGGCGCAGCAGATGCCATGACAGGCCAAGGAATTGTTGCCTTCGTAATTCTGCGTGGTGGAGTTGCACATGCAAGTGGAGAAAAATTAGTAACTGAACTTCGTAATCACGTTGCAAAAGAGATCGGTGCGATCGCAAAACCTCGCCAGATCTTGGTTGTTGCTGAGCTTCCAAAGACTCGAAGCGGCAAAATCATGCGTAGATTGCTCAAAGATGTGGCTGAAAACCGCCAAGTTGGAGATGCGACAACCCTTGCTGATCCAAATGTGATGCGTTTGATTTCAGATGGACTGCATAGTTCAAAGGATGAGGATTAGAGCTTTACGCCCAAGTACTTATTGGTCAGGGAAATTAGTTCGATTTCATTCTTAAGCACGCCTATTTTCTTGCCTGCAACAGAGCCATCTGCTGCAATAAACCAGGTAACTGGCACGCCTAAACCAAAGTACTTACGTGAGCGGCCATCTGGATCGTAAAGATTGGGCCAGGTAATGCCGTTGCGTTCAACAAACAAGCGACCATCATCAAATGTTGCTTCTTCAACATCTACACCGATTAACGCAACCTTGCCCTTAGCTTTTGCGTAAAAGGAGCGAAGGATAGGCATCTCTTCTTTGCACGGGCCGCACCATGATCCCCACACATTCACAACCATCGGTCCTCGTAATCCACCAAGGCGCGCGCCATCGGTGCGATCTAAACAATCCATCGAAATTCCACCGGTGAAGCTTTTATCCTGTGAAATTGATTCGCAAGAAACAACTTCTCCTCTTACATACGATGAAGATGGTGAACAAGCGGTCAGCAAAAGAAGAGTTACAACAAGCCAAACTCTTCTCATCGGAAATCCTTATCTGTTTTAACTAACAGTAATGCCTTTTCTTTATCCATCTCGCCAATGCCAACACTGGGACAGATTTTTGCTACCGGACATGCACCGCACGCTGGTTTTCTTGCATGACAGATACGACGCCCATGCCAAATCATTCGCTGTGAAAGATTTGTCCATTCGGGTTGTGGAATTAACTGCTGCACAACCATTTCAACTTTTACTGGATCTGTTTCTTTTGTCCAACCGAATCGTCGTGATAAACGACCAAAGTGGGTATCAACTGTAATTCCGGGAGTATCAAAGGCATGGCCTAAAACTACATTTGCTGTCTTGCGACCAACACCTGGCAATGTAATTAGCTCTTCAAGTGTGCGCGGTACTTCGCCTTTGAAATCTTCTAATAACTTGATATTCAAATTCTTAATGTTGCGAGCCTTTGCCCGATAAAAACCAGTTGAATGAATTAAATCTTCAATTTCGTGCAGATCAGCTTTTGCATACGCCTTTGGATTCTTGTACCGCTTGAAGAGCGCGGGCGTAACAGTGTTAACTCTCTTATCAGTGCACTGCGCGCTCAGTACCGTCGCAACAATTAACTCCAGCGGGTTTGTGAAATCTAGTTCGCAGCGAATATTTGGGTAGGTCTTGGTAAGGATGCGATAAACCGCCTTAGCCCCTTTTCGGGTTTCCCTATCCACCATCATGGGTAGTAAAGTACCCCTCGTGACCATAGATGAAGATGTAGTTCGTAAGGCGCCACTCTTTACCGCCTTGGATGAAGCCGCCGCAGTTTCTTTGCGCGCAAATATGGATTCTGTAAAGATTTCAAAGGGATCTGTTTTGTTTGCTGAAGGCGATGAGGGCGACCACCTATATGTAATCGTCGAAGGCAAGTTGAAGCTTGGAACATCAAGCGGCGATGGTCGTGAAAATCTTCTTTCCATTCTTGGACCTGGCGAAATGTTTGGCGAACTCAGCCTCTTCGATCCAGGCCCACGCACATCAACTGCAACTGCGGTTACAGATGCGAAGCTACTAAGCCTTGGCCAGGAAAAACTTCTTCCATGGCTAGCAACAAATCCAAATGTTTCTCTTCAACTGCTTGCTCGTTTGGCGCAACGTCTTCGTCGCACAAATGAAGCTGTTGGCGATTTAGTATTTTCAGATGTTCCAGGCCGTGTTGCTAAGGCGCTTATTGATCTTGGTGAGCGTTTTGGAAAGCAAACAGATGAAGGTTTATTTGTTCATCACGATCTAACTCAAGAAGAGTTAGCGCAACTAGTTGGTGCATCCCGCGAAACAGTTAACAAAGCACTTGCTGATTTCGCAGGACGCAACTGGTTAAAGCTAGATGGTCGTGCAGTTCTAATTACCGATTTCGAACGCTTATCAAAGCGCGGAAAGTAATTAGTCGGTAATTTCGACTGTTAGTTCGATCTCCACTGGTGAGTTAAGTGGAAGCTCTGCAATTCCAACAGCGCTACGTGCATGCTTTGCACCATCGCCCCAGATTGCTAAGAACAGTTCAGATGCACCATTAACAACAGCTGGATGATTTACAAAACCGGTTACGCCGTTTACATAACCAACTACGCGAACAACCTTTGTAATCTTGTTTACATCAGCAACTAACTGAACTGCAGCAAGTGCGTTGAGTGCACAGATCTGTGCAAGCTCTTTTGCACGCTCAGGAGTGATCTCGCCATCAACCTTACCGACGCCAGCCATCTGTCCATCAACTAATGGAAGTTGACCTGCTGTTAAAACTAAATTTCCTGTACGAACCGCTGGAACATATGCAGCAACTGGAAGTGCTGCAACAGGTAGCTCTAAACCAAGCTCTGCAAGTTTTGCGCGAACATCAACCTTATTCATGCGATCTCTCTTTTCATGTAAGCGACTAGCTGCTCACCTGTTCCTGGTGCTGGAATAACTTGTACAAGCTCCCAACCATCTGAGCCCCATGTATCAAGAATCTGTTTTGTTGCATGTGAAAGAAGTGGAACAGTTGCGTATTCATACTTTGTCATTTGTTCAGACTCTCTTTCACTAGTGATGAAACAAGTGCTCCATCAGCCTTTCCTGCAATCTTTGGCTTAATCGCGCCCATTACCTTGCCCATATCTGCAGGACCTGCAGCACCTGTTGATGCGATTGCATCAGCGATGATCTGCTTAATTTCATCTGCAGTTAATTGTGCTGGCAAATACTTAGCAATTACCTCGCCTTCAGCCTTTTCTAGCGCAGCCTTTTCTGCATGGCCTGCACCTTCAAATGCTTCTGCCGCTTCACGACGCTTCTTTGCTTCGCGTGACAAAACAACGATCACTTCATCATCACTTAGCTGACGTGCTTCTTTTCCTGCAACCTCTTCATTAGTGATTGCAGTTAGAACCATGCGAATGGTGCTTGATGTGATTTCGTTGCGACCACGAATTGCTTCAGTTAGGTCTGAACGTAAGGTTTCTTTAATGCTCATGCTGTGAACTCTACCGCCAGTAGTTCTGCGATTTGAGCGGTATTTAGAGCTGCACCCTTGCGAAGGTTGTCTCCACAAACGAACATATCGAGAGCCATTGGATCATCAATGCTCTTGCGAACACGACCGACCCATGTTGGATCTGTTCCAACTACATCTGCAGGTGTTGGGAACTTGTAGTTTTCGGGATCATCAACCAACTTCACGCCTGCAGCGTTCTGCAAAATATCTTGAGCAGCCTTACGTGAAGGCTCCTTTTCAAATACTGCGTGAACAGTCAGTGAGTGAGTAGTAATTACCGGAACGCGTACACATGTTGCTGAAACCTTTAGATTTGGAAGGCCAAGAATCTTGCGAGATTCATTGCGAACTTTGAGCTCTTCAGATGAGTAACCATCTTCCTTAAGTGATCCCGCCCAAGGCACAACGTTGAGAGCTAATGGCGCTGGGAATGGACCCAGATCCTTAACAAAGTTACGAACATCGCCAGCATTTGTTCCGGCATCTGTTCCTGCAACTGCAGAAATTTGTTCCTTCAATGCATCAATGCCAGCTTGGCCTGCACCTGATGCTGCTTGGTAAGAAGAAACAACAAGTTCCTTCAATCCGTATTCACGGTGCAATGCACCAAGAGCCACAATCATAGAAAGTGTTGTGCAGTTTGGATTTGAAATAATTCCACGTGGACGATTCTTAGTTTGCTCAGGATTAACTTCTGGAACAACCAAAGGGATATCTGCGTCCATTCGGAATGCGCCAGAGTTATCGACGACTACAGCACCACGTGATGCAGCGATCGGTCCCCACTCTGCAGAAACCTCATCTGGAACATCGAACATTGCAACATCGATGCCATCGAAGGCTTCAGGTGAAAGAGCTACGACGGTTAGCTCCTCCCCACGACAAACCAACTTCTTTCCTGCACTACGCGCCGAAGCGATAAGACGAATTTCTCCCCATACATCTGGGCGTTCAGACAAAATTCCAAGCATTACTGTGCCAACGGCGCCAGTCGCACCAACTACTGCGAGTGAAGGCTTCTTACTCATCGTCCTGTACCTCCGTAAACAACAGCTTCATTTTGATCTGCATCTAATTCGAAGGCTGTATGTGCAGCTTTTGCACCACGCTCAAGATCTGCTTCACGACAAATAACCGAGATACGAATCTCTGAAGTAGAAATCATTTCGATGTTTACGCCTGCATCAGAAAGTGCGCCAAAGAATGTCGCAGTAACACCTGGATGTGAGCGCATACCAGCGCCAACTAATGACAATTTACCGATTTGATCATCGTATTGAATTGAAGCAAAACCAACTTCGCCTTGAAGCTTCTGCAAGATTGCAGTTGCTGCAGCGCCTTCAGCCTTTGGCAATGTGAACGAAATATCTGTAAGACCAGTTGCTGCAGCAGAAACATTTTGCACGATCATGTCGATATTGATATCTGCATCCGCAATCGCTTGGAAGATACGTGCAGCAACACCAGTGCGGTCAGGTACTCCGACAATCGTGATCTTTGCTTCGCTCTTGTCATTAGCGATACCCGAGATAATTGCTTGCTCCATTGCTCCTCCTTCAGGATGATCTTTGACCACCCAGGTTCCTTCATTTGTAGAAAAAGATGAACGTACGTGAATTGGTAAGTTGTAACGGCGCGCGTATTCAACGCAACGCAAGTGCAGAACCTTTGCTCCGCTAGCTGCGAGTTCAAGCATCTCATCGTAAGTAACTGTCTTTAACTTACGAGCTGCAGGAACAACACGTGGGTCGGCGCTAAATACGCCATCAACATCTGTATAAATTTCGCACACATCTGCATCAAGTGCTGCAGCTAATGCAACAGCTGTTGTATCGCTACCACCGCGACCAAGCGTTGTAACATCCTTTGTATCTTGCGAAATTCCTTGGAAGCCAGCAACGATTGCAATTGCACCGCTATCTAACGCTTCTTTGATTCGACCAGGAGTCACATCGATGATGCGAGCTCGGCCATGTGCAGATGTTGTAATCACACCTGCTTGGCTTCCTGTAAATGAAAGAGCTTCATGTCCTAGGTTGTTGATCGCCATTGCAAGCAACGCCATTGAGATTCGCTCGCCAGCTGTTAACAACATATCTAATTCGCGGCCCTGAGGAATTGGAGTGATCTGTTCAGCCAGATCAATCAATTCATCGGTGGTATCGCCCATGGCTGAAACCACGACAACAACCTGATTACCGTCCCGCTTTGCCGCCACAATTCTGTTGGCAACGCGCTTCATGCCCTCGGCATCTGCGACTGAAGAGCCGCCATATTTCTGAACAATGAGTCCCATGGCTTAATCATGAACTAGATATCCTGCTGGGGCTACTCGATTTCCGGTATTTCTTAAATAATGAGACAGGGTGCGTTTCAAATAATGAGATTAAACATCTCTTCGGCCCTCAAAGGCACGACCAAGGGTAACTTCATCGGCATATTCCAAATCTCCGCCTACTGGAAGTCCACTAGCTAAACGGGAGACTTTTATATCCATCGGCTTAATCAGGCGGGATAGATAGGTAGCTGTCGCCTCACCTTCGAGGTTGGGATCGGTCGCCAAGATGACTTCAACGATTCCGGCATCTGCCAGGCGAACCATTAATTCACGAATACGAAGTTGTTCTGGACCGATGCCATCGATCGGACTGATTGCTCCGCCAAGCACATGGTACTTACCGCGGAATTCGCGAGTGCGTTCGATTGCGATTACATCTTTGCTTTCTTCGACTACACAAATGATTGTGTTGTCACGACGAGGGTCACGACAGATGCGGCATTCATCTTCTTCAGAAACATTTCCACACTGCACGCAGAACTTAACTCGCTCTTTAACTGTGCGAATTGAATCAACTAGCGCAGATGCAACTTCAGAATCAGATTGCAAGATATGGAATGCGATTCGTTGCGCACTCTTTGGACCGATGCCTGGCAAGCGTCCTAGTGCATCAATGAGATCTTGAATTGCACCTTCGTACATTCCTGACATCTATTACTTACCTTCAATAACTTTTGCGCCAAGCTCTTTCGCCAACAACGCCGCACCCGTCAACTGCACAGGATCATTTGGCGCTTCAGATGTTCTTGTCTCGCGCGCCGCAGGAGTGTTGGTGTCGATCGATGGATCAACAACAACTGCAATCTTTCGATCCAACCCCACCACATCAATAAATGAGTTGCGCAGAATCACATCAGATTCAGATCGCTCAAAACTTTCCTTCGCACCAGCATTAACAATGCCGATGGTGATCGCATTCTCATCAACACTTAGCACCTGCGCAGATGCACTGAGTAGCGACCACGTAAGTCTGCGGCGCTTCTTTACATCTTCAATTACATCTGGCCACGCTCTGCGTAGTGCGGCAATATCGAAAGCACCATGTGCGGGGGACGCTTTTGGCTTTTCGGGAGCCGGCGTTACTACTTCGGTTGGCTTAGAGTTGTTGACTGCTTCAGTCGAATGAGCAGAGCTTGTACTTTCTTTTGGCTCTGCGGTTCGAGCTGAAGCGGAAACAACGGGAGCGGTCGTAAGCGGAGCAATATTTTCCGCACGTTCAAGACGTTCAATACGAGAAAGCATTCCAGCCTCTGTGTTGTCCCCGATCGGCAGCAAAATGCGACCGCAGATGAGCTCAAGGATTAAGCGCGGCGCAGTAGCCCCACGCATTTGGGTTAGCCCCTCCGCCGCAATATCTGCCGCACGCGACAGGTTCGCAGTACCAATTCGGTTGGCCTGATTGCGCATACGTTCCATCTGATCATCAGGCATATCGCGCAAGATTGAATTAGCGGTTGAATCCTTAAGCGCATCAACAATCATCAAATCGCGAATACGTTCCAACATATCGCTGGTGAATCGACGTGGATCATGTCCTGATTCAATTACACGATCAATAGTTTTAAAAAGCGTCGCACCATCATGCGCTGCAATCGCATCGATTGCATCATCTAACAAAGCACCATCTGTAAATCCAAGAAGTTGAATTGCGATCTCGTAGCTAACGCCATCTTTTCCTGCACCAGCAAGTAACTGACCTAATACAGAAAGTGCATCACGAACAGATCCACCAGATGCACGAACTACAAGTGGAATTACACCCTTTGCAACCTTTACGCCTTCAGCATTGCAAACCTTTTCAAGGTGAGCAGCCAAAGTTCCTGGTGGAACTAAACGGAATGGATAGTGGTGTGTACGTGAACGAATTGTTGCAATCAACTTATCTGGTTCAGTTGTAGCAAAGATAAAAATTACGTGGGCAGGTGGCTCTTCAACAACTTTTAGTAATGCATTCGCTGCACCTGGTCCAAGCTGATGAGCTTCGTCAATGATGTAAATCTTGTAACGACTTTGTACTGGCGCAAAGAATGCTTTGTCACGTAGATCGCGTGCATCATCTACTAAACCGTGGGTCGCAGCATCTAATTCAATTACATCTAATGAACCTGGACCGTTCGCAACTAAATCTTTACATGATTGGCACTCGCCACATGGATTTGGTGTTGGGCCCTTTTCGCAGTTAAGCGAGCGCGCCATGATTCGTGCGCTAGAAGTTTTTCCGCAACCGCGTGGACCGCTAAACAAGTAAGCGTGGTGAGTGCGGCCTGATTCCAAAGCATTTGAAAGTGGAACAGTTACATGCTCTTGTCCGATGACATCTGCAAAAACAGAGGGACGGTATTTACGATACAAAGCTAATGACATCGCCGTGCTCCTCTACTGTTCGTCGCCTTGCGCAATTTAATAGGACCCCTCGCACACCCGCCAGAGCGGACCTACCCTTGCTGCATTCCTGCCCTGGGGGAGTTCAGTAAGGTAACGCCGTACGAGGGATCTGGCGCAATCATAGTTACAGCCACCGATAGAGTTCACCTCCTCGGGAGGATTCGCATAGCGGCCGAGTGCGCACGCTTGGAAAGCGTGTATAGGGCAACCTATCGAGGGTTCAAATCCCTCATCCTCCGCTCAAGATATTACTCAATTAACCCTTCATGGCTACTTGACCGAGAAAATTGACTTTAGCTGGTGGTGCGTAAATGGACCTAAGCCCCTCAAAATTACTCTGAGCAATCCAATATTTTCCTATAGTGCCCAAATGGAAAGCAAAACTTTTTATGAAGAGCTACTAACGCTAGGTCAACACTTACACGAGCGCGAACGTTTAGCCTTATATAGATTTTTAATTGAAAATAAAAGTGATACTTACAAGTCAAATGCCTTGCAATTATTTAAATCCAAGCAATTAAAGAGTGTAATTGCCAATGGTGAAATCACATATTCTTTGAAGGGCGATATCGTAAGTTATTCGACGAGAAAAAATGGTACTTTGGCATATCAAGAAAATGTTCGCGAAACAAAATTAAATAGGATTCCAAAATTTCGAATTAGAAAACTTATAAAATATTTTGCTCAAACAGAAGTAGAGGTCATTTGGAACTACCCACTTGAGGGACGCAACCCTGTGATAGAAGGTAGCTATTGCACAGACTCATATCCCTTCTTTGACCTCAGATATTTTTCGAACGGTGGAAGTCGCCTTCTTGGGTTGATTAATAAGCTACGAATTGACGATTCAGACATAAGAGAAAAACTGAAAGTTTCTTAAATTGTAATTATGAATTGATTGGAGTTCACATGCCTGAAACCAGCTTTCTTCACCTGACAACAAAGCGGGCTTGGGAAGATGCATTGAAAGTTGGCACCTATTCCCTATCGACAAAGGGAAAGACACTTGAGGAAGTGGGTTTCATTCACGGCTCTTTTGCAGATCAAGTTGAAGAGGTTGCTGGCTTTGTCTTTGCTGGGTCAACTGAAGAGTTAGTTGTCCTGCATTTAGATATCGATATGTTGGAATCGAATGGCATTCAGGTTCGGGTCGAAAAGGCCAGCAACGGAAAGTCGTATCCGCATATATATGGTGCGGTTCCATGCGAATTAGTTGATCGAGTGTCAGAAGCTCACATGAGCGCTGACAATAAATTAATAATAAATTAAATCTCGACGCCTATGAACTTAGTTTGTAGGAACTCGTGAATTCCATCGAAGCCACCTTCGCGGCCCAAGCCCGATTGCTTTACGCCACCAAATGGCGCAGCTGGATCTGAGATAACTCCCTTATTGATCGCAACCATTCCTGATTCCATCGCCTCTGCGGTACGCAATGCGCGGGTGAGATTTGAAGAGAAGACATAACTAATAAGACCGAACTCTGTGTCATTAGCCATCTCGATACCTTCTTCATCTGTATCAAAGATGACGATCGGTGCGACTGGGCCAAAGATTTCATGAAGCAGGATTGGGTTGTCCTTCTCAACAATCAAAACAGTTGCTGGGTAGAACGCGCCATCACCTTCAGGCTTAACTCCACCAACCTCAACCTTTGCACCTGCTGCGATTGATTCATCAACTAATTCCGCGATCTTATTGCGTTCCTTCATAGAAACAGAGGCGCCAAGTGTTGTTGTGGCTTCAGTTCCGCGGCCCATTACATAGCTGCTCATGGACTTAGTCATTTCAGCGATGAACTTATCTGCGATTCCGCGTTGCACGAAGATGCGGTTTGCTGATGTGCAAGCAGCGCCACCATTGCGCATCTTTGCAAGTGAAAGTTGAGGAATAGTTACTGCAAGATCTGCATCATCATGAATAACCACTTGCGCATTTCCACCAAGCTCCATTGAGCAACGGATGACGCGATCTGCTGCTTCTTTCAGAAGAATGCGACCAACTTCAGTTGAACCTGTAAATGAAAGGTTCTTAACACGTGGATCATGAAGCATCTTTGAAATTGCTGGACCAGTTTTTTCAGGAAGAACTAGGTTGAGTACGCCCTTTGGTAAACCTGCGCGCTCCATCAAATCAACGATGTACATCGCAGTTAGTGGTGTTTCACCAGCTGGCTTCAAAATCATTGTGCAACCAGCAGCTACCGCAGGACCAATCTTGCGAGTGGCCATACCTGCTGGGAAGTTCCATGGAGTAATAAGAATAGAAAGACCGATTGGTTCATGAGTTACCAGGATTCGCTTGTCCCCTGATGGAGATTTACGGAAATCACCAGGTGTGCGAACTGTTTCTTCAGCAAACCAGCGGAAAAATTCCGCTGCATAAGTTGCTTCACCGCGAGCATCTGGCATCGCTTTTCCGTTTTCACGGGAAATCATTGTTGCGATCGCTTCATTTTCAGCGGTCATTAACTCAAAAGCTTTACGCAAAATCTCTGAGCGATAACGAGGTGCGGTCTTTGCCCACGCTTTCGCAGCTGCATCTGCAGCAGCTATCGCGGCTTCACATTGTGCATCTCCAGCAAGTGCAACTTCGGCAATAACTGTTCCGTCGCTTGGATCGTAAACTGGTAATTTTCCGATTCCATCAACCCACTGGCCATCGATATACAACTGTGTACGCATGTCCAAAGCATACGCGGAGCGCTTAAAACAGTGAAGATCTTGTGCCCTGAGGTAGAGTGATACTTATTAAGTTGCGTTTTTCGCAATGAAAAGAGGAGTTCTCAGTGCCCAAGTCGTGGACCGATGATGCGCCAGCCCCTGAAGTTCTAAAGGATCACGCACATCTAAAAGACTCATTCTTTTACACAATCAAGCGCCGCTTGCTGGGTAATCCTCTAAACCGACACTCATTGGGTCACCAGCGTTTAAGCAAGCGTTATGCCTTGGGTATTTTGTCATCTGACTGTATTTCTTCATCTGCATACGGTTCAGAGCAGATTTTGATTGCATTGCTTCCAGCATTTGGTTTGGCAGCTTTTGCAATCTTGATGCCGATGACAGCGGTTGTACTAACTATCTTGGTAATCATCACACTTTCATATCGCGATGTAATTAATGTGTACACAAAAGTTGGTGGCGCATACATTGTTTCGAGAGACAACTTCGGACCAGTAGTTGCCCAAATTGCAGCTGTCGCATTGATGTTGGATTACATCGTTACTGTTGCAATTCAATCTGCAGCAGGTGTTGCAGCCATTGTCTCGACATTCCCATCACTTCATGGTTTTAAGATTCCAATGATCTTGGCTGTAATTGTTTTACTTACATACGGAAATCTTCGCGGAGTTAAGGAAGCTGGAAAAGCATTCGCACTTCCAACTTACTTCTTCGTCGGTTGCATGTTCATTGTGTTTTCCATGGGTATCTACCGTGTGGCAACAGGAACGCTTGAAGTTCTGCCAACTGATTTGCCAGGAGCGGTACCTGTTGGTGAAAGCCAAGGGTTACTCACCTTTGCTGCAATCTTTATTCTGCTTCGCGCCTTCGCAAATGGTGGTTCATCATTAACTGGACTTGAAGCGATCTCTGATGGTGTGGCTCTGTTTAAGACCCCTGAGCATGTAAATGCTCGTCGCACCTTGTATGTAATGAGCACATTGCTTGGAACATTGGTTCTTGGAGTTTCTTGGTTTGCCCACAAGATCCATGCAATGCCCTATGAATCAGGCACCCCAACCGTTATTTCGCAGATCGCAAAGACGATCATGGGCGATGGCGCCGTAGGGTCGATTATGTTCGTGATGGTGCAGCTAGCAACAATGCTTATCTTGTTTGCTGGTGCGAACACCACCTACAGCGCGTTTCCGATTTTGGTGAACTTTGTTGCTACAGATGGCTACCTGCCACGCCAATTAACAAAGCGTGGGCACCGCCTAGCTTTCTCAAATGGAATCTTGCTTTTATCTGGCGGCGGAATCTTCTTGGTTCTTATCACCGCAGGTTCGGTTGAACACTTAGTTGCGTTTTATGCGCTTGGAGTATTTACAGGCTTTACCTTGGCTGGATTCGGAATGACTCGCCATGCACTGCGCAATAAGACTGGTGCCTGGAAAGCAAAGATATTTATTAACTCGCTGGCTGGATGTATCTCATTCGTAGTTGTCATTATTTTCTCAATTGTTAAATTCACAGAAGGTGCTTGGTTAGTACTTTTGACCGCACCTATTCTTGTAATGACTTTCTTGCGTTTGCGTCGCCAGTACACACGTGAACAAGAAGCATTAGCGGTAAAGCGCGATCAGGAACGTGCAACATCAATTGCGCGTCACGATGTAACTGTTCTTGTGGACAATGTTGATATTGCAACTGTCGGCGCAATTCGTTACGCACGAAGCCTGCAACCACGCAATCTCGCTGCTGTTCACTTTGTTATTGATGATCGTCGCGCAGAAGAGATTCAAGCGGCGTGGGCGGCATCTGACGCACTTGATGATGTAACCCTTGAATTGATTGATTGCCCCGATCGTCGTCTTGCAAACTCTGCACTTGATTACGCAATCAGAATGACAGAGAAGCCAGATGTTGAATTAACACTTCTACTTCCACGACGTGCATATTCAGGTTTCTTAGGTCGTTTACTCCATGATCAAACCGCTGAAGAGATTGCAGCACCTATTTCACAGCTGCCACGTGTAGTTGCAACAATTGTTCCATTTGACGTAGATCGCATTACTTCAGGCAAAGCTGTTGTCCAACATGCTGCACATGAAGCAAAAGTTGTCGAGGCACCTAAGCCAATTAAGAAGGCGCCGCCTGTAAATATTGAGCCAATTAGTCACTACGCAGAAGATGTGACTCCAATTGGAAAGATTGAATGGCGAAAGCGTGCACAGGTTCAAGGTCGCGTAACTTCAATTAAAACCGCGCCTCGCGGTTCAGCTCCGACACTTGAAGTTGAGATTTGGGATGAAACAGGAGGAGTATCGCTGCACTTCTTGGGACGTCGTGAAATTGCTGGTCTTGAAGTTGGTTCTCAACTGCGTGCTGAAGGCATGGTTGGTGAAGAAGAAGGATCTATGGTGATTCTTAATCCTTCTTACGAACTTCTTGTATAAAACCTTTAATTAATTCACCGCACTCTTCAGCTAAAACACCTGCACGAACCTCAGTTCTAAAGGTGCTGCGCGGATCGCGCAATAGATCCCACATCGAACCAACTGCGCCAGCTTTTTCATCCCATGCACCAAATACAACTGTTTCTAAACGAGATTGTGCAATTGCACCTGCACACATCACGCAAGGTTCTAATGTGACTACAAGTGTGTGGTCGGTTAAATGCCAATCACCAATTTTTTCAGCAGCATTTCTGATTGCAACGATCTCTGCATGAGCTGTTGGATCATTGTGCTTTTCACGTTCATTATGACCGGTAGCAACTAATTCTCCAGCCTTATTAAAGATAGCGGCGCCCACTGGAATATCAGCACTTGCTAAAGCTTTACGTGCTGCATCAAGTGCAACGCGCATCATTTCAATATCGTTCACAGATCCAATAACTCCGAAAACTCCTCGCCGAAACCTAAACGAGCAGCAATGGCTTCAAGCTGTTCATCTGGAAATAACTCTTCATCATCGCAAAGCGCAGAAATTTCCATGCCATTCATTCCGAGATCAGCCAATATCTCTAGGTGACCAACCGGTCCTGGTGCTTCATCCTCTTCAGGCATTGGGATATCTGCGATATCAAGTAACTCTTCTGCAACTTCATAATCAAAGGCAGCGGTTGCATCGCTAAGGAAAAGTGAGATGTGTGTGCCTAGAACGCGAATCAATATAAAAAACTCTTCGTCTATTGCGATCAATGCAATAGATCCACCATTGGTTTGTTGTGATTTCAAACGGGAAATGATTTTGGCGATGTTGAATGGGTCCGGCAATGTTGCAAGTGTCCAGCGACCATCTTCATGCCAAGCGGCAACGGCAAAATCAACATCGGTTGTGAGGTCGCTTACTTCGTCATCAATTTCATCGAAGGATTCAATCTCTTCAACGAGCTCTTCTTCGAAATCGGACATGTGCTCATACTTTCACTCATTGGAAAGGAATGAAACCCCTGTAAGGTAATGCCCATGAAAGTACACGTTGCAGATCACCCACTTATCAATCACAAATTGACTGTTTTGCGCGACGAACGCACCGATTCACCAACATTTCGTCGATTGGTAGAAGAGCTTGTAACCCTCTTGGCTTACGAGGCAACTCGCGACGTACGTACTCACGAAGTTGAGATTAAGACACCTGTTACAAAGACAAAGGGCCAGAAACTTGCTGAGCCTCGTCCCGTTGTTGTTCCAATTTTGCGTGCAGGTCTTGGAATGCTCGAAGGTATGAGCAAGTTGATTCCAACCGCTGAAGTTGGCTTCTTGGGAATGGTTCGTGATGAAAAGACATTAGAGGCGAGCACATATGCAAACCGTCTGCCTGATGATCTTTCAGGACGTCAGGTTTTTGTTTTAGATCCCATGCTTGCAACCGGTGGAACTTTGATCATGGCCTTTCATTACTTAATTGATCTTGGTGCAACTGATATCACTGCAGTTTGCATCTTGTCGGCTCCAGAAGGAATTGCAGCTGTCGAAAAGGAGTTTGCAAATAGCAGAGTCCCAATCACAATCGTGACAGGTGCACTTGATGAAAAGTTAAATGAGCACGGCTACATTGTTCCGGGCTTAGGCGATGCCGGCGACCGCTTGTACGGAGTTGTATAAATGGCATCAACCTCACCTGGATACGGAATCACTATTCGTGTCGAAGGTTCACCAGATTCAAACCCGGTAGCACTTGCGACAACGGTAATTACCGCTGCTGGCGCAACCATTACCGCGCTCGATGTTGTTGAATCACTTCTTGAAAAGGTTGTCATCGACATTACCTGTGACACTGTTGATGCAGATCATGCAGAAGAAATTACATCTGCAATTTCATTGAATCCAGAATTAACTGTTCGTAAAGTTAGTGATCGAACATTTTTGCTCCACCTTGGTGGAAAAATCGAGATCGCATCAAAGGTGCCACTAAAGACTCGCGATGATTTATCTCGTGCCTACACTCCTGGCGTAGCTCGAATCTGTCAGGCGATCGTTGCCGATCCTTCAGATGCTCGTCGCTTAACTATTAAGCGCAATACAGTCGCTGTAGTTACTGATGGATCAGCGGTTTTAGGCCTAGGAAATATTGGTCCGGCAGCAGCTCTTCCGGTTATGGAAGGTAAGGCCGCGTTATTTAAGCGCTTTGCAGATGTTGATGCCTGGCCTGTATGTCTTGATACTCAAGATGTTGATGAAATTGTTCGTACAGTTCAACTCATCGCACCTGTATACGGTGGAATCAACCTAGAAGACATTTCTGCTCCACGTTGCTTTGAGGTTGAAGCTCGATTGCGTGAACTCCTAGATATCCCTGTCTTCCACGATGATCAACACGGTACAGCGATCGTTGTACTTGCTGCGCTTCGTAACGCATTGAAGCTGGTTAAGAAGGATCTTTCATCTGTAAAGATTGTTCTCAGCGGTGTAGGTGCTGCTGGAAACGCAATTGCACGTCTGCTCACGTTAAATGGCGCAAGCAACATCATCGGTTTCAATCATCACGGCGTTATTCACAATGACATGAAATCTGATGATGTTATGCAGCAATGGTTTATCGATAACAGCAATCCAACAAACTTCACCGGAAAGATCTCTGAAGCAATGGTTGGTGCAGATGTATTTATCGGTGTTAGTGCTCCAAATGTGCTGACTGAATCAGATGTTGCTTCAATGGCTAAGGGTTCGATTGTCTTTGCACTTGCTAATCCAGATCCAGAGATCGATCCAGCGATTGCTCGTAAATATGCATCAGTAGTTGCAACCGGACGCAGCGATCAGCCAAACCAAATCAACAATGTATTGGCCTTCCCTGGAATCTTCCGCGGATTACTTGATGCAAATGCACACAAGATTTCAGATCAAATGCTTGTTGCTGCCGCCGAGGCGATCGCAGATTGCGTTTCGCCTGAGCAGCTCAACACATCATTTATCGTTCCAAGTGTTTTTGATGCCAATGTTGTCAAAGCTGTAGCTGCGGCGGTTAAGAAGTCAGTGTGATTGAACTAGCTGCATCCTTTGATACCCAGTTTGCATCGATTGCACCCTTCTTTCTGTACCTGCTTATTGGGGTAATAATCTTTGTAGAAACCGGCATTTTGTTGGGCTTTTTCCTACCCGGAGACTCAATCCTCTTCAGCGCTGGCTTAGTTGCCGCAGCGCACGGCGAAGTAAATATTGTCATTCTTGTTTCGGTAATTTTCATCGCCGCTTTCTTCGGCGATCAAATTGGTTTTGTGTTGGGCCGATTAGTTGGTCGTCCCTATCTAGAACGCCATAACTCCCCCAGAATTCAATCAATGATCGCTCGCTCTGAACGTTTCTATGAGCAAACTGGTTGGTGGGCGGTAGTAGCGGCTCGATTCTTCCCTTGGGTCAGAACCTTTGTTCCACCCATTGCCGGAATTTCAAAGATGAATTACTACAAGTTCTTATCTGCAAACGCATTAGGTGCACTGCTGTGGGGCGTTGGAATTACTCTTGCTGGATATTACGCAGCAACTTTGCCATGGGTTAAAACTTCCTCATATGCAATTGCAGCCTTCTTTATTACAGCCTCTGTGGTTTCTTCACTCGTGAACTACTTACGCCACCGGCGATAACTCCCGCGTAAGTCATTGCAATGCCTGTAACTAGATAAGCACTAACGCTGACGCCATCTGTTGGTGACACAAGATCAATAATCAATGAACCAACTAGCTGACCACCAACACTAAACAAGGTAAATGTCAGAACACCTAAGTGCTGAACGATTGTTGAAGTGAAAGCAATATAGATAACTCCAATTACTCCGCCTGTATAGATCCACCAGGTATCCGTTGGCAGAGGCGTTAAATGGCTCTTGCCAACAATAATTCCAACCAGAATCAAAATGAAGAGAAATGATGTTCCCATAATGAAGTTCAATAGCGATGTCGTAAAGCTTTGGTGTGAATATTCATTTATCTGCCCATTAAGCGCACGTTGAATACCAACAATCGCACCAGCGATTCCCGCTGCAGTAACTGCGAACATAGATAAGTCATTTGCATCGATGCGATCCCACACTGAAACTAAGACCGCTAAAACAGTTAAAAAGGCTGCTAATACACGTCTAACCGAGATCAGCTTCTTGCCTCCACCAGTTAAACCGATTCGATCCACTACTAATGACATCGCAGTTTGGCCCGCGATTGATGCCACTGAGTAAATAGCAACTCCGATGAGAGGAACAATTTGGGTTTGGATAGCAACAAAGCTTCCCCCAAGGGCTCCAGCAAATAATTTCCAGCGTGCGATCTCTTTACGAGCGATTGCAGCATGCAAATTCTTGATACCTTCTTTGATCTGGGCACTAAAGGGAGTGATAATCGCAATAATCAATAATCCAGACCCAAACGAAACTAGCGCAGCTTGTAATCCATTATCTAATCGGTGAGAAAGTTCGCCATTGACGCGTGCCTGCATCGCAATCATTACCCCTGAAAGGGCTGCTAAAAAGTCCAAGCGCATTGCGGCAGGTTACCAAGAAAAGTAAAAGCCGGGCGGGACCCTCGTAGCCCACCCGGCCTTAACCTTTTTGATTATTTATCCGTTAAAGACTGCGTTCCAATCTGTAACTGTTAGAACGTAGAACTGGCCGCCTTCAACCGCTGCATTGTCAACGATTGCCTTTTTGCCAGCATTTGTACGCACTAGATCTGGACGAGAAGGTGTAGTTGCACCCTTAACGCCTGGATCTACATTTGTTACACCACTGTAAGTGTGAATCTGTGCGTTTAAGAAGAAGTAAGAGTTCTTATCATTACCCTTTGCAAGCAACTTCGTTGCATCGATAATTCCACTTGATTCTTCATCAATCGTCATAAAGTTCGATCCTGCTGCTGTGAAGTACTTAGGATCGAATGTTGCAATAGTTGCAAGCTTGCCATCTTTAATACGGTATGCAACAACACGAGCAACGTGTGCGTTGTTACCTGGATCTTCCTGAAGCAGGACGATTCCGTTATCTGTGATTGTCATGTTGTCAGGCTTGCTTAGGAATGGAGCCTCGCCACCATTTAGAAGAAGCTCAAGCTTTGCCCCTAGAAGTGGGTTTTGAGCATCTTTGAATGTGAGGCGCCATAGTCCGCCACCGTCACGTGAAACTCCTGGCTCTGAAGGATTTTCCTTTGTCGCAACAGGATCCTTGTTTGATTCAGTTGTTACAAAATAATAAACATCTGGGTTCTTTGGATCCCATTGTCCATCTTCAATTCGAGCAAATGTCATACCGTTTTCACGAGCGCCTTTTGCAAAACCAGCAACGTCTGTGTTCCATTCAATCTTCTTGAATGTTGCATCTACCGGAGTCGACTTTGCAATTGTTGTGCGGAAAATATTATCTGTTGCCACAGTTGGCACGTTTAGAACATAAAGATCACCATTTGTAAGACCAGCTTTGTCAACAGCGGAACCAGTTGACTGCTTCTTGCCAATATACATATGAAGTTGGCTGTCCGTTGCAGATCCATCTTCATTTGCCATCACAACCGTGTTAATTCCAGGCTTTAGAGTTGGAACAATGTTTTCAAATGAAAGCATTCCCATGCGTGGAAGCTGGTATCCATGACCATCCATATCGAATGCAAATCCACGTGAACTATCGCCAACCTCTTCACCGGTTGTGAATAGTGAGCCTTCATAACCAATTCCGTTGTAAATAAATGTTCCTGCAGGAGTAAATGTTGCAGAGCAGAATCGGCTAATTCCCCAGCCAAATGTTCCTGCAGCTGCACCAGTTGCTTCTCCTCCAATTGGAGTGTCCTGGTACTTACCTGTCTTGTAGTTCCAGTATTGAATATCGTGGAACAAAGGTGAGGCAGATGTAACAGTCTTTGAGGTTGGGCTGTAGTTCATGGCTGTGATTGATACGCCCCACTGGCCAGTTTCTGACTTACTACGAAGTGCAATTTTGTCTGTCGTTGAAACTTCATGGTTAGAAAGAAGTGTGATTCCACCACGACCGTTATCAAATGCACCCATTCCATCAGGAATTCCGCGAATAACAGTTCCAGCAATTACATCGCCTGTTGTGGCGATTGGATTAAGTGATACTGCGCTATTGGCTGAAATCATATAAATAGGCTTCTTCGTTGGCCATGTTGCAGCACTTAAAGAACCTACGAGTGCGATTGCAACAACCGCAACAATGCTCTTCTTGAGTTTCATTTTTCCCATTTCCTTCAGTGGAGGTTTGGGAGAAGTGTGCTTCAGCGCTAGGTAACAGATGTGAGACGGAAGGTGAAAAAAAGGTAAATCCTGAGTGAACTATTCAAGTGCAAGAGTGACTTGAAGCCATTCCTCTTCTAGTTTTTGCTTATCGCTGTGCAAAGCCTCTAATTCAGATGCGATCGCAATTAATCGTTCAGCATCAAAAGCTGCGCTCTCTTGTTCTGCAACCAGTGTTGCTATCGCCGTATCGCACTTTTCCATCTGACGTTCTAGGCGATTTAAATCCTTCTTGAGCTGACGTTCTTCTGCTGCATTAGAACTCTTCTTTTCCTTTACAACTGTTGCAACAGATGACAACGCGTTAGCGCGTTGTTCTAGGTACTCATCTACTCCCCTTGGTAAATCACGCACCTTTTTGTCGCCAAGTAATCCGACAAAACGATCGCATACACGTTCTAAGAAGTATCGATCGTGAGAGATCACAATCAAAGTTCCACCGTAGCTATCGAGTAAATCCTCCAGCTCGGTAAGGGTTTCGATATCAAAATCATTTGTTGGCTCATCAAGCAGCAAAACATTGGGGCTATCCATTAACAAACGTGTTAGTTGTAAACGACGACGTTCTCCGCCTGATAGATCACCGACAGGAGTCCACTGGGATTCACGATCAAAGCCCAGGCGTTCGCATAATTGTGAGGCGGAAAGCTCACGTCCCCCGCCTAGTTCAACTCGATTTGCAACCTTTTCAACCGCTTCTAACACTCGCCAAGTTGGATCTAATTCATCTAAATGCTGCGTTAAGAAAGCCGCTTTAACGGTAACGCCAGTGACTAACTTTCCTGATGTTGGCTGAATCTGGCCGGTAAGCATGCGCATAAGTGTTGTCTTGCCTGCGCCATTTACTCCCACAATGCCGATTCGATCTCCGGGGCCAATATTCCAGTACAGATCATCGATTAATTCATTGTCGCCAAGTTTTACCTGCACATGATGCGCCTCGTACACCGTTTTTCCAAGACGATTAAGTGCAAACTTTAAGAGCTCACCTTGATCGCGTGGTGCCGGTTCATCAGCGATCAAAACATTTGCTGCATCAATTCGAAACTTTGGCTTTGATGTTCTTGCTGGTGCACCGCGACGCAACCAAGCAAGCTCTTTCTTGATCAACATATTGCGACGTTGATCCATCACAGATGCTTGTCGTGAACGTTCTGCTTTTGATAAAACAAAGGCGCTATATCCGCCTTCGTACTCTTCAACTTTTCCTTCGACAACTTCCCAGGTGCGATCTGTAACAGCATCAAGGAACCAGCGATCGTGAGTTACAACGACAACTGCTAAACCTTTACGGTTATTGATGTAGCTAGCAAGCCATGCAACACCTTCAACATCAAGGTGGTTAGTTGGCTCATCCAACAAAATTAAATCCAATTCATTGATCAATAACTTTGCCAAACCTACGCGACGACGTTCTCCGCCTGATAATTGACCAAATTTGCGATCAAAGATGTGATCATCAAAACTTCCAAACAATCCTGTAAATACCTCGCGAATATTTGGATCACTCGCCCATTCATGTTTCTGCGCATCACCTAAAACAACTTCGCCAACTGTACTTTCAGGATCTGCAAGATCTACTTGTGATAACAAACCAATCTTTGCTGAATTTGATTTAGTTACACGTCCTGAATCAGGCGGCTCGATGCCAGCCATAACCTTCATTAAGGTACTTTTTCCGGAGCCATTTCGACCAACAATTCCAATGCGATCGCCTTCGGAAACACCAAGCGAGACGCCTACTAAAAGCTCTTTGATATCAAAGGCTTTAGAGACATCTTCGATGTTTACAACATTGCGCGCCACGGTAGGAGAGCGTACCTTTCCCTTATGAAGGTAACTGACCGCGAATACGCGCTAGAGCTCGATAAAAATGATCCATTAGCCCATTTCAAATCTCAATTTGTCATTACTGACCCTGAAATGTGTTACCTCGACGGAAATTCGCTCGGCCGACTTCCAAAATCAACGATTACCGCGATTACCGATTTCATGAATAAGGAATGGGGACCAGAGGTCGTTACTGGTTGGAGCCACTGGGTTGATGAAGCGCAGCCAACTGGTGATCTACTAGGTGAGGCTGCGCTTGGTGCTGCACCTGGTCAGGTTCTTGTGTGTGACACAACTTCAGTTAACTTCTATCAACTATGTCTTGCTGCAATTCATGCCCGCCCTGGACGTAAAACAATTATTACCGATGCAGCAAACTTTCCAACTGATCGATACATCCTTGATGGAATCGCAAAGCAGTTTGGATTAACGCTTGTCATCATTGAAAATGAAGATCCTGCAATTGCGCAACACGAACGAATTACAACGGATGTACTTGCTCCATATTTAAATGATGACGTTGCTTTGGTAACTCTTGAAGTTATTCAGTACCGATCAGGTGCACGCACTGATTTAAAATCAATCACTGATCAAGTTCGTGCAATTGGTGGATTAGTTGTGTGGGATGCAAGCCATGCAGTAGGTGCAATCGAATTAAACCTTGATGCAAATGGTGTTGATCTTTGTGTTGGTTGTACATACAAGTACGGAAACTCTGGCCCGGGATCACCTGCCTGGTTATATGTTTCAAAGCGTGTTCAAAAAGAGCTTCAGGTTCCAATTCAAGGTTGGTTTGCTCAGGATGCACAATTTGAAATGGGACCTGTTTTCGAACGTTCCCAAACAATTCGTGGCTTCCAGATCGCTAGCCCTTCCTTGATGGGAATTCGTTGCGTACAAAGCGCATTTTCAATGATCAAAGAGGCTGGCATCGATGCGATCGCGCACAAGGCCGCGGTCGGAACTCAGATGATGATCGAGCTCTACGATGAATGGTTAGCGCCATTGGGAATTGAACTTAATACCTCTCGCGATCCAAAGGAACGCGGCGGTCATATTTCATTGGTTCACCCAGATGCAGCTCAAATTTGCGTTGCATTGCGAACTATTTCAAATGTAATCCCTGATTACCGCACACCAAATTCAATTCGTTTAGCGATCTCTCCCCTTCCAACTTCCTATGTTGAAGTCTGGGATGGCTTTGCTCGCATGCGTGATTTAGTGGCATCTGGCCGCTATAAAGAGGTTCAAGAAGGTGGGTCGCGCGTAACATGAGCGAAAACTTTGATTCAGCACTTACCTACACATCATATTTAGCGGTAGATGAACTGCTTAAACTTCAACGTCCACTATCAACCGGTCCAGAACATGATGAGATGTTGTTCATCATCATTCACCAAACTTATGAATTGTGGTTTAAGCAATTAATTCATGAATTCCAAGAGGCACAATGTGCAATGGAGTCTGGTGATTCACATTATTCATTAGCGATTTTGGGACGCATCAGAACCATCTTGAAGGTTTGCGTAACACAAATTGATATTTTGGAAACAATGACGCCATTGCAGTTCAACGCTTTCCGCTCATACCTTTCTTCATCAAGTGGATTCCAATCTGCACAGTTCAGAATGGTTGAAGCGCTACTTGGTCGACGCGATAGCAAGATGGCAGGCCATCTACCGCCAGATATTCAAGAACAGATCAAACTGATTACATCGCGTAACAGTGTGTGGGATTCTGCCCTTGCATATATTGATAAGCGCGGACACAAGATTCCAACAGATATTTTGAATCGCGATAAAAGTACGCCCTATGCTGCAAACAGTGCAGTACAAGATGTTTTGCTTGAAGTTCACCGCAATGATCCTGAATCAGCAATGGTGTGCGAACGCTTAGTTGATATTGATGAAGGACTTCAGGAATGGCGTTACCGCCATGTAAAGATGGTTGAAAGAACTATCGGACACAAGATGGGTACCGGCGGATCCAGTGGGGTTGGCTACCTAAGTAGCACTCTGTTTAATCCAACTTTTCCAGATCTCTGGGAGATCCGTTCTAGTTTTTAGTTGGGTAAGCCCTTAACAACGATCTCTGAAAGCTCTTTGCGAGTGCGTGGTGCAACTTCGCGATCGTACGCAGGACCTTCAAGAAGCTCTGCAGGTGCTTGCTTTCCGATAGCCATGATCACGATTGGAACGCCACCTTCAAATAATGGCGCTGCTTTTTCATGATCAAAACCAGCCATTTGGTGAACAACATATCCACGGTGATGAGCCTCGATAGTTAATTGAGCTGCTGCTAAACCACAGTCATACATAAATGTTGGATTAGCGGTTCCATCGTCCTTTGTTGGAACTCCCGCAATCGCAATAAACGCAGATGCACGCTTGGACCAACTTTGATTGAAAGGGACAAGGCATTCCAACAACGCTGTGAAGTTTGAATCATCGCGCTTACCTGCAATCAATTTCCAAGGCTGCAAATTATTAGCCGATGGTGCCCAACGAGCTGCCTCAAGCATTGCAGTTAAATCATCATTGGTAATCACCGCTGCCGCATCTAATGAGCGTGGGCTACGACGTTCGGCGATTAGGTCGTGGAGTTCTACAGATGTTTGTGCTCTAGTCATCCCTGAAGTGTAGTTGTGATTTAGCGTTTGTAATAAATGAAAATTGTGATGATAGAAATTACAGCACCACCGGATATTAAGAAGTACTTAACCCAGGGCTTCATTCCAGTTTTTAACGCTGCTTTAGCTGCGATTCGCTTGGTGTGCATCATTACCTCACCAGCCCATGCAAACTCAGTTGCCAAAATACCTAAACCTGCTAAGACAATAAGAATTCCTGGTCCCGGACCAATAAGGGCGACTCCACCTGCAACAGTTACTCCGCCACCAATTAATCCGATAATAATTCGCCACACAAGGCGGCCCGCCTTTGTGCGTTTAATCCAGGTTCGAAATCTCATTTTGTTTTTGTAATTACCGTTTCTTTGCCATATGCGGCAAATGCAATCTCTTCACGACGCTTACGGTAATTATCTGATGCGCCGGTGATTAAATGCTCAAAACGAGTTGAGGATTTGATTAAAGGATGTAGTTCGGCAGATGTTGCTTGATCGCCAAATACTGGTGGTGCTTGATCAATCTCCTGAACCTTGATGTGCGGATTTAAGAAGCGATACACAAGTGCCACACGGCGTAAGCCAAGGTTTGCCACATGGCGCAAGCCACGATTTACGTGATCCTGTGCCATTAAGCGCCAGAAAGTAAATGTTTTTGCGCGTGCTGGTTCTTCGGCAACAGCTAATTGGTACAACATTGCAGCAATCTCTTGTCCGCCAGTTGTATCAGGCAGCTCTGCACACTTGTCAGATAAACGCTTGCGCACGGCAGGATCCTGCAACATCTTTACCTTTGCGGTGATGTCAGCTAAATCAGCCTGATCTGCGCGAAGCGCAAAACCAAAGTCATGGCACCACTGTGCGCGAGCTTCTTGATCATCAGTACCGCGGATATTTGAAACAAAAACAGTTGGAAGTTGCGCAGGCAATAGTTCGTGAACACCGTTGTAACCCGTTGCACAAATACCTGCATCAAATGCGTGCAATACCTTTGCCAATGGGAAGTAACGAGCAACCTTTAGATCTAAACCTTCTGGAGCAAGTGATTTTCCATCTTTATCTACTGGTGCTTTAGTCAAAATAACTTGTAAATCTTTCCATCCCAACAATCCAGAAAGTGCAGCTGTCATCTTTTCATTGACATCGCCTTCGCCAGTTCCTAGTTGTACAAGAACTGTTGGGCGGTTGAGATCTAATCCAAGTGCGCGACGAGCATCATCACGTGACATGGCGTCCTCTTTACGGAAAAGAGATACAGGTGAAGTCAGTACAGAATCTTTTCGTGTAGCTGTCGGGCCAAAATCATAAGCACGTGCAATATCGCCAGGCTCAATAACCTTATCCATCATCGCTGATTGCAATCCCAAAACAAAGCGCTGTGGCTTCTTTTGCCACAAGCCACGACGAACCCAGACCAACTTCAAATGTGGGTTGGCGTTCTTTGCGGCGATCACACCAGGGTAAGGAACAACGCCATCAAATGACAAAACCTTTGCGCCAGTTTCTTCAACTAATGCTAATAAACGATCACGAAGATACACATCCCACTTTTCACGGGACATCCACATGCGATCGCGACCTGGAATATATTCGCAACGAATACCCATGAAAGAAGGGATCTCAGCGATACCGCCCGCCATCGAAACAATTATTGGATTTGCTACATCTTTCAGGGCTAAAGCGACCGCACTTGCTCGTGCAAGGTGTCCCATTCCGACTCCGTTGCTAGTTGCAAGGATGATCGTTGGCTTAGACATACCTCTAGCCTACCCTGCGATATCTACGAATAACCACCGCAATAATCACTGCAACAATCGCAATTCCTACCCATTGCCAAAATGAAATTGGAAATGGTGCATGCTCGGTTAGATCTGCGCTTCGTTCTGAAAGAGTTGAGTTAATAGCTAACGTTGCAACGATTCCAGCATGATCTGTATTTAAGTTATTTGGTGGTGTTGCACCAACTAATCCAACGGCTGCAACAGACACACCATTCTTAACAAAGACATAATCAAGACGATCTGTATATCCAGTGGTATTACCCAGTTGCTTAGCAACCTTTAATCGCACTGGATCTGGACCAGTTAACAAAGCATTCATTCCCCAGGTGTAATTTTCAGGAAGCAACGGATCTGGTCCGCTATCTGTAAACCCTGCTTCAGTCATTAATAAATATGCATTGCACTTACTTGTGCCCGCCGGGCATGTATCACTTGCTACAGGTTGCTCACCTGGATTTGGATTTGCCGGCATTCGTGGATCTCGGGGATCACTATTGAAATCCCCCATAACCACAATTGGATTCTTTGTGTTCTTCAAATCTGCAATTAACTGCTGTGCCTGAATCGCAGCATTTGGAACCTTGTTCTCGTCCCACAAGGATTCAAGATGGGTTGTGACAAAACGAACTGGAGTATTCCCAATCTGAATATCAGCCCAGGTGTAACCACGATAAATCGTCATAATGGTTGGAACGATTGTGTAGGTCTGTTCGTACTCTGTATTTCCAACGGTAAGAACCTTGTCCGCTAAATCAGCACGGATTGCTAATGCATCAGCTATTTCAAAGCCACATGCTGCTTTATCTTGGCCAAACAATGGTTGGAAGGTTTCAGGATCATTCACCATCGTTACAAAGGGAACCGCTGCAATGGAATAACCAGTGTTTAACGCTGTTATCCCATCCTTTTGGGCAAGGACATATTCGGTGCCTTGGGCCTTGGTCGCAGATAAGAATTGCTTTGTAAAGTTAAATACTTCTGTTCGCTTGCTAAATACATTCTTCTTGCAGAACCAAATTGTTGCTTCCTGTAAACCAACAACATCGGGCTTCTTGGCAATTACTTCGGCGGCAAGTTTTGGAGCCCGCTTATTGAAATCAGTCTTTTTAACTTGATCCCACATGAACTGTGCTGCTGCTGAAAGATTTGGAATCAAATCCATCGCAACACCAACATCGGAACCTAAGTAAAGGTTACGGGTCATTACCGTTACTTGTGGATCAGCTGCCTGTGCAGGCACTACAGGAATCATTGAAAGCGCTACGAGTAATGCAACTAGTAGACGCTTCATGATTAATTACCCCAGGAAGAGTGAAGTGGTCGGCCTTCGGCATACCCTGCAGATGATTGAACTCCAACTGTTGCACGCTCTGCAAACTCTTCAATGTTCTTTGCGCCTGCATATGTAAATGAGGAACGAACACCGGCGATGATTTCATCCAATAAATCTTCAACGCCTGGGCGTGATGGATTCAGGAACATACGAGATGTTGAAATGCCTTCTTCGAACAACGCCTTGCGAGCGCGATCAAATGCATCCTCTGCAGATGTTCGTGCAGCAACTGCGCGAGCAGATGCCATTCCAAAGGATTCCTTGTACAAACGACCATTTGCATCTGTTTGTAGATCTCCAGGAGATTCATATGTGCCGGCAAACCAAGAACCGATCATTACCTGTGATGCACCAGCTGCTAGTGCGAGCGCAACATCGCGGGGGTGACGTACTCCGCCATCTGCCCATACATGTGCACCAAGCTTCTTAGTCTCTGCAGCGCACTCCAAAACAGCTGAGAATTGTGGGCGTCCTACGCCTGTTTGCATACGGGTAGTGCACATTGCACCTGGGCCAACGCCAACCTTGATGATATTTGCTCCGGCATTTACTAAGTCGTGAGCACCTTGTGCTGTAACAACATTGCCAGCAACGATTGGAACAGTTGGGCTAATTGAACGAATAGCAGCAAGTGCTTCAAGCATCTTCTTCTGATGCCCGTGTGCTGTATCTACAACTAATACATCTGCGCCTGATTGAATGAGCGCTGCTGCCTTTGCTGCAACATCTCCATTGATTCCGACCGCTGCTGCGATTCGTAAACGTCCATTCATATCTAACGCTGGTGTGTACAAAGTTCCGCGAAGAGCACCCAAGCGGGTCATGATTCCAACAAGATCACCATTGTTTGAAACAACTGGTGCCAGTTTGTGACGATGCTGAGTTAGAAAATCAAATGCTTCTCGAGCGCCAAGTGTGTCTGGCATCGTCGTTAAATCTTTACTCATCACTTGACTCAGTTGGGTGAAGCGATCAACGCTCTTGCAATCATCTTCAGTAATGATTCCAACTGGCTTTCCATTTTCAACGACTACAACAGCACCATGTGCGCGCTTATGTAACAAGCTAACCGCATCGGCAACAGTTGATTGTGGTGACAAAGTAATTGGTGTATCAAAGAATGGGTGACGTTCCTTTACCCATTTAATAACTCCATCAACAACTGCGTGTGGAATATCTTGAGGAATAACAGTTAGACCACCGCGACGTGCCATTGTTTCGGCCATACGTCGTCCTGCAATTGCTGTCATGTTTGCAACAACTAAAGGAATTGTTGTTCCTGTTCCATCTATAGATGAAAGATCAACATCCATTCGAGATGAAAGTTCAGAACGGCTTGGCACCATGAAAACATCGTCATAGGTGAGGTCGTGGGTAGGTTCATTTATGAATCGCACGTGGCATAACAATACTCAGGTAGAATAGAAGAATGTCTAAACCACTCATTTCTGTACGTGGGTTGACCAAGAAATTTGATGATTTCACCGCTGTAGATGGCATTGATTTTGATGTCGCTAAGGGTGAGTCCTTTGGATTATTGGGCCCCAACGGCGCTGGTAAATCAACGACGATGCGTATCTTGGCCGCTACCTCTACTCGCACCTCGGGAACAGTGGAGATCCTAGATAAGGATCCCGAAAAGTTCGGTCCTCTAGTTCGTGCGCACCTTGGAGTTGTTCCACAACAAGACAACCTGGATGGCGAACTAACAGTTAGCGAAAACTTGTTTATCTACGGTCGCTACTTTGGACTTTCCAAGAAGTTTATTAAAGGCAAGATCGAAGAGTTGCTGGAGTTCGCACAGCTTGAAGAAAAGCGCGATGTAAAGGTTGAAGCACTCAGCGGCGGAATGAAGCGTCGCTTAACCATTGCACGCGGACTTGTTAGCGAACCAGATATTTTGCTACTTGATGAACCAACTACTGGTTTAGATCCTCAGGCACGCCATATTTTATGGGATCGCCTATTTCGTTTGAAGGAGCAAGGTGTAACCCTTGTTCTGACAACACACTTCATGGATGAAGCTGAGCAGTTGTGTGATCGTCTTGTTGTTATGGACAAAGGCGCGATCATGGCTGAAGGTTCACCATCAGGATTGATCAAGGAGTACTCAAGCAAGGAAGTTCTTGAGGTTCGCTTTGGTAGCGATCGCAATAAAGAGGTTGCACCGCAATTGGCACAAATGTGTGAGCGTATGGAAACTTTGCCTGATCGTGTATTGATGTACACCGAGGATGGCGAAAAACTTCTAGAACGTATCGCTGCAGCAAATCTGCATCCAACAACTTCTCTTGTTCGTCGAAGCTCACTTGAAGATGTGTTCCTACGTCTAACTGGAAGAACACTGATTGAATGAACGCAGGAATTAATGTCTCGCAGATTCAACGCTTTGGTGCTTTCTATATAACATCTGCGCGTCTGCGTTCTATGTCTAAGTGGAAGGCGATTATCGCCGCTGTAGACATCGGAAACCCCTTGTTTTACTTGATTTCTGTGGGTGTGGGCATTGGCGTACTAGTTCAAAATAACTCAGGAACTTCAGGTACTGGCGGCATCAAATACATCGCCTTTATCGCTCCAGCCTTGCTTGCGAGCTCAGCAATTACCGGCGTGATGGATGAGTGTGTATTCCCAACAATTGAAGGCTTCAAATGGCGCAAACTTTTCTTTGCACAAAATGCAACACCAATTACGGGAACTCAGATTGCAATCGGTGTGTATCTTGCAGCACTTTCTCGTGCCGTCTTTAGCGTTACCGTTTATTACATTCTTTTGCTTGCCTTCGATGTTGTGAACTTTGGAGTAAGCGCACTTTTAATTCCTATTGCTACCTTCGGTGGTGGCGCATTCGGTGCAGTCATGATGTTCTTTGCCGCAAAGATTGAGAAAGAGGATTACTTCTTTAACATCATCGGTCGCTTAGTAATCATGCCAATGTTCCTATTTTCTGGAACATTCTTTCCCTTGAAATCTATGCCGATCTTTTTACAACCAATCGGTTGGATCTCGCCTTTGTGGCACGCCACTGAATTGGGTCGCGCAGCCGCCTTTGATTACGGCTTATCAACTCTGATCGTTTGTGTACACATAATTTTCTTAACAACTTTAGTAACTGTCGGTCTGACTTTGACCATGCGCCAATTTGAAAGGAGGCTGGCAAAGTGAGTACCGCTGTTGAAATTGCAGAGAGCCGTCCTTCAAGTGCGATGTATGCAGGTCGTCCTTGGGTTTTATTAGAACGTGGTTGGTTAGCCTTCCGCTCATCTACCTGGGTACCAATCTTTACCGGTTTCTTAGAGCCTGTTCTATTCCTATTAGCCTTTGGTTACGGCATGGGAAATTTGATTGGCAATGTAAAAACAGGTTCAACAACTATTGATTACACAATGTTTATAGCTCCTGGGTTGCTTGCTACCAGTGCGATGAATGGTGCTATCTACGACTCAACCTGGAACGTCTTCTGGAAGCTCAATGAATCCAAGCTGTACAAGACAATGCTTTCTACGCCTCTTGGACCTATGGATATTGCACTTGGTGAGATCACCTGGGCGCTGCTACGTGGTTTGGTCTACTCAATCGGCTTCTTAACCGTGGTTACCGCCCTCGGATTAACTCCTAGTGCCTGGGCGATCTTGGCTATTCCCGCTGCCTCACTTGTGGCATTTGGCTTCGCCTCCTTTGGAATGGCGATTACCTCATTCTTCAAGACCTACCAGCAGATGGGCTTCATTAACGTTGTTCTTCTACCGATGAACCTTTTCTCTGGCTCTTTGTACCCAATCAGTGTGTATCCAGATTGGTTAGAAAAGGTAATCATGGCTTTGCCGTTATGGCATGGAATCGCATTAGTTCGTGCATTTTGGTTTGGTGATATTAATTCTGGCGTATTGGTTCACATCGCTTACTTTGCTGTGATGATCGCGGCTGGCTTGTTTGTTACCTCTCGCAGATTACGAGCGCTTTTCCTTCGTTAATCAACGCTGTATCTAGCATCCGGAACTAATGCAGGACATTTCCAACCAGGTGCAATCACCGGTTCAAAATGCCACCATTCATTCTCAAATACTCTGCATAAACCAAACTTTGAACCATTAACTTCAAGCCAGCCTGCACCTACAGGTTCATTGGGGTAATTAACATCGATCGCAACTCCCCATGGATGATGAGAAATTAAAGGTGGTGCAACCCATTTGCTGGCAACCTTTTCACTGCCATACTTTTTTACCGCTTGGGCAAACAAAACCTTTTGTCGTTCTAAAGATCTAAAACCCGAAACTATGTAAATCTTTTGACCATCTTTCTTGGCAGCCGCTTGTGCGGCTTTAAATCTGTACATGAGTTGTTTATCAAGGGCATTGGGACGAATTAAAGAATGTGGGATTGCTCCAGCGCCTAAAGAAACCTCAGTTTTTTCACACCCTTTAATTACATTCGAAATTCGCAAGGAATAAGTTTTTTTATTCATACATTGCAATGGAATAGTGTCCGATGCATAAGAAAAACCATTTATAAGTGAAAAAACCAATAAAAAGGCTATAAATACCCTGGTTTTTCGCATGTTCCCAGTCTACGGGGTTGCTTTTTAAATAAAGCATGGGAGAATTGGGCCTTAGTTAAAACTAACTAAAAAACGAACCGGGAGAGTACTTCTCAAACGAGTTTCAAAAGCTGAAACCTTTGCCGTACATGTTTTACAAATGCTGACACAAACGAACCACAAGCAAACATTTAGATTCGTCCCTACAACTTCAGTTCCAGTAGATCCCAAGCGGGTCGAAGCTATTCTCAAGCAAGAATGGGAACTATTTACTAAAGGCACAGATAAGAGCGCAGAAGAGAGCCGCCGTTCATTCAAGGCGTTGCCATTAGGCGTTACATCTAGCTTCCAGCACTGGGATCCATACCCAATCTCAATCAAGTCCGCTAAGGGCGCATACATGACCGATGTTGATGGTCGTCAACTGCTCGACCTTTCAATGGGCTTTGGTGCGATGCTTGCTGGTCACTTAAACCCAATCGTTGTTGAAGAGATCGAAGCATCTCTGTCACAAGGAATGCTTTTTGTTACACCGTCACCGATTTCAACAGATGCGGCAGAACGCATCTGTACCCGTTTCGGAATTGATCAGGTTCGCTTTACAAATAGCGGAACTGAATCAACTATGTACGCAGTACGTGTTGCACGATCTGCAACAGAGAAAATGGGAATTCTTAAGGTTGAAGGTGGTTACCACGGTAGCTACGATCCATTTGTTGTTTCAAGTAAGCCAGCGCTAGACAAGATCGGTGATCCTGAAGATCCAATCCCAGCGATTGATTCAAACTTAGTTCCAGGAGATATTTACGTTGTTCCTTTCAACAACATTCCTGCACTTGAAAGAATGTTTGAAAAGAATGCAAAGAACATTGCTTGCTACATCGTTGAACCAGTTCTAGAAAACCTTGCAATTGTTCTTCCAGATGAGGGTTACCTAGAGCGCGTTCGCGAGCTATGCGACGAGTACAACGTCGTTCTAATCTTTGATGAGGTTAAGACTGGCCTTACAGCTGGTGCGCATGGTGCATCTGCTCGCTTAGGAGTTCAGCCAGATCTAATTACCCTTGCTAAATCAATCGGTGGTGGACTTCCACTTGCTGCTTTTGGTGGCAAGAAGAAGTACATGGACTTTGTAACAAATGGAAAGATGGCCCACTTCGGCACATTCAACGGCAATCCGTTAGCAATGGCCGGCGTGCGTGCAATCGATCGTATTTGTACAGATGAAGCACTCGCAGCTGCTGAAGCACTTAATCAGCAGGCACTTGATCGCATCAGTGCAATCATCGACGAGTACCAACTTCCTGCACACACCGTTGGTTTCGGCGTAAAGGGTTGTGTTACTTGGTCTACAGAGCCTGTTCGCAACTACCGCGATTACAAGGCAACTGATTTTGGTATTGCCGAAGCTCACTGGTTGTTTGCACTAAACCGCGGAATCATCACTCCTCCAGGATTAGATGAGCAGTGGTTGATCTCATTGGCACATGGCCAAACTGAGATTGATCTACTTGTTGAAGATTTCCGCGAGTTTGCTAAAGCACTTCGAGCATAGTTCGAACCGCTTTAACCATCTGATCTAACGGCATAGTCGGTAATCCAGGGAACTCCCCTGCTTGCTCATCCATTAATGGAACATGAACAAATCCGCTGCGCACCTTGGTGCCGGCAAACTTATTCTGTGCAATATAAAAAACATGGTTACACAGAAATGCACCTGCGCTCAGTGAAACAGAGGCCGGAACTCCCGTAGCTTTAATCTCTTCAACAATTTCCTTTATCGGAAGAGTAGAAAAATAAGCATCGGGACCATCTTCAAGAATCTTCACATCGTTACGAAGTACGCCCTCATTATCTGCAAGGCGTGCATCATCTAAATTGATTGCAACTTTTTCAGGGGTTATCTGCGTGCGGCCTTCTGCCTGCCCCAAACAAATCACAACATCAGGATTATGTTCGGCGATTAATGCCAGTAAGCGCTCAGCAGATTGCGCATATGCGACAGGCAAAATTGCGGTAATAATGTTGTCACCGCTGATTTGCTTAACAATTTCACCTGATGGGTTGCTAGATGCTTTTCCGAAGGGTTCGAACCCTGTTAGTAGCACCTTGGTCATGTGATTACCCTACTAAAAGAAGAAAAGCCCCCGGTGTGAAAGGCACCGAGAGCTTAACTTGTGCGCGCGAAGGGATTCGAACCCCTAACCTTCTGATCCGTAGTCAGATGCTCTATCCGTTGAGCTACGCACGCTTATTTATTTGTGAAGTGCAATAGTACCTGCTTTTTAATCATCGCCCAAATGCGCATAAATCCTTATATAGAAAGCACAAAGGGCGCCCGATTGCTCGAGCGCCCCCTGCTTACTTAACGAACTAGTTAACCTTCTTCACACGCCCATCAAGGACAGGAAGAGTTGTTACCTTTCCAGCGGCCATATCAGCCTTTAGTGCATCTACAAATACATCTAGTAGTGCGCCAAATACCTTTGCCTTAGCTGGTGAGAACACATCAACATAACCATCGCCACCGTAAATCATGTAGTCGAGGGTTGTAAGTGTGTACTCAGTTGCATCCTTAGCAATTGGAGTTCCATCCAACTTGGTTACAGTAACAATTCTGCTTCCAAGTGGCTTCGATGAATCGAATGTGAACTTCAAACCAGAAACTTGTGGGAAGCGACCATCCGCTGGATAGTTACCGCCAACACCGTTTTCTAGTGCCTTCCAAAGATTTGCACCAGATACAACTGTTGTTGCAACCTGGTTACCAAATGGGAACACAGTGAATGCGTCACCAAGAGTTACATCTAGTGGACCAGAACCTGTACGAACAAGTCCTGTTGCAGCAGGTACATAAGTCTTTGCAGGGAATGTGTCGCGGATACCGCCACCATTTGTTAATGCAAAGTCTGTCTTGTACTTAGCGCGTAGCAAGTCAGCGATGTAATCACCCATTGGGTTTTCACCGGAACGCTCAACTGCTGGTGATCCACCACGTGGGAATACTGCAGATACTTGACCGATCTTTACATCAAGCTTTGCAGATAGCTGATCCTTGTACTTCTTAACTAGTGCTGCACCTGCAGCATCAGCTGTAGTCACTGTGCTTACAACACCAGTTGTGATTGCTGGAGCTGCTGCCTTAAGAACGTGTTGTAGTGATGTTCCAACTACCTTGCCGTTCTTGATACAGATTTGTGAACGTGTGTACTCAACACCTGCGTTGCGAACTTCACCAAGAAGAACTGGTGCAGATGTACGAGTAGATCCCTTGATCAATGTTGAGAATGTCTGGTGGCTGTGGCCGCCGTAAACAACATCTGCACCCTTGATCTGTGATGCAAGGCTGTTGTACAGACCCTTTGCAACACCATCTGAGTTCTCAGTCCAACCCTGGTGGATTAGAACAACAACAACCTGAGCACCTGCTGCGCGAGCATCAGCTACTGACTTGTTGATTCCAACAACGCCTGGCTGAATCTCGATGGTCTTCTTTGCACCTGATGCATCCTTGTAATCAAGGTTTCCAGGGAATACCTGCTCGATTGTTTCAGGTGTATTTGCACCAACAACGCCGACCTTTACGCCGCCGCGGTTAATGATTGTGTACGCCTTAGCAGCCTTATCGCCTGACTTCAGTGCAGCAAGTGATTCGTCGCCGTAGTTTGAAACTACCCACTGGAATGTTGATGCGCCAATAACCTTTTGTACGTGTGCAAGGTTGCGATCGTGCTCGTGGTTACCAAATGTTGAAACATCTAGCTTCATCAAGTTAAGAGATTCAATTGTTGGAAGCTCTTCAAACTCTGTTGAGATTGGTGGAGCAGCACCGATGTTGTCACCTGATGACAGTGAAATCGTTGCAGCTGAAGCCTTGCGATCTGCTTCCCAGTTGCTAATTAGAAGTGGTGTACCAAATGATGAACCAGTTTCAATTGCACCGTGCAAGTCGCTGAGCTGCAGTAGCTGAACGTTCTTGTTTGCAGAAGATGAAACAGTTGCGAGTTGTTCCTTTGTGTAGCTCTTGTTTGATGCAGCTGGCTTTGAGAAACCGTATGCATTAACTGCTTGAACAACTGGAGTTCCACCAGGTTGTCCTTCAACTACAGGCATCGTTACAACAGAGTGGTTAGACACTGGAACGAAGATTGGGCATGAGCCCGCTCCTGCAGAAACAACATAACCAGTTACAAATGGTTCAACATCTGCAGCTGGTGTCCACTTAACTACAACGCCTTTAGCGCCTAGATAAGAGGTGACATTTGTCGGTGCGTTTGGAAGCGAATAGCTCGCTCCTTGCGCGGTAGGAGTTACTAGTGAAACTAGTAATGATGTAGCTAGAGCGATTGCGCCCCAGCTAAAGATTTTGCGTGATGTGAGGGTTTTATTCATGGTTGAATCTAATCAGAGCGAATTTTCAATCGCACTTTTAAATGGTTACGACATGATTGCAGGGAGGTTAAAAGTTAAAGCCCTGCGTGCTTCAGCAGCTCTGTGCGCTCCACACTCTTAACCCGAGGTTTACCCTTTGCTTCGCCAGCAGCAACTTCTGCTTCATTGATCTTCTGCCAATGATCTTGAGTTACAACAACTTGATGCGTTAACAAATCGGAAATTTCGCCAACGTTCTTCGGGCTCTGCAGATCAGAAACCAAGAGCTCCATAACCGCTGCTGCATCTGATTTATTGGTGCCGATCACGCCTGAAGGACCGCGCTTTGCCCAGCCAACTACATAAAGATTGTCATTTACTCGACCGTCCGAGTTAACAACCTTTCCATTTTCATATGGAACGCCTTCAATACCCTGTGCTTGATAACCAATAGCGGTAATTACAAGCCCGCACTTAATAGTCACATCACCATTTGGGGTCGAATACACAATTCCTTCAACACGATCAGTTCCAAGAATCTCTTTTGGAGTGTGTTGGAACAAAAACTCCATGGTGCGATCATTTTCCGTCTTTGGATTTTCTGCAATTAACAACATCGCATCTAAATTACTCTTCACATCTTTTTCAGGCTCTGCTCCTGCACGAACAATTGCAGCTTCAATATCAGCCTTATTCATAACAACATTTGTATGTTCAAGTTTTGGAAGTTCGCGTAACTCGGGAGAAGTGAACGCTGCATGCTCTGGACCGCGACGTGCACTGATAAATACCTTACGGATTTTGCTCTTTTTCAAGGCGTCAATTGCGTGATCTGCTGTATCGGTTGGGTCTAGCTCACTTGGTTCAAGTGCCAACATGCGTGCAACATCCATTGCAACATTTCCAGCGCCAATTACGACCGCTGTATCTGCATCAAATGGTGTATCTACGCCAACAAAATCTGGGTGCGCGTTATACCAAGGTACAAAAGTTGCAGCAGAGAGTGATCCGCGCAAGTTTTCACCGGGGATTCCAAGTGATTTTCCAAGTGAAGAGCCTGTAGCAATAATTACAGCGTCATACTTTTCTTTAAGTTGCGCAACTGTTACATCGTTACCAACTTCAACATTTGCGAACAATCTAAATGTTTCGTGGGATGCAATCTTTTCAAAAACCTTTGCAACGGTTTTAATCTTTGGATGATCTGGTGCAACGCCGCTGCGAACTAATCCCCATGGAGTTGGAAGACGTTCGATCATGTCGATTTCAAAAGAGCGATTCTCGTCAGCAAGGTTTTGAAGTGCTTGTGCAGCGAAATACCCTGCAGGACCTGCGCCAACTATTGCGATTTTGAAGTTAGGCAACAGATCTCCTCGATTGGTTTTACTTGCGGAGACGAGGAGATTTGAACTCCTGAAGGCTTTAACACCTTACCTCGTTAGCAGTGAGGCGCACTCGACCGGGCTATGCGACGTCTCCTTGTACAGCGGTAGTTTACAGGCTTGTTAGGGCGAGGACTACTCGCCTGACTCGAGGGATTTCACACTAAAGCCCTCGATTAACGGGTCTGAAAAGGCCTTCCATTCAGCGAAGCCTCTAGTTTCAAGGTGGGCTAATTGGGATGCAAGATCCCGCCAAATTTCATACAAGATCACTAAGTTTTTTGATTGTGGGTCGACCAATATATCTAGGCATTCGCAACCATCTTCTTTGCGTACTTCAACGGCGTAGCTATTCAAATACTTAAGTAGGTTGGCGCGTTCACCCTGTTTAATGGTTAGCTCAACAATAAAAAACTTCTTCATGTATGAAAGTTACTCGGTAATAGGTGTACTGCCAATACCAATTCTTGTAGGCTACTTATATGGAAAATTCAGATAAAGCGTTAGATAGAGGCGCAAAGCGTGTTTACGATGTTGCACCATCTGCAGCATTTGCAGAGTTCATGTCGACAGGCTGGGCGCCAACACCTTTAACTGGAATTCATCAAGATGAGGTGATTGCTCATTGCATCGGTCGACGCGAGAAGCTGTCTGCTGCATTTACCGGATTGCGTTTAGTTCTGCCAAGTGGTGCTGCTAAGCAGCGAAGCAATGACACAGATTATTTGTACCGCCCACACACAGCCTTCGCGTACTACACAGGTGTACAAGGTGTTGAAGCAAATCCAGATTCAGTTTTGGTTATGGAACCAAGTGGTTCAGGCCATGCACCAATTTTATTTATCAATCCTCGTTCAACTCGCGATACCTCTGCTTTCTACACAGATGCAAAGAATGGCGAATTGTGGGTTGGTCGCCGCTTCACAACTGAAGAGGCATCTGAGCGTTACGGTATTGAAGTTCGTGCAATTTCAGAGCTTGAAGCATTCTTAAAGGGAAGTAAGGCTGCGGCACTTCATGGTCATGATGAAATGGTTGATTCATTGGTAAAAGATCATGCCCGTGATGCTGAGCTGCTCGAGTTTGTTTCAGTTGCTCGTTTAATTAAAGATGATTATGAAATTGCTGAAATGCAAAAGGCTGTTGATGCGACCCATCGTGGGTTCAACGATGTAATTCAGGCGCTGCCAGCTGCTGTAATTACTGAACGCGGAGAACGAGTTGTTGAAGCAGCTTTCTTTGGCCGCGCTCGTATTGAAGGAAATGACCTTGGATACAACACAATCGCCGCTTCTGGTTCGCATGCATGTGTGCTGCACTGGAATCGCAACGATGGTGCTGTTCGCAGAGGCGATCTTCTTTTGCTTGATGCAGGTGTTGAGGTTGATTCGTACTACACCGCAGATATCACCAGAACATTGCCAATTAATGGAAAGTTCACTCCTGCACAACGTGCTTTGTACATGCTTGTTTATGAAGCACAAAAGGCAGGCATTGCAGCAATCAAACCTGGCGAAAAGTTCTTAGCTATTAATAAAGCGAGTCATACAGTTTTGGCACAAGGTCTGATTGATATGGGAATCTTGAAGATGTCATTAGAAGAGGTTATGGATCCAGCACTTGGATTGCATAAGCGTTGGACATTGCACGGCGTCAGCCACATGTTAGGTATGGATGTTCATGATTGCGCGCATGCGCGTGCTGAGCAGTACCGTGATGGAGTTCTGGAAGCTGGAATGTGTTTAACGGTTGAACCTGGTCTATACATTCAACCTGATGATGAACTATTCCCAGCTGAATACCGTGGAATTGGTATCCGTATTGAGGATGATGTTGTTGTAACAGAGACTGGTTGCTTAAACCTTAGCGAACACATTCCTCATCACCCAGATGAGGTTGAAGCCTGGATGGCTTCACTGCGCTAGTTGAATTCCGCACCAAGCAGCAAGTAATCCAATTCCTAGTGACATTACTAGGTTAATTGCTGCCTCTTTGTAACGCTTAAGTTCGTATGCAAGGTAGATATCCAACATAAATGTTGACCAGGTTGTGAATGCTCCCGCGAAACCAACTGCAAATAGATCATGAACATGCTCTGATTTTCCGAAAGTTAATCCTAAAAAGAATGAACCGAGGATATTTACAGTAAAGATTCCGTATGGTTTTGCTGTGTATTTACGGATGTATTGATCAACCGCAAAACGAAGTGGGGCTCCTACAGCTGCGCCAAGAATTACAAGAAACACATTCATGCGCGCACCGGAATAACTTTTCTAGCCAGTGGCAAAATAATGATTACAACAACCAGCGAAAAGACCACATTTTGCAGCAGGAAGCTCATACCGCCGGCTCGAGGTTCAAGGGATTGAGCTGTTACCGCTGAAAATGTAGTTAAACCCGCACAAAATCCGGGAAGTAAAAGAAGTCGTAGTTCTGTGACTCCACGACGTTCCATAAGAACAAGAAGTGCAGAAGCTAGGGCTACGCCAACAATATTGGCAGCCAAAGTTCCTTGACGATCATCCGGAAAAATTTCACCTAAACAAAAACGTGACAAAGTTCCAGCGATACCGCCGACTGAAACTAAGGCTAGGGATTTCAGAGTGGAAGTGCTTTCTTGCCAACTGATGAAACTGCGCGAGTTACAAGAGAAATAATTACTGCAGCAAAGATCGCTGACCAGAAGTTATTGACCTCTAACTTGTCGCTCCATCGTGAGACCAGCATCAAGATTGATGCATTAACAACAACTAGAAATAATCCAAGGGTCAGAATCACGGCTGGAAGTGTGAGTAGCTTTAACAAGCTTCCCAACGTTGCATTGAGTAAACCAAACAACAATGCAACCCATAGGTATGTTGTGAAACCACCCATGACATCAATTCCAGGAATTAATGCTGTGGCAACCCAAAAAGACAGTGCAAGTGCTCCCCAACGAACCAATAATTTCATAAAGAAATTATAGGCCCTCGCGCTTACGAATCTTTGAACCTAACCAACGAACTGGATCGTACTTAACATCAGCAACGCGCTCCTTCATGGGAATAAGAGCGTTATCTGTAATTTTAATGTGCTCTGGGCACACTTCAGTACAGCACTTTGTGATGTTACAGAAGCCAAGACCGTGTTGTTCTTGTGCTTCCTGCTTACGAGTCTTGCGCTGATCTAGAGGGTGGAAATCAAGTTCAGCCATACGCATCAAGAAACGTGGGCCAGCAAATGACTTCTTGTTCTCTTCGTGATCGCGAACAACGTGGCAAACATCCTGGCAAAGGAAACATTCGATGCACTTACGGAACTCTTGTGAACGCTCCACATCGATCTGCTCCATACGAGCCTCACCTGGAGCAAGCTCTGCAGGTGGCTCATAAGCAGGGATTTCCATTGCTTTTTTGTAGTTAAAAGAAACATCTGTAACAAGGTCTTTGATGATTGGGAATGCTCGCAGTGGTGTCACTGTGATTGTTTCCTCTTCATCAAATGAAGCAACTTGTGTCATACATGCAAGACGAGGCTTTCCATTGATCTCCATTGAACAAGATCCACACTTACCAGCCTTACAGTTCCAACGAACTGCAAGATCGCCCATCTGTGTTGCTTGGACACGGTGAATTACATCGAGAACAACTTCACCTTCGTTAGCCTCAACAACAACATCTTTAAGGCCGCCATCAGTTGAATCTCCACGCCAAATGCGAAGTTTGATATTGCGCGCCATTAGTTGGAACCGCCTTTCGCAATTTCTTCCGGTGTCATGTATTTCTCCAACTCGTGTACATCAAAGAGATCGAAGAGCTCCTTAGGTAGTGAAGGCAAGACCTGCTCGCGAACATTTACCTGATTGCCATCAAAAGATGAGATGTGGTTAACCTGACGCCACTTGTTGCTCATGCCTGGGAAGTCATCGCGTGTGTGACCACCGCGAGACTCTTCTCGAGCAATTGCAGATTTCGCAGTTGATTCAGCAACTAACAACATGTTGTCTAAATCGAAAGCTAAGTGGAATCCTGGATTGAACTTACGTCCACCACTTACAGAGACATTTGCACTGCGCTTTCTAATATCTGCAATCTTTGCGATCGCATCCTTTAGCTCGCTACCTGTTCGGATAATTCCGACCAAGTTATGTGTAACTTCCTGAAGTTCAGCGTGAAGTGAGTATGAATTCTCTCCACCTTGACGATCAAATGGTGCTTGGATCTTCGCGGCAGCAGCTGTAATAGCTGATTCGCTTACAGGGTTTGCACCACTGCTCTTTACATATTCAACTGCGCCCATTCCTGCGCGACGGCCAAATACCAAAAGATCTGTTAGTGAGTTTCCACCAAGACGGTTTGATCCGTGCATTCCGCCTGCGACTTCACCTGCGGCAAATAAGCCTGGAACCCCTACTGCAGCTGCAGTATCTGGCTCTACTTCCACGCCACCCATTACGTAGTGACATGTTGGGCCAACTTCCATTGGCTCCTTAGTGATGTCTACGCCAGCAAGTTCATAGAACTGGTGCCACATAGATGGAAGACGCTTCTTGATAACTTCAGCAGATAGACGCTTTGAAACATCCAAGAAAACTCCGCCGTGTTCAGTTCCGCGACCTGCTTTAACCTCGCTGTTGATCGCGCGTGCAACCTCATCACGTGGAAGCAGCTCTGGTGGACGACGGTTGTTGTCCTGATCTTCATACCAACGATCTGCTTCTGCTTCGTTGTCTGCATACTTATCTTTAAATACATCTGGAATGTACTTGAACATGAAACGCTCGCCGTTGGTGTTTGTTAGAACTCCACCTTCACCACGAACAGATTCAGTTACCAAAATTCCGCGAACAGATGGTGGCCACACCATTCCTGTTGGGTGGAACTGCAAGAACTCCATGTCAACAAGGTTTGCACCAGCCTTCAATGCAAGTGCATGTCCGTCGCCAGTACCTTCCCATGAGTTAGAAGTAATCTTGAAAGTTTTTCCAACTCCACCAGTTGCAATTACAACTGCAGGTGCTTCAAACAAAACCTCTTCGCCAGTTTCGCGCCAGTAACCATATGCACCAGAAATCTTTCCATTCTCTTTCAGAATGTCGGTGATAGTTAACTCCGCGAAAACCTTGATTCCGCTTTCCATGTCGCCGGTTTCGCGGCCATCCTTCTGCTGCAACTGAACAATCTTCTGCTGCATTGTGCGGATAAGTTCTAGACCTGTGCGATCACCAACGTGTGCAAGACGTGGATACTCGTGTCCACCGAAGTTACGTTGTGAAATCTTTCCTTCTTTAGTGCGATCAAATAGAGCGCCCCATACTTCTAGCTCCCAGATGCGATCTGGTGCTTCCTTTGCGTGAAGCTCCGCCATGCGGAAGTGGTTAAGGAACTTTCCACCGCGCATTGTGTCGCGGAAGTGAACCATCCAGTTGTCATTGTCGTTGACGTTACCCATCGATGCTGCAGCGCCACCTTCAGCCATAACAGTGTGGGCCTTACCAAATAGGGACTTACAAATAATTGCTACACGTAATCCTGATTCGCGGGCTTCTACAGCTGCACGTAATCCAGCGCCACCGGCACCAATTACCAGGACATCGTATTTATGGCGTTCTAGTGTCATAGTCGATTTTCCTTTTAGAAGAAGTAGAAGTTAGTCCATGCGCCAGTTGCAACTTGGCGAACATAGATATCGGCGAATGCAACAGCTGCAAGTGAGTACCACGCAAATTGCTGATGCTTTGTATTTAGTACTGAAACTGTTGTCCATAACTTGTAACGAACTGGGTGCTTTGAGAAGTGCTTCAAGCGTCCACCAACTGTGTGTCGGCATGTGTGACAAGACAATGAGTAGAACCACAACAATGAAGAGCTAAGAAGTAGAACTAGTGAACCGACACTCATGTGTCCCCACTGACCTTCAGTGTTCTTGAAAGAAATAATTGCGTCATACGTTAAGAAAACGTTGAACACTAAACCTGCGTAGAAGAAGTAACGGTGAATGTTCTGTCCGATTAATGGAAGACGTGTTTCGCCTGTGTACTTCTCATGTGGCTCTGCAACTCCACATGCTGGTGGTGAGAACCAGAATGAACGGTAGTAAGCCTTGCGGTAGTAGTAGCACGTCATACGGAAACCAAGTGGGAAGATCAAAATAATTAAAGCTGGTGATAATGCGAAGTTAAAGATCTCTGAACTAACAGGTGTGAAGCCTGCAATTGTTGAACCAGGTACACAGCTTTGCGATAAACATGGTGAATAGAAAGGTGAGATCAACGGCTCTGTAAAGTAATTGGCACCTTCAAATGCGCGGAAGGTTGCATAAATGATGAAGGAGAATAAAACCCCAAAAGTCATCAGTGGTTGCAACCACCACTTATCTGTACGAAGTGTGCGCTCTTTAATCTTGGCGCGCGTTGGTGAAAAAACACCTGACATTGACAACTCCCCTAGGTCATAAACAACTAGGGGTAAGTGTCCTCCGGACATGAAAATGTGGCTAGATCAAGCCGCGCTTACGCGGTATGAACTCAGCCACAACTTCATAAAACTGGCGGAGGGCGTGGGATTTGAACCCACGAAACTTTCGTTTGCCGGTTTTCAAGACCGGTGCACTCGGCCGCTATGCGAGCCCTCCGTGGGAGAGATTACCCGAATTTGGCTCAAGCGAAAAATCGAGCAGGGATTAAGCGGGAAGATCCAAGAGTTGTTCGATGATCTTTGCGACTCCATCAGCTTCACATGGTTCAGCCACACCTGTAGCAAATGTTGGCGCTTCTGGGTGACCATCTGACATTGCATATGAACGTGATGCCCATTTCAGCATTGAAAAGTCATTGGGGTTATCGCCAAATGAAACACAATCATCGGCTGTCAATCCCAATCGCTTAGCCATCATCGCAAGTGTCGTTCCCTTTGAAATATTAAGTGCTGAAATTTCAATTAGTGAGTCATTTGAAGTTGAGTGAGTGACAGTTACAAGATCTTTCAGTTCGCGATGTGCGACCTCAACCATTTCATCTGATGTGAACTCGTGGTTGCTGCAGCGACCCAAAATCTTTAACGCTGGTCGGTTGATTGCATCTTCAATCTTTTCAACGCCAACATTGTCTAAGCCAACATCCCACTTTGGAACATAAGCTATTTCACGGTGGTAATGATCATTTGATTCAACTGCAAATGACATTTCAGGCATCGCAATTCGCATACGGCGAACAACTTCATATTGCTCATCGACAGAGATCATCCACTCTTCAAGAACGGCATCATTCATTAAGTCGTACAACATCGCACCGTTACAACAGATAGCTGCTCCAAAACCAAATGCTTCACGAATCTCACCCATCCAACGAGGAGGGCGACCTGTTACAAAGAAAACATGCACACCTAAATCTTTTGCCTTTGTAAATGCATCGATTGTTCGTTGAGTAATTACACCTTTGTGCGAAACGATTGTGCCATCAAGATCTGTAGCAATTAATTTGGGGCGAGTACTCACACCAACTCAAATCGTGTCATGCCTAAGAAGGGTTGCAACGCAGCAGGAACATTAATTGTTCCATCGGCATTTTGATGGTTCTCAAGAATCGCAACAATCATGCGCGGAATAGCTACTAATGTGCCATTAAGTGTTGCAACAGCCTTTGTGCCATCTGCATCCTTGAAGCGAATATTTAAACGGCGTGCCTGGAACTCCGTGCAGTTAGAGGTACTTGTAACCTCGCGATATGCATTTTGCGTAGGAATCCACGCTTCAATATCAAACTTACGGTTTGCACTTGATCCAAGATCACCTGATGCAACATCAATAACGCGATAAGGGATCTCCATTGCGTTGAGGAAATCCTTCTCCCATTGCAACAAACGCTTATGTTCTTCCTTAGCCTGATCTGGATGGCAGAAAGAAAACATCTCAACCTTGTCGAACTGGTGAACACGAATAATTCCGCGAGTGTCCTTGCCGTATGTTCCAGCTTCGCGACGGAAACATGATGAGTAACCGGCGTAACGCATTGGAAGTTTGTCGGCAGGTAAAACCTCATCCATGTGCATCGCAGCAAGTGGAACTTCTGAAGTTCCAACTAGATACACATCATCCTTTTCAAGATGGTAAACATTCTCTGCAGCTTGGCCCAAGAAACCCGTGCCTTCCATCGCTGCTGGATTTACCAGCACTGGTGGAATTACAGGAGTAAAACCAGCTTTGTTTGCAGTTGCAATTGCATAGTTAACAAGTGCGAACTCAAGCATCGCTCCAACACCGGTTAAATAGTAAGAACGTGAACCAGCAACCTTTGCGCCACGTTCAGTATCAATTGCACCAAGTAACTTACCTAGTTCAACGTGATCCTTTGGTTCAAAATCAAAGGTGCGTGGTGTTCCAACATGTTCGATAACAACGAAATCTGCTTCTCCGCCTAATGGTGCATCTGGATCTAATACATTTGAAAGCTGCATGATTAATTGCTTAGCTTCCTCTTCTACTTCAGCACGCTTTGAATCAGCCTCTTTTACCTTTGTTGCAAGCTCCTTAGCATTCTCAAGTAATGCAGCTTTTTCATCACCTTTTGCAGCGCCAACAGATTTAGATAAAACATTCTGTTCTGCGCGCAGAGTTTCAAACTTTTCTAGCGCTGCACGGCGAATTTCATCGATTGCTAAAACTTTGTCGACGATCGATGCATCTTCTCCGCGGCCAGTCTGAGATGCACGCACTGCATCAGGGTTTTCGCGTAGGTACTTAATGTCGATCATTTGCTTGCCTTTTCTCGTGGGTATGAGCCAAGGAATCGGATGTCTTCGCAGATTGCTCGAAGGCTTTCTACTGCCTCCTTCACAGGTGCATCTGCAATGTGACCCTCAGCGTCAATAATGAAATGGTAATGGCCAAGGGCTGAGCCTGTTGGACGCGATTGAATAAAAGTTAGGTTTACATCGCGCTTAGCAAACTCCGTAAGGATGTCCAGCAAAGCTCCAGCGTGATCGATGCCGATAAAGACAGCAAGCGATGTGCGATCCCAACCAGTGTTCTTTGGGATTGAACCTGGCTTAGATACCAAAATGAATCGAGTTACGGCACCAACGTTGTCGCCAATGTTGTCTGCGATAACACGCAATCCGTAGTGCGCAGCAGCAACTGGTGCTGCAATCGCTGCATCAAACTCGCCACGCGAAATCGCTTCAGCTGCGGCAGCTGTTGATGCTGTCGAAATTAATTCGGCATCTGGATAGTTAGCGGCAACATAATTGCGGCACTGCGCTTCAGCATGAGGATGAGTTGCGATGCGCAAAATTTCTTTTTCATCACCCTTAATCATTAATGCAAATGACACAGGCAAAGTAACTTCGCCAACGATCGCTAGAGGTTCGCCGGTTGCAAGCTCATCAAGTGTGCGTGCAACAACACCTTCAATAGAGTTTTCAATTGGAACAAGTGCGAAGTGGGCTTTGCCTAAACGAACAGCATCTAACGCTGCAGTTACGTTGGCATAAGGCATAAGGCGATCATTAGAGGAAGTGATCTTTTTAAGAGCCGCCTCTGTAAATGTTCCCTTGGGACCGAGATAGGCGTATGTACTCACTTGCTAATGATACCCGAGCACAGTCCTTGCATATGACGGGGTATTTGTTATCAGCACATCCACACCATTGCCCGCGCAAAAGCGCATATCGTCGGCATCATCAACGGTCCATACAAACAAATTGCGCTTATCGCGTCCTAATCCTGGGTTTTCACGCAAATTATGAATGCTGGGTGCAATTGTCTTAGCCGATGTAAATCTGCGCATTAATCCACTTAATCGATCTTCAAGTAATGCAACTGTGCTTTGTGTTGGATCAATCTTTCGTACATTCTCTAGAGCAAGCCATGAAAAAGACATGATGTGAATATCTGCAACCGCTTTTTCCTGAGCAAGTAGTTGCATGACCTTCTTTTCAACTGCACTTCCAGTTGGAACTGGATGCTTTGTTTCAATCGCTAACTCTTTTTTGTGATCGCGAGCTAGAACAAGAAGTTCTTCTAAAGTGATTGCTTGCGGATAATGGGATTTAATCTCATTAAATGTTGAGTCGGCGATTTGGGCATCATTTCCTGCAACACGTTTCATATCCGCGTCATGCCATAAAACCAATTGATTGTCCTTCGTTAATCGGACATCACATTCAAAACCATCAGCACCATCATCGATCGCGGCCTTGTAGGCAGCCATTGTTAACTCGGGATGCGCGACAGAGGATCCGCGGTGCGCGTAGATCTTCATCTTTGAAGGTTACACCGTTAGGCTTACAACATGAGCGCTAACTTCTTTGAAACCTCTGCGCGCTCTGCCATTGGCTTGGTACGTCAAGGAAATGAGGACTCCGCTTTTGTTTCACCGCAGCTAATCGCAGTTGCCGATGGCATGGGCGGTCATGCAGCCGGTGAAGTTGCATCTCGCATTGCGGTTGAAGTTCTGCAACGTCTTGCGCCAACTCTTACCGCAACTGATATTGATGAAGATTCAGTAAGTGATCTCTTAATGCATTCATTGCACAGTATTGATGCAGATATTGCAGCGGTCGCCGAAGAAGAGATTGAAAAGCGCGGAATGGGCACAACCCTTACCGCTTTGTTAATCCGCGATAAACAGATTGCATTGCTCCATGTTGGAGATTCGCGCTGCTATCGCTTGCGCGGAAGTTCGCTGGAACAACTAAGCAACGATCACACAGTTATTCAAGAGCTACTTGATCAAGGCGCGATCTCTGAAGCAGAAGCCGCTGAACACCCACAGCGATCAATGTTGACCCAGGCGTTGCGTGGAGATGGTGATGTCACGCCTGTTCTGCAGGTGTACGAGGTTAAAAAAGGTGATCGATTCTTACTCTGTTCCGATGGTTTATCGGGTGTTTTAACAGAAAAAGAGATCAAGATGGGGCTGAAAAAATCTGACAAGGATGAGGCTGTTAAGTTCTTAATTGATGCCACCTATGTAAATGGCGCACCTGATAACGTCACAGTACTTATTGCAGATATTTCGCCCACAGAATTAACAACCACTCAATTATTAGGAGCAGCGCATGATTAATCAGTTGCTCGGTGGTCGTTACAAACTGGGAGAAATGATCGGTACCGGCGGAATGGCCGATGTGTATGTCGCCGAAGACACCCGTCTTGCTCGTCAGGTTGCGGTCAAGGTTTTACGTAGTGATTTAGCGCGTGATCCATCATTTGTTGCACGCTTTAGAAAAGAGGCGTTAGCGGCAGCTGCGCTTAACCATCCCGGAATTGTTGCTGTGTATGACAGCGGTGAAGAACCAGCGCCGTACATTGTTATGGAGTTAATTTCTGGTCACACGCTTCGCGAATTGATTCACAAAGGTGAACGCGTTCCATTAAAGCGTGCACTTGAAATCGGCGAAGGTATTTTGGCTGCACTTGAGTACTCACATCAAGCAGGAATTGTGCACCGCGATATTAAACCGGCAAACATCATGATTACAGATCATGGCGATGTAAAAGTGATGGACTTTGGAATTGCACGTGCCCTTGCTGATTTAGGTGCAACATTAACTAGTACCTGGAATGTAGTTGGAACCGCTCAATACCTTTCACCTGAGCAAGCACTTGGTGAAGTCGCAGATCTGCGAAGTGATATTTATTCAACTGGCTGTTTGTTGTATGAAGTTCTGACTGGCAAGCCACCATTTAGCGGTGAAACTCCTGTTTCGATCGCATACCAACATGTATCTGGTGTTTTAGTTCCGCCAAGTTCAATCGTTGCCGATCTTCCTGCAGGTATCGATACCTTATTAACCGTTGCATTAGCGAAGAACCCTGATGATCGTTATCAATCTGCAGGTTTAATGTTGGATGATTTATTTAAGATTCAAAGTGGTGAAGTTGTAACTACAAAGATTGCAAAAGCTCCAATCTCTCGCCGCAATATTTTGATTGGGGCAATCGGTAGCGTTGCAGCGATTGGCCTGCTTGTAGGTGGCTTATTCCTTACTAATTCAGGGCCAACTGGTGATTCGTTGCCTCAATTACCCAATGTTGTTGGTTTAACTCAGGCAGAGGCTGAAGCGCTGCTAGGTGATTACGTTGTAACAATTACCCGCGCACATGATGGTCGAATTCCAAAGGATCGTGTTGCTTCACAAATTCCTTTAGCCACAGTTCGCGTTCAAAAAGGTTCTGGTGTTGTTTTAACTATCTCTGATGGTCCTGGTGATTCAGTTGTTCCAGCTGATTTAGTGGGAATGTCATTGATTGATGCACGCACCGCACTTGCTGCCGTTGGTTTATTGGTAAATGCAACTGAAGCTGTTCCATCAGATGCGGCGCAAGGAACTGTCTTAAAGGTAACTCCAGAACCTGGATCAATTATTACTGCGGGTACCGGTGTTGTATTACAAATTGCAAGTGGTGAAATTACAGTTCCATCATTGATTGGTACTGATGCGCTGCAAGCAAAAACAATTTTGGTTCAAGCTGGCTTCTTTGTTAAAGAGGTTGAAGGGTATGACTCAAATCAACCAATAGGTGTTGTAATCCGCCAAGCACCAGATGCGGGAACAACTCAAACAATTGGTAAATCGGTAACAATTACAATTAATAAAACGCCGTAATTACTGCGCGGTTCCAACAACTGGAGATAATCCAACTGCGCGTTCGCGAGCGCCTTTATCTCCACACATCACTAACCAGTTAGCAAGCATTTGATGTCCATGCTCTGTTAAAACAGATTCGGGGTGGAACTGCACACCCTGAATTGGAAGTGTTGCATGTTGCATCGACATTACTAACCCTGAATCAGTAGATCCTGTTATTTGTAAGCTGGCTGGTACAGAATCTTTTTCTACACACAATGAGTGGTAACGAGTTGCAGTAAATGGTGATGGAAGATCTGACAACACACCTTCTTGCTTGTGGTACACCAGCGATGTTTTTCCATGAAGTAATTCAGGTGCGCGAGAAACAGTTGCACCAAATGCAACACCGATCGCTTGATGACCAAGGCACACACCAAATAATGGAATTGAATGCTCGGCGCAGTACTTAATCATCGCTACTGATACGCCAGCTTTTTCAGGGGTTCCGGGTCCCGGAGAAATTAGGACTCCGCCGTACTTACCCGCTTCACTTGCTTCAACAGCATCGTTGCGAACAACGGTGCATTCAGCGCCTAATTGCTGCAGGTACTGCACCAAGTTAAAGACAAAGGAGTCGTAGTTATCGACGACGAGGATCTTGGCGGCCATAGGAGCATTCTGTCTCATGGTGTATCTTTCGCGTATGCCTAAATCAAAGCTACGCAAGAAGGTCGCTGAGCAGCGCGCTCACAATCAAGAGGTTGTCGTCGAGACTCCTCACGCACCATTGGAGAGCCCAAAGTGGCTTGCTCCAACAATGGTTGCAGCCTTCTTAATCGGCTTGTTCTGGATCGTGGCCTTCTACGTCACTCAGACCGCATACCCAGTGCCAGGAATCGGCGCATGGAACATGATTATCGGCTTTAGCTTTATCGGTGTGGGCTTTTCACTCGCTACCCGCTGGCGCTAAATACCCTCTAATTACACCGTTGTAATTCGATCCACAGTGTGGGTAAAGCCTGTGGATAACTTATCGACGCTGCATTACTAATTGAGCTGCAACTACCCCGCCGATTAATCCGCCCAGGTGTGCTCGCCAATCAACTCCGCCCATCGCAAAGCCGATGAAAAAGTTAATTCCAATAATCACAATGATGGAACGGATATCTGCGCCGATGCGCTTTCCAACAATTGCTAACGCACCAAACAATCCAAAGATCGCACCTGATGCACCAACTGAGTAGCTGTAGATCGATGCGAAGTATGAAGATGCCAGCGATCCAGTTAATAGTGAAACAAAGAAAACAATGAAGAGTTTGTTTTTACCAAAAGCTGCTTCAAGTGGATTTCCTAAAACCATCAATGAGTACATATTGAAACCCAAGTGCAGTAAACCTGCATGGGTTAAGGCAACTGTAAATAATCGATACCACTCGTTTGTTGCTTTTAAGTATTCAAAGTTTGGCAGTACTAAATGTTGTTCTAAAGATGGAACAAGCATTTGAACAAGGTAAGCCGCGCAGATTACTGCGATTAAAGAGTAAGTGGCAGAACGCTTAAGCAACTGTAACGCTGTTGATCGTGATGTCAGTTGCTGGCTTGTCCTGTGCACCAGTCTTTGCAGTTGCAATAGCGTCAACTACAGCCTGGCTAGCAGAATCCTTAACCTCACCAAAGATGGTGTGCTTGCGGTTCAACCATGTTGTTGGTGCAACGGTAATAAAGAACTGTGAACCATTTGTTCCTGGTCCTGAGTTAGCCATTGCAAGAATGTATGGGCGATCAAAAGTTAGTTCGCCATGGAACTCATCTGCGAAACGGTATCCCGGTCCGCCAGTTCCGCGACCAAGTGGGTCTCCACCTTGAATCATGAAACCATCGATGACGCGGTGAAAAATTGTGCCGTCATACAGCTTTGCAGTTGTCTTGTCGCCAGTGCGTGGATCAGTCCACTCCTTTGCGCCAGTTGCTAGTTCAACAAAGTTTGCAACTGTTTTTGGTGCATGGTTAGGAAAAAGCTCAATAACAATGTCACCGAGTGATGTGTGAAGAGTTGCTGTTGATGACATGGTTTTCTCATTTCTAGTATGTGAAGAAATAAATTACGAAATAGTGAAACTGTGTGGAGACCAGGGGAATCGAACCCCTAACCCCCGCCTTGCAAAGGCGGTGCTCTACCAATTGAGCTAGGTCCCCGTATTAGAACGGGTGGGCCCAGGTGGACTTGAACCACCGACCTCTTCCTTATCAGGGAAGCGCTCTAACCAGGCTGAGCTATGGGCCCGCAGTAAAGATTGCTCTTTATTGCAGAAGCGCAAGATTACCTTGAACTTCACTAACTCCCAAAACGAGCGTTAGCTGCTTTAACTCAGGATGCGAACCATACTAACTTTTCGCTGAAATCTCATCTTCGCCATTCTTGGTGACAGATAACAGGCTCACACCTTCATCGAGGTTCACCAAGCGCACACCCATGCTGTCGCGGCCGGTCTGACGGACCTCGGCTGCAGGGGTTCTCATGACAGTTCCAGCTGAAGTAATAGCAAGTACCTCATCCTCATCACGAAGAACCAATGCGCTAACAAGGGATCCACGTGAATTCTCATCGATCTTGGCGGCCTTAATTCCAATTCCGCCGCGGCCCTGCAATCGATACTCATCGATAGGGGTTTTCTTTCCGTAGCCACCATCGGTAGCTGTAAATACAAATGAATCCTTTGATTGCTCGGCATTAACGCGAGCCATAGTTAATAAGTTGTCATCGGTGCGGAACTTCATTCCGATAACACCACTTGTTGAACGACCCATGGAACGAAGTGATTCATCATCTGCGGTAAAGCGCAGCGACATTCCCTTTGTTGAAACCAAAAGTAATTCATCATCGGCGTTAATCAATGAAGCAGAAACAACTTCATCGCCAGGCTTCAGGGTAATTGCAATAAGTCCACCAGTTCGAGGTGAGTCGTACTCAACCAATGGAGTCTTCTTAACTAATCCGTTGCGAGTTGCAAGAACTAGGTAAGGAGAGATTGTGTAATCCTTTAATGACAAAACTTCTGCAATTTTCTCATCTGGCTTAAATGCCATCAAGTTTGCAACATGTTGTCCGCGAGCATCGCGACCTGCGTCTGGTAATTCGTGAACCTTTGCACGGTACACACGACCCTGGTTTGTAAAGAACAACAACCAATCATGTGTTGATGCAACAAAGAAATGATCTACAACATCATCTTCCTTAAGCGCTGCACCCTTAACTCCGCGACCACCACGACGTTGTGATCGGTAAAGATCTGCCATGGTGCGCTTTGAGTATCCACCACGAGTAATTGTTACAACCACATCTTGATCTGGAATTAGATCTTCTGCACTGAAATCACCTTCGCTTGCAACAATTTGTGTGCGTCGCTCATCGCCATACTTTGCAACTAATTCAGCAAGCTCTGTCTTAACAATTTCGCGCTGCTTTTCAGGGCTTACAAGAATCTTATTAAGTTCAACGATGTCGGCCATTAAGCCGTCGTACTCGTCATTAATCTTTTGGCGTTCCAATGCAGCGATACGGCGTAGCTGCATATCCAAAATTGCATTTGCTTGAATTTCATCAACATCAAGCAGCTTCATCAACCCTGTGCGGGCCTCTTCAGGTGTGGTTGAGGCGCGAATTAAGGCGATAACAGCATCTAGAGCATCTAGTGCTTTTAGGTAGCCCTGCAAGATATGTGCGCGCTTTTCCTTTTCCGCAAGGCGGTACTTGGTACGACGAACAATTACTTCAATCTGATGTTCGATGTAGTAACGAATAAATTCATCAAGGCGCAATGTGCGAGGCACGCCATCAACAAGTGCCAACATGTTTGCACCAAATGTGTCCTGTAATTGTGTCTGCTTGTACAGGTTATTAAGTACAACCTTTGGAATTGCAGATTGCTGTAAGACGATGACAAGGCGTTGACCTAATCGCTCGTTACCTTCGTCGCGAACATCTGCGATGCCCTTGATCTTTCCATCCTTCACAAGCTCTGCGATTTTTAGCGCAAGGTTGTCAGGGTTAACTTGATATGGAAGTTCGCTAATTACTAAACATGTGCGCTTATTGATCTCTTCAACCTGAACAACTGCACGCATTGTGATTGATCCACGACCAGTGCGGTACGCCTCTTCAATTCCGGTGCGACCAACAATCAAACCCTTTGTTGGAAAATCTGGGCCTTTAACAATCTTTAGTAGCTCATTAAGTAGTTCATCCTGCTTCATATCTGGATGTTCTAGTGAGTAAATAACAGCTTCGCCGATTTCACGCAGATTGTGTGGCGGAATATTTGTCGCCATACCAACTGCGATACCTGCAGAACCATTTACAAGCAGGTTTGGAAGACGGCTTGGAAGAACTGTTGGTTCTTGTGAACGGCCATCGTAGTTTGGAACAAAGTTAACTGTGTCCTCATCGATATCGCGCATCATCTCCATTGCGATTGGAGATAAACGTGCTTCGGTGTAACGCATCGCAGCGGCTGGATCATTTCCTGGAGAACCGAAGTTTCCATTTCCATCGATCAGCAAGTAACGAAGTGACCAGTGTTGGGCTAAACGCACAACGGAGTCGTAAATCGCAGTGTCACCGTGTGGGTGGTAATTACCCATTACGTCACCAACGATGCGAGAAGACTTGTAATAACCCTTATCTGGGCGATAACCAGCGTCATACATTGCGTATAGAACACGGCGGTGCACTGGCTTTAATCCATCGCGAACATCTGGCAGTGCGCGACCGACGATAACTGACATCGCGTAATCAAGATAGGAACGAGCCATCTCAACTTGAAGATCAACTGTTTCGATCTTGTCAAAGTTTTCCAGGTTGTTTGGGTTCAATTCATCCATTAGATATCCAAGAACCTAACATCCTTAGCGTTGCGCTGAATAAATGCGCGACGCTTTTCGACATCTTCACCCATTAACACTGAGAACAAATCATCTGCAGCTGCAGCATCATCCAGAGTTACCTTGATTAACACACGGTGCTCTGGATCCATTGTTGTATCCCAAAGCTCCTTTGCAGGCATCTCGCCTAAACCTTTGAAGCGTTGGATTCCATCATCCTTAGGTAAACGCTTTCCGGCGGCAACACCTAGTTCGATCATTCCATCACGTTCGCGATCACTGAATGCGTACTCGACAGGTTCTTTACCCGCCCACTTCAATTTATACAAAGGAGGTTGTGCAAAGTACACATACCCTTGCTCAATTAATGGACGCATAAAACGGAATAGTAAAGTTAAAAGAAGTGTACGAATATGTTGTCCGTCGACATCAGCATCGGCCATCAAAATAATCTTGTGGTAGCGCAACTTGTCGATATCGAAATCATCGTGAACGCCTGTACCAAGTGCGGTGATTAAAGCTTGAACTTCATTGTTTTGAAGAACGCGGTCGATGCGTGCTTTTTCAACATTCAAAATCTTTCCGCGAATTGGAAGTACTGCTTGGTTGCGTGAATCGCGTCCACCCTTTGTTGAACCACCTGCAGAGTCACCTTCGACGATGTAGAGCTCGCACTTAGTTGGATCAGTCCATTGGCAATCCGCCAACTTGCCGGGCATTCCACGTCCTTCAAGTAAACCTTTGCGGTTGCGACTTAAGTCGCGAGCTTTACGTGCAGCAACTCGTGCAGCGGCAGCATCAATGCTCTTACGCACGATTTCCTTACCTTCTGCAGGGTTTTGCTCAAACCACGATGTTAACTCTTCATTAACAATGCGCTGTGTAAAGGTTTTTGCTTCTGAGTTACCAAGTTTTGTTTTTGTCTGTCCTTCAAACTGTGGCTCTGCAAGTTTGATTGAAACAATTGCGGTTAAACCTTCGCGAACATCATCACCAGTTAGGCGATCTTCCTTCTTGCGAATAAAACCTTGTTCCTCGCCAAACTTATTAACGATAGAAGTTAACGCTGTACGGAAACCTTCTTCGTGTGCTCCACCTTCATGAGTATGAATGGTGTTTGCAAATGTGTATACAGATTCAGAAAAACCTGCGTTCCATTGCATGGATACTTCTAGCGCAATTTTGTTCTTTTTATCTTCTGATGCAAAAGAGATAATTGATTTGTGTGTTTCACCACGAGTTGAGTTGAGGTGCTTTACGAAATCTGCGATTCCACCTTGGTATTGATAACGAACAGTTAGTTGTTCGCCCTTTTCATCAACATGGCCATCGCGCATATCGGTCAAAGTTAAAATCAAACCTTTGTTAAGAAAGGCCATTTCACGGAAACGTGTTGAAAGAACTTCAAATGAGAAATCTGTAGTTTCAAAGATTTCCTTTGATGGCCAGAATTGAACTGTGGTTCCTGACGATGTTGATGCATCACCTTTGCGAACTGGTGCGGTTGGTACACCTAGCTTGTAATCTTGGTACCAAAAATTTCCGTCGCGTTGAACAATCACTGAAAGATCTGTACTGAGTGCATTTACAACTGAGATACCAACACCGTGTAGTCCACCAGAAACTGAGTAACCACCATCGCCAAACTTTCCGCCGGCGTGTAAAACAGTTAATACAACTTCGAGAGCTGGTTTCTTTTCAACTGGGTGAATATCAACTGGAATTCCGCGACCGTTATCAATTACTTCAACGCCGCCATTAGCCATCAGGGTTACATTGATTTCGGTGCAGTAACCGGCAAGTGCTTCATCAACTGAGTTATCAACTACTTCGTAGACCAGGTGGTGGAGGCCGCGTTCGCCGGTGGAGCCGATGTACATTCCTGGGCGCTTGCGGACCGCCTCTAGACCTTCTAGGACGGTGATGTTGGAGGCGTTATATGAGCTTTCGGCCATCGCCATCCCTTCCGTCTAGATCCCTGAAATCGCCTGTGAAGGCGTATAGAGAGGTTTTGCCTCTCGGAATGGGATTATCCTAGTCATAATTGACGGGAATAAATAGCCGAAAAAAGCCTTGTGGACGGGTATAGCCGAACTTTGAGCGTGGGTTTGAGGGTTCCTAGTGGGCTAGGTCTAGTTGTAGGTATCTCGAGGGCCCCGGGCGTTCCGGATGGTCCGAACCCCCTTCTTCCAGGTTGGGGTTTGTGGACCGATGATCACAAGCCGCTCAATCAGTACCCCGGTCGCATCTTTTTGGATCGTCGCCAATAAATCAGTTGAAATTAATTGCAACTGTGTTGCCCATGCTGTTGATGAACTTTGAACCGTTAATACATTATCCAAAATAGAGATTGGTTGTGCGTGTTGTGAAATTTCATCGCCTACAATTCTTTGCCAGTTAACAAAAAGATTTCCTTCAGCTAATCCTGAATCCCAATCGCGATCTGAAATTAAATCATTTAATACTCCGCCGATTAATTCTGGGTCCCCTGGTTGGCCTACACGTGGAGTTGGTGCAGGTTTATTTGGTTTACGAGTTACACCCGTTTTAAATGATTTGAAAAGATCAAGAGCTAAGTCGCGCTTTTCCATTAACTCTTTCCTTTCTTAACAACACCGGGTGTTACATAAAACTTTTGTGTTAATAACTCGGCAGGCAGATCACTTTCTACTGCAGCTGTAATAAATGTTTGCTCTGCTAATTGGGTGGCAGACATTAATTGAATTCTGCGCGAGGTATCAAGTTCTGCAAAAACATCATCCAAAATAAGAATTGGGGAAGCGCCTTCAGATTTTAAAAGATTAAAAGATCCAATCCGTAATGAGATCGCCATCGACCATGATTCGCCGTGGCTTGCATAACCCTTTGCTGGGAAATCTCCTAGTTGTAAATGAAGATCATCGCGGTGTGGGCCGATTAAAGAAACCCCTCGTTCGATCTCTTGATAAGCAACTTCATCTAAACGTGCAGATAATGCTGTGATGTTGTTTTCAATATTGTTGCTTACACCTTCGGTGCTGCACTTATAAGAAATAGAAGCGGGTTTGACCTCATTTAAATTTGCATAGTTTTTAGCTACATGAGGATTAAGTGCATCAATAAGTGCAATTCTTTCAGCGGTTAATTCAGCACCTAGTTTTATAAGTTGTTCATTCCATGGCGCAAGCGCCGCGGCTGATGTTCTAGTTTTTAAAAGCGCGTTACGTTGTTTAACCACACGTTCATAATCTGCAATAACCCCTGCTAAACGTGGGGTTCTGGTGATTAATAGGCGATCTAAGAAGTCGCGGCGGGTTCCTGGTTCTCCACGAACTAGATCTAAATCTTCAGGTGAGAAGTACACGATTTGAATCGCGCCAAGAATTTCGCGTTGGCTTCGTGTTGGGTTTCCGTTAATGCGCGCGCGGTTAGCTTTACTTGCATTGATCTCTAAATCTATCTGTAGTGAGCGATCTTCTCGTTGAACCTCGGCGCGAATAATTGCTTGTTGGTTACCAAGTGAAATTAACGGAATATTGTTTGAAACACGATGAGATGAAAGAAAAGCTAAATAGATTAAAGATTCAGCGATATTGGTTTTACCCGAACCGTTATCACCAATAAAGGTTATTACTCCGGGTTGGAGCTCTAACTCAAGTGAGTTGTAGGAACGGAAGTTGGTGAGAGCCAACTTATTAATACGCATGGTGTTCCAGTGTTTAGGAGGCGTAACGCATTGGCATTAATAGGTAGCGGTAGTTTTCTACAACCGCGCCATCTTTGTCGCTCTTACCCATCAAGATCGCAGGCTTGTTAGATCCAGTAAATGAGATCTGAACAAACTTTGTTCCAACCGCATTTAAACCATCAGCTAGGAATGTTGGGTTGAAAGCGATTGAGATTGGTTCTCCTGTTAATAAGATTTCAATCGCTTCAGTTGCTTGAGCCTCTTCGCCCGCACCTGCTTCTAGAGACAGTGTGTTGTTTGCAAAATCAAGACGAAGTGGAACTGTCTTATCTGTAACAAGTGCAACACGGCGAACTGAATCTAGAAGTGTTGCGACCTCAATGAGTGCAGTTGTTGTTACCTCTTGTGGAAGTAGGTGGCGGTATGGAGGGAAGGTTCCATCCAACATACGTGATGTCATTGTTTTTCCATCACCTGCAAAACCAGTTAAACGATCATTGCTTGTGTTTGGTGCAAATGACAGTGATACATCTTTAGATCCAGTTAATGATTTAGCGGCATCTGCAATTGTGCGAGCGCGTAAAAGTGCTGTTGTTGTTGTGTTTGGTGCTGTTGGCGCCCATTGAATTTCACGGACAGCTAAACGGTAACGATCAGTTGCTGCAAAGGTAACTGTGTCTTCATTAATCTCAACATGTACACCAGTAAGTGTTGGTAGTGAATCGTCGCGGCCTGCAGCGATAGCAACTTGTGCAACTGCTGTTGCGAAAGTATCTGAAGGAACTGTTCCTGTTGAATCAGGAAGTTCTGGAAGGTTTGGATATTCATCAACTGACAATGTTGGAAGCGTGAACTTTGCACTACCGCTAGTTACTAATACACGAGAACCATCTAAAGCAAAGGTAATTGGCTTGTTTGGTAATGATCGTGAAATTTCAGCTAATAACTTTCCGGGAACTAAAACCTTTCCTGGTTCTTTAACCTCTGCTGCAAAGTGCGCCTTGCTTGCTGTCTCTAAATCAGATGCAGATAAGAAGACTTCATTACCGGTCGCATCGATAACAATTCCGAGCAGCTCGGTTTTGATTGGACGAGTTGAGAGAGAGCGTGAAACCCAGTTAACCCCATCGGTTAACGCTGATTGCTCGACTGTAAATTTCATTTCTATCCTCGACTCTTTGATGATGTGGAAAGGTTATTCACGTAACTGGATGTATGTATATAAAGGTAGTCGTAGTAACTAGAGCGATTATCTGTGGGTAAGTGATAAAAGCCCTGCTCGGTGCGGGGATTTCCCTTGTATAAGGTGTGGATAGGAAGCGGAAAGGTGTGGATGTAGCTGTTGTTCATTACTACCCACCCTTTCCTCATCCTCTACCCACCGCGGTTATCCACGGTTGTGCACTCGTAATCCACAGTTATCCACAACTTGTCCCCAGTTGGGGGTAAAGAGTGGCAATTCGGACAAATGTCGCGAATCGCTGCAACTATCGAGCTTGTTGCTTAATTCTGGTGGTGAGCTCATTGACCTGGTTATAGATCGAACGACGCTCAGCCATCAGTTGACGGATCTTTCTATCGGCGTGCATAACCGTTGTGTGGTCACGCCCACCAAATGTCTGGCCGATCTTCGGCAATGAAAGCTCGGTGAGCTCTCGGCATAGATACATCGCAATCTGACGCGCATTTACTAATACACGCGAACGGGATGTTCCACATAAATCATCAATAGTTAAAGAGAAGTAAGCCGCGGTCTGGGCCATGATCGTCGCGCCGGTGATTTCTGGGTTGGACTCATTAGGAATTAAATCCTTCAAAACAATTTCAGCTAATGAAAGATCAACGCTTTGACGGTTAAGAGATGCGAACGCTGTAACACGAATTAACGCACCCTCTAGTTCGCGGATATTTGTTGAGATCTTGCTGGCAATGTACTCAAGTACATCATCTGGAGCATTCAACTTATCTTGCGCAGCTTTTTTACGAAGAATCGCAATACGTGTTTCTAATTCAGGTGGCTGAATATCTGTAATCAAACCCCACTCAAAACGTGAACGAAGGCGATCTTCCAAAGTTGTTAACTGCTTTGGTGGGCGGTCGCTCGAGATAACAATCTGCTTGTTCGCGTTGTACAAAGTATTAAATGTATGGAAAAACTCTTCCTGGGTACGTTCTTTGTTCTCTAAGAATTGAATATCATCAACAAGCAAAATATCTAAGTCGCGGTAACGGCGTTGGAAAGCAGATGCTTTATCGTCACGAATAGAGTTAATAAAGTCATTGGTGAATTCTTCTGAGGAAACATACTTAACACGCACATTTCCGTACAACTCCTGCGCGTATGCACCAATTGCGTGCAACAAGTGAGTCTTTCCTAAACCAGATTCACCATAAATAAATAATGGGTTGTAAGCCTTTGCTGGTGCTTCAGCAACTGCAACCGCTGCTGCGTGCGCGAAACGGTTGGAAGCACCGATAACAAATGTTTCAAAGATGTAGCGAGGGTTCAATGTTGATGTATCTGCAGATTTTGAAACCGGCGCATCATCGCGACCTGTTCCAGATTTTGGCGCAACAAACTCAACCTCAATTTCAGGGGTTGGTGTTGAAACAACTTCAAGAGCTTCATCGACAGTGACCGCGATATTTGTTGACGTTCCAAGTTCGCGAGTTAAAACATCACTAACAACTGTGCGCAAACGACTCTCTAAAACATCCTTTGCAAAAAGATTTGGGCAAGCAACCAATAAAGTTGTTTGATCATCATTGTGAAGAAGGCCAAGTGGTTTTGTTAGCTGCAAAAAGGCGCGATGTTGAGGGGCGTTAATCGCCACTTCCTCAATAACCCGTCCCCAAAGGGTGGTTAGCTCGACTTCCTTAACGCTCAC